>DATHBR010000038.1:0-182375 GCA_035296065.1 Myxococcaceae bacterium | reverse complement strand
ATGTTCGCCCAGCTCGTCGAGACGCTGACCCTGCTGTCGGCGATGAAGCTGTCGTTGCCCAGGCTGCCCCCGTCCGCTCCCGCCACGCTGGGGGTGGGGCTGGTGCTGGGCTCCAACGGCGTGATGGCGGGCACGCGGGTGGTCGTCTCGGCGGAGTGGGTGGAGATGATGCGCAGGCTGGTGCAGGCAGGCGTCCTGTCCGCGCCGGCCGTCAGCGCCGCGGTCCGCATTCACGCGGGCGGAGTGATGATGGCGCAGGGGGGCGGGGATTTGCCCAAAGGCGTGCGTGAGGCGCTAGGCGAGGGGCCCGAGGTGGGCGGCATGCGGGTGACGGGCAGGGCCGGGGCGGGCATGTCCGATGCCCCCAAGCACCACGTGCTGCCAGATGAGCACCGCGATTGGTTCGAGAAACGCGGCTTCAAGGGCGACATGGACATTGACGAGTTCTGTGTCCGCATGGAGCGGGCACAGCATGAGGCGATTCACGGCGGGGGTGACTGGCGCCTGGGGCGGCTGTGGCCTGGTGAATGGAACCGGATGATCATGGAGGTGCTGCGCGACGCGGAGGCCAGGACTGGCCGGAGGTTGACGCGGAACGAAATCCTGAAGCTCGTCGCAACGCAGATGGAGCGGTATAATCTCCCCATGAAGTTTACCCGCGGGAAAGGGCGATGAGCGAGGGGAGTGCCTGGCAGGGAGACTGGAGAGTGCGCCTGCATGAGCGGATCCGCGAGCGCGGTTATGACTCGCTCACTTCCTTCGCCGAGGCGCACCCCACCGCTCCTTTGTATCGGCTCGCCGAGGAACTGGGTGAGGACGTGGCCGGGGTGCAGATATTGACGGGGCTGCTCGCCGAGGCGGAACGGCGCAAGCAGGTCACACGCTTCGTGCGCGGTGTGCTCGTCCGCATGCTGTCCGAAAGCATCCCTGATGGTTGGCCGGCCGTGCTGGACGACGAGGCCCGCGTGGAGGTTGCGATCGCACTTGGCTCATGGGCCGCCTACACCCCGGAATCTCATAAAGAGCGAGCCAGGCGGGCGGGCGATGCACTCCTCGCCACACCCCCACCGCCCGGCTGGCGCCCGCTCAGTGCTGATGACGAGTTGTTGCGCACGCTCCTGCCCGACGAGGAAGCCTGACTGACTACAATGACGCCAGATATGAAGGGCGCCATTCCCCAATGAAGTTCATCCGGGGGAGAAGACGATGGGCAACGAGAGTGCCTGGCAGGGAAACTGGAGGGTGCGCCTGTATGAGCGGATCCGCGAGCGCGGCTACGACTCGCTCACTTCCTTTGCTGAAGCCCGTCCCACAGCTTCGCTCGTGGCACTGGCCGAGGAGTTGGGGGAGGACGTGGCCGGAGTGCAGATATTGACGGGGCTGCTCGCCGAGGCGGAAAGGCGCAAGCAGGTCACTCGCTTCGTGCGTGGCGTGCTCGTCCGCGAACTGTCCGAAAACCTCCCTCAAGGCTGGCCGGCCGTGCTGGACGATACAAACCGGTTCAAGGTTGCCTCGGCTCTTGCCCCATGGACCGCCTACACCCCGGAATCTCATAAAGAGCGCGCCAGGAGGGCGGGCGATGCACTCCTCGCCACGCCCCCGCCGCCCGGCTGGCGCCCACTCAGTGCCGATGACGAACTGCTGCGCACGCTACTGCCCGACGAGGAAGCGTGAGCGACTCCTGTGCCTGTGCGCTCGTGCCTGACTCACACTTCTGATCATCCACTCACGGAAACGTCACCCCGCTGAGCGTGAAGCTGCCTGGGCCCGGGGCGTTCCACAACTTCAAGTTGAAGGTGCCGCCAAGCTCCGCGCCAGTGGCCTCCGCTTCAACCACGACGCGCACGGTGGGCTGCTCAAGCTCCGGCACCGGCTCCAGCCAGACGGACAGCACGCGCAGCGGTAAGTGGGAGGGCCGGGCCAGCTCAGCCCCCATTGCGGCCCAGGGCGTTGTTCCCTCGGGAAACGCGAGCTTGAACTCCACGGCCACCACCCCGTTGGCGCGGTAGCTCCACGCTTCCCACACCTCCAACGCAACTGGCGGCTGAAGCTTGTGGTCGACTAATTCCCTCGCAGCCACTCCCTCCTTGCCCAGCCGCCCTGAGGTAATGAGCCCGGTCAGTCCAGGGGGCTTTCCCTCTTGGGCGTGCAGCCGGCCATTCTCCTCGCGGCACTGCTGAAGCTTCTCCGCCTGCTCCTTCTCCGCCTGCTGGTACGAGGCGAGCGTACGCTGGTGGCGGAACACCTCCACCTGCCGCGTGGCCCGGGCCGGGTGCACCACCAGGAGGAATGTGGCCATGGCGGGCGCCTCCGCTCCCGCGAAGCGCATCGTCAACTTCAGGCGCTCTCCAGGCTCCAGTTTGTCCGAGGGCAACATCGACAGGGTGCGCTTGCTGGGCTCCACCACCGTGAAGCGCCCCGCGCCCTCCAGCGCCACGCCCTCCGGCTGGAGTTCCCCTCCGAAGAAGACGAAAGTCGTGGTCAGCCCCGGGCTGATGCACACCTCGCGCACCTGGGCACTGGGCTCGGTGGCCAACTCGAGCCGCGCTTGCGCCTCGTCGCACTCGGGCAGCCGGGGTGGCCCGGCGGCGGCTGGGGCTTGCGAGAGCAGGGTGAGCGCCGCGAGGGCCATGGGGGCTGAGAGGAACACGGGACAGAACCTCCAGGGTGAGGCGAGGGAGGTGTTCCCTCGGACGTTGCCTCTACCATGCCTCTCGCGGGTCGGGGCCATGCTCCGGGGCTCTGTTGGTAGGGCCCTCTACTCGAAGCGGTCCACCGCCTTCACGCCACCGGAGGAGTACACCTTCGCGTCGCTCTCGGTCGAGCCAGGCCGGTATTCGAGGCCACGGTCATCCCCCGCATCCAACAACTCGAAGCACACCGGCACCGTGCTGCCGCCCACCTTTTCGGGAAGGGTGGCGTGGGTGAAGCGGCCGTAGACGCGGCCCCCGAAGGTGAGCCTCCCGGACAGCCTCGTGGTCTGCGGCAGCTTCTCGAAGCGGGAATAGAGCCAGATGGTTGTCCACCCCTCCTTCACGCTGATGATCCGGGCACCCCCGCTGCCCATAGGGACCAGGGTGGCGCTTTCGCCAACGCTGCCTGGGGTGATGCCAAGCTTCGCCATGCTCTCCACGGCTCCCTTGGGACACTCCTCGGGAGGTGGCGCGGGCCGCACCTGAAGCGCGGGCGCTGAGCACCCCACGGCCCCTACCAGGCAACTCGTCACCGCCACCTTCGTCACCGCCCCGGCCTTCTTCTTCTGCTGCTTCGGATTCTTCACGGAAGCCCCTTCGCTCTCTGTCGCGGCGGGCGCCACCTGGGCGGGGAGCCCTCCCGCCTCACCGGCCCGCGCTCCGCCCGCAGTGTCTGGTGGCCTCCACGGCGGCGCTACTTTCCCGTCCGCGTCGGCCTGCAACGCCACGGGCTGCACGGGCCGCGTCGCCTGAATCTCCGGGCGAGGCCCTGGCAAGGCCACCCACAAGCCCGCCGCGCCCGCGAGCACCAGCCCGACCACTCCAGCCAGCAGCAGCTTCCGGGCGCTGCGCGCGGAGGCGTTGGGGGGTGTCACCGGGGCCGCGGTCGCCAGCGGGGGCGTGGGGGCCAACAAAGGCTCAGCGGCGGGCGGCGGTGCTTCATGGCTGGGCGCGGGTCCGGCCCCCGGTGGCTCACCAGCGGGCCGTTTTCCCCGCCGGAGCCTGCCCGCGTCATGCCGCCCTTGCCTCACCCACCGCTCCAGGCCCCCATCATGCGCTGCCTTCCGCGGCTCCTCCGCCGTGGTGACGTTGTCCGCCGCGTGGGGTTCACCGAGCGGCTGGCTCCACCCGTCCTCCGCACCGCTCAGCGCCGCCTCCAGGGCCTGGCAGAGGGCCGCCGCGCTGGCGCCGAAGCGCTCCTGGGGCTGCTTCGCCAACAGGCCCATGCACAACACGCTGAGCCGCTCCGGCACCCGTGCGTTCACCTCGTGCGGCGCGGGCGGCACCCGCTCCAGCGTCAACAGCGCCTGCTCCGCCTCGCTCTCGCCCTCCGCCGGCAGCGCGCCCGTCAGCAGCCAGTACAGCACCACCCCCAGCGCGTACAGGTCATCCGCCGGCCCCGCCTCGTACCGCGCCCCGGGCACGCCCGCGTGCTGGCGCAGCCACCGCCATGCCTCGGGCGAGCGGTAGTACGGGGTGCCTGGCGGCATCCGCCCGCGCGTCACCCTCATGCCCAGCCCCTCGCCCCCCGCCGCCCCGAAGTCCACCAGCACCGGCGCCCCGTCCCGCTCTCTCACCAGGATGTTGGCCTCCTTCACATCCCGGTGCATCACTCCTTCCCGGTGCAGCGCCGCCAGCGCCTGGCCCAGCGCCAGCACCACCCGGCCCACCTGGAGCGCGCAGGGGTTCTCCTCCTGCGCCCACACATCCAGCCGCCTGCCCTCCACGTACTCCATGAAGACGACGACGAACTCGCGAGTGTCCTCGGGCCAGTAGCCGAACCCCTCCAGCTTCACCACGTGGGGGTGCGCCACCTTCATGAGGCTGGCCAGCTCGCGCCCCGCCCAGTGCCCCACCTCCTGGTGCCGAAGGAACTTCAGCGCGTAGGGCCGCCCCTCCCGGTAGCCCCGGTACACCGTGCCAAAGCCCCCCGCCCCCAGTTTGTCCTCCGTCACGAAGCCGCGCACGTCCGTGCCGGGCGCTACCTCCACCGGCGCCCGTAACGTCACAGCCTCGCTCCACGGTGGCTCATGGCTGGGCCCAGCCGGAGGGTGTTGCGTCCATCCGTTCTACCTCTCAGGTCATGCGAGCCTAACACGACCCGTGTGCTCCCTGGCCCCACCGTGCATGGACCTGACAGGGCTCACGCGCCTTGGGAAGGCCTCACTCGTTCCGGCACACCCGGCATTGAGGTGTGCCCAGTGACACGCAGTGAAGCGGTGCCTCAGCAGCCCCATGCATCAGTTAGCGCCTTAACTCAGGCGGAAGTGGCCAGTTCCCTCCCGGCTCTTGCCGGTTCATGTTCCGGAGTGCTTTGTCCCCCAAGCCCCGCGGACTTCTACAGCGACTGAAGTTGGAGACGCGCCCCCACCACGAGCGAGCCGAGCGGACCGTCCGCCTGCTGGAGCCGGGGCTCACGTTGGACGGCTACCGGGAGCATCTGGAGCGGCTCCATGGCCTGTGGGCTCCGCTGGAGGCGGAGCTGGCCCGCCTGCTGCCGGTGCTGCCGCCAGAGCTGCGCGCCAGCGAGCGCTGGAAGCTGCCGCTGCTGGTGAAGGACCTGGAGGCGCTGGGGCATGACGCCGCCTCACTGGCGCGGCTGCCCCAGGCCACGCGGCTGCCCCAGCTCACGGGGCTGCCCGAGGCGCTGGGCTGCTTCTACGTGCTGGAGGGCTCCACCCTGGGAGGCCAGCTCATCCTGCGCCACCTCCAGCGCCACTTCGCGACAGGGGCCGCCGGAGGCTTCGCCTTCTTCCGCGCTTATGGCGAAGAGGTAGGCCCCATGTGGCGGGCCTTCGGTGCGGTGGTGAGCGGGGCCGCGGCCGCCGCGGCCTCCGAGGACTTCGACGCGCGCGTGGTGCGGGCCGCGCAGGACACCTTCGACGCCTTCGAGGCATGGCTGCGCCGGGAGCAAGAGGATGTCGACGTCCGCCTCTGAGCTTGACCTGAGCCAGTGCGAGCGCGAGCCCATTCACCTGTTGGGGGGCATTCAGCCTCACGGGGTGCTGCTGGCCTTCCGCGGGCCTCGGCGCATCCTCGAGGCGGTGAGCGCCAACACCGAGCCGCTGCTGGGGCGTGAGCCGCCGCGGCTGCTGGGACAGCCGCTGGAGAGCGTGCTGCCACCCGAGGTGCTCGTTCAGCTCCCGCTGGACACGCCGCGGGGCAACGGACGCGTGGAGCTGCGGGGCCGCGACCTGGTGGCCCTGTGGCACCCGAGCGATGGGCTGACGGTGCTGGAGCTGGAGCCCGCGGATGCCGACGCCCACGCGGAGGAGCACGCGCTGGAGGGGGTGCGGCGGCTCATCGCTCCGCTGCCCGAGGCCGAGGGCACCCAGGCGCTGCTCCAGTCCGTGGCCAACGCGGTGAGGGAGCTCACCGGCTTCGCTCGGGTGATGGTGTACCGCTTCAATGCGGACTGGCACGGAGAGGTGCTGGCCGAGAGCCGCCGCGACGGCGTGGACAGCTTCCTGGGGCTGCACTTCCCCGCCAGCGACATTCCCGCCCAGGCCCGGGCCCTGTACACGCGCAACCCGCTGCGCCTCATCGCGGATGCGCGGGCCCGCCCCGTGGCGGTGCTGCCCGAGGTGCTGCCAGGGCTGGGGCGGCCGTTGGATCTCTCGGGCGCGGCGCTGCGCAGCGTCTCTCCCGTGCACCTGGAGTACCTGGGCAACATGGGCGTGCAGGCCTCCTTCTCCCTGTCGCTGCTCGAGGGCGGGAAGCTGTGGGGCCTCATCGCCTGCCACCACCCTACGCCCCTCCATATTCCGTACGAGCGGCGCCGGGCGTGCGAGGTGCTCACCCGGCTGTTGGCGCTGCGGCTGTCGGCCGAGGAGCGCACGGCCGAGGCCACCGAGCGCGCCCGGCGTGCCGCGCTCCAGCAGCGGCTCACGGTGGCGCTGGGGCAGGGGGCTACGCTGGCAGAGGCCCTGCCTGGCCACGGCCCGCTGTTGCTCGGGCTGACGGGCGCCGGTGGCGCGGCGCTGCTGCTGGGCGAGCGCCCCCTGTGCGTCGGTGACACGCCGTCGTTGAGCGAGCTGGAGACGCTGGCCGCCTGGCTCGCCTCACAGCCCTTCGAGACGGTCTTCGTCACCGAGCGGCTGGGCGCCGTATGCCCCGCGATGGCCCATCGCGCGGATGTGGCCTCCGGGCTGTTGGCGGTGCGGCTGGAGCCCAGCGCGCCGCGCTTCGTCCTCTGGTTCCGGCCCGAGGTGGCGCGCACCATCATCTGGGCGGGCAACCCCGCGAAGCCGGTGGAGCCCCGGCCCGGTGAGGCGCGGCTGCACCCGCGTGCTTCGTTCCGCGCGTGGGAGGAGACGGTGCGCGGCGCCAGCCGGCCCTGGACGCGTGCGGACGCCGAGGCGGCCGAGAGCTTCCGGGGAACGCTCGTCGGCGTGGTGCTGCGCCAGGCCGAGGAGCTCAACCGCCTGGCCACCGCCCTGGCCCGCTCCAACGCGGAGCTGGACGCCTTTGGCCACACCGTGGCGCATGATCTCCACGAGCCGCTGCGCGGCATTCGCCAGTACTCGGAGTTTCTGCTCGAGGACCATGGAGAGAAGCTGGGCGATGAGGGCCGGGGCCACCTGGAGTCCATCCGCTGGCTGGCGACGTTCTCCGCGCAGATGATGGACGGGCTGCTCGAGTACAGCCGCCTGGGCCATGTGGAGCTCGCCATGAGCGAGGTGGAGATGCAGGAGCTGGTGGACGACGCGCTGCGCTCCGTGTCCGCCCGGCTCCAGCAGAACCGGGTGGAGGTGCGCCTGCCTCGTCGCCTGCCCCAGGTGCGCTGTGACGCCGTCCGCATCCAGGAGGTGTGGGCCAACCTGATCGCCAACGCGGCCAAGTACCAGGAGGGCCAGGAGCGCTGGGTGGAGGTGGGCTTCCACGGGCCTGGTGAACCCCGGCCCGAAGCTGCCGGGCGTGCGGAGGCTCCTTACGTTTTTTACGTGAGAGATCCGGGCATCGGCATTCACCCTCGGTTCCACGAGGCCATCTTCGAGCTGTTCCGCCGCCTGCACTCCAAGCAGGCCTATGGGGGCGGGACCGGCATGGGGCTGGCCATCGCGCGCCGGCTGGTGCGGCTACACGGCGGCGAGCTGTGGTTGAGCTCCGCGCCGGGCCAGGGCTCCACCTTCTACTTCACGCTGGGGAGCGGGGCGGCTCCATGAGCGTGCGGATCCTCCAGGTGGATGACAGCGACGCGGATCAGCTCCGGGTGCGCCGCGCGCTGGAGAAGGATCCGGACACGCGGTGGGAGGTGGTGCAGGTGTCCACCGCGGAGGCGGGGCTGGAGCAGGTGGCCCACCTCGCCCCGGACGTGGTGCTGATGGACTTCCACCTGCCGGGCATGAATGGGGTGGAGCTGCTGCAGGAGCTGCGCGAGCGGTGCGAAGGCCGGGCGGTGGCCGCCGTGGTGCTCACCGGCACCGGCAGTGAGCGCGTGGCCGTGGAGGCCATGAAGTCCGGCGCCCAGGACTACCTCATCAAGGAGGCCTTCACCCCCGAGCGCCTGCGCCACAGCCTGCGCGCCGCCATCGAGACGGTGCGCATGCAGCACGCGCTGGAGCAGCGCCGCCGGCAGACCGAGCGCGCCGAGCGGGCCGCCCGCGAGGCCCTGGCCATGCGCGACGAGCTGTTCTCCCTGGCCACGCATGATCTCAAGGGGCCGCTGCAGATCATCAGCCTGAACGCCCAGCTGCTGAACTCCCGCCTGCCGCCCCAGACGCCGCCAGCGGAGCGGGCCCGGCTGGCCAGCATCTCGCGCGCGGCCACGCGCATGGGCGAGCTCATCGATCATTTCCTGGAGGCGACGCGCACCCAGGAGCCCACGCTGCGCCGTGAGCGGATGGACCTGTGCGCCCTGGCGCGCACCAAGGTGCACGAGCTGCAGAGCACCTGTCCCCGGCACACCCTGCAGCTGCGAGCGCTAGGCACGGACTTCCAGGGCCAGTGGGACGCCGCCGCGCTGGAGCGGGTGCTGGACAACCTGCTGAGCAACGCCGTGAAGTACAGCCCCGCGGGCGGCCTCGTCACGGTGACGCTGCTCGAGGACTCCGCCAGCCCGGGTGGCCCGCTGCTGCTGCGCGTGGAGGATGCGGGGGTGGGCATTCCCCCGGAGGACCTGCCGCGCGTCTTCGAGCGCTTCCACCGGGGCGGCAACGTGGCCGAGTCCATCGAGGGCAGTGGCGTGGGGCTGGCCAGCACCCTGCGGCTGGTGGAGCTGCACGGCGGCACCATCGACGTGCGCAGCGAGGAGGGCCGCGGCACGGCCTTCACCGTGCGGCTGCCGCGTGAGCACGACTCGCGGCAGCCCGCGGCGCCCAGCCCGGGCTGAGAGGGCTCAAGGCGAGGCGGGCATGCTGCCGCGCAGCATGAAGAACACCAGCACGCCCGTGACGGACACATAGAGCCAGATGGGCGCCAGCCACCGCGTCACCTTGCGGTGGCGCCGGAAGTCCTTCTTCCACGCGAAGTAGAAGGACACCAGCGCCATGGGCACCACCGGCATGGACAGCAGCACGTGGCTGGCCAGCAGCACCAGGTACGCCACCCGCATGGCCCCATCGCCCGCGTACCTCGTGTCGCCGTGCACGTAGTGGTAGGCTAGGTAGCCCACCAGGAACAGCGCCGACGCCGCGAACGTGGAGATCATCAGGTACTGGTGCACCTTGCGCGCCCCGCGCTTGATGGCCACCCAGCCGGCCACCAGCAGGCTCGCCGCCAGCGCGTTGAGCCCCGCGTTTACCGCCGGCATGAAGCGCAGGTCCACTCCACCGCTGGCGCCACCTCGCCGGATCAGCAGCAGATACGCCAGCAGCGACAGCGCCACCACGGACACAATGCCCGTGAAGACGTAGAAGGTCCGATCGTTGATGCGAGACGTGGCAACAGGGGTCGCGTTCGACATGCGCCCTTGAATGTCTGGAACCACGCACACTTGCAACTGCTCCTGAGCAGGTGGGATATGAGTTCACCTACACGGTGTGTGAAAGGCTACTAGCTAAAGATCGGAAATCCGGGCATAACTTGCCGCGAGTCATCCAGCACCCCCCCGGAGGTCCATGTGCCTCGCGTGCGAAGCTGCATCACCGCTCTCGCGGCTTTTGTCCTGATGTTGGCAATCCCCGCCTCTGCGCAAGAGGAGGCGGTGTGCGGCCCCGTGACAAAAGTCCCCCTGGAGCGTCACCTGCGTCAGCTGTCCCTGGATCTGCTCGGCCGCCCGCCCACCGTGGAGGAGTACAAGGCCTTCCAGGCCAAGGGCGCCATCAGCCCCGAGGACATCCGCACGATGATGAACTCGGAGGAGTTCTACGCGCGGATGCGTGGCTACCACCGCGCGCTCTTGCGCTCGAACATCTCCGGCAGCGTGTTCGACAACGGAGACTCGCGCCTGACGGGCACCGGCCTGGCGCAGAACCCGCTGGGCCTGCGCGGCAACACCAGCAGCGGCCTGCGCGGGGCCAACAACCAGAACTGTGACGCCTTCATCGAGCAGGACAGCTGCAACAGCCAGCGGCAGGACCCGCACGCGGAGCCGGCCAGCAAGGTGTGCCGCGACTCCATGGGCGTGCCGCTGCCGGTCAGCTACGACTACGACACCAACTTCTATGCCTGCAGCCGGCTGAACCTCACCGACACCACCATCACCACGTGTGAGCAGTGGGCGGCCAGGGATCCGGTGGCGCGCAACAAGCACCTGAACTTCTGCGACATGCGCCGCATCGGCACCGCGCTGCACCCGCACCTGTGCCTGCCGGACCCGGCCAAGAGCACCACCAACGTGCTGACGCAGGAGGAACTGGACGCGGGCGGCAGGGTGGTGGCCTTCGTGCACCCGGCCCCGCCCGCGGGCACCTCGCTGACGCGGCTGGATCGCTGCACGCTGGACCAGCCGCTGCGCAACGGGGTGAAGGGCGCGTACACGCCCCAGCGCGGCTGCATCCAGCGCGAGGGCTTCGTCACGCGGCCCGCGCCCTTCTTCGCCACGGACCAGGCGGCGCAGGTGGCCGTGTGCGCCATCGAGGCGCAGGAGCGCGAGAGCAACCCCTGGACGATGGAGTCCTGCGAGACGGCGCGCTTCTCGAGGGATCGGAGCTGCGGCTGCGGCACGCGGATGCGCCGCTGCGAGGTGGCCACCACGCACACCGCGCGCGTCGAGGCCATCAACGCGGAGCCGGAGCTGATCGCCGACTCGGTGATTCGCGGCGGCGAGCCGTACTTCAACCTGCTCACCACGCGCCGCTCGTTCCTCAACGGCACGCTGTCCGAGCTGTACCGCGAGCGTCAGGGCGTGGGCATCTTCACCATCACCTCGCCCGCGCACCTGGACGTGCTGCCCGCCATTGCCTACGCGCAGGTGGACACGTGGAAGGAGTACACGCGCGACGCCTCGCACTCGGGCGTGCTCACCACCCCCTCGTTCCTGTACCGGTTCCCCACGCAGCGCGCCCGGGTGAACCACTTCTACGAGGCGTTCCTCTGCAAGACGTTCGTCCCCTCGTCCGACCCGCTGCCTCCGCCCGAGGACAACTGCAACCGCGAGAACAACCTGGCCAAGCGCTGCGGCTGCAACTACTGCCACGCCACCATCGAGCCCACGGGCGCGCACTGGGGCCGCTACGACGAGCGCAACGCGCTGTTCCTCACGCCCGAGCGCTTCGCGCGGTTCGATCCGAAGTGCCGCGACTGCGCCCTGGCGGGTGACACCAACTGCGGCGGCGAGTGCAGCCAGTACGTGATGCAGGCCTATGACGGCGACGGCGCCAACTCGCTGGGCATGCTCAAGACGTACCTGTACCGCACCGCCGACGAGGAGGCGAACATCGAGGCGGGCCCCAAGCTGCTCGTCGAGCGCATGTTGCAGACGGGCGATCTGGAGCGCTGCGCCGTGCGCCGCGTCTGGACGGAGTTCCTCGGCCGGCCCATGTCGGCGGAGGAGAGCCGGCTGTACCTCGCGCCGCTGGCTCAGGACTTCTCTCGCAGCAACCACAACCTCAAGGCGCTCATCGAGAAGCTGCTGATGACGGACGCCTACCGGAGGATCGACTGATGCGCCGCCTCCTCGCCCTCGTGTTGCTCGCGCTCGCGGCTGCCTGTACCTCCAAGCCGGAGGAGACGCCGCTGCCTCCTCCGATGGACGGCACGCTCGAGCCCATCCCCAACCCCCACGGCACCATTCACCCGCTGCCGGACCCGGAGCAGCAGTCCGGCTCGGTGGGCCGCGCCCCGCGCCGCATCACCGTGGCGCAGCTGAAGACGTCCATCGAGACGACGGTGGGCCGGCCGTGGACGCAGCTGGACAACCTGGCCCAGTCGCTGGGCCGCGCGGACTTCGCCAACGTCGTCAGCGAGAACACCGAGCCCAACCTGGTGTTCGCCAAGTTCCTCGAGGACGGAGCGCGCGAGGTGTGCCTGTCCCAGGCCGCCGCCGAGCTGACCGTGGCGGACCCCAATGCCCGCGTGCTCAGCCGCAAGGTGCCCACGCTGATTGGCACCGCCGGTAACCTCACCACGCTCACCGACGCGCAGGTGACCGAGACGATGGTCTACCTGTCCACCCGCTTCTGGGGTGCGCCGCTGGCCGGGGAGGAGCTGACGAAGTGGAAGGGCTTCTTCACCCAGGCGGCCGCCCGCGCCGAGAACATCAGGAAGCGAGACCACGCCTTCGCGGCCATGTGCATCGCGATGATGACGGACTCGCGCTTCCTCACCTACTGACGCATTCGGGGACCCCTGCCATGAAGAAGAACCCGAGCTCTCCCAACCTTCACCGCCGCTCCCTGCTCAAGGCGGCGGCTGGCTTCGCGGGCGCCACCCTCTTTGGTGGCGTGCCCTTCCGCGCCTTCGCCCAGGCGGCCAACCTGGCGCCGCCGGACCGCTGCTTCGTCTTCGTGTACTTCTCCGGCGGCTGGGACCAGCTGCTGGCGTTCGACCCGAGAGACCCCACGGTCTTCACCCCGGAGCGCATCACCGAGACGCGTATCCTGCCGGGCTACAACCTCATCAACGACGCGCGCTTCTCCGGCATGCCGGTGGTGCCCGAGAAGAACGGCGTGCGCTCGAACATCTCGTTCGGGCCCGCGGTGGGCCGGCTGGCGGACCACTTCGACCTGATGACGGTGGTGCGCGGCATCAACATGACAACGCTGGGCCACGAGGTGGGCTTCCGCTACTTCCTCACCGGCAAGCGCCCCATCGGCAGCGCGGCGCGCGGCTCGTCCACCGCCACGGAGATCGTCGGCCAGTTCGCGCCCACGGTGCCCATCCCGTCCATCGCGTACAACATCGAGTCCTACAACGATCGCTACCCCGGCTACGCCAACGCGCTGCGGGTGAGCCGCTCCAACGACTTGCTGCTGACGCTGTCGCCCAGCACGCGGGCGCTGGACAGCGAAATCGAAAAGCAGCTGCTGGACTTCCGCGGGCAGCCCATCTCCTGCGAGGCGGCGGCGTACGGCGCGCGCGGCGTGGGCGAGACGTACGAGAACAGCCGCGACCAGATGCAGACGGTGCTCAGCAACCGGCTGGACAACACGTTCCGGTTCGAGCGGCCGGAGCACGCGGACCTGCGGCTGAAGTACGGGCTGGCGGCCACGGGCCCCTACGACAACGAGGCGGGCCGCGCGGCGCTGGTGGCCACGGCGCTCAAGCAGGGCATCAGCCAGTGTGTCTCCATCAACCTGGCGGGCGGCCTGGACACGCACTTCGGCACGCAGCTGACGCACGCGAACAACCAGCGCCGCGGCTTCGACGCGCTGGCCACGCTGGTGGATGACCTGCGCGGCTCGGCGCACCCGGCGGGCGGCAACTTCATGGACCACACCACCATCATGGTGTTCTCCGAGTTCTCGCGCACGCCGCTGATCAACGGCACGGGCGGCCGGGACCACCACCTGTCCAACAGCTGCATGCTGATGGGCGCGGGGGTGAAGCACAACTACGTGTACGGGGCGAGCGGAGACATCGGCATGTCGCCGGGCCTGTTCGATCTGCGCACCGGCCAGGCCACGCCCACGGGCGAGAACATCCTGCCCGAGCACATCATCGCCAGCGTGCTGGCGTCGGCGAAGCTGGACTACAGCATCACTCGGGTGGAGCCGCTGCGCTCCCTCCTGGCCTGATCCAACAAGAGCAGATGACGACCAACCCCCTCTCCTCACGGGAGAGGGACGGGGTGAAGGTAGCTGCCCCCGTCCTTCTCATGCTGTTCACCGTCGCGTGCGGTGAATCCTCTCCCACCTCCGCGCTGCCGCTGGACCGTCCGCAGCCGGCGCGGTTCCAGGCGGCGCAGGTGCGCTCGCAGGTGGCGCTGGCCTCGGGCTCGGGCTTCGCGGACCAGACGGGCGGAGGCGTGTTCGCCTCCTCCGCGGGGCAGGCGGTGCGGCTGCGGCTGGACGGCTCGCGCGCCGCGCTGGAGAACCACCCGGGCAACCCGGTGGTGCCGGGCACGGTGAACGCGGCGTTCCGGCTGGGGCCTCGCACGGCGCTGGTGGAGACGGGCAGTGGCCTGTTCCTGGCGGACGCGGGCTGGTTGATTGCGCCGCCGTGGCGGGACGCGCTGGGGCCGGGGCTGGTGGCCACGGTGCAGGCGGCCGACGGCGCGGTGTGGCTGGCGCACGCCTCGGGCCTGTACCGGCTGAGCGAGGGCCGGCTGGCGGCGCTCAAGGTGAGCGGCGAGGCGCTCACGGGCATCACCGAGCTGGCGGCCGCGCCCGCCGAGGACACCGCGCCCGGCGTGTGGCTGATCAAGGATCAGGCGCTCTACGTGGCGGTGGCCACGGCGCCCAACGCCTTCCAGGTGCGTCCGGCGCAGCTGCCCCTGGGCGAGAAGGAGACGCTGGTGTCCATCGCCGGTCTGGGCGCGGCGAAGGACAAGCCGGCCGAGCTGTGGGTGCTCACCTCGGAGCGGCTGCTGCGGCGCAAGGACGGGGAGTGGCGCCGGGTGGAGTTCAGCCAGCGGCCGGTGCAGCTGCTGGGCGCGGGGCGCTTCCTCTGGGTGAAGTCCAGCGATCAGCTGCTGGTGTACGACGCGGACGCGGACTCGTGGGGCGTGGCCGCGGGCGTGGACACGCGCGAGTTCCGCTTCCTGGCGGCGGACGAGAGCGGCGTGGCCTGGGTGCAGCTGGGCGCGGACTCGGTGGCGCTGAGCCGCGCTCCGGTGGCGCGGGTGATGGGGGTGTTCCAGGGCATGCGCGTGGTGGAGGACAGCCTGGTGGTGCGCGCGGTGCCTCCGCCGGGCGAGCCGCCCACCATCCTGTTCCGCATCGGCGGCGCGGAGATCGCCACCACGGCGCCCGAGTACAGCCTGGGCGGCCTCGAGAAGGACGGGGCGCTGCGGGCCTTCTCCTTCGCGTCGCTGGAGCCGGGCCTCAACTCGCTGGAGGTGGTGTCGCGCTTCCTGGACGGCACCGAGTCCACCCGCAAGGTGCACTTCGACTTCCAGCCGGTGGGCCCGGTGGTGCTCGGGTGGGAGAAGGACATTCGCCCCATCTACGAGACGCGCTGCGCCAAGTGCCACGTCTCCGGTCCCGGCCGCCAGCTCTCCACCTACGAGCTGTGGCAGGAGAACGCGAACCTCATCACCGCCGCGGTGCGCGACCAGCGCATGCCGGCGGACGGTCCCCTGGACTCGCAGCTCATCACCCTCATTCAGCGCTGGGCCGCCTCTGGCGCCAAGCCCTGAGCACTCCGGAGGCTCACTGCCATGACTCGACTGCCCGCTCGCGCGGCCTCCCTGCTTGCGCTGTTCTCCCTGGCCTGTGGGGACGAGGAGCCCATTGCTCCGCCGCCGGATCCCCCGGTCATCAACGAGTGTGACGGCCTGGCGCCGCTGACGCTCACCGCCGAGCCTCCGCGGCTTCGGGTGTCCGGCGTGGTGACGCTCACCGCCGCGGGCGGCAGCGGCTTCTACCGCTACCGCGTCGAGCCGGGTGGCTCGCAGGGAGAGATGCGCGGGGACCGCTATGTGGCGGGCCTCATCCCCTCCACGGACACGCTGGTGGTGGAGGACGTGAAGTGCCCGGGAGACGCGCGGGCCTCGGTGAAGGTGGAGGCGGCCTTCGACGTGGCGCCCGCGCAGGCGATGGTGCGTCCGGGTGTCTCGTTCCAGGTGGCCACCGCGGGGCTGCTGGGCAGCCCCGAGTTCAAGCTGGAGAGCACCTCGGGCAGCACGCTGTCCTCCTCGGGCCTGTACACGGCGGGAGCGTCGCCGGGCCTGGACGTGGTGCAGGTGCGCGACACGGTGACCGGAGACGTGGCCCGCCTGGAGTTCGAGGTGAACCCGGCCGCGCGGCTGCGCGGCAACCCGGCCTTCATGGCGCTGCCGGCGGGCTCGTCGGCGCCGCTGGCCACCGCGGGGGGCAGTGATCGGGTGAGGTGGACGAAGGTGTCGGGCCCCGGCACGCTGGAGGCTGGGCGGCTGAGGCTCGAGCCGGCGGCGAAGGGCGCGGTGGTGCTGGAGGCGGCGGACCCGTTCACCGGGGACAAGGCCCGCGTGTCCGTGCGCGTGCTGGACGAGCTGACGCGCCCCATTCAGCCGCATGGCCGCCTGTCGGACGTGGCCACGGTGGTCACCGCGGACTTCGATGGTGACGGGCTGCAGGACGTGGCGGTGGGCCAGCGCGAGAGCGATCTCAACCGGCCGCTGGGCGGCGCGGTGTTCATCTTCAAGGCCACCGCCTCGGGGCTGCCCCAGCAGCCTACGTGGGTGCTCACCGGCGTGACGGACACGGCGGCCTTTGGCGACACGCTGGCCGCGGGAGACCTGGACAAGGACGGCAAGGCGGAGCTGGTGGTGGGCTCGCCCGGCGCGGACATCACGGGCGCGGACTCGGGCGCGGTGTACCTGTACCGCTTCGGCTCGGGTGGGCCGGAGCCGCTGCGTGCTCCGCTCACGAGCATCGGCCGCGGCGGCGCGTTCAGCACCGGCCTGGCCCTGGCGGATGTGGACGGCGACAGCGACCTGGACCTGCTCGTCGGCGCGCCGGCGGGAGACCTGGCGCCCTCGGCCACGGTGAGCCGCCGCGGCGTGGTGGACATCTTCCTGCTGACGCCGGGCCAGCCGGTGCCGGACCTGGCCTCCATCCGGCTGGGCGGCTCGGACCTGTCGCGCACCGGTAACCCCATGTCGCGCAGCAACACGGACCTGGGCCGGGCGCTGACGGTGGCGGACTTCAACGGCGATGGGCGCATGGACCTGGCGGCGCTCAGCCGCGTGTCCCGGCACCTGGCGGACGGCACCACGCAGGCCACGGTGCTGCAGGCGGTGTCGGTGTTCTTTAGCCGGGCCGACGGGCAGCGCTTCCGCGCCACGCCGGACGTGTACCTGATGCCGGGCAACACCACGGACACCAACGAGGGCACCTGGCGCCTGGGTGTGGCTCCGGCGGAGGGTGGCCGCAAGCCGCTGCTGCTCGCCGTGGCGGACCGGGCGGACTCGCCGGACCTGCGCCCCAGCGGAGGCCTGCTGTCCGGCTCGGACGCGGGCGGCGCGCTGATCTTCGACCTGGGCGACTTCCAGCCGTCGGGGGATCCGTCGACTACGCCGGTGCAGATTACCCGCGACGCGGCCTTCGCCCGCATCTACGGCGAGGCGAGCGGCATCTTCGCGGGCCGCGGCTTCACGGTGGCGGAGGTGGACGGGCAGCCCGGCGCGGAGCTGGTGCTGGGCGCGCCGTACGCCTCGGCGCCCGCGCCCAACAACGCCACGCTGCGCCTGGCGGGCCGGCTGCTGGCCTACCCGCTGGCGTCGCTCACCTCGGGCAGCGTGCTCAACCGGCCGATGGCGGTGCTTCACGGCCAGAACCGCTCGGACGTTTTGGGCGTGGGAGTGGCGACGTGGACGGGCGCTGGCGGCCAGGGCGTGGTGGCCTTCTCGGGGCGCTCCTCGTCCGAGGCGGGCGCCTTCACCGGGCGGCTGGAGGCCTTCACGCGCGGCGGGGCCTCGCTGGCGGAGTGGACCCGGAGCGTCTCCACGGTGCCGGCGCGCTCGGCGGTGGAGCGCTTTGGCGAGACGGTGGCGGCGGGGGTGGGCGTGGGCGGCCGGACGGTGGCGCTCGTGGGCTCGCCGGGCTTCTCGGGGCCGGGCACGCAGTTGGACGGCAACGAGCTGAACGCGGGCCGGGCCTGGGCCTATGACGTGACGCTGGGCACGGCGGCGTCCATGGTGGCCGAGGGCATCTCCGCGCCGCTGGTGCGCGGGCGCACCGTGGGCACGGACGTGACGTTCACGGACTTCAACGGAGATGGGCGCACCGACCAGGTGGTGGGCGCCTCGTCCTTCAGCATTCCGGGCGGCGCGCAGACAGCCGAGCTGGCCCACTACGCCAGCCCGCTGCCCTCGGGGTGCGTCGTCGGCACCTCCACCTCGGCGGGCTCGAACGTGGGCGGGCTGCTGGTGTCGCTCGGCCAGGCGGATGGCACCTTCAAGGATGCCTACCGGCTGTGGGCGCCGCAGGCCATTGCCGGCTGCACGCCGGACACGGACACGCGCTGCCGCCGGGCCCAGCTGGGCCGCGGGGTGGTGGGCGGCTTCGACTTCAACGGCGATGGCCTGCAGGATCTGGGCGTGCTGCGCAACTTCGGCTTCGAGCTGTTCCTCGGCCGCACGCCGCAGGACGCGTCTCTGGCGAAGCTGACGGTGGGGTGCGATCCGCTGTACTTCACCGAGGGCTCCACCAGCCGGCAGACGTCCATGCCCACGGCGCTGGGAGACCTGAACGGCGACGGCTGCGGTGAGGTGTCCTGGCGCTACACGGACTCGAACAACCGCGCGGGCGTCGTCATCCTCTTCGGCTACGACGCGGGCGGAGCGCGGTGCGGCGGGAGGACGACGGCCTCGTGGGTGCGGCTGGCGGCGGACAGCGAAGTGGGCGGCAACGCGCTAGGCCTGGGCGTGGCGACGGCGCGGGTGGGCAACTTCCTGGGAGACGGCAAGGATCGGATCGCCATCAGCGCCTCGAGCGTGCCGTATGACGGGGTGACGCAGCCGGTGGTGCTGCTCTTCGAGACGTCGCAGCTGGTGGCCAGGCGGCCCGCGTCGGGCGAGGCCCTGGTGGGCGCGCTGGGGGATGGGCTCACGCCGGTGACGGTGGTGCACCGCTCGCGCGCGGTGAACTTCGGCCGGGCGCTGGAGGGCGGCCGGGACCTGACGGGCGACAACATCCCGGACATGGTGGTCAGCGCGCCGGGCGCCTCGGAGGCCTCGGACGGTGGCGGCGCGGTGTTCATCTACGCGGGCGGCGCGCAGTCCAAGGACAAGCTGACGCCGTGGCTGCTCATCACCGGCGATGTGGCCGAGCGCTCCAACTTCGGCCAGGACCTGTCGCTCTCGCCGGGAGGCGCCGGCAGCCCGCCGACGCTCGTCATCGGCGCGCCCACGAGCTATCGCACGGGCACCTCGAACGGCACGGCCTTCGCGCTGCCGCTCGGCTTCTGAGTCGCTGTTAAAAATACCGTCAACTTGTGAACAGGGGGGGTGCGGTTCCGAGTGCCCATGAACAGTGTCCGCTGACTTCGGTACAGAGGGCAGCGCGTCGCATGAATGGGAACGATTTCGGGTTCTTGCAGGGCACGTGGAAGTGCCGGGTGAGTGGTTCGCTGGGGTACGGGCGGGTCGTAGGCGGAGAGCTCCGGTTCGCCTACTGCTTTGGCGGCAATGACAAGCTGACAGGCCATTACTTCGACTGGCAGCCCGCGGGAGAGGGCGCCCTGACGGCCCGCTTCAAGTGGGTCAATGGCGCGCTGATCGGCTACACCCGCCTGAAACGGGTGAGCGACCACCGGCTGGAAGGCGGGTGGTGGTCATCCTCCGACGAGCCGCCCGAGGGGCAGCCCGCCCAGCCCCCCAGGATGGTGAACTCCGTCTGGGTGCGTCAGCCTGGCCGCGAGGGCGCACCCACGTGGGCCGAGGCGTTCTTCTCGCTCCCGCGGGAGCGGTAGACGCCCACGGCCGTCACGGGCTCACCGTGGCAGCTTCGGCAGCTTCTGCTTCACCTTGAAGAGGGGTGAGAACAGGTCGCCCATGGCATCCAGGCGCTTGCGCACCGTCTTCAGGTTGAAGCGGGTGGGGTCCAACTTGCGCGTCACCTCGCTCCACTTCAGGGGCGCGGAGAACGAGGCGCCCTCCACCGCGCGCAGGGAGTAGGGGGCGACCACCGTCTTGCCCCGGCCGTTCTGGCCCGCGTCGACATAGAGCCGGCCTCCGCGCTTGTTGATGGCGCGCTCGGTGGTGGCGATGTCCCTCAGCTCCAGGGCCACCTGGTTGGCCAGCTCATTCGCCCACTGCGTGGCCTGCTCGTGCGAGTGCCCCGGTCCCAGCGGGACGAAGACGTGGAGGCCGCGCTTGCCGGACGTCTTCGGAAAGCTCTCCAGCCCGAGCGCGTCCAGCCGCTTGTGCACCCGCGTGGCCACCTGGATGAGGTCCTCCCAGGTGCCCTTGCCAGGGTCCAAGTCGAACAGCACCCACTCGGCCTGCTCCAGGTTGGGCGCGCGGCTGGCCCACATGTGGATGGTGAGCGCGGACTGGTTGGCCAGCCACAGCAGCGCATCAGTGCTCTTCACGTTCACATGGTCGATGGTCCGGTCCAGGTGCCGCACGCGCAGGGTGGGCAGCCAGTCGGGCTTGCCGGACATGTCGTGCTTGAAGAAGCCGGGGGCCTGGATGCCCGCGGGCCACTGCTGCACGGAGATGGGACGGTCGGCGAGCACGGGCACCAGCAGCGGCGCCACCTCGCGGTAGTACGCGAAGACGTCCGCCTTGGTGTAGCCGTCTCGCGGGTACAGCACGCGCTCGGCGCTGGTGAGCTTGGCCTGGCCCTCGGAGGTGGGCGTCTCCTTCGCCGAGGGCACCCGGGCGGACCGGGCCGCCAGCGCGGTGGGCGCACGGCGCGTCCCCGTGCTCCGGGTGGCTGGGCGCTTGGCCGCGGCGCGCTTGCGAGCCGGTGCCTCCACTGGCGTCTCCACGGGGGCTGCCTTGGGCGTCCGCGTCCGCCCGCGTCTGGCCGCGGCCTTGGGGGCCTTGGTGGCCTTGCCCCTCGCCACCGGGGAGGGCTTCTCACGCACCACTTCCTCGGGCTTCTTGTCGGTGCGCAGGCCCTGGTACACCGGGTGGCGCAGGCGGCCCTCGTCGGTCCACTCGGTGAAGTTCACCTGCGCCACGTACCTGGGCTTCACCCACACCGCGCCCGTGCGGTACTTGGCATCCACGGCGATGGGCTTGGCCACGCGCTCCTTGTCGAGCATCGCGCGCAGCTCCCGGCGCACCTTGGTGTTGAAGCCGGTGCCCACCTTGCCCACGTCCTGGTAGCCGTCGGGTCCGTTCACGCCCACCAGCAGCGCGCCGATCTCCTTACCCGCGTGGTCGTTCTTGATGGGCAGGTAGCCGAGGATGACGACCTCCTGGCCGGCGATGACCTTGAGCTTCAGCCAGCTGCTGGAGCGTGAGCCCACGTACGGGGTGCCCTTGCGCTTGGCGATGAGGCCCTCCCAGCCGCGCTTCTGCGCCTCGGAGAGCGCTTTGTCCAGCGGCAGCTTCAGCTGCTCGGCGATCTGCAGCGGGGAACTGGCGAGCGCCATCACGCTCTCGAGCAGCTCGCGCCGCTCCTCCAGGGGCCGGGAGCGCAGGTCATGCCCATCCAGCCACAGCAGATCGAACGCGACGAAGCGCAGCTCTCCGCCGGACTGGTTCTGCAGCAGCTGGAAGCTCGAGCGCCCCTTGGCGTCCATCGCGACGATTTCGCCGTCGAGCACGGCCTCGGGCACGCGCAGCTGGCGCAGGGCCTGGGCAACGCCCGGGAAGCGCTCGCTCAAGTCATTGCCGTTGCGGCTCCACAGGGTGAGCTGGCCACCGGAGAGGGCCGCCACGGCGCGGAAGCCGTCGTACTTCACCTCGTACAGGTGGGTGTCGTCACTGGCCTCCTCGGGCGTGGAGAGCCGGGCGAGCATGGGCGGCCAGACGCGCTCGATGAGCGAGTGCGCGGGCGGGTGGCGCAGCGCCACGAGCGCGCTCTTGCGCACCGGACCGCGCGTCTCCTTGCGGCCGGACTTCACGGACTCGGGGCGCTCGGCGACGACGTCATAGCTGGCGTCCTCGGTGCCATCCAGCGCCTTGAAGCACAGCCACTGGCTCTTGCTGCCCTGGGGCCGCGTGCGGATGAGGTGCCAGCGCCCCTTGAGCTTCTCGCCGCTGAGCTCCACCACCAGGTGGCCCTTCTCGCGCTGCTCATGGCCCTTGCCGGGAGGCACGGTGTCGAACGTGCCGGTGTCCCACAGCAGCGAGTCCCCGCCGCCATACTCCTCGTCCGGGATGCGGCCCTCGAACTCGGCGTAGGACATCGGGTGGTCCTCGGTCTGCACCGCCAGCCGCTTCTGCTTCGGATCGTAGCTGGGGCCCTTGGGAATGGCCCAGCTGGCCAGCGCCCCGTCGATCTCCAGCCGCAAGTCGTAGTGCATGCGGGTGGCGTCGTGCTTGTGCACCACGAAGATGGGCTTGTCTCCGCGCCGATCGAGGGGCACGTCCGGAGACGGCTCGGAGGTCTTCTGGAAGTCGCGCTTGGCGCGGTACGTTTTGAGCGAGCGTTGGGTCGTCACACACCAACGGTCCGCATCCTCCCAGCCGCGTGCAATTCCCCGCTCAGCGCGAAAGGACCCGCGAAGACACCAGGCGCCCCGGGCCCCCGCCGCACGTCCGGAGGGCTTACAGCCAACCGGGCCCTGTCGCTGAACCCGGGCTCGGGGCGCTCCACCTTTCCCCGTGAACGGGCGCTGCCGGAAGCGGGTGGTTGCTTCTCGCAGCGGGACGGCCACGTCGGAGCACGTCATCGCGCCCCGCTCCATCAACCCCAACGTAATGGGCAGGGCCCGGGGTTTCAGGCCCGGGTGTCGTCCCGTGGGGCCTGCTCGCCCGCCGTGCGGCGGAGCGCCCCTGCCCGGGTGGGTGACGTGCACATCCTTGGGCTCACGGAGGAATTCATGACCGAGGCGATTGGGTGGTTCAGCTCGTTCATCCTGGTGCTGACCATCACCAAGCAGGTCTACAAGCAGTGGAAGTCGGGCTCGAGTGAAGGCGTGTCCAAGTGGCTCTTCGTCGGGCAGATCACCGCCTCGGTGGGCTTCACCGTGTACAGCCTCCTGGTGGGCAACTGGGTGTTCGTGGTGACCAACGCGCTGATGCTGGTGAGCGCCATCGTCGGAGGGCTCATCCTCCTTCAGCACCGGCGAGCGGAGCGGCGGGGCCACCGCGGTGCTCCCGCTGGTGACACCCGCCGTCCCGTGCACGCCTGAGCTTCACCGAGGCCCGTCTCTCCCAGCAGTGGAGAGGCGGGCCCGGGTGCTTGGACTGCTTAGATGAGGGGGCGCGTGGCCGGCTGACGGTTCAGCTCGTCCGGAGACTTGAGGATCGAGGCGTGGTCCCCATGGTTGCCGCGCTGTGCCTCGCTGTACGGGGCCGAGAACGTCTTCACCAGCTTGTTGTAGGTGCCCATGATGAGGATGGAGGGCACCCACTGGCCGACGAAGTTGGCCCACTTCTTGTGGCCCAGGAGCATCAGCGTGGCGCTGGCGGCCATGGCGCCAAAGGCCAGGCCCAGGAAGCCCACGGAGGGCACGCGCTTCGTTATCTCTTCGATAGTCGTGGTCGCCACGTCTTCGTTCTTCATGATGATTCCTCCCGCAATGAGGGTGTGGAGAAAAGGTGCGCATTGCGCCACCCCGGGCACCGCGAGCCTGCCCGCCTGGGCTCCTGGCGGGCTGGTAGGAGGGAGAGGGGGTGGACCGGAGGTGGGGTTGGCTGATGAGGGGAGCCCACGCACATTGGTCGGGTTCAAAAGCTCAAAGGGGGTTCGCAGATGGGGGAGAAGACTTCTGAAGTGGCGAAGCTGCGGAGCCTGGCCCAGCTCGACGCGGATGCGATCGGGGCTTACGACGCGGCGATCTCCCGGGTGAACGAGCCCATGGTGCGCGAGCGGCTCAATGACTTCCGGGTGGACCACGTGCGGCACCTTCAGGATCTGAACGCTTTCATCCAGCGCTTCGGAGGCGAGCCGGTGGAGCTGCGGCCGGACCTGAAGGGCACGGCGATGAAGTCGCTGACGGCGGTGACGAGCATGATGGGCACGGAGGCGGCCCTGGTGGCGATGCTCGGCAACGAGGAGTTCACCAACCGGGCGTACGAGATGGCGCTGGCGTTCGACTGGAGCCCGGAGGTGAGCGGGCTCATCAAGAAGAACCGCGAGGACGAGTACCGTCACGTGACGTGGATCCGCGACGCGGTGCGCACGCGCCCGTGGCTGCAGGAGGGCGCCGGCGCGAGCGCCGCGGAAGGCTCGGAGATCCAGGCCTGAGCAGGGGCTGATTGGCTACAGTCCGCTCCGCCTCACCTCGGGGCAGGAGCGGACTCTCGTGCGATTGACGGTGTTCTTGGAAGGCGTGAGACGGGCGCTGGTGGCGCTGGCGTGCTGTACACTCCTCGGATGTGCTGGCAGCCAGCGCTCCTTGCGTCAAGCCACGGGGCCAGGGCCGGGGCCTGGTTGCGCGAGCACGTTGGACTGCGCCTGCAAGAACGGCTCGCAATCGGCGTGCGAGCAGTTAGCAGCCTCGCCCAAGACGCCCAGGGCTCCGAAGCCCAAAGCGCCTACTGCTCCGAAGTCAGATCCCATTCTGCCGCCCATTCCAGATGAGGACACCAAGGAACGGTGCGCAACCTATTACGCCAGGTGCGTGAAAGCCGGAGGCCAGAACCTGCCTGGCCATGCGCTTGGCTATAGTCGCTGCGCCTCTTGCCTCGGATACTGCACCGCTAACGGCTATTGGCCCGAGGCCATCTACACGTGGAATGGAGTAAGGCTGCCATGCCCCGGCACCTGACGCGGGAACAGGAAGAGCGTTTCATGGGCTGGGCCCGAGAGCGGGACCGTCTCATTCTTGAATTACAGAGCGCGTCTATCCCAGAGAAAGTTCAAGCCTATAAGCAACTCGAGAAGCGGATATTGAAGGAGGCCAGTACAGCGTTCGAGAAGCAGGAAATGCGCAGGCGTATCACCGAGGATCTTCTCATGGCGACGATGGTTGGTTCATGGAGAGGATTCTCGCCCTACCTGCGACGGATGGAGCGGCTCGGCTACTCCTCGATGGACGGTCGGTTGTTGATCTGTGCCTGGGCGGCACAGGCTTCCAAAGGATCTGTCGCCGGTGTCCGTAAGACCGCTGCGCTCATTGCTGACTTCGAACGACGATTGCGTGGCCGGAAGGTACCTCCAGGATTGCGCGAGCAGATCGACGTCATATTGACGAGAGCCCGAAAGTCAGCGGGACTTGGTTGACCGCTACACTCGGCGCTCGCGACGCTGCTGCGAGCCGTGCCCCGGTGGCGTAGGCTGCCCCGGGTGAGCGACACCACCATCTACCAGCCAGACCTCCTCTATACGCGGGGCCGGCTCCACGAAGGCCGCGCACTGCACGTAGGCGCCGATGGCCGCGTGCTCGCCGAGGGCCAGGTGCCCCCGGCAGCCCAGGTCATCCGCCTGCCAGGCCGGGCACTGCTGCCGGGGCTCGTCAACGGCCACTCGCACGCCTTCCAGCGCCTCATCCGCGGGCGCACCGAATACGTGGCGGCCGGCAGCGGCTCGGACGACTTCTGGAGCTGGCGCGAGGCCATGTACCGCGCCGCCGAAGCCCTCACGCCCGAGGACGTGTACACCGCCTCGCGCCAGGCCTTCCTGGAGATGCTGCTGTCCGGCATCACCGCCGTGGGCGAGTTCCACTACCTGCACCACCAGCCGGATGGCACCCCTTACGCCGAGCGCAACACGCTGGCGCGAGAGGTGATTCGCGCCGCCCGGGACGTGGGGCTGCGCATCGTCCTGTTGCGCGTGGGCTATGCGCGCGCGGGCTTCAACGTCCCGGACAATCCCCGGCAGCGCCGCTTCATCGATCGCGACCTGGACAGCTTCCTGGCCTCCGTCGAGTCGTTGATCCGCGAGACGCAGGGCGTGCCCGGAGTGAGCGTAGGCATGGCGCCCCACAGCGTGCGCGCGGTGCCCCGCGAGTGGCTCACGGTGCTGGCCGGAATCCGCGGCGACCTGCCGGTGCACATGCACGTGGCCGAGCAGCCCAAGGAGATCGAAGCCTGCCTGGCCGAGCACCACCTGCGGCCCGTGGAGCTGCTCGAGGAACTGGGCGTGCTGGAGTCGCGCTTCACCGCGGTGCACGCGGTGCACGTGACGGATGACGAGGCTCGGATGCTGGGAGAGGTGGGCGCGAGCGTGTGCGCCTGTCCCTCCACGGAGCGCAACCTGGGAGACGGCATCGTCCCCGCGGACACCCTGGCGAGCGCGGGCGTGCGGCTGTGCCTGGGCTCGGACAGCCAGGCCACGGTGGACCTGCTGGACGAGGCCCGGCAGCTCGAGGGCCACCTGCGGCTGGCGCGGCTGCGGCGCGCGGTGTTGGATCCGGGCGGCGGCGCGGTGGACGGGCTGGCGGCGCGGCTGTTCGAGATGGCCACGGTCAATGGCGCCCGAAGCCTCGGGCTGCCCGCGGCCACGCTGGAGCCTGGAGCGCCCGCGGACTTCTTCACCGTGGACCTGAACCACCCCTCGCTGGTGGGCGCCAGCCCCGCGTCGCTGCTGTCGAGCATCGTGCTGGGCGCGGACAAGTCCGCGGTGCGCGAGGTGGCGGTGGACGGGCGGCTCGTGGTGCGAGAGGGTCAGCACCCGCGCGCGGAGGAATCCGGCCGCGCCTTCCATGCCCTGGCCCGGAGGCTGTACCCGTGAGTGACACGCTGCCCGCGCTGCGGGCCACCCTGGCGGAGCTGGTCGCGCTGGACACCACCTCGGTGCGCCCCAACGGCCCCCTCATCGACTACGCGCAGCAGCGGCTGGAGGCCGCGGGCTTCAGCGCCGAGCGCCAGCGGTACAAGGACGACGCGGGCGTGGAGAAGGTGAACCTGGTGGCGGTGAAGGGCGGCAGCGGGCGCGCGGCGCTGGCGCTGGTGGGGCACTCGGACTGCGTGCCGTATGACGCGGCGTGGACGGACGCGCTGCGGCTGACCGAGCGCGAGGGGCGGCTCTACGGGCGTGGCGCCTGTGACACCAAGGGCTTCATCGCCTGCGCGCTGCAGGCGGCGCTGCGGGCGCGGTCGCTGAAGGCGCCGCTGATGGTGGTGCTCACGGCGGATGAAGAGGTGGGGCTCATCGGCGCCAAGAAGCTGGTGGAGGCGGGGCTGGGGCGCGCCAGGCACGCCATCGTGGGAGAGCCCACCACGCTCAAGCCGGTGCGAGCCAACAAGGGCTACTGCCTGGCGGAGGTGGAGGTGCTGGGCAAGGAGGGGCACAGCGCGTACCCGGACACGGGGGCCTCGGCCATCTTCCGCGCGGGGCGCTTCCTGCACCGGCTGGAGGAGGTGGCGCGCACCGTGCTGCGCGAGGAGCGGGACGAGGGCTTCGAGCCGCCCTTCACCACGGTGAACGTGGGGCTCATTCAGGGCGGCAAGGCGAAGAACATCCTGCCGGGCCAGTGCCGCTTCACGGTGGAGTGGCGCCCCATTCCCGGGCAGTCGCCCCAGCGGGTGGTGGAGCTGATGGAGCACATCCGCCAGGAGCTGGTGCGGGCCGAGCCCGCCTACGAGGCGAACATCCGGGTGCTCCGCACGGACTCAGGGGTGAGCACGCGGCCGGACGCCGAGGTGGTGAGCTTCCTGGCCGAGGCCACGGGCAACCCGCCCGTCACGGTGTCGTTCGGCACCGAGGCTCCGCAGCTCACGGCGCTGGGGGCGGAGGCGGTGGTGTTCGGGCCAGGAGACATCCGCGTCGCGCACCAGACGGGCGAGTACGTGCCGGTGGAGGACCTGGTGCGCTGCGAGGCGGTGCTCTCGCGCGCCATCACGCACTTCTGCGGGTAGATTGCCTCGCCATGCGCCTCTTTCGCCTCCTGGCCCTGTCGACTCTCTGGGTGCTCCTGCTCTCTGGCTGCGACAAGAAGGAGGATCCGGGCTCCAGGGCCGGGGCTCCGTCCGCGCGGCCCGGTGCGGCGAAGAAGCAGGGCACTGCCGTGGTGAGCTGGGAGGGCGGCTCCATCACCCTCGAGGAGCTGCAGGGCTACGTGGGGCAGATGGCGCCCGCGGCGCGCGCCCGGGTCCAGACTCCGGAGCAGCGGCGCGAGTACGCCGAGGGCCTGGCGCGCTTCGAGCTCTTCGTCAGCGAGGCCCGCCGCCGGGGCTACGAGAATGATCCCGAGGTGCAGGAGGCCCTGCGGCGCGCCCTGGTGCAGCGGATGATCTTCAAGGAGTTCGACGAGAAGCAGCCTCCCGTCAACCAGGAGGACATCACCGCCTACTACGAGGTGCACAAAAACGAGTTCGTCCAGCCCGCGCGCTTTCGCTACTCGCACGTGAAGGTGCCCGCGCCCAGGGGCAGCCCGGACCGGGCCGCGAAGAAGAAGCTGGCCCAGACGCTGATGGACAAGGCGCGCAAGCTCCAGCCGCTGGACTTCGACGGCTTCGACAAGCTGGTGGTGGAGGCCACCGGCAACCCCGAGGCCAAGCCCTCCGAGGCGGACACCCAGCTCATCACCGCCGAGCAGCTGAAGGCCCAGCTGGGCCCGGAGGTCGCCACCGCCGCCAGCGGGCTCAAGAGGGTGGGAGAGCTGGCGCCGCTGGTGGAGTCCGACCAGGGCTTGCACCTGCTCAAGCTCACGGACCTGCAGCCGGAGAAGAACCAGCCCGTGGAGGCTGTGAGCTCGTTGATTCGCGGACGCATCATCCGCGAGCGCCGGGACGCGAGCGTGTCGAAGTTCACCGAGGAGCTTCAGTCTCGCGTGGGCTTCCGAACGGATGAGGCGGCCCTGGAGAAGTTGAAGGTGGACACTCAGGCCCCGCAGGTGCCGCCGTCCGGGCCCGCTCCGGGCTTCGTGCCGGCGCCATTGCCTACTCGCTAACCCTCTGGGCGGGGCACCACTTCTCGCGCACCGCGAGGGCTGCGTACAGTGGGCCGCCTTTCAGAGCGGAGTCTCAGGGCGAAGCAGCGCCACGTTCGGGCCGAGCGCTCATGGCGCTGCCACTTCATCTCCTTAGAGGGAGTCGACCGTGAAGCGATGGTTCATGGCCATCCTGGGCCTTGTCGTGGCGGCGTGGGTGCCGGTAGCGGGCGCCAAAGAGCTGCCGAACATCGATGCGTTCTTCGACTCACCCGCGCCGCGAGTGAGCGCGCTCGCCAGGCAGCCACCTGGCACGCAGGGAGCCTACATCTCGGGCTTCGAGCCGCGCCTGGGCGTGCCCACCTTCCTGTGGGGCGACAGCGCGCGGGTGGATGGGCGCCTGAAGTCCGCGCTGGGGCGCATGTCGGCGGAGCAGGCGGCGCGCGTGCACCTGAGCCGGCTCGCCTCGCTCTACAAGCTGTCCCCCCGGGTGGCGGACACACTGCCCGCGGTGACGGAGTCCTCCGGCGGTGGGCCCACCCTCGTCACCTTCCGGCAGAGCCTGGACGGCGTCGAAGTCTTCCGCGAGTCGCTCACGCTGCTGCTGAACGAGCGCCACGAGCTCATCTCCGCCACGGGCTACCTCAGCCCGCACACGCAGGCCGCCAGGGGCTCCAGCAAGCTGCGCTTCACGCTGGATGCCCCGCGGGCCATCGCCGTGGCCTTCGAGAACCTCAACGGTGAGCGGCTGGACGCCGCCAGCCTCGCGCAGGCGGGCAAGGCCCAGGGGGCGTACACCTCGTTCGACTTCGCCCCGGGAGCGCGCGCCCACGGCTCGGTGCGCATGGTGACACCGGCGCGCACCCGGCGCGTCTTCTTCCCGCTGCCGGACCGGGTGGAGCCCGCCTGGCACGTGGAGCTGCACACCGGCGTGGAGGGCATGGCCGACGCGGATTACTACTCCTACGTCATCTCCGCGCGGGATGGGCGGGTGCTGCTGCGCAACAACCTCACCGTCGCGGACTCCTTCACCTACCGCGTCTGGGCGGAGGGGGCCCCGTCCTTCATTCCGCAAGACGGCCCGCAGGGGCTCAACGGCACCCCGCACCCCACGGGCCTGCCAGATGGTTACCAGGCTCCCTTCGTCGCGCCCAACCTCGTCACGCTGCAGAATGCGCCGTTCAGCCGCAATGATCCCTGGCTGCCGGCCGGTGCCACCGAGACGGTGGGCAACAATGTGGACGCGTACGCGGACATCTCCGGCAACGACGGCCTGGACGGCACGGACTTCCGCGCCGACACCACGGCCCCGAACACCTTCGATCGCGTCTATGACGTGACGCAGCAGCCGGATGTCACGGTGGACCAGCAGAAGGCGGCGGTGACGCAGCTGTTCTACGTGAACAACTTCCTGCACGACTGGTTCTACGACGCCGGCTTCGACGAGTCCTCGGGCAACGCGCAGAACGACAACTTCGGCCGCGGAGGCATGGAGGGCGACCGCCTCAAGGCCGAGGCCCAGGACGCCAGTGGGCTGAACAACGCCAACATGGCCACGCCGTCCGATGGCTCCGCGCCGCGCATGCAGATGTACGTGTTCTCTCCCAACGTGGAGATCTTCCTCGCCATCCTGTCGCCTCCCGCCATCGCGGGGGAGTACGAGGTGGGCACCGCCGCCTTCGGCCCCGCGGCCTTCGATCTGACCAATGAGCTCGTCTTGGTGCAGGACGCGGGCGGGGACTCTCCCACGGATGGCTGCGAGGCGCCCTTCGCCAACGCGGGCCAGGTGCAGGGCAGGATCGCCGTCATGGATCGCGGTGGCTGCAACTTCGTCATCAAGGTGATGAACGCGCAGAACGCGGGCGCCGTGGGTGCCCTCATCGTCAACAACGCCCCGGGCCGCGCGCCGGGCATGAGCGGTGCGGACCCCGCCATCACCATCCCCACGCTGTCGGTGAGCCAGGAGGACGGCGCGCTCATCAAGGCGCAGCTGGCCAACGGCCCGGTCACCGGGCGCCTGTACGCCGAGGCCGGGGTGTTCCGCGACGGCGCGCTGGACAACGCCATCATCGCGCACGAGTGGGGCCACTACATCAGCAACCGCCTCATCGGGGACAGCAACGGCCTGGTGAACAACCAGGGCCGCTCCATGGGCGAAGGGTGGGGGGACTTCCACGCGCTGTTGATGATGGTGCGCGAGGCGGACCGGCAGGCCCCCGGCAACAACGACTTCCAGGGGGCGTACACGGCGGGCGGCTACGTCTCCAGCGGCAGTGACAGCGGCAACAATGGCTACCTCTACGGCGTGCGCCGCTACCCGTACTCCACGGACCTCACCCGGAACCCGCTGACCTTCAGGCACATTCAGGACAGCGCGCAGCTGCCCGCCAATGTGCCCAGCAACCCGGACCTGGAGGGCATCGAGAACTCCGAGGTGCACAGCTCCGGCGAGGTGTGGGCCTCGATGCTGTGGGACTGCTACACGGCGCTGCTGCGGGACCGCACGCGGCTGACGTTCGCCCAGGCGCAGGAGCGCATGAAGAAGTACCTGGTGCTGGCATACAAGGTGACTCCGGTGGCGCCGACCTTCCTCGAGGCGCGCGACGCGCTGCTGGCGGCGGCCTACGCGAATGACGTGGCGGACTTCCGGCTGTTCCACGCGGCCTTTGCCCGCCGTGGCGCGGGGCTCCGGGCCGAGGCGCCGCTGCGTGGCTCTCTCGATCATGAGGGCGTGGTGGAGAGCTTCGTCACCGGCAAGGACGTGCAGCTCGAGGACGTGGAGCTGGTGGAGGCCAACGGCTCCTGCGACGGCGACGGCGTGCTGGACAACAAGGAGTCGGGCTTCATCCGCGTGACGGTGGTCAACACGGGCACGGATCTCCTGACGCAGACGACGGCCACGGTCTCCACGACCGCGGAGGGCATCACCCTGGCCAACGGGGGACGGCTCACCTTCGCTCCGATCGCTCCTTACGAGTCGGCGGTGGCCGAGGTGGCGGTCGCGCTGGATGGCCCCGCGAGCATCCGGGTGGTGGACTTCAACGTGACGTACCGCGACGCACAGCAGGCCATTCCGGGCGATCGCACGGAGACGTTCTCGGCGCGGGTGAACACCGACGATCTGCCCAACGCCTCGGCCAGCGACGACGTGGAGAGCAACCTCGTGGCGTGGGCCTCGGAGCGGGATGAGAACCTGGAGGAGTTCCTGCCCTGGCTGCGCTACTCCGAGGCGCCGGATCTCCACTACTACTTCGGTGCGAACGCGCCGGTGCTGACGGACATCTACCTCGTCTCGCCGCCGCTGCAGGTGTCGGCCACGGGCAGCTTCGGCTTCTCGTTCTCTCACCGCTACGCCTTCGAGATGAATGAGGATCCGTCCACCGGCGAGCCCGTCTACTACGACGGTGGCGTCATCGAGCTGAGCACGGACGGTGGCCAGACGTGGACGGACATCGGCTCGGCGCTCGGCGCGGGCCAGGGCTACACCGGCACGCTCATCAGCGGGGGAGACAATCCGCTGGAGAACCGCCTGGCCTTCGCGGGCATCAGCCTGGACTACCCGGCGTGGCAGCAGGCCGTGGTGGACCTGGGCACGGCGTACCAGGGGCAGACCGTGCGGATCCGGTTCCGGATTGGCACGGATGTGTCGGTGGGCTCGATTGGCTGGGATGTCGACTCACTGGTCTTCAACGGCATCACCAACACCCCTTTCCCCGTGCTGCGGGTGGAGCAGGACCCGTGCTCGGGCAACACCCCTCCGGTGGCCAACGCGGGGCCGGATCGGACGGTGGATGAAGCCTCCACGGTGACGCTGAACGGCACGGCGACGGACGCGGATGGCGACACGCTGGTGCTCTCGTGGGTGCAGACGGCGGGCCCCACGGTGAGGTTGAGCGATGCCAGCATCGGGACGCCGACCTTCGTGGCGCCCAGCGTGAATGCCAGCACGGTGCTCACCTTCCTGTTCACCGCGAATGACGGTCAGGCCTTCGTGACGGACACGGTGAGCATCACCGTGCGCAACAGCTTGAACCGGGCCCCGGTGGCCAACGCGGGCCCGGACCAGACGGTGAACGAGGGCACCAGAATCACGCTGGATGGCCGTGGCTCGTCGGATCCGGATGTGGGCACCACGTTGACGTACGCATGGGCGCAGATCGCGGGTACGCCGCTGGTGACGCTGACGGGCGCCAACACCGCTCAGCCAACGTTCACCGCGCCGAACGTCACGGCCGACGCGATGCTCACCTTCCGGCTGACGGTGAGCGATGGCTCGCTGAGCCACACCGACACGGTGGTGGTCAACGTGTGGGACACGGCGCGGAACCGCGCTCCGGTGGCCAACGCGGGACAGGACCTGGAGGTGGAAGAGGGCCTGAGCGTGAGGCTGGATGGCAGTGGCTCATCGGATCCGGACAACAACCCGCTGACGTACTCGTGGACGCAGACGGCGGGCCCTCCGGGGACGCTGACGGGCGCCAACACCGCTCAGCCGACCTTCACCGCGCCCAACGTGACGGCGGACTTCACGCTCTACTTCATGTTGACGGTGAGCGACGGCAAGCTGAGCAGCACCGATGCGGTGGCCGTCACGGTGCGCAACGTGGAGCAGAACCGTGCACCCGTGGCCAACGCGGGCCCGGACCAGATTGTCAATGAGGGCACCCCGGTGACGCTGAATGCCACCGGCTCGTCGGATCCGGATGGCGACACGTTGATCTACGCGTGGACCCAGACGGGTGGAACGCCCATCGTGGCGGTGGAAGGTGGCAACACGGCTCAGCCCACCTTCACGGCGCCGGACGTGGCGGAGGACACGGTGCTCAGCTTCACGCTGGTGGTGAGCGATGGGCAGACGAACCAGAGCGACACGGTGAACATCACCGTGCGGGACGCGGCCCAGAACCGCGCGCCGGTGGCCAACGCGGGCCCGGACCAGACGGTGGACGAGGGCCTGAGTGGGACGCTGAATGGGACCGGCACGTCGGATCCGGACGGCAACACGCTGACGTACGCATGGACCCAGACGGGCGGCGCGCCGACGGTGACGCTGACGGGCGCGAACACGGCTCAGCCGACCTTCACGGCACCGAACGTGACGGCCGACACGGTGCTCACCTTCACGCTGACGGTGAGTGACGGCCTGCTGAGCAGCACGGACACGGTCAACGTCACCGTGCGCAACGTGACGGTGAACCGCGCGCCGGTGGCCAACGCGGGTGCGGACCGGGCGGTGAACGAGCGCACCGCGGTGACGCTGGACGGCCGCGGCTCGTCGGACCCGGATGCGAGCACCACGCTCACCTACGCGTGGAGCCAGACGCTGGGGCCCGCGGTGACGCTGACGGGAGCGAACACGGCTCAGCCGGCCTTCACGGCCCCGGAGGTGACGACAGACACGGTGCTCCGGTTCTCGCTGACGGTGAGCGATGGGACGCTGAGCAGCACCGACACGGTGAACATCACCGTGCGCAACGTGGTGGTGCCGAACCGTCGGCCGGCGGCCAACGCGGGGCCAGACCAGACGGTGACCGAGGGCACGGAGGTGACGCTGGATGGCCGTGGCTCGTCGGATCCAGACGCGGGCACCACGCTGGCATACGCGTGGACTCAAACCGCGGGGCCCACGGTGAGGCTGGCGGGGGCGAACACCGCTCAGCCGACCTTCACGGCTCCGGAAGTGACAGCGGACACGGTGCTCACGTTCACGCTGACGGTGAGCGATGGCGCGCTGAGTAGCACGGACACGGTCAACATCACGGTGGGCAAGAGGCCCGCTCAGAACCGCCCCCCGGTGGCCAGCGCGGGCGCCGATCAGACGGTGGAGGAGGGCAGCACCGTGACACTGAGTGGCAGCGGGACGGATCCGGATGGGGACACGCTGACGTACGCGTGGACTCAGACGGCGGGCGCCTCCGTGACGCTGAACGGTGCCAACACGGCGACGGCGAGCTTCGCGACGCCGGATGTGGCTGAGGACGCGGTGCTCACCTTCACACTGAGGGTGACGGACACGGGCGGCCTGTCGGCGGAGGACAGCGTGTCCATCACGGTGACGCCGAAGAGCGACGGTGGCGGCGATGGAGGCGGCGGTGGAGGTGGCGGTGGAGGCGACGGTGGAGACGGGGGCGGCTGTGGCTGCTCGTCGAACAGCTCCGCCGCGGGCTCGCTCATGCCGCTGCTGATGATCGGCATGGCGCTGCTGAGCCGGCGACGCCACTGGCGGCGCTGAAGCGGCTTCAGGCCTGGGGCTGCGCGCAGGTGTTCAGGTCGCGCAGCACCTTCTTCGCCTCGACGACCAGGGCCTGGCCCTTGGTGCCCTCGGGGATTCTGGCGATGAGCTTCATGTCCGGGGTCAGCCGGTAGAGGCCCTTGGAGCGCTGCACCAGGGTGGCGACCTTGGGCCCATCGAGCAGCGCGTCCGCGCCCAGGGTCACCACCAGCCGGCCGGCACCGGACTCCAGGGCCCGCAGCCGCAGGTCCCTCATGTCGATCTTCAGCAGCGTCAGCTCCGAGAGGTTGTCCACCTCGTCGGGCGCCTCGCCATAGCGGTCCACCAGCTCGGCGCGCAGGTCCGTCACCTCATCCGGATGGCTGGCCTGGCTGAAGCGCTTGTAGAAGACCAGCCGCTGGTGCACGTCCGGCACGTAGTCGTCCGGAATGAGCGCCGGCAGCGGCAGGGTAATCTCCGGCTCGATCTGCATGCGCGGCGGCTGGCCCTGCAGCTCCGCCACCGCCTCCTCCATCAGCTGGGCGTACAGGTCAAAGCCGATCTCCGCGATGGCGCCCGACTGCTTCTCACCCAGCAGGTTGCCGGCGCCGCGGATCTCCAGGTCATGGCTGGCGATGGAGAAGCCCGCGCCCAGCTCAGTGAAGTTCTGCAGCACCTCCAGGCGCCGCTGCGCATCCCGCGTCACCGTGCGCCGCGCGGGCACCAGCAGGTACGCGTACGCGCGCTCGCGGGAGCGGCCCACCCGTCCGCGCAGCTGGTAGAGCTGCGCCAGGCCAAAGGCATCCGCGCGGTTGATGATCATCGTGTTGGCGCTGGAGATGTCGATGCCGCTCTCGATGATCGAGGTGCACAGCAGCACCTGGTACTTCTTCTCGGTGAAGGCGAGCATCACCTTCTCGAGCTGGCCCTCGCCCATCTGCCCGTGGGCCACGCCGATGGACACCTGGGGCACCAGCTCGCGCAGCAGCTTCTCCATCGACGCGATGGACTGCACCCGGTTGTGCACGAAGAACACCTGGCCGCCGCGGCCCACCTCGCGCTCGATGGCCTCCTTGATGACGGGCGGATCGAACTTCATCACGAAGGTGCGGATGGCGCGCCGGTCCTGCGGCGGAGTGGCGATGATGCTCATGTCGCGCACGCCGGACATGGACATGTGCAGCGTGCGCGGAATGGGCGTGGCGGTGAGCGTGAGCACGTCCACCTGGGTGCGCAGCTTCTTGAGCGCCTCCTTCTGCTTCACGCCGAAGCGCTGCTCCTCGTCGACGATGAGCAGCCCCAGGTCCTTGAAGGCCACATCCCCCGCGAGCAGCTTGTGCGTGCCCACCAGGATGTCCACCTTGCCCTCCTTGGAGCGCTTGAGCACCTCGCGCACCTCGGCGGGCTTCCTCATGCCGGAGATGACCTCCACGGTGACGGGGTAGTCCTTGAAGCGCTTCTTGAAGGACAGGTAGTGCTGCTGCGCCAGCACCGTGGTGGGCACCAGCACCGCCACCTGCTTGTGGTCCAGCGTGGCCTTGAAGGCCGCGCGCATGGCCACCTCGGTCTTCCCGTAACCCACGTCGCCGCAGACCAGCCGGTCCATGGGCAACGGCTTCTGCATGTCCGCCAGCACGTCCTCGATGGCCTTGGCCTGGTCCGGCGTCTCCTCGAACTCGAAGTCCGCCTCGAACTGGCCGAAGTACCGGTCCGGCGCGGAGAAGGCGTGGCCCGGGTGCGCCTTGCGTGCGGCGGCGATCTGCAGCAGCTCCGCCGCCATCTTCAGCAGCTGCTCCTTGACGCGCTTCTTCGTCTTCTCCCAGCTCGTGGTGCCCAGCTTGTCCAGCTGGACCTTGTCTGGATCTCCTCCGGTGAACTTCTGGATGAGCCGCATCCGGCTCACCGGCAGATAGATCTTGTCCCGGCCCGCGTACTCCAGGACGAGGAAGTCTCCCGGTATTCCGGCCACCTGCATCTTCGTCAGGCCCGCGTAGCGGCCGATGCCGAAGTCCGTGTGGACGATGAGGTCGCCTTCCTTCAGGTCCTTGAAGCCCGCGCCGAAGGCCTCCGTCTTCTTCGAGCGGCGCACCCGCCGCCGCGCGCGGACGCCAAAGATCTCCTCGTCGCACAGCACGGCCAGCCCGCCCGCGCCGTCCACGAAGCCCTGGCTCACCTCTCCGGTGAAGAGGTGGGCGTAGACCGAGGGCTCATACAGCGTGCTCGCGTCCGCGAGCGGCTCGGGGTGCACGCGGACCATGAGGTTGCGGTCCAGCAGCAGGCGCTTGAGCCGGTCCGCCTGGCTCAGGGTGCCGCAGGCCACCGCGCAGGCCACCCGCATGTCCCGCCAGCGCTGAAGCCGCTCCACCAGCGGGGTGAGCGCGCCCTCCTCACCGTGGTGGGCCAAGATGGCCTCGCGCAGGTCCTGCGTGGTGCCAAAGGAGAAGAGCACCGGAGGCTGCGTGCTCGGGGTGAGCGCCAGGCCGCCGCCCTCCATCAGCCGCCACGAGGCCAGCTGCGCGTCGGCCTGCTCCCGGGTGAGGAAGTGCTCCCGCGGAGGCAGCACCAGGTCCTGCCGCTCCTCGGCCTCCTTCGCGGTGCGCTCCAACTCCTCCCACAGGTCCCCGGCGACGCGGTCCAGGCTCACCGGATCATCGAAATAGAAGAGCGCGTCCTTCGACCACGGGCGCAGGTAGTCGAAGACGGTGCCCAGCCCGCCCTCGTAGAAGCCCGGCAGCAGGCCCTCCATGCCGAAGCTGGGCAGCCCCTCGCGCAGTGCCTCCAGCCGCTCGCGCAGCTTGATGGTGGGCAGGTTGATGTGGTCCGCCACGGCGCGGGCGGCGGCCTCGGCGCGCGGCCGCGTCTGCTCGGAGAGGATCACCTCTCGCGCGGGCACCAGGTACACCTCCTTCAGCGAGTCCACCGTGCGTTGCGTCTCCGGATCGAACGCCCGGATGGACTCGATGGTGTCTCCGAAGAACTCGAACCGCACGGGCCGCTCGTACAGCGGGCTGAACACGTCCAGGATGCCGCCGCGCACCGAGAAGGTGCCGGGGTCCTCCACCAGCGGGCTGGACTGGTAGCCCATGGTGGTGAGCTTGCGCGCCAGCGAGTCCCGGTCGAAGTCCTGGCCCACGACGATGCGCTCGGACAGCGCCTTCATCACCGGCGGCGGCAGCACCTTGCGCAGCAGCGCCCGCAGGGACAGCACCAGCGCGGGGAAGCGCGTTGCCTGCACCAGGTGGAACAGCGCCCCCAGCCGCTCGCTGACGGCGTTGGGCTCGGGTGACAGCTCGTCGTACGGCAGCACCTCGTCGGCCGGCAGGCGCAGCACGCCCGGCTGCAGCGGCGAGCCGTTGCCTCCCAGGAAGAAGGCCAGGTCATGCGCCAGGGCGTCGGCTGCCTCCTCGTCCGCCGCCACGCACACCAGGGGGGCCTTCAGCTCGCGGGACAGGCGGGCGAGCGCGTGCCCTCGCGCGGCGCCGTGCAGCCCCTGGGTGCGCACCCGGCGCCCAGGCTGAAGCTGCTCGAGCAATTGCGCGAAGGGGTCTCCGGCGCGGGGTGGGGCGCCCAGGAGCGCCTCGGCCCCGAGTCTTTGACCGAACGGTGTATCCATCTGTGTTCCGAGGCTTCGCGTCATATGGAGGCTGCCCAGAGCGGGTCAACGAGAGACCGGCGCCAGAGGTGCTCTCCGGATAACTTCGAGCCTCTCGTTCTGTCCGCCAGCCACCATCGCCTGGCCCCTCGCAGGGCGGGGGGAATTCCAGGGAATAAGATGCTGGCAGTATTGTCACGAATCGCGGCAGGGGGCGTTTTCGGGGCGGACACATGCGATTCTGGGTTGAGAGCCAAAGGCCAGTACCATCCGAGACGCCCCGGTTAGAGGCGTGGGTCCGGCTCCGGGCGATCCGCTCGCCAGAGGGGCGGATCATCGATTTTCACTGTCTGGATGCCTCGGCGGATCTGCCGCGAAGCGGGGTGCTGAGCCTGCTGCCCACCGCGGGCAAGCGCTTGTTGGACGAGGCCCCGTGGGTGGCCGAGTGCAGCCTGTTCGATGCGTGTGTGCGCGTCACCGAGCGGCAGGTGCCCCTGGTGGAGCGCTTCAGCCGCACCATGCCCACGGGCCCGGTGCGGCTGCTGGCCCGGCTGGCGCCCGGCGAGGGCGGCCTCACGCTCTTCCTGGAGGACTCCACCCGGCCCGTGGAGGCCGAGGAGGATCTGCGCCGGGACAGGGACTTGCTGCACGCCGTCATCCAGAGCACCACGGATGCCGTGTTCGTGAAGGACCTGGCGGGCCGCTACGTGCTGCTCAACCCCGCGGCGGCGAAGGCCTTTGGGCGTCCGGTGCAGGAGATTCTTGGGCGCACGGACGCGGAGCTGCTGGGGGCCGGGGCCGCCGCGGCCACCGTGGCGCACGATGAGGCGGTGTGGGCCTCGGGGCAGACGGCCACTTATGAGGATGCGGACGGCGGCCCGGGCTTCGGCAGCGTCTGGCAGTCCATCAAGGGCGTGCTGCGCCACCCGGATGGGGCCATGTACGGGCTGTTCGGCATCAGCCGGGACGTGACGGCGCGCCGCCGGCAGGAGGAGGAGCGTGAGCAGGAGGGCCGCTTCCGCGAGCGCTTCATCGGCGTGCTGGGGCATGACCTGGGGAACCCCCTGGCCGCCATCCGCCTGTCCTCGGCCGCGCTGCTGGCGCGTGAGACGCTGACGCCGGATGTGCGGCGGGTGATGACGCGCATCGACAGCAGCGCCGAGCGCATGGCGCGCATGGTGAGGCAGCTGCTGGACTTCACCCGGGCGCGCATGGCCGGAGGCATTCCGCTGCGCCCGAAGGACATGGCCCTGGATCAGGTGTCGCGCCGCATCATCGACGAGCTGGAGCTGGCGCACCCCAACCGGGACATTCACCTGGACGTGCGCGGGGACTGCACGGGCTTCTGGGACGAGGAGCGGATGGCGCAGGTGCTCTCCAACCTGGTGGCCAACGCGCTTCAGCACAGCCCTCAGGGCACTCCGGTGAGCGTGCGGCTGGAGGGCGTGGAGTCCCTGCAGCGCGTGGAGGTGCACAACGCCGGGGTGCCCATTCCCGAGTCGCTGCGCGCTCAGCTCTTCGAGCCCTTCCACCGCTCCGAGGGCGGGCCTGGGCGCGTGGCCCGTGGCGGCCTGGGGCTGGGGCTCTACATCGTCTCGCAGATCGTCCATGCCCACGGTGGCCGCATCGAGGTGGACTCCACCGTGGACCAGGGCACCAGCTTCATCATCCTCTTGCCACGCACGGTGCCCGCGCCGGGCGGCACCGTGGAGGACGAGCGCGGCAAGCAGGCGCTCGATCAGCGCAGCGCGGCGGTGGGCTGAGCGGGCCTCGAGCCCTGCTCACCACGGCGCCGCGTCACGCCACTCCAGCCGGAACAGCGGCAGGGGCTCCTGCTTGCCCTTGACCTGCACCGGGCCCAGCTTGGTGATGGGCCAGGGGCGCTCCAGGCAGCGCTGGAACGTCGCCTCGGACATGCGGATCTCGCCCGGTGGCGTGGCGTCGCAGATGCGGCTGGCCACGTTGGTGGCGTCTCCAATGGTGGCGTACTGGAGGTACTGCTCCGAGCCGATGTTGCCCGCGGCCACGCGGCCCGTGTTGAGCCCCACGTGGATCTGCAGCTCGGGCCGGCCCTGGCCCCGCCAGCGCGTGTTCAGCTCCGCCAGCGCGCGCTGCATCTCCACCGCCGCGCGCACCGCCCGGTCCGCGTCCTCGGGCTGAGAGAAGGGCGCGCCCCACACCGCCATCAGCGCGTCGCCGATGTACTTCTCCAGGGTGCCCTCGTGGCGGAAGACGATCTCCGCCATGGTGGGGAAGTACTCGTTGAGCAGATCCACCACCTGCCGCGGGTGCAGCGTGGAGGACAGCGAGGTGAAGCCGCTGATGTCCGAGAAGAGGATGGTCACCTCCGTCTCGACGATGTCCAGGTGGGCGCCCTTCTCGCTCTGCAGCTTCTTGAGCACCGTGGGCGGGAAGAAGCGCAGGTAGGCGTTCTTGAGCACCGCCTCCTCCGCCAGCCGCTGGGACAGCAGCGAGTTCTCCAAGGCGATCGCCGCCTGGTTGGCGAACGCGGTGAGGAACTCCAGGTCCTCCTCGGTGAAGCTGCTGGCGCGCGCCTGGTTGTCCACGTACAGCACCCCCAGCACCTTGTCCTGGGGCTTGAGCGGCACGCACATGGCCGAGCGGATGGACTGCAGCATGACTGAGTCGGCCCCGTCGAGCCGGGGGTCCTCGCGCGCGTCGGCAAAGAGCGCCGCCACGCTGTGCTTGCGCACGTAGCCCACCACGTGCTGGCTGTAGAAGGAGCCCTGGGGCACCTCTCCCGTCGCCAGCCGCGCCACCCGCGGCAGCAGCTCGCCCGTGTGCTGATCCGCCAGCAGCACCGCCGCCCGGTCCACCTCGAGGATCTGGAACACCAGCTGCGCCACCCGCTCCAGCAGCCCGTCGATGGGGCCCGGCGAGGACAGCATCTGGCTCACCTTGAGCAGCACCCGCAGCTTCTCGCTGGAGCGCTGGTCGGCCTCTTGCGCCTGCCTGAGCTTCAGCGCCGAGCCGCTGCCGGGCAGCCGGTCCGGCTCCAGCAACTCCTCCATGGAGGAGGGCGAGAAGCGCGTGGTGAGCAGCTGAATGTGCGTGGGCTCTACCGCCTCGGGCGAGGAGACGAGCTTGAAGTGCACGTCTCCGCACTGGAACGAGTCGCCCTCGCGCAGCGCGAAGCGGTCCACACGTACGCCGTTGACGAGGGTGCCGTTCTTGCTGCCCAGATCAACCAGGACGACCGAGTCCCCATGGCGCTCCAGCCGCGCGTGCTTGCGCGACAGGCTCATGTGGAGCACGCGGATGGAGTTCTCCTCCGTGCGGCCAATGGTCGAAGGGCCTTCGGGGAGCGGGTGTTCCTTCTCGTCGAGAAGTCCTGGGTTGACGATGAGCCACATCCGCCGCGCATGGTAGCAGCGTTCGGCCGGATGTGTGGAAGCTCAACGAGCGTACGAGGCGGCCAGGCGCAGCTTCAGCACATCGTCCAGCGAGCCCGGATCCACCAGCTCCAGGGCGTCGCGCTGGCTCAGGCCGCGGTACTCCTCCTCGTCCTCCTCGTCGTCGTCCTTGTCGTCGTCCTTGTCGTCGTCCCCCACCAGGGCGACGGGCTGGGCCATGCGCGGGGTGATGCGCGGCTGGCTCATGGCGTCCGCGCGCGCCGCGGAGAACAGGGTAACCAGGGACAGGACGAAGAGCAGGGCGACGGCAAGGGTCTTCATGGCGACGGCTCCGGGCGGGCTACGAGGAGTTAGAACGGCCCGGAGCCGGCGATATTCACCCTGCGTCTACTTCATCTCCTGGATGTGCTTGACCAGGGCGTCGATCTGCTCCGGGGTGAGCTTGTCCTTGAAGGCCTTCATCTTCGTGTTCCCCTTGGAGCCCTCGGCGATGACCTCGCGAATCTTCTCGGGCGAGTGGTTCTTCTTCCACTCGGCGGTGGTCATGTCGGAGATCTTCTCCTTCTGTCCCATCTTCGTGTCGCCCTTGCCCTTCTCTCCGTGGCAGGACTTGCACTTGGCGTTCCAGACTTCCTGCGCACCTTCAGCGTAGGCGGTCGCGGAGAGGGCCAGGGTGAGCACCAGGGCAAAACGCGTCTTCATAGGGACTGCCTCCACTGTTCTGCGGTTGAACGGTTCGGCGGGCTCGGACGCAGCCCGCTAGGGAAACTTCAAGGGCTGGGCTGCCTGAGTATGCAGCCAGTGGGTGACAACCCTCAGTTCATCCTCGGACAGTCGCGAGTGATCGAACACCTCCATCTCGTTGAGCGCTCCGAAGAAACGCTCGGCGCCCGGGGCGCGGATGAAGGCGGCCACCCACTCGGGCGAGGCCCAGCCCTTCAGGTCCGGCGCCACGCCGCTGCCCACGCCGTCCAGCGTGTGGCAGCTCCCGCAGCCCTCGGACTCGAAGAGCGCCTCGCCCTTCTTGGCCAGCGCCTCCGTCACGTTCGTCCGCTTACCCTGCGAGTAGAGGAACTCGGTGAGCGCATCCAGCGACTCCTGGGGGCCGGTGTACGCGTCCATCTCGTCAATCTTGGTGTTGCCGTAGAAGTGCGGGGCGCGCGGGTTGCGCAGGAAGCGGGCGATCCAGGCGCGCGAGGCGTAGCCCTCCAGACACGGGCTGCCGGTGTAGGGCACGGTGTCACAGGCCTGGTGACACGTCTGGCACTTGGCGGTGATGACGCGCCTGCCCCAGACGAGGGGATCATTTCGGTACAGGTCCAACGGACCGCTGGTGGGCACGCCCATGGCGGCCAGGCGGCGAGCCTCGGCGGCCTCCTCCTGAGAGCGGGCGGCCATGCTGGTGAGGGCGGGGTTGTTCGCGTCCTCGTACATGGCAAGCCCCCCCAGCCCCGCGACGCCCAGCAGGCCCACGGTGAGGGCCAGCGCCAGCGCCTGGTGAACGCGAGGGCCCTTGCGCGTGAGGGCCGCGTGCAGGAAGGGCAGCCCGGCCAGAAAGCCCATGGCGACGCCCGGGAGGATGACGGTGCCCACCAGCTCGGCGCCGCCCTCGAAGTACTTCAGCAGCTGGAACAGCGGCAGGAAGTACCACTCGGGGCGTGCCAGGTACTGCGAGGACGGGTCGGCCGGGGCCTCCAGCGGCGCGCCCAGGCGCCAGGCCAGCAGGAAGAGCACCACCACCGCCGCGCCCGCGAAGGCGGTGTCGTAGAGCAGCTGGCGGGGGAAGAACGGCTCCGAGCGGCGCTCGAGCTCCTCCTGGGAGAGGGTGTCCGGCGGGGTGACGCCGTGCTTGCGGAACAGCGCCAGGTGCACGCCCAGCAGGAGGAACAGGCCCGCGGGCAGCAGCACCACGTGCAGCGTGTGGAAGCGGGTGAGGGTGAGGTTGCCGTAGGAGGTGCCACCCTGGAGGAACGTCTGCAGCTGAGGGCCGATGAACGGCAGCGTGCCGGCGATGGAGGTGGCCACCTGCGTGGCCCAGTAGCCCTTCTGGTCCCACGGCAGCAGGTAGCCGGTGAGCGCCAGGGCGAGGATGATCTGGAACAGCGCGAAGCCGGCCAGCCAGTTCATCTCCCGCGGGGCGCGGAAGGCGCCGGCCCAGGCCGTCTGCAGCAGGTGCACCACCACGAGCACGACGATGGCGGAGGCGCCGAAGTGGTGCAGGCCGCGCACCAGGGCGCCCATCTGCACCTGCGTCTGGATGTAGTTGACCGAGGCCCACGCGTCCGTGGTGGACGGGCTGTAGTACAGCTCCAGGGCGATGCCCGTGGCGGCCTGCAGCAGAATGAGCACCACGAGCGCGGAGCCGAACACGTAGCGCCAGCGGGCGCCGCCCAGCACCCGCTCGTACAGCGCCGCATTGAGCAGCGCCCGGTGGCCCGTGCGCGCGTCCATCCAGTCGCCGATGCGTTTGAGCATGGGGGTTCTCACACCTCGACGCGCTCAGCGGAGCCCAGCTTGAAGCGCCGGTAGTGGACGAGCACGGACTGGCCACGCACTTCGACGGTGAGCGGATCCATGTCCCGGGGAGCCGGGCCCTCCAGGCGCTTGCCGGCCATGGAGAAGGCCGAGGTGTGGCAGGGGCAAGCGAAGTGGCCCTTCGGCTTGTCCATGTTCACCCCGCAGCCCAGGTGCGGGCAGATGGTGGACAGGGCGGTGAAGGTGCCGTCCGCGTTGCGGGTGATCCACGCGGCGCCCACGGTGGAGGCCTCGGAGCGGCTCCACGCGTCAGTGACCGAGCGCACCAGCTCCACGCGGCGGGGAATGCCCACGGTGAAGTCGCCAATGTTGCCCACGGGGATGGGGGGCTCGGTGGTGGCCAGGGGCTGCGCGGCGCGCAGGGGCGAGAAGAGGCTGCCCAGCACGGGCACGGAGCCGAGCGCCGCGAGGACGCCGCCAAGCAGCACGGTGATCGTCCCGAGGAAGCCTCGGCGGGTGGTGGGGGCGGAGTGGGGCTCGGACATGTTCAACGCCGAGTATAGGGCGACTGTTCGCCCCTGAACCAAGTTACCTTTGATAAATGTCCTGGGGTCATTTATGGGGTGCGTGGGCTGTCCGCGCTGGGCCCGTCCACCTTGAGGCAGTGAGGAGCCCCCGGCTGGCGCCGTTCGTGCAACGGGGTGGGGCATGGCGGAAAGCGGGCGACGGGTCAGGGCGGTGTTGTTGGTGGTCGCGGGGTTGCTGGCGGCACAGTGCGGCCCCTCGGAGGAAGCGCCGGGCAACGAGGAGAGGAAGGGAATTCCACTCCCTCCCATTCCCATGCCACCGGTGGTCATCCCGAGGCCGCCGCCCAGTCCGGCGCCGGACAACGGAACTCCCTCGCCTGCTCCGGCTCCGGACGTGGGCACGCCCGAGCCGTCCAGGCCCACCCGCTGTGCTCCCGAGGCCGGTGGGCCCTACGCGCTGCTCGAGGGCGAGACGCTGACGGTCACCCTGCGCTGCGCGAAGGGGCTCACGGCACCGGAGCTGCGCTTCGCGGTGCAGCCGCTGCCCGAGGGCGCCGTGGTGGACGAGGCGGCGGGCACGCTGCGCTGGACGCCCGGCAAGGCGCAGGCCGCGATGTGGACGCTCACCATCACCGAGCGCACCACGGGCGAGACGGGCACGCTTCAGGTGGGCGTGGTGGACAACTGGCAGGCCCCGGGCAACGTGCCGGTCGCCGATCCGGCCACGTACACCGAGGAGTACGGGCTGCCCGTCTTCCACTTCTTCTATCCGGACAAGCTCACCGCGGGCGGCTACCGCCCCGTGGAGCTCGTCTACCGTGGCCGCCGCTACGCCATGGAGGCCAAGTACCGGGGCGCCACCTCCGGCGTCTTTCCCAAGCGCAGCCTCACGCTGAAGTTCCCGGAAGAGGCGCTCTTCTCCGAGTCCACCCTGAGCGGCGGAGAGTTCAAGAACCGGCGCCGCCTGGTGCTCATCACCCACTTCAACGACAACTCGTACATCCGGCCCAGGCTCGCCTTTGATCTCTGGAACCGGATGTCCCCGGACCACATCCAGGTCAAGACGTTCAGCGCCGTGGTCTACATGAACGGGCGCTACTGGGGCCTGTTCACCGTGGCGGACCACGTGGACGACGACCTGATGGCGCGCCACGGCCTGTCCAAGACGGCGGACCTCTTCAAGGCGGTGGACGCCGACGCGAACTTCTCGCGGCTGGACTCCGAGGGCGCGCCGAAGACGACGCCGCACCAGGGCTTCGAGAAGAAGGAGGGCAAGCCGCCCGAGGGCTGGCCCGGCGCCTTCGACGGCCTGAACGCGCTCACCGCCTTCGTCGCCGACTCGGACAGCGCCACCTTCCTGGCGCAGCGGAGCACGCGCATGAACGTGCGCGACTACGAGGACTGGTGGATCTTCAATACGCTCATTCTCGGCACGGACTCGAGCGCGAAGAACGCGTACCACTACCAGCCACGCGAGCCGCTCGCCCCGTTCCGCTTCATCCCGTGGGACCTGGACGCCAGCTTCGGCCAGGGCTGGGACACCCGGCGGCACGCGGCCGCCGAGCGGCCCACCTTCGCCGAGGACAACCTGCTCTTCGCGCGGATGTTGAAGGAGCCCTCCATCGCGGGCCCCATGCGCGGGCGCTATGGAGAGCTGCTGCGCGGCTCGCTGCGCAAGGCGGACGTGCTCTCGCTCATCGACGGGTACGTGCGTGAGATAGACGCCTCGGCCCGGCGCGACGAGGCGCGCTGGGGCAACCAGTACCGCAACTTCGAGCGCTGGGCCGACCGCACCGACTTCACCACCTACCCGCAGGAGGTGGACTACATCCGCCAGTGGGTCGACCAGCGCTGGAGCCTGTTCGAGCAGCGGGTGCCGTAGCCACCGCCGCTAGCGGCTACTGGGCGTAGAGGACGACGTCCTCGCGCACCTTGCCGACGATGTTCGCCCAGTTGCCGTTGGCGCCGTGGCTCCAGGCCTCGCCGTCATCGCGCAGCTTCACCGAGTGGTAGCTCCACTTGGCGCGGCCGTCGCTGCACGCGGCGGTGCCGGTGCTCAGCGTGCCGCCGCAGAACCAGTCACCCGGGTTGCACTGCGAGCTGCCCGAGGTGCCCGACACGCCGCCGGTGGAGTGGTAGGCCACCGCCTCGTCATCCTGGCCCGGCAGGATGCCCGAGTAGGCGGTGCCCTTGGCGGCCGCGAACATGTAGAACCACTTCGCGCGCGTGGTGTTGTGGTTGTACATGGCGCGGGCCGTGGTGGTGACCAGGTCGCTCACGATGGGATCGCTCGTGGCCCACTCGCCGTTGTCCGCCAGCTCGCTGCCGCCGCCAGCGCCCGAGGCGATGTCCACCCACTTGATGTTCCAGCCCACCTGCGTGGTGCCGTCCGTGTTGCCGCACACGCCGCTGGAGTTGGGGATGGCGTTCTTCTTGTAGCGGGCGGAGCCGCCGTGGAGCGCCAGCGCGTAGCCGATCTGCAGGTTACCGGCGCTGTGCGCGGCGATGTAGCACCAGTTGGTGCCGGTGCAGAAGCAGTCCAGCGCGTCGCGGATGCGGTAGTTCTGCCCGCCAATGCGCTGACGGCCGTCCCAGTTGACGGCCTTCTTGTTCACGCCGGCCGGAGTGGTGCTGGGGCCCCAGTTGGAGAAGTCGGCATAGTTGCCGGCCTGGGTGCCGCCGCCATTCTTTCCGTGGATCCACAGCGTGTAGTTGGTGGCCGAGGCCTGGGGAGCGGCGAGCAGCAGCGCGGCGACGCTGGTCGCCAGCAGCGCGCGAGTCAGGGTGGGGGACATGGGAACTCCAATGACTACGGGGGATTGCCCGCTGGGGGAGCGGGTAACGGGCCGGGCTAGCAGAAGCGGGCCGCCAGAGCCACCGTGATGGTCTTCGAGCGTTTCGTTTCAACCAGGAGACGCCGCCGATGGCGATGACCCAGTTCACCCGCAACTACAAGGACCGCTCGAACAACCAGGGCTTTCAGTTCGAGTTCTACTGCGACAAGTGCAACAACGGGCACATGTCCTCCTTCAAGCCGAGCGCGCTGGGCATGGCGGCGAGCATCCTGAAGGCGGCGGGCTCGTTCTTCGGCGGTGCCGTCTCGCGCGCGGCCTACGCGGGCGACCATGTGAAGGACGCGCTGCGCGGCAAGGCGTGGGACGGTCCGGACTGCGGAACCCCGCGAGGCTGAGCGGGGGGCTTACGGCAGGGTGTAGTTCAGGGTCAGCGTGTAGCTGGCCGTGCCCTGGCCCGCGCCGCGTACCATGACGTACGCGGTGCTCTGGCCCGCTGGCACCGTGAGCTCACACGTCTCATAGGCGCCGGAGAGCGCCGGCCGGCAGTCGTAGAGCCGCGTGGTGGGCGCCGAGCCGAAGCGCACGTAGAGGTCGGGGTTCCGGCTGCCCGTCATCTCCACCTTGAATGGGGTGCCGGGCATCACGCTGAACGGGCCCAGCAGCGTCTGGGCGCCCTTGTTCACCGTGCCGGAGGACGTCTCGGTGACGGGCGTGCCGCCGCCCCCGCTGTAGGTGCCCTTGAGCGAGACGCCCGAGTACGACGCGTAGGCGTACAGCATCACGTGCCAGGTGCCCGCCTGCGGGCTGGTGAAGGAGCACGACTCCACGTTGCCAGCGGCGTACGGGCGGCAGTCATAAGCGGTGTGGGTCGGCTCGGCGCCGTAGCGCACGTACATGTCCACGTCCCCGGTGCCGCCGCTGGTGTCGAACCTCAGGCTGGTGTGCCCGGCGGGCACCTCGAGCGTGAAGTACTTCCGGGTGCCCTTGCCGCTGGAGAGCTGGCTCACCCCCACGCCATTGGTGAGCACGTCGCGAGTGGGCGGCTCGAGAGGCACGCCCACGGCCTTCCACGCGTTGGACACCGCCTGCACGGTGGCCGCGTCGTAGCCCAGCTCCTGCGCGGCCTGCACCGTGTACATCTTTGCCTGCTCGAAGGTGGTGCTCGCGGTGAACAGCTCCGTGGCGGCCTTGTAGAAGATGCGGCCGGCCTTCTCGGTGCCAATGGCCGCCACGCTCACGTCCGACTTGCCGCGCGGGTGCGTGCCGCCCTGGGCCAGCAGCGCGAACGCCAGGTTGCTGATGCCCGAGCTGAAGTGCACGTCCGTGCCCGAGACGTAGTCCGCGTAGTAGTCCAGCGAGACGGCGTCCCGCGCCGGGTCCGCCAGGTAGCGCAGCGCGTCTCCCGCCGTGCCCGGCGTCCAGACGTCCTCGGCGATCTTGAAGACATCCGCGTCGGTGGCCCAGCCGCGCGTCCAGCTCTCGCACACGCTGGCGAAGATGTCGCTCAGGCTCTCGTTCAGGCCACCGGACTCTCCCGCGTAGATGAGCGCCGACTCCCTGTCCGTCACCGCGTGCGTCAGCTCGTGCACCGTGACGTCCAGGTCCCTGCCCAGCTCCCCCGAGTCCACGCCGTTGCTGTCGCCGTACACCATCTGCAGCAGCAGGCTGTCCCAGTACGCGTTCGTGTAGCCGCTGCCGTAGTGGACGCTGCTCACCAGCGGCGCGCCCGCGTTGTCGTACGAGTCGCGGCCGAACAGCGCCTGATAGCAGTCGTAGGTGGTGCCCAGCTGGGCGTAGTTCAGGTCCGCGTGCGCGTCGCCGGAGGCCGGCTGGCCCTCGGTGCGCCTCAGCGTGCCCGGGAGGATGTCGGTGTTGTCCGCCGAGTACACCTGCCGGTTGAGCGCCGAGTGGTAACGCGGGTGCAGCGCCAGCACATGGCCGCGCCGCGCATCCACGTAGAGGAGGTCATCCGCGGGCATGCCGTCGCGCTCGCCCTTCACCCGCACCTCCCAGGCCAGGTGCAGCTCCGGGGTGCCCTCGGAGCGCAGGTAGACGAGCCTCGGAGCGCCCTGGGCGGTGGCCCCCTGCGCCGTGGAGCCCTGCTCGGCGAGCGCCACCGCGGCCTCGGGGGCCAGGCTCGGAAGCGCGGACGGCTCCTCGCTGCCCCACGCCGAGCCGTTGGCCGCGTAGACCTGGCCCTGGGGGTTCACGTGCAGCAGCAGCTCCGCGCCCACCACCTCGAGGCCGTGCAGCGTCTGCTGGAAGCGCAGGTGCTGGTGGCCCTGAGCGTCCACGGTGGACCGCCGGAACACGAGCTCCTGGCTCTTCAGCCGGAACACCGGGGCGATGTCGCGCAGCGCCACGCGCAGGGCCGCGGGCGCTTCGTGGGTGCGCCGCGTGGCCACCTGGGGCAGCACGCCGAGCTGGCCCCGGATGAAGTAGGGCAGGCCGTGCGCGGTGCCCAGCACCTGGACCTCCGGGAACTGGGACAGCGCGGCTCGCACGTCCGCGTCCTGGGCGGGAAGGACGGCCGGCGCCTCCGCTTCCCACGAGGCGCCACAGGCAACGAGGCTCATGCTGAGCCACACCGCGCGCAACGTCTTCCAGAAACGATGGCCCAACGCGACCCCCCAAGGCAGATGAAAAGGCATTGCTCTTGCCATGCAGGACGAACACAAAGCAAGGCAGGTCCTGGCGTATGTCTTACCGGCTCAGTGCCTGCTTGCCCGGAAAGCAGATTAGACACGGATACAGACGGTGAGCCGTCTGTGTTTCATCCGTGGATGACGCCACGGCGGCGACGGGGCCCAGGACGAGTCCCAGCAGGAACACGCTCCGGGAGAGTGCGCGGGGACAGGGATTCTTAAAAAATGAGAGGGGAGGGAGAGCAACTCCCGCTGTCCCACCGTGGCGTCCGCGTGAACCTTCGGCGCGCAATTTCGTGGCTGCGGCGGAATGCCGTGCTTGGCATGGCCACAACATCCTGGCGTCAACGAAACATCGATGGACCACATTGCGGCCTGACTCCATCCACGTATTTTCGGGCGCGTTCCACGCACGGCAGCACGCGCTTCGTGTGCCCGCCTCTAGCTGGAGGACCCCCTTGATGAAGCTGAAGAGACTGCTGCATGCCGCACTCCTTGTGTCCGTGCTGACCGTAACGGCCGCCTGCGGCGGCGGTGATGGGCCGGAGCCGGAGCCTGGCCCCAAGCCGCTTCCCACCGACCCCACTGATCCGAACAACGCCTCCAAGGACACCGACTGTGATGGCTTGAGCGACAAGGTCGAGTTCGACACGGACCGGGGCAGTGGCCAGAAGACCAACCCGGGCCTGGCTGACACGGATCAGGACGGGCTCCAGGACGGCCTCGAGCTGGGCATCACCACCCCCGTGGCCGGCACCAGCTGCACCCTGCCGCCGGACGCCAACGCCGTGCTGAAGACCAACCCCGTCAACCCGGACAGCGACGGCGATGGCCTGCTGGACGGCGTGGAGGACGCGAACAAGAACGGCAAGGCGGACGACACGGAGACCCACCCGCTGCTCAAGGACTCCGACTGCGACGGCCTGCGTGACGGCCCCTCGGCCAACGGGGTGAAGGGAGAGGACCAGAACGCCGACGGCACCCGGCAGAACACGGAGACCGACCCGCGCAATAAGGACACCGACGGTGATGGCATCTCCGACGGCGTGGAGTCGGGCGCCAACACCAACCTGGACGCGGCCAACTGCCCCACCGTCACCCCGGACGCGGATCCGGGGACGACCACGGACCCGGTGAACCCGGACTCGGACGGAGACGGGGTGAGTGATGGCGCCGAGGACACCAACCAGAATGGCAAGACGGACCCGGGCGAGCTGGACCCCAAGTCCGGAGATGTGTCCGGGCCCGCCGGCCAGGTGTGCACCGCCAACAACCTGCGCCCGGTGAGCTTCCAGGCCGAGCAGGGGGCGGACATCAAGCTGGCGCTGCCGCCCACCTTCACGGAGGTGACGCAGATCAAGGTAGGCACCGAGGTGAAGGGCCTGGTGGGCTACGACAGCTCCACGAAGAGCGCGTTCCTCATCTTCCGCCGCGCGGCGCCCGCGAGCGCCACGGATCCGCTGGGTGACGAGGAGGGGCTGCGCCCCGCCATCGAGAGCAGCGGCGCGCTGCGCAACCGCACCGCCCAGGTGTTCAAGACGTGGGATGGCCACAACGCGGTGCAGGCCTTCTATGACCAGGCCGGGGCGAGCACGGACCTCAAGCGCCGCACCGATCAGCTGGTGAACGCGCTGGTGCCGGGCAGCACGGGCCGCCTGAGCGCCGCGGCCGCCGGGGTGAATGGTGACTTCCGGCTGCAGGCGCTGTTCGTCCACCGCTCCAACCAGAGCGTGGTGGTGCTCATCGCCGTGACGCCGCTGGAGGCGGTGACGGGGCCCAACCGCAGCTCGCCCGCCGCCTTCTCCGCCAAGGACCTGTCGGATGGCTCCGCGCTGGCCCAGTTCGGCGAGCCCACCGCGGTGCAGTGCGAGCGCTTCACGATTCCTCCCGCCAAGGTGGACTTCCTCTTCGTGGTGGACAACAGCGGCTCGATGAGGACCTCGCAGGAGTCGCTGGCCACCGCCGCGCAGTCCGCGGTGGACGCCCTCAACGCCTCGTCGCTGGACTGGCGCATGGCGATGGTCAGCTCCGACTACCACTTCGGCTCCTACGCGAACACGGGCAAGGTGCGGCACTTCACCCGCAACGTGAACAAGGTGAAGGCGTGGCTCACCCAGAACAGCACGTGCCAGGCCAATGGCATCTGCAGCGTGGTGCCCACCACCCCCGAGGCGCCCACCTGCCCGGGGCAGGGCAGCACCTCTCAGGGCACCAACGGCGGCTGCTGGATCGGCACCGGCGGCAGCGGCACCGAGGCCGTGCTGGGCGCGGCCCGCAAGGCGGTGGATGACATGACCCCCGGCACCGCCGCCGGGACCGAGGCTCCCACCCAGGCGCGCCAGGACGCCACGCTCGTGGTGGTGATCCTGGGTGACGCGGATGACCAGTCGGCCGGTTACACCGCCATCTCGTATCAGTGCGACGGCACCGTGGACCGTCCCGGCTCCGGCTGCGAGAACGTGCAGAACTTCATCAACTTCTTCGGCAGTGTGACGTCGGCGTCGGTGCCCACCAACAAGACGGGCAAGCTCATCACCGTGCACGGCATCGTCTGTCCCTCGGGCAGCGCGTGCGGATGCACCACGGCGACGTGTGACTTCACCACCAACACCGACCGCGAGTTCAACCCGCAGCCCCTCAATGGAGTGCCCCAGCAGCGCCACGCCCGGGTGGTCAACGCCACCGGCGGCGTGCTGGGCTCCATCATCGACGTCAACTCGATCGATGCCTCGATGGACGCCATCATCGCCGACGCCATTGGCAACGCGGGCTACCGCACGCTCAAGCCGCCCATTGGCGCGTCCATCAAGGTGGCGGTGAGCGCGGTGCGCACCCCGTCCGCCTGCAACGCGAACAACATCCCGCGCAGCACCGTCAACGGCTTCGACTTCGATGGCAGCGCGCGCACGCTGTCGCTCTTCGGCGCCTGCCGCCCGGCGGATCAGAACGCCCAGGCGGCCGTGTCCTACCAGTACTGGGTGGACGCGGTGAAGGATCCCAACGGCGGCACGCCGTGCGAGGACGACCCGAACTACAGCCCCACCGAGCCGGACAACTGCACCGGGCCCACGCTGGGCTGCAATGACGCCGGCAACCAGTGCGTCTGCAAGCCCAACTGCGGTGGCACGTGTGGCGTCGGCCTGCAGTGTGACATGGCCACCTGCTCGTGCGAGGTCATCATCGGGTAGCCGCTGGCCGTGGGCCCCTCCTTGCTGCTCACAGGCAGGAGGGGTCCTTCCAGTCCGAGAAGCACTTCACGAAGAGCCGGGCGATGCGGCGCGCCTCCACCTCGTCCTCCGGGTAGTCCAGCTGCTGGTAGAAGCCCTTCATCCGGTCCACCCGGTGCAACTCCAGCTCCGCCTGGCGCAGCGCCTGCCAGTGCGAGAGCAGCACCAGGCTGTAGCCCCGCTGCACGCTGTCGAAGTGCTCGCCGCCGAAGCCCCACGCCTCGGTGGTGAAGCGGAAGTAGCGCTCGGCGAACGCCAGCATCCTCGGGCTGAAGGTCTCCAGGCTCTTGAGGATCGGCGCGGGCCGGCCCAGCTGCACCGTGCGCAGCATGCGCGTCACGTACTCCGGGAAGAAGAGCGTGGGCTCCACCGCCTTGCCCAGCCGGCTGGCCAGGGCCAGGTCCAGCTCGGCCACCGGGCCGGCCTCGGCCAGCGACTGGAGCGACACGGTGTCCAGCTCCACCGTGTCCCGCACCAGCTGCACCGGCTGGCGCACCTCTCGCGCATAGCCCTCCATGAAGCGCCGCAGCTCCACGAACTCGCTGTCGGCGATCTCCAGCAGCCCCGCCAGGCGCGAGAAGCGCCGCTGAATGGGCACCGGCACCGACTCGGGGGCCTTGTAGCCCAGGTCGTGTTCGATCTCCGCCCAGGCGTGCTGGAGGATGGTGCGGATCTGGATCTCGAACGGCCAGTCCCAGTCCGAGTGGTGCTCCAGCAGCTCGCGCGGTGGGTGGCAGATGTAGTGCAGCGAGCGGTAGCCGAAGCTGTGAGGAGCCTGCCGCAGCCGCTTGTCCACCGAGCGGTCGATGTCGATGCGGAAGTGCTGCTCGATGAGCCGCGCCACCTGCTCGATCGAGTCCTCGAAGAAGGTGATGACGCGCAGCCCCACCAGGTCGGTGATGTCGTCCAGGCGCTGGTAGATCTTGTCGGGGCGGGCCAGCTTCAGCGACAGGCTGTCGGGCGTCTTCACCCGGTAGCTGATGCCGTGCACCGCCACGCCCCCTTCACCCAGCACGGCCTGAAGCCGGGCATGCAGCGCCCGGCCCAGGGCCTCGAAGGTGGCGTGACGGCTAACGTAGGCTTCCAGCAGTTCCTGCTTGAGCATTCGGGCCCATGTTACTGGCCCGCCTGCTTGAAGATGAACGGATAGCTGACGGCCACCACCCCGCCCCCCTTGGGCTTGGGGAACTGCCACAGGCGCACCCGGCTGGACACACACTGCTCCAGCTGGTTGTTGCCCGCGCTGGACTGGGCCACCCGGGAGGCGACCACCCGGCCGTCCGCTCCGATGGTGAACTGCACCGCCACCTTGCCGCCCAGGTTCGGGAACTGGTTGAGCAGGCTCTCGTAGCAGGTGCGGATCTGGCTGCGGTTGTCGTGGATGACCCGGCGCACCAGCTCCTTGTCCAGTGAGCCCCCGTTGAACTCGAGCTCCGAGTGGGTGATGACCACGTCCGAGCTCAGCTTGCCGGTGAGCGTGCCCACCTTGTCGCCATAGCCCGTCCTCCGGCCCACCGTGCCCACCTCGCCAATGCGTACGCTGTCTCCCGTGCCGCCCACGCCGCCCGGGCCACCCGAGCCCGTCTTCGTCGTCAGCCCCAGGGCGCTGCCCGTGTTGCCCACCGCGCTGACGATGTTGGACGTGGCGTTCGTCAGCTCCGCGCCCAGGCCGGTGTTGCCGAAGATGCCCTTGGCGCCGTTGCCCTTGGTGAACAGGTCCTTGGCGAGGTCACGCGCCTGCGCCACCTTGTCCTCCCGGGTGCGCACCGGGGCGGGCGTCTTGTCCTGCGGCCGGGTGGGCTTCTTCACCGGATCCGCCGGGCGCTTCGCCTGAGCCTGCTGCTGCTGCTGGGCCTTCTGCTCGTTGAGCTTGGCGATGAACGGGTTCTGCTGCGGCGCGGCCGGCTTGATGAGGAGGTTGGCCAGCCGCTTGGTGTCGCCCTGGAGCTCGTCGGCGAACTCCTGGTCCTCGCCCGTCCGCCCCGCCGCGCCGATGACGAACATCGCCCCGGCGAACAGCATCACCAGGAAGATGTTCAGCGCCCGGTAGTCCACCGAGTCCGCCCACGGCACGTTCACCCGCCTGGGCACCGGCTGGAAGCTGGCCTCCAGGGTGATGCCGCCCAGGTCCATCTGGAAGAAGTCCTCCTGCTCCAGCGTCAGCGCGTACGTCTCGTCCTCGAGCGAGGCCTGGCCCGACTCGATGACCGCCTGCAGGCTCAGCGCCTCGTCCTTGCGCACCAGCTCGCCCTTCATCTTCCCCGTGAAGCACACGGTGAAGCTCTGCCCATCGGTGCGCAGCACCTCCAGCTGGGGCCGGCCCAGGCGCGCATCGCCCATGACGAAGTCCACGCCCGCCGCGCTGCCCACGCTGAAGGCCTTCTTCTGCCCCGGCGCCAGGAAGAACTCGCCCACCCGCTGATCACCCCACAGGAAGCACAGCGACACGCCCAGCGGCCCCTTCGCCTTGCCGTGGCGCATGGTGCGCACCCTCGGCGCGGGCTCGGCCACCGGCGCCAGCGGCTCATTCTCCTGCGTGGTGGCCAGCGCCGTGTCCGCCGCGCCGCTCACCGGCTCGGCCTCCACCGGGGCCGGCGGTGCCAGCGCCGCGACAGGCTCCAGCGCGGGAGCAGCCACCGGCGCCGGCTGCTCGGTGCTGGCCACGGCGGCCGGGCTCTCCAGGCGCAGGGTGGTGTCTCCCAGGCGAAGCTCGTCGCCAAACTGGACGCGGGCCTTGGTGACGCGCTTGCCGTTGACCCAGGTGCCCTCCACGCTGCCCATGTCGATGATGGACAGCGCGCCATCGGCCGCCGTCTCGAGGACCGCGTGCACGCGGCTCACTTTGTCATCCTCCAGACGCAGGTGCGCCGAGGACAGGCGGCCAATCTTGATGATGTCGCGCTCGAAATCCTTCGCGCTCACCAGCGCCCCGCCCTTGAAAACCTTGAGTGTCAGAGGAATGGCCATGAGGGCTCCCGTCTCGCTTGTTACCGGCACAGACACTGGCTGGGACAAAAGGTTCCCCCGCGGAGGCGAGGGCGCTTCTTTCCTGGGAAACCGATGGGTACGAGTCCTGCCGACACGCCCGGAAGTCGCCCTTTCGTCCAAACCTCCCCGTCCACACATTCCCTCCCTTTAGAACGACTCAACACAGGTAGGTGGGGCAATGAGAGCGCAGCGGTGGGTGTCGGAAGCAGCCTTCTTCGATCGATTGGCCGAGGCGCAGCTTCGGAAGGTCGCGCCGGTGGATCCCGCGGTGCTGCGCAGGTACGCGGGGCGGCTGCGCCCGTGGTTCCACAAGGAGTTCCGCTTTCGACAGTTGGGGGATCTGCGAGGCCTGCATGTGTTGGACGTGGGCTGTGGGGATGGCGTCAACGCGCTGCTGCTGGCGAGCCGGGGCGCGCGGGTAACCGGCATCGACATCTCCGCCCAGTCCGTGGCGCTCGCCACCGAGCGGGCGCGGCTGTCGGGAATGCAGGAGCGGGTCCGCTTCGTCTGCTCGCCGCTGGAGCTGGCCGAGTTCCCCGACAACAGCTTCGACGTCATCTGGGGAGACGGCATCCTCCATCACCTGATCCCCGAGCTGGAGCTGGTGCTGGAGCAGCTTCACCGGTGGGCGAAGCCCGGGGCGCGCGTGGTGTTCTCCGAGCCGCTCAGCCTCAACCCGCTGCTGCGGAGGCTGCGCGCGCGCATCCCCATTCACGAGGGGGCCACTCCGGACGAGCGTCCGCTGAGGGCCGGGGAGCTCGAGCTGATTCGGCGGAAGCTGCCCGGGGCGAAGCTGCGGCACTTCACGCTGCTGAGCTGGTTCAACCGCTTCGTGCTCGGCGGCCACGCCTATGAGCGGGCTTCTGGTGGGCGGAAGCTCGCCTCGAATGTGCTGCACGCGGTGGACTACGCGCTGCTGGGGCTGCCCGGGCTGCGGAAGATGGGAGGCATGGCGGTCATCACGGCGACTCTTTCCAAGCCCACATAAAGAGGGTTGCGCTTTACGCGCGGGCACCCCGGTTGCACACTGGGCGCCATCCGACTCCTCTTCTCCATCGTCTACTGGTCCTTCCTGGCGCTGAGCGCCGTGGTGCTCTTCGCCGGGGCCGTGGTGATCTGGCTACTCACGCTGCCCTTTGACCGCAATGGGCGCGTGCTGCACCTGTATTCGTGCTTCTGGGGCCAGCTCTACATGTACGTGAACCCGCTGTGGCGCCAGCGGGTGGATGGCCGCGAGCACCTGCCCTGGAAGGGGGCCGCGGTGCTGGTGGCCAACCACGAGTCGCTGGGCGACATCCTGGTGCTGTTCGGCCTGTACCGGCCTTTCAAGTGGGTGTCCAAGGCGTCCAACTTCAAGCTGCCCTTCATCGGCTGGAACATGTGGCTCAACCGCTACGTGGGGCTGGTGCGCGGAGACCGCGAGAGCGTGGCGAAGATGATGGCCGCGTGCGAGCGCTGGCTGGCGCGGGGCGTGCCCATTCTGATGTTCCCCGAGGGCACGCGCTCACCGGATGGGAACATCAAGGCCTTCAAGCCCGGAGCCTTCGCGCTCTCGGTGAAGCTGGGCTGCCCCATCATCCCCGTGGTGCTCACCGGTACCGCGCGCATCCTGCCCAAGCATGGCCTGGTGCTGGCCACTCGCGCGGACTGTCACGTGCAGGTGCTGCCGCCGGTGGACCCGGCCTCGTATGGCAATGACGTGGATGCCCTGCAGGAGCACGTGCGCAACCTGATGATCGCGGAGAAGGCCCGCATCGAGGCGCTGCGGGCCGGAGCCGCCGCGCGCTGAGGCCTCAGGGCGTGCGGCCTACCACTGCTGGTGCAGCGTGTACTGGCCGCGCCGCGTGTCCAGCGCCAGGAAGGAGAAGCTCCCCTCGGAGCAGGTGCCGCTGTTGAGGAACAGCCGGTCCCCATGCTCGGCCCGTGTGCCCAGGTGCGTGTGGCCCGTGACGACGACGTCCGCCTCGTGCTCGAGCGCCCGGATCAACGCCCACTGCTGGAAGGTGCACCGGGCGGGATCCTCCACCGCGCCCCGGAGCTCGGCGTCCCAGCGCTCGAAGGCCCGGAAGACACGGCTCAGCCCCATTCTGCGCAGCCACGCTCCCAGCCACACCCCACACTCCGAGATGAAGCGCGCCCGGCGAATGAGCCAGTCATGGCCATGCCCATGAGTGAACAGCAGCCTCACTCCATCGGCTTCCACCACCCAACGCTCGGGCGCCGCCTCGGTGCGCGCGGTGATGAGATCGTGATTGCCGTGCACGTACTGGTACTTCGGTGACGCGAAGCGTCGCACGAGCTCGGGGTGCGCCGCGCGGGCGGCGGCCAGCTCGGCGGCTTGCTGGTAGGGCGCCCGCGAGGTGAGTGTCTCGTAGATGTCGCCCAGCAGGACGATGCGCTCGAATTCGCCCTCCAGGAAGCGCAAGAACTCCAGGAAGCGGGAGTCCTCATGTCCGAAATGATCGACGGCGTCACGCCTGCCCAGGTGCAGATCCGAGATGACCGCGATCTTCAATGAGGCCTCCGTGAAGGAATCTCTTCACAAGGTAGGGCCTCCCCGTGACGGCGCCATGTGCCACCTGAGAAGTTCATGCCACACCTGCGTGGCGGGGATGTGTCAGGCCCCGAACCCAGCAGGCGACGCTCACTCGTGAGCAGTGCTCCCCGCGGGGGCCCGGAACTCCATCACCTCGTCGGCGACGCGGCCGACGCGCATCGTCAACAAGTCGATCACGTAGTTCTGGTACACCTGCCAGGGCGTGCGTGAGCCCTGGCTTGGCAGCGAGTGCAGGGCGCGCTGCACGTAGCCCGAGGTCAAGTCGAGCGCCGGCTCGGCCTTGACGTCCGGGTCCCGCTGTCGCGGCGTGCACTGCACGTAGCCATGCTGCTCCATGTGGTTCAGCAGGCGGCAGACATACTCCGCGGTGAGATCACACTTGAGCGTCCACGACGCGTTGGTGTAGCCGAACGCCGAGGCGAGGTTGGGGATGTCGCTGTACATCATTCCCTTGTAGGCCATCGTCCGCGACATGATGACCGGCGCTCCGTCCACGACGAGCTTGATGCCGCTCAGCAGCTTCAGGTTCAGCCCGGTTGCGGCCACGATGACGTCCGCGTCGAGGTGCGCCCCCGAGCGCAGCTGGAGCCCCTTCTCGGTGAATGACTCGATGTGGTCGGTCACCACCGAGGCCCGCCCCGAGCGGATGGCGCGAAAGAGATCCCCATCGGGCACGATGCACAGGCGCTCGTCCCAGGGGTTGTAGCGGGGCGCGAAGTGCGTATCGACGGCGTACTCCGGGCCGAGCTCCATCTGGACACCCCGGCGCAGCAGCTGCTTCATGAGCCCGGGAAGAGCGCGCGAGAGGTTGTAGAAGAACAAGGTGCGCACCACGTTCTTCCAGCGCGTGGCCGCATAGGCCAGGCGGGCGGGCAGCAGGCGTCGCATGGCGTTGGCGATGGTGTCCTGCGAGGGCAGCGAGGCGATATAGCTGGGCGAGCGCTGTAGCATGGTGACGTGCGCGGCCTTCTCGGCCATGGCGGGAACGAGCGTCACCGCCGTTGCGCCACTGCCAATGACGACGACGCGCTTGCCGCTGTAGTCCAGGTCCTCGGGCCAGTGCTGCGGGTGCACCACCCGGCCCCCGAAGCGCTCGGTGCCAGGCCACTGGGGTGTGTAGCCGCTGGCGTAGTCGTAGTAGCCGGTGCACGTGTACAGGAAGTTGCAGGTGAAGCGCACGGGGGTGCGCTCGGGCCCCGCCTCCGCGTCCACCGTCCAGCGCGCCTCCGCGGACGACCATTCGGCTCCCGTGACGCGGTGGCTGAAGCGGATCTTCCGATCGATTCCATACTCCGCCGCCGTCTCCTCGATGTACGCCTTGATGGACGGGCCGTCGGCGATCGCCTTCGGGTTCTGCCACGGCCGGAACCGGTAGCCGAGCGTGTACATGTCCGAGTCGGAGCGGATGCCCGGGTACCGGAACAGGTCCCAGGTGCCACCCATCGCGTCGCGCCCCTCGAGGATTGCGTAGGTGCGCGTGGGGCAGAGAGTCTGCAGGTGATAGGCGGCGCCGATGCCCGAGAGGCCCGCCCCTATCACCAGCACATCGAAGTGTTCCGAAGCCATGCCTGAACGATATCGCCCGCCAGAGGCCAGCGACTCCGCGGCCGCTCCTCATTTTCAGCGAGGCCGTTCGGGAGTGTGCGACTGTAGCCACACGGTGTTGAAACAGCGGACTTTCGGAGAGTAAGCGCGTGGAGACCGGAACGACGACCCTGGACCGCTGCCCGCTGTTGCGCGAGCTCAGTCTGGACACGTCCAGGCTCTCTCAGGACCGGCTCAACATCGAGGACAAAGTCCGCAGCAACCTGTTCCCCTGGAACGGTCAGTTCTCGCCCCAGCTGGTCCACGCCTTCCTCGAGACGTACGCCGCCCCGGACGACTTCGTGCTGGACCCGTTCATGGGCAGCGGCACGGTGTTGGTTGAAGCCGGGCGGCTCGGGCTCCGAGCCTTTGGCGGCGAGATCAACCCCGCTGCTTACGCGATGTCGCGGACCTACGAGTTCATCAACCATGACAGCGCGGCCCGTAGGGCTGTCCTCGACAACGTAGGTCACGCTGTTGGCCGCGCCGCCTCCTCGCCCGACGTGAAGACGAGGCTGCTGGACCTGTATAGAGGAGCCCTGTCCGACGCCGATGCCTGCCGCCTGATCGAGACCCTTGTCGTGCTGTTGGGCCTCTACAAGGGCGCGCTGACCCACGAGAACGTGCTGGTGACCTGGAGGAAGCTGCGGCGCACGGTGAGCGAACTGCCGGTGTCCAGGCGACCCATCGACATGGCCAATTGCGACGCTCGCCGCCTGCCGTTGGAGGATGGGCTGGTGGATCTGGTCGTCACGTCGCCGCCGTACATCAATGTCTTCAACTACCACCAGCAGTACCGGGCCTCGATGGAGGCCCTGGGATGGGACCTGCTCCATGTCGCCCGCTCGGAGGTCGGGTCCAACCGGAAGCACCGGCAGAACCGCTTGCTTACCGTCACTCAGTATTGCCTGGACATGGCCGAGGTGCTGCGGGAACTCGCCCGGGTCTGCAAGCGCTCGGCTCGCATCATCCTGGTGGTGGGCCGGGAGTCCAACGTCCGCAAGACGCGGTTCTACAACGGTGAGCTCGTCGCCCAGCTTGGGGTCCGGTGCCTGGGGCTCGAGGCGGAGAAACGCCAGGAGCGGGTCTTCAAGAACAGGTTCGGCACGCTGATCTACGAGGACATCATCCACCTGCGCCTTCCGTCCCAATTCGGCACGGGCGAGCCGCCCACGGCCATCGCCGAACAGGCGCTGCGGGCGGCGATGGAGTATGCGCCCCAGGAGTCCATGGAAGACCTGAGGGACGCGCTGAACCGGGTGGGTGAGGTCAAGCCCTCGCCGGTCTACGCGCCACAAGCCACTGAGGAGAATATGGCGGTATGACACCACGCATCGGCTCGCTCTGGGACGCGGTGGGGAACACCCCACTGCTGCGCATCGGCTCACTCTCGCGGCTCACCGGCTGTGAAATCCTCGGCAAGGCCGAGTTCATGAACCCGGGCGGCAGCATCAAGGACCGCGCCGCCAAGGGCATCATCCGCCGCGCCGAGGCCGAGGGGAGACTCGCGCCGGGCGGCACCATCGTCGAGGGCACCGCGGGCAACACCGGTATTGGCCTGGGCCTGCTGGGCCGCGAGCGTGGCTACCGCGTCGTCGTCACCATGCCCGACAACCAGGCCCGCGAGAAATACGAGCTGCTCGAGGCCATGGGCGTCGAGGTGCGCAAGGTGCCCGTGGTGCCCTTCTCCAACCCCGGGCACTTCTTCCACGCCGCGCGCGCGCTGTCCGAGCAGCACGGCTGGTTCTGGGCCAACCAGTTCGAGAACACCGCCAACGGTGAGTTCCACTACGAGACGACGGGCCCGGAGATCTGGGAGCAGTGCGAGGGCCGGCTGGATGTGCTCGTCACCTCCGTGGGCAGTGGCGGCACCGTGTCGGGCGTCAGCCGGTACCTCAAGGAGAAGGATCCGAAGATTCGCGTGGTGATGGTGGATCCCGCCGGCTCGGGGCTCTACTGCTACGTGCGTGAGGGGAAGATGGAGGGCTCGGGCAGCTCCATCACCGAGGGCATTGGCATCATGCGGCTGACCGAGAACTTCCGCGGCGCCCGCGTGGACGAGGCCATGCGCCTGACGGATCAGGACATGCTCGAGACGCTCTACCACCTGGCGCGCGAGGATGCGCTGGTGGTGGGCACCTCGGCGGCCATCAACGTGCGCGGCGCGTACGAGGTGGCCCGTCAGCACCAGGGCCAGGGGCTGCGCATCGTCACCCTGCTGTGTGATCACGGCAGCCGCTATGCCTCGAAGGTGTTCAACCCCGAGTTCCTCGCCTCCAAGCAGCTGGTGGTGAGGCCCCTGGTCGGCTCACCGTCATGAGCTCCACGGACAGGGTTCATATGGAGCGCGCGGTCCAGCTCGCGCTGGAGACGGAGCGCGAGGGCAACCCTCCGGTGGGCGCGGTGCTGGTGCTCGATGGCGCCATCATCGCCGAGGGCAAGAGCTCGGTGGTGCACCCGGTTTATGAGCCGGGGGCTCACGCGGAGATGCGCGCGCTGGCCGCGGCCGACAGGGCCCTGTGGCCCCGGGCCCGGGAGATGACGTGCTACACGTCACTGGAGCCGTGCGCCATGTGCATGGGGGCGCTGCTCCTGCACGGTGTGGGCCGGGTGGTGTTCGGCGCGTATGACACCGCGGGCGGGGCGGGGCGGATGCTGCCCCACCTGCCGCCGTACTACTCAGGGCTCAACATCTTCGAGTGGGTGGGGCCCACCATGCCCGAGGTGTGTGACGCGCTTTATCAGCGCGCCGATGCGGTGTTCGCCAGGCTGCCCTGTGGACGCGACGGCCTGGGCGCGAGCCGTTGACCTCAGGGTGACTACCGCGGCGCGATCGTCACCTTCACCCCGCTCTGCCACGTCTTGTGCTCGTCCGTGTAGTACAGGTACGCGCGGCTCGCCGGGCCGGTGTACGTGCCAGGCACCGCCGCGATCAGGGACAGCGGCACGTCGATGCGCTTCCTGGGCTCCATGCCGCGCCAGTAGAGCACCACGTCCCGGCCAATCACCTCGTAGGCATCCACCGTCTTCTTCTTCACCAGCTCCTTGAGCTGGTCGTGGCGCACCTCGAGCCCGCCCGGCACTCCGAAGATGGCCACCGCCGTGGGCAGCTTCACGTCCGTCTTGTTCGCCACCAGCACCCGCGCCTCCGTCGGCTCGCCCTCCGTGAGCGCCGCCTTCGCCAGGGACACCTCCAGCGACACCTGCGTCTCGCTGGAGCTGGCCGGCACCAGCGCGTTGTAGGTGACTTCGATGGAGTAGGGCAGCTCCGAGCCCCCCTCCATCCGCAGCTCGAGCTTCCGGTCGCCCGCGCTGAGCAGCTCCGACACGTCCGGCAGCTTGAGCGCCTCCTGCGCCGACGCCTCGAACTTCACCGCGCTGCCCACCGGCTGCCCGTCCACGTACACCCGCACCGAGCCCGGCGCCCGCTTCGCCGCCCGCAGCTTGTCGTAGGCGACGATGGCCCTGAGCGCCAGCACCGTGCTCTGCGTCGAGCCGTAGCGGCCTCCGTCACACGAGCTCGCCAGGTACTTCATCGAGCGCTCCACGTTGCCCGAGTACGCCGGCTCGCGCAGCCACGCCAGCACCGAGAGCGCCGTGGTTTCGATCTCCAGCGTGTCACCCGAGCTGCCCACGATGGACTGCGTGCCGCCCTGCACCACGCCCTCCTTGCCCTGCTTCTCGGCCAGCCGCCCCATCAGCTTCTTCGCCTCGCCCGGCTCCTTCGCCAGCGAGAGCACGTTGGCCGCCAGCGCCACCACGTAGCTGTTCTGGCTCTTCGCCGCCGCCGCCTTCAGCGAGGCGATCTCCCTGGACAGCTCGCGCGTCATCTCGGCCGGCTTGTCCGCGCTCTCCAGCAGTGCCCAGGTGATGTACGCGTTCGAGGTGTCCGCGTCCTCGATCCACGTGTGAAGCGCCCGCCGCTTGCGCTCGAAGCCGCCTTTGCCGTCGCGCTGCCGCAGCATCCACTGCCGCGTGCGCGCCAGCATCTCCGCGTCCACCTCGCGCACCTGCTTCATGTCCGCGAAGTGCATCAGGCCGAACGCCGACAGCGCCTCGTGGCCCGGGGCCTCGCCGAACCACTCGTAGCCCTTCTCCTTCGTCTCGAAGCCCACCAGCCGCTTGTAGCCCGCCTCCAGCTTCTCGCGCGCCGAGGCCACCAGCTTCGGGTCCACCCCGCTGTGAGACTGGAAGTACTGCTGCGCCATCGTCATCGGGTACGTCGTGGAGCTCGTCTGCTCGAAGCACCCGTACGGCTCGCGGATCAGCCGCGCCAGCGACTCCGTCATGTTCGCCAGCGGCGTGGGGTACACCCGGATGGCCGTCTTCACGCTGCCGCGCACCACGTTGCCGGGCAGCGTCACCGTGTGCACCGCCGGGGCCCGCGCCGACACCATGCCTCCGAACGAGGCCGAGATGGGGAAGCCGTTCGGCTTGATGCTCAGCGTGCGCGTCACCGTGTCCGCGTAGTCCCCCGCGCTCGCCGCCAGCCGCAGGTCCACCGGCTTGGACTCCTGGCCGATCTTCAGCTCGAGGATGCGCCGCGCGCGCTCCTTCGCCGCCAGGTCCACCGCGCCGATGGACGACACGCTCACGTCGCCCTTCAGGTCCACCTTCACTGCCGCGCCCCTGAGCGCCCCCGCCGTGCCGTTCACCAGCGCCAGCGGCAGCTGGATGATGTCTCCCGAGGTGACCTCCAGGGGCAGCTTGGGCTCGATGTAGAAGGGCTGCACCGATTCGAGCGCCGCCACCGCCGAGCCCAGCGCTCCGTCATTGCCCACCGCGCCGGCGAACGCCTTGAAGCTCGTCACCGAGTCATTCAGGCCGAAGCTCACCTTCACCTCGCCCGTCTTCGCGTCCGTGCGCACGCCCGCGTTCCAGTACAGCGTCTCCGCGAAGTCGACGCGGTCTCCCGGCTTGCGGTCCGGCCGCACCTTGTGCGCGTACTCGCGGAAGAAGACCACCTGCTGCATGGGCGGCCTGCGCCGCGCCACGGCCTCCTTCTTCTTCGCGCCCATCACATCCATGTCCCGCTTGGCCTCCTCGGCCGCCCGGACCGCGCCCGCCATGCTGGCGTTGGGGTCCGGCATCGGCTTGGCCGGCATGGGCCTGGCCGCCACGGGCGGCCTCATGGCTGGAGGAGGCGGGGGCGCGGCGGCCTGGGGCGGGGGAGCCGCCTCCGCCACTGGCGCGGCCATGGGGGGCATCTCTTCCTGCTCGACCGCTGCCAGGGCGGGGGGCGCCGGCGCCCGGGGAGCGCCCTTGGGCACGGGCCGGGGACGGCCGGCTCCCGCGGGAGCGCCGAACTGGTCATCGAAGTTATCGCCGCCGTCGTAGTAGGGCGTGGGCACGCGCACCGCGAGCGCGCGCCGGGCTGGGTCGCCATGCCGCGAGACGAAGTTCACCGCGTCCGCCAGCGCGAAGCGCCGCCAGCCCTGGGTGCCCAGCAGCAGATCCACCGCCATCCGCGCCTTCGGGTTCTTCTCGTCCAGGTACACGTGCGCGTCGGCCAGCTCCTTCACCTCGGGCTCCAGCAGCACCATCACCGGCAGCTGCGGCACCTGGTCCCGCTTCTCGATGAGCTCGAGCACCGCGTCGTCCGTCACCGTGAGCATCACCAGCGCGGACACCGGCTTGCCGTCCTGCGTCGTCTTCGCCGTGAGCTGCACCGTGTCGCCCGGCACGTAGCTCTGCTTGTCGGCGCGCACCTCGATGTTCACCGCCTTCTCGGGCTGGCGGAACACCAGCCGCTCCGCGAGCGGCCGCCCGTCGTGGTCCCACACCGTGGCCACCAGGACGCCGTCCGCGTTCTTCGGATCCAGCGTCACCTGGCCCTGGGCGCCCACCTGCGCCGAGGCCACCTCCACCTCGCGCTTGCTCAGCGTCAGCTTCGCCTTGCTCACCCCCGACAGCGAGACGGAGAGGGTGACGGGCTTGCCCGCGGGCACCACGTCCTGGCTGGTGCGCAGGGTGGCCCCCTTGGCCTTCACCTCGGGCAGCGGGAACGTCTTCGTGATGCCCGAGGGCTCGTCGATGCGCAGCGCGTACTTCACCCCCGGGCGAGGGGTGAGCTCGAAGCGGCCGCGGCCCTCGTGCTCGGAGCGCACCGTGGCCACCTGCTTGCCCGTGCCCTCTTCGATGATGGCGCCCACCAGATCCGCGGGCTTCTGCGCGGGCGTCTTCGCTTCGAAGTACACGCGCGCCGCCAGGCCCGCCACCAGGTCTCCGCCCTCGGGGTACATGGCCAGGTCCAGCGTCTGCAGCAGGATGGGGATGGTTTTCGCCGCCGTCTCCACCACGCCCCCGTCCTCGATGGCGAAGGCCAGCGAGCCCTCGCCCCGGGCGATGCGCGCCGGCAGCTTGAAGCTCACCGTGCACAGCCCCTTCTCGTTCACCTTGCCCGTCACCTGCGCGGTGGTGGCGCCGTCCACCACGGCGGTGGCGGTGACCCTGGCGCCCTCGGGAATGCCGCCCTCGGCGCGCTTCACGTCGAGCGTCGCGGTGACGGTGTCACCCGGGCCGTAGCCGTCGCGCATGAACTCGATCTGCGACTTCAGCCGCGGCGCCCGGTAGGCGCGCACGTCGAACTTGCGCTCGGCCGGGGCCTCTCCGGTCCAGGGGTAGGAGATCTTGAGCGTGTACTCGCCGCCCGGTTGCTCCGCGGGTACGGTCCACGAGTAGCCCCACACCGAGTCCCGGACGCTCACAGTCGCCGAGGTGACGACGTCGCCCTTGGGCCCGCGAATCTCCAGCTGGCCATTGACGCTGCCAGGGTGCGGCTTGCGGTCATCGGCCTTGAGCATCAGGCCGCGCGCCATCACCTGCTCACCGGGGCGGTACAGCGGCTTGTCGGTGCTGATGAACGTCAGGGAGCGGTTGGGCCCGCCCAGTGAGTTCGTGTCCGCCTTGGCGCCGAGCACGTACTGGTTGAGAGAGACGGGTACGGTCAGGCCAAGGGCCAGGAGCGCCACGAGGGTTCGTGGCGCGAGCAGGTCGAACATGGGGCTCCCCTACGAAGAAACGGCGTCGCCTGGTAACGAACGAGCGCGGCGGAAGTTCTGTCGTAGGGGAGCATACTCTGGCGGCCCTGGTTCCGGCTCAGGCCGCCAGAGCGGGGCTCAGTTCGGAACGCAGTATGCGGCGTTACTGCCCCCGTAGGAAGCGCACGCGGTCCCGCACGCCAGCGAGCAGCTATAGGACGCCGCGCGCCAACCAGCAGGGCAAGGCGTACCGCACTGAAGGAAGTTCGCCGAGTTGGGCGCGCACGTCACGGTGTTCTTCGCGCCGATGCTGCAGGTGCCACAAGCGGACGAGCAGCCATAGCTGGTCGGGTGCCAGCCGCTCTGGCAGATGGTGCCGCAACCCGAGGTCGTCACCGGAGATCCCACCGGCCCGAAGAGCTTGGGTGAGCCGCCCAGCAGTGGGTTGGCCACGCCATTGAGATCGATGGCATAGGCGTAGATGTAGTGCTGATAGCCATCCTTCAGGCTCTCGGGAATGTTCCACGAGAAGCCATGGTAGGGGTTGCCGCCGCAGAGGTTGCCCACCGCCGGCTCACGCCCCAGGTTGGCCGTGGTGGCGCCGATGAAGACGTTGTTCTCCTTGTAGAAGTGGATGGCCACCGGTTGAGAGAAGTTGTCCGGATCGCACGCCCAGCCCCACGTCCGCGTCGAGTCGACTGCATCGTGGTAGCCGATGGGGTTGCTCAGCGCGGACTGCACCACGGAGAGGTCTTCTTGAGCGACAGGGGCCTCGGCGCCTGGCGCGAGATCGCTCGGCCCGCACGCAGACATCACCACCACAGCCATCCACAGCACGACATTCCTCATGGTCCGAACCTTTTAAGGGGGGAAATCCGCGAGAGCGGAAAGACCAGATTACCCGGGGACTTCATGAGGAGAGAGGACCGGGCGCGCCAAAAAGGGGACCGAAGGCGCCAAAGTGAGGCTACTGGCAGGCCACCGGTGCGCAGGGGCCCTGGCCGGTTGCCTCGCAGCAGTGGAGCGGGGTGCGGCGCTCGTCCAGGAACCGCATGCTCCACCCGGCGGAGTACACCTCGAGCACGGCGAAGCCCCAGGCCGTGGCGCCAAACAGCAGCCGCGCTCCCGGCGCGGGCTCGGGGCCGAACTGCTCGGGCCGTGTCTTGGCCGCGCCGCCGGAGACGAACGTGTCGTAGCCCCTCGCCGTGCGCGCGTGCTGTAAGTCGTGGTCGTGGCCCGCAAGCCACGCGTCGATGCGCCCGGCCTCTTCAATCTGGCGTACCCGCTCCGTATAGGCCTCGGTGAGCGTCTCGGGCCGGTGCGCGCCCGCCGTGACGGACATGTGGTGCGAGGCCAGGAAGCACCTGCGCTCGCCGCACCCGGCCAGCGCCTCCTTCAGGAACGCCAGCTCCGCCTCGAAGGAGAACGCATAGCCGTCGATCGCCAGCGTGTTCGAGTCGAAGACGATGAAGCGCGCCGCCGGCGTGTCCACCACGTAGTGCCGCCCCGGCATCGACCAGCCGGGCTCCCGGTGCGCCACCTCGAGGCACGCCTTGTTCCGGGAGTCCACGGCGGACAGCTTGCCCCACCAGCGCAAGCAGCTGCGGGAGTAGCCCACGTCGTGGTTGCCCAGCGCGGCGTGGATGGGCAGCGGCTCACCGCTGGGCAGCCTCAGCTGCGCGAGCGGTGCGTGGAACAGCTCCCGGAACTGGGGATCCACCGGTGGCCGGTAGCCCGCGGCTACCGTGTTCCCGTCCGCGTTGAAGGCGCAGTCCCTGGCGCCCAGCAGCTTCAGGTCCGGGCCGCACGGGTAGAGGTTGTCTCCCAGCATCAGCCCGAAGTCGAAGCCCCGGGCGCGGTGCTCCTCCACCATGGCGCGCGCTACCGCCGTCTGCTGCGCGCCATTGACGCCAAAGTCGCCGAACACCAGCACCCGCAGCAGCGGCCCGCCCGAGCGCTCCAGCGTGCCCGCCGGGGGCGCCCGCTCCGCGAGGAACATGGGCCCCCGCTCCAGGGTGCTCTGGGTCAGGGCGACCGTGCAGCCCAGCGCCACGAGGGCCAGCAGCAGCGCGAGGACGGAGTGGCGCCTGGACGGAACGGCCACGGGCTACCCCGCGGCGCGGATCGACTCTCGGAGCACCTCCGCCATGCGGTGCAGCTCCTCCGGCGTGGAGGTGAACGGCGGGCCCATGGCGATGATGTCGCCCGTGAAGCGGAACAGCACCCCGCGCTTGAGCGACTCCTCGAACACCTTGAGCGCGCGCATGCCCGGCTTGCCATCGATCGGCGCCAGCTCCACCGCCGCCGCCAGCTGGCAGTTGCGGATGTCGATGACGTTCGGCTCGCCCTTCAGCCCGTGCACCGCCTCCTCCAGCACTGGCACCAGCGACTTCACCCGCTCGTTGATGCCCTCGGAGGCCAGCACGTCCAGCGTGGCGTGCGCCGCCGCCACCGCCAGCGGGTGCCCCGAGTACGTGTAGCCATGGAAGAACTCCACCACGTGCTCCGGGCCCGTCATGAAGGCGTCGTGGAGATCCTTGCGGACAATCACTCCACCCAGCGGCACCGTGCCGTTGTTCACCCCCTTGGCGAAGGTGATCATGTCCGGCACCACGCCGAAGTGCTGCGCCGCGAAGTTGGCGCCCATGCGGCCAAAGCCGGTGATCACCTCGTCGAAGATGAGCAGGATGCCGTTCTTGGTGCAGATCTCCCGCAGCCGCTGCAGGTAGCCCTTGGGCGGCACCACCACGCCCGTGGAGCCCTGCATCGGCTCGACGATGACGGCCGCGATCGTCGAGGCGTCATGCAGCATGATCATCCGCTCGAGCTCGTTGGCCAGGTGCGCGCCCCACGTGGGCTCGCCCTTGCTGAAGGCCATCTCCTTGAGGTTGTGCGTGTGCGGCAGGTGGTCCACGCCCGGCAGCATGGCCGACGCGTACATCTTCCGGTTGGCCACCATGCCACCCACGGAGATGCCGCCAAAGCCCACGCCGTGGTAGCCCCTCTCGCGGCCGATGAAGCGCGTGCGGTGTGCCTCGCCCTTGAGCCGGTGGTAGGCCAGCGACATCTTCATCGCCGTGTCCACCGCCTCCGAGCCCGAGTTGACGAAGAACACGTTGCCCATGCCGCTGGGCGCCATGCCGACAATCCGCTCGGCCAGCTTGAAGGTGGGCGGGTAGCCCATCTGGAACGCGGGGCTGTAGTCCACCGTGTCCAGCTGCTGCTTCACCGCCTCGACAATCTTCGGGTGGCGGTGGCCCAGGCCGCAGCACCACAGGCCCGACAGCGCGTCGAAGAGCTTCTCGCCCTCGGTCGTCCAGTAGTAGGCGCCCTCGGCCTTGGCCAGCACGCGGCGGGCGTGGTGCTGCTTGAAGTAACGGTTGTGCGTGAACGGCATCCAATATGCCGACAGCTCACGGTCGGTCAGGTCCAGGTTTCCCATGACGCGCTCTCTGTTCGGAGGGTGTGTGCGCCAGAGTATCCGCCAAAGCCCGGGCCGGGTCTGCCTTATTGATGCGCCGCCGCCCCGCGCCCCGGGCCGAGCCCACTACCCGACATGCCCGCTCAGGGTTCCTCCTCCGCGCCCCGGACTCCCTTGCTCGGGGTGGGTGGGGCCGGGGGCGGGACGGGGGCGGGCGGTGCCCCGGTGGCCCTGGAGGGAAAGGCGCTGGGCGGTGGCTGCCGGGCAAGCGGGCTGACGCGGGTGAAGAGCCGCGTGGCGGCCTGCTCGGCCCAGGTGGCCAGCTCCGCCGGCTCGACGATCGCCGCGCTCCGGTCCACCACCACCAGCCGGGCGCGATCGATGAAGCGCAGCTCCGCCGCCAACCGCCCCGCCGAGAGCGGACGCACCCGTAGGTGCAGCAGGCGCGTGGTGGACTCCAGCCCGGGGGCCGTGGTGAGGCAGCGCAGGTCCACCGGGCACTGGGGCCCCATCGTCTTCAGGTGGCTGCCCAGCTCCACGTGCTGTGCCTCGAGCCTCACGGCCAGTGCGGCCCCTGCCTGAGCCGCCGTCCGCTCCAGGCCCGGCGCGGCGGTGGACACCACGGCGAAAGACGGATCCGGCTCGGCGGAGAGCAGCAGCAGGGTGAGCGCGGTGAGCACCATGGGTGTGGCTTCCTCTCCTACCAGGCGTAGCTCGTCGCCAGCCCGAGCGTGGGTCCACCGCTGATCGAAATGCGCGCCTGGTAGCCCACCATGGCGCCCAGGGTGAAGGCCTCGGACACCTCCAGGTCCGCGCGGTACAGCAGCCGCACTCCCGAGGGCCCCGAGGGGAAGCTCGTCACCTGCACCGCGGCGCTCATGGGGATGCGCGGCACGGTGTCCCAGCCCAGGCGCACGGTGCCCGAGCTGCCCAGGCCGGAGATGGTCTCCGCCTCGAGCTCCACGCGCGAGCCGCGCGGCCGGCCGATGCGCAGCCGCCCGCCCAGCCCCGCCGCGAAGCCCTCGGCGTTGCCGCCCAGCACCAGCCTGCTGGCGACGCCGAACAGCGGGCTGAGCGCCACATCCAGCTCGGAGAAGCCGTAGTCCAGGCCCGTGCGGAGGGTGGGCGGAGGCCCCTCCAGCGGCGGCCAGTTGGGAGGCACCGGCGGACGGATGGGCGGCACCCGGGCGCGCAGGTGCCCCACGCCAATGCGGATGCCGTCCACGCGCAGGCCGCCCACGTCCGTGAGCAGGCGGTAGAGGTAGTCCGTCTCCAGGCGGTAGTAGCGGTCCACGTAGCGCACCGTGCCGGCCCGCGAGGAGCCGAAGTCCACGTACTCGGCGGACACCGCCACGCGCGAGCGCTTGCCGCCGTGCAGCTGGAGCACCGCCTGGCGCTCGAGCAGCTTGTCCGGCACCTGGATGAGCACGGTGTGCGGCAGCTCCGCGCTGGCGAAGCGGGCGGACTGCGCGCCCTGCGCGTCGCGGGCCGTGAGGTAGTACTCCACCGGGGTGTAGCGGTCCGCCGGTAGCAGGATGATGGCGGCGTAGCGGCCCTCGGTGTTGCGCCCGAAGGCCGTCTGGCGAAACTCCGTCTCTCCGGCCAGGCGGTGGTGGGCGGTGAGCTCGCCAAGCTGCGAGGCCGGGGTGACCTGGGCCTCGAGCACCAGCTCTTCGCCCGCGGCAACCTGGGCCAGGGGCACGTGGCGCACCTCCAGTGGAGGCGGGGCAGCAGGGGCCGTAGGGGTTTGAGTGCTGAGCCACAGCAGCAGGGCGGTGGCGGTCGAGAGAGTCGTCATGGAAGGCGTTCTCCTGTGGCCACTACCAGTGGAAGGTGGTCCCCAGGCCCAGGGTGAGGCCGGAGTGGTTGATGTCGCGCAGCTGGTAGCCCACGCGCGCGGACACATCCAGCCAGTCGGTGACGGAGCGGCCCACGGTGTAGAGCAGGCGCACGCCCAGGTCCTCGCCGATGGGCTCGTTGGTGACGACCACTTCGGCGCTCATGGGCCAGCCCTGCACCGCGTCCCAGGCGAGCGCGAGGCTGGCGCGCCGGCCGATGTAGCGCACGGTGGCGCCGCGCACCAACAGCGAGGTGCCCGTCTCGCTGCCGATGCGCAGGCCGAGATCGATGCCCATGGTGAGCCCCTCGCGGTTGACGCCCGCGCTGGCCTTCACCAGGGTGGCGATCGACTCGCTCAGGCGGAGCTCCACCTCGCTGAAACCGTAGGTGAAGCCCACGCGCCGGGGCGTGGCGTCGGTGTCCAGCAGGTCCTTGGGAGTGCCGCGGCCCTGGTAGCTGCCGTAGCCCACGCGCACCGCGTGCACGGTGGTGAGGATGCGGTAGAGGAAGTCCACCTCGAAGAGGTTGTAGACGTCGTTGCCCTTGAAGCGGTTGAAGTCCACGTACTCGTCGTACAGCCGCACGCGGCTGCGGCGGGTGCGCTCGATGCGCCGCTCACTGGGGGGCAGCTTGACGGCGATGCGCAGGGGCGAGGTGGCGCTGGCCGAGGCGGCCAGGGTGGCGCCGTTGTCGCCCTCGGCCTCGACGAAGTACTCGAGGGCGGGCTCGGCGACGGCCTCCTGGGGGAGGGTGGCGCGGAAGTGGCCGGTGGGCTCGGCGCGCATGGGCAGGGTGCGGAAGGTGGGGGCTCCGGCCTGGCGAAAGTGCAGCAGGGCCACGCGGGGAGAGGGGCCCGCCAGGTGCGTCAGGGTGAGGATGACGGGCTCGCCGACGAGCGCGGTCTCCGGGCCGGAGAGCTCCAGGACGGGCTTGGCGAGGGGAGGCGGCGCCACCGGCCCCGAGGGCGAGGCAGGAGCGGCGCGCAGCAGGGCGATCTCGGCGCGGATGGGGCCCGCGAGCTCGGTGCGGGGCCAGGTGGCGAGGAACTGCTCCCAGACGCGGGCGCGCTCGGAGGGAGGGAGCTTGAGCGCGGCATCCCAGGCGGCCCGCAGGGCGGCGCGCTCCGCGTCGGAGGGCGCGGGAGCATCGGGCCGGGTGGTGGCGGTGGACTGCGAGGGGGAGGAGGGCTGGGCCACGGCGGGCTGAGGCAGCTCCACCTCGTCACCGACTTCGAGACGGGCAAGGAGTTCCCTGGAGCCGCCGACGCGGGAGAGGGCGGCGCCAGCCTCGAGGACTTCGAGCTCGCCCAGGAGGAAGCGGTCTCGGAGCACCTTGCCGGTGACGGGGTGGCGCGCCTCGATGACGCGGAAGACGCGCAGGCGGGTGCCGGGCGCGGCGGCATCGGCCTGGCCGATGTCGGCGAAGGCGTCAGTGCCCTCGATGCGCAGGATATAGGCCTGCCGGGGCGCGGCCAGAGCAGGCACGGCCAGCAGGAGCAGGACCAGAAGCTGAAGCCTCATCATCCCCTCGGGAAGTCACCACGGTGACGTCCATGCGACGAGCCCGGCCGTCCCGTGCAATGAGGGTTCCTGATTTAGCACGCTGGCAGGTGAGCAGAACGCGGATCTTTGGTGCAGGAGGACTCTCAGCCGCGTGGGTCAGGCCAGAAGGGCACGGCCTTCGCGGGCGGAGTGAGCCACACGGACTGAAGGTGGCTCACCGCGCCCCGATCCGGATCATCGTGCTGCGTGGTCAGTGCGTGCGCGCCGAAGAGCACTCCGCACGCCAGCGCTCCTCCGAGCAGCGCCTTCGGTGAGGGCCTGGCTCCCTCCGGCTCTCCCAGGCGGATGAAGACCCAGAGGGCCGGCGCCATCAGCCCCAGCAGCAGCGGGACACCGGCCCACGGCTGGGACACGCCCCAGAAGCTCAGCACTGAGGGCGGCAGGTACCCCGCCTTCAATAGCGGCACCGCCATCCCGAAGAACACGTTGGACACGTTGTCCGGCACGTAGTTCACGAAGGTCGCCACACCCGTAATCACGATCGACGCCATGCAAGCCGCCGCCGCCGCGCCCAGCAGCCCGTGCCGCTTCGTCTCGCGCAGCCGCTCCAGCACCAGGCCCACCGGCAGCAGCAGGAACGGCACCAGCCCCGTCAGATGCCTCGGCCCCGTCGTCCAGCCCCACGAGTCATACGAGAACGATGACGTGAAGTAGGTATACCCCACCAGCACCACCGCCGAGAGCCAGAACAGCGCTCGCAGCTCCACCGAGCCCCGGCCCGCGCGGCGCAGCAGCCACAGCCCCGGCAATCCCAGCAGCAGGAACGGTGACAGCGTGAACAGTCCGCGCAGTGGCGAGAAGTACGACAGCACGAAGGCCCGGGGATCCGGGAACCGGATGCCCAGAAACCCTCCCAGGTGCCACGGCTGGTACGCCGCGTCGTTGAGGTACTTGTAGCCACTCTCCAGCGGGTGCCCGAACGCCGCCTGATGGTAGAGCATCAGCCCCGCCACGAACGGCAGCGCCCCCAGCGTCGCCAGCCCCGCCGCTCGCGCCAGCCTCACCCACCGCTCACGCAGCGGCTCCGGTCTCCACAGCACCGTGAGCACCGCGTACAGCACCAGCCCCAGCACCGCCAGGGCTCCCGTGTACTCCGCCGCCACGGTTGCCCCCGCGTACGCTCCGGCCACCGCGTAGCCGCGCTCCCGCCACTCGCCCCGCGCGCACCGCCACAGCGCGTAGAACCCTCCGAACAACAGCACCGCCGTCGTCTGGTGGCTCATGAACAGCAGCGAATAGCTGTACGCCAGCGAGCCCAGCCCGTACGTCACCGTCACCCCATCCGCTACCACCGGTGACACGTACGCTCTCAGGAAACGCCGCAGCCCCCACAGCATCACCAGCGTGGGCACCACCGTCAGGAACAGCCGGCTGAAGTACACCAGTGGCAACTCCGGCACCGCGTACAGAAACCCTCCGCCCACCGCCCGCAGCGCCGCGTACACCGGCACCGCCGCGAACGAGAGCAGCGGCGCCTTGGACGGGTAGTACCTCCCGTCCTTCACCGACAGGTCCCCCACGTAGCCGTAGTCCCGCAGCGCCTGGTTGATCTCCAGCGTGCCGTACTCCACCAGCGCCCGCGTCTGCCACAGCCGGCACAGCTCGTTCGGCGAGCGCAGTCCCGGGTGGTACGGAAACGCCAGCACGTACAGCGCGACCAGCACGCCCCACACCACCCGCAGCTCGGCTTGTCGCGGCTTGGCGCTCACACCTGATCCGTGACGCGTGCCACCGCGAACAGGCTCATGCCCACCGGCAGCTTCACGTGCCGCTCCGCCTCCGCCAACAGCGGTGCCAGCCTGTCATACAGCTTCAACTGCAGCTTCGACACCGAGCGCCGCTTCAGCACCCGGCTGTTCAGGAACCAGCCCGGAATCCCCACCAGGTTCATCCACTCCAGCGTGTCCACCTGCAGCCCGTTGCCCTCCAGCACCGCGCGCAACGTCTCCGGGGTGTAGCGCCGGTGGTGCCCCACCGCCTCGTCGATCGCTCCGAACAGCTGCGGCAGCGCCGGCACCAGCACCACCACCTTGCCGCCCACCGGGAGGATCTGCCGGAAGCGCCGCACCGCCGCCCCGTCGTCCGGAATGTGCTCCAGCACGTTCGACAGGACGATGGTGTCCAGGCGCTCATCCTTCAGCGACTCCCAGTCCGCCAGCGCCACATCCGACAGGTACGGCCGCACGTGCGGCTTGCCCCGGAACATGTTCTTCAGCCGGTCCACGTAGAACTTGTCCACCTCGAGCGCGATCAGCAGCTCCAGCCCCGTCTCCAGCTCGCGGGTGATGGTGCCAATGCCCGCGCCAATCTCCAGCACCCGCCGCCCCAGGTGCTCGCGGAACCTGCGCCCCAACCACGCGTTGTAGTTGTTCGCCCCGTCCATCCGCTCCAGCGTGGTGTAGCCCTCGTGCTGGTTGTCCGCGTCGTCGCGCACCGTGGCGTAGCGCACCAGCGTGCGCAGCTTCGTCAGGTGCGAGGCCAGCGGGCTCTTCGGCACCGCCTGCAGCGTCAGCGGCACCTCCGTCAGCCGGTACAGCTGCGCCGCCAGCTTCACCACCAGCTCCGCGTCCACCGACTCGTCCTCGCTGGTCAACGTCACCGAGCGCAGCGCCTCCGTCCGGAACGCCCGCACCCCCGTGAGCGGATCCTCCAGCGCCACGTCCGTCACCAGCCGCGTGAAGCCGCCCATCGCCCGATCCGCCAGCACCTCTGGCCGCAGCCCCGTCCCCATTCGCCGGCCGAACACCGCGTCCGCCGTGTCCTCCTCGATGGGCCGGCATAGCGCCGCGTAGTCCCCCGGCGTGTAGGCCTCGTCGGGCTCCTGTAGCACCGTCACCGCCCCGGTCACCTTGCTCAGTGCCGCGCGCACGGCCGCTCCCTTGCCCGCCAGCCCCGAGAGCACGTGCAGGTGTGGGCCGGGGGTTACATCCACGGCCCCCTCTCCCGCGAGCACCACCTCGGCGTGGCCCTTCAAGGCCTGGGCGAAGCGGGCCGCCGTGGCGGCGGTGGTGGGAGAATAGGGGACGACGACGGAGACGGGAGGCTTCACGCGTGCGTCACTAGCACACGCGCCGGGGGGTGTGCTCGCGCCAGTGGCACCCGGGGGGAATGCACGGCGGGCATCCAGGCGTTCCCGTGGCCAGCCTGGAACATTGACCCCCCGCGCGGGACGGTGCACGCTCGCTCGAAGCTTGTAGGTCCAGGTCGGCGGGGCAGAGTGTCCGTGCCGGGCCGGCGTCGCGCGAAGCAGCATCCAGGAGAGGCTTTTGGAAGGTTCCGTGAACGATCCGGCCAGCGCCGGCCTGACGCCTTTGAACGTGATGCGCTTCGTGCGCGCGTTCTGGCGCCGCAAGTGGATCGTCCTCGGGGTGGCCCTGCTGATCACCGGCGTGGCCGCGCTGCAGACGCTGCGCAAGCCCAAGGTGTACGCCGCCAGCACCTCGCTGATCATCGACGTGACGGCCCCGCGCGTGCTCGACGCCGAAGTCAAGGAAGTGATGGGCGAGGAGCGCAGCAACTACTGGTTCAACAAGGAGTACTACACCACCCAGAATGAGATCATCACCTCGCGCGCGGTGTCGCAGCGGGTGGTGGAGAAGCTGGGCCTGCAGCACGACGCGGGCTTCCTGGGCGCGGAGCACCTGAAGGACGAGAAGGCGCGGCTGCAGGCGATGCAGGGCGCGGACGCCACGGGGCTGCTCCAGTCGCGCATCCGCGTGGCGGCGGTGAAGGACTCGCGCGTGGTGAACATCGCCGTGGAGGACCTGGATCCGCAGCGCGCGGCGCTCTTGGCCAACGAGGTGGCTCAGGCCTACATGGCGGAGAACCTGGCGCTCAAGCTGCGCACCACCGAGAGCGCCACCCAGTGGCTCGAGGAGCGCAGGCTCGAGCTGGAGAAGGCCTCCAAGACGAGCGAGCTGGCGCTCTACGACTTCAAGAAGAACGCGGACATGCTCTCGGTGTCTCCGGAGAACCGCAAGAGCAGCGTGAGTGACCGGATCGCCACCTTCGAGCAGACGCTCACCCAGGTGCGCATGAAGATGGCCGCGCTGCAGGGGCGGGTGGACGCCATCCGCGAGCTGCGCAGGAGCTCTCCGGCCGGCGACGAGACGTGGGCCGAGGCGGTGCCCGGCGCGGGCGACTCGGCCATTCAGGACCTGAAGAAGCGCTTCGTGGAGCAGCGCGCCGTGTGCGTGGAGCTGTCCGAGCGCTACCTGTCCGAGCACCCGAAGATGATCGAGTGCACCAGCAAGCTGGCGGTGGTGCGCGAGGACTTCGTCCGCAGCCTCAACAACGTGGTGCGCAAGGCGGAGACGGAGCTGGCGCAGGCGGTGGCCGAGGAGAAGAACCTGCTGCGCATGCTGGCGGTGGCCCGGGACGAGGCCTTCGAGGTGGGCAAGCACCAGATCGAATTCGAGAACCTTCACCGCGAGGCGGACAACAACCGGCGCCTGTACGAGCTGGTGCTGCGGCGGCTCAAGGACATCGAGCTGTCGGGCCTGCTGCGCACCACCAACGTGCGTGTGTTGGATCCGGCGCGGCCCAACTTCGCGCCCATTCAGCCCAACGTGCGCCGCAGCGTGCTGATGGCGCTGGCGTTCGGGCTGCTCATGGGCTGCGCGGTGGTGGTGCTGCTCGAGTTCCTGGAGAACACCCTGGCCTCGCAGGCCGACGTGGAGGAGCAGCTGGGGCTGGCCTTCCTGGGCTTCGTGCCGCGCGTGGACGCCAAGGCGGAGAGCCCCAAGGACAAGGACTTGTACGTCCACCGCCAACCGAAGTCCTCGGTGGCGGAGTGCTGCCGGGCCATCCGCACCAACCTGCTCTTCATGTCTCCGGACAAGCCGTTCAAGACGCTGGTGGTAACGAGCAGCGGCCCGCAGGAGGGCAAGTCCACCACCTGCATCTTCCTGGGCGTGGCCATGGCCCAGAGCGGCAACCGGGTGCTGCTGCTGGACACGGACATGCGCCGGCCCCGGCTGCACAAGGCCTTCGGAGTGCCCAACGACGTGGGCATCAGCTCGCTGGTGGTGGGCGAGGGGACGCTGGACAAGGCGGTGAAGAGCACCGAGGTGCCCAACCTCTTCGTGCTGCCGTGTGGCCCCATTCCGCCCAACCCCGCGGAGCTGTTGCACACCCAGGCCTTCGCCGAGCTGCTCAAGGCGGCCGGTGAGAAGTTCGACCGCATCATCCTGGACAGCCCGCCGCTCAACGCCGTGTCGGACTCGGCGGTGCTGGCCACGCAGACGGATGGCGTGGTGCTGGTGCTGCGCGCGGGGAAAACCAATCGCGAGTCCGCGCGGCGCGCACTGCGCTCGCTGGCGGACGTGCAGGCCACCATGTACGGCGCCATCCTCAACGACCTGGACGTGATGGACGCGCGCTACCGCGACACGTACATGAGCTACCGCGGCTACTACGGCCACTACGAAGAGCCGAAGGACGGAGTGGCCTCGTCGTGAGCGGCCCCGGCGCCCTGCCGCGCGTGCTGCACCTGGGCAAGTTCTACCCTCCGGCCTCGGGAGGCATGGAGGTGCACGTGCAGGCCCTGGCCCGCGCGCAGGCCGCGCTGGGCGCCCGGGTGGAGGTGCTGTGCATCAACCACGTGGCCGCCAGCGAGGGCACTGCTGGCGGCTTCAGCCACGAGTTCCACGGCCGCAGCCCCACCCGCGAGGAGTGGGACGGGCCCGTGCGCGTGGTGCGCGTGGGGCGGTGGGCCTCGGTGCTGCGCATGGACGTGATGCCGGAGCTGCCGCGCGAGCTGCTGCGCCTGCTCACCCGCGGCGTGGACCTGGTGCACCTGCACACGCCCAACCCCACCCTGGTGCTGGCGCTGGACGCCATGCCGTGGCTGCCTCCGGTGGTCATCACCCACCACAGCGACGTCATCCGCCAGAAGGTGGCGGGCGCGCTGTTCCGTCCCTTCGAGGCGCTGCTGTATGCGCGGGCGCGGCTGCTGATCTCCACCAGCGAGGCGTACGTGCCAGGCTCCGCGCTGCTGCGGCGGTTCCGGAGCAAGGTGCGCGCGCTGCCGCTGGGCCTCGAGCTGGCGCCGTACCTCACGCCCTCGCCAGCGGCGCTGGCGGCCGAGGCCCACTGGCGGGCGAAGGTGCCCGGGCCCATGTGGCTCATGGTGGGCCGGCTCGTCTACTACAAGGGCCTGTTCACCGCGCTCGAGGCGCTGACGCGCGCCCCGGGGCATCTGGTGGTGGTGGGCGTGGGGCCGCTGGAGCAGGAGGGGCGGGCGCGGGCGCGGGCGCTGGGCATCGAGGCTCGGGTGACGTGGGCGGGCTACCTGCCTCCGGACGAGCTGGTGGGGGCGTACCGGGCCGCCACGGCGCTGTGGTTTCCCAGCAACGCGCGCAGCGAGGCGTATGGCCTGTCGCAGATTGAAGCGATGGCCAGCGCGCTGCCCGTCATCAACACGGCGATTCCGCACTCGGGCGTGGCGTGGGTGAGCCTCCACGAGGCCACCGGGCTCACGGTGCCGGTGGGAGATGCCACGGCGCTGGCGCGGGCGGCCCGGCGGCTGGTGGAAGAGCCTGGGCTGGCCGAGCGGCTGGGCCAGGCGGCGCGGGCCCGGGCTCAGGCCGAGTTCCGCCATGACGTGATGGCCGAGCGCAGCCTGGCGCTGTACGCCGAGGCGCTGCGGGCCCCTTTCCCCCGTGTGGCGGGCGATGCGGCTGCTCCACATCTATAGCGGCAACCTCTACGGGGGCATCGAGGTGTTCCTGCGCACGCTGGCGCGGCTGCCGCGTGGCGCTCCGGAGCTGACGCACGAGTTCGCCCTGTGCTTCGAGGGGCGGCTGAGCCAGGAGCTGCGCGAGGCGGGCGCGGCGGTGCACCTGCTGGGCCCGGTGAAGGTGAGCCGTCCGTGGACGGTGTGGCGCGCGCGCGGTGTGTTGACGCAGCTGCTGGAGCGGCAGCGGTACACGGCGGCGGTGTGTCACGCGGCGTGGCCGCAGGCGCTCTTCGGGCCGGTGGCGCGCGCGCTGGGCGTGCCGCTCGTCTTCTACCAGCACGACACGCTGAGCGGGCGGCACTGGCTGGAGCGGTGGGCTCGCGTCACCGAGCCGGATCTGGTGCTGGCCAACAGCCGCTTCTCCGCGGGGACGCTGGCCACGGTGTACCCGCGGGCCCGCTGCCATGTGCGCTACCTGCCCGTGCCCGCTCCCGAGCAGGTGCCAGGGCCCGAGGAGCGCGCGCGCCTGCGCGCGGAGCTGGGCGCGGGTGAGCAGGACACGGTCATCATTCAGGCGTGCCGGATGGAAGAGTGGAAAGGGCACCGCCTGTTGCTGGAGGCCCTGGGCCGGCTGCGCGCGGTGCCCGGGTGGAAGCTCTGGGTGGCCGGTGGAGCGCAGCGCCCGCATGAGGTGCGCTACCGGGAGGAGCTGGAGGCGCTGGCGGTAAGGCTCGGCATCCCTGAGCGGGTGCGCTTCCTGGGACAGCGCTCGGATGTGCCCCGGCTGCTGCGGGCCGCGGACATTCACTGTCAGCCCAACCTGAGCCCGGAGCCCTTTGGCCTGGCCTTCATCGAGGCACTGCAGGCCGGGTTGCCTGTCATCACCACGGAGATGGGCGGCCCGCTGGAGATTGTCGACGATACGTGTGGCCGCCTCGTGCCGCCGCGCGCCGAGTCGCTCGCCGAGGCCCTGCGCTGGCTGGTGGAGGAGCCGGTGGAGCGGCGAAGGCTGGCCGCCGGTGGGCCCGCGCGCGCCGCGGCCCTGTGTGAGCCCAACGCGTTCCTGCGGGGGCTGCGCGAGGACCTTGGGTCGCTGGGTGTGAGAGGACGGGCGGCATGAGCGGCGGGCCTCCTTCCAAGCCGATTGCTCCGCCGGGGCGGCCCGGACTGCGGGGCCCGGGCGTGTTGCACCAGCGCTATGTCCGCCGTGCGCCGGCTGCCGAGGCTCCTGCTCCGGCTCCGACGGAGGCTTCCGCCGGAGGCGAGGCGGCGCCCGAGCCACAGGCCGCCTCACGTCAGCCCGCGTGGGCCACGGGGCGCCTGGTGACCGGCTTCATCTGCCTGCAGATTGGCTGTCAGCTGGCACTGCTGGTGGAGGCCATCTCTCCGCTGCGGGTGCTCATCCGCATCCTCGCGTTCGGGTGCAGCCTGCTGCTGCTGGCGCTCGTGCCGGGCAAGCGGCTGAAGCACCCGGCCATTCCCCTGCTGCTGGCGTCCACGGCGGTCACCGCGCTCAACCTGTTCCACCCGCAGGCCAACAGCCTCATGGCGGGAGCGACGCAGCTGGGCATTCAGCTGGCGGTGCTGGGGCCGCTGTTCTGGGTGACACGGCTGGGCATCGACGCGGCCACGTTCCGCCGCACGCTGGCGCTGCTGTTCCTCTTCAACGCGGCGAGCGCGGGCGTGGGCGTGCTCCAGGCGGCCTTCCCGGGCCGCTTCCAGCCGACGCTGTCCTCCGCCATCGAGGGCATGGGCGAGACGTATGTCCGCAGCCTCCAGTTCGAGACGGCCCAGGGCACGCGCGTGTTCCGCCCGTTTGGCCTCACGGACGTGCCGGGCGGGGCCGCCACGGGGGCCTTCTACGCGGTGCTGCTGGGCGCGGGCTTTCTGCTCAGCTCGCGGCGGGGGCTGGTGCAGGTGCTGAGCGTGGGCGGCATCTTCGTGGGCATTGTCAGCCTCTACCTCTGCCAGGTGCGCTCGCTGGCGCTCATGCTGGTGGTGTGCCTGCTGGCGGTGGCGGGGGTGCTGGCGCTCAAGGGCCGGCTGCTGCGGCTGACGAAGCTCCTGGCGGTGGTGGGCGGGCTGGCGGTGCTGGGCGTGGGGTGGGCCGTCACGGTGGGCGGAGACGCGGTGACGGCGCGGTGGAACCGCCTCTTCGAGGCGGACGCGGGCGAGGTGTACTACAGCAACCGCGGCTACTTCCTGGAAGGCACGCTCGAGTACTTCCTCCCCGAGTACCCACTGGGGGCGGGGGCGGGGCGGTACGGCATGGCGAACGCCTACTTCGGAGACAACAGCGATCCGTCGCGGCCTCCGCTGTGGGTGGAGATTCAGTGGACGGCGTGGGTGTTCGACGGGGGCCTGCTGGTGATGGTGCTCTACCCACTGGCGGTGCTGCTCACGGCGCTGTGGGCGTTCCGGCTGGCCCTGCGGCGTGACGACCAGGGCGAGTTGTGGCTGTGGGGCGGCATCATCTTCGCGTATGACCTGGGGGCCATCGCGCTTACGTTCAGCTATCCGTTCTTCATGAGCCAGGCGGGCATGGAGTTCTGGCTGCTCAACGCCGCGCTCTTCGGAGCCTTCGCTCATGCGTCCGTACACGCTCATCGCCGGTGACTTCGTCTCCACGGGAGGCATGGATCGCGCCAACCTGGCGCTGGCCAGCTACCTGGCGCGCCAGGGCTACCCGCTGCGGCTCGTGGCACACCGGGTGGCCGAGGAGCTGCTGAGCTTTCCCAACGTGCGCTTCATCCACGTGCCCAAGCCGGCCAATGCGTACATGCTGGGCGAGCCGCTGCTGGACGCGGTGGGCCGGCTCTGGGCGCTGCGCACGCGGGCCGAGGGTGGGCAGGTGCTGGCCAATGGCGGCAACTGCGCGGTGCCCGCGGCGAACTGGGTGCACTACGTGCACGGGGCGTATGTCTCGGAAGGCACGGGCTCGGTGCTCCGGCGCATCAAGGGCCGGGTGAGCCACCGGCTGTACCTGCGCGGCGAGCGCAAGGCCTTGCGGAAGGCGCGCGTCATCATCGCCAACTCCGAGCGCACCAAGGCGGACCTGGTGAGCGCCACGGGAGCGTCCCCGGAGCGGGTGCACGTCGTGTACTACGGCATTGATCCGGAGCGGTTCCGGCCGCGTGGGGTGGAGGAGCGGCGGGAGGCACGTGCGGCGCTGGGTTGGCCGCAGGAGCGGCGGGTGGCGCTCTTCGTCGGCGCGCTGGGAGACAAGCGCAAGGGCTTCGACACGGTGTTCCCGGCGTGGGCGCGGCTGTGCGAGCGCGCGGACTGGAACGTGGACCTGAAAGTCGTGGGGGTGGGGGCCCAGCGCGAGACCTGGGAGCGGGAGGCGCAGGCGCGCGGGCTGGGCGAGCGGATTCAGTTCCTGGGGTTCCGCAAGGACGTGCCGGTGTTGATGGGCGCCGCGGACCTGCTCATCGCCCCTACGCGCTACGAGGCATACGGGCTGGGCGTGCACGAGGCGCTGAGCACGGGGCTGCCAGCGCTGGTGAGCCGCACGGCGGGCGTGGCCGAGCGCTACCCGGGTGAGTTGAGGGAGCTGCTGATCGACGACCCGAACGACGTGGGCGAGCTGGTGCGGCGGTTGGAGGTGTGGCGGGCGCGGGAGGCGGAGCTGTCGCCCCACGTCGCCCGATTGGCCGAGACGCTGCGCTCGCAGACCTGGGATGGCATGTCCGCCGCCATCGTGGAACTGCTGGAGCGCGAGCGGACTCGGTAGTCTTTGAAGCACTGCGTCTTCAATCCCTGACGAACCGGAAAAGACTAACAACCTGATTACCCAGGTTGATCATGTGACATCAGCGGAGTGAGAAGTTCTGTTTTGTCTCATCGCGAGTAGAGTCGCGCCCGCATCACTTCCTTGCAGACCCCCCTAAAGTAAGGAGCGACGGATTGCGCACTCTGAGCAAGCTGTCTGTTGTGTCGATGTTCGGCCTGTGGCTGGTTGGCTGTGGCTCGCATGATCTCGGCGGCGAAGAGGTAGCCAGCCTGATCGAGCGGGAGTTTGGTGGCCCCAGCGAGCTGATGGACTTCTTCGAGAGCCACTCGGAGCAAGAGGTCCAGCAGGCACTGGCGCCCTACGGCGTCGGGTTCAGAATTCACCCGCACAGCGAGGTCACCGCCGCGCTGATCACCGACTGTCCGCAGTACTTCCCGTCGAGCGATCGGAACATCTGGCACAGCCTCAATGGCGAGTACTACTTCATCGATGGCTCGGGCCGGCCGCACCGCGCGTACTCGTACCTGCCGCCCATCGCCGCCGAGGTGCGCTCCGATTACTGTCAGGGCAACGTGGGGCAGTGGGGTGATGCGGCCAACCCCAGCAACGACTATGACGGGGGCCACCTCATCGGCTCGCAGCTCGGCGGCTGGGGCAAGCGGGCCAACCTGGTGCCGCAGGATGCGAACTTCAATCGCGGCAACTGGGCCACGCTCGAGAACAAGATGGCCAGGTGCGCCGTGCTCCCCAACGGCCGGATGCGCTACTACATCGGCGCGAACTACCCGGACGCCACCACGCTCATCCCCAACAACATGACGATGGAGCTGCGCAATCAGTCCTCGGGCTCCTACGTGCTGCTGTCCTTCGCCAACACGGACTACGGCGGCACCAACGGCACCAACGAGAAGAACCGGGGCGTGACGTTCCTGACGAACCAGGGCTGCAACTAGCCGAGCACCGACTCGAAGAAGTCCAGGTGCTCGCGCGCCACCACGGGCCAGGCAAACCGCGTCACCGCGCGCTCTCGTCCCTTCTCAGAGAGCGCGCGGCGGCGCTCCGGGCTCTCCAGCAGCTCGGCCAGCGCGGCTGTCCATGCCCCACGGTCCGCCTCGGGCAGCACCCGCGCCGCGTCTCCCGCCGTGTGCGGAATCTCTCCTGAGTCGCTCGTCAGCACCGGCACCCCACAGGCGAACCCCTCCGCCAGCATCCGGCCGAATTGCTCCTTCCACTTCGGCGTCGTCTGGCTCGGCGCGCACAGCACATCCATCGCGTTGAGCACCTGCGGCACCCGGGCATGTCCAATGCCGGTGACGACGCGCACTCTGCCTGCGCCCTGGCGCTCGGCCCACGCGCGCAGGCTCGTCTCCATGGGGCCGCCTCCCACGAAGAGCGCCCGCCACGGCGTGGTGAGCCCCTCTAGCACCTCGCGCAGCAGCTCCACGCCCTTCTCCGGCACGAAGCGCCCCAGGTAGCCCACCACCGGAGGCCCTTCCGCCTCCCAGCCCAGCTCGCGCAGGAAGTCCGCCCCCCGCGCCCGGTCCGGCCGGAACAGCTCCACGTCCACGCCCATGGGGATGTAGCGCGAGGGGCGCTGCGCGTAGCCTGGCCGGCGCAGCAGGTTCTGCTTCACCGTCTCTCCAAACGCCACCCAGCCCGCCGAGCGTCCCACCACCCACTGCTCCAGCTGCGCGAAGGGCGGCGGGTAGTGCTTGAAGAGGTTCTGCGCCGTGGAGAACACCAGCGGCACCCGGCTCGGGGTGAGCAGCGCCACCTCGCCTCCGGCGAAGACGTAGGGCTCCTCCCACGAGTGCACCAGGTCCACTCCGCTCGACAGCCGCGCGCGCAGCTCCGGCCCGTAGAGGAACAGGTGCGCCGAGCGGCTGAACAGCGCCCGTACCTCCTCCACCCGGCTTGCCTCGTCTGGCTCGCGCTGGAGCTGGATGGGGCTCAGGTCCCCGTGGAAGAAGCGCGGCGCCACCGCCGTCACCTCCCACCGCCCCGCGCCCACCCGCGCCAGCTCGTTCGCCAGGCGCCGGTTGAGTGTGACGACGTATGAATGCGAGACGGTGACGAGCCTGCGCGTGTGCTTCACGGAGTCCCTCCGGTGCTCAGCAGCCCGCGGTACACCTCCAGCACCTCACGGGCATAGCGCTCGCGGGAGAAGCGCTCCACCGCCGTGCGCCGCGCCGCGCTTGCCAGCCGCTCGCGCAGCCCCGCGTCCTCCACCAGCCCCCGCAGCGCCCGCGCCAGCGCCGGGGCATCTCCCGAGGGCAGCGTCAGCGCGTCCACTCCGTCCATGAGTTGCTCCGCCGCGCCGCTCGCCTGGGAGATGACGGAGGGCCGCCCACAGGCCATCGCCTCGGCGATCGTCAGCCCGAACGGCTCGCGGCGCGTGCTCGCGTGCACGAACACATTCAACGCCCGGTACACCGCCGCTGGCTCCTGCTGAAACGGCACCAGCCCCACGTGTTTGCTCAGCCCCAGCCGCTCCACCAGGCCGCGCAGCTGCTCCTCGGAGAACTGCGAGTCCGGCGTGCGGTACAGCGGCGAGCCTACCAGGTAGAAGCGCACCCTCAGCCCGGGGCTCGAGCGCAGCAGCTCCGCCGCCGCCTGGAGAAACACCTCGTGCCCCTTCCACCGCGCATACGTGGCCACCAGTCCCAGGCGCACCGTGCCCTCGGGGGCCGCGCTCAGTCCCGCCAGCCCATCCAGCCACGCGCCATCTCCCGGGCCCGGCGAGAAGCGCTCCACGTTCACTCCGTTGTAGACGACATGCACGGGCACGGGGCCCAGCACCTCGCGCGCATCCGCTCCCACCGCGCTCGAGTTGGCGATGGCCGCCGCCGCCAGCGGCCGGAGCGCCTTCAGCCCCCGCCGCACCAGCGGCCGCTCTCCGATGAAGTCGTGGATGTGCCACACGCAGGGTACGCGCAGACCCAGGGTGGCGGGGCTCAGCAGGTGCGTCTTGATTCCATTGGAGTGAATAAGGTGAGGCCGCAGCGCGCGCACCTCGCGGCGCAGCTGGCGCAGGTACCCGGTCAGCAGCGCCGGAGCGGGTGCCAGCCCCCGGGCAAAGCCCCACAGCGCCCCCGCCCCACCGCCCCGCAGGCCACTGTCTCCCAGGGCCGACAGACGCTCGGGTAGTGGCAGCACCCGGGCCTTCACACCCAGCGCCCGGGCCTCCTCGAGCAGCGGGCCCTCGGTGCCTGTCAGCAGGTGCGGTGAGAGCGCGGGCTCCAGCGTGCGCAGGCACGCGAGCAGATCCAGCAGCGCGCGCTCGGCGCCACCCAGCACTCCCACGGGGTTGAGGAAGAGGATGCGCAACGCGCAGGCGACCGAAGCAGACCCACCCGGGGCCCGTCAACCCGGCAAGCACCCGCCAGCGGCGCGAGTGCCCGAAAAAGGCAATCGCCCTCTCCCGTGAGGAAGAAGGCGATTCACCCTCCAGAAGGAGGGGAGAGGCGAGTCCCCCGACCCGCCTCTACAGGCAGTTCACGTCGTTGCTGGTGTTGAACGGCTCACCCGCGGCCACCGGCTCGGTGACGCCACCGGTGGAGGGGCAGGCGGGCATCAGCTCGCCGTCGGCCGAGGAGATGAGCCAGGTGTCCGCCGAGTCCAGCACGTTGTTGTCCACGTCGCCGCCGGCGTACACCAGGAAGTCCCAGGAGTCGTGGGTGCCAAAGAGGCCCGAGTTGACGGCCATGCCGTTAGTCACCGCCGCGCTGTCCCACGTCGCGCTGCCGGGCGGCACCACTTCGAAGATGTCCGGGAAGCCCGTGAACTTGAAGGTGTCCGCGCCCACGCACAGGGAGGAGTTGTTCAGCACCGCGTCAATGCCGCTGCGGTTCTCGAAGACGGGGCACGTGTCGTTCAGGTGGTAGCTGTAGCGGTTGCCGCGCTCGGGCGCGAAGCCCGTGGAGTGAATGTCCTCGGGCGGCTTGCGCTGCTGGGTGCGCATGCTGGTGAAGAGGCTCTTGAGGTTGGTGGCCGCCTCGGACTGCCGCGCCCGCGCCTGCAGCCGCAGGAAGCTGGGAATTGCGATGCTCGCCAGGATTCCGATGATTGCGACGACAATCATCAGCTCGATGAGGGTGAAGCCGTTGGACTGGCGCCGCTTCATCTGGGTGCTCCTTCAAAGGGTGGCGATAACCGCCGCGCCTGACGAGAGAGCAAGCGCCGCGCCACACGCGCGGCCTGTCACGAGCCCATGGCGCGACGAAAACCGCCGTGCAGGTGAGGTCAACAGATCCACTGGCCACGGATCTGGGCAAGCAGCGCGGGGGCTTGGATCCACGTGGACTGTGTTGCTCACAGTCTGTCTGCACAGCGCGTCGGAGCCACTGTGTGTCCCCGGGGCTGTGCACCTGCGCCGGGCCCGTATAGTGGCCAGGCAGCACGTGCCCAAATTTGTCAGTGGGTGACGTTTTTTGTCGCGCGCCCCGGAGCAGCGCTCCAACGGGGGGCAACCTTTCCATCCTCGGTACACGGCGTGGGCCAGCGGTAGCGAGGCGGAGCGAGAACTGTATTACGCGACGGAGCCGGTTTTCGCAAGCTGTTGGTAAGCCCCGAGCACCGTGCGCGCGTGTTGGTGCCAGGTGTAGCGCCGGGCCCGCTCGAGGCGCAGCTCCCGCGGCGGAGGCGGAGTCCGCTCGGACAGCAGCGCGTGGAGCGCGTGGGCCCAGGCCTCCACGTGGCCCACGGGACAGTAGGTGCACGCGTCGGCGCCCACTTCACGCAGCACGGGCAAGTCACTGGCCACCACGGGCGCGCCACACGCGAGCGCTTCGATGACGGGCAGGCCGAAGCCCTCGGCCTCACTGGGCACGAGCACCGCGCGGGCGCGGCGGTAGAGGCCCGCCAGGGTGTCGCGGTCCAGCTTGGGCGGCTGCAGGAGCACCTGGCCCAGGCCGAGCCGCGATACCTGCTCGCGCTGGTCGGGCGTGAGCGCGCCCCCTTGCTGAACGAGGCGCAGCTCCGGGTGCCGGGCCCGCAGCGCGGCGAACACGGCGAAGAGCACGTCCAGGCGCTTGCGCGGAATGGAGCTGCCCACGTGGAGCAGGAAGGGCCGCCCACCCAGGGGCGCGAGCACGGACTCGCTCCGGTCCGCGGCCGAGGGCTCGGGACGGAACTCTGGAGACACGCCGGGAGGTGCCCAGACGAGCCGCTCGGCGGGCACCACGCCATGCGCGAGCAGCTCGGCGCGTACCGCCTGGGTGCCGTGGAAGACGACGGCGGCGCGCCGCAGGCCCAACAGGGTGGTGCGCGCCATCAGCCGGAACCAGGCCGGGCGCGGCTCGCGGTGGGGCTCCAGCACGGAGCGGAAGGTGTCCAGGTCATGGCAGTACACGCCGGTGCGCGCGGCGGGCAGCGTGTGGACGAGCTGCGCGTAGGAGTGGTCCACCACGTGGAACGCATCGAAGCGGCCGCGGGCGAGCAGGGTGCGCGCCGGGTAGGCGCCGAAGCGGGTGAGGAGCCGGTCCGCGTTGAAGGCCGCCTGAGGGCCCAGGCGAGGCAGTCGCCGCAGCAGGCGGGGAATGGTGGGCCGCACGCCCGTCACCGCGACTTCGGAGCCCAGCGCGGACAGGCCCTCGTGCAGGGCTTCGCCCACCAGGTCCATGCTGGGCCAGCCCTCCTCGCGTGGATCCATCAGCAGCGCGAGCCTCAGCGGAGTGCTCATGGGCGGTGCTCCTCCCGGGGCGCGGAGCCCAGCAGCGCCTCCACGGTGCGCTCCAGGGAGAAGCGCTGCCGGTACACTTCGGCCGCGCGGGCCCCCAGCGCGGCGCGGGCCTCGGGGTGGGCGAGCAGACGCTCCGCCTCCGGCACCAGGGCCGTGGGGTCCGTGCCCTCCACCAGGGCCACCGCGCCGAGCGTGCGCCACAGCGGCTCGGTGAGGTGCCCGGTGTTGGTGACCAGCGGCAGGCCCAGCGCGAGGCTGGCCATGGTGGTGCCGCGCCGGGCGCTCACGCCATCTCCGTAAGGCTGGAGGAGCAAGTCACACGCGCCGAGGTGCGCGGCCAGCGCCTCGGGCGCCAGCGAGTCGCGGGAGAGCAGCTGCCCGGCCAGCTCGGGGTAGCGCCGGGCGAGGCCCTCGCGCCAGGCCTGGCTTCCGCGGCCGAGCAGCAGCGCCCGGCGGGTGGAGCCCGCGCGCAGCAGCGGCACCAGCGCGTGCTCCAGCATCCCCGAGGTGGCCTCGCCGAAGGTGCCGAAGTGGCCAAGCAGCGGACCCTCGCCCAGCTCCGCGCGCATGCGGGCCCGGGTAGCCGGGGGCACCTGCGTGGGCAGGTTGCTGGGCACGGGGCGCCACTCGGCGTGGGGCCGCAGGCGCGAGGGCAGGTGCTCGGCCCAGGTGGGAATGGACACGAAGGCCCGGTCCGCGGCGCCAGCGACCAGCCGCAGCATCACCCGCGTGGTGGCCGCGAGCACGTGGTGACGCAGCGGAGCGCGGGGGCGCCATGGGTACACCACCTCGTGGAAGAAGACCCAGCGCTCGTCCTGGCGGCGCGCGGCGAACCAGGCGCAGAAGGGCACGTTCATCGCCTTCAGGCCGAACGCATGCGGCACGTACTGGAGCAGCAGCCGCCGGGGCCCCGGACAGGCGTCCAGCTCGCGCGTCAGCCTCACCAGCCCCGTGGGACTGAAGAGGCCCGGAGCACGGTGCACCGTGACGCTCTCCTCCTGGGACACCGCGGCCTCACCGGGCGCCCAGACGTGAACCCGCGCGCCCGTGTCCGCCAGCGCCCGTGCCACCAGCCGCGTGTAATCCGCGACGCCTCCCGGCTGAGGCGGGTACTCACCGGTGAGCAGGTGCCAGGCCACGGTGGACGCGGGGGAACGGCTCAGAGGTCCTCCCGCTTCAGCAGCCAGCGCCGCAGCCGCAGGCCTGGCTTCTCCACGGCGAGGTAGGTGGCCCAGGACACCAGCAGCGTCACCGCCACGAAGGCCAGCAGATCCACCCCCCAGCCGCCCAGCGAGAGGTGGCTCCGCTCGAAGGCGCGCGCCACCAGCCCGTGCCAGAGGTAGGCCCCATAGGACGTCGCCGCCACCGCGTACACCGCGCGCCGCAGCCAGGGCGCAAGCCGCCACGACTCCGCGCCTACCAGCAGCAGGCCGAACGCCACGCTCAGGCCCGTATACAGCCCGATGAAGCCATGCCCCAGCTCGCGGGGCTCGTAGGGCGCGAAGATCGCCACCAGCAACCCCAGGCCCAGCACGGCGCAGGCGGCCTTCCACCGCGCGGGCCAGGCACGCCACCGGGGCGCGGTGCGAGCCAGGAACACGCCCACGCCCAGCCCATCCAGGTGCAGGTGCGTGGCCCAGGGCGACACGTTGATCCACTCGCGCACGGCGGGGCTGAGGGGCAGGGCCTCGGTGACGACGGCCCGGAACAGCATGCTCACCGCGAGCGGCACCAGCCAGGCCCACGCGGGCCAGCGCTGCCCCCTGAGCCCGAAGGCCACCAGCGGCAGCACCAGGTAGAAGTGCTCCTCCACGCACAGCGACCAGCTCTGCACGAAGTCCTGCAGCGGGGCGTAGTTCTGCAGGAAGAGCGCGTACGGCCAGCCGCCGCCCACGAAGGGCACGCCCACCAGCCATGGCTTGAGTGCGTAGGCGCCCAGCACCACGAAGTACAGCGGCAGCGTGCGCGTCCAGCGCTTCACCCAGAAGGTGCGAAGCCGCGAGCCCAGCGGCAGGTCCTCCCGCGTGGCGAACACCTGGCGGCCAATGAGGTAGCCGGAGAGCACGAAGAACAGGTTCACGCCCATCCACCCAACCGAGAACACCGAGCGCACCGCCTCCGGCAACGCGCGCGTCACGGCCTCGGGGGCGTGAAAGAAGAGCACCAGCAGAATGGCCGCCGCGCGCAGCACATCCAGCCCGTCCTGGCGCGCCTCGTGCGCCGGAGCCGGAGCCACCGTGGCGCTCACCGGTGTCACCGACACAGCAGGCGGCGGGCTGGGGCTCAGCACGGGAGCCGAGGCCTCACGCCGCACTTCCCGTCTCCTCCATGTCCCGGATGGCCAGCAGCGCGAAGGCCTGGCTCGGAAAGCGGGTGGCCAGCGGCTCGGTGAGCCGCGAGAGCAAGCCCCCCACCGGGTACGGGCGGATGCGCGGCAGGGCATAGTCCCCGCGCAGCGGCTTCCAGCCGCTCATGCCGATGACGCGGTAGCCGCGCAGCTCGAAGTCGTACACCTCCCAGCCCGAGCGGTGCACCTGGTGCACGTTGCCGTCCCACTCGTTCTGCGGAAGGTAGCCGTTGGGCGTGAAGAGGATGACGCGCTTGCGCGCGATGGACTCGAGCATCTCCAGGAAGCGATAGCCGTCCGGCTTGTCGAAGTGCTCGATGACGTCGATGGCGATGGCGGCATCGAAGCTCTTGGGCCCGAAGAAGCTGCCCACCTGCATCAGGTCCATGCAGTGGTATTCGCGGTGGAGCCCCGCGGCCCGGCTGCGCTCGATGGCCTTGTCGTACCCATCCACGCCCACGGTGCGCGGAATGAGGTGCGAGAAGGTGCCCAGCGGCGAGCGGAACCCACAGCCCACGTCCAGCACGCTCTCGCAGGTGCCCACGAGCGTTTCGCGCAGGGTGCGGTGGAATACCTCGTACTCACCCACCAGCACCTCGCGCCGGAGGAAGTTGAGGAGGCCGCCAGCTTTCATATGGCGGGGACCGTAGCCCCCGCTCTCCAGGGGTGTCAAAAGGCGTGTGCTCCCGGTGACGAGCGCCATCCTGGAGGGTAGGGGAGCAGGCTGTCCCGTGCTTGTGAGCAGTGGGGGCCACCGTTAGCATCCCCGCTCTCGCGCCTCGGAGCGCGGGCAGGCACTCCGGACGCATGAACGCCACCGCCGCTCCACAGCTCACCGCCGACGAGGTGAAGGCCCGCGCCGGCCGGGGCATGACGGTGCTCGCCGCGCGCACGGTGGTGTCCCAGGTGCTGCGCATCGTCAGCGCGCTGGTGCTCTCGCGGCTGCTGTTCCCCGCGGACTACGGGCTGTTCGGCATCGTCGCGTACGCCACCTCGCTGGGCGTGTTCCTGGGGGATCTAGGCCTGAGCGCCGCGCTGGTGCACCAGCCTCACGAGCCCACCGAGGAGGAGACGTCCACCATCTTCTGGTGCCACCAGGCGCTCACCGCCGGCATCGTCGCCACCATCATCGCGCTGGCGCCCAGCCTGGTGGAGAGCTACGCGCTGGGCGCCCAGGCGCTGCCCATGGTGTACGTGATGGCGGGGGGCCTGTTCCTGTCCTCGCTGCGCGTCATTCCGCTCATGGCGCTGGAGCGCAAGCTGGCCTTCCCGCTGATCGCCCGCGCGGAGCTCATCGAGAACGTAGCGCAGGTGGCCACCACCATTGGTCTGGCCTCGCTGGGGTGTGGCGCCTGGTCGCTGGTGGGCGGCGGGGTGGCGCGCGGGGTGGTGGGCCTGGGGTGCATCTGGTGGGCCTCGCCATGGAGGCCCCGGGGCGCGTTCCGCCTGGCGGTGGTGAAGCGGCTGCTGGGCTTCGGGCTGGCGTTCCAACTGCCGCCGCTGGTGGCCACCCTGTCGCTGGGGTGGATTCCGCTGGTGGTGGGGCGGGTGCTGGGCACGGACGCGGTGGGCTTCGTCAACTGGGCCACGGCGCTGGCGGCCACGCCGATGATGCTCAGCGCCATCCTCAACCGGGTGGCGTTCCCGGCGTACTGCCGGCTGCAGGAGGACCCGGTGGGCTTCGCGGGCTACCTGCGCACCTCGCTGCGGCGGCTGTCGGCGACGTTCTGCCTGTTCATCCCGCTGGCGGTGTTCGCCATGCCGGTGGCGGTGCCGCTGTTCTTCGGCGAGCGGTGGGCGCCCGCGGTGCCGCTGGTGCAGTGGTTCAGCATGGAGGCCATCCTCACCACGCTGATTGGGCTGCTGGCCACCGCGCAGAACGCGGGCGGCCGCCCGTGGGAGCGCTTCGCCGTGGTGCTGGGCGTGGGCGTGCTGAGGTGGTCGCTGGGCAGCTTCATCGTTCAGCGCTACGGGCTTGCGGGGCTGGGGCCCCTGGGTGTGTTCGCCAGCCTGTGCGAGCTGTGGGTCACCGCCTGGCTGGTGGCGCGGCTCAACCCGGCGCTCAAGGGGCTGGTGGCGCAGGTGGTCGAGCCCTTCGTCACCGTGGGGCTGCTGCTGCTGGGCGTCGCCGTGGCCCTGCCGCGCCTGGTGCCGCACGGGCCGTGGGCCCAGGCGTTCACCGGCGTGGGGCTGTTCCTGGTGCTCTTCCTGGTGCGCGAGCGCCTCCCCGGGCCGCTGCCGCTGGTGGCCGAGCTGCGCATCATCGGTAACATGCTTCGAGACACCCTCCGGAGGCGGCTGCGCCGGGAGGCTCCCCAGCCCGCGTCGACATGAAGAAGCCCGACCTGGTCATCTCCATCGTCAACCACAGCAACCCCGAGCTGCTGCACGACTGTCTGCGCACGCTGTTCCAGACGACGAAGGAGTGCACCTTCGAGGTGTGGGTGGTGGACAACGCCACGGGCGGGCGCGGGGTGGAGGCCATGCGGCGCGACTTCCCCCAGGTGCGCTGGCTCTTCAACACCGGGCGCAAGGGCTTCTCGGCCAACCACAACCAGGTGCTCGCGCAGGCGAAGGCGCGGCACTTCTGCATCTTCAACGATGACACCATCGTCCACGAGGGGGCGTTCGACGCGCTGGTGCGCTTCATGGACGAGAACCCACGGGTGGGCATGGCGGGAGCGCGGCTGCTCAACGCGGACGGCACGCTGCAGAACAGCACCTTCCGGGAGATGACGCTGGCCTCCGCGCTGTTCGACATCATCTTCCTGCCCCGGCCGCTGCACTTCCTGAAGGAGCTGCACATCGATCCGGCGCAGTACGGCTACGAGCAGGCGCGGGTGAGCTGGGTGCTGGGCGCCTGCATCGTCGTGCGTGAGGAGTGCCTGGCGCAGGTGGGGCTGCTGGACGAGAAGCTCTCGCCGCTGGGCAACACCGAGGACACGGACTGGTGCGTGCGGGCGTGGAAGGCGGGCTGGGAGGTGGCCTTCTGCCCCGAGGCGGTGATTACGCACCTGACGAGCCGCTCGTTCCGGCAGGGCACCTCGGGGCCGGACAAGGTGCGCATCGAGCTGTGGCGCACGCGGCTGGCGTACTTCCGCAAGCACCACGGGAAGCTGCACGAGCGGCTGATGCGGCTCATCCTGGTGGGGACGCTGCCGTGGAACTCGCTGGTGCTGACGCAGTCGCTGTTGCGGCGCAGGCTGAGCGCGGCGGAGTACAAGCGGCAGCTGGCCACCTTCCTGCGCATCTCCGAGATGGGGCTGCGGGCGCGCGTGGAGTAGCCGGCCGATGCCATTCTTCTCCATCGTCATCCCCACGTACAACCGCTCGGGGCTGCTGCGAGAGGCGCTGGCCACCGTCTTCGCGCAGCAGTTCACGGACTACGAGGTGCTGGTCATCGATGACGGCTCCACGGACGACACGCGGGCGGTGCTGGCGGAGTACGGGGAGCGGGTGCGCGCGCTGAGCCAGCCGAACCAGGGGCAGGGGGTGGCGCGCAACCTGGGCATCCAGCACGCCACGGGCGAGTACGTGGTGTTCCTGGACAGTGATGACCTGTGGTTCCCGTGGACGTTGGCCACGTACCGGCAGGCGATCTCCATGTATGGAGGCCCGGCGCTGGTGATGGGCTCACATGCGCCCTTCGAGCGCCCGGAGGAGTTGGCCCGGGTGAGCCAGGGCGCATTCCGGGCCCATGCCTTCGCGGATTACCTGGCGAGCGCGCAGGAGACGTTCGTGCGCACGGCGTGTGTCATCGCGGTGCGCACCGAGGCGGTGCGGCGGGTGGGCGGCTTCACGGACAAGCGCATCAACTCCGAGGACCACGATCTGCTCTACCGGCTGGGCACCGAGCGCGGCTTCGTCCTCGTGGAGGCGCCGCTGGTGGTGGGCTACCGCAAGCACGGCAGCTCGTCCTCGAAGGACCTGGAGCGCGGCTACGAGGGGCTCTGCTACCTGCTGGAGCAGGAGCAGCGCGGCGCCTACCCGGGAGGCTCGGCCCGGAGGCGTGAGCGGCTGACGCTGCTGCTGCACGGCGCGAGGCACGTGACGCAGTGGCTGGTGAAGCACGGGCGGCCGGAGCTGGCGTTGGACCTGTACCGGCGCAGCCTGAGAGGCCACCTGGTGGTGCCGCGCTGGCGCTACGTGGTGGGCTTCCCGCCGTGGATGGTGGCCTCGCTGCTGAGGCAGCTGGCGCGCTGAGCACCGCCAGGCTCAGGGCAGGCAGAGCAGCTGGTAGCGCCGGTCGTCGTGGCGCTTCACCTCGGCCAGGTCCACGCGGCACTCCCGCTCCAGGTTTTCGAAGGGGGACACTCGGCTGAGCACCCGGCGCAGCCGGCTCTGGCGCGCCTTGAAGTCATCGGGCGACACATACGCCTGGATGTTCGAGTACGAGCCCTCGAGCAGCTCACACACCTTGCGCGGATCGGCGTTGTAGTACTCACCCCGAGCATGCACCTCGATGTAGAGGATAGGCTTGCCGGGCCGCGACAGCAGGCCCTTCATCCCGTTGAGCACATCCACCTCGAAGCCCTCGACGTCGATCTTCACGAAGTCCACGCGCGCCAGGCCGCGCTGCTCGACGAAGCCGTCCAGGGTGAGGACGGGCACCGAGATGCCCTCTGTACCGTCCGGAGCCACGTGGCCGTTAAGCCCCCGGGCGAAAGTCACCGTGCCCTCCTGAGCGCCCACCGCGGCGGAGATGGCGTGGCAGTTGTCCAGGCGGTTGCGCAGCAGGTTGGACTCGAGCTCGGCGTAGTTCTCCGGCTCCGGCTCGAAGCAGAACAGCTCGCCCGCGGGGCCGATGCGCTGGCGCAGGTACATGGCCAGGTAGCCGATGTTGGCCCCCACATCGAAGGCCACCATGCCTGGGCGCAGGTGCGGGGCGATGAGCGCCAGGTCCGCCATGAACTTCTCGCCCTGGAGGTACAGCAGCATGTGCGTGGTGCTGCGGTGCGCCTTGAGTGAGAAGTCGTAGCCGAACAGCGGGCGGTGGACCTCCAGGGGCTGCTCCCGGTTCAGTCCCAGCAGCAGGCGCGCGGTGCGCAGCTGGCTGAAGGGGAAGACGCAGTGCGCGAGACGCGCGGCCCGAAGCGCTGGCTTGAGTGTGAGCATGGAGGTCCGCCCGGGTTTCTAGAGGAGCCCCGGGCCCCGGGCAAGGCCATGCGCCGCGCGAGGGCCTTCCGCTCGTCAGGACGGCATGCGAGGGCTCAGCACCCGCGTCAGCAGTGAGGGAGGTGTGCCCTTCAGCCGCAGGGCGAGCTTCTCCACCAGGTGCCAGGATAGCGCCGCCAGCGCCACCACCACCGGCAGCGACAGCGCCGCGTTCATCCACCACTCCGCGCGGCCACCGAGCAGCGCGGTGACGAGCTGCTGCACAGGGAAGGCGTAGATATAGACGCCGTAGGAGAAGTCCCCGTAGCGCGCGAAGCCCGACAGCCGGCTGGGCAGGAACGCCAGGTACAGCACCAGGTACGCGCCGCAGCAGCCCACCGCGTACCGGAAGCCCACGCCCAGCCGCGCCGTGACGAGCAGGGCCACCACGCACCCCAGCGCCACCCAGGGGCTCATCCGCACGCGCTCTCTCAGCAGGTACAGCGCCAGGCCTCCGCCAAAGTAGAGGTACAGCTCCGGCCAGAAGTTCAGCCGCGGGCCCACGTACGGCACGAAGGGCACCACCGCCGCCGCCACCCAGGCCGCCAGCCCCACCCACCGCCGCAAGAGCCCCGCCGCGCCCAGCCCGGCCACCAGCAGGTAGAAGCCCACCTCGTACTTCAGCGTCCACAGCGAGCCGTTTACCGCGCCCGGGTACACATTGCCGGTGAACACCCCCGGCAGCTCCCACTGCGCGGTGTACAGCGTGAAGTTGCGCAGCACGTACAGGTAGGGCTCCGGAGAGCTCAGGTACGTCCCGAGCGGAAGCCGCGTTAGCGCGGGCCCGAGCAGGAACGCGCTCGCCAGCAGCACCACCGCCAGCCCTGGGAAGATGCGCAGCACCCGCGCCCACGTGAAGCGCGCCAGGCTTGGGGTACGCTCGTAGCTCTGGGTGATGAGCACGCCGCTGATCACCAGGAACACCGCCACGCACAGCCGCCCCAGCGATACCTGCCCGCGGGTGAAGTCCTCCAGGGGCTCGCGCACCCCCGTGCCCTGCGCCAGCGGGAAGGCGTGCGAGAAGATGACGCCCGCGGCCGCCACGAACCGGATGAAGTCCAGGTTGTTGTGCTTCCCGTCCAGGCACTGCCGCAGCGTGGGGCAAGAAGGGGAGGACATAAGGGCCGGGCGCATTCTGAACCGGCCCTGGAGCCTCTCAAAGCATTCAGGGAGGCAGCCCCTCGGTGGCGCCCCCGTGCCGCCGTGCTATCCAGCACCTGTGTCCGGCCTGCGAGTTCTCCTCGGCATTCACCACCCGCTCGATCCGAACCTGGGGGCCCCGGGCGTGACGCTCACCCTGGGCCGTGCGCTCAGCGCCCTCGGCTGCGAGGTGTCCTACTACGGCTTCGGTGACGCCTTCCCGGGCGCGCCCTGGTTCTCCGCCTGGCACTCGGTGCGCTTTCCATGGGTTCTCTTCGCGTGGCTGGCCCGCAACGCGGGGCGCTTCGACGTGCTCGACATCACCACGGGGGACAGCTGGCCCTGGGCCCGCCTCGGCCGCCCGGGTGCCAAGCCCCGCCATGCCCTGCTCACCCGCAGCCACGGCCTGGAGCATGTCGTCTCCGAGCAGCTGCGCACCGACGTCCGCGCCGGGCTGGCCCGCCTGAGCTGGAAGTACCCGCTCTACCATGGCGGCTTCCGCCTCTGGGAGGTGCGCCAGTCCCTGCTATGCGCGGACCACGTCGTGCTGCTTAACCCCGTGGACAGCCAGCACGCGCGTGAGCGACTGGGCGTCCCCTCCAAGCGCATCTCCGTCATTCCGCACGGCCTGCCCGAGCCCTTCCAGCACCTGCCCGAGCCCCAGCCGCTCCCCGAGGGCCCGCTGCGCATCGCCGTCGTGGGGACGTGGATTCAGCGCAAGGGCCGCGAGGATGTGGTCGCGGTGGCGCGCGCGCTGCACGAGCAGGGCGTGGCCTTCACGCTGGGCCTGCTGGGCACGGGCACCAGTGAGGCCGAGGTGCTCGGCGACTTCCCCGCCTCCGTGCGCGAGCACGTGCGCGTGGTGCCTCGCTACCCGCACGCCCAGCTTCCCGAGCTGCTGCGCGACTATGAGGCGCTGCTCTTCCCCAGCCATGCCGAGGGCTATGGCATGGCGCTCATCGAGGCCATGGCCTGCGGGCTCGCCCCGGTGTCCACTCCGGTGGGCGTGGCGCCCGAGGTGGTGCGAGACGGCGACACAGGGCGGCTGCTCTCCATTGGAGATGTGCCGGGCTTCACCGCCGCGCTGCGCTCCTTCGCCGAGGACCGGCCGCGCCTGCTCGAGCTGCGGCGCGCGGCCCAGCGAGCCACCCAGGGCCGTGGCTGGCGCGACGTCGCCCTGCGCACGCTGCGGCTCTATGAAGACGTGCTGCGCGCACGCTGAGGCCGCCAGAGTGCGCCTGGGGCCTACCCCGTCCTCTCCAAGGAGCCTGGAGAGCAGACGGGCGGGCAAGCCCGCTGCCGGGTATGGTGGGAGGCGGCGATTGACGGGCCGCACCCTGCGCCGTCACCATGCCGGCCTTCCCGGATGATTACTTTCCTCGTCACCTTCCTCGTCTCGCTGATGGTCTCGATCGGGCTCACCGTGGTGGTGCGCAACCGCGCGCTGGCATGGGGGTGGGTGGATCAGGCCAACTCCAGCCGCAAGGTGCACGTGCGCCCCATTCCGCGGCTGGGCGGAGTGGCCATCGTGGCGGGCTTCTTCGCGCCGCTGTGCGCCCTGTTCCTGGTGGACTCGGGGGTGGGCTCGCTGTTCCGCTCCCATGAGGAGCTGGTGTGGGGCCTGTTCTGCGGTGGCGCGGCCATTGCCATGCTGGGGCTGTATGACGACCTGCAGGGCGCGGGGGCCCGGCTCAAGTTCTCCATTCAGTTCGGCGTCGCCATCGCGCTGTACATGCTGGGCTTTCGCGTCGAGCTGATCGCCAACCCCTTCGGCCCCGAGGTGTCGCTGGGGGCGCTGAGCCTGCCCTTCACGCTGCTGTGGATCGTCGGCGTCGTCAACGCGCTGAACCTCATCGATGGGTTGGACGGGCTGGCCGGCGGCGTCGCCTTCTTCGGGGTGAGCACCAACTTCATCCTCTCGCTGGTGCGCGGGGACGTCGTCATGTGCCTGCTGATGGCGGCGCTGGCGGGGGCGATCCTCGGGTTCCTCGTCTTCAACTTCAACCCGGCGTCCATCTTCATGGGCGACACGGGCAGCATGTTCCTGGGCTTCGTACTGGCGGCGGTGTCGCTCAAGACGTCCACCAAGAGCGGCACGGCGGTGGCGATGCTGGTGCCCATCATGGCGCTGGGCCTGCCCATCATGGACACGATGCTGGCCATCATCCGGCGCTCGGTGCTGGGACGGCCCATGTTCAGCGCGGACAAGGAGCACATTCACCACCGGCTGATGAGCCGGCTGGTGCTCAGCCACCGCTCGGCGGTGCTGGTGCTGTACGCGCTGTGCGGCCTGTTCACGCTCACGGCGCTGGGGCTCAACTTCGCCAACAGCGCCCAGAGCGCCATGCTGCTCATCGGCATGGGCGTGGTGCTCTTCGTGCTGATGCGCAAGCTGGGCTACCTGGACCTGGGCAACGCCGGGACGGTGGGCGAGACGCGCCGCAAGAACATCCGCCTGCGCACGGTGGTGAAGGACCTGACGCGGAGCATTCACCAGGCGGCCACGCTGCAGCTGCTGTGGGAGGCGGTGCGGCCGCTGGGCGAGGCGCTGGACGTGGCCCGGCTGGAGCTGCGGCTGCAGCACCAGCATGAGGGGCTCACCGATGGCGTCGTCTTCGAGATGCAGCGGCCGGCGGGCTCGGCGCTGCCGCTGGACGTGCGGCTCGAGGTGAAGGACGGCGAGGTGGCGCTGGGGTGGCTCAACCTCGCGTGGCGTGATGGGCGCTCGGAGATCAACCGGGACGAGGAGCTGGCGCTGGAGCTCGTCGCGGACGCGGTGGCCGAGCGCGCCTCGCAGCTGATGGCGCTGGCCGAGGCGGAGCCTGGCCGTGTCGTCGCGCTGAGGCGGTGAGCCGGGTGGGGGCGCGGGCGTTCCTCGCGCTGCTCCGGGCCTGGCCGGCCTCTCCGGTGGGCCCTCTTCCGGAGGACGCCGGAGCGCTGGTGCGCCTGGCCGGGCGGCATGGGCTGGCGGGGTTCACCGCGCACGCGCTGGAGCGGGCCGGGTGGGTGCTGCCCGAGCCGGCGCGGGAGACGCTGCGCCGCGAGTCCATGAGCACGGCGGCGCGAGCCATCCGGGTGAACACGCTGCTCCTGCGCTCGGTGGATGCGCTGGCGGTGGCGGGAGTGGTGCCGGTGGTGCTGAAGGGGCCGGCGCTGGCGCGGCGCTTCTACCCGGAGCCGTTCCACCGGGCGACGACGGACGTGGATCTGCTCGTCGGCCGCGAGCAGGTGGAGCCCGCCTCGGTGGCGCTGGAAGGGCTGGGGCTCACGAGAGCGCCCGAGCGGCCGGGGCACGGAGGCGAGCACACGCACCACCGGGAGTTCCAGGGCCCGGCGGGGTTGGTGGAGCTGCACTTCCGCGCGCTCACGGGCTACGGGCTGGCGCTGGAGGCCGAGGCGCTGCTGGCGCGAGCGGAGGAGGCCCCGCTGGAGGGCCGGCGCGTGCGCTACCTGCGGGCGGAGGACGAGCTGGTGTACCTGGCGCTGCACGCGAGCAACCACCTGCTGCAGCGGCTCTCGTGGCTGATGGACCTGAAGCTGCTGGTACTGGCGCGTCCGGGGCTGAGCTGGGAGCGGGTGGTGGAGGTGGCGCGGAGCACGGCGTTCCCGCACCTGGCGTGGTACGCGCTGGAGGCGGCGCGGCGGCTGCTGGCGGCGCCGGTGCCACATGAGGTGCTCGAGGCGCTGGCGCCACGCAGGTGGCAGCAGGTGCTGGCCCGGAGCTTCTTCTCCGAGGAGCGGCTGCTGGAGACGCGGCTGGTGGAGCACCGGGCGGAGTGGGCGGCGGCGAAGCTGTTGCTGGCGCCGCGGGTGAGGCCCATGGCGCGCTACGGCCTGTGGCGGCTGGGCGAGGCGGTGCGGGCCCGGCTACAGTCCGGGCCTTCTCGAAGGGGGGCCACATGAGCCAGCAGCGGAGTGGTGACGCAGTGGAGTTCACGTGCACGCAGGTGGAGCCCAACCGGTACGTCCTGGTGCACCGGGGAGAGATGGACGCGCCGCTCAGCCACGTGTGGGCCCTGCTGTACGACTTTCAGCGCTTCGTGGGGGTGCTGCTGCCCACGGTGCCCTTCGAGTGGCTGGACGGCGGTGGCGTGAGCAAGGTGCCGTCGCGCTACCAGCTGACGGTGGGAGACACGCGGCTGGTGGAAGAGCTGGACTACCGGGACGAGCGCGATCACACGCTGCGCTACCACCTGATCACCCCGGGGCTGGGGATGGTGGCCTACGAGGCCGAGGTGAAGCTCACCCAGGCGGGCGAGGGGCGTACGCGGGTGGACTACCAGCGGGACTTCACGATGCAGCCGGGGGCGGGCGTGGACGCGCTGACGCAGCTCTCACACCAGGAGTTCGCGGATATGAGGAAGCACTTCGCGAAGCGCGCCTGAGCTCAAGGGGGGCTCTCCACCAGCGCATGTGTGCTAGGCTGGTGAACCTCTCAGGAGGAAACCCGTGCTCCGCAGATCCATGCTGGTGCTGACACTGGGCTTGGCCACACTCGTCGCGAGTGGGTGCAAGTCCGCGCATCCGGCCGTGAAAGAACTCACGGTCGCCGATTCCGTCGCTGCTCACAAAGCGGGCGCCGTGTTCGTCGATGCCAATGGCGAGGACTTCCGCAAGGAAAACGGCAAGGTGCCTGGCGCCGTGCTGCTGGCCAACTACCGCACGTACGACGTGAAGGCCGCGCTGCCGGAGAGCAAGGACACCCCCCTTGTCTTCTACTGCAGTAACAAACGTTGAGGGGCTTCCCATGCAGCCGCCGGTCGGGCGGCCGAAGCAGGTTACACGAAGGCGCAGGTGATGTCGGATGGGCTCAAGGGGTGGAAGGACGCGGGGCACCCTACTGAGGCAGTACCGTAACGGACAGGCTGCTTCCGTCCACAAGAAGTCAGGGCGGGCAGCCCTCCCCAGAGTGCAGGTAGCGCGTTCGCGGGTCAGCTCCCAGATTGGTTCCCCTTCACAGGGGGGAGCTGACCTATGTGCGTTTCCGTTCGCTGGCGTCTGGCGCTGCCGGCCTTGCTGCTCATGCTCGTGGGGTGTGACTTCCCCGAGCCCGGAGAGCCTGGCTACTTCGTGGTGAACAGCACCACCGACGCGGTGGATGCGTTTCCAGGCAACGCCACCTGCGCCACCGCCTCCGGAGCCTGCACGCTGCGCGCGGCCATCCAGGAGAGCAACGCGATGGCGGGCGCCAACACCATCGAGCTGCCCGCGGGCACCTACCTGCTGACGCGCCCGGGAAGTGGCGGCGACGCACAGGGCGACCTCAACATCACCAGCCAGGTGCGCATCCTCGGCGAGGGCGCCCCCAGCACCCGCATCGACGGCAACGGTTCGACCCTGAACACCCGCATCTTCTACCTGCAATCGGGCAGCCTGCAGCTGACGGACGTCACGCTCCAGAATGGCGGCAGCCAGAACGTTAGCGCTGGAGGCGGTATCCGGGCCGACACCGGCTCGCTCTTCCTCACGCGGGTGGTGATGACGGGCAACGAGGCCTTTTCCAACGGAGGCGCCATCGCCCAGTTCGCCGGGCTGCTGTCCCTTACGGACACGACGATCGACGCCAACGTGGTGACGAGCCGGGGTGGAGGGCTCTACGCCGGGAGCGACACGACGATCGGCATCACCCGCTGCACCTTCAGCAACAACGAGTCGACGCTGGGAGGCGCCATGCAGAGCTTCGGCACGCTCACCATGGAGAACAGCACGATCAGCGGCAACTCGGGCAGCGCGGGCACCGGCGGCATCATCAACGTGGGGACGATGACGCTGAACAACGTCACCATCACCAACAACACCTCGGACGAGGAGTCCGACGGCCGCGCCGGAGGCATCGCCAGCAACGGAGGCGTGCTCAACGTTCGCAACACCGTCATCGCCGGCAACCACAACACCGCGGGCGGCAGCCCCGACTGCGCGGGGCCGCTCACCTCGCAGGGCTTCAACCTCATTCAGAGCACCACGGGTTGCACCATCGTGGGAACGACGACGGGCAACCTCACTGGAGTCAACCCGCTGCTCGGGGCGCTGGCCAACAACGGCGGGCTGACGCGGACACACTCCCTGGGCTCGACGAGCCCCGCTCGCGATGCGGGCAATCCCGCCGCGCCAGGCTCATCCGATACCGCGTGCCGCACCACGGATCAGCGCGGGGTCAGCCGTCCCCAGGGCACGCGCTGTGACATGGGGGCGTTCGAGCGGCAGTAACAGGTTTACGCGACTCAGGTACTGGCGGACTGGGACGCGTTTCGCTCCTGAGCGAAGATGAGAGGCCGCCATGACTACAACCTCTCGTCTTCCTCGAGGTAATCGGCCCTCGGGGCCGATTCTGGCGGAGCGCCGGTTCGAACTCGTGAACCGCCCCGGTCTTCATGCGTCCATCCGGCTTCGCAGACCCGCGAAGGATCCACGCACTGGCAACTTCAAGTGCAGCGTGGAGTGGATTCGTCCACAGGAACGGGAGTTATTCGAACTCTGGGGCATTGACTCCATGCAGGCTCTCCAGCTTGCGATTCTGGCTGCCGGTGACCTGGTGAACGGGTATGAAGAAACTCTCCGGTGGATTGGCGGCGAAGGTGGGTATCTGGGATTCCCAGGGGCTTACCCGGAGGGCCTTCCCAAGGCCCTGGTACGCAAGCTGGAGCGCCTGATCAACCGGGAGATCGCCACGCATACGCGTCAAACCATGGCAAAGCGTAAGCCTCGGCGGCGCGGTGCGAAGGTCGGCTGAGGTTTTCTGGGCGCACTGTCCGCCGCTGGATGCCGGGCCTGGCCATTGCCGCCCATACCCTCAGCACCATTGCGCCCCCTGTGGTCGGCTCGTTAAAGGAGCCCTCCATGCCGCCCAGCCTGCTCGACACCTTCCGCATCCTCTCTTCCTTCGAACCGCCGCGAGGCACGCTGCGCGGCGCGCCATGGGAGGAGTACGTGGACTGGGCCATCTCCCAGGGCCTGGCGCCGCTGGCGGCCTACAACCTGGAGTACCGCCTGAGCGGCGCGGACGCTCCCGAGTGGGCCCGCGACAGGCTGCTGTCCATCTACCAGGGCTCCGTCAACGACAACGTGATGAAGCTCGTCAACTTCAAGCGCGCGGTGGATGATCTCGAGGGCCGCAAGCTGCTGCTCATGGGAGGCGCCGCCTTCGCCGAGGCGCTCTATCCGCACGTGGGCTTCCGGCCGGTGCTGGACATCCAGGTGCTGCTCAAGCGCGTGGACGTGGACGGCTTCGCGGGCTACCTCTCCCAGGCTCACTTCAAGCCCGAGCAGGAGCAGGGCAGCGGCGCCACGAAGATGCTCTCGGATGGGCGCACCCCCATCTTCCTCTACGCGGACATCCTCGGCACCGATCGGCGCGAGGAGCTCAAGGGCATCTTCGACCGGGCGCAGCCGCACAAGGTGTACGGCCCCTCGTTCTTCCGGCCCGAGCTGGAGGACGCCATGCTGCTGGTGTGCCTGGAGTACGCGCGCCAGGGCTTCCAGGTGCCGTGGCTGTACTTCGTGGACCTGCGGGAACTGGTGACCGGGGCCACCTTCATGGGCGGCCTCTACTCGCGGCCGCTGAACGTGCCCGCGCTGCTCGAGCGGGCCAAGGCCTGGAAGCTGGAGCGGGCGCTCTACACCTCGCTGTCCATCGTCGAGCGGCTCTTTCCCCAGGCCGCAAGCGCCGCGCAGGCCGCGCTGCCGCCCCTTCGCCGGGCCACCCGCGAGCTGCTCAACCGGCTCGTCGTCGAGCCCGTCAGCACCCCAGGCAGCCAGACCGTCATCCGGGGCGCGGACCGGCTGCGCCGCCTGCTCACCGGGCAGTAAACCCCCGGGCCGGGTGAGGGCTCCACGCACCCCGATAGCCCTCTGCCGCGCCTCTGGCCCCTGCCCGCTGACCGGGCGTGCAGGGTGGGCCCGCGCTTCGTCTTCCCCTGGGGGGCACGAGCGGCATAAGAGAGGACTGCGGCGCGGTCGCGCCACGGGAGTCTCATGAGAATCGCCATCATCGGAAGCGGCTATGTCGGGCTCGTCGCGGGCACGTGCTTCGCGGACTCGGGCAATGACGTGGTCTGCGTGGACATCGACGAGCGGAAGATCCACATGCTGCAGGCGGGCGAGGTGCCCATCTACGAGCCTGGGCTGGAGGAGCTCATCCGCAAGAACGTGCGTGAGAAGCGGCTGAGCTTCAGCACGGACCTGGCCTCGGCGGTAGCGCCCTCGCAGGTGGTGTTCATCGCGGTGGGCACGCCCGAGGGCGAGAGCGGCGACGCGGACCTGCAGTACGTGCTGGCCGCCGCCGAGCAGGTGGGCAAGGCCATGCGCCACTACACGGTGGTGGTGGACAAGAGCACCGTGCCGGTGGGCACCGCGGACAGGGTGCACCAGGCCATCGCCAAGGTGACGAAGGTGGAGTTCGACGTGGTGTCCAACCCCGAGTTCCTCAAGGAGGGCGCGGCGCTGGAGGACTTCCTCAAGCCGGACCGCGTCGTCATCGGCGTGGACTCGGAGCGGGCGCGCAAGGTGATGGGCGAGCTGTACGCGCCCTTCGTGCGCACCGAGAACCCCATCTTCTACATGGACACCCGCTCGGCGGAGATGACGAAGTACGCGGCCAACGCGATGCTGGCCACGCGCATCTCGTTCATGAACGACATGGCGGCGCTCTGCGAGAAGGTGGGCGCGGACGTGGACTTCGTGCGCAAGGGCCTGGGCGCGGACAAGCGCATCGGCTACCCGTTCCTGTTCCCCGGAGTGGGCTACGGCGGCTCGTGCTTCCCCAAGGACGTGAAGGCGCTGGTGGCCACCGGGCGCGAGTACGGCCTGGAGCTGGATATGCTGCGCGCGGTGGAGCGCACCAACGAGCGGCAGAAGAAGCTGCTGGTGAACAAGGCGCTCAAGCACTTTGGCGGCTCGGTGGCGGGGCGCACCTTCGGCGTGTGGGGCCTGGCCTTCAAGCCGAAGACGGACGACATGCGCGAGGCGCCGTCCATCGAGGTGATTGAGGGGCTGCTGGGCAAGGGCGCCAAGGTGGTGGCGCATGATCCGGTGGCGGCGCACAGCGCCAGGCGCTACTTCGGCGAGCGCATCCGGTACGCGGAGCTGCCGTACGAGGCGGTGGAGGGCGTGGACGCGCTGTTCATCGTCACTGAGTGGAACGAGTTCCGGCACCCGGACTTCGAGCGGATGAAGGCGCTGATGAAGGCGCCGGTCATCTTCGATGGGCGCAACATCTACGATCCGGCGCGCATGAGGGAGCTGGGCTTCACCTACCTGGGCATCGGGCGCCGGTGAGCAGCCCCGGCGGGAGGCGCATGTGAAGCGGCTGAGGGACTTGCTGACCCCCCTGAGCCTGCTGCGCTACCTGGCGTGGCGGGCGTTCCCGGCTGGCCGGCAGGTGACGGTGCGGCTGCGCACCGGTGAGCGCTTCTCGCTGCGCCCCGAGCCGGCGGAGGACCTGGCCACGGCCTTCGAGCTGTTCGTGGCCGAGGTGTACCGGCCTCCCTTCCCGGTGGACACGGCGGCCACCCGCCGCATCGTGGACGTGGGGGCCAACTGCGGCTACTCGACGCTGTTCTGGGCCAGCAGCTACCCCGGGGCCCACATCGTCGCGTTCGAGCCGCACCCGGTGCACCTGCGCATGCTGGAGCACAACGTGGCGCTCAACTCGCTCTCGGGGCGGCTCACGCTGCACCGGGCGGCGGCGGGGGCGCGCTCCGGCCACATCGAGCTGCTGGATGCCGAGAGCCGCTCGTCCACGGTGGACGTGCCCGCGGACAACGCGCTGAAGGTGCCGCTGGTGGACTTCTTCGAGACGGTGGGCACCGAGCCCATCGACCTGCTGAAGATGGACATCGAGGGCGGAGAGTACGCGCTGCTGAGCGATCCGCGCTTTGCCCGGCTGCCCATCCGCGCGCTGGTGATGGAGTGGCACCGCACCCGTGAGCGGCCGGACGGCAAGGCCTGGTGTGAGCGCACCCTGGCGGAGCTGGGCTACGAAGTCACCCCGGGCATCTGGACGGGAGAGGTGAACGGGCTGCTCTGGGCGCGCCGCAAGGAGGCTTAACGATGAGCCAGCCGGGAGTCACCGTCGTCATCCCCACCTACAACGGAGCCCAGCGCATTGGCGATCCGCTGAAGGCCCTGCTCGAGCAGCGGGTAGAGCCCCAGCGCTTCGAGGTGGTGGTGGTGGACAACAACTCGAAGGACGGCACGGCGCGGGCGGTGGAGCACAGCCCCGTGGTGGCGAGCCTGCGCGAGCGCGGCGTGGAGGTGCGGGTAGTGCCCGAGCCTCGGCAGGGGCTGCTCTTCGCGCGGCTGTGCGGCATTCAGGCGGCGCGCCGCGAGGTGGTGTGCCTGCTGGATGATGACAACGTGCCCGAGCCCAACTTCATCGCCGATGGGCTGGCGCTCTTCGAGGACGCGACGGTGGGGCTGGTCATCTCGCGGCTGTACCCGCGCTACGAGGTGCCGCCTCCGGGCAGCATTGCCCGGCGCGAGCACCTGCTGGCCATCAACCACAAGCTGGGCGATGCGCCGGTGGACTTCGGGGCCCAGGCGACCATTGCTCCGACGATTGGCGCGGGGCTGTGGCTGCGGCGCGCGGCCTTCCTGGAGGCGGTGCCCTGGCAGGCTCCGGAGAAGCTCATGCCGGACCGGCTGGGCAAGCAGCTGCTCAGCGGCGGGGACATCGAGTTCGGCTTCCTGATGGGGAAGGCGGGCTACCGGCGCCTGTACGGGCCCAGCTTGAAGATGTGGCACATCATCCCGCGCTCGCGCTTCGAGACGCGCTACTTCCTGCGGCTCATCGTGGGGATTGTCCGCAGCGAGCAGACGCTGAAGGCGCGCTACCTGGGGCAGCGCTTCGACGGGCTTCAGCGGCTGAAGGCCTGCGCGCGGCTGGTGGGCGCGGGCATGGCCGCCCCGGTGCTGGCGCTCCGGGGAGACCCGGCGCGCGAGGTGCTTTTCGTGCTGGCCAGCCGCTGGGCCCAGGTGCGCGGGCCCTACACGCCGGGGGGTTAGGGCGAGACCTCGCCGCGGGACAGGCCGCAGTCGACCTTCTCCCGGGCGATGTCCTCCTCTGTCACGTCTTCCCGGTTGGGCTGCAGCACCTCGCACTGGCAGGCGTCGATGCGCATCTCGCACACGGCCTCCTGCTCGGCGGTGGGCTCGACGCGGGCCTCGTCATTGGCGGCGCGGCGGATGCACAGCTCGCGCTGGACGGAGTTGGTGGAGCAGTCGCAGACCTTCTCGGACAGCTCACGGCAGGCGCCCTTGCAGCCAGACAGGCCGAGGAGGGCGAGGGACAGCACGGCGAAGGCGGCAAAGCGGCGCATGGGCTGGCGGAAGATGCCAGATGCCACTTGGGATGCAAGCTGAGTCCCACGCAAGCGTCAGCCCGCCGCAGCCTGCTTGCCTACCCACTGAAGTGGAACCCGGGGGCAGGGGTGAATTCAGAGGGGACCGTGCCATAGTTCGCGGTGAGTACATGTCCCCTTCCTCTCGCCGCACCTCCCGGTTCAGCTTCGGGGCCGAAGTGACGCTGGCGGGGCTCGTTGTCCTGGGCCCGCTGGCGCTCGGCGGAGCCGCGCCCTGGGTGCTCTGGCCGCTGGTGGGGCTGGCGGCGCTGGCGACGGTGCTGGCGGCGGTGGGAGCCCGGCGCCAGGGGCACGCGGTGCATGTGCCGCTGCTGGCGGTGCCGCTGCTGGCCGGCGCGGCGCTGTGCCTGGTGCAACTGCTGCCCTTGCCCTCGGGGGTGCTGGGGTGGGTGAGCCCGGAGGCCGCGGCGCTGCGCGAGTTCGCGCTGGTGCCCCTGGGGCTCACGGGGGCGCGGCCCGTGTCCCTGGACCCTTCGGCCACGTGGCGAGAGGCGGCCAAGCACCTGGCGTACGCGCTGCTCTTCCTCGCGGCGGTGGAGGTGTGCCGCTCGCGCCACTCGCGCCGCAGGCTGCTGGCCACGCTGGCCCTCACCGGGGCGGCGGTGTCGCTGCTGGGCCTGCTGCACGCGGTGCTGGACGTCTCCCAACTGCTGGGGCTGCTGGCCTATGCGCATGCGCAGCCGCCGCTGGTGACGCCGTTCGGCAACCCCAACCACCTGGCGGGTTTCCTGGGGCTGTCGGCCACGGTGGGGCTGGGGCTGGCGGTGTCCAGTGAGCGGCGCGGGAGCACCGTGCTCTTCGGCGTGGCGGCGCTGCTGTCCGGGGCGGGGGTGCTGCTGTCGCTGTCCCGCGCGGGCATCCTGTTCTTCCTCTTCGGCCAGGTGGTGCTGGGGGTGTGGCTGGTGCGCCGGCGCACCGAGGGGCAGAGCTCCGAGCGCGTGCCTTCGTTGTGGAGCCGGGGCGCGGCGGTGGTGCTGTTGCTGTGCGCGACGCTGGCGGTGGGCGGCTACGTGGCGTGGGAGCGGCTGGTGGCGGAGGCGGCCAGCGCGAACAGCGTGGAGGAGCTGCGCCACAGCAAGGTGGACCTGTGGCCGATGATGGCCGAGTCGGCGCGGGCCTTCCCGGTGCTGGGCATGGGGCGTGGGGCCTTCGAGGCCGCGTTCCCCCGCTACCAGACGGTGCCCAACCCGAACACGCTGACGCACCCGGAGAACGCGGCGCTGCAGCTGGCGGCGGAGTTCGGCGTGCCAGGGCTGGTGCTGCTGGGGCTGCTGGTGTGGGGCTTCGCGAGGCTGCTGCGCCAGGAGCGGCTGGGGCGCGCGGAGCTGGCGGTGCTGGCGGGAGTGCTGGGGTTGGGGCTGCACAACCTGTTCGACTTCAGCCTGGAGCTGCCCGCGTGCGCGGTGGCGGCGCTGGTGGCGCTGGCCACGGTGGCGCGGCCGGAGGAGCGGGAGGGTTCCACTGCCGTGCGCCGCACGTGGAGAGTGCCGGCCACGAGAGGCTTGGCCCTGGCCGCGGGGCTCACGGTGGTGGCGCTGGTGGCGCTGGTGCCCGGCAGGCACAGGCTCGCGGGGGCCGAGGAGGAACTGGCGGCGCTCGTTCAGGCACGTCCGCCGCTGGCCGAGGTGCGCGCCAGGGCAGTGGCGCTCATCGACCGGCACCCCTCGGACTACCTGCTCTATTCGCTGGTGGGCTCGGCGTATGCGGTGGGGGGAAAGGCCTCGGCGGCAGAGGCGCTGGCCTTCGTGAACCGGGCGCTCTACCTGCGGCCAATGGACGCCGCCTCGCACCGCATCGCCGCGCGCGCGCTGCTGGCGCTGGGGCGCCGCGGCCAGGCCTTCCTGGAGTACCGGCTGGCGCACGAGTCGGGGGACGCGGGCGTGCTGATGCGCGAGGCCCTGGATCAGGCGCGGACGCTGGAGGAGTTGCAGGCGCTCACGCCGGACTCGGCGGCGGTGGTGGCGGACCTGGTGCTGTCGCTGTCCTCGCGGCCGGGACGGCAGGAGCAGTCACTGGCCTGGCTGGCCTGGGCACGTGAGCGCTTCGACGCGGCGCCAGGCGTGGCGGTGCTCTGGGAGCGGGAGGCGCGCCTGCGCGTGGTGCGAGGCGAGCTGGGCGAGGCCGAGGCGTTGTGCGCGGAGCTGGAGCGGCGGGTGCCGGAGGCGCTCGAGCCGCAGTTGTTGCGCGCGGAGATTCTGCGGGCCCAGGGCCAGCACGCGGATGCCATCGGGCTGCTGGAGCGCATTCTCCCGCGCTTCCCGGGGAAGGTAGAGGTCTCCTTCGTGCTGGCCAGTTACCTGCTGGACGCGGGGCTGACGCGGCGGGCGCGCGAGGTGCTGCAGGGCGCCAGTCCCTTCGTCACGGACTACCGCCAGCGGGCCAAGCTGCTCTCGCTGGAGGGGGCGTGCTACGAGCGGGAAGGGCTGCTGGCCCGCGCGCTGGAGCGCTACCAGACGGTGGCGCGGCTGGTGCCGGAGCCGCAGGCCCACTTCACGGTGGCGCGGCTCCAGGAGTCCCTGCGGCGCTTCGGTGACGCGGCCCGCTCCGCGCGCGAGGGCCTGCGACTGCTGCCCGCGGGAGCCCGCGGGGACGCGGAGACATGGGTGGCGCGCCTGGAGGCCGAGGAGAAGCGGTTGCTGGAAGGAAAGCGCCAGCAGTTGATGGACGATCCGAACAAGCAGGACGTGGAGCACCTGCTGCGGACGACCTCCGACACAGCGAAATAAGTGGCTCCTGGCGGCCTCAGCGCTGGAAGTCGTAGACGCTGCCCAGCTGCAGAATCCCGGTCAGCTCATCCAGCGCCGTCATCGTCTCGCGGGCCAGCAGCGGATCCTGCAGATCCTTGGCGTACAGCGTCTCGCGGTAGTGCTTGCGCACCCAGTGGGCCAGCGACTCGTGCAGCGCCGCCGAATAGAAGACGTTGGCCTTCACCGCGGCGCGCTCCTCGTCCGTGAGCCAGATGCGCTGGCGCAGGCACGCCGGACCGCCGCCGTTGTTCATCGACTGGCGCACGTCCAGGTAGTGCACCCGCTTCACCGGGTTGTTCTCCGCCACCACCCGCTCCAGGAAGCGCCGCGCCGAGTCCGTCTCCTGGCACTCCACCGGCGCCACGATGGCCATGCTCCCATCCGGCAGCGTCAGCACCTGCGAGTTGAACGGGTAGGACTTCACCGCGTCCTTCACCGGCAGCTCCGCCTCCGTCGCGACGATGGACGTAAACCCCTCGCCCAGCTTCTCGCGCAGCGTCTTGAGCAGGCCCGGCACATCCACGAACGACTGCTCGTGCAGCATCAGGAAGCTGTCATTGCCCACGCCCACCACGTCCGTGTGGAACGCGCCTGAGTCGATGCCCTCCGGGTGCTGCTGCGGAAACAGGGTGCGCTCCGGCTCCAACTGGTGCAGCCGCGCCAGCGCCTGGCTGGCCTCCAGCGTCTGCCGCGCCGGGAAGCGCTTGGGGCCGGCAATCTCCTTGAAGGCCGCGCGCCCCCACGCCAGCAGGTGCACCGCCTTGTGGCCCGGCGTCACCAGCCGGGTGTGGTTGGCCGCGCCCTCGTCGGCGAACTGGCCACCGCCGGGCAGCGGCGCATGCACCTGGAAGCGCGCCGCGTCCGAGAACATGGAGCCGAGCACCGCGTGCGTCGTCTCCGCCTCGATGGCCCGGTGGAACATCTGCTGCAGGTTGGCGGGCGTCAGGTGCATCCGCCCATCCCGCGTGTCCTCCGAGGGCGCGCACGTGGCGGCATTCGCCGTCCACATGGCCGCGGCGCTGGAGCTCAGCCGCAGCAGGTGCTCGGCCTCGCGGGCCGCGCGGGTAATGACTTCCTCGTCCGGGCCGGAGAAGCCCAGCATCCGCAGCGTCTTCAGCGAGGGGCGCGGCTGAGGCGGCAGCACCCCCTGGCCCACGCCCATGCCGGCCACGAAGCGCATCTTCTCCAGGCCCTGGAGCGCCGCCTCGCGGGGGTAGCTGGCCTGGCCCCCATGGGTGGTGGAGGCCAGGTTACCGACCGAGAGGCCGCCGTAATTGTGGGTGGGACCGACGAGACCGTCGAAGTTGTACTCGCGCATTGGATATAGAACCGTGCCGTGGAGCGTCCACCCTTAGCAAAGCGGCTCAAGCGTTTCCTCCGCTACCTGCTTGTGCGGGCCGCATTGGCCGTGGTGTACCCGCTTCCACTCGGAGTGGCCGGGTGGCTGGGTGTGCGCTTCGGGACACTGGCCTTCCTGGTGGCCGGCCGGGAACGGCGCAAGGCGCTCAAGTCCCTCACCCAGGCCTTCCCCGAGAAGTCCGAGGCCGAGCGGCTCGCCCTGGCCCGCGCCGCCTTCCGTCACCTGGGCGCCGCCCTCTTCGAGGTGGGCTGCACCGCGGCGCTGGACCGCGAGCTCAAGCAGCGCGTGGCCTGGCCCGAGGCGGACCGGCGCGTGCTCGAGACGGCGCTGGCCCGGGGCAAGGGCGTGGTGTTCGTCTCCGGGCACGTGGGCAACTGGGAGCTGCTCGCCCGCCGTGTGGCCAGCGAGGGCTTTGCCTGCCAGAGCATCGCCAAGGAGACCTCGGACCCGCGTCTCACCGCGCTGGTAGGGCGCTTCCGGGCCCGGGGTGGGGTGCGCAGCATCTGGCGCGGCCAGGACGGCGCCGTGCGGCACATGCTCCGGGCGCTGAAGAGCGGGGAAATCCTGGGCCTGCTCATCGACCAGGACACCAAGGTGCAGTCCTTCTTCGTGCCCTTTTTCGGAGAGCTGGCGGCCACCCCGCGGGCCGCCGCGGACCTGGCGCTGCGCACCGGGGCGGCGGTGGTGGTGGGCTTCTGCCACCGCGAGGGCAAGGGCTACCGGCTCACCATGCAGGAGGTGCCTCCCCCCTCCGAGCAGGACCGGGAGGCCGCCGCGCTGGCCCTCACCGCCACCCTCTCGAGCCACATCGAGGCGGCCATCCGCCGTACGCCCGAGCAGTGGGTGTGGATGCACCAGCGGTGGAAAACCCGTCCGGAAGCCAAGCCCTCGACACTCGCCTCCACGGCCGAGGCGCCCGCGCCTGCCCGGTGATAGGAAAGAGCCCGTGCGCTGCCTCCTGCTCTCCAGCTTGCTTGCCCTCCTGGCCGCCTGCAGCCCTCACCGGGGCTCGGGCGATTCGAACGAGGGGTCGCCCCAGGTGGTGCTACGCGGCGTGCAGCTCCAGTCCTTCGAGGGAGACCAGCTCACCCTGGCCGGCCGCGCCGAGCGGCTCACCTACCAGCGCTCGGAAGGGGCGGTGACGGCGACCAATGCCCTGCTGCGCATGCCCAGCCGGCGCGGCGCCGAGCCGTCCTCCTCTCCCATGACGCCCCGGGGCGGCATGGAGATCCGCGCCCCGCTGATGGAGGGCAGCCTCGCCTCGCGCCAGCTGGTGGCTTCCGGAGGCGTCGTCATGCGCACCTCGGATGGCATGGTGGCGCGCACGCCCCGGGGCACCTTCGACGCGGCGGCCAAGACGGTGAAGGGACGCGAGGGCATCATGATTCAGGGGCCGGACTACGCCCAGCGGGCGGACCGCTTCGAGCTGAGCCTGCCCGATGGCACCTTCAGCCTCGAGGGCTCGGCGGAAACCGTGGTGGGAGGGGCAAAGTGATCGAGTTTCTGACGATGGCCTTTTTTGTCGCTCAGCCCGTGGCACCCGCCGCGGGCACGGATGGCGGCACGCGCCCTCCCATGCTCGGCTCGGTGGCGCTGAGGGATCCGGTGGAGATCTCCTCCAACCTGATTACCGGTGACAGGAACTCGGCCACCTTCACCGGCAACGTGCAGGTGAAGCACCGCACCATGGACCTGCGCTGCGACAAGATGGTGGCCTTCTACACGGAGACGCGCGAGGTGAAGCGCGTGGAGTGCACCGGCGGCGTGCAGGCCCAGGACGCGGACCGGTACGCCAAGGGCGAGCGGGCCGAGTACGACGTGTCCAGCGGGGTGCTGGTGGTGACGGGCTCGCCCGAGGCGCGCCAGGGCACCACCTACCTCAAGGGCACCAAGGTGCGGCTGACGCTGGGCAGCGAGCGCGTGGAGGTGGAGAACGCCCGCATCGTCATTGAGAGCTCTCCCGCCAAGGGGAAGGCGGGCACGAGGAAGCCATGAGCGGCGGCGCGCGGCTGTGGGCCGATGGGCTCCAGAAGAGCTTCCGCAAGCGCCAGGTGGTGCGCGGCGTCTCCTTCAACGTGGCTCAGGGCGAGGTGGTGGGCCTGCTGGGCCCCAACGGCGCCGGTAAAACAACCAGCTTCAACATGGTGGTGGGCCTCGTCACCCCGGACGGGGGCCGCGTGCGCGTGGACGACGAGGACCTCACCCACCTGCCCATGCACCGGCGCGCCCGGCGCGGCCTGGGCTACCTGCCTCAAGAGGCCTCGGTGTTCCGCAAGCTCACCGTGCGCCAGAACTTCCTGGCGGTGCTGGAGCTGCAGAAGGGCCTGGACAAGAACGCCCGGGCAGACCGGGCCCAGGCGCTGATCGAGGAGTTCGGCCTCAACCACGTGGCCGAGGCCCTGGGCGAGACGCTCTCTGGCGGCGAGCGGCGGCGCACCGAGATTGCCCGCTCGCTGATCCCCAACCCCCGCTTCATCCTCTTCGACGAGCCCTTCGCCGGCGTGGACCCCATCAACGTGGGGGATTTGCAGCGGCAGATCTCCCTGCTCAAGGAGCGCGGGCTGGGGGTGCTGATTACCGACCACAACGTGCAGGACACCCTGGGCATCTGCGATAGGGCCTACATCATCGCCCAGGGCCAGATTCTCGAAGAGGGCACCCCGGCTGAGATCGCCGCCTCGCCCCGGGCGCGCGCCGTGTACCTGGGCGAGCGCTTCCGCCTGCAGACGCCCTGAGCCGTGGCCGGAAGGGCAGCTCCAGGGTCCCCTGGAGGCCCTCTCCAGGCCCCTTTGAGGCGCTCCGATCACGCTGTCCAGGCAAGTTGGCCCACCCTTTGCGTCGGGGGGTGAACATCTCCCTGAAGACCGGGGGAGTCCTCTAAATCCATGATTCGATTATGGAAATTCGAGGATGCAAGCAAGGGGCCACACTCCGGGGCACTAGACGAATCGAGGGGGTCTTGCTAGTTTGGCACGGTCCTTGATTGGGGAAGTCGTCAGGGACCTGTTTATGCGTGGTGGGGAGCCCTGATTCATGGCGATGGAACTCAAGCAAAGCCTGAAACTCTCGCAGCAGCTGGTGATGACGCCCCAGCTGCAGCAGGCGATCAAGCTCCTGCAGTTATCGAGGATGGAGCTGCTGGAGCAGGTCCGGGAGGAGATGGAGCAGAACCCGCTGCTGGAGCAGCCAGACGAGCAGGCTCCGCTGGATGTCGCGGAGAAGGAGCCGGGTGAGGCCTCGCTGGAGGCGGGCAACCTGGAGATTCCGCGCGACCAGGACGCCACGCCCATTGGCGACACCACGGCGGAGTTCAAGGGCGACTCGGACAACCCGCCGGAGATCGACTGGGAGGCGTACCTCAACAGCTACCAGTTCAACGAGCAGAGCACGGCCTCCAATAAGGGCAACGTGGCCACGGAGGACATGCCGTCCTTCGAGGCCAACATGGTCAAGAAGGAGGACCTGTTTGCTCACCTCATCGCGCAGCTGGGCATGCTCAAGCTCAACGACGCGGAGCGCCGCGCGGCGCTGCTCATCCTGGGCAACCTGGATGATGACGGCTACCTGAAGCTGCCGGACGTGGAGGGGGATCCGCTCATCCGCCTGACGAACGAGGCGGACGTGCCGATGTCGGTGGCCGAGCGCACGCTGCGCAAGATTCAGAACCTGGATCCGAAGGGCTGCGGCGCGCGCGACCTGCAGGAGTGCCTGCTCATTCAGGTGCAGGCGCTCAAGGAGAAGCACGCCCCGATGCTGGGGCTGATGATCAAGAAGTACATGAAGTACCTCGAGAGCAAGAACCTGCCGGCCATCGCCAAGGAGCTGAAGGTCTCCCTGGAAGAGGTGGTGGAGGCGGCGAAGCTGTTGCCCAAGCTGGATCCGAAGCCGGGCCGCAACTTCAGCGGGGATGACGCGCCGTACATCACCCCGGACGTGTTCATCTACAAGATGGGCGAGGAGTACACGGTGGTGCTCAACGACGACGGCCTGTCGAAGCTGCGCATCTCCGGCACCTACCGCAACGCGCTGAAGAACGGCGCGGTGTCGCCCGGGCAGACGAAGGAGTTCATCCAGGACAAGCTGCGCAGCGCGATGTGGCTCATCCGCTCGATTCACCAGCGGCAGCGCACCATCTACAAGGTGACCGAGAGCATCGTGAAGTTCCAGCGGGACTTCCTGGACAAGGGCATCGCGCACCTCAAGCCGCTGATCCTCCGGGACGTGGCCGAGGACATCGGGATGCACGAGAGCACGGTGTCGCGCGTGACGACGAGCAAGTACGTGCACACCCCGCAGGGCATCTTCGAGCTGAAGTACTTCTTCAACTCGTCGATCGCGCGGGTGTCCGGCGAGGACACGGCGAGCGAGGCGGTGAAGCACCACATCAAGCAGCTGGTCTCCCAGGAGGATGCGCGCAATCCGTACTCGGACCAGAAGATCGTGGAACTCTTGAAGGCGCAGGGCACGGAGATCGCCCGGCGCACGGTGGCCAAGTACCGCGAGGTGCTGGGCATCCTGCCGAGCAGCAAGCGCAAGCGGTACTACTGAGCCGCGGCGCTCTTCAGCGCTAACAATCCCTACCGGTACGACGCGCGTCTGGGCACGATAGGCCCATGAGCCTGGACGCGACGCTTCCCCGAAGAGAACTCATCCCGCTGCAGGTGCCGCCCGTCACGCTGGAGGGCAGGGCGGTGCGGCTGGAGCCGCTGCGCCTGGAGCACGCGGCGGAGCTGACCTCGGTGTGTGAGCCCGCGGTGTTCGAGTTCCTGTCGCAGGTGATGAGCACCGAGGCGGAGGTGAGGCAGTACATCGCCGCGGCGCTGGAGGCGGCCGAGCGGGGCACCGAGCAGCCCTTCTTCATCCGGGAGCGGGAGACGGGGACGCCGCTGGGCACCACGCGGTACATGACGATCTCCCGGCCGGACCGGAATCTGGAGATTGGCCACACGTGGCTGGGGCGGCGGGCGTGGCGCACGCGGGTGAACACCGAGTGCAAGTTCCTGCTGCTGCGCCACGCCTTCGAGGAGCTGAAGGCCATCCGGGTGCAGCTGAAGACGGACGCGCGCAACCAGCGCTCGCGCACGGCCATCGAGCGGATTGGCGGCAGGTTCGAGGGCATCCTGCGCAACCACATGCTGGTGCGGGGGGGCGTGGTGCGCGACTCGGCGTACTACAGCATCCTGGACGCCGAGTGGCCTGGGGTGAAGGTACGGTTAGAGGAGCGGCTGGCGCGGGAGTGATAGGGTCGCCCCTCGTATGAACCGCTTTCCCCGCGTCCATCCCTTCTCCGCAGTGAAGTTGCCTGTCGCCCTGCTGGGCCTGCTCGCCGGGTGCGGCGGGCGCACCGAGACACAGCCCGTGTCGCTGGAGGACCTGACGAGCCGTGCGTTGACGTTCGCGCTGGTGGACGTGGACGCGCTGGAGCAGCCGGACACCGCGGGGCTGCACCGCTTCACGCTGACGCTGGACCAGCCGGAGGAGGGCTGTACGCGGCTGGTGGAAGGGGTAAGGGCGCGCTTCAACGGCCAGGAGATGAAGCTGGAGCCCGGAGGCATCACCGAGGAGGGGCGCGAGGTGTGCGAGGAGACGCGGGCCTACCTGGACTTCGATCCGGAGGCCTGGGACGCGGAGCCCCAAGAGGACGCGCGGGTGTTCCTCGAGGACGCGGCGGGCCGGCAGGCGGTGGCGCTGGTGGTCCAGGGAGGCAAGGCGAAGCGGCGCTTCGCGTACCAGGGCGTGGGCACGGGGACGACGCTGCGGCGGGGCCAGACGTACACGTACCGCTGGCAGCCGGAGGACGAGGTGCCCGGCCCCGTCACGGTGACGCTGCTGCGAGAGGGCGGCCGGGCCCCGGCGACGCTGCAGGTGACCCAGAGCGAGGGCACGGTGAGCTTCACGCTGCCCGAGGCGACACCGGCGGCGGTGCACCTGCTGACGCTGAGCGCGAGCCTGCGGGGCGAGGTGCTCACCTGTGACGGCGTGGCCTCGTGCGAGGGCACCATCCTCCACACGAGCGACTTCGAAGTGACCGTGCCCCCCTGAACCCCTGCTTGCCTGCTCGCTCGTCCTGAGGGGCTTTGGCCCGTGGGGTGTTGAGCGCAGGACGGAGCGCGGGATGGAGGTGGTGACCACTGGTCGCTCTCAGCCTGTGAGCGGCTGATGGGCGGCGGGGCCATCACCACCTTTGCGGCCTCATGACTCGGCCTCATCCCTCGCAGGTGTCACCCCGGACCGTGTGGACGGTGGGGCTCAACGTGCTGGCCATCGTGGCGCTGGGGCTGGTGCTGTACCAGCTGCGGCCGATGCTGGCGCTGCTGGCCATCTCGCTGATGCTGGCGCTGGCGTTGGATCCGCTGGTGGGCCTGTTCGAGCGGCTGCGACTGTCTCGCGGCTGGAGCGTCATGCTGGCGCTGCTGTCGGTGCTGGGGCTCCTGGCGCTGATTGGCCTGACGATAGTGCCGATGATGATGGCCCAGGTGAGCAGCCTCATGGCCTCGCTGCCGGGCGCCATCGATGGGGTGCGAGACTCGACGTGGCTGACCTCGCTGGACGAGCGCTACGGCGTGAGGACGGTGGTGGAGCGCCAGCTGCTCTCGCTGTCCGGCTCGGTGGCCAGCTCGGTGGCCGGCTCGGCGATTGAAGTGCTCAGCTCCACGCTGGGCGGGCTGGTGACGATGATCGCCGTGCTCACGCTGGCCGTGTTCGGGCTGCTCTCGGGCAAGCACCTGTTCGAGCAGGGGCTGCAGTGGGTAAGGCCGGAGAAGCGCGAGGATCTGCGCTCCCTGGTGGTGGACATGCGCCAGGCGGTGAGCGGCTACCTGGTGGGCGTGGTGCTCATCTGCGCGCTGGGCGGCGTGGTGACGGGGCTCTCCACGTACCTGCTCGGGGTGCCGTACTTCCTGGCGCTGGGGCTGCTGTACCTGCTGCTCGGGTTCATCCCGTACATCGGCAGCCTGCTGGTGGCGGTGACCGTGTCGCTCACCACCCTGGCCACGGTGGGCTTTCGCCGGGCGTTGATCGCGCTCGCGATCTGCCTCATCTACCAGCAGATCGAAGGCAACGTGGTGCAGCCGCTCATCCAGAAGCGCACGCTGAAGATGAACCCGCTGCTCATCGCCATCGTGGTCATCGTGGGCGCGATGCTGATGGGAGTGCTCGGAGGCGTGCTGGCGCTGCCGGTGGCCGCCGCGCTGCAGGTGGTGCTGCAGCGGGTGCACCGGATGCGCGCTCACCGCTGGGAGCAGGAGGCCCGGCAGGACAGCCGCACGGGCTCGGTCATCATCGTGGCTGGAGCCGCTGAGCCCTCGCGCCGACGCGAGGAGGCCCCGGAGCCCCCGGACACCGAGGACCCGCTGCACCACTGAGCCTGGGCTGTTCAGCCCTGGGCTGCTCGCTCGCTGCCCGAGCGACACGAGGCCTGGACCCCGGTCCAGTTCCGAGCCTCGCCAGTTGCCGCGCCTCCCACTCGCCCCCACCGTGCCTGGGTACTCTTTGGAGGACTCATGCCCCAGAACCCCGACCCCCGTGAAGCAGGAGCGAAGCCCACGTTCGACGAGAAGCCCCAGGCGCACCCAGGCATTGAAGAGCGCATGCAGGAAGCGCCGGACTACGGTGAGGACTCCTACAAGGGGCTCGGGCGGCTGAAGGACCGCGTGGCGCTGGTGACGGGGGGCGACAGTGGCATCGGCCGCGCCGTCTGCCTGGCCTTTGCCCGAGAGGGCGCGGACCTCGCCTTCGGCTACCTCAACGAGCACGAGGACGCGGAGAAGACGCGCTCGGTGCTCATGGCCGAGGGCCGCCAGGTGATGGCCATGTCCGGAGACCTGGCCATCGAGGCGCACTGCCGTAAGCTCGTCGAGGACACGGTGAAGCGCTTTGGCCGCATCGACGTGCTGGTGAACAACGCCGCCTTCCAGGGCAAGGAGGTGGAGAAGTTCGAGGAGCTGGATGCCGAGCGCGTCGAGCACACCTTCAAGGTGAACATCCTCGCCATGTTCCACCTGGTGCGCCTGGCGCTGCCCCACATGAAGCCCGGCAGCGCCATCATCAACGTGGCCTCCGTTCAGGCCTACCAGCCCAGCGCGGGCATCCTGGACTACGCCAGCACCAAGGGCGCCATCGTCACCTTCACCAAGGGCCTGGCCCAGTCGCTCATCGAGCGCGGCATCCGCGTCAACTGCGTGGCTCCCGGGCCCGTGTGGACGCCGCTCATTCCTCAGTCCTTCAGCGGTGAGCACCTGAAGAAGTTCGGCGAGAACAATCCCATGGGCCGCCCCGCGCAGCCCGCCGAGCTGGCGCCGTCCTTCGTGTTCCTCGCCTCCGACGAGTCGCGCTACGTCAACGGAGAGATCCTCGGAGTGACGGGCGGCAAGGTGCTCGCTTGAGCCAGGCCCCCTGGAGCCTCCAGTGAGCGGCAGCGACAAGGACTACGACGTCATCATCGTGGGCGGCGGCCCCGCGGGGCTGTCCGCCGCGCTGCTGCTCGGCCGCTGTCGGCGCCGGGTGCTCCTCTGTGACGACGGGCGCCCGCGCAACGCCGCCTCGCACGCCTCGCACGGCGTCTTCACCCGCGATGGCACCCCTCCCTCCGAGCTGCTGCACATTGGCCGCGAGCAGCTGAAGCCCTACAACGTCGATGTGTGGAACGTGCACGTGGCCGAGGCGCGGTGCACCAGCGGCGGCTTCGAGGTGGTGCTCCAGGAGGGCGCCACGCTGCGCTGCCGCCGGCTGCTGCTGGCCACCGGCGTGGTGGATGAGCTGCCGCGCGTCGAGGGCATCGAGCCCATGTACGGCCGCAGCGTCTGGCACTGTCCCTACTGTGACGGCTGGGAGGTGCAGAATCAGCCCCTCGCCGCGTATGGCTACGGCCACGACGGAGCGGAGCTGGCCGCCGCGCTGAAGACGTGGACGGATGACGTCATCCTCTTCACGGACGGAGGCCGGGCGCCCTCGCAAGAGGACCAGGACCTGCTGCGCTGCGAGGGCATTCGCTGGGTCAAAGGCAGCATCGCCCGGCTGGAGGGCACCGACGGACAGCTCGAGCGGGTGGTGATGAAGAGCGGTGAAGTCATCCCCCGCCGGGGGCTGTTCTTCCACACTCAGCCCAAGCAGCGCTCCCACCTGGCCCAGCAGCTGGGCTGTGCCTTCACGCGACGCGGTGCGGTGAAGACGCGCAAGCTGGAGGACACCGGGGTACCGGGCCTTTATGTCGCGGGTGACGCGTCGCGAGATGTGCAGTTCGTGATCGTCGCCGCGGCGGAAGGGGCCAAGGCGGCGCTCGCCATCAACAAGTCCCTGCGCATCGAGGACTGTGCGGCACCCAACCCATCGCGTGAGTCTCCGTTCGCGGTGCCAGAGAGCACCGAAGTGGCTGAAACCCCAGGGGAATAAGGATCAGCGGCTACCTGTCGGATGGACGATGGTGCCTGTGTACGGGTTCGCCATTTCGCAGCGGATTCGCCGGGGGTGGGTTGATTTTGGGCCCCCGGACCGCTTCTGATCTGTGACGGAGCACCGTCCTACCCACTGAGGAGGCAGCCACGCATGCAGATGAACATCACCTTCCGCCAATTTGGTACGTCGGATTCCCTCAAGGAGTACGCACGCGAGAAGGTAGACCGGGTCAACAAGCTGCTGGATCGGGCGGGTGAGGCGCACGTGGTGCTCTCGCTCGAACGGCATCTGCACCACGCGGACATCACCATCCACTCGGGCTCCTGGGTGCTCCGGGGCCGTGAGAAGAGCGAGGACATGTACGCGTCCATTGACCTGGCGATGGACAAGATCGAGCGCCAGCTGCGCCGCTACAAGGACAAGCTCAAGACGCACCACGGCCGTGAGCGCGTGCACCACCGGCAGGATCTGGTGAACCAGCTGTCGCGCGTGCGCCACGCCGTCTTCGAGATGCCGGGCGAGCAGGAGTACCACGCCTCCGAGCCGCAGCAGCAGGCCAGGCCCGCTACGCCCGCCACGCCCGCGGCCGCCCTCCAGCAGACCGCCAGGGCCGAGCAGCCCTCGGATCCGCGCGTGCTGCGCACCACCCACCTCACCGTGAAGCAGATGAAGGTCGAGGAAGCGGTGATGCAGATGAACCTGATGAACAACGACTTCTACGTGTTCCACAACGTGCAGACCAACGCGATGAGCGTGCTCTACCGGCGCAAGGACGGGCAGTACGGCCTGATCGAGCCGCACGAGCCCACCGCCAACCCGTAGCGCTAGCGCCCGGGGGCAGAGGCAGCCGCCTGCTTCTGCCCCACGGGGTTGAGCCCATGGCCGAAGGTGAGCCGGCGCAGGTTCACCGGTAGCCGCCCCGGGGTGCCAATCTCCCCGAAGAGCGCGGCCGCGGCGGCGCTCGTCGACGCGGGCTGGAACGAGTACACGGCGAGCACGGCGCGCGCTTCCTCCACGCGCTCGGTGAGGTAGGGCAGGCCCATGGAGACGACGACCACGGGGCGTCCCGTGGCGGCCGCCTGGGTGACGAGCTCCACCTGGCGCGAGTTGATCAGCCCCACCACCACCACCTCGGCGGCCTGCGCGGCCTTGCGGGCCTGCTGCTTGAGCGCGGAGCGCTGGGCCTGCGTGGGATAGGCCGGAACATTGAGCACGGTGGCGCCCGGCACGCGCGCGCGGATGGCCTCGCCCAGCGAGGGCTCGGCGGTGATGACGGTCAGGCGCGCCTCGCGCGACAGCGGGAAGTGCTTCTCATCGGTGCGCAGCAGGGTGACGGAGGCGCGCGCGATCAGGTGCGCCACCTCGCCATTGCCCGGCGGCGGAGGCGTGGCCAGCCGCTCCTTCAAGCGGGGCGGTGGCTCGAACAGGCCCCGGCGCACCTTCACGGTGAGGATGCGGCGCACCGCCTGCTCCAGGCGCGCGCGGGACAGCTCCCCGCCGCGCACCGCGGCCAGCAGCGCCTCGTACACCTCCGTCTTGCGCTCGGGCTCCCAGGGCACCAGCACCATGTCCGCGCCGGCCTGCACCGCCAGCACCGCCGCCCGGCCCACGCCGTAGCGCTCGACGATGGCCTCCATCTCCATCTCGTCGGTAATCACCAGCCCGTCGAAGCCCATGTCCCGGCGCAGCAGCCCATCGAGCACCTGGGGGTGCAGGGTGGCGGGCACCTCGTCCCCGGTGAGGCGGGGAATGGCGATGTGCGCGGTCATCAACCCGTCCAGCCCGTCCTGGATGACGGCGTGGAAGGGCTCCAGCTGGGCGAGCACCTCCTCGCGCGTCTCGCGCATCACCGGCAGGGCGGTGTGGCTGTCGGTGTCCGTGGAGCCATGGCCGGGGAAGTGCTTGGCCACGGTAACGAGCCCCGCGTCCCGCTGGCCGCGCACGAAGGCCCGGCCCAGCTCGGACACCAGCGGCACGCTGTCTCCGTACGAGCGCACGCCAATGACGGGGTTGCGCGGGTTGAGGTTCACGTCCAGCACCGGCGCCAGGTTCATGTTGAAGCCCAGACGCCGCAGGTCCTCCGCCTGCGCGCGACCCGCCGCATAGGCCAGCTGCGCCGAGCGGGTGGCTCCCAGGGCCATGTTGCTGGGCAGCACCACCACCTGATCACTCACCCGCACCACGGTGCCCCCCTCCTGGTCCAGCGCGAGGAAGGGAGGAATGTGGCCAGCATCGGCCAGCAGCCGACGCAGCCCGTCATTCAGGCGCGCCACGTGCTCGGCGCCCAGGATGTTGTGCTTGAAGAGGCACACCCCACCCACCTGCCGGCCGCGGACGAGCTCCTCCACCTCCTCGTCGATGTCCGAGCCGTAGAAGCCCACCATCATCAGCTGCCCCACCCGGGCCTCCAGCGAGAGGCTGGCCAGCAGCGATTCCACCCGGGCGGCCTCGGGGGGAGGCAGGCGTAACGAGGGGGTAACGGCGGCGGAGACGGGGCCGGTGGGGGTGGCGGGGGAGGACGCGTGCGCGGAGGCGCACACACCAAGGCACCATACCAGGATGAAGCAGGGGAGGGGACGGGCGGACACTCTAGGGGTGAATGCTAATCGAGCTTCAGTGCCCCCTCCATCTTCCTGCCGAGTGAGCGAAGCTGAGCGGTAGCGGGCGCCGGGGTGCAACGCGCGCTTGCGCGAAAGAGTGTCGAGGAGTAATTGCCCGTCAACGTCGAGCGAGCGCCATCGCGGGAGCGCCAGTGAGAATCGCCGAGTTCCTCAGCCCCCAAGCCGTCATCGCGGACATGCAGTCCGGCACCAAGCCCGAGGTGCTGCGCGAGCTGAGCGCGGCGCTGGTGCGCGCCCACCCCCACCTTCAGGAGGACCGGCTGGTGGAGGTGCTGCGCGAGCGGGAGAAGCTGGGCTCCACGGGCATTGGAGAGGGGGTGGCCATTCCCCACGGCAAGCTGCCGGGCATGACGCAGCTGCTGGCCACCTTCGGCGTGTCTCGCGGGGGCCTGGACTTCGAGGCCATTGACGGCAAGCCCACCCACCTGTTCTTCGCCCTGGTGGCGCCCGAGAACAGCGCCGGGGTGCACCTCAAGGCGCTGGCGCGCATCTCCCGGCTGTTCAAGAACCCGCGCTTCCGGGCCTCCATCCTCGAGGCCTCCTCGGCCGCGGACATCCACTCGCTCATCGTCCAGGAAGACGCCAGGCCCTGAGCGCGCCGCGCTGAGCCGGGGGAGTCCATGGAGATCGTTCTTCGGCCCATCAGTGATCGCTTCTTCCAGGAGGCGGTGCTGCCCTTCCTCACCCGGGCCATGGGCGATGCGCCCGGGGCGCTGGAGTGGCTGCAGGGGCAGCTGGGCGATGACCAGACGCGCTTCATGTGCGAGCGCCTGGTGTCCTCGGCGATGCCGGGCGGGGCCAGCGGGCTTGAGCCCGAGCCGTGGACGGACCTGGTGGAGCGGCTCATCTTCATGCAGTGGCGCGAGGGCCAGGCGGGCTGGGAGATCCAGGGCCAGCGCGCCGGGTTCGCGGGCGACTGGGACGAGGCGCTGCACCTGTCGCTGATGATGGAGCACCCGGACTACCCGTATGCCAACGCGAAAGAGGCGCGGGCGATGCGAGACGGCTTCCGGCTCAACCCCAAGGGGGACCTGGGGCTGGCGTCCCTGGTGGCCGGGTCGTGGGAGCCGGTGCCGGAGTTTCCTCCGGACAAAGTCTTCGCCACGCAGGGGCGGGGCGAGTACGCGCCCCGGGAGGGGCTGGCCTTCGCGGACTGGGCGTGGCGGCCGGGGCGGGTGGTGGTGCACTGGCACCTGAACCTGCAGCGCAAGCTGGAGCGGCTGATCAGCCGCGAGCAGGAGCGGCTCAAGCTCTCCACCCTGCCAGAGCGCGACGAGCTGCTGGCGTACTGGATGGGCAAGGCCTCACACCCGCCTCCACTGGCGGTGGCCTTCTCCGGGCTGGGGCCCCGCGCTCCCAGCTGGCTGCTGGAGGTGGGCGTCATCGCCAGCCACGTGCGCGAGGCCGCCCACGAGCACGCCGCGCTCGTGTCCCTGGTGACCCGGGGCTTCTCGGTTCAGATTTGAGCCGCGCCGCCGCCGCCCGCGGCCCCCGGCGTCTCCAGCAGAATGGTGACGGGGCCGTCGTTGATCAGCGCCACCTTCATATCCGCGGCGAACACGCCGGTGCCCACCGTGAGGCCGCGTGAGCGCAGGCCCTCGCACACCCGCTCGTAGAGGGCCTTGGCCCCGGTGGGCTCCATCGCCTCGATGAAGCTGGGGCGCCGGCCCTTGCGCGCATCTCCATAGAGGGTGAACTGGCTCACCACGATGAGCTGCTTGTGGGTGTCCTCCAGCGACAGGTTCATCTTCCCCGCCGCGTCCTCGAAGATGCGCAGGGTGGCCAGCTTCTCCACCATCCACGGCACCTCCGCCTCCGTGTCCCCCTTGCCCACCCCCAGCAACACCAGCAGCCCGGGGCCTATCTGGCTCACCTTCTGCCCCTCCACCGTGACTGACGCCTCCAGCACCCGCTGTACCACTGCCCTCATCGCTGCCCTCCTGAGCTGCTCACACTGTAGCTAAAACCCCGACACCTCAAGGCGGACTGATGGGCGAAATCCTGAAAGCAGGGAGCAGCCTGGTTACGTTGGGTTGTCTCGGCCGGTGGGCTGCTGTCTAGTTGCTCTACCAACGGACGGTCTGGCGTCCGCGCCCATCCTTGTTGGATGCGCGACCGTGTCTTGTTGTTGTGTCGCCATGGTTGATGAGCCTCGCCATTCCGTGGTTCGCGCCACGGCTTCTGCTCCGGAAGGAGCGCCTGACAGGCGCCCTGGGCTGACGTGGGCCCGGCGCCGTCGGTGGCTGATGGCGTGGCTGGGCGCGGCGGTGGCGCTATGGGCCGGCGCGGCGACGGCGCGCAAGGTGGGCCGCCAGCGCAGCGCTCCGCAGACGCTGAGCGAGACGGGGCTGTACTCCCACTTCGAGAAGCGGGAGGTGGCCGCGCGCAACCTGGAGTACTCGCCGCAGTACCCGCTGTGGACGGACGGGGCGGAGAAGCGGCGCTGGTTCTCGCTGCCGCCGGGCACGTCGATTGACGGCGCCAACCCGGACGCGTGGGTGTTCCCGGTGGGCACGCGGTTCTGGAAGGAGTTCTCGTTCCAGGGCCGGCGCATCGAGACGCGCTTCCTGGAGCGGCAGCCGAACGGCGCGTGGCTGTACGCCACCTATGCGTGGAGCGAGGACGAGCGCGAGGCGGTGCTGGCGTCCGGGGACAGGGCCACGCCGGGGTGTGAGCTGGGCGGGGGGCGCTGGCACCTCATTCCCAGCGTGGCCGAGTGCAAGATCTGCCACCAGGGCCAGCGCACCGAGGTGCTGGGCTTCAGCGCGCTGCAGCTGTCGCAGGACAGGGACTCGGGCGCCCTGCACGCCGAGCCGCTGCCGGCGCCCGGGGTGGACCTGAACTACCTGGTGAAGAACAAGCTGCTCAAGCGCTTCCCGAAGGCGCGGCTGGAGACGCCGCCGCGCATCGCGGCCGCCACGCCCACCGAGCGCGCGGCGCTGGGCTACCTGCATGGCAACTGCGGCCACTGCCACAACGGCGAGGGCTCGCTGAAGACGCTGGAGTTCTCTCTGCGGCACGCGCTGACTCAGGGGCCCTCGGCGGTGGAGCAGGGCATCCACACGGCGGTGGGGCGCCCCATCAAGGCGCGGGCCTCCGGGCAGACGCAGGACGCGGTGCTGCGCATCGAGCCGGGCAACGCCGAGCGCAGCGTGCTGATTCAGCGCATGCGCTCGCGCTACGCGGCGCTGCAGATGCCGCCGCTGGGCACCGTGGTGCCGGATGAGAAGGCGGTGGAGCTCGTCTCGCGCTGGATCGCGGACGGCCTCACCGCGCCCGCGGCGCCCGGGTCCAGCGAGATGACCTCGAAGCCGGAGCCCTGAAGCGCTCAGCGCCCCCGGCGCCTGGGGTCCAGCGCATCGCGCACGGAGTCTCCCAGGAAGTTGAAGCCCAGGACCGTGAGCGCCAGCGCCAGTCCGGGAAACAGCGCCACGTGCGGGGCCACCAGCAGGTACTGCGTGCCCTGGTCCACCAGCGCGCCCCAGGACGGAGTGCCCGGCGGCGCGCCCAGGCCCAGGAAGCTCATGGAGGCCTCGGCGAGGATGGCGCCCGGGAAGGCGGAGCTCATCTGAATGAGCAGCGGGCCCGCCGCGTTGGGCAGCAGGTGCCGCAAGAGGATGCGCGCGTCGCTGCTGCCCAGGGCCCTGGCGGCCTGCACGTAGTCGCGCTCGCGCAGCGTGAGCATCTGCCCGCGCGTCAGCCGCGCGTAGCCCGTCCAGCCGGTGAAGGACAGGGCGAACACCACGTTGACCAGGCTGGGCCCCAGCACCGAGGTGATGAAGATGGCCAGCAGGATGCCCGGGAAGGCGAGCAGCACGTCCACCACCCGCATCACCACCTCGTCCACCCAGCCGCCCAGGTACCCGGCCAGCCCTCCCAGCGTCACTCCGACGAGGGCGGACAGCACCACGGCGAAGAAGGCCACCACCAGCGACACGCGGGCGCCGTGGAGGACGTGGGAGAGCACGTCGATGCCATTCTCACCCGCGCCCAGCAGGTGCGCTGCGCCGGGCGTGGCCAGCTCCGCGGCCAGGTCGATGGCCTCCGGCGGGTAGGGGCTGAGCACGGGGGCCAGCAGCGCGGTGAGCACCAGCAGCCCGGCCACGCCCAGCCCGAACCTCCCGCCGGGGCTCATCCGCGCCTCCGCACGCGCGGGTCCACCAGCGCATACGCCACGTCCGTCAGCGCGTTGACGAGCACGTAGCACAGCGTGAACACGAGCACCGTGGCGCGCACGGTGTTGTAGTCCCGGCGCTCGATGGAGGTGAGCAGCAGGGTGCCCATGCCGGGCCAGGCGAACACCTTCTCGGTGACGATGGCGCCGCCCAGCAGCGAGCCGAACTCCAGCCCGAGCACGGTGAGGATCGGCAGCTGCGCGTTGCGGAACGCGTGCTTCCACAGCACCACGCGCGGGTGCAGCCCCTTGGCCCTGGCCGCGGTGACGTAGTCCTCGCGCAACGTCTCCAACATCGACGCGCGCGTCATGCGCGACAGGAACGCCGCCAGCGCCGTGCCCAGCGTGAAGGCGGGCAGCACCAGGTGGCGCCAGCTCTCGGCCCCGGACACCGGCAGCCAGTCCAGCCACAGCGCGAACACGATGATGAGCATGGGCCCCAGCCAGAAGCGCGGCAGCGCCACACCCGCCACCGCCACGCCCATGGCCACCGAGTCCACCGCCGTGCCCCGGCGCGCCGCCGCCAGCACCCCCAGCGGAATGGCCAGCGCCACCGCGATGAACAGCGAGGCCACCGTGAGCAGCAGCGTGTTGGGCAGGGCCTCGCCAATGGCCGGCAGCACCTTCTTCTGGAAGGGCGGCAGTGAGGTGCGCAGCTCCCCCGTGGCGAAGTCCCGCGTGAACGTCCACAGCTGCGCGTACCAGGGCAGATCCAACCCCACCGCGCGCCGCAGGGCCTCGCGGTCCACCTCCGAGGCCTGCTCGCCCAGCATCGCGTCGATGGGGTCGCCCGGCACCAGGTTGAGGAAGAGCGAGACGAGCAGCAGCGCTCCCACCACCGCGATGCTCGCGGACACCACGCGCCTCATGGCTCTGCCCGCCGAGCCTGTGCCAGCGGAGTGAAGAAGCCATGGGCGCTGGGCTCGAAGCCCTCCAGCCGCCGGGACACCACCGCCACGCTGCTCTCATGCCACAGCGGCGCGTAGGGAAGCAGCGCCTCGAGCCGCTGCAGGGCCTTGGCGTAGACCGCCTGGCGCTCCTCACGTGGCAGCTGGCTGCCCTCGTCCAGCAGCGCATCCAGCTCCGCGTCCCTCAGGGCGCCCCGGTTCAGCCCGCCCCAGTGGTTCGCCTCCGAAGGCACGTTGCGCGAGTGGAACACCCCGCGCATCAGGTCCGGCTCCATCATCGAGGCCCACTTGAGCGTCACCATCTCGAAGTTGCCCCGGCGGATGTCGCTGAAGAGCGTGCCGAACTCCAGCGTCTGCACCTCCGCCGCCACGCCGCCCCGGGCCAGCTGCTCCTGCAGCACCAGCGCCACGGACTTACGGAAGCGATCCGTGCTCACCTTGAGGCTCAGCCTCAGCCGTGGCTGTCCTCCCGGGCCGTCCGGATCCGGATAGCCCGCCGCGTCCAACAGCCGGGCCGCCTCGGCCGCGTCATACCGGCAGCCCTCGCCGGGGGAGTAGGCCCAGTGCGTGGTGGGCAACATGCCCGTGGCCGGCACCGCCAGCCCATGCAGCTTGTGCTCCACCAGGGGCCGCACCTGGATGAGGTGGCACATCGCCTGGCGTACCCGCACATCCGCCAGCGGCCCTGTGCGCAGGTTGAAGCCCAGATAGGCATAGCCCGTGCCGGGCTTCGAGAGGACGCGCAGGTTCGGCTGCCTGCTCAGCATGGGCAGCACCGCGGGCGACACCGCGTTGACCACCAGGTCCGCGCGCCCCTTGAGCAGCTCCAGCACCCGCGTCGTCTCGTCTCGCACCACCCGGAAGCGCAGCCGGGCAATGGCCGGCCCCCCACCGTGGTAGTGCTCGAAGGGCACCAGGGTGAGGTGGTCCTCGTCCGGCGCCGCCTCGAACCGGAAGGGTCCCGCGCCCACCGGGTGCGTGGCTTGCAGCTCCGCGAGCTCAGGCTTTGCCCGCTCGGCCGGCAGGATGCTCAGCGACATCTCCGCCATCAGCGCCGTGTAGGGGCGGCGCAGGTGAAAGCGCAGGGTGCGATCATCTACTACCTCCACCCGCTCGATGGTCTCGTAGCGTCCCGCCTTGGCGCTGCGCAGCGCCGGGTCGAGCACGCTCTCATAGGTAGCCCGCACATCCTCCGAGGTGAGCGCCGTGCCGTCATGGAAGGTGAGCCCCGGGCGCAGGGTGAACTCCACCAAAGTGGGGGACAGCTGCTGGAAGGACTCCGCTAAAGAGGGGACGGGGGTGCTGGTGTCGTCGAAAGTGATGAGGCCCGGGGCAATGAGCTGGCTGATGCGCTGTCCGTTGGCCGCCAGGGAAAAGCGGTCATCCAGGCTGTCCGGTGGGGACTCGATGAGCACGGTGATGCCCTCGGGCCGCTCGGGCCGGCAGCTGGCTCCGAGCACCAGCAACAGCCCGAGCAGGGCACGGCACGTCAGCGGTGGCATCGCGTCCCGGTTTTGTCACACCCGGGTGGTAGGGTCGATGGGGCCGGCGCTGGAACAGAAGGTCGGTCTACGGGGTTGCAGGTGCGCCCGTTGTCGGGCTCTTCCCTGTTGAGAAAAAGTCCACAACCCATTGCCCCATCTTTCGCCCGGTAAATGAGCGAGCTTCCAACCGTGGACGTGCCTACCCTTCCGCCCTTGACCCTCAGGGAGCGTCTTCCCATGATGGCGCGCGTCTTCCCCGGAGAGAATGTGCAGGTTTACCGAGCCAGAGCCCTCTTGGCCGCGACGGCCACCGTTTTCCTCGCGCTTTCCTCCGCGCATGCCGCCCCGGCGGACAAGCTGGCGGAGCGCGAGGCGCTCAAGAGCACCTTGTTCGAGGTGCTCCAGCGCTCGTCGCTCAAGTCGGCGCGCGTGGGCATCTACATGCAGAGCCTGGATGACGGCACGATCGTGTTCGGCCAGAACGCGGACGAGCTGCTCAACCCCGCCTCGAACATGAAGCTCATCACCGCCGCCGCGGCGCTGGCGACGCTGGGGCCCGAGTTCCGCTTCGACACCGAGTTCCTGATGGACCCGCCCGAGCTGGCCCCGGACGGCAAGGTCAAAACGCTCTACGTGCGCGGCAAGGGCGACCCGTCCATCACCACCGAGCGGCTGTACGCCATCGTGGGCGAGCTGTTCCACGCCGGTGTGCGCGAGGTGCAGGACATCATCATCGACGACTCGTACTTCGACCCTGAGCGCACCCCGCCCGGGTATGACCAGGAGGAGTCGGACCGGGCCTACATGGCGCCCACGGGCGCGGTGAGCCTGAACTGGAACGCGACGGCCATCTACCTGCGGCCTGGCACGGCGCCGGGCGCCAAGGGCGTGGTGGAGATGGAGCCCCACAGCGACTTCTTCATCGTGGAGAACCAGCTTGCCACGGGCAGCCGCCTGGCGCGGCGCGTGTCGGTGGCCAGCAAGTCCGCGGGTGACAAGCAGCGCATCATCGTGAAGGGTCAGGTGCCGTTCGACCAGGGCGCGGTGAGCGTCTACAAGAAGATCGACAACCCGCCCATGTACTTCGGCTACACGCTCAAGGAGCTGCTGAAGTCGCGCGGCGTCAAGGTGAAGGGCCGGGTGAAGCAGGGCCTGGCGCCCTCGCGCGCCAAGCTGCTGTACGTGTCCCAGTCGGACACGTTCGACATCATCCTCAAGCGGCTCAACAAGCTGTCCAACAACTTCGTCGCCGAGACGATCATCAAGACGATGGGCGCGGAGGTGAAGGGCGCGCCGGGCAACTTCCGCCGGGGCGTGGAGGTGGTGGAGGACTTCCTGGAGCGCGAGGTGGGCATCGCCCGCGGCTCGTACGTGATGAAGAACGGCAGCGGGCTGAATGACGCGAACCGGTTCTCCGCGGTGCAGCTCAACCGGGTGCTCATTCACATGTACAAGCGCTTCCCGCTGGCGCCCGAGTTCATGTCCTCGCTGGGCATCGCCGGCAAGGACGGCACGCTCAAGTACCGCTTCGAGGGCAGCGACGCGGTGGGCCGGCTGCGCGCGAAGACGGGCACGCTGGAGAACGTGTCGGCGCTGAGCGGCTACGTGCAGGCCGCGGGCGGCGAGCGCTTCGTCTTCGCGATGATGGTGAATGACTACGTGGGCCGCTCCGGTCCGGTGGTGCAGGGGCTGGATGCGCTGGGCGCGGCGGTGGCGGCCACGGGCTCCAGCATCGGGCCCTCGCGCGCGGTGGCGGCGCTGACGGACACCGTGCGGCCCGGCGGAGAGCTGGCCGCGGTGTCCATCCGCATCAAGACGTACCTGGAGCTGGGCAAGCAGCGCGACCAGCGCAACATCAGCTTCCTGCGCACCGCCTGGCGCAGCGAGAGGGATCCGGCGGTGCGGGCGGTGCTGGCCGACAGCCTCTACCAGTCCAACCCGAACGACTACCTGGGCGCGCGCACGCTGCTGGACAGCTACGCGGCGACGGGTGAGGTGTACGGCCGGCTCAGGGCGGTGGCGCGCGAGCTGTCGGTGGACGTGCCCGGTGTGACGAGCATGGTGGAGCTGGCGGCCAGCGGCAACGCGGAGGCGCTGGCCCGGGTGGTGGAGCTGGCGGGCGCCGCGCGCGGTGACGCGAAGGCCGAGACGGAGCTGGCCGAGGCGATGGGCGAGGTGGCCCGCACCGCGCCCGAGGAACTGGTGGTGTCGCTGCGCGAGGCGGGCTCGGCCGAGCGCGAGGCCACCGTGACGCTGCTGGCGCGCGGGCTGGTGCAGGCGGGGGATGCGGAGCACCCGTTCTGGAAGTCGCTGCGCAAGCAGCAGGGCGCCACGGATCCGGCGCTGGCCGCCTTCGTGCGCACCCTGGACTCGCAGCTGTCGCAGAAGGTGGCCGAGGCGAAGGCGCCCCGTCCTCCGGACGCCGTGCAGGTGGTGGCTCCCGGGGTGATGACGCCGGTGGGGCCCGCCCCCTCGCAGACGGCGGAGACGCGCCCGGGCGGGTGAGCGCGCTCCCTCTGGGAGAGTGCGCCCCCTGTGGCATCTGGATCAGCCCGGGCGCTCATGCATGAGCGTTCCTGGGCCGTCCGCGGGCAGGCAGGCAGCCAGGCCCCGCATGGCGGGTGATGGCTGCTCATGCCGCGTGCGCCCATCTTTGCGCTGGTGTAACTTCTCAGGTCTCTTCCCGGCGCTGAGCCGGGAGGATGTGGCTGGTCCGTGGTGGACCAGTTCAATGGAGCCGGTCCGTGGTGGACCGGTGAAAGGAAGAGCAGTCATGGCTGGAGGCGTCAACAAGGTCATCCTCATCGGCAACCTCGGCAAGGATCCCGAGGTGCGCTTCACCCCGGGCGGTCAGGCGGTCGCCAACTTCAGCATCGCCACGAGCGACAGCTGGACGGACAAGAACGGGCAGAAGCAGGAGCGGACCGAGTGGCACCGCATCGTCGTCTGGGGAAAGCTGGCGGAGCTGTGCGGCGAGTACCTGAAGAAGGGGCGGCAGTGCTACGTCGAGGGCCGCTTGCAGACGCGCGAGTGGACGGACAAGGAGAACCGGAAGAACTACACCACCGAGGTGGTCGCCAACGCCGTCACCTTCCTGGGTGGGCGTGACGCGGGCTCGGGCGACGGCATGAGCCGGCGCAACAGTGGTGGCAGTGGCGGTTCGCACTCCCGTGGCGGGGACGACTTCGGTCCTCAGCCTCCGGGGATGGATGACGGGATGAACCAGAGCAGCGGCGGCGGCGGCAACGGGGACGACGACATCCCGTTCTAAGCCCCGCGCTCGTCACGGCCCACCGCGAGGGTGAGGCCGGACAAGTCAACCGGCCGCTCCCCGTCAGGTGGGGGCGGCCGGTCTTGTTTCAAGGGGTGGGCGAGGGCGAAGCCCCACCCGGCGGCAGCGTGGGCGCGCGGGACGTGCTCACCGTGATGTCTCCCAACTCGAAGGTCTGGCCCTCGAGGAGCTTCACGGTGCGGCGCTCGGGCGTGTACGCGCTGCCGGCCCGGATGACCACCGTGTGCTCGCCGAGGGGCACCTCGTCCAGCCTGAAGACGCCATCGCTCAGGGTGTTGTTGGGCGGGCCCGAGGGGCGCCTGCCCTCGATGTAGACGAAGGCCTCGGCCAGCGGTTTGCCCGTGGCCGAGTCGATCACCCGGCCCGTCACGCTGGCCGACTGCATGACGGTGATGAGCACCTCGCCGGGCTGCTCGGAGCCCGGGGGGACGAGCGCCTCGCCGAGCGCGCCATCCGAGGTGCGGACCACCAGCTTCACCGGGGTGGCGGGCACATCGCGCAGCTCGAAGCGGTCGTTGGCGAACTCCAACTGGTTGAGGCCTCGCATCCAGAAGGACTGCCGGGCCTGGGGCTCGAGCACGAGCGCGAGCGTGAAGCCCTTCACCGGCGCGCCGGGTGTGGCGCGGACCACGCGGCCGCGCACCGGGCGCCCAGGCTTGAGCCGCACCACCACGCTCTGCTCTCCGGCTCTCACCCCGAGCACCTCTCCGGTGCGTCCCCCATTGTTCGCGGTCACCTTCATGCGGCCCTGCGTCGCGCCAGGCCTCTGGGAAGGCACCCCCACAGGCGTCGACTCCAAGGGAAGCGAGTGCGAGAAGCGCCCCTGCTCGTCGGTGAACTCCGCGGTGGACATGGACAGGCCCGCCTCTTCGGAGGCGTAGCTGACGGCGGCGCCCACGGAAGGGGCGCCATCCGGCTCGAGGACGATGCCCTGAATGGTGGGCCCCGTTTCCTGCTCTTTCTGCCAGAGCAGCTCCACCTTCGCCGTCTTCCCGGCTTCCACCCGCACCTCGTTGCTGGAGCCGCTGCTTCTGCCCCAGAAGCCCCCGCGAACCTGGCGCGTCACCATCAGGCTGTAGGTGTCTGGCGGCAGCGTCATCCGGAAATTGCCGCTCGCCTCCACCTGCTGCCGCGCCAGGTCCTGAGCGCCGGAGCGCCGGGGCACTCGGGAATAGGCCGTCACGAACAGGGGCCCGGAGGGCAGCGAGCCCTGGGCCGCGCGCACCACGCCCTCCACCACGCCGGACTCGTCCACGACCAGGTCCACCTGCTCCGTGCGGCCCTCGCGCACCTCCACCCGCTGGCCGGTGCCCAGCTGCGAGCCCTCGCGCCGGGCGGAGACCGTCAGCATCCCCGGGGACAGCCCCTCCAGCCGGTAGCGGCCCTCGGCATCCGTGCGGGACTCGGCGGGGATGCTGCCCAGCGCGCCGCCCCAGCGGCTGCCGCCCACCACCTGGAGGCCCTGCAGCGGCTGGCCCGCGCCATCGCGCACCACCCCCGCCACCGCGCCAGTGCCGAGCAACTCCAACTCCAGGGGGAAGCGCTCGCCCTCGGACACCGTCAGCCCGCCCCGCGTGAGCGTGGAGAAGCCCGCGGCGGTCACCACCACGTCGTAGCTGCCGGGCGCCAGGCCCCTCACGGAGAAGCGGCCTGCCTCGTCCGTCACCGCGCGGCCCGCGTCTCCGCTCGAGCGATGGGGGCTCACGTCCACGCTGGCTCCCGCCACCGGAGCCCCCGTGGCCCGCGCCGTCACTTGCCCCTCCACTGCCGCGCCGGCCCCGAGCCGCAGCCGCACGTCCCTCACCGTCTTGCCCGCGCTCACCACCAGCCGCTTGTCCAACGCGGCCGCCTCGTTGCCGCGCCGGGCCGTCACCGTGTGCGCGCCGGGAGCCACCTCGACCGAGAAGCCGCCGCCCTCGCCGGTGGTGGCGACCTGGGGATCAATGCCGCTCACCTGCACCTCGGCGCCCGAGGCGGGGTTGCCCTGCGCGTCCACCACGAAGCCCTCGATGACGCCCGCCAGCTGCAGGGCCACCGTCAGCGGCTCCGGGGCGGGCACCTGCACGCTGTTGCGCAAGGTGGCCGCATGCCCCGGAGCGCGGGCCTCCAGCAGGTAGGTGCCTGGCGCGAGCCCCTCCACCCGGAACTGGCCCCGCCCATCACTCGACGCATACGCCCGCTCCTCCGGGGGAGCCGCCGCCAGCTGCCAGGGCTCCAGCTTGCGGCCGTGCGCGGTGAGCACCAGCTCCACCAGGGGCACGGGCTCCTGCGTGCCCCGCAGCACCGTGCGGCCGGTGAGCGTCTGGCCCGGCTCCACCGTGAGCTTGAGCTGCGTGCGCGCCTCGCCGTAGGGCCGCACCACATCGCGCCTCAGCGGCGCGTAGCCCGGGGCCCGCACCGCCACCAGGTAGGCGCCAGGCCGAGAGGCCAGCCGCGCCAGCCCGCTCGCATCCGTGGCGCCCTCGCTCGCCAGCCGCCAGGACACCTCGTTGAGGCTCGGATCAATCGTGCCGCGCCAGTACAGCCGCACGCTGGCGCCCGGCACCGGCTTCGAGCCCGCGAGCACCTCCACCTCCAGCACGCCGTCCTTCTCCGAGGGCGCCTGCGTCAGCGCCGGAGTGCTGCCCGCGCTCGCGGTGCCGCGCGCCCCCTCGTCCTCGGCGCTCACCGGCTGCAGCGTCGTGCCGGCCCGCGGGGCCCGCGCTGGCTCACCGGCTCCGGCCGGATCGGCGCTCACCGCGGGCGCCTCGCGCGGCGCCTCGTCACGCGTGCTCCACAGCAGCACCAGCCCCACGCTCACCAGCACCGCGGCTGCGATGATCAACTTGCGCATCTTCTCGTGCTCCCGGCTGCGTGCACCGTTACCTGGGTGGAACTTAAACGAGACAAATCCGCCAATACACTCTCACTGGATCCCTGGAAGTCCCGCGCCCCGCATGCGCGTAAGTACCCGAAGATCAATGCGAGCCATTTCGCCGTGGCCGCTGGGCGTTGTGCCAGGTCTGTCACTCGCCACGCTTTCTCGTGTGAAGACGCAACGCGCGTTGCTCTGCCCGCGAAGATGCAGAGGCCTCAGGGGACATTCGCGAAGCAGCTAGTCGCGATACACATACAATTCTTGCTCAACTCGTTTTCCTGCTTTTGGCAGGGATTCAGCTTTGGCTTTATTCCAGCACTGGACAGTGAAAGAGCACTGTCCCCTACATCGCCGAGAGTCTCAGTAGTCTGGTAAAAATACTTCTCCAATCCCCACTGATTTTCCGTGGCTTGGTTTTTTTCTCCCCCATCCCCCAGGAGCAAGTCCATGAAGGGACAATCCATCTTCTCCGCCGCGGTTCTGGCACTTTCACTCGTCGGCTGTGGTGTTCCGGAGACGAGCGGTTCCGAGGCCCGCGCGCCTCAGCAGTCACTGCGCGCATCGCTCAGCGGTGACACCGCGGCGCCGGTGAGCAGCACCACCGTGCAGCCCAGCGCCAGCCCCGAGGGCGAGTACTACGGCAACGTCTCCATCACCATCACCGCCACGGACGACTCGGGCGTGGACAGCATCACCTGGACGATGAGCGGCGCGCAGAGCGGCAACGGCACGGTGGCGGGCTCCACCGCGAACGTGCCCGTCATCGCCGAGCTGGGCGTCACCACCCTCACCTTCTACGCGCAGGACGTCGCGGGCAACTACGAGACGGCGCAGACGCTGCGCATCAACCGCGTGCCCCCGCCCCAGCAGTGCACGACGATCAGCCTGAGCGACTTCAACCTCTTCGTCACCGGCGACTACACCGGCGGCCACGACGTGCGCGGCAAGGTGGCGGCGGGCGGCAACATCGACATGACGCACTTCTCGGTGGGCGCGGACCTGGCGGCGGACGACCTGGACAACGTGCTGGTGGCCGGCGGCGCGCTGAACATCAGCAACGGCGGCATCTTCGGCAACGCGCACTACGGCGAGAGCACCACGGCGAACGGGACGACGACGTTCTACCGGGGCGCGCTGTCGCAGGACGTGCCGCTCAACTTCGCCTGGCGCGGGTTCGAGCTGTCCATGCTGTCCATGGACCTGGCGTACACGGGCGCCAACGGGCGGACCACGGTGACCAACTGGGGCGGGGTGTTCCTGCAGGGCAACCAGGCGCGCATGAACGTCTTCGACGTGGACGCCAGCGCCTTCAGCCGCGCGGTGTACCTGTCCATCAGCGCCCCGGCGGGCTCCATGGTGGTGGTGAACGTGTGGGGCGAGACGGCGCAGTTCGCCAACTTCGGCCACAGCTACAGCGGCGTGGACCAGCGCAGCATCCTCTTCAACTTCCCGTACACCAGCACCCTGAACGCCTTCAACTACGGCTTCTGGGGCACGGTGCTGGCGCCCATGGCGCACGTGAACTTCAACAACGGCAGCTTCGACGGTGGCATCTACGCCGCCTCGTTCTCCGGCAACGCCGAGGGCCACATCAACCCGCTGCGTGACTTCGAGTTCTGCGGCGGCACCCCGCTGTAAGCCGCGGCCACCGAAGGCTTCAGGGCATTGAAAAACCGGGCATCGGGCTCTCGAGCGAGTCCGGTGCCCGGTTCGTTTTGGGGGGCCCAGCGCGGCGGCCAGGGCCCGCCCGGTTCAGCGCTTCAGCTGCCTCAGCTCCGGGGCCCGAGCGCCTCGCCCGCCTGGTACAGGGCGAAGATGGCGCCCCAGGACATGGCCAGCAGCACCAGGAAGATGATGATGACGAAGGGCTCGAAGCGGCGCATGGAGCGCTCGCTGGCGAAGATGCCCCACGCCATGCCGAAGTTCTGCAGGCCGTTGGCCAGGTGGAACACCGTGCCCAGCGTGCCCAGCAGGTAGACGACGAGCGTGGGCCCGTGGAAGCGCATCTCCCGGGCAATGTCGTCGAAGGCCTCGGGCGCGCCGTTGAACAGCCGGGGCGCCAGGAAGGCCTTCCACACGTGGGCGCCGATGAAGCCCAGCGCGCCCAGCGCGGTGACGCGCTGGAGGATGTACTTGAAGTTGGCGTAGTTGTTGTAGGCCAGGTTGTTGGGCCGGAAGCTGAACAGCCGCACCAGGCCCCACCCGGTGTGCAGCAGCAGCGGCACCAGCGAGATGATGAAGCCCAGCGCCATGGAGAACGGGTGCGCGTACGTCGTCACCGAGGCCTGCCACGCCTGGGCTCCACTGAAGGCGGCGAGGTTGTCCCACAGGTGGTTGATGGTCCACAGCGACAGGGGCACCACCGCGATGAACGAGCCCAGACGGGACTGGAGCAGCGGGGTTTTCCGGGGAAGGGCGACAGCTTCGGTGCTCATCGGGACTCCGGCAACGCGCGGGACCAAACCCCGCGGGTAGGTGGGTCGGACCGGGCGTTATAGCCCGTCCTGGGAAGCGAGGGGTTGGGATCCACCAGGAGACCTGGCAGCCGGGGCGCTTGGAGACATAAGCGGGGCCTATGCCTGGGCTCAGGCCCCCTGGCCGGGCGGGCAGGGGGGCGCCATCTTTCATTGGCGAGCGCGCCGCGGTTGTGCAGGCTAGAGCCTCTTCTTATGGCCGACGAACTCGTCAGTGGAATGCTCAAGGACGTGGACCTGCGGGTGGTGCTCGCGCTCACCTCGGAGCTGTCGCGCAAGGCGCGCGACACGCACCAGAGCCAGGGGGCCTCGGCGGCGCTGCTGTCCCAGGGCTTCACCGCCGCGGCGCTGATGGGCGCGCTGCAGAAGGGCGAGGCGCGCATCAACATCCAGCTCGAGTGTGACGGGCCCCTGCGCGGCTTCTTCGTGGACGGGGACAACGCGGGGGTGGTGCGCGGCTACGCGAAGAACCCCCACGTGACGCACGTGGGCTCCGAGGGTGACTACCGCTGGCGTCCGGTGTTCGGCAACAAGGGCTACATCTCCGTGCTGCGCGACATTGGGGAAGGGGAGTACTACCGCTCCTCGGTGGAGCTGGTGCACTTCGACTTCGAGGAGGACCTGGAGCGCTACTTCACCATCTCCGACCAGGTGGCCACGCAGCTGAAGCTCGAGCAGCTGCCCGTGCAGAAGGACGGCGCCACCGAGCCGTTGGGGCTGGTGGCCGGGGTGCTCCTTCAGCCGCTGCCCGACGGGGACCGGGACGCCTTCAAGGTGCTGGGGGGCCAGCTCAAGCAGGCCCTGCGCCAGGCGCTGCGCGAGCACGGGGCGGAAGGGGCCGCCGCGCTGCTCAAGGCGCTGCTGCCGGGCCGGGAGGACCTGGAGATCATGTCCCGCTACCCGCTGAGCTTCGCCTGCACGTGCAGCCGCGACCGGGTGAAGAAGGCGCTGCTGGCCATGGGCCGCGAAGAGCTCACGGACATGATGGAGAAGGACGGCAAGGCGGACGTCACGTGCCAGTTCTGCACGACGCAGTACGTTATTCCTAAAGAGGAAATTCAGGAGTTGCTGACCGCCGCGTTGGGTTGACTCATGAGGTAGGGACTCGATAGAGGCGCGGGCATGAATGCTTTCATGCACCTGCTCGAGGGCGGCTATGAGGCGCTCCATCTGTTCACGGACGCGAAGACGCGGCTGAGGGCGATGGTGGCCATCCACTCCACGAAGCTGGGCCCCGCGCTGGGCGGCACCCGGGCGCTGGCCACCTATGCCGGCGAGGATGAGGCCATTCTGGACGCGCTGCGGCTGGCGCGGGGCATGACGTACAAGGCGGCGCTGGCCGGGGTGCCGCATGGCGGCGGCAAGGCCGTCATCCTGCTGCCGCGCGAGGGCTTCGATCGGGCCGGGCTCTTCGAGGCGTTCGGGCGCGCGGTGGAGTCACTGGGCGGCCGCTACATCACCACCGAGGATGCGGGCACCAGCCCGGTGGAGATGGGCTACGTGCGCAAGCACACCCAGCACGTCACGGGGCTGATGGACCGCAGCGGAGACCCCTCGCCGGTGACGGCGTACGGGGTGGTGCGGGCGATGGAGGCCACGGCCAGGCACCTGTTCGGGCGGCCGGAGCTCAAGGGCCTGCGGGTGACGGTGCTGGGGGTGGGGCACGTGGGCATGCCGCTGGTGCGCGAGCTGCACGAGCGCGGCGCCAAGGTGTGGGTGAGCGACGTCAACCCCTCGGCGGTGGAGCAGGCGGTGAAGAAGTACGGCGTCATCGCGGTGAGCCCGGACGTGCTGCACCGCATGGAGGCGGACGTGTTCGTGCCCTGCGCGCTGGGCGGGGCGCTCAATGACGTCACCGTGCCGCTGCTGCGGGTGAAGGCGGTGTGCGGCGCGGCCAACAACCAGCTGCTCACCCACCGCCACGGGGAGATGCTGGCCCAGCGGGGCATCCTCTATGTGCCCGACTACGCGGCCAACTCCGGGGGGCTCATCAACGTGGCCCAGGAGGTGGCCGGGTACGACAAGGACAAGGCGTACGCGCGCGCCTCGCACATCTACGACACCGTGGAGGCGCTGCTGAAGCAGGCCAGCGAGACGGGGCTGCGCCCGGAGCAGGTGGCGGACCGGATGGTAGAGGAGAAGCTGGCTGCCTGAAGGCCTACCGGACGTGAATGAGGCCACAGTCCGCCGGTGGGCGCCTACGTCGGAAGTAGCCCCGGGAGGCCTGCTCGGGTTATGACGCGGGCATACCTCAGCGGGAGTCTCTAGCCGTGGCCACCAAGCGGGCAGTGCCTGGCAAGGGCAAGCCCTCCAGCAAGAGCAAGCCCTCCAGCAACAGCAAGCCCTCGAGCAACAGCGGGCCTGCGTCCAGGCCATCCAAGAAGTCGGTGGAGAAGCTCGTCTCCATCCCCTTGGACATGGTGTTGGCGCCTCAGGCGGAAGCGCCACGCACACCGACCTGGAGGGACCAGTCCCAACAGCGCTCCTCGGTGCAGGAGCTGTCGTGGGCGGACTTCGATCGGGCGGTGCAGGAGATGGCGCGCTCCATCCGCCAGTCCTTCAAGGTCGAGTGCGTGGTGGGCGTGGCGCACGGCGGCGTCTTCGTGGGCGGGGCGATCTCCAGCGCGCTGGGCAGCGAGTTCTTCCCGGTGCGCATCACCCGCCGCAGCCGGGACCGCAGCGACACGAACAAGCCACGCATGTCCGGTGAGATGCCGCGCGAGCTCAAAGGGCGCCGGGTGCTCATCGTCGATGACGTGGCCGCCAGCGGCGACACGCTGCAGATGGCCATCCGGCTGGCGAAGGAGGCGGGCGCCCGCGAGGTGATGACGGCGTGCCTGGTGGCGCGGCCCGAGGGCTACGCGCCGGACTTCCAGGCGCTGTCATCCACCCAGGGCTTCATCGTCTTCCCGTGGGACTACGAGCCGGTGTCGGGCGATGCCCGCTCGGACGTGGATCCGGACCTGGCGGGGGCCTGAGGGGCGGTGCTGCGCGATGATCATCGGTACGGCGGGGCACATCGACCACGGCAAGACGTCGCTGGTGAAGGCGCTGACCGGTATCGACACGGACCGGCTGAAGGAAGAGAAGCGCCGTGGGATTACGCTGGAGCTGGGCTTCGCGCACCTGACGTTGGATGACGGCACCGAGGCGGGCGTGGTGGACGTGCCCGGCCACGAGCGCTTCGTCAAGGCGATGGCGGCGGGCGCCGGGGGCGTGGACCTGGCGGTGCTGGTGGTGGCCTCGGACGAGGGCGTCATGCCCCAGACGCGCGAGCACCTGGACATCTGCCGGCTGCTGGGCGTGAAGGCCGGCGTCATCGCGCTGACGAAGAGCGACCTGCTGGCGGAGCTGGGAGACGAGTGGCTCACGCTGGTGAAGGCGGACCTGGTGGCGCTCACCGCGGGCACCTTCCTGGAGGGCGCGCCGGTGGTGCCGTGCTCCTCGAAGACGGGCGTGGGCCTGCCGGAGCTGAAGGCCGCGCTCACCCGGGCCGCCCGGGGCATGCCGCAGCGCCCGTCGGACGGGCCGGTGTTCCTGCCCGTGGATCGCGTCTTCACCATCAAGGGCTTCGGCACGGTGGTGACGGGCACGCTGCAGTCGGGCACCCTGGCAGTGGAGGAGAGCATCTCGCTGCTGCCAGGCCGCCCGGGCCCCTTCCGGGTGCGAGGACTTCAGGTGCATGGCCACGCGGCGCAGAAGGTGCTGGCGGGCCAGCGCTCCGCGGTGAACCTCGTGGGCGTGGAGCCCGAGGAGATCGACCGCGGCATGGTGCTGGTGCGCTCAGGCGAGCTGCCCCAGACGCGCATGCTGGATGTGGAGCTGAGCCTGCTGCCCGCCGTGGAGCAGCCGCTGCCCAAGCGCCGCAAGCTGCTCCTGCACCTGGGCACCACGCAGGTGGAGGCTACCGTGGCGCTGCTGGACCTGGAGAAGCTCGAGCCCGGGGAGACGGGGCTGGCGCAGCTGCGGCTCGCCGCGCCGCTGGCGGCGCTGGTGGGACAGCGCTTCATCCTCCGGGGCTCGCACGCGCTGCCGGGCCGCGGCGCCACCGTGGCCGGTGGCCGGGTGCTCTCCATTACTCCGCCGCGCCGCCGCAAGGGGGCCTCCTCCGTGGTGGCGCCGCTGCTCGAGGCCGATGCGGGCGGGCACGTGGCCTGGCTGCTGCGGCAGGCGGGCTACCGGGGCCTCACGCAGGCGGAGCTGTTCGGCCGCTCGGCGCTGCCGCCCAAGGCGCTCACCCGCTCGCTGGAGCTGCTGGGCGCGCGGGGTGGGGCGCTGCTGGTGGACCGGGACAAGCGCCTGTACCTCTCGGGCGAGGTGTTCGAGGGGCTGCAGAAGCGCGCGCTGGCGCTGCTGGCCGCCTTCCACGAGCGCGAGCCGATGCGCGAGGGCCTCTCGCGCGAGGAGCTTCGCCAGCGGCTCTCGGCGGAGCTGGATCCGCGCCTGTTCCAGCGGGTGGCGCAGGCGCTGGTGGATTCGGGCCAGGCGGAGCTGGACAAGGAGGTGATGCGGCTCAAGGGCCGTGGCCGCACCCTCACCGTGAATGACGAGGGAGCCCGCGCGCGCGTGGCGGCGGAGCTGTCTGCGGCGGCCCTGGCGCCTCCCACCTTCAACGAGCTGGTGCAGAAGCTGCAGCTGCCTCCCATCCGGCTCCAGGAGCTGCTCAAGGTGATGATGGCCGAGGGCGCCGTCGTCCGGGTGAGCGACGAGCTGCACTTCGACGCGGAAGCGCTCGGCGGGCTCAAGGAGCGGCTGGTGGCGCACCTGCGTGACAAGAAGGAGATTACCACGCAGGCTTTCAAGGAGCTGGTGGGACAGAGCCGCAAGTTCGTCATCCCGCTCTCGGAGTACTTCGATCGCGAGAAGGTCACGCTGCGGGTGGGCGAGAAACGGGTGCTGCGGCGAGGATGAGTACCAGACGCTACAGTGAAGCGGACCTGCGGTCCCTCGTCGAAGGCTCGGAGACGCCGCTGGCGGTGGTGCGCCGCGGGCAGATGTGGGTCGTCAACGAGGCCTACCTGCGCTTCGTGAAGCTCTCGCGGGAGCAGGTGGAGGGCCGCTCCGCCATGGAGTTCACCTCGCTGGAGGCCAAGCTGAGGCTGCGGGGGGTTCACCCGTCCGTGTCCTCGGGGCTGGCGCGCGAGCGGGTGAAGGTGCCAGAGGGCGGCTCGCCCTTCCGCGAGCTGGAGCTGGAGAGCGGAGAGAAGGTGCTGCTGCTCAACCGGCTGGTGGCGGAGGAGCAGCACCTGGTGCAGGCCATCTCCGAGCGCCTGGTGGCCACGTCCGCCAAGCTGGTGGGCGCGCACACCGAGGAGGCCGTGCGCCTGGTGGCGCTGGAGGGCTTCGCCGCCGCCGGGCTCCGGGCGCGCTTCCTGCGCTGGGAGGGGGAGCGCCTCATCGCCCGCGATGGCTTCTCCGTGCCGGCCGACGCGGTGCTGGCCATGGAGACGATCTCCGACAGCCGGGCGATCTTTGGCGGCACGTACACGCCGGAGGCCACGCACGTCTACCTGCCGCTGGGCGACACGCAGCGCGAGATGCTGTGGGTGGAGGGCCCGGGCGCCACTCCGGCGCACAGCTCGGTGCTGACGCTGTTCGCCAAGGTGGTGGGCGCCGCGCTGACCGAGGCGCGCCTGCGGGCCGAGGGCACGCGCGGCCGGTGGGAGCAGCAGGTGGTGGCGGACGTGGCGCGCTTCGTCGCGCAGCCCGTGCCGCCCTCGCCCGAGGCCTTCCTGCGCCACCTCACGGAAGCATTGTCCGCGGACGCCGGCCTGCTGCTGCTTCGCGAGGCGCCGGAGGGGCCACTGGTGCTCAGCGCCCACGTGGGGCTCACGGAGGCGGAGCGGGGTGGGGCGGAGTCCTCGCTGGGCCGGGTGCTCAGCGATGCGGTGCTGGAGGCCGAGCACGCGGTGCTGTCCACCGAGGCCCAGGAGCAGGCGCTGCGCGAGGCTTCGGGCGGGCGGCTGGGGGGCGGCGCGGCGGTGCTCCTCACCCGGGGCGGTGAGCGCTACGGCACCCTGCAACTGCTGCGCGCTCCGGGGCGCCCCTTCGGCGAGCCGGACATGCGGCTGCTGGGCACGGTGTCCGAGCTGCTCAGCACGCTGCAGGAGCGCCATCGCCTGCACGCCGAGTCCACCCGCCAGCTCACCGAGACGCGGCTGCTGCTGGAGCTGGCCCGCACCACCTCGGGCGTGCTGGACACGGCCAGCATCCTGGACGCGGCGGCGGACTTCCTCGTGCGCCTGCTGGACGTGTCCAACTGCTTCATCCTGCTCTATGACGAGCAGAACAAGATGCTGCGGGGCGCGGCGGCCTCCGCCACCCACCGCGACTTCTTCCGCACCGTGACGATGCCGTTTGGCGGCGAGAGCCTCGCGGCCCGGGTGGCCCGCGAGCGCCGCCCCCTGTTCATCGAGGATCTCTCCCAGGCGGACGGCAGCTACAACAGAGAGCTGGCCCAGCGCTTCGACGAGAAGGCCGTGCTGGGTCTGCCGCTCACCTCGCGCGAGGAGCTCATCGGCGTGGTGCTGGTGGACGACACCCAGAAGCCCCGCGTCTTCGGCCCCGCCCTCATCGAGCTGGCCGAGGCCACCTGTGGCCAGCTGGCCCTGTCCATCGCCAACGCGCGGCTGTACGAGTCGCTGTGGGCCTCGTACGCGGAGCTGGCCGCCGCCCGCGCCGAGATGGTCAAGCGCGAGCGCCTGGCCGCCCTGGGCGAGCTGTCCGCCATCATCGCCCACGAGGTGCGCAACCCCCTGGGCGTCATCTTCAACGCCGTGGCCTCGCTGCGCCGGCTGCTCAAGCCCCAGGGGGACGCGGCCATGCTGCTGGACATCCTCGCCGAGGAGAGCGACGGGCTGAACCGCATGGTGTCCGATCTGCTGGACTTCGCGCGCCCCCGTGAGCCCATTCTGCAGCCGGAGGACCTGGGCCGCGTGCTCCAGGAAGCGCTCGACGCCGCCCGGGCCCAGGCCGACGGTGAGGCCCCGCCCATCACCTTCCAACTCGAGGTGGCGCCGGGCCTGCACGCGGTGCCCATGGACCGGCGCCTCATCCGCCAGGCCCTCATCAACATGGTGGTCAACGCCATGCACGCCATGCCGCGCGGCGGCCAGGTGCGGGTGCACGCCCACCGCGAGTCCTACGCCGGCCGCGAGCATGTGCGGATGGACATCTCCGACCAGGGCATGGGCATCCCCTCCGAGCTGCTCCACCGGGTGTTCGAGCCCTTCTTCACCACCAAGGCCCAGGGTACGGGCTTGGGACTTGCGGTGGTCAAACGTATCCTTGAGGAGCACCGCGGCGAGATCGCCGTGGAGAGCACTTCGGGCCGTGGTACCACCTTTACCTTGCGCTTCCCCCTCTCTCCTCTGACGCCTTCGTGACCGACGCCAGCACCACCCCGCCCTCTCGTGGCCGCATCCTCGTCGTGGATGATCAGCGCAACCTGCGCGTCACCACCGCGCTGCTGCTGCGCGCCGCGGGCTACCACGTGTTCGAAGCCTCCTCCGGCGAGGAGGCGGTCGGGCAGCTGTCCAGCAAAGGCGTGGACCTGCTGCTGACCGACTTGAAGATGGAGCCCATGGACGGCCTCACGCTCCTCAAGAAGGCGCTGGAGGTGGTGCCCGGGCTGCAGGTCATCATGATGACGGCCTTTGGCTCCATCGAGACGGCGGTGGAGGCCATGCGGCTGGGCGCGTGCGACTACGTCACCAAGCCCTTCACGGAAGGGGAGCTGCGCTACCGCGTGGAGCGCGCGCTCGAGGTCAGCAAGCTGCAGAGCGCGGTGGGCGTGTTCGCCGGCGAGTTCAACCAGCGCCACGGCCTGTCGGCGCTGGTGGGCCGCAGCCAGGCGATGATCGAGCTGACCACCAAGCTGCTGCGCGTGGCGCAGAGCGACGCCACCGTGCTCATTCAGGGCGAGAGCGGCACGGGCAAGGAGCTGGTGTCGCGCGCGCTGCACGCCCACAGCCGGCGCAGCTCGCGCCCCTTCGTGCCCGTCAACTGCGCCGCCATCTCCGAGTCCCTGCTGGAGAGCGAGCTGTTCGGCCATGCCAAGGGCGCCTTCACCGGCGCGGTGAAGTCCCGGCGCGGCCTCTTCGAGGAGGCCGACGGGGGCACGCTCTTCATCGACGAGGTGACGGAGACCAGTCCCGCCTTCCAGTCCAAGCTGCTGCGCACGCTGCAGGACGGCGAGGTGCGCCGGGTGGGCGAGTCCACCGCGCTGCGCGTGGACGTGCGCATCGTCGCCGCCACCAACCGCGACATCGAAATCGAAGTGCAGGAGAAGCGCTTCCGGCAGGACCTGTACTACCGCCTCAACGTGGTGACGCTGCGCGTGCCGCCGCTGCGCGAGCGCCTGGAGGACGTGCACGCCCTGGCCGAGCACTTCCTCGAGCGCGCCAACGCCCGCAGCCCCAACCCCAAGCGCCTGTCCCAGGCGGCGGTGGCCCACCTGATGGGCTACTCCTTCCCCGGCAACGTGCGCGAGCTGGAGAACCTCGTCGAGCAGGCCGCCGCCCTGGCCGAGAATGCCGAACTGGGCCCCGAGGACTTCCCCCTGCGCTCTCAGGCCCGGCTGGCCCGGCCCCCGGGGAACCTGATCCCCACCGGCAGCACTCCGCCGCCCGTGGAAGGACTTGGCACACGCGCTCCCACCCTGGCCCAAGCGGTGGAAGAGGCCGAGCGCCGCGCCATCGCCCAGGCCCTGGAGCGCAACGGTACGGACCTGGCCCGGGTGGCGGACGAGCTCGAGGTCTCCTCCACCACGCTCTGGCGCAAGATGAAGCGGCTCAACCTCCGGCCGCCAGGTGACGCCCCCCGCGAATAGGGGGGGAGTGGGTCAGGGAAAACCGGCTTTCTCAGCGAATGCAAATCTGCATTGACGAGGGTGCGCCGATGAAAAGCCCAACCACTTGAAATCAGGGCTGATTTTCAAATCTGCAAGCCCATTTCACCGCTGAAATGAAAAGCCTGGGTCTCCTGATTGTCGGCTGTTCTTCCAAGTGCCTGAGAAAACTGGAGTTTCCCCCAAAAAAGGGCGTTGGCACGGGGACTGCTAAGAAGTATCGCGGGACGCATCGAAGCGAGGCTGAAGGTGGTTCCCCCCCACCCCTTCAGCACTTCCGGTGTGTCACGTAAGAAGACCCGCGGCCCGGTTCCCTTTCTGGGGTACCGGGCCGCCTTCTTTTCTACACTCTCCGGCCGTGAAGTGACGGCAGGAGAGGTTCCCCGACATGGCGGACACAATGGCACCCAGTGGGCCGGGGCTGAGGCCAGGCAGGCTGGAGGACTACCCCACCTTCGCGCGGCTCTTCGTGGAACTGGGGGTGGCGGAGCCTCCGCCGCCTCGCGAGGTGTGGGCCACGGAGCTGTTGCCGCTGGCGCTCATCGATGAGGGGCCCCAGGGGCCGCGCGCCTACGCGGTGAGGGATGTGATGGGCGAGGTGGGCTTCGTGGGCCAGCTCGTGGTGGATCCGGCCTACCGGGGGCAGGGCGTGGGCCGGCGCATCATGGAGGAGCTGGCCCGCACGTTTCGCGAGCATGGGTGCCGGCGCTGGGCGCTCAACGTGAAGCGCGACAACGCGCCGGCGCTGGGCCTCTACGGCTCCATGGGGATGAAGCCCACGCGCGAGGCCACCACGTTCTGCGTCTCCCGGGCCCACGTGGAGGCCCTGCCCCCGGCGCCTCCAGGGCTCACCGTGGTGCCGGTGACGGAGCAGCAGTGGGCCCCGTTGACGGAGGCCTTCCGGCTGCTGCCCCTCAAGCTCGAGCGCCTCTCGAAGCGGGCCTCGCACCAGCTGCTGCGGCTGGCGCACGAGGGCGAGGCCGAGCCCTGGCGCCTGGGGATGATGGACCTGCGCGGCGGTGGGGTGCTCTTCCCCTTCTTCGCGGCCACGCCCGGCCACGCGCGCGTGTTGTTCGAGGAGGCCCTGCGGCGCACGGGCACTCAGGCCCCGCTGCACGTGGTGGTGATGGATGACGCGCCGCTGACGCGGCTGCTGCGCGACGCCGGGGCGCCCGTGGACATGGAGATGCTGGAGCTGCGGGGCCCGCTGCCCGGGCTGTAGCCGGCTCAGTGCAGCGTGCGCCCCTGCTGGCTCTGGCGATAGGTGGGGATGCGCAGCGAGTGGACGAAGCCCACGGGCCGCAGGCCGCGCCCGTCCCGGTAGGGCCAGAAGCGCAGGGTGGCGGGGTTGAGCGTCACCTGCTCCACCAGGCGCAGCTCGGCCACCGGGTGCCAGCGCCCCGCCGCCTCGCCCCGGCGGGGGAACACCTCGAGGGTGAAGCGCGCCTGCCCCGCGTGCAGCGCCGCCTCGAGCCGCTCCACCCGCGTGTTGCCCGGCGCATCCGCCCGGCTCGAGGTGATGCGCAGCTTCGCCCGGCCCAGCCCGCTCACCCGGAAGGGGGACACGGCGTAGTAGTCATTCTCCAGCCAGTCGTGCGTGTCCGTGGACAGCGGCGCCAGCCCCAGCGTCCACGGCGAGCGCACCGTGGCGAAGAGCAGATCCTGATCTCCCGGCGAGGGCTCCTCGGTGACGGCCTCCTCCGAGCGCAGCCGCAGCGCCAGGCCCAGCACGTCCGGCCACTCGCGCTGCCCCCGCCACAGCGCGGACGACAGGCGCACCAGCGCCGGGCCCGTCAGCCGGGCGGCCAGGGGCTTGAGGCTCTCGCGGGCCGGGCATGCCTTCACCTCCGCGCGGTAGGTGATGCCTTCCGGGTGGAACAGGCGGGCGTGCCTCAGTGCCGCGCCCACCCGGACCGCGGGTCCCCACAACGCACCGATGACACGTCCCAGCTCCTCCGAAAGCGACATCCGGACTTTTCCTCCCAGGCTCAAAAGTGCGGCTGGGCCCTGGCTGGGAGAAGGATGCGGAGCCCTGAGCCTGCCTGCCCGCTCGTAGGGCGGAGGCAGGGGGCCCGAAATACAACGCCCGCCCGGGCAGAGGGTGCCGGGGCGGGCGTGGAAGGTGAAACCGGAAGCGCGGTGCTACCGGCCGCCGAACAGGGTGCCCGCCTGGGTGAGCCAGCCGGTGACGGGGCCAGGCAGGATGCCCAGCAGCACCACCGCGGCGGTGGACAGCACCAGGGTGAGCTCGGTGGCCCAGTTGCGCTCCAGCGGCTGCGCGCCCTCGGGGATGGGGCGCATGAACATGTAAACCACGACGCGCAGGTAGTAGTAGACGCCCGCGGCGCTCGAGAGCACGCCCACGATGGCCAGGCCGATGAGGCCGGTGTCCACCGCGCTGCGGAAGATGAGCAGCTTGCCCATGAAGCCCATGGTGGGCGGGATGCCACCCAGCGACAGCATGAAGGCCGCCATCGCGAACGCCCAACCCGGCCGCCGCTGCGCCAGCCCGCTGAAGCGGTCCAAGTCCCACGCGGTGCCCTTGTCCTCGTCCTCGCGGCGCTCCAGCGCGGACACGGTGGCGAAGGCGCCCACCGCGGTGACGGTATAGGCCAGCAGGTAGAAGAGGATGCCGCGCAGCGCGTCCGCGCGGGCCAGCTCCAGCTCCGAGCCGCCCGCCAGCGACGAGGCGCCCAGCAGCCGGAAGTCCTCGCCCGGCTTGGTGACGAAGAGCGCCGCCACGCCCACCAGCAGGTAGCCGGCATGAGCGATGGAGGAGTAGGCCAGCATGCGCTTCACGTTGCGCTGCGGGATGGCCAGCAGGTTGCCGACGATCATCGTCAGGAACGCCAGGCCGGAGAAGAGCACCAGCAACAGCTGCGTGTCTCCGCCCTGCGCGCCGATGCCGTTGGCCACCGAGATGAACACGCGCACCATGGCGGCGAAGGCGGCCGCCTTCACGCCCACGCTCATCAGCGCGGTGACGGGGGTGGGAGCGCCCTCGTACACATCCGGCGTCCACATGTGGAAGGGCACCGCGGCCACCTTGAAGGCGAAGCCCGCGGCCACCAGCACCACGCCCGCGTAGATGAGCCCCTGGAACTCGCCCATGGCCGGGCCCAGCCTGGCGCTGAGCTCCGACAGCATGGTGGTGCCGGTGGCGCCGTACAGCAGCGCCGCGCCGTACAGCAGCACCGCGGAGGAGAACGCGCCGAGGATGAAGTACTTGAAGCCCGCCTCGCTGGGCCGCGTGCCGCGGCGCAGGTACGAGGTGAGCGCGTAGGTGCCGATGGAGAGCACCTCGATGTTGATGAACAGGGTGATGAGCTCGGCGGACACCGCCAGCAGGCTCATGCCCGAGGAGGCGAACAGCATCAGCGCGTAGAACTCACCGCGCTCGGCGCCGCGCTTGCGCAAAAAGGGCGCGGCGCTCAGCGACGCCAGCCCCAGGCCCACGCAGATGATGAAGGACATGAAGCTGGAGAACGGATCCAGCACCGCGAAGCCGAGGAACACCTGCTGCGCCGGCTGGAACACCAGCCACAGGGAGACGAACGCGCCGGCCACCGCGGTGACGGTGGCCAGCACCGCCTGGTAGCCGCGCGACGAGGTGGCCGAGAGGAACACCTCCGAGAGCAGCAGGACGCAGGCGCCCAGCACCATGATGATGGCGGGCAGCAGCGGGAGGAAGTCTGCCGAGGAGATATTGGGGGTGGGCATGGCGAAGAGGCCCCTTACGGCTGGGACGGCGAGGGGACAGCCGCGGTGGCGGCGGCCAACGGGTTACGGGAGCGGGTAGGAGCGGCGGCCGTCTCGGTGGGCAGCGGCTGGACCTCCACCCGGAGCAGGTTCTCGCTCGGCGTCAGGGTGGGGTTGCCCACGCTGGCCCGGGCGATGAAGCGGTCGGTGGACGGGGCGATGCGGTCCAGGAACGGCTGCGGCATCAGGCCCATCACCAGCACCAGCACCAGGAAGGGCACCACCGTGGCGAACTCGCGCAGGTTCATGTCCTTGAGGCCCTGGTTCTCGCGGTGGGTAATCGTGCCGAAGAAGACCTTCTGCACCATCCACAGCATGTACGCGGCGCCGAGGATGACGCCCAGCGTGGCCAGCACCCCGAAGGCGGTGTGCAGGTTGCTCTTGAAGGTGCCCAGCAGCACCAGGAACTCACCGATGAAGCCGTTGGTGCCCGGCACCGCCACGGACGAGAAGGTGATGATGATGAACGAGGTGGTGAACACCGGCATCACCTTGGCGATGCCGCCGTAGTCAGCGATGAGCCGCGTGTGGCGCCGCTCGTACAGGAAGCCGAACAGGAGGAACAGCGCGCCCGTGGACACCCCGTGGTTGAGCATCTGGTACGCGCTGCCCGTGGCGCCCTCGGCCGTGACGGCCAGCATGCCCAGCATGCAGTAGCCCAGGTGGCTCACCGACGAGTAGGCGATCAGCTTCTTGATGTCCCGCTGCGCCAGGCACATCAGCGCCCCGTACACGATGCCAATCACCGATAGCACCGCCAGAAACGGCCGCGCCTGCTCGGCGGCCGCCGGGAAGAGGGGAATCGCGAAGCGCCAGAAGCCGAAGGTGCCCATCTTCAGCATCACTCCGGCCAGAATCATCGAGCCGGCCACCGGGGCCTGCACGTGCGCGTCCGGCAGCCACGTGTGCACCGGCCACATGGGCACCTTGATGGCGAACGCCAGCGCGAACGCGGCGAACATCAGCGGGCCCCAGGTGTGCAGCGTCTTGGCCAGCCCGCTGAGCGTCGCGCACCCGTTGTCACCGGCGGCCATGCACCGGGCCACCTCCTGGTTGGCGCCCAGGAGCGAGTTGTAGATGGTGGCGTAGTCGAACGAGCGCCCACCGGCCGGGCCGCTCATGAAGTACAGCGCGACGATCGCCACCAGCATCAGCAGCGAGCCCACCAGGGTGTAGAGGAAGAACTTCACCGCCGCCATCTGGCGGTCCTCGCTGCCCCACACGCCCACCAGCAGGTACATGGGGATGAGCATCGCCTCGAAGAAGACGTAGAACAGCAGCACGTCCAGCGACACCAGCGCCCCCAGCATCGTCGTCTGGAGCACCAGCAACGCCAGGTGGAACTCCTTGATGCGGTGCGAGATGTACGTGGTGGAGGCCATCACCACCAGCGGGCCCAGGAACACGGTGAGCAACAGCAGGCTCACGGCGATGCCGTCCACGCCCACGTGGTAGCTCAGCCCGAACTCGGTGAACCACGGCACCCGGTACTCCATCTGGAACTCGGAGCCGCTGGGCACGTAGCGCGCGTACACCCAGACCCCGAACACCAGGTCCACCAGCATGCCAATCAGCGTGACGGTGCGGATCTGCCCCGACTCACCAGAGGGCAGCAGCAGCACCAGGGCCGCGAAGACGAGCGGCAGGAAGACGACGAGGTTGAGCAGGTGGGTGTCGAAGAAACCCATGAGAGCACCTTAGAGAATCGCGTAGAGCAAGCCGCCCAGCAGCGCCAGCGCCATCACCGCGGCGTAGGCCTGCGCATCACCCGTCTGTACGTAGCGCAGCGCACTGCCCACCCGCGCCGTCACCCATGCGGTGCCACGCACCAGCACCGTGTCGATGATGAGCGCGTCCACCACGCGGAACAGCACGAAGCTGAGGAACTTCACCGGGCGGATGATGAGGAACTCATACGCCTCGTCCACATAGAACTTGTTGACCGCCGTGCGGCGCACCGCGCGCGCCCAGCCCGGCGACGGCTGGCCCGCCCGCGACGGGAAGTACTTCATGTACAGGAAGAAGGCCGCCGCGCCGCCCGCCAGCGCGATGACCCACGCCTTGAGGTAGTCCGCCAGCCCCGCGTGGCTGGTGTCCAGCGTCACCGTGCCCGCCGTCTTCGCCGCCGCGAAGGCCGCGTCGAACACCGGGCTGAGGAAGTTCTCCATCACCAGCTGCTGCCGGGCGCCCATCTTGAACGCCGGGAACGCGTACACCAGCGCCACCACGCTGGCGATGGCCAGCACCACCAGCGGCAACGTCATGAACCACGAGCTCTCGTGCACCTGGTCCTCGGTCACCTTCGCGTCCGCGGCGCGCTTGCCGTGGAACGTCAGCAGGTACAGGCGCGACATGTAGAACGCGGTGCACAGCGCCACCAGCAGGCCCGTGTAGAACAGCACCGTGGACAGGCCCTCGTAGCCCTTGATGGTGTTCAGGTGCACGCCGTGGAAGATGGCGTCCTTCGAGAAGAAGCCTGACAGCGGGATGATGCCGGTGATGGCCGCCGTGGCGATGGCGAACGTGGCCCACGTCACCTTCATGTGCTTGCGCACCCCGCCCAGCTTCTTGATGTCCGTCTCGTCCCCGTTGCCGTGCATCACGCTGCCGGCGCCCAGGAACAGACACGCCTTGAAGAACGCGTGGGTGACCAGGTGCAGCGCCGCGGCCCAGAACGCGCCCATGCCCACGCCCAGGAACATCAGGCCCAGCTGCGACACGGTGGAGTAGGCCAGCACCTTCTTGATGTCGTCCTGCGCGAAGGCGATCAGCGCCGCCAACAGCGCGGTGGCCGCGCCCACGATGGCCACCGCCGCCATGGCGGTGGGGCTGAGCACCAGCATGAAGCTCATGCGGCAGAACAGGTACACGCCCGCGGTCACCATCGTCGCCGCGTGGATGAGCGCCGACACCGGCGTGGGGCCGGCCATGGCGTCCGGCAGCCACACGTACAGCGGCAGCTGGGCGCTCTTGCCCGCCGCTCCCAGCAGGAACAGCAGCAGCGCCACCGTCAGCACCCCGCCGTAGGTGTAGTCCTTGAGCGGCCCGGAGTCGATCTTCGCCTCCAGCGTCACCGCGCCGCCCGCCTCGTTGCCCGCCACCGCCAGGGAGAACTTCTCCAGGCCCTGGAAGGTGACCGGGCCACGCTCGCGCAGGCCGCCCGCGTACGCCGTCAGCGACGTGCGCGCCGGCTGCAGGTCCCCGTCGTTGGCCTGGTTGCCGAACGCGCCCACCAGCAGCACGATGAGGAAGGTGCCAATCAGGAACGAGAAGTCGCCGATGCGGTTGGTGATGAACGCCTTGCGCCCCGCCCAGGCCTTGGCCGGGTCCGTGTACCAGAAGCCGATGAGCAGGTAGCTGGCCATGCCCACGCCCTCCCAGCCCACGAACAGCAGCACCAGGTTGTCGGCCATCACCAGCGTCAGCATCATCGCGACGAACAGGTTCAGGTACGCGAAGTAGCGCCAGTACCCCTCGTCGTGCTCCATGTAGCTGGTGGAGTACAGGTGGATGAGGAAGCCCACGCCGGTAATCACCAGCAGCAGGGTGCCGGACAGGTGGTCCACCAGGAAGCCGAAGTTCACCTTGAAGCTGCCCGCGACGAACCAGGTGCCCAGGTCCTGCGCGATGGCGTAGCGCGTGGGGTCTCCCCCGAAGGTGTTCTCCACGCTGATGGGCACCCCGCGCGCCACCAGGTGGCTGGTGGCCCAGAAGGCCAGCACCGACAGCACGAACGAGCCGGCCACCGCCGAGCACGCCACCAGGTGCACGTTGGCGCGGCCCATCATCCGGCCGAACACGCCGCAGATGAAGGCGCCCAGCAGCGGCAGCGCGATGATCATCCACAGCGACTGCTCGATGACGTCCGGGTGGACGGGAGCGGTCATGAAGAAGCTATTGAGGTCCATGCGAGGGCTCTCGAAGCGTCAGGAAGACCGCGTCAGTGCTTCATCGTCTTGATGTCTTCGATGTTGATGCTGCCTCGGCTGCGGAACACGGCGATGACGATGGCCAGGCCGATGGAGGCTTCCGCCGCGGCGACAGCGATGACGAAGAAGGCCGACACGTGGCCGATGGTGTCTCCGCGCATGCGCGCGAAGGCCAGGAAGGTCAGGTTCGCCGCGTTGAGCATCAGCTCCACGCACATGAACACGACCAGCGCGTTGCGGCGCACCAGCACGCCGAACATGCCCAGGCAGAACAGCGCCGCGGCGAGGAACAGGTAGTAGGAGATGGGAACCATTCGATCAGATCCGCGACTTGGCGACGACCACCGCGCCCACCATCGCCACCAGGAGGAGCAAGCTCACCGCTTCGAAGGGCAAGAGCCACTGGGTGAAGATCGTCGCGCCCACCAGCTTCAGCGTGCCGAACTCCGCCGCCTCGCCGCCCAACAGCGGGGCCATGCGGTTGGGCACCCGCGCGATCGCCATCACCAGCACCACCAGCAGGCCCGCGGAGGCGGCGCCCCCGGCGATGCGGCCCAGCGTCATCCGGGGCCCGGGCGCTTCCTCGCCCAGGTTGAGCAGCATGATGACGAACAGGAACAGCACCATGATGGCGCCCGCGTACACCAGCACCTGCAGCGCGGCCACCGTGTGGGCCCACAGCAGCACGTAGATGCCCGCCAGGAAGAAGAAGGTGGACACCAGCGCCATGGCCGAGCTGACCGGGCTCTTGGCGAAGATGACCAGGGCGGCCGACAGCAGCGTCAGGACGGCGAAGGCTCCAAAGAGCACCTGCTCGATGTTCAAGACCAGTCTCCGAATGCGCCCCAGGGCTTGTCCCCGAACGGGCAGCGCTTCTCGTGGATGTGCGCCTCGAACTCAGCGCGGTACCGCATCAAGAAGGAGTGGGTGGGCAGCGCCGCCGCGTCACCGAGCGCGCAGATGGTGTTGCCCAGGCCGATGGGCGGGTAGGGCGCGATGGAGGACGCCACGTTGCTGAGCATCTCCAGGTCCGCCATGTCCGCGCGGCCCTCTTCTATCTTGCGCAACAGCCGCGTCTGCCACGGGGTGCCCTCGCGGCACGGGGTGCACTGGCCGCAGGACTCCTCGGCGTAGAAGCGCGCCACGCGCCACAGGCAGCGCACCATGCACGAGCTGTCATCCATCACGATGACGCCGCCCGAGCCGGCCATCGTCTGCTTCACCTTGAGCGCCTCGAACTCCATCGCCACGTCCAGCTCGTCCGCGCCCAGCACCGGCGCCGAGGAGCCGCCGGGGATGACGGCCTTCACCTTGCGCCCGGCCGGCATACCCTTGCCGAACTTGTCGCTGAAGATGAGGTCCGAGACGGTGGTGAACATGTCCACTTCGTACACGCCCGGGCGGTTCACCGTGCCGGACAGGCACACCAGGCGGGTGCCGCCGGACTTGTCGGTGCCCAGCTTGGCGTACCAGTCCGAGCCGCGCGAGAAGATGTGCGGCACGCTGGCCAGCGTCTCCACGTTGTTGACCACCGTGGGGCTGCCGAACAGGCCCACCACGGCGGGGAACGGAGGCTTCAGCCGGGGCCAGCCCTTCTTGCCCTCCAGGCTCTCGAGCAGCGCCGTCTCCTCGCCGCAGATGTACGCGCCCGCGCCCCGGACGATGTAGCAGTTGAGCTCGAAGTCCTTGCCCAGGATCTTCTTGCCGAAGATGCCCGCCTTGTACGCCTCGTCGATCGCCGCCTGGCAGCGCTCGGTGGGGAACTTGAACTCCCCGCGGATGTACACGTAGCAGGTGTGCACCCCCAGCGCGTACGACGCGATGGCGATGCCCTCCAGCATCATGTGCGGGTCCAACTCCAGGATGTAGCGGTCCTTGAAGGTGCCCGGCTCGGACTCGTCCGCGTTGACGGCCAGGTACTTGGGCTTGGGGCTGTCCTTGGGGACGAAGCTCCACTTCAGGCCCGTGGGGAAGCCCGCGCCGCCGCGGCCGCGCAGGTTGGACTTCTTCACCTCGTCGATGATGGCCGCCGGAGCCATCTCCAGCGCCTTCTTCAGGGCTTCGTAGCCCCCGCGCTTGCGGTAGCTGTCCAGGGTCCAGGACTGGGGCTTGCCCCAGGCGCCAGAGATGATCGGTTCGAAAGCAGAGGTAGCGGCCATGAGTCGAAGGTTCCTTGAAGGAGGACCGATCAGGTGAGCTTCGCGAGCAGCTCGTCCAGCTTCGCCTTGGTCAGGTTCTCGTGATGCTCTTCATTAACCTGGAGGCACGGCGCGGTGCCGCAGGAGGCCAGACACTCGGTCTCCCGGAGGGTGAACTTCTCGTTCGCCTCGCCCGCGGTGAGGCCCAGCTTCTCCTCCAGGTAGGCGAGCATCTTCTCGGCGCCCCACAGCGCGCACGAGAGGTTGGTGCACACGTCGATGACGTACTTGCCCGGCTTCTTCAGGTGGTACATCACGTAGAAGCTGGCCACTTCGTACGCGCGCTCGGGCGTCACTTCCAGGTGCTTGGCCACCAGGCGCATCCCCTCGGGGGGCAGCCAGCCTTTCAGCTCCTGCAGCAACCGCAGCGCGGGCAGCATTCCGGCGCTTTTACGATCCGGCGGGTAATGGGAGATGATCTCCGCGATCCCCGCGTCGAACTTCTTCTGCTCTTCTGAGGTGAACAGGGGCTCCGCCATGGCGGGGCGCTTCGTACGGCTCAGAAGCCCGCGTTGTCAACATAAACCCTCGAAGTTCCTCGGGGCCCCCATCAGTGAATTGCCGTGGGATTTCAAGCCTTTGTTATGATCACCCGGCCGCCGGGACCGTTCACCGCCAGTAGGCGTGCTGCTGGCACTTTCTTTTCCGGGGCTTGAGGATCCGGTAGAAGTCTCAGCGATCAGAGGAGCAGGACTGGCGGCGATCGGGTGATCTCTTGAGTGCGGCAGGACCTCACAGTGGCGCGGAGCTTCCGGCGGGAGTGAATCCCGAGGGGTACCGTGTGCTCATCGTCGAGGACAACCCGCACATCATCGAGATGTATGCCTACGTCCTCAAGAAGCTGGCCAGCGGGGAGCTGGCGGGCAAAGTGCCTCTGGAGGTCCACTTCGCCCCGGACGGGCACCACGCGCTGGTGCTGTTGCGCGAGCAGCGCTTCAGCCTGGTGATGACGGACCTCTACATGCCGGTGCTGGACGGGTTTGCCCTGGTCGAGCGCATCCGCGAGGAGGAGGCGCTCCGGAACATCCCCATCATCGCCATCTCCGCCGGCGGCAAGGAGGCCCAGGACCGGGCCATGCAGCTGGGCGTGGACATCTACCTGCGCAAGCCGGTGCGGTTCGTGGAAGTGCTGGAGACGGTCAAGCAACTGCTCCACATCGGAAAGTAAGGGCGGGAAGTAAGATTGACGGCGGGGCGCGGAAGCGACGAAAGTCGCGCCACCCATGCTCAAGCCCGCCATCAGCCGCGACACCGTGAGTGGCGAGGCGCTGTTCATCCTCAGCAACCTGAGGGAGAACTCGCGCCTGGGACGCTCGAACAAGCTGGCCGACGTGAAGGCCGCGCTCGAACCGTCCGTCTCACTCGAGTTCGATAGCTACTTCTTCTTCCTGCGCAAGTACCACTACATCGCGATGGACCGCGAGGCGCAGCTCAAGCTCACCGAGCAGGGCGAGCGCGTGGTGGAAGGCGACCTGGTCGACAAGTTCTCCGTCGAGGTGGGCGAGTTCTTCGCCGATCAGATCCTCGGGGCCGACGAGTCCACCCAGCACTCCAGCGCCGAGGAGCTGGGCATGCTGCCGCCCCCTCCGCCCGAGCTGACGCTGGACGAGTCCGAGGTGTCGCGGCCGGCTCCTCCGCCGCTGCCCTCGGTGTCAGCGCCCGTGTCCCGGGGCTCGCGCCTGGGGCTGCCCACGGTGGAGCCGGTGATTCCGCCCATGTCCGCCCTCACGCCGGAGCCTGCTCCTCGTAAGGATCCGGCGCCCGCCGCTCCGCTGCCCTCCATCTCCCCGTCGCTCTCCTCCGCCGCCTCCATGCCCCCTCCCGCCGCCTCTTCCGCCGTGTCGGCCGCCTCCAAGGGCGCCGACCTGGACATGCGCTACCAGAAGTTCGATCCGATCGGCACCGGGCCGCTGGGCACCGTGTTCAAGGGCCGGTTCAACGCGCTGGGGCTGGACATCTCCATCAAGGAGCTGAAGGACATCTTCGGCTACTTCTCCTTCCTGCAGCGCGGCGAGGTGCTCAAGCGGCTGAAGAAGGAGCTGTGCGCCCAGGCGCAGGTGCGCCACCCGGGCATCGCGCAGATCATCGATCAGAACGTGGACTCGCCGCGGCCCTACTTCGTGGTGGAGCTGATGCGCGGCAGCCTCAAGGAGCGGCTGGAGGCTGGCGGTGGCAAGGGGGTGCCGGTGCCCGTGGCGCTGCGCTGCTTCATGCAACTGGCGTACGGCCTGCGCGCCGCGCACGCCTCGGGGCTCACCCACCACAACCTGAAGCCGGAGAACGTGCTCTTCGACGGCTACGGCAACGCGAAGCTCACCGACTTCGGCCTGGGGCGTGTCATCGAGGTGGATGCCACCAAGGGCATGCCGCAGGTGTTCATGGGCACCGGTGGCATGGTCTACATGGCCCCGGAGCTGATCAACCGCTCGAAGGACGTGGGCCCCTCGGCGGACGTGTACGGGCTGGGCATCCTGCTCTACGAGATGCTCACCGGGCAGATCCCCGGCCGCCGCTCGCCGCTGCCCTCCGAGGTGAACGCCGAGGCGCCCTCGGGGATGGACTCCATCTTCGACAAGATGACGCAGGACAAGAAGGAGCAGCGCTACCCGGACATCGATTCGATGCTGGGGGATGTGTACAAGGCCTTCTCGGAGCGCGAGTTCCTGGACAAGGGGGACCTCATCCTGTCCTCCGAGACGCAGGGCTAAGAGCGCATCCGGGCCGCCAGCTCCTTCTGTGACAGCTCGCCCTTCTCGAGCAGCAGCTCGAGCAGGGCGCGGAGGATCTTCGAGCTCTTCTCCTGGTTGATCTTCACCGTCTCCAGCCGCTGCATCTCCTCGGCGGTGAGGCCCTCGGGAGCGGACGAGCCCCCCGAGAGAATCTCATCCAGCAGATCTCCCGCGCTGGAGCCCGCGGCGGCGGCCTCGGCGGCGTTCTGCGCGGCGATGGCGGGCGACACGTCGGCGATGCGCTTGACGACCGTGTTGCCGCTCATGTCGACGACTTTGAACTCCTCTTCCTCTCCGTGCTGCAGGGGCTCCTGCTTCTTGGGCTGGCCGGTGTAGCGGGTGCTCACCATCGGCTCCTGGCCGCGGTAGTGGCGCAGGATGGCGTGTTCGATCTCCTGATCTCCTGCCACCACGACGACGACGCGGGTGCGGCTCTTGGCGACCACCTGATCCACGGTGTTCAGGTCCGTGGGATCCGACATGGCGAGCACCAGCGTCTTGCCGTTGTCCTTGAGGGCGACGGGGAAGATGCCCTTCTGCTCCGCGAGCGAGACGTCCACCTTGGCCAGGGCGCCCGCATCCCGGGTGATGTTGCCCAGGTGCATGCGCTGGCTGCCCGTACCCTGGGCGATGGCGTTGATGACGGTCTCCTCGGTGGCCAGGCCCATGTCGGTGACGATGCGCGACAGGCGGCCTCCCCATTGATCATGCCGGGCGAGCGCGCTGCGCAGCTGCAGCTCGTCGATGATGCGGGCTTTGACGAGGAGTTCACCGATACGGTTGCGGGGAGGAGCGGCCATGGCTCCAGTGTAACGTCAGGAGCGGGGAAAGGATGAATTCTGGCTTCCACGAGTGCCTGGCCGAAGGGGTGAGCCGGTTCAACGCCGGCCACTGGTACGAGGCCCACGAGGTGTGGGAGCAGGCCTGGCTGAAGGAGACGGGGGAGCGCCGCTGGCTGCTCCAAGGGCTCATCCTGGTCGCGGCGGGCTGCCTCAAGCACCGGGTCGGCCGCTCCCAGGGTGCCCGGACGCTCTTCACCCGGGCGCTCGGGCGGCTGGAGCGCCTGCCTGCTACCTATGAAGGCGTGGACGTGGGAGCCCTGGTGCCACAGGTACGCCAGTGGCGCGACGGTGGGGACGTGGCGCAACCGGTGGTCGCCTGGAGCCCCGGGTAAGACGAGGAGGAAGCACGGATGCCCTTCGCGGATGAGCAGGTGCTGAGCTGCCCGTACTGCGGCGAGGAGGTGGAGGTGCAGGTGGACCCGATAGGGCCCTCCTCGGAGCGCTACGTGGAAGACTGCTCGGTGTGCTGCCGGCCGTGGACGGTGTCCGTGTCCCGCGACGGCGAGGAAGTCTTCGTCACCCTGGGCCGCGACGACGACTGAAGCCGCGGGGCGCCTCGGCGTGCTTGACATGCCCCGAAGCATGGTTCTCTTGAGTCTTGCGAGGCGCTGAATCCCGCGGCCACGGGGCAGCGTCGACGCGACAACGACAACCCGAACTTTTCACCGTTCACCGCGCTCGCGGTGGAACGGACAGGAGAAGACCATGCTGAATCGCCGTTGGAACCCCTTCGAGCTGAGCAACAGCGCCGTGGTGGTGAGCCCGCTGATGAGGGACTTCGACCAGCTCTTCCAGGAGCTGGCCGGCCAGACGACGCGCCAGGGGCGTGAATTCGCTCCCGCCACGGACATCTACGAGACCGAGGCCGGTGTCACCATTCAGGTGGACCTGCCGGGCCACGACGCGAAGTCCATCGAGGTGAAGGTGGAGAAGGGCGTGCTCACCCTGCGCTCGGAGCGCAAGGCGCCCGAGGGCAACAAGGACAACGCCCGCAGGCTGGAGCGCGGCTTCGGGGTGTACACCCGCTCCTTCAAGCTGCCGGACACCGTGGACGCCACCAACGTGGAGGCGCGCTACGAGAATGGCGTGCTCACCCTGGCGCTCCCCCGCAAGGAGGAGTCCAAGCCTCGCGTCATCGAGGTGAAGGTGCAGGGCTAGTGCGCCCGCAGGACAAGGGGCTCCGCTGAGGCAGCGGGGCCCCTGGCTGCTTCTACTTCTTGGTCGTCAGCGCCAGCGGGATGCGGAACAGCTCCAGCACCTGCTGCACGTCCAGCGGCTTGGCCAGGCACGCGATGGCGCCGGCCTGCTTGGACTGCTCCACCACCTCGGGCGAGTGGTTGGACGTCATGGTGATGAGCCGCACGCTCTCCATCTGCTTGCGCGCGCGGATGCGGCGGCAGACCTCGAGACCGTCGATGTCCGGCATGTTCAAGTCGATGAGCATGCCGTGGGGCTTCTGCTCCGACACCAGCAGCAGCGCTTCCACGCCGCTGCTCGTCGTCTGCAACTCCACCTGGGCCGAGTAGGGCTTGAACGCGCGCTTGATGGCGTCCAGAACCGGACGCTCGTCATCCACCACCAGCAGCTTCACCGTGCCGCTGCCCAGCTCGTCGGGCACCGGCATCTGGTGGGCGATGAGGAAGGAGCGCAGGTCCGCCGAGCGCACCCGCCGGTGGCCGCCCGGAGTCCGGAATGCCATCAGGATGCCCCGGTCGATCCACTTGCTCACGGTCGACGGGTCCACCTGCAGCAACCGACTGATGTCGTGGGTGGTGTACAGGTTGTCCGTCGTCCCCGACGGCAACAACTCTTCCTTAGGCTGCCCAGATCCGGTGCTCATGGAATTCAACACCTACCTTGAAACCGAGGTGACTTCAACACTACGGCGTATTCTTTTTACCAGAACTCCGCATCAAACCTACCACGTCTTCCCACCGACCACTGGCCTTCAAGCACAGCTCGACCAATTCCCTGGCGGCGCCATGGCCTCCGCGGCTCTGAGCCACGAAGTGCGCCTCGTGCCGAACCTCGGGGACTGCATCAGCGGGGCACGCCGCCAATCCTACCCGTGACATAGGAGCCAGGTCATTCAGGTCGTCCCCCATATAAGCACAGGACTCAGCGGGTATGGAGAACTGGGTGAGCAGTTCGTCCAGAGCCGGCCCTTTTTCCTTCTTTCCCTGGAGAATAGCGGCGAGCCCCAGTTCATGCCCTCGGACCTCGACGATGGACGAGGTACGGGCCGTGAGCACGGCGGCCGGTAAGCCCACCAGGCGAGCCATCACCAGGCCATGGCCGTCCTTCACGTCGAAGCGCTTCAGCGCCTCGCCCGAGGGGCCATAGAAGAGGCCGCCGTCGGTGAGCACGCCGTCCACGTCGAACACGAGCAGGCGCACGCGCGCGGCGCGCTCCAGCAGCTCTTCCTTGCTCGGCTTGGGCAGCGCCATGGGGGGCCTGGCTACGCGGGCTCGTGTCCCAGGGCGCGGCGGATGGCCAGCACGCTGCGCACCACGTCCTCGAACATCTGCGGGTTGAGCGAGCAGGGCCCGTCACACAGGGCCTTGTCCGGGTCCTCGTGCACCTCGGTGAAGAGCGCGTCGATGCCGGCGGCGGCGGCCGAGCGGGCCAGCAGCGAGACGTACTTGCGCTCTCCGGCCGTCTCTCCGTTGCCCGCCGAGGGCAATTGCACCGAGTGGGTGGCGTCGAAGCACACGGCGAGGCCCGCCTCGCGCATCTGCAGAAAGCCGCGCATGTCCACCACCAGGTTGTTGTAGCCGAAGGAGGCGCCGCGCTCGGTGACGAGCACGTTGGGGTTGCCCACCTCCATGGCCTTGCGCGCCGAGTGGACGATGTCCTTGGGCGCCACGAACTGGCCCTTCTTGAGGTTCACGCCCCGGCCGCTGCGGGCCACGGCCTCCACCAGGTCCGTCTGCCGGCAGAGGAAGGCGGGAATCTGGATGATGTCCACCACCTCGGAGGCGGGGCCCACGTGGCTCGTCTCGTGGACGTCGGTGAGCACCGGCACCCCCACCTCGTCGCGGATGCGGCGCAGCACGCGCAGGCCTTCCTTGAGGCCCGGGCCGCGGAAGGACTTGCCGCTGGTGCGGTTGGCCTTGTCGTAGCTGCACTTGAAGGCGTAGTTGACGCCCAGCCGCTGGGTGATGCCCTTGAGCAGGTGCGCGTGGCGCAGCGCCAGCTCCTCCGACTCGATGACGTCCGGCCCGGCGATGATGAACAGCTTCTGGCCAGGGCCGACCGAGTGGCCCGCGAGGGTGATCATGCCTTCACCTGCGTGGCTCCCTGAGTGGCGTCACGCTGAGCGAGCGCCGCCTTGATGAAGCCGGAGAAGAGGGGGTGGGGAGCAAACGGCTTGCTCTTGAACTCGGGGTGGAACTGGCAGCCGATGAAGAACGGGTGGTTGCCCAGCTCGATCATCTCCACCAGGTTGAGGTCCGGGTTGTGGCCGGAGATGACGAGCCCGGCCTCCTGCAGCCGGCCGCGGTAGGTGTTGTTCACCTCGTAGCGGTGGCGGTGGCGCTCCTGGATGACGGGCTCGCCATAGAGCCTGTGGGCCAGCGAGCCGGACTGCAGGGCGCACGCGTAGCTGCCCAGGCGCATGGTGCCGCCCTTGTCCTGCACCTTCACCTGGCTCTCCATCAGCGTCACCACGGGGTTGGTGGTGTGCTCGTCGAACTCCAGCGAGTTGGCGTCCTTGAGCCCCAGCACGGAGCGGCTGAACTCCACCACCGCCATCTGCAGGCCCAGGCAGATGCCGAAGAAGGGCAGCTTGCGCTCGCGCGCGTGGCGCACCGCGGCGATCTTCCCCTCGGTGCCGCGCACGCCGAAGCCGCCCGGCACCAGCACCGCGTCCACCCCGGCCAGCAGCTTCTCGGCGCCCTGCTGCTCCACGTCCTGCGAGTCCACGAAGCGCAGGTTCACCCGCACGTCGTTGGCGATGCCGCCGTGGAGCAGCGCCTCGTTGAGGCTCTTGTAGCTCTCCTTGAGGTCCACGTACTTGCCGACGATGCCCACCTGCACCTCGCCGCGCGCCGGCGAGTAGATCTTCCGGGTGATGTTCTCCCAGCGCTCCAGGTGGGGGGCGCGGCTCCAGATGTTGAGCACCTCGGCCAGCCGCTCATCCAGCCCCTGGCGGTGCAGCTCCAGCGGCAGTTCGTAGATGCTCTTCACGTCCGGCGAGGTGAACACGTTGCCCGTGTCCACGTTGCAGAACATGGCGATCTTGTCCTTGAGCTCGCGCGAGATTTCGCGGTCGGTGCGGCACAGCAGGAAGTCGGGCTGGATGCCGATCTCCCGCAGCTTCATCACCGAGTGCTGGGTGGGCTTGGTCTTCACCTCGCCGGCCGCGCCGATGTAGGGCAGCAGCGTCAGGTGCACGTAGACGGTGTTGTCGCTGCCCACGTCGTAGCGCAGCTGCCGGATGGCCTCGAGGAAGGGCAGCGACTCGATGTCGCCCACCGTGCCGCCAATCTCCACGATGATGACGTCCACGTCCTGGGCCGTCTGGCGGATGTTGGTTTTGATCTCATCGGTGACGTGCGGAATCACCTGCACCGTCTTGCCGAGGTACTCACCCCGGCGCTCCTTCATGATGACGGAGTGGTAGATGCGGCCGGAGGTGAAGTTGTTCATCCGGCTCATCCGGGCGTTGGTGAACCGCTCGTAGTGGCCGAGGTCCATGTCGGTCTCGCCACCGTCCTCGGTGACGTAGACTTCGCCGTGCTGGAATGGGCTCATCGTGCCGGGATCCACGTTGATGTACGGATCCAGCTTGAGCAGGGTGATGTTCAACCCGCGGTTCTCCAGCAGGGCGCCGATGGACGCGGAGGCCAGCCCCTTACCCAGGGAGCTGACCACGCCGCCGGTCACGAAGATGTACTTGGTCTTCTTCGAGCGCATGACCCTTCCTGCCAAGGAGGTGGGGGTGCGTCAACGATTCTCTGGAGGCAGGTGTCCGCTCGGCCGCGCTCTTTGGCCTCAGTTGCCGTCGGGGCCTCGGGGGCGGGAGTGGGCGTACTCGCGCGCCTCGGGCTCGCCGACGCGTTTGTCGCGCAGGGGGCAGTGGCGGCACGTCCACCCGTCCCAGGCGCGCTTCACGGCCAGGTGCAGGCAGGCGTCATAATGAAGACAGAACAGGTTGCGCTGGGCTTCGACGGCGCCCTCTTCACGCAGGGCGCTGGGCAACGGCGCGGGGCAGGGTGTGATGGACACGACAGGGCTTCTCCAGGAAAGCGTGTGGCTTCCCCCCGCCCGGTAACAGAGTGGCGGCTCGCGCATTCCCGAGGGGAGGGGCGCGGCGGCGGCAATAAAAAGGCCCGCTCTCCCCGAGCGCCCCTTTCGGGTACGGCGCGCGCGGGAGGAACGGGCCCTCACTGCTGGCTCCACATCCGCCGGGTGGCCGCCTTAGCGCGCCATGCCAGCGGAGGTGGATGCCTGACTAATGTCGGTCAAGGCATCACCTCCTTTCTACTGCGGCACCAGTATTAATCGGGGCGCGGGTGCGTTCGCTAGTGCTTCATGTGGGGCCGGGTGGCCCGGCTGGTGCCCAGGCGGGCAGGCGGTGGGCGCAAGCCGCTTTGGTGGTACAGCCTGGGGTGCGTGCTGGCGCCTACGGTGAGTCCAACCCGGGAGGCGGCGCATGACTCACGCCCATATTCAGCAGCGCATCGTCAGCCAGTATCGAGGCAAGCGGTACTCGCAGTACCAGCCCAACTCCGCCACGGCGCGGGTGTGGCAGAAGCTGACGCCCGAGCGGGTGGTGGAGCTGCTGGACGATGTGTCGGCCCGGCCGCCGTACCTGCCGGAGGGCGCGAGCACCAAGTACCTGGCGGGCCAGCTCTTGCGGGCCATGCTGCGCACCGAGTGGACCATCACGGCGGCGCCGCACCAGGGCGGCAAGCACGGTTCGACGAGCAAGGACGAGAACCTGCACATCACCGTGAGGGTGGGCAGCACCGGCTATCACCTGCGGTGCAAGGAAGCCCCGGCGCTCCACATCATCGAGATCACCGACGGCCCACCCGAGGGCTGAGGGCTTTGTCAGGCGGCCACGAACTGGCGCTCGACCAGGCGCTTGTAGAGGCCGTCCTGGCCCATCAGCGCCGAGTGGTTGCCGCTCTGCACCACGCGGCCGCCATCGAGCACCAGCACCCGGTCCGCGCCCTTCACGGTAGAGAGGCGGTGGGCGATGATCAGCGTGGTGCGGCCCTTCATCAGCCGATCCAGCGCGTCCTTCACCAGGTGCTCGCTCTCCGCGTCCAGCGCGCTGGTGGCCTCGTCCAGGATCAACAGGCGCGGATCCTTGAGCACCGCGCGCGCGATGGCCACGCGCTGCTTCTGCCCGCCCGACAGCTGCACGCCGCGCTCGCCCACCAGCGTCTTGTAGCCCTCCGGGAAGCGCGACACGAAGTCATGCGCGTTGGCCGCGCGCGCCGCCGCCTCCACCTCCGCGTCGCTGGCGCCCGCGCGCCCATAGCGGATGTTGTCCGAGATGGAGGAGGAGAACAGCAGCGGCTCCTGCGCCACCACGCCGATCTGCTGGCGCAGCCACTCCGGGTCCAGCTCCTTCAGGTCCTTGCCGTCCAGCAGGATGCGGCCCGCCTGCGGATCATAGAGCCGCCCCAGCAGCCCCGCGATGGTGGACTTGCCCGCTCCCGAGGGGCCCACGATGGCCACCACCTCGCCAGGCTGAATCGTCAGGTCGATGCCCTGCAGCACCGGCAGGTTCGGACGCGTGGGGTAGGTGAAGTGCACGCTGTGCAGCTCCACACGGCCCTGAGTGCTGCTCAGCCGCTCGCCGCCCGTGGTGGGAATGGCGGGCGAGCGGTCCATCAGCTCGAACACGCGCTCCGAGGCCCCCGAGGCCCGCATGAAGTCCGCCCACAGCTCCGCCAGGGCGCCTAGCGCGAAGCCGACGAACACCGTGTAGAGCAGGAAGGACATCAGCCCGCCCACCGTGAGCTCGTTGGCCACCACCAGGCGGCTGCCGTACCAGAGCACCAGCACCGCGGCGGCCGAGCCACTGAAGGCCGCCACCGCCATGAAGATCGACGACTGACGGATGCGCTTTCGCGCCAGCCCGAGGGCCTTCTCCACCGCGCCGCTGTAGCGTTCGACTTCGGTCTTCTCCGCCGCGAAGGAGCGCACCGTGCGCACGCCGGACAGGCTCTCCTGGGCCACCTCGCTGGAGTACGCCAGCGCGTCCTGCACCTCCTTGGAGAGCTTGCGCACGCGCCGGCCGTAGATGACCGCGCCAATCGCCACCGGGGGCACCACCGCCAGCATCACCAGCGTGAGCTTGGGCGAGGTGTACAGCAGCCACGCGACGCCGCCCAGCACCTGCACCCCGTTGCGCAGCGTCATGGAGATGTTGGCGCTTACGGTGTTCTGCAGCACCGTGGTGTCCGAGGCCAGGCGGTTGGTGAGCTCACCTGTCTTGCGCTCGTCGAAGAAGGCGATCTCCTGCGACATGAGGCGCGAGAAGAGGTTCTGCCGCAGCCGCGCCACCACCCGCTCGCCCGCGGTGGTGAAGAGCCTGTAGCGCATCGCCACCGAGATGGCCTGCACGGCCAGGATGGCGATCATCGCCAGCGCCGCCTTGTCGATGTACGAGGTGTCCCCGGCGATGAGCGCCTTGTCGATGATGACCTTGAAGGCCTGGGGGTACAGCAGGCTCATGCCGCTGCCGATGGCGAGGAAGAACGTGCCGACGATGAGGGTGCGTAGCTCGGGCCGGGCCAGTGACAGCAGGCGGCGCAGGGTGGCACGGGGGGCGGGGCGGGGGGTCGAGGCTTTATCCACGGCGCCACACTAACCCGAGAGGGGCGGACGCGCAGCGGCACTGGCCCGGAGAGCAGGCTGCCCGCCGAGCGGCGGTGTATTAAGTCTGGAAGCCGCCGCGGCTCATGAGGAAGGTGGAGACCATGGAGAAGCGTGTCTTCGGCGCCACGGGGGTGGAGGTTCCAGTCATCGGCCAGGGCACCTGGCAGATGGAGAATGATGATCGCGCCGGTGCCATCCGGGCGCTCCAGGTGGGACTGGACCTGGGGATGACACACATCGACACCGCGGAGCTGTATGGGCGCGGGCGCGTCGAGGAGTCCATCGTCTCCGAGGTGCTCGCAGGCCGGCGAGACGAGGTGTTCCTGGTCTCCAAGGTGATGCCCACCAACGCGACCTACGAAGGGACGCTGAAGGCGTGTGAGCGCAGCCTCAAGCGTCTGAAGACCGACCGGCTGGACTGCTACCTGCTTCACTGGCCAGGTTCGCACCCGCTGGAGGACACCCTCCGCGCCTTCGAGAAGCTGGTGGCGGACGGCAAGCTGCGCTCCTGGGGCGTGAGCAACTTCAGCGTGCCGGAGCTGGAGGAGGCGGTGCGCATCGCCGGGCCCGGCCGCATCGCCTGCAACCAGGTGCTCTACCACCTGGAGGAGCGCGCCATCGAGCACACCGTGCTGCGCTGGTGCGAGCGCGCGAACATCGCGGTGGTGGGCTACAGCCCCTTTGGCAACGGGAACTTCCCGAAGCCTCAGAGCGCCAAGGGGCGCGTGCTGGCGGAGGTGGCCAAGGCTCACGGCGCCAGCCCCTACCAGGTGGCGCTGCAGTTTCTGGTGCGCCGTCCCAGCCTGTTCGCCATTCCCAAGGCGAGCCGCGAGGCCCATGCCCGTGACAATGCCGCGGCCGCCACGCTGAAGCTGTCCCCTCAGGAGATCGCCCGGATCGACGAGGCTTTCCCCCTTGGGCGGGACAGGGGCGATCTGCCCGTCATCTGATGATGGGCGAGGCTAGCGCTGGCCGCGCAGCACCGCTTCCACGCGGGCCACGTCCTCGGGCACGTCCACCGCCACCGTGCTCCAGCGCACCTGGCCGCAGCGGATGCGCAGGCCATGCTCCAGCGCCCGGAGCTGCTCCAGCTTCTCGGCCTCCTCCAGCGGCGTGGGGGCGAGCGAGGCCAGCCGCAGCAGCGTCTCGTGCCGGTAGCCGTACAGGCCAATGTGCGCCCAGCGCCGCACGCTGCCCTCGTGCCCCGCCTCGCGGATGAAGGGCAGGGCGGCCCGGCTGAAGTACAGCGCGTCGCCATTCACCGCCAGTACGGCCTTCACCACGTTCGGGTTGGGCACCTCCGCCGCCTCCATGGGGCGGACCAGTGTTCCCATCTGGACGGTGGGATCCTTGAAGAGCTCCACCAGCACCTTCAGGGCCTGGGGATCCAACAGCGGCTCGTCGCCCTGGACATTCACCCACACGTCCACGCCCGGGCGGGCCCGGGCCACCTCCGCCACCCGGTCCGTGCCGGTGGCACAGGCGGGGCTCGTCATGACCGACGTGCCTCCGAAGCGGGCCACCACCTCCTGGATGCGCGCGTCATCGGTGGCCACCAGCACCTCGTCGAAGGCGCCAGCGTCCTGACACCGGCGCCACACATGCTCCACCATGGGCTTACCCGCGATGAGAGCCAGCGGCTTGCCAGGGAAGCGGGTGCTGGCATGGCGGGCGGGGATGACGGCGACAGTGCGGGAGGAGGCCATGGCGTGCCCGTCTATCAGATTCAGGACGACGTGCCCTCGGGACACGCGCTTGCGCTTGTCCTACGGCGGACCGTGCCTAGCTTGCCGAGCCATGAAGAAGGTCCTCCATATCGTCGGCGCGCGCCCCAACTTCATGAAGGTGGCGCCTATCCACAAGGCCATCGCTCAGCGTGGGCAGCTCACCCAGATCCTCGTCCACACCGGCCAGCACTACGACGTGAAGATGAGTGATGTGTTCTTCACGGACCTGGGCATGGCCGCCCCGGACGTGTACCTGGGAGTGGGCTCGGGCAGCCACGCGGAGCAGACCGCCCGCATCATGATCGAGCTGGAGAAGATCTTCCTGCGCGAGAAGCCGGACCTGGTCTCCGTGGTGGGGGACGTCAACAGCACGGTGGCCGGCGCGCTGGTGGCCTCCAAGATGGGCATCCGCATCTCGCACGTGGAGGCGGGCCTGCGCAGCTTCGACCGCACGATGCCGGAGGAGATCAACCGCATCGTCACCGACCGGATCTCCGACCTGCTGCTCACGCCTTCGCCCGATGCGGACGCCAACCTCCTCAAGGAGGGCGTGGACCCGTCGTTCATCCACTTCGTGGGCAACGTGATGATCGACACGCTGCTGGCCTCCAAGGCCCGCGCCGAGAAGCTCTCCACGCTGAAGGACCTGGGGCTGACCGCGGGCAACTACGCGGTGTGCACGCTGCACCGGGCCTCGAACGTGGATGACCCGAAGGTGCTCAGCGGGCTGCTGTCAGCGCTGGCCCATGTGGCCGCGCGGCTGCCCATTCTGTTCCCGGTGCACCCGCGCACGCGCAAGATGCTGGCGGACCAGGGGCTGAGCGGAATGCTCGAGCGTGCCCCGAATCTGCGCCTGGTGGAGCCCATGGGCTACCTGGAGTTCCTCGCGCTCACCTCGCAGGCGCGGATGATCCTCACCGACTCGGGCGGCCTGCAGGAGGAGTCCACCGCGCTGGGCGTGCCGTGCCTCACCCTGCGCGAGAACACCGAGCGGCCCATCACCGTGGAGCAGGGCACCAACCTCGTGGTGGGCACCGATCCGGTGCGCATCAGCCAGGAGGCGGACCGCATCCTCAACGGGCAGGGCAAGCAGGGCCGCGTGCCGGAGTTGTGGGACGGCCGCTCCGCCGAGCGCATCGCGCAGCTCTACGAGCGGGTGCTCGGCGCGGGCTCCGGGGCGCTGCGCGCGTCGGCGTAGCCCGAGCGGCCCGGGCTCACGTCGGAGGCACGAGGGAGGCGTCGTCCTGCGTCAGCGGCAGGTGCAGGGTGAAGGTGGTGCCCCGGCCTGGCTCGCTCTCCACGTCGATGCGGCCCTTGTGCCGGGCGATGATGCCGTAGCTGATGTAGAGCCCCAGACCGGTGCCCTGGCCGCGGGGCTTGGTGGTGAAGAAGGGCGTGGAGAGCTTGGCCAGCGTCTCGGCCGTCATGCCCGCGCCCGTGTCCGAGATGCGCACCACCACGTGGTTGCCCTCGTGCCGCGTCTGGATGCGGATCTCCCCCATCGTCTCGATGGCCTGGGCCGCGTTCACCAGCAGGTTGGTGAACACCTGGGTGATCTGCGTGGGGTAGCACGCCACGGGCGGCAGCTCGCCGAAGTCGCGCTTCACCTCGCACTTGTACTTCAGCTCGTTGCCCACCATGCGCAGCGTGGACTCCAGCTCTTCGTTCAGGTCCACCCGCTGCGGCTCCTCCGCCTCCGCGCGGGCGAACGTGCGCAGGCTCAGAGCGATCTCCCGGATGCGCCGCGCGCCCTCCAGGGACTCGTGGACGATGTCCGTCATGTCCCGTAGCAAAAAGTCCGTGTCGTGGCTGGCCCAGAGCTCCCGGGCGCGCGTGAGCAGCTCCGTGGGCGGCGGCCGGCCTCCAGGGCCCAGCGCCTCGACGAGCTCCTGCTGGACGCGCAGCAGCGGGGCCAGCTCCGTCACGTAGCGGCCCAGCGAGCTGAGGTTGCTCGTCACATAGCTCACCGGGTTGTTGATCTCGTGCGCCACGCCCGCCGCCAGCTGCCCCAGCAGGGCCAGCTTCTCCGCCTGGATGAGGTGGGCCTGGCGCTCCTCGGCGAGCTTGCGGTCGGTGATGTTGCGCACGATGCAGACCACTTCGTCCTGCCCGCTGCGCACCACCCGCGCCTCGTAGCGCTGCAGCCCCAGGTCCTTCACCATGTCGTACTCGTAGACGGACATGGTGCCTTCGCGCAGCACGCGCTCCACGTTGTTCACCGTCAGCTCGACGAACGCCCGGGGCAGGGGCAGATCCTGGATGCGCTGGCCCAGGAAGGACGGAGGCGGCAGCGCGGTGGGCTCGGGGTTGCCGGAGTTGAAGTCGATGAAGGTGCCATCTGCGCGGATGCGGAAGATGAGGTCCGGGATGGCCTGGATCAGCGCGGCCAGGCGCTCCTCGGTGTGCTTGCGGGCGGTGATGTCGAAGTCGGTGCCCATCATCCGCACCGGCTGGCCCTGCTCGTCGCGGGCCACCACCTTGGCGCGGCTCAGCACCCAGGCCCAGCCGCCCTCCTTGCGCCGCACGCGGTAGGCGAACTCAACCAGGGGCCGGGTGCCCTCCGCGTGCTCGCGCATCAGCCGCTTGAGCTCGAGCAGATCCTCGGGGTGGCACAGCGTCTTCCACGCATCGAGCGTGGCGGGCAGCTCGCCCTCCTCATACCCGAGCAGCTCCAGGAAGCGCCGGCTGGGGCGCAGCTCGCGCGAGGGGATGTGCCAGTCCCACAGTCCGTCCTCCACGCTGGCCAGCGCCAGGCGCAGGTGCTCCACGGTGCCCTGGGTCTGCCGCAAGAACTCCTCGGTGTTCCGCTGCCGGCGCTCCAGGTGCTTGCCGTGCAGCAGACTGCCCGCCACCGTCGCCAGGGGCAGCAGCGAGGCGATCAGCCCGGCGTCATAGCCGCCCGGCCGGTTGGCCAGGCCCACCACCGCCACGCGCTCCTCGCCCGCGTCGAGCGGCACGGCCAGGAAGCTGCTCAGTGGGGGGGACCCCTCGGGAAGCTGCTCGTCCCTCAGGTGCGAGGGGTCCTCGGACGCCGTGGCCCGGTTCGTGATGAGCGCCCGGTGGACCAGCTCGTGCAGCCCGCCCGGCTGGGGAATGCGCGCGGCCTTCTGGCCGATGGGGGCCTCCAGTGTCTGCGTCCAGCCCGGCGGGCTGGAGGAGATGAGCTGGAAGCGGACGGAGAGATCGTGCGCGAGGTGGATCTCTCCAAGGAAGCCGTAGGTGCTCCCCGTGTGCTCGAGGAACAGCGAGAGCAGCTCATCCAACAGCGGAAGAGCCTCGCCGCCTCGAATGAAGCGCGACTGCAGCTCGAGCAGTGCCAGCGGCAGCCAGTCCTGGCTCCGCTTGTGGGGGACGCTCCTGTCCTCTTCTTCCGGGACGGGCCGTTCCCGGGAGAAGGAAGTCAGGCTTTTGGGTGGAGACATCCGAACCTCGTAAGGAGGTAGGATACTAGAGAGTCTCCGGCCCACGCGAGACTGGCCTGAATGAGCGACTCCCAGAGCGACTCCCAGAGCGGCGCCAAGAGCTACATTGACTTCGAGTACGTCGTGGAGCCCAACTACGCCGGCTGGCGGCTGGACCGCTACCTGGGCGAGAAGCTGCGACGGCTGAGCCGCCCCCGCATCCAGCGCATCATCCAGCGGGGGCTGCTGTGCGAGCACCCGCTCAAGCCCGCCACGCTCGTCTACCCGGGGCTCGTGTTTCAGATCCGCCGCTACCTCACCGACGAGCCCGAGACGCCCACCGAGCTGACGGTGCTCTTCCAGGACGAGTGGCTGCTGGTGCTGGACAAGCCGGCGGGGCTGCCCATTCACCCCACCGCCCGCTACCAGAAGGGGACCCTGGTTTCGCTGCTGCGAGAGCGCTTCGGTGAGCGCTCCGCCGAGCCGGTTCATCGCCTGGATCGCGAGACGAGCGGCCTGGTCGTCTGCGGGCGCACCACCGAGGCGTGCCGCGTGCTGGGCAAGCTCTTCGTCAGCCGCGACGTGCACAAGGAGTACCTGGCCATCTGCGAGGGCCACCCGCCCGAGGACACCTTCGTGGTGGATGCGCCCATCGCCGAGGGCACGCAGCTCATCCGCATCGCCGTGCGCATCGATGCGGTGGAGGGCAAGGAGAGCCGCACCCGGTTCCAGGTGCTCCAGCGCTTCACCCGTGGCGGCGAGCCCTTTGCCCTGCTGCGCTGCTACCCGGAGACGGGCCGCCAGCATCAGATCCGCATCCACCTGCACGAGGCGGGCTTTCCCCTGGTGGGGGACAAGATGTACGGCCCGGATCCGGGCTACTTCGACCGGTTCAGCAAGAACTGCCTGGAGCCCGAGGCCTGGGTGCGCCTGCGGCTGTCGCGCCATGCCCTGCACAACGCGCACATCTCCTTTCCCCACCCGGGGACGGGGACGCGCGTGTCCTTCGACTCGGCGCTGGCGGGGGACCTCGAGGACTTCATCGAGGGCAGGCCGGTGGCCGCGGGGCCGGAGGGGCCTGGGGACCGGGCGTAGCGTCACCCGGTGGTTGGGGCCTGGCTCAGGCGGTGAGCTGCTTGCCCGAGGACGGTACCGCCGGGCCCGTGGCCACCGCCGCTTCCGTGGCCACCGCTGGCTCGGCGCCCTGGGCCGCCCTGGCGTGCTCCGCCCGTGCCTCGGCGCTCAGCTCTCCGGCCATGTACTTTCCAGAGAAGCACGCCGTGCAGAAGGTGTTGCGCTCCCGGTCGCCTACCGCCGCGCCCAGGCCCTCCAGCGAGATGTAGCCCAGCGTGTCCGCCGTCACGTAGCGGGCGATCTCCTCCGTCGTGTGGTTGGAGGCGATCAGCTCTTGCCGGCTCGGCGTGTCGATGCCGTAGTAGCAGGGCCAGCTCGTCGGCGGTGACGAGATGCGCAGGTGCACCTCCAGCGCGCCCGCCGCCTTCAGCATCTTCACGATCTTCCGGCTCGTCGTGCCGCGCACGATCGAGTCGTCCACCACCACCACGCGCTTGCCCTTCAGCACCTGCCGCACCGCCGACAGCTTCAGCTTCACGCCGAAGTGCCGGATCGACTGCTGCGGCTCGATGAACGTGCGCCCCACGTAGTGGCTGCGGATCAACCCCACGTCATACGGAATGCCACTCGCCTGCGAGAAGCCGATCGCCGCCGGCACTCCCGAGTCCGGCACCGCGATGACCAGGTCGGCTCCCGGCGCGGGCTTCTCGCGCGCCAGCTGCCGCCCCAGCTCCTTGCGCGTCTCGTACACGCTGGTGCCGAACAGCACCGAGTCCGGCTTGGCGAAGTACACGTGCTCGAAGATGCAGCGGCCCAGCCGCGCCGGCGCGAAGGGCTGGCTGGTGCGCATCCCCTGTGCGTCGATGACGACCATCTCGCCCGCCTCGAGCTCGCGGATGTACTCGGCCTCGATGAGATCCAACGCCGTCGTCTCGCTGGCCAGCACGTAGCTGTTGCGCAGCCGCCCCAGCACCAGCGGCCGGAAGCCGTGCGGATCCCTCACCGCCACCAGCTGGTTCTGCGTCAGGAACAGCAGGCTGTAGGCCCCCTTCACCTTGCTCAGCGCCTCCACCACCTTCTTCTCGAAGGTGGGCTGCCGCGAGCGGGCGATGAAGTGGATGATGACCTCGGTGTCCGAGTCCGACTGGAAGATGGCCCCGTCCGCCTCCAGCTGCTCGCGCAGCTCCTTGGCGTTGACCAGGTTGCCGTTGTGCGCCACCGCCAGCTGCCCGCCCGCGTACTCCACCTGCAGCGGCTGGGCGTTCTTCAGCTGGCTGACGCCCGCAGTGGAGTAGCGCACGTGACCAATCGCCGCGCTGCCTGGCAGCTTCTCGATCGTGGGAGCGGTGAAGATGTCGGCCACCAGCCCCATCTCCCGGTGGGCGCGCAGGTGCTGGCCATCCGAGGCCACGATGCCCGCGGACTCCTGCCCGCGGTGCTGCAGAGCGTGCAGGCCCAGGTAGGCCAGGTTGGAGGCTTCAGGGTGACCCGTGATTCCGAAAATCCCGCACATGAGTGGCGCCTTACCCCTTTCACACGCTGAGCGGAACAAGAACGGCTGCCTCTCTGGTGGGTATTCCACCCATCTCCTCCGGGTCGGACCGTGTAGGAGGGGGCTCGGCGGGCTAGGGTGAGGGCTCATGGCCTCGAAACGCCAGGTCCTGCGCTCGCTGTTGCCCTTCGCGCTCCTCACCACGGGAGCCGCTTATGCGATTGCCTCGTGGAACTGGTGCGGGCGCTGGGAGGAGCGCGCCCCTGTGCTTCGGGGCCAGGCCCGCGCTGAGGGCCCGCTGCGCGCCGGGGCCGCCCGCGTGGCGCTGCAGCCGCCGTTCCCCGTCGTCGTCGCCGGCTACCCGCCGCCGCGCCCCGAGGCCTCCGGGAGCGAAGCGCCGCTCCATGCCCGCGCCGTGGTGCTCCAGGTGGGCGAGGTGCGCGTGGGCCTCGTGTCCCTGGAGATGCTGTCGGTGACGGCGCCCCTGGTGGAGAAACTGCGCTCCCGGGCCGCGGACCTGGGCCTGAGTGACGTGCTGGTGTTCGCCACCCATACGCACTCTTCCTTTGGAGGCTATGACGCGCGGCCGGTGGCGCAGCTCGCGGGCACCGGGCGCTTCCGGGAGGCCTCCGTGGAAGCGGCCGTCTCCGCGGCCAGTGACGCGCTTCACCAGGCCGCTGCCGCGCTCGCCGACGTCAGCCTGGAGGTGGGCCAGGCACAAGAGCCCGGCCTCGTCCTCTCCCGCTCAGGCGGAGAGGGCCCGGACGGCGCGTTGACCCGCGTGGTGCTGCGAGGCGCCTCGGCGCCCGTGGCGGAGCTGCTCCTGCTCGCCGCGCACCCCACGCTCATTCCCCGCGATACCCAGTCGGTGGACCCGGACTACCCGGGGCGCCTGAGCACGCTGCGCGAGGCCCAGGGCGGCGTGGTGCTCGTGCTCCAGGGCGCGGTAGGCAACGCCTCGGTTGCCTTCAACGAGGGAAAGGGCGTGGAGCGCTCGGCCGGCTTCGCGAAGGCCCTCTCTGGGCTGGTGGACCAGGCGGCTCCCACGGCCATGGGGGGCTCGACGCGGCTGGCCCTGGCGCGCGCGGAGGTGGCGCTGCCCCGGCCGGATGCCTCCCGGCTGGTGCCCATGCTCACCCGGGCCGCGGGGGACAACTTCCTGTGCCAGTCCGCCGCGCGGACGGCCGAGGTGAGCGCGCTCTTGCTGGGGCCGCTGGAGCTGCTCACCCTGCCGGGCGAGCCCACCCTGGGCGCCAGCAAGGCCCTGCTCCAGCGCACCGGCGCCACGGGCGTGCTGGGGCTGGCCGCCGATTACATCGGCTATGTGGAGACGCCCGAGCTGGTGGCCAAGGCGGAGGGCGAGGCCAAGCGCCAGTACTATGGCGCCAAGCTGCTCGAGCGCCTGGGCGCGGCGGCGCAGCTGGCCTCGGAGACGGCCGGCTTCACCGTCGAGCCGTGAGCCTTAGAACTTGTCGAACTCCGAGTCCTCCGCCCGCTTCTTGAAGAGCAGCGCGGTGCGCCCCAGCAGCTGCACCAGCTCCGAGCCGGTGCCCTCCGCCATGCGCGCGGCGGCCTCCTGCCGTGTCTCGGGGCCCTCGTTGATCTTCACCTTGATGAGCTCGTGATCATTCAGCGCCTGTGTCACCGCGCTGATGACTCCCTCGGTGACGCCAGACTGGCCCACGATGACCACGGGCTCCATGTGATGCCCCATCGCCCGCAGTGCGCGGCGCTGCTTCCCGGTAAGCGGCACGTCTCCTCCCTCTTTCGTGGCCGCACCCTACTTCTTCTGGGTCGCGATGCGGATCTCTCGCTGCGCGTCGATGTGATCTGGCTGAAGCTCCACGGTCCTGCGGAAGTGCTTGAGCGCTCCGCCCGCGTCTCCCAGGGACTTGGCCATGACGCCCAGGAAGTAGTGGGCCGGGGCACAGCGGTCGTTCTTCTTGATGGCCAGCTGTAGCTCCTTGAACGCCTCGGGCTGAGCGGCCTTCTTGTCCGGCGCGGCGCAGAAGCGGGCATAGCCGCGCCAGGCGTAGAACTCGGCCTCGTCCGGATTGAGCTGAATGGCCTCGTCGAAGATCGTCACCGCCTCGGCGTACTTGCGGGCCTTCATGAAGATGGTGCCCCGCCTGAAGCGCTCCTCCGCCTGGAGGATGGCCACCACGTCCACCTCTTCCTGGCCCTCGGCGCCGCCCTTGAGCGACTCGATGTACTCGGCGCGGCTCTTGTCGTCCGAGAGCGTGCGGTACGCATCGCCGATGTAGCCGAAGATCTCCGCCTTGAGCCGCTCCAGCTCCGGCGGCGCGTTCGGCGGCAGGGTGTCCGGGTGGTACAGCCTGGCCAGCTTGAAGTAGGCGATCTTCACCGCGCCAGCGTCCGTCTGCTCGGTGAGGCCCAGGCGCTCGAAGTGCGTCTGTCCCTTGAGCGTCGCGGCCGTCTGCCGCAGCGTGGGAAGCTCATCGGCGCTCGCGCCACTGGCGGGTGCGGCGGCGGGAGCGCTCGGCGCGGGCGCGGCGGGCTTGGCGGCGGAGGCGGCCGGAGCCGAGGGCTTGAGCGTGGGGGCCGCGGGCTTGGCGGCGGCAGCGGGAGCACTCGGCGCGGCGGGCTTGGTGGCGGCGGCAGGAGCGCTCGGCGCGGGGGCCGCGGGCTTGGCGGCGGCAGCGGGAGCGCCCGGTGCGGGCGCGGCGGGCCTGGCGGCGGTGGCCGGAGCGCTCGGTGGAGGCGCGGCGGGCTTGGCGGCGGCGGCGGGAGCACCCGGCGCGGGG
>DATHBR010000037.1:0-262009 GCA_035296065.1 Myxococcaceae bacterium | reverse complement strand
GCCACCTGCTTCATGGCCTTGATCTGCGCCGCCGAGCCCACGCGCGACACCGAGAGGCCCACGTTGATGGCCGGACGCACGCCCGAGAAGAACAGGTCCGTCTCGAGGAAGATCTGCCCGTCCGTAATCGAAATCACGTTGGTCGGGATGTAGGCGGACACGTCACCGGCCTGCGTCTCGATGATGGGCAGCGCGGTGAGCGAGCCGGCCCCTTCCGCGTCCGACAGCTTCGCGGCGCGCTCGAGCAGGCGGCTGTGGATGTAGAACACGTCGCCAGGGTACGCCTCGCGGCCCGGCGGGCGGCGCAGCAGCAGCGACAGCTGGCGGTACGCCACGGCCTGCTTGGAGAGGTCGTCGTACACGATGAGCGCGTGCATCTTGTTGTCGCGGAAGTACTCGCCCATCGTCACGCCGGTGTAGGGCGCGAAGAACTGCATGGGGGCCGGGTCCGAGGCGTTGGCGGCCACCACCGTGGTGTACTCCATGGCGCCGAAGCGGGTGAGCTTGTCCACCACCTGCGCCACCGTGGACTGCTTCTGCCCGATGGCCACGTAGATGCAGTAAACGCCCTGGCTCTTCTGGTTGATGATGGCGTCGATGGCCACCGCCGTCTTGCCCGTCTGACGGTCACCGATGATGAGCTCGCGCTGACCGCGGCCAATCGGCACCAGCGCGTCCAGCGCCTTGATGCCCGTCTGCAGCGGCTCGTGCACGCTCTTGCGCTTGACGATGCCGGGGGCCTTGATCTCCAGGCGGCGCGTCTCGGTGCTGGCGATAGGGCCCTTGCCGTCCACCGGCTCACCCAGCGCGTTCACCACGCGGCCCAGCAGGCCCTTGCCCACCGGCACCGAGGCAATCTGGGCGGTGCGCTTGACGATGTCGCCCTCACGGATGTCCTTGAAGTCACCCATGATGGCCACGCCGACGTTGTCCTCCTCGAGGTTGAGCACCAGGCCCTTCACCGCGTTGGAGAACTCCACCAGCTCGCCTGCCTGCACACCCTCCAGGCCGTACACGCGGGCGATACCATCGCCCACGGAGAGCACCGTGCCCGTCTCGGCGACGGTGACCTTCTTGCCGTAGTCCTTGATCTGCTCCCGGATGATTCTGCTGATCTCGTCGGCGCGGATTTCCATGGGCGTCTTGAGTCCTCGAGTGGGGCGGCGGCTTCAGGGCCGCACGAAGCCAAAGCGGGGCCCCCTTACCACGCACACCCCAGCACCGCAACGCGATCAATCCAGGGAGAGCGACAGGAGCGTTATCGGCCCGGTAAGGCCGGGGCGCTCCAGAGGGGCCGCCAGTCCCTTTCCTACCCCCTTTCAGGGGCCCGGAATTCCCAGGGGGAAGGCCGGCTCAGCCGACAGGCTCAGCCGACAATGGGGGCGCGCCGGGGCAGCCACACCGTGAAGTTGGTACCACGGGTGGTGCAGGACTCCAGGCGCAGCCGGCCTCCGTGGGCTTCGGCAATCTGCCGGGCCACGTAGAGCCCCAGGCCCAGCTCGCCGCCGCCGGCCTTCTTGCCCCGCAGGAAGGGCTCGAAGACAAGCTCCCGCTCCTCCTCGGGCAGGGGCGCGGACACATAGCGCACCTCCACGCTCACCCCCTCCAGGTTGCCCCGCATGCACAGCTCCACCGGGGCCTCGCGGGGGCTGTGGTGCAGGGCGTTCTGCAGCAGGTTGCCCAGCAGCTGCACCAGCCGCATCTCGTCCCAGTGGCCCTTGAGGTCTCCCTCGCGCGAGAGCACCACCGTGCGCTGGGGGTGGGCCATGCGCGCCTCGGCCACCACGCAGTCCACCGCGGACTCCAGCGTCATGGGCGCGGGCGCCACCGGCAGCCGCCCACAGATGCGCGCCTGGGTGAAGTCCATCATCTCCCGCACCGTGCGCTCCATGCGCCGCGAAGCGCTGGCCAGCTGCGCCAGGTGCCGGGCCTGCTCTTCCACCAGCCCCCCCTCGCGCTGCAGCGCCTGCACGCCATACTGAATGGTGCTCAGAGGTGTGTGTAAGTCATGGCCCACCAGCCCGAGGAACTGCTCGCGCAGGTACTCGGTGCGCGCGGCGGCCTCTTCGGCGGCCTTGCGCCCGCTGATGTCCCACAGGGCCACCAGCCGGGCCTGCTGGCCGTGGTAGGTGACTTCGCGCGCCAGCAGCTGCAGCAGCATCCGCTGGCCGCCGCGGCGCTGCGCCACCAGCTCGAAGGGCATCTCCACCGTGTGGCGGAGCGCGTCCAGCCCCTGCGAGCGGGGCTCGGGCGGCAGGAGGCGCTTGAGGGGCTGGCCCACCAGCTCCGCCGCCGTGTACTCCAAGAGCGAGGCGCCGCTGCGGCTGATCTCCAGCACCACGCTGCCGTTGTGGATGAAGTACCCATCACACGACAGGTCCACCAGCGCGCTCAGGCGGGCCTCGGCCTCGCGCGCCAGCTCCAGCTCGCGCACCCGCTCCGTGTCGTCCTGGATCATCACCGTGAGCCCCGACAGCAGCCCCCCGGACACCGCGGGCAGCAGGCTCAGCCGCAGGTGGTGCACCGCGGAGCCCGCGCTGACTGACAGCTCCGCCCCCGTCACCGCCTCACCCGCCACCGCCCGGGCACACAGGGCCGACAGCTCCTCGGCCCGCGCCGGCCACAGCTCCGCGAGCGAACGGCCCAGCAGCGCCTGCAGGGGCTGCTGCGCCAGCGCCGCCAGCGAGTCACTGGCCCACTGCAGCCGCGTGTCCCGGTCCAGGAAGCCCACCGCCCAACCCGGTGCGTCGAGCAGCGCCTGCACGAAGGGGCGCGCCTCATCCGGCACCGCGAAGTGCGGTGGGAGCTGGGTAATCCGGGGAAGAGCGGTCTGCGCCATGCGCGGTGGGCCCAGAATCAAGGGGGAAAAAGCCCCGGTACAGGCTCAGTATAGCCTGTTCTGGACCTGCTGGAAATACCGGGCTTCCTGGACCCGACAGGGCCCACCGGACCTGGCGCGTTGGCCCCCGGGAGGGGGCCGGGGGCCCAAGGGGAGGGGTTACTGCTGCTGCTTGAGGTCGCGGCGCATCTGCTCCAGCTGCGTGCGGACGCTGCCGTCGTAGAGCACGCTGCCCACCTGCGCGGACACGCCACCCAGCAGGCTGGGATCCACCCGCGTCTCGAGGATGACGTTGCGCTGGGTGAGCTGCTGGAGGTTCTTGGCCAGCTCCTGCAGGGACTCGGGCGACAGGGGCGCGGCGCTGGTGACGACGCCGCGGGCGCGGCCGGCGCGGGTGTCCGCCAGGTCGCGGTAGACGCGGGCGATGTCCGGCACGTAGATGAGGCGGTTGCGCTCCACCAGCATGCGCAGGGTGTTGCCCAGGACGGGCTCCACGGTGCCCATCATCTTCAGGATGGCCTCGACCACCGCTGCGCGCTGGGAGCGCGAGTAGGCGGGGTTGAGGAGCACATCCGACAACTCGGGGCTCTTCTCGAAAGCCGCCACGAAGGAGCTGAGCTGCTCGGAAACGGCATCGGTGCGCTGAACCTCGGAGGCAACATCGAGGAGCGCACGGGCATAGCGGCGGGCAATGGACACATTCACCATGGCGGCCGCGCGCTTAGCACGCCCCTGGGCCTGGGGCAACGACTGGTATCAGCCGCACGGCTCCTACCTCTACCGAACAAGTCGGGTGATCCGCGCCAGTGTCCCCCTGGCCCCCGACTGGCTGAGTCACCCGGAACAGGGATAGCCTACGGGGCAGGCATTCCCTCGGGGGTAGTGCGTGGCGGGCGGGTGGGAAGCTCCTTACGGTGGCAGCGCATCCAGCCCATGCAAGAACCCGTCATTGGCATCGACCTGGGAACCACCAACAGCGCCGTGGCGACCGTGGAAGGCGGCCAGGCGCGGTTGATCCCCGCGAGGGCCGGCGGACGGCTCACCCCGTCCATCGTCGGCATGCTCACCGAGGGTGAGCGCAAGGTGGGCACCGCCGCGCAGCAGCTGGCGGAAGAGCACCCCGAGGCGGTGGTGTGGGCCACCAAGCGCTTCCTGGGGCGGCGCTGCACGCAGGAGCTGGTGCAGCAGGCCAAGGCGCTGGTGCCCTTCCCGTTGATACCGGGCCCCACCGGGGACGTGCGCGTGCGGCTGGCGGGCAAGGTGGTGCCCATCACCCAGGTGGCGGCGATGATCCTGGGGGAGCTGAAGCTGGACGCCGAGGCGTACTTCGGGCGGCCGGTGAGCCGGTGTGTCATCACCGTGCCGGCCAACTTCGATGACAACCAGCGCTCGGCCACGCGCGAGGCGGCCTCCATCGCGGGGCTCGAGGTGCTGCGGCTGGTGAACGAGCCCACCGCGGCGGCGCTGGCGTACGGGCTGTCGCGCGGCTTCCAGGGCAGCGCGCTGGTGTTCGACCTGGGCGGCGGCACCTTCGATGTGTCCATTCTGCAGGTGAAGGACGGCGTCTTCGAGGTGCGGGCCACCGGCGGCGACGTGGCGCTGGGCGGAGAGGACTTCGATCAGCGCATCGTCCAGTGGCTGGCGGCGCAGGTGGACGAGCCGGTGCGGGAGGTGGTGCTCAAGGACGCCCCGTCGCTGCGGCGGCTGAAGGTGGCGGCCGAGGCGGCCAAGCGCGAGCTGACCGAGCGCGAGGAGGCCCTCATCTCCGTGAGAGACCTGGGGGACCACACGCTGCCGAACAACCCGCGCCTGACCGGGCTGGAGACGACCCTCACCCGCGCCTTCTTCGAGACGCTGTCCGAGCCGCTGTCGCGCCGCTGTCTGGAGGTGTGCCAGACGGTGATGAACGACGCGAAGATGGAGCCGCGCTCGGTGGACGTGGTGCTGCTGGTGGGCGGCATGACGCGGGTGCCGCTGGTGCGCCGGCTGGTGGCGGACTTCTTTGGCCGCGAGCCGTCCACGGACGTGCACCCGGACGAGGCGGTGGCGCTGGGCGCCGCGGTGCAGGCGGACGAATTGGTGCGCCAGTCCGGCGCGGCGCTGCTCTTGGATGTGGCGGGCCAGTCGCTGGGCGTCGGAGTGCTGGGCGGCCGCGTCAAGCGGCTCATCGCCAAGAACACCTCGGTGCCGGTGGTGGCGCGCGAGGTGTTCCTGCCCAGCCGCGCCGGCCAGTCCGAGGCGCGCATCCCCATCTACCAGGGCGAGGCCGAGTTCCAGGACGAGAGCCACAAGATGGGCGAGGTGGTGCTCAAGAACCTGGCCAACGGCTACCGCTCGGAGACGCAGATTGAGGTGACGTTCTCGCTGTCCAGCGAGGGCATCCTCTCGGTGCGGGCCCAGGACCTGCGCTCGGGCCTGGCCGAGCAGGTGAAGCTGGAGGCGCGCACCAGCCTGCCGGCCCCCGAGGCGCAGAAGCTCAGCCAGGAGCAGGCGCAGTACGCCAACGTCCGGGCCCAGTCCGACGCGCGCGACTCGGAGGAGAAGTTCCGCAAGCTGCTCGAGCGCGCGGAGAAGCTGGCGCGCCTGCTGCAACGCAACGCTTACGAGAACCCCAGCCCCCAGGCGGACGCCGCCGTGGGCACCGTGAAGAGCCTGTTGGACACCGGCAGGGCCGCGCTCCAGTCTGGCAACAGCGAGCAGTGCGCCTCCGTCACACGTCAACTCACACAGATGCTCTCGGGCCGCGGCTCCTGAGCTCGACTGTCCAGTAGCCAGCGCGCCTGGCGGCGCCGTGTCGTGCCTCGCACGCTCGCGGCGTCCTCCCAAGCACAGCGCCCAGTGCCTTACATGGATGGATGCGCCGCCCGTTCCTAACGAGAAGGGGATGGAACCAGCGCTCGCCCGGGAAGTGATCTTCGTGGTGGACGACTCACGCATGGCGCGGGAGATGGTGTGTGACCATCTCACCGCGCTGGGCTGCGAGGCCGTGCCGCTGGACAGTGGCGAGGCGTGCCTGGAGGAACTGGAGCGCCGGGTGCCCGCGCTGGTGCTGATGGACCTGCGCATGGAGGGCATGCAGGGCGATGAGGCGTGCCGCCGGCTCAAGGCGCACCCGCTGGCCAGCGGCGTGCCGGTGGTGATGCTCACCTGCGCCAGCGCTCCGCACGAGGTGATGCTGTGCGCTCGCGCGGGCGCCGATGACTTCATTCCCAAGCCGGTGGAGATGGATGCGCTGACCGCCAAGGTGCACGCGGTGCGCGCCGCGCTCGAGCCCAAGCGCAAGGCGCCTCCGGCGGGGCTGGGGGTGATGCTGGTGGAGGGCAGCCGCTCGCTGGGCTCGTTCCTGGGCGGGGCGCTGGAGCACGAGGGCTTCCACGTGCTCTACGCGCGCCAGGCCGAGGAGGCTCAGGCCCTGGCCGAGGCGTACAGCACCCGGCTGGATGGGCTCGTCATCGACGTGTCGCGCGCGTGCTCTTTCCAGGACGGGCTGGCGCTGGCGGAGCGGCTGCGCGCGGTGCTGCCCCGCAAGCCCCTGGTGCTGGTGGCCGGAGTGGAAGAGCCGCTCTCGGTGCACCTGAAGGCCAAGGCGCTCACCGGCGAGCCGCTGCTGGAGCGCCGGCTGCTGCCGCCGGACATGCTGGTCTCCCGCGTGGTGAAGAAGCTCTCTCCGGGCGCGGCCACGGTGCGCGCCGCCGAGCGGGTGCCGCTGTTCTCCGTGGTGGAGTTCTCCCTGCCCTTTGGCCCGCTGCTCACCGGCTTCAGCTCGGACGCCAGCCCCGAGGGCCTCTTTGTCCGCACCCTCACCCCGGCGCGCGCCGGCAGCCGGCTGCAGCTCAACGTGACGCTGGCCGGCCAGCGCCAGCCCTCCACCGTGGAGGCGCTGGTGGCCTGGTCCAACCCGCTGCGCCGGGGCTCGGCCTTCCAGGCCCCCGTGGGCATGGGGCTGCGCCTGGAGCGGGTGGACATGGACCTTGCCGCGCGGCTGCAGCGGGTGGTGCCGCGCGCTCTCGGTTTTTCGCTCGCGTTTCCCTCTCGTCCCTCAACTTTCTGAGAGGCCCACGCGCCTCCAACCTCCTGGAATCCCAAGGCCGCCCGGCTGGCACGCGGGTGGCAGAGTCCGGCCACACGCAGCCGGTCCGCCCTCGCGGGTGGGCCTGGCGGGGCCGGAGTCAACGGAGGTTGTCCATGCAGTGGATGCGATTTGGAAGCTTGGGGCTGGCGCTGGTAGCGGCGGGCTGTGACGGCGGCGGGGCAGGAGAGGACACCCGCCTGCCGCCCAACGTGGCGGTGCAGCAGCAGGCGCGCCTGTCCAGCTTCGAGAAGTGCGAGGACCTCGAGTCCTATATCGAGCAGACCGCCATCACCGACATGCGCGCCCAGCTGGGCTGGCAGCGGGACATGGTGGACAAGTGGAACCGCGGCGGCATCCCCGTCAACGCGGGGGATGGCGGTGGCGCCGCGCCTCCCGAGGTGGGCGCGCCCACCCAGGACAACGGCGCCGGCGCGCCCGGCGGAGCGCCGAAGGGTCCGGACAACCACACGGGCACCAACAACCAGGTGGAGGGCGTGGACGAGGCGGACTTCGTGAAGAACGACGGCACGCGCATCTTCGTCGTCTCCGGCCGCAAGCTGTACGTGCACCAGTCCTGGCCGGCCGAGGCGCTCAAGGCGGTGGGCACGGTGCTGCTCGAGGGCTACCCGCGCGAGATGTTCCTGTCGGGGCAGGACCGCGTCGTCATCTTCTCGCAGGTGAGCTACCGGCAGGAGGGCAGCGGCAGCGGCAGCGGCTCGAAGCCGGGCGGCGTCGCGGACTCGGGCTCGGTGTGCATGCCGGGCATGTGCGGCTCGGGCAACGTCGCCACCAAGATGACGGTGGTGGACGTGTCCAACCTGGCCTCGCCCCAGGTGGTGGATGAGATGTACCTGCCGGGCGGCTACTTCAACGCCCGCCGCGTGGACGGCACGGTGCGCGTGCTGCTCAGCGACAGCTTCCGCTGGCCCCAGAACATCAAGTGGTGGCCGGAGTACGAGGACGGGCTGTGGCAGGACACCGAGCGGCTGAAGAAGAAGTACGACGAGATGATCGTCTCCAACGCGAAGCTGATTCGCGAGCAGACGCTGGCGCAGTGGATGCCGAGCGGCTGGCGCAAGCTGCGCGACGGCTCGAGGGTGGAGCTGGGCTACGACTGCCGCGACTTCCACCGCAGCAACGCGCCCTCGCGCCTGGGCTTCGTCACCGTGGCCACGCTGAACCTGGACTCGCAGGCGCAGGAGACCACCGTGCGCCGCACCAGCCTGGTGGCCGATCCGGGTGAAATTTACGCCACGCAGGACGCCCTGTACATGTCCAGCCGCCACTGGTGGCGCTACCCGGAGGACGGGCAGCGGGACCACACGTACCTCCACAAGTTCGACACCAGCGAGCCGGGCGTGGCGCGCTACGTGGCCAGCGGCGTGGTGGAGGGCTACCTGCTCAACCAGTTCAGCATGGACGAGCACCAGGGCGTGCTGCGCGTGGCGACCACCATCACCACGCTGCGCGAGCCCGAGAACGGGTTCATGTGGTGGGGCTGGGGCATGGGGGAGACCACCAACCGGCTGACGACGTTCCGGCAGAAGGGCGGGCAGCTGGAGAAGGTGGGCCAGAGCGAGGAGCTGGCCAAGGGTGAGCGCATCTACAGCGCGCGCTTCATGGGCAACAAGGGCTACGTCGTCACCTTCCGGCAGGTGGACCCGCTGTTCACCTTCGACTTGTCGGATCCGGCCAACCCGCGCAAGGTGGGCGAGCTGAAGGTGCCGGGCTTCTCCAGCTACATCCACCCGCTGGGCGACACGCACCTGATCACCATTGGCGTGCACGTGCCCGAGAACCCGACCGACTGGCGCGAGCGGTACATGAAGCTGTCCATGTTCGACGTGTCCAACCTGGCCAATCCCACGGAGGTGTTCACCCACCAGGTGGGCACGGCGTACGGCTGGAGCGAGGCGCTCTACGAGCACAAGGCGTTCAACTTCTTCCCGGCCAAGGGCCTGCTGGCCATTCCGTTCGCGGACTACAGCCCCACCTCGGGCGACTACTGGTCCAGCTTCCGCAGCGACCTGAAGGTGTTCAAGGTGGACACCGCCACGGGCTTCACCCCGGTGGGCGCCGTCTCCACGGCGGACATGTTCCGGGTGCACAATTACAGCAACTGGACGTACTACTGGATGCCCAACGTGCGCCGCAGCGTGATGGCGGATGACTACGTGTACGCCATCTCCGACGCGGGCGTGCGCGTGGCCCACGTGAACAACCTGCAGGCGCCGCTGGCCACCACGTACTTCACCCCGGACTTCTTCGGGTCCTACCCGTAGCACCCGTGGCCCGCGAGGGCTCGTCGGCCGGCTCGCTCGGGGGGGCGGGCCGGCCGCTGTTTTTTTCCAGCGGTCAGCGCGGGTAGGCAAGCGCCGTCCTCTTCAGACAGCGCATTCGGCGCCAGAAGACGGTATAGGCGGCTCGCCATGTCTGCCCCAGTGAAGTCCCGCCGTGAGGAGTTCCGCGAGCTGATGAAGCTCGCCATCCCCATCGCCATTGCTCAGGGCGGCCAGGCACTCATGGGCCTGGTCGACACCCTGGTGGTGGCCCGGGCCGGCACCGACGCCCTGGCCGCGGTGGGCCTGGCCAACGCGCTCTTCTTCGGCATCAGCGGCTTCGGCATGGGGCTGATGATGGGGTTCGATCCGCTGCTGTCCCAGGCGTTCGGAGCCAGGAACCCGTCCCGGCCGCGGTCGCTACTGTGGCAGGGCGCGTGGATGGCGCTCTTCGCGGGGGTGGTGCTGGGAGCGCTGCTGCTGGTGCTGCCCGCGCTGCTGCCGCTGGTGGGCTACAAGTCCGAGGACCTGGTGCAGACGCGCGCCTATCTATTGTTGCGCGCGCCCAGCCTCATTCCGATGCTGGCCTTCCTCATGGTGCGCTCGTACCTGCAGTCGGCCGCGAGGACCCGGCCGCTGGTGGTGGCCACCGTGGTGGCCAACATCGTCAACCTGGGCGCGGACATCCTCTTCGTCTTCGGAGGCACCGTGCTGCCCGAGGCCTTCGGGCCGCTGCGCAGCTTCCCCGCTCTAGGGGTCGAGGGCGCGGCGCTGGCCACGCTGCTGTGCACGCTGATCCAGTTGGCCATCGTGCTGTACGCGGTGCGCGCCATGGCGCTGCCGGGTCTGAAGCCTGGGCGGCGCCCGGTGTGGACGGACCTGGCGCAGGCGGCGAAGGTGGGCATCCCCATTGGCGCCCACATCTCCGCGGAGATTGGCGTCTTCGCGCTGGCGGCGGCGCTGGCCTTCCGGCTGGGCCCGGAGAGCATGGGGGCGCACCAGATCGTCATCTCGTACGCCAGCCTCTCGTTCACCATCGCCCTGGGCATTGGCAGCGCGGGCAGCGTGCGGGTGGGCTGGGCGGTGGGCGCGCGCAACACGCCCCAGGCGCGGCTCAGCGGCTTCATGGCCTTCGCGGGAGGCGCGGGCTTCATGGCCCTGTCCGCGCTCATCTTCGTCCTCTTCCCGCTGCCGCTGGCCCGGCTGGCCGGAGCGCAGCCCGAGGTGGTGCCCCTGGTGGTGCCGCTGCTCATCATCAGCGCCGTCTTCCAGGTGTTCGACGGGGTGCAGGGCGTGGGCGCCGGGGTGCTGCGCGGCGCCGGAGAGACGCGCTTTACCTTCGTGGCCAACATGGTGGGCCACTACGGCATCGGCCTGCCGCTGTCGCTGCTGCTGGGCTTTGGGCTCAAGCAGGGCATCGTCGGCATCTGGTGGGGGCTGTGTGCCGGGCTCATCGCGGTGGCCATCGCGCTGCTGTGGCGCTTCCACCGCCTGAGCGCCGGCACCCTGCGCCCCCTGGAGGCGTAAGCGGCTACCAGGGCAGGTACGTCTGAATCATGTGCCGCCACGTGGGCCAGTCGTGGATGCCGCCGCTCCAGATGGACAGGTGGTTGCCGATGTCCTTCTTCCACATCACCGAGGACAGGCGCTCGTTGGCGGGGCGGCAGAAGTCGTGCTCGCCCGCGGCCAGCACCATCTCCACCCGCTGCAGCGCGGAGATCTGCGCGTGGTCCGAGAGGTTGGGCAGCCACTGCGTGCACGAGTGAAAGTACACGTTGTCGTCGTGGTAGCCGTCCAGGAAGTCAGCCGTGTCGAACTTGCCGCTCATGGAGATGAGCCGGCGGAACGTGTGCGGATTGCGCAGGCCGATGTTGTAGGCGTGGAAGCCGCCGAAGCTGCACCCCGCGAGCGTCAGCCGCCCGCCGGTGCCGCGGTGCATGAGCAGCGGCACCACCTCGTGCAGCAGGTAGGACTCCCAGGCCGCGTGGCGCATCAGCCTGTCGCGCGGGTGGGCGTGGCGGTTGAGCCAGCTCTCCTCGTCGATACCGTCCACGCACACCACCAGGTAGCGGCCCGCCTGGATGCGGTCGGCGATGGCGCCCACCAGCCCGAAGTCCTCGTTCTGGTAGAAGCGGCCCCGGCTGGTGGGGAACATCAGCACCGGCTCGCCCGAGTGTCCGTAGAGCAGAAGCTCCATGTCACGGCCCAGGCGGTGGCTGTACCAACGGTGATATTCGCGGTTCATGGGCCAGGCACCTTAGCACCTGGCGCCCGGCTCAGAAGCGGACCGTGGGCCCCACCAGGATGGTGTTGATGGGCTTGGCGCACCGCCGGTCCGCCTGGCTCTCGTAGCGCACGTCACACCACTGCCACGAGGTGGCCGCCGTGGCGCCCACGTTCTCTCCCAGCCACATGTCGAGGCCGAAGCGCACCGCGCCGCCCACCGCCTGGAACTCCTGGCGCACCAGCTGGCCGAACTCGTCCGGCGTCTGCGGCGTGGACTTGCTGCTCGCCATCCTCAGCGCCACCCAGGGCGAGAACATGCGCTCTCGGAGCACCCGGAAGCGCACCTCCAGCCCGTACTGCTGGTAGTCCAGCTGCACCCGGGGCGAGCCCCCGTTCTGGATTTCGTCGAACTTCTGGCCCCACGTCTCCGCCGCTTCGGCGTAGACGCCCACCGACAGGCCCAGGGGGGCCTCCACGCCGAAGTACATGTTGACGGCGGCGCCCTTGGCGTCCCAGTCGCTCATGTGGTCCAGCGCCATCCCCGCTCCCAGGGACATGTAGCCGCGCCATTGATCGGCGTGGGCCGCGCCCGCGAACAGCAGCAGCCCCACCAGTGCCCCGAGCCTCGTCGATACAGGTTGCATCACCCCTGAAGCCTAGCCCACCTGCACGGGGGCCGGTCCACCGCCCCCCAGGCCGGGTTCCCTTGTCGGAATCCACCCTCGGGCCTCGTACACTGCGCACCTATGTCCCTGTCCTTCGAAGAATCCGCCGCCGCGCTCCGCAACGCCCTGTCCGACGCGGGCCGGGGCCTGGTGGAGCGCGAGGCCATGGTGGAGCTGGTGGCCCTGTCCGCCGTGGCGGGCGAGCACCTGCTCGTCATCGGCCCCCCCGGCACCGCCAAGAGCGAGGCCGTGCGCCGCACTGCTCGGGCGCTGGGCGGCAGCTACTTCGAGTACCTGCTTGGCCGCTTCACCGAGCCCTCGGAGATTTTTGGCCCGGTGGACCTGCGCAAGCTGCGCGAGGGCCAGGTCGTCACCGAGACGGCCGGCATGCTGCCCGAGGCGGAGGTGGCCTTCCTGGATGAGGTGTTCCTGGGCTCCACCGCCATCCTCAACACGCTGCTGGGGGTGCTCAACGAGCGCGTCTTCCGCCGGGGCCACACCCGGCAGAAGTGCCCGCTGCGCGTGTGCGTGGGCGCCTCCAACGGGCTGCCCGAGGAGGAGTCCCTGGCGGCCTTCGCCGACCGCTTCCTGGCGCGCATCTATGTGGAGTCCGTGCCGGACACCCGGCTGGAGGAGCTGCTGGCCGGTGGCGCCTCGCTGTGGAGCGAGGCCGAGGCGCGGGTGGCCTCGCTGGCGTCGCTGGATGTGCTGGCCCGTGCGGCGCAGGAGGCGGACCTGGGGCCGGTGCGTCCCCACCTGGCCCATGCGCTGCGCACGCTGCGCGCGGCGGGCATTGGCCTGTCGGACCGGCGAGCGGTGAAGGTGCAGCGGCTCATCGCGGCGGCGGCGGCGCTGGCGGGGCGCAAGACGCCGGGCGTGGCGGACCTGTGGCCCCTCATCTACGCGGTGCCCACCAAGGAGGGGCAGGCGCTGGCGCGCGAGGTGCTGCGCGAGCAGCTGGCCGCCACGGAGAACCCGGCGCTCGCGGCGGCGGCCCTCGAGGCCAGCGCGGGTCCCCTCGCACGGGCCCAGCGCATCGCCCGCGCCGGACGCGAGGTGCTCTCGGGCAGGCCCGCGGACAGCGCGGCCGAGGAGCTCGCCGCGTGGCGGCTCAAGCTGGAGGGCGTGGCGCGGGAGATGGACGCGGGCTTTGCCGCCGAGGCGATGCCCGGGGAGCTGTTGGCGCTGCGTGAGGAGATCCGTGGCGTGCTCCTTCCAGGGGCCGCGTCTTGAGCCACCCCTCCCGGCTGCCGGTGACATGGAGCCCGCGCTGCGAGCCGCTGGCCGCGCTCGCCGTGGCCGCCGTGGGCCCCGTGTCCCTCGCGCTCGCGCGCCGGGCCCTGAGCGCCACCGACGCACAGCTGGGCGCCTGGAGCGGAGTGGCGGGCCCGGGAGTGCTGATCCTCCAGGGGGGCACCGAGTCGCTGCCCTGGGTGGATGGCGCCGTGTACCTGGGGCGGGATGCCGCCGCGCCCTCGCTGCTGTTGCCCTGCACCCAGGCCCCCGACGTGGCGCCCGCGCTGCTCGAGCGGGCGCTGGTGGCGCACGCCGGCTCGCGGACGCCGCTGGCGGTGCTGCCGCGCTCCGGCCAGCTCGTCCCCGTGGGCGCCGCCAGGCCCATGGCCCGTGAGGCGCTCGCGCTGTGGCTGGCGGCGCAGGAGGCCCACCCGTGAGCAGCCTGCCCCCCACGCTGCGCCCGTGGGCCCCGCAGCTGGCGCTCTTCCCCGAGGATCTGGCGCTCACCCTGGGCCCGCATGTGGCCCGGCTGGCCGCCGCCATCGGCTCGCTGCGTCCCCGCGGAGAGGCGGACGGCGGCGAGCCCCAGGGGTATGACGGGCTCACCCGCCGGGGGCCCTTCGAGCGGCTGCTGCTCTCCGAGTGGCTCTATGCCCTGGAGTCTCCCGACGAGTTCGTGCGGCGCGCGGCCTTCGGAGAGCAGGCCTTCCTCAAGCCCGCCTTCAAGCAGCCGCAGGGCTCGCGGCGCACCGTGGTGCTGCTGGACGCGGGGCCGGATCAGCTCGGGGCCCCGCGCATCGCCCACCTGGCGCTGCTCGTGGTGCTGCAGCGGCGCGCCGAGGCCGCCGGCGCCGAGTTCGCCTGGGGCGTGCTGCAGAACCCGCCGGACAAGGGCACCTTCAGCACCCTCACTGCGGCCACCGTGCACACCTGGCTGGCGGCCCGCAGCGTGGTGCCCGCCCGGGGCGAGCATGTGGCCCGCTGGCGCGAGGCGCTGGAGATCGGCTCCAAGCCCGAGGACGGCTGGCTCGTGGGAGACGCGCGGCTCGAGCGCCTCCCCGAGGCCGCGGGCCTGTCCCGCGTGGAGGTGGCCGAGGTGCTGTCCCCCGGCGTGCGCAAGCTCTCGGTGGCGGTGCGGCGCGTGGCCCGGGCTCCCGCCTCCGTGGAGCTGGAGCTGCCGCCGCCGGCCGACTGCGTGCGCCTGCTGAGGGATCCGTTCACCTCGCGCGCCACCTCGCCGGTGCGGCTGTCCCGCGACGCGCGCATTCAGACGTTCTTCTTCTCCGCGGATGGCTCGCGGCTGCTCCTCGTCCGCGCGGACGGAGGCGTGGCCGTGCAGTCCGTTCCCCACTCGCCGCGCGCCACCGTGCCCCGGCCCCGGCGCTTCCAGCCTCCCGCGGGCCATGTGCTGGTGGCGGCCGGCTGGCGGCGCACCGGCGGCCTCATCGCGCTCACCCGGGACGACAAGACGCTGTGGGTGCACGGCGCGCGCTGGCACGCGGGGCGCGGGCCCAGGCCCCGGGGCATTCCCTACCTGGGCTACGAGGGCCTGCTGCCCGAGGCGCCCGAGCTCAACGCGCCGCCGGGCCTGGCCACCACGTACGCCTCCAACGGCCACGAGCGCGTGGTGGTGCGCGACAACGCGGGGCGCCTGTTCCTCGTGGATGCGCAGGGCCCGGCGCTGCTGGCCAGCCGGGTGAGCGCCTTCGGCACCGTGCGCGGCGTGCCCATGTTCGTGACGACGCCTGGAGAGGAGTCCACCTCCGAGGGTGTGTGGCTGGGCGTGCTGGAGGATCCGCACCAGCGCCACGTGCCGCTGGGGCCCGGAGACGGCAAGGCGTTCTTCAGCCAGGCGTTCACCATGGTCCACCCCGAGGCGGGGCTCGTCGCGCTGCGCCACCGGCCTGGCGTCTGGCAGGTGCTGATGCCCGAAGGCAACGTGGAGATCTCCGTGCCCATTGGCGCGCGGGTGATCGGCGTGGGCATGAGCTACCTCCCCGCGTCCAAGCCGGCGCTGCTGCTGCTGGGGGCCGATCGCCGTAGCCTCCTCCTTCATGGTGCCTCGGCGAGCAAGCTCCTCACCCGCTCCGCGGAGGATGTGGCGCAGGTGGTGTCCAGCCAGGGGCTGCCGCTGGTGGCCTGGCTGACGGTGAAGGGAGAGCTGGTGGTATGGAGCTTTCAGCACGAGGCGGCCATCTTCCGCGCGGCGCCGGAGGACAGCCCGTGAGCCGCGCGCGCGCCGTGAAGCCCCGGCTGCACGTGCACCGCGGCACCGTGGTAGCCGCGGGCCTCTGGTTCGACCCAGGGCTGCTGGGCGAGCGCGAGGCCCGAAGGCGCGTGCTCGCCGCGTGGAGCCCCGGCGTGAGCGTGTATTCGGTGGCGGGTGGGTATCTGCTGCGGCCCTCCCGGGCTCAGCCGGTGAGCTGCGCCACCGCTGCCGGGCTGCCCCTCACGCTGGAGGAGGGCCTGCTCACCTCCGCGCCGCTGTCGCCCCGCGAGCGCGAGCAGCTGGCGCCCGCGGTGGGCTCGGTGGTGCTGGTGCGCGCCGGCCGGGCCGAGGTGTTCCCGGTGGATGCGAAGCTCCGGGTGGAGGTGTCCTCGTGGCTCGATGTCTCCGGCTGGAGCGTCGCCGAGGTGAAGGGGCTGGGCGCGCCTCCTCCGCCCGTCAAGGTGCTCGAGCCCCCGGCGCCGGTGGGCCGGCAGCTCTTCGGCTCCAGCCTTCCGCCGCTGGCGCCCGAGGCCGAGCAGATGCGGGCGCGCATGGAGGGCCGCCCCGGGCCCGCGAAGGCCGTGGCCGGAGGGGAGCGGGCCTCGCTCTGGAGCCGGCTGCGCGCCTGGCTGCGCGGCGAGAAGAGCGCCTCCTCCAGGGACGCGGGCGCTACGTCTCAGGGCGGCGGCGCACCGTCGCTCTTCAGCCGGCTCAAGGCGTGGCTGCGCGGCACGTCCACTCCCGGTGGCACGGCTTCCCCGGCCCACCCCGCGCTGCCCGCGAGCACGACGGCCGCCGCCAAGGGCTCCGGCGAAGGGCTGTCGGCGGGCGCTGCCTCGTGGCTCTCCCGCCTGTTCTCGTGGCTGGGCGCGGGGCGCGGGGCGGCCTCGGCCACCCGAGAGGGCGGCGCGTCCTCGTCCGCCCAGTCGAAGGCGGGGCCCCGGCCTCCGCCCGAGCCGCAGGGCCCCGGGGTGCTCTCGCGCCTCACCGAGTGGATGCTGCGCAACACGCCGCTGGGCCCGCTGCTGGGCCAGCGCAAGGCGGAGTACATGCGGCGCCTGTTCGAGATGTTCGAGCAGGGCAAGCTGGAGGAGGCCCTGCGCTACGCCGTGCCCCTGGGCACGGGCATGACGGAGGCGGCGCGCGTCGCCCTGGGGCTGCCGGGCCCGCGCGAGAGCCTGGCCATTCAGCCGAACCAGCGCGGGGCCAAGAGCCTCTTCGGCGGAGGCCAGGCCCTGTTCGAGGCGCTCCGGGAGCGCTACCGCGCCGCCTTCCGGCGCCTGGAGCGCGAGGGCCGCATCGACGAGGCCGCCTTCGTCCTCACGGAGCTTTTGGGCGAGCACGAGGAGGCCGTCTCCTTCCTGGAGAAGCACGGGCGGCTGAAGCTCGCGGCCGAGCTGGCCGAGGGCCGCGACATGGCGCCCGGGCTGGTGGTGCGCCAGTGGCTGCTGGCCAAGGACCTCAAGCGCGCGGTGGCCATCGCCCGGCGCAGCGGCGCCTTCCCGGACGCGGTGCTGCGGCTGGAGCGCACCCACCCCGCCGAGGCCAGGACGCTGCGGCTGCTGTGGGCCGAGACGCTCGCCGAGGCCGGGGACTACGTGCGCGCCACCACGGTGGTGTGGCCGCTGGAGGATGCCCGCTCCCTGGCGCGCACGTGGCTGGAGCATGGGGCTCAGGTGGGCGGCGTGGGCGGCGCGCGGGCGCTGGCGCACCTGGTGGCCTTCTTCCCCGAGGCCTTCGAGTCCACCCGCGGCCCGGTGCTCTCGCTGCTGGAGGACGGCAGCCGGGACCAGGCCTCCGAGCGGCTCGCCTTCGCCGAGGTGCTGGCCGTCGAGGCCCCCTCGGAGCCGCGCACCCTGCTGGTGGGGCCCTCGGTGCGAGCGCTGCTCCGGGACAGGGCCGCCGGCTACACCCGCGTGGACACCCGCCTGCTCAGCCGGCTGCTGCGCGATGCGGGGGACGGCACGCTGCGCGCGGACCTGCCCCCCGTGACGGAGCTTCGCCGCCGCCCCTGGTCCGAGGACCCTGTGGACGCGCCGCTGCTCTCGGAGACGCTCACCCTGGGCGAGGCGGGCCCGTACCCCATTCATGACGCGGTGCCGCTGTCGGGCCAGCGCGTGCTGCTGGCGCTGGGCGAGGCCGGGGTGCGGCTGGTGCGCGCGGATGGCTCGCTCGTGGCGCACTTCGATGTGCCGGCCTTCTGGCTGGTGCCCTCGGTGCACGAGGACCGGGTGCTGGCGCTCGCGCCCCGCGGAGAGCTCAAGCGCATCTCGTACATCGAGCTGGGCCCGCGCCGCGCCGCCCACTGGTGCGATGCGAAGGTGGACGTGTTCGCCCCCAGCTATGACGGCAGCCTGTGGTTCGTCGCCGCGGGGGACACGGTGATGGCGGTGGACGCGCTGGCCCGGGACGAGCTGCGCGCCGTCTGGCGGGTGGGCCAGCTGGACGGGGGGGTGGCGGTGATGGAGGCGGACGCGGAGTGGCTGCGCTTCGCCACCTGGGGCGCCGAGCCTCAGCTGTGGACGTACGCGCTGCCCGGTGGCCCCACGCTGCGCTCGCGCTCAGCGCGCCGCGAGGCAGATGGCCTGCCCGCGGTGTTCCTCAACGAGCTGACGGGCACCGTCATGCTGGATGATGCGGCCGTGCTGTCGCCCCCCTGGACGCTGACCTCGAGGATGACGGCGAGCGGCGTGGAGCTGAAGCTCTTCCATCGGGTCAACACGCTGCGCGCCTGGTTCCTCTTCGAGGGCATGGCCCGGGTGCGCACGCGCTTCTGGGGCGGCGAGCTGCTCCTGTTCGACACGCAGGGCCGCGTGTTGCGGCTGCACCTGACCGAGGGCGTGGCGCGGCGGCTACCGCTCGCCTAGCGCTAGGTGCGCGGCAGGTAGGTGGGGATGATGACGGTCGTCACCGTGAGCGCGCGGGCCGGCTCATCTACCTCCACCACCATGCGCACCCCCTGCACCGTCACCAGCAGCGAGGGCGTGCTGCCCGGCAGGGCGATGAGCCAGGTGGACATCATCGGCAGCTCGGTGCCCGCCAGCTCCGCGGCCCGGTACAGGTGCGCGTGCGCCGCATGGCGCAGCACCGGCCCCAGGGTGCTCAGCGTCAGGCTGGCCTCCTCCGTGAAGCGCACCGCGTAGGGGCCCGAGGGCGCGGGCGGGTGCGCGCTGCCCTCGAACCGGCGCAGGTGCTCGCGCAGTTGGTGGACGACGGGCTCCGGCGAGGGCGCCTTGTGCAGGAAGCCCACCACCCCGACCAGGTCCACGTCGGTTCCCCGGGCCTGCGACATCATCAGAATGGGAATGCGCCGCAGCGCCTCGCTCGTGCGCATCTGCCCATACAGGCCCCAGCCGTCCAGCCGCGGCATCAGCAGATCCAACAGCACCAGGTCCGGCTGGGCCCGCGTGGTGCTTCCCAGGCAGGACAGGGCCTCCAGCCCATCCGAGGCGAGGGTGACATCGCAGCCCTCGGACTGGGCGGCCTCACCCAGGCGCTCGCGCCACAACGGGTCGTCATCCACGACAAGCAAGTGCTGGACAGGCATGGGGGCACTCAGAGCAAACCAACTTCACGCACGCCAGGCAACCGCCGCGAGCCTTTCCAGTCCCCGGATGACAGTTTGCCCCGTCGGAAAGGCGTCGCACACCCTCCCCCCCGTACCAGCCGGGGGCGGCACGGACCCGCTTGTCCAGCGCGGTGCTGGTGCCCAGCTTCAGAGGACCATGGCCTTCCGGCTCCAGCTGACGCCCGAGGCAGTACGCGTGCTCTCAACCTGCGAGGCCCGAGTGCGCGAGCGTGTGCTCCATGAACTGGGAGGCATCTTCGCCAGCTCTCTGCTGAGCTTGGATTCTCAGGTTCCAGGAGAGGCGGCCTCGGGCGCGTGTTGCCTGCCCTCGGGCTTCCGGGTGCACTACGCGCTGGACCGGGGGCATGGGCTGTTGCACCTGCTGGAGCTCCGGGCTCCCGAGGGCGAAGGGGCCCCCGTGGGTTCCTGAGCACCCGGCCCGTTTCAGGACTTGCTCCGCCGCGCGAGGTCTCCTACACGCACTGTCCACCACCGCGCCTCGCGCCGCCTTCGCGCCTCCCGTGCCTCTTCGACTGGCAGAGTTCATCCGCAGCCACCGTGACGCCATTCTCCTGGCGTGGGAGGCCGAGGTGCGTGAGCTGCCCGCCGCCCGGAGCCTCTCGCAGCGGGCGCTGAGGAACCACCTGCCCCTGCTGCTGGACTGCATCGCCGAGCTGATGACGCACCCGCACAACGCGAACGTGGCCACCGGGCTGGGCTCGGTGCCGGACACGCACGCCCTGGAGCGGCTGGGCGAGGGCTTCGACTTGCGGCAGGTGGTGATGGAGTACCGGCTGCTGCGCCGGTGCGTGCTGCGGCTGTGGGCCCAGCAGGGCGTGGATGACAGCTGGAAGGTCATCACCGTCTTCCACGAGGCGGTGGACGAGGCCGTCGCCGCCTCGGTCAGCCGCTACATGCGCGCGCGCGAGCGCACCGTCCAGGCGCTGGACCGCATCTCCGCCGCGGCCATTGGCAGCCCGGACCTGTCCGCCTTCCTGCCCGGGCTGCTGCGGGTGCTGCGCGAGACGGTGCCCGTGGTGGACGTGGTGACGGTGCTGCTGCGCGAGGGAGACTTCCTGAGGATGGAGAGCTCGGTGGGCCTGGAGCTGGAGCCGGGCTTGCGCGTGCGCATGGGCGAGGGCTTCGCGGGCGAGGTGGCCGCCACGCGGCAGCCGCAAGTCCTGCGCGATGCGGCCGCCGATCCGCGGGTGCTCAGCCAGGCGATACGCCAGAGCGGCGTGCGCGCGCTCTACGGGGTGCCGCTGCTGCTGGAGGACGAGCTGCTGGGCGTGGCGCAGATGGGCAGCCGCACCAGCCACGAGTTCTCGGACGAGGACCTGGTGCTGTTCCGCACCATGGCGGCGCGCACCACCTCCATGGTGGCCCGCGAGCTGGCCCACCGGCGCGAGAAGGCCGCCCGCGCCGAGGCCGAGGCCGCGCTGGCGCAGGTGCGTGCCAGCACCTCGCGGCTCAAGCGCTGGGAGGAGGTTTTCAACCACCTGGGCGTGGGCGTGGTGCTGGTGCGCGGCGGCGATGACGTCATCGAGGAGGTGAACCCCGCCTTCGCGCGCATGCACGGCTACACGCGCGAGGAGCTGCTGTCGCGCTCGCTGGCGGACACCCTGGCCCCGGAGGCGCGCGGCGCCCTGGTGCGCCACGTCTCGGCGGCTCAGTCCAAGCCCTACCACGAGTACGAGTCCATGCACCTGCGCAAGGACGGCAGCCGCTTCCCCGTCTTCACGCACGTGACGGCGTTCCGGGACGAGCAGGGCCGCACCGTGCAGCGCGTGGGCACCTGCCTGGACATCACCCACCGCCGCGCCGCGGAGGCCGAGCGCCAGCGGCTGATGTCGGACATCGAGGCGCAGCGCTCCCGCCTGGCCGCGGTGCTGGATCAGCTGCCCGCGGGCGTCATCCTCGCCGAGGCGCCCAGCGGCCGGCTGGTGCTGGCCAACCGGCGGCTGGAGAGCATCCTGGGGCTGCCCTTCATCCCCGCGGAGAGCGTGGAGGAGTACTCGAGCTACCCGGGCTTCCACCTGGACGGGCGGCCCTACGCCCCCGAGGAGTGGCCCCTGGCGCGCTCGCTGCAGCGGGGCGAGGTGGTGAAGGGCGAGGAGATCGTCTTCCAGCGCGCCGATGGCGCCCGCGCGGTGGTGATGACGGCCAGCGCGCCCATCCGCGACCGCGAGGGGCGCATCGTCGCGGGCGTGGTGACGTTCGTGGACGTGAGCGAGCTGCGCAGCGCCGAGGCCGCCGCGCGCCGGGCCGCCGAGTTCGGCGAGAAGCTCATCGGCATCGTCAGCCACGACTTGCGCAACCCTCTCAACGCCATTCACCTGTCCGTCACCCAGCTGTTGCACAGCGAGGCGCTGCCGGCGCGCGAGCAGCGCATCGCCGCGCGCATCTCCAAGGCGTCCGAGCGGATGAAGCGGATGATCTCCGAGCTGCTCGACCTGACGCGGGGGCGGCTGGGCGGCGGCATTCCCATTCAGCGCGCGGCGGGAGACCTGCGGCAGGTGGTGCGCCAGGGCGTGGAGGAGCTGGAGGTGGCGTGGCCGGAGCGCACGCTGCGGCTGAGCGTGGAGCCCGGCCGCTACGAGGGCACCTGGGACGCGGACCGGCTGGTGCAGGTGGTGAGCAACCTGGGCAGCAACGCGCTGCAGTACAGCCCCGCGGACACCCCGGTGTCCTTCTCACTGAAAGACAGCGAGGAGGCGGTGGTGTTCGAGGTGCACAACCTGGGCACGCCCATTCCGCCCGAGGCGCTGCCCACGCTGTTCGATCCGTTCCGCCGCGCCTCGTCCGCGGGCACCGGCCTGGGGCTGGGCCTCTATATCGTCGAGCAGGTGGTGACGGGGCACGGGGGCCGCATCGAGGTGCGCTCCACCGCCGCGGAGGGCACCACGTTCCGGGTCCTGCTGCCCCGGGGCTAGAGGCTGGCGGACACGGCGTCCGCGGACTCGGAGCGCCGGGCGCGCAGCCGCCCCAGCGTCTCCATCAGCAGGGTGAGATCCAACGGCTTGGGGATGGAGGCGAAGATGCCGCGCGGGATGGGCCGCGTGTTGCCCGCGCCCGAGACGATGACGACGGGCAGCCCCTGCAGCGAGGGCTCCTGCTCCACCCGCGCCATCAGGTCCCACCCCGTCATCACCGGCATCATCAAGTCCAGCAGCACCACGTCCGGGCGCGGCGAGCGCAGCAGCCGCTCCAGCGCCTTGAGCCCGTTGACGGCGCTCTCCACGGCGAAGCCCTCTTGAGCGAGGAACTCCTCCAACATCTCCCGGCTGTCGTCATGGTCCTCGACGACGAGGACGCGCAGATGCCCAAACATTGCTTCCGGTGCCCCTGGTGAAAGATGCGCGAGTCGCCGCTCAGCCTCGTACGGAAAGCGGGTGCGCGTGAAGAGGGGGGGGCCGCGGGGGTGTTCGGTACACAAAGGATCAACGGCGCCGGGGGGAGCGGCGCAGCCGGGCGGACAGGCGGCTGGAGATGGTGCGGTAGGAAATACGGGTGCCTGGCCCGGGGAGCAGGCGCTCACGCACGGCCTCGTCCGGATGCTCGCCAGCGGACACTCGCAGGGCCACGTAGCGCAGGGTGGCCAACTCGGCCATCAGCTCGTGGCGGCCGAAGTGCGGCTGGGCGGCGCGCAGGTGCTCGCGCAGCGCGTGGGCCAGGGCGGCGCACGAGCCGAAGCGCTCCACCCAGTCCGGCGCCAGGACGCGGCGCACCAGGGGCATGAGCTCCGCGGGCACCGCGCGCAGGGCCGGCGGCAGATCATCCTCGCAGTAGTCGCGGATGCGCCGGGCCAGCTCGCGCTCGTACAGGGGCCCGGGCTCGTCCTTCACGCCGGGCACCTGGCGCTGCCACAAATCGAAGCGCTCCGCGCCCTCGAAGAGGTGGCGCCCGGTGAGCAGCCGCAGCAGCACCAGGCCCAGGGAGAATTGATCCGCGCGCCCCTCGGGTGAGGCGCCGCGCACGGACTCGGGCGCGGCGTAGGCCAGGCTGCCCTGAAGGGCGGGCCCCTCGCTGCCCACCCGCCCGGACAGCCGGGACCAGGCGGCGCCAAAGTCCAGCAGCTTCACCTCGCCATGCTCGCCCAGCAGGATGTTGTAGGGCGTCACGTCGCGGTGGACGATGCCCAGCGCGCGGCCGTGCTCGTCCGTCAGCGTGTGCGCGTGGTGCAGCGCGTCCGCCACCTCGGCGGCCACGTAGCAGGCACACGCCGTGCTCAGCGGCTGGTGCGCCTGCCGCGAGGCCTCCAGCATGCGCTCCAGCCGCAAGCCGGGCACGTGCTCGGACACGAGCATCAGCGCGTCCTCCTCCCCCTCGAACTGGAGGAGGCAGGGCAGGTTGGGGTGGCGCAGCCGCGCGAGGACACGGGCCTCGTCGAGCAGCCGGCGCTGGGCCTCCTTGCCCCCGGAGGGCACGGGGCGCTTGAGGACGGCCAGGCCTCCGAAGCCCTCATCGATGCGGCGGCACGCCAGCAGCAGCTCACCATGGCGGGCCGGCCCCAGCGCGCGAACCACGGTGTAGGAGGTACGGCCGCACCGGAGGACCGGCTCGCACGGGGGCTCGGGGAACACGGACGCCATGCCAAGCTCCTACGACGCAGAGGACCTGAGGAGTATGGTCGCTCGGTGGGCCGCCGTCACCTATCAGGTGGGTGGGATATGGGCCCGGACCTTGCCGATTGTCCGCCCTGCGCCCTACCTATCAGGGCGGCCATGGCTCGGGAGGCCGCAGGGGCACGGTATAAGCGGAAATTCCAGGGCTTACGCCGGGAGGAGCGGCGGGAACCCAACCCACCAAATAGGGCGTGACCTGACAAATAGGGGTAGGTGTGCCCAACGTGGCAGGTTATAACGCACAGCCCTTACGACGAGCGCACGGGGCGAGTTTCGAGTGGTGAAAGCCAACCTGAAAGGTTCTGCGTCATTGCCCTCCCGGCGCCGGAAGCCGCGGCGGAAGGAGTCGTCGCTGCCGCTGGCGGTGCGGCGCATGGAGAAGCGGCTGGCAACGACGGTGGGCGAGTGCTCGCGCCTGGCGCGGATGCGGGCGGGGCTGACGCAAGCGGACGTGGCCGAGCGCATCGAGGTGGCCACCGAGGTGTATGGGCGCATGGAGCGCGGGAAGATGCTGCCCAGCGTGCCCACCCTGCTGCGGCTGTGCATGGCGCTGCGCAGCGGGCCGCACGAGCTGATGGGCCTGGCGCCCATCGATGGCTCGGGGAAGAACTCGCCCTGGGCCGACGAGGTGCCCGAGGGGCTGGATGACACGCCGGAGATGCGGCGGCTGTTGCGCAGCCTGCGGCGGCTCAACCGGCCCCAGCTCAAGCTGATGCACCTGGTGGCCAGCGCGATCCTCAGCCGGTACTGAGCGTTGCCCGGGTGACGCGGCCGGGGTGGGGGGCCTGTTCCCACCTGAAGGGGCTCCTTGAGGACTTGTCTTCACCTCGGGATCCCTGGCGTCATGCCCCCATGTGCGAGCCCCGGCAGGGACATGGCGAATAGATACGCAGGCCGAAGGCAGGCGGGGGCCGGCCTGGTCCTGGTGCTGCTCTTCGGGGCCTTGCCGGCCTGGGGCGCCAGGCCGGGAGCCCCCGACGCGGGCGTGCCCGATGCCGGCACCCGCGTCGAAGTGGGGGTGCAGCGCACGGACTCAGGCTTCGCGCTGGAGGCCAGCGGCCCTGCCGACGCCGGCCCCGGGCCCGCCTTCCTGCCGCCCACGCTGCTGACGGACTCTCCGGCCATGTACCCCGCCGAGCTTGCCTCCGAGCGGGTGACGGGGAGCGTGAAGCTGGAATTGCTGGTGGATGACACCGGCCAGGTGGAGTCCGCCACCCTGGTGCAGGGGGCTCACCGGCTGCTCGATGACTCCGCCCTGCACGCCGCCACGCGCCTGCGCTTCACCCCCGCCACCCTCGATGGCCAGCCCGTGCCGGTCCGCCTCGGCTTCGAGTACCGCTTCGAGGCTCCCCCTGAGATTGCCGCCGGGCCCGGGGATGGGGGCACCCCCGCGCTGGCGCCGGTGACGTTGAAGGGCCTGGTGCGCACCATGGGCAACCGCCGGCCCATTCCCGGCGCCGTGCTGGTGTCCGACGCCGCGAAGGACCAGCCGGTGGAGACCGATGCCCAGGGCCGCTTCGAGGCGCGCTGGCCCGGCGGCGGACAGCGCGTCCGGGTGACGGCCCCGGGCCACAAGCCGTCCACCTTCCTGGAGCCCCTGCGCTCGGGTGAGACGCTGGAGGTCGTCTACGGCCTGGAGCCGCTCATCATCAACCCGTACGAGACGGTGGTGCGCGGAGACCGCGAGCGCACGGAGGTGTCGCGCGTCACCCTGCGCGACGCGGAGCTGCGCGAGATACCCGGCACCATGGGAGATCCGTTCCGCGTGGTGATGCTGCTGCCGGGCGTGGGCAGCATGCTCTCGGGGGTGGCCTACCCAGTGGTGCGTGGCAGCCAGCCGTCCTCCACCGGCTACTACCTGGACGGCATCCGGGTGCCCATCCTCTTCCACCTGTTCCTGGGGCCCGCCGTGCTCCACCCGGACTTCATCGACACCATCGACTTCTACCCGGGCACGCCTCCGCCCAAGTATGGCCGGTTGATGGGCGGCGCCATCGATGGGCGCCTGAGCCGCCCCCGGGATGACCGGGTCCACGGCAGCGCGTACATGGACCTGATCAACGCGGGCGTCTTCCTGGAGTACCCGTTCGAGTCCACCGGTACGAACATCTCGGTGGCCGGGCGCTACTCGTACACGCCGTGGATCATCGCGCTGGCGGCCAACGCGGTGCAGCCGGAGCCGCCTCCGGGCCGCAAGAACGACAAGCTGATTCTGGACTTCTGGGACTACCAGCTCCGGGTGGAGCAGGAGGTGGGCGAGGGGCGCACGCGGCTGTTCACCTTCGGCTCTTCGGACACGTTCGGCGTCGAGGCGCAGGACGAGTTCGGCTCCACGGGGCTGCAGACGATTCTGTTTCACCGGGCGGATGTGCGGCACCGCCACCCGGTGGCCGGAGGAGACCTGGAGGTAGGCGCCACCTGGGGCCTGGACCGGCTGGGGGTGGTGGGCCGCGAGGGCCTGACGGGGCAGCGCACCGAGTTCCACATCGACAACACCACCTGGGCGCTGCGCGCGGGCTACGAGAAGCAGCTCGCCGAGGGGCTGACGCTGCGCAGCGGCGCGGACCTGGACCACAAGCGCGCGAACGTGGAGGCCATTGGCGAGGAGGAGGACGGCTCGGAGATCCGCATCGACGCGCCGGTGGCCATTGGCACCTTCACGGGCGCGTGGGGCGAGCTGCTGTGGGACCTGGACGACAAGTGGACGGTGCTGCCGGGCCTGCGGGTGGACAACTACCACCTGTCTCCGGGCATCAATAAGGTGGCGGTGGAGCCCCGGCTCACGGTGCGCCGCAAGCTGAGCGAGGAGCTGACGCTGCGGGGCGGCGCGGGGCTGTTCCACCAGGCGCCCACCACGCTGATCAGCGTGCCGGTGATTGACATCGCCGCGCTGAACCTGGGGCTGCAGCAGGCGCTCCAGTTCTCGGTGGGCGCGGAGTGGCGCGGGTGGAAGGCGCTGGACGTGAACGTGGACGTCTACGTCAACCCGATGACGCGCACGGTGGAGCTGACGCCCTTCTCGAACGAGGTGCTGGGGGACATCGGCGAGCCGGATGATCAGCCGGACGGGGGCGTGGGCCGGCCGCAGCTGCCGGACTTCTCGAGCCGGGGGCTGGCGTACGGGCTGGAGGTGCTGCTGCGCCGGCCGCTGGGCGGTAACTGGTTCGGCTGGGTCTCGTACACGCTGCAGCGCAGCACGCGCCTGACGCGCTTCCGGCGGCTGGATGAGGCGGGAGACCCCATGGGCGAGGTGGTGGAGAAGAACCTGCCCTTCGTGTTCGACCAGACGCACATCCTCAACCTGGTGGTCAGCTACAAGTTCGCCAACAACGTCACGCTGGGCGGAGTGCTGCACTTCAACACCGGGCGGCCCGAGGCGGGGGTGCTGGGGTCGCAGACCTCGCGGATCGACAGCGGGGGATCCAAATGGGTCGCGGTGGATCGGGACCAGGTGGACCGGCTGCCGCCCTTCTTCCGCTTCGACGTGCGGCTGGCGAAGGCGTGGGCCTACGACACGTTCTCGCTCGAGGCGTACCTGGACATGCTCAACGTGACGATCAGCCGCGAGGTGGTGGGCTTCAGTTACGTGCCGGCAATGTCTTCCACGACCGGAAAGCCGGAGAAGCAACCCAACGGCGTGCCCATCGTCGTCCCGATCCTGGGACTCAAGGGGCGGTACTGAGCCTGTCCTAACAGACAAGACGAGTGTTAGAGCGCTGGCAATACATCAACTCCCAGACTGGGGGGCAGTTACAGCGGTGGGGGGATTTGGCAGGATGTCAGGCTCGCGCGCTGCATTCTCCTGTGTCCGTCCTCTTCGAGTGCCCGTAGTGCGCTGGGGGGTCGTGTCCATGCAGCCGTCTTCTGTTCCTGGGGCTACCCGGGCGTGGAATCGTCACGCCGAGAGCTCGACACCATGTCTCGTCTTCGCCGCCTCGCGCGACACCGCGGGCCACCTGCTCGCCTTCCGGTGCGTGGCGTGGAACCCAGCCACCGAGGCCCGCTTCCGAGCCTACGCGCCAGGCTGTGACATGGCCCGCTGGATCGAAGCCGTGGAGGAGCAGCTGGATCTGCTCTCCTGCGCCCGCGTGCTCGACACGGGCGAGCCCTATATGACGGAGCTGTGCTGCCCCCTGTGTGAAGAGGAGACGTGGTGGCAGGCCACCGTCGTGCGCCAGGACGACGGCTTCGCGCTCTGGCTGCGAGACGTCACCCAGGCCCGCCAGGAAGAGCGCCGCGCCCGCCAGGCGCTCGAGCGCGCCCACGCCCGCGAGGAGCGCATGGAGGAGGAGGCCGAGTTCCGCGAGCGCTTCATCGGCATTCTGGGGCATGACCTGCGCAGCCCCCTCAACGCCATCTCGCTGTCCGCCCGCGCCCTGAGCCGCTACGGCCCGCTCACCCAGCTGCAGCAGGACATGGGGGTGCGCATCGAGTCGAGCGCCGCGCGCATGACGAAGATGATCTCCGACATCCTGGACCTGACGCGCGCCCGGCTGTCGGGAGGCATTCCGCTCATCCTCGAGCCCACGCACCTGTCCGACGTGTGCCAGCAGGTGGTGAAGGAGCTGACGGCCGCCTTCCCCAACCGCTGCATCATTTATGAGGAGGAGGGGGCGCTCCAGGGCATGTGGGATGCCGAGCGCCTGGCGCAGGTGCTGTGCAACCTGGTCGCCAACGCGCTGGAGCACGGGGGCGCGGAGGTGCCGGTGTTCGTGCGCAGCCGCGCCCACGAGGAGCTGCTGACCATCGAAGTCTACAACCCCGGCCCGCCCATCTCACCGGCCCTGCTGCCCACGCTGTTCGAGCCGTTCCGGCGCGCGGTCAGCCCCATTCAGGCCAAGGGCCAGCGGCGGCGCAGCGGCCTGGGGCTGGGCCTGTTCATCGTCAAGGAGATCATCGAGGCGCACGGGGGGCGCGTGTCCGTGCGCTCCAGCGCGGACGAGGGCACCACCTTCACCGTGCTGCTGCCGCGCGACGCTCAGCCCGCGCTCGCCGCCCGCCAGGCCCAGCAGCGCCTGGCGGAGCGTGGCTCGGGTGGCGTCGCTCACCACCCGGAGGCGTGAGCTACTCCACCGCCTGCAGCGCGGGCGCCGAGCGCAGCGTGAAGAAGGCCACCTCGGGCTCGGTGCCGCGGCGCAGGTACGGGCCGCCGAAGCCGAAGCCCAGGCCCTGGTTCACGTACAGCTGGTTGCCGCGCACCGTGTAGTGCCCGCGGATGTAGGGCTGGCCCGCCCGGCGGAACAGCTTCTCGGTGAGGCCGCGCACCATGAACTGGCCTCCGTGCGTATGCCCGGAGAACTGCACCAGCCCCGCGTACGGTGGCAGCTTCTCCACCGTGGGCGGCGTGTGCGCCAGCACCAGCCGCGTGCCCGAGGTGGGCGCCCCGCGGAAGGTGGCCTCCACGTCGTCGCGGCCCGTGCGCCCATCGTCCACGCCCAGCACCGTGGCGGGCGCCCCGCGCAGCTGCACCACCCGGTGCTCGTTCTGCAGCACCGTGTAGCCCAGCCGCTCGAAGCCCTCGCGGATGTACGGCGCGTTCACCCAGTGGTCATGATTGCCCAGCACCACGAACACCGGGCCGTTGAGCCCCGCCAGCACCTCGCGCACGCGCGGCAGCGGCTTGGGGCTGTGCGTCACGTAGTCCCCGGTGAGCAGCACCACGTCCGGCGCCGAGGCGTTCACCGCCGCCACCGCCCGGCGGATGCGCAGGTCCGACGTCGCCTGCCCCACGTGAATGTCCGAAAGCTGGGCCACCCGCAGCCCGTCGTGGTGGGAGTGCAACCCGGGGATGTGGATGACGTACTCGTTGAGCGCGAAGTGGTCCCTCCAGCGCAGCCGCTGCTCTTCCGATCGCAGCGGATCCTCTCCATGCCGGGCCACCACTTCGTTGCGCGCCAGGGCCAGCCCGTGATGACTCGCGGGAGAGTAGGCCGGGCTCGCGGAGTTGCGAGTGGCGAAGCGTCGGGAGAGTCTCAGGCGCATGCGGGTCCTTCCGTGCCGGTGGCGAAGTGTTGAGCCGCGCATTGTACGGAAGGTCACCCTCCGCGCTGAAGGTGGGTGGTTTGAGCCTGCCCGCTCCACGGCCTGCCGCAAGCCCAGGGCCGGTGTAAGGCCCTGGGCTCGCGTAGGTGTGCAGGTGAGGAGGCAGGGGCTCAGTGGCCTCGCAGCACGGTGAGCCCGCCGTCGGTGAGCACGTAGAGCATCCCCGGCTTCACGGTGGGATCATAGAAGAGCTCCCTCACGTAGGCCCCGTCCACGCTCACCCGGGACAGCTGCTGATCCGCGCTCAGCCGCCACAGGCCCTGGCCCGCCGTGCCGATGAAGAGCGAGCCGTCCTCGGTGGCCGCCAGCGAGGTGAGCGAATCGGTGGGCAGCCCCGGCACCTTGACGGCGCTAGCGTCCGAGCGGCGCTTGATTTCATCGATGCGCCACAGCCCGTAGTCCTTGCTGGCCAGGTAGTACTTCTTGTCCTTGGTCTGCTGGAAGCCGCGCCAGTAGTCCTTCTCCGGCAGGCTGTTGACGGCGGGCACGTACGTGTTGAGCAGCTCGGGGTTGAGGTTGCCCTCGGTGCGGTCCCAGTCGGCCAGCTTCTCCGAGGGCACCACCACGCCCACGTTCCAGTCGTTGCCGATCAGCACCTCGCCGTTGAGCCCGATGCCCACCGCGTACGTGTAGCCCGCCTTCTGCGTCTTACCCGTCACGTTGCCCTGCTCGTCCACCTTGTCCTCGAACCAGACCGGGTGACGGTGGCTGTTGTAGTACAGCCCGCTGATGCGGGTGACGCCGTGGTTGGTGCCAATGTAGAGCTGCCCCCGGTGCGGCCCGTGCATCACCTTGGTGCACGTGAGCACCGAGCGGTCCTCGTCGAAGTGGTGATCATTCGTGTTGCGGATGCCCACGTCCTGCGGGCCGTTGGGCCGCGCCGAGCGCTGCAGGTGCTCCTCCAGGACGATGTTGCCGTCCGGGGTGAGCCTCACCACGTCCATGTCCCCCTTCTGGTACTCGGCGTAGCGCAGCGGATCGAACCGCGTCTCGTCCGGATCATCGTAGTGCGGGTGCGAGCGGCCATCCGGGCTGAAGATGAAGGCCGACTCCAGCTCGTCCGCGCTGTAGCCCACGTAGGCCCGGCCCGCGCTGCCTCCGCAGATGACCGTGGAGCCCAGCGCCAGCCCGTCCGGCCCGAAGCCCACCCGCGCCTGGCCGATGTGGCTCACCCACCGCGGCTCGGTGTCCCCCGGCCGCAGCACGCCGATGCGCTCGCCGTCGAGCAGCCAGATGTTGTACGCGTCATCCACGCTCACCGAGCGCACGTGGCCCAGGTTGAAGCGCCGCGTGTAGTTGATGTTCGCCTCGGTGGGCCAGGGGCCCGGGCCCACCTCCTGCGGCGGCGGCGGGGGCGGATCCATCGGCCCCGGGTCCGGCGCCGGTGGAGGCGGGGGCGGCGGAGGCGGGGGCTTGCCCGCGTCCGGCTGCTGTGTCCCCGCGTCCGGCTTCGGCGCCGGTCCCGCGTCTGGCGGATCCGCGTTACGTCGATTCTCCTCGTTGGGCGTGACGGGGGGCTTCGAGGCCCCTTCCGTTCCACCGCATGCCCACCCCGCCGCCACCACCACCACCACGCATGCTCCCAGTATTCCGCGCATCAGCTGTGTCGCCTCCTCGGGCACATTGAGGAGCAAACGGCGTACCAGCCTGAAGTGCGGGAGGTGGAGTCATATCTGGGCGCACATGGTGCCAACGGTGGAAGGGCTTTTCCCAGAAACGACCGGGCCCGCTCCCCAGAGGGGAACGGGCCCGTGCTCACCCAGAGGTGAGGTGTTGCTACTTCAGCGTCTTGTTGATGTCGCTCTCGGCCTCGTTGGCCGAGTCCTTCACGTCGTACTTCATCTGGTTGGCGTCATCCTGCAGCGTGCCCGAGCCGCCGGTGTCGTTGTTCAGGTTCTTGTTGGTGTCCGCCGGCTTGGCCGCGGGCGTCGCCTTGGCCTTGGTGTTCTTGGCGGCGCTGGTGGCGCGCAGCTCCACCGCGACGATGTCCTGGCCCTCGAGCTGGAACTTGGCGCGCACCTGCGCACCCTCGGGGATGGCGTCCACGCCCTTCACCTTCTTGCCGTCCAGCCACACCGCCGTCTTGTCACGCACGTCCAGGTCCGCCACCGGCAGCCCCGGGCGCTCGATCGACACGCCCTCGAGCGTGGCGTCCTTCAGCTTGCCGTTCATGCTGAAGGCCTGGGCCACCTTGAAGGTGCCCTCGCTCTCGGTCTGGATGCCCACGGAGTCCTTGGCCGCCTGGCCAATCTTCGGGCCCACCTCGGTGGCGTCCCAGCCCTCCTCGGCGTCCCGCTTGGACTCCTTGATGGAGTCGCCCGGCTTCTGGGTGAACACCTGGGTGGCGTCGCGCTTCTTCTCGGCCTGCTCCTGCTTGGCCTTCTCAACCTTGTCCTGGTTCTCGTTGGCGAAGGCAGCGGTACCCACGCAGAAAGCCAGCGTCGCGATAAGCTTCTTCATTTCCGAATCCCCTTGAAGTGGATGGAATCGACTTCACTTCGGAGAGAAGGGTGGTGCCGGTGTCTTCCCGCGCCAACCAAGCCCCCCACATTCACCCCCATCCCGCTCGGAGGGCAGGCAGGCAAGCACGTCAGGGCAGGGGAAAGGTGCTGTTCACCACAGGCGCAAGAGGCGCGGGCGGATGTCGAACGTGGGGTTGCGCACGTCGATGACGTAGATGTCGCCGGTGGTCTCCTCGAAGCGGCCGGCGAGCAGGCCCAGCGCGGCGGCGCCGACGAGGTAGAGCGAGTCCTCGCCCTCCATCTCCGACAGGCGCTTGAGGTACACCACGCGGCCCTCCACGGCCCAGAGGGTGCGGATGCCGCGGGTGCGCCCCTGCGTGGCCTCGGGAGGCGGGGGCGTGAGCTGCACGAGCGCCGGAGGCACCGCGTCCAGCACGTACTTGTCGAAGGCCTTGTTGCCGCTGGTCTCCACCACCTTGATGGAGTCGAGCGTGCCGTTGAGGGCCTGCCGCATCTCGACGATGACGACGAGCTCGGGGGAGCTCTCGGCCAGCTGCTGCACCCGCTCGCCCGCGCCGAGGAAGGCGCGCAGGGAGTCATGCGCGGGGTTGCCCCGGGAGATGGCCTCGAGGCGCTCGGAGCCCGAGGGCGGGGCGCGCTCGTTCAGGGGCTTGCCGGGGTTGGCTCCGGCGCCGTAGCGCTCGGCCTCCTCCATATAAGAGGTAACGAGCTGCTGGACGATGGAGAGCTTCGCCTCGTTGAAGAGCGGCGAGTCCTCCATCTGCTTCTCCATCGAGGCGCGCAGCTCGCTGAAGTACGGGTGCACCAGGCCGTTCTTCACCCGGAGCTCGGCGAGCTGATCCTGCGTCCAGGTCTCCACCCGCTCGGTGACGCGGGCCTTCTCCTCGGCCAGGAGCACCTCGGGCGAGAGGCTGGGGTCTCCCGGCAGCAGGGTGCGGCCGCGGGGGGCCTCCGGCGGCGGCGGGCCCGGCAGGCTCCAGCCCTCGTCATCGGGGGCCGGCGGAGGCGGGGTGCGCGGGAGGAGGTCCACGGTGAGCGGCGCGTCCTCGGCGTCCGGGGCCGGGGAAGGCGCGGGGGCCTGGGTGGGAGGCGGGGCCGGCGCTTCGGCGAGCGGCGGGGACGGTGCTTGCGCGGTAGGCGGTGAAGGTGCCTCGGCCGGATCAGCGGGCGGGGCTTCCGCCATGGGCGTGGAGGGCGCTTCCGCGGTGGGCGCGGGGCTCGCGGGCGGCGCCTGGGGAGCAGGCGTTGGCTCGGGCGGAGGCTCGCTCGGCAGCGGAGCGGGCAGGGGAGCGGGCTTCACGGGCCGGGGCCGCGCCACGGGCGGCGGCCTGGGCGCTGGAGGCGTGGGCGCGGGCGGCGGCTCGGGCGGGGTGGTGATGATGTCCACCACGAGCGCGGGAGGCTCAGCAGGCGGCAGTGGGGCGCTCACGGGGCGCGCGGGGGCTCGCTCCCAGAGCCAGGCCAGGAGCGCCGCGTGCAGCAGCAGGGAGACGAGCCCTGCCCATCCGAGGCGTGAGCGCCGCATGTCCCCACGCTCCCAGAAAGCAGGCGTTTGCTCAACTCCCGCCCGTCACCGGGTGTGCAGGGGGTGACGGGGCCTGCTCAGCTACAGGAATCACACAGGCCGCGAAGGTGCACCTCCACCGCGCGGGCCGCCACGGCCCGGGGGGCCCCCTTGGCCGGAGTGACGCGCACCGCCTCGGCGGGCAGGCAGGACACCGTGCCGCAGTCCGTGCAGGTGAAGTGAGGGTGGGTGCCCTGGTGGGCCTCGCCCGCGCGGCGCAGCTCGAAGCGCCACACGTGGTCGCCCAGGTCCGCGCGCACCACCAGCCCCGCTTCCGTCAGGTCCGTGAGGTTGCGGTAGATGGTGACGCGGTCGTACCCCGCGTCCCCCAGCGAGTCCACCAGCTCCGCGTGGCTCAGCGGCGCCTGGGCGGCCTCCAGCTTGCGGAGCACCGCCACCCGGGGCGCGGTGCTGCGCAGCCCCGAGGCGCGGATGCGCTCCTGATACTCGGCCAGCACCGGCCCGGCGGCGGGCTTCTCCGCTCGCCGGGAGGCCTGGGGCAGGCGGGCCAGGCGCTTGGCGCCCGCTCGCCGGGAGGAAGTGGCGCGGGCAGTGGAGGGCTTCGTGTAGCTGGATTTCATTTGAAGTCAGGGTGCGATAACGGGCTTGGCGCCCCCTGTCCAGCCCATTGCGGCCCTCCAGCCGCCCGGCTTCCCCGCTGCCTGCCCTGGCTAGAAGAGGTTCCAGAGCATCTGGTTGGTCACCTCGTGGTGGAACTGGATCTCCGCGGTCTTCACCCGGGTGCCGAGCAGCTTCGGGCAGCGCTCGGCCGAGGCCAGCTTCAGCTCCGCGAACTTGCCCTGCACGTTCTCACCCAGCGTCTGGGCGACGAACTGGCTGCCCTTGAACAGGCGCACGGCGTCGTAGATGTTGTCCGGCAGGAAGCGGGTGCGGCTGCGCTTGGTCTCCGCGTCCTCCTGCGGCTGCGGGCCCTCCAGGCCGGTGCGCACCAGCGAGTAGAGCACCATGTACGGGTTGGAGTCCGGGGCCACCGAGCGCACCTCGACGCGCGCGCTGCGCTCGTTGCCGAACGGGATGCGCACCATGGCGCCGCGGTTGTTGGGGCTGGCCTTGATCTGGTTGGGCGCCTCGTAGTGCGGATCCAACCGGCGGTACGAGTTCACGCTGGCGTTGAGCACCAGGCAGATGTCGTTGGCGTTGTTGAGGATGCGGTCGATGAAGTCCCAGCCCATGGAGCTCAGGCCGTCCTGGCCGTTCTTGTCGTAGAAGAGGTTCCGGCCGCCCTTGGACAGCGACATGTTCATGTGCATGCCGTTGCCGTTGACGCCCGTGACGGGCTTGGGCAGGAAGCTGGCGGTGAGCCCCATCTGCGCGGCCACCTGGCGGCACAGCAGCTTGTAGAGCTGAATCTGGTCCGCGGCGATCAGCGCCTCGCTGTACGAGAAGTTCATCTCGAACTGGCTGGGCGCCACCTCCGGGTGGTCCTTCTCGTTCTGGAAGCCCATGGCGCGCTGGGCCTCGGCCGCCTTGTCGATGAAGGTGCGCAGCGCGTCGCCCGGCAGCGAGTGGTAGTAGCCACCGGTGGAGATGAACTCGAACTTGCCCTCCTCGTGGTAGTGGCGCTCGGCGTCACGGCCCTTGAAGAGGAAGCCCTCGATTTCCGGCGCCGCGTGCACCACGGTGCCGTCCTTCTGGAACAGCTGCTCGGAGAGCTTCTTGAGCATCCCGCGCATGTCCGAGTGGTACGGCGAGCCGTCGCGCTCGAGCACCTCGCTGAACACCAGCACCTTGCCGGGCCCGAAGATGTCCGCCGGCAGCCAGTAGAACGAGGCCCAGTCCACGTTCAGGCGCAGGTCGCTCTCCTGCTGCGCCGAGAAGCCGCGGATGGACGAGCCGTCGAAGGTGAGGTTGTCGGCGCTCTTGAGCAGGAACTTCTTGTCGTAGTCCAGCATGTGCAGCCGGCCTTCGAGGTCCGTGAAGCACACGGTGACTGCCTTGATGCGCTTCTCGTCGGTCAGGTACTTGATGCGCTCATCGCGCAGCTTCTCCGGAGACTCACGCCGCAGGCGCTGCTCCTTGACGCGCAGGTTCATCGTCTCCAGCTCGTCGTACGGAATCTCCAGGAAGTCGCGCAGCCCCTTCGTCTCCATTGTGTCCTGCCTCCGAGTCGGCCCCTTTACGCTTCAGCGCCGGGGCGAAAATCGACGGGCCCATGTATTTGCACTAGTCGTCGCGGAATCAAGCTTAAATCCACGAAGGATTAAGTTAAATCCTTTCGTTAACGGACAGAAGGATGCCGGGGACAGGGGCAGAGGTGGTACCCGCTGGCTGCCGGTGCGAGCCGTGCCCACCCTGGGAGGAGGCCCTCGAGGGGCCCGGGAGGTGGGACATGGTGGGTGCGGAGCAGAGGAGCGCCGAGGCGCGGCTGGCGGTGGTGCAGGGGGGCTTCGATGTCGTCACGGGGCTGTGGCCCATTTTTCACCTGCGCAGCTTCGAGGTGGTGACGGGGCCGAAGCTGGAGGGCTGGCTGGTGAAGACGGTGGGGGCGCTGATCAGCGTGATGGGGGGCGTGCTGGTGAGCGCGGGCCTGCGCAACCGGGTGACGCCCGAGGTGCGGCTGCTGGCGGTGGGCAGCGCGGCGGCGCTCACGCTGGTGGACATCATTTATACGGCCAAGCGGCGCATTGCTCCGGTGTACCTGCTGGACGCGGTGGTGGAGGTGGGGCTCATCACCGGGTGGGGCGTGGCGTATGCGCGCTCGCGCCGTGGGGGGCAGCGGGGCACGGTGGAGGCGCGGCCCGCGTGGGAGACGGCGCAGGCGCCGGTGCCCATGGAGGATGCGGCGGGGCTCGAGCAGCCGATGCCTTGAGCGGGGTTGGCTCCGTGGTCCTGGTCACAGACGTCTGTGAGTGACTCGGGCCCCGCGGCTGCCTGGCCCACCTGGAAAGGGCGGTGTGCCACGGGCCACCTGTGGGGTAGGCTGACACCGGGCGCGGGTCAGGCCCTGGCTGGAGGCACCTCATGGACATGCCAGCACCCGAGCCGGAGCCGACAACAGCCTTGCCACGTGGGCCGAAGGTAGGCGCCTGGCGCCTGTCACGGCTGCACGGCGAAGGCACCTTTGGCCTCGTGTATCTCGCCTTCTCGGAGGAAGGGGCTCATGCCGGGCCCGTGGCGCTCAAGCTGGCTGCGCGCCCAGCGGACAAGCGCTTCGAGCGCGAGGTGGAGCTGCTCTCGCGCATCCGTCATCCGAGCGTGCCGCGGTTGCTGGACTCGGGGCTGTGGCAGTCTCCCGTGGGAGAGACTCACCCGTTCGTGGTGATGGAGTGGGTGGAGGGCGAGCCGCTGTACGCCTGGTCCTCGCGGCGCAACCCCAGCTCGCGGCAGGTGCTGGCGCTGCTGGCCCAGGCGGCCGAGGCGCTGCAGGCGATCCACGAGGTGAGTGGAGTGCACCGGGACGTGAAGGGGGACAACATGCTGGTGCGTCCTCTGGATGGCCGACTGTTCCTCACGGACCTGGGAGCGGGGTACTTCACGGGGGCCGCGCGGCTGACGCCCGCGCACGTGCTGCCGGGGACGCCGGAGTACCGCAGCCCCGCGCTGTGGCAGTACCTGCAGCGAGACAGACAGGACCGAATCGTTCCGCTGCTGGCGCGGCCCGAGGATGACGTGTTCGCGCTGGGAGTCACGGCGTACCGGCTGGTGACGGACAGCTACCCGCGCTTCATTGATCCAGAGGTGAAACAGGGGTGGAGCTGGATGCCCGGAGGCAGCGGTGCGGTGGCGCCGAGGCAGCTCAGCCCGAAGGTGGATGCGCAACTCAACGCGCTCATCCTGCGCATGCTGTTGCCACGTCCCGAGGAGCGGGGCGAGGCGGGTGATCTGGCCGAGGCGATGAAGCGAGGGGTGGCGCACGGGGGGCCTTCAGCGGATGAGCCGCTGTTCGAGTGGGAGACACTCAGGCCCTCGCAGTGGACGAAGGACGAACAGATCGATGCGAAGGAGCTGGGCCACCGGCCGCGTTACCGAAGCCGGGAGAAGGTGCTCACGACCGTGCAGGCGGAGGCGGCCGAGCGTGAGCGGGCGGAGCGGAAAGAGGCCGAAGCGCGTGCTCCCGTTGTTCGTCCTCCGGAGCAGGGGAAGTCCCGGCAAGGGTTGCCATGGCTCGCGGCGGTGTTGGCGGTGGGGCTGTGGCCCGGAGAGACGGGCTCACCGCGTACCGTGCCTCAGCCCACGGCGGTCCACAGCATGTCCAGGAAGGAGCGTGTCTCCCTCGGAGACGCGGTGCAGGACTCAGCGGCCGTGGCTGCCAAGAACCCTGCCAAGGATATAATCGGCGAGGACCTTCCCACGGAGCCCTTTGCCTGGCAGCTCAAGCCGGACGCGAAGGGGCGTTGCCCCAGGAGGCAGGTCGCGCTCAACGGTGGGTGCTGGGCGAAGGTGAACTACGAACTCGAAGACTGCGCCGGCATTGGGTTCGTGTATCAGGGCGGGTGCTATGTCCCCGCCCGTGCCAACGTGAAGGTGCCGACCTCCGCTCCTCGGGAGAAATGATTCCCATCTCAGGTGGAGTGCTGTCGTGGAAGAAGAAAGAACGGGATGGAGCATAAGGGACGCACACGGTGGTTGCCCGAACTGGGCGGGGAGCTGCGCGAAGTAGATCGCCTGCGGCGCACCGGGCGCTATGAGGAGGCGCTCGCTCGCGTCCAGCAACTCGCCGAGGCTCACCCGACTCAGCTGCGTGTGCTGCTGGAGGTGGGCATCACCCTTGCCATCTGGGGTCGTGCTCCCGCCGAGGCGCTGCCCTGGTTCGATCGCGTCCTGGCGCTGGCGTCCGGCCATCTCACCACCCGGCTGCACCGGGCCCTCACGTACGCCCGGCTGGGCCGTCACGCCGACGCCGTGGCGGACTTCACCACCGTGGAGCGTGAGGGACACCGCAGGCTGATCATCCTCTACGCCAAGCGCGCCGAATCCCTGCGCGCCCTCGGCCGCCATGCCGAAGCCGAGCGAGATTGGACACGGGCTCTCCTCGATGACGAGGGCAACCCGTGGCTGCTTCAGCAGCGCGCTCACGCCCGGGCAGAGCAGGGCCGCCTGGAGGAGGCCATTCAGGACCTCACCACCGCTATCGCCTCGGAGCACGAGGAGTCCGTGGACCCTGAGCTGCTGCGTGACCGCGCCCTGCTGCGTGCCCGGCTGGGGGACCTCGCCGGAGCCCGTGCCGACTTCGACGCCGGGCTGGCCGGCTTTCGCGAGGGAGACTCTCCCGAGCTGCTGGACTCGCTGCGCCGGGGGCTCCAGGACACCCCGCCGACGCGCTAAGCTCCCCGGCGACCGCATGTGCCGAATCCTCTCCGCGTTCGTCCTGCTCCTCGCGCTCGCCGCCGACGCGGACAGCCCCTCGCGCCCGCCGCCCACCCCGGCGGAGCTCGCGGCGCTCGGCCAGCGGCTCTTCTTCGATTCGCGTCTGTCCCGGGACAACACGGTGAGCTGTGCCAGCTGCCACGACCCGGCCCGCGCCTTCGCTGACGGGAAGCGCACCTCCGTGGGCGTGTCCAAGCGGCCGCTGCGGCGCAACACTCCGGCGCTGTGGAACCTCGAAGGCCGCGCGCCCTACTTCTGGGACGGCCGAGCAGCCACCCTCGAAGCCCAGGCGCTCATTCCGCTCACCAACCCAGACGAGATGGGCGCGGACCTGACGGCGCTCCCCGTGAAGCTCTCCGCCGATGCTGAGTATCGGGAGCGCTTCAAGCGCTACTTCCCCGGTGAAGGCATCAGCGCCTCCAGCATCGCGCGGGCCCTGGCCGCCTACGAGCGCACGCTCGTCAGCCGTTCCTCGCCGTATGACCGTTACCTCGCCGGAGACCGCTCGGCCCTGACGGAGCAGCAGCGCCGGGGGCTGGTGCTCTTCAACGGCAAGGCCGAGTGCATGATCTGCCACAACGGCCCGGACCTCACCGACAACCAGTTCAGCCGCGTGGGCCTTCCGGGAGATGACCCCGGGCGCGCCGCCGTGGACCCCGTCTCCGGCCCTCGCGGAGGCTTCAAGACGCCCAGCCTGCGCGAGGTGTCCCGCACGGCGCCGTACTTCCACGATGGCTCGGCCGCCTCGCTCGAGGAGGTGGTGGAGCACTACGCCCGCGGAGGCACCGCCACCGTGGAGCGCGACATCCACCCCCTGGACCTGACGAAGGACGAGAAGGCGGCGCTCGTCGCGTTCCTGCGCGCCCTCTCGTCCAGCCGCTGATACGGGCTCCAGGGGCCCGCGGCACCGTGCGCGCCCCTGGAACCCGGGTTAGGTTCAGCGCATGCGGCTACGAGACGTACTCGAGTACCTGGCAGGGGCGCGGCTGGAGGACTACGACGACTTCGCCAAGCAGCTCGAGCCGTTCCGCGCGGCCAAGGGCGAGACGGTGTTCTCCCAGGGAGCGCGCCACCCTTACGCGTACTTCATGCACAAGGGGCTGGTGAAGCTCTGCTACGTGACGCGCTCGGGCACCGAGCGCACCAAGTCGCTGATTCAGGAGGGCCAGCTGTTCGCCAGCCTCGGCGTCATGGGGCCCGAGGCGGTGTGTGGCTTCTCGGCCATCGCGCTCGAGCCGGTGGAGGCCGAGCGCTTCCCGCTGGGCGCGTTCCTCGCGCGGCTGGAGCAAAATCTCCTGTGGGAGCGCATCGGCCGCAAGTTCTTCCAGGAGCTGGCCTTCCGCAAGGAGCGGCGCGAGTACCAGCTCCTGCTGCTCTCCGCCCAGGAGCGCTACGAGCAGGTGATTCAGGAGAGCCCCCAGCTGCTGCAGCGCCTGAGCCAGGCGGAGCTGGCCCGGTGGATTGGCATCACCCCCGTGGCGCTCAGCCGCATCCGGGCGCGCAAGAGCCGCCCGCGCGCCGCGAAGGAGTAGGGCAGGGGGCCCGCTGTCTCACGGCGCGGCGGAGCCGTCGAAGAAGCTCCTCGCCCGGTCCATGGCCGCCAGGCCCACCTTCTGGCCCAGCGTGCGGCCCATCAAGTCATCCGGCGCTACGTGGATGCCGCCCCACAGCCGCGACTGGCCCGCCTGATCCGCCGCGTCGTAGTACGTGGCCCACTGCAGCCGCACGTCCGTGGACGGTCCCTTCTCGAACGTCAGGTAGCCATTGCGCGGCGCGACGAACTCGCCGAAGCCTCCGGGGAAGTACGCGCTGCCCGTCAGCGAGGTGAGCACCTCGGCCGAGGCCCGGCTGAATGTGCTGTGCCCCGAAACGAACCCCGGGAACGCTGGCGTGACGAACGTGCGCAATTGGTACGGCATCCAGTCGATGGCCCGCACCCACCCCGAGCCTCCCACCTCGTTCAACCGGTCTCCGGGCTCGCCGCGCCACGAGTGCACCGCCACCTGCCCCCGGAAGTGCGCCAGGTGTGCATGGCGCTGGCCCGGCGCGGAGCTCTCGGCGGTGATGACTTCGATCAGCCCCGGCACCAGCGGCAAGCCATCCGCGTGGTACGAGGGCCCGCTCGGATCCGACGACTGCCCCTTGCCGCCCATGTAGCGGATCAACGTAATAGGCCGCGCGGTGGCGAAGACGCGCTTCACCTCCCAGGCCACGATGGCCGCGTCATGCGTGGCCCCGTTGAGCGCCAGGTACACCTTCACGTCCCACTCCAGCGGATCCACCGCGGTGCCCGCGCCGAACAGCCGCCGCTGGAACCCCGCGGAGTCCGCCACCTGGTTGGCCAGCACGTTCCAGTGGCCCGGCGGCGTCTCGGACTTCGGCCCGTCCGCCCAGAACTCCGCCAGCACCCGGCCGAAGTCTCCCACCCTCACGCGGGCCGGCGCATACGCCTGGCCGGTAATCGGGTTGATCGGGTGGCCCGTGCCGTCGTTCTTGCCCAGGCTGTTGTTGCCGTACGCCCCGGGCGACAGGTCGATCAGCTCATCGCTGCCCAGCAGGCTCGACTTGCGCAGCACCTCCACCGCGTGCTCGCGCAGCTCCGGACCGAACGAGGGCGCGGGGCCCGGATCCAGCAACAGTCCTCCCCCGGCGGGCCGCGTCAGCGCGAACGTCCGTACCCGGCCCCACTGCGCGCCGATGTAGCCCTGCACCCCTGACGCCGTGACGACGCCGTTCTGCGTCACCGCCACCGCGAGGTTGAGCGGCTGCCAGGCCGTGGGGTTCTGCACCGTCACCCCGGCCTCCTCCACCACCAGCGCCGGGTTGGCAGCCACGAAGGAGGTGGTGTCCCGGTAGTTGTTCTGCTCGTTGGAGCCGTCATCCGCGCCCAGGCTGATGATCGTCTGCGCGATGCGGTTGCCCAGCGCCCGAGGGCTGTCCCCCGTCGTGCTGGTGTCCGCCGGCTCGTACCCCAGCGACTTCATGAAGCGCTCGAAGCACGCGGCGGAGGTGGCGCCTCCAATCGCGTTCACATAACGGTGGTGAAGGATGCGGTAGGCCGCGTAGCTCACCGCCTCCCGGCGCGCGGCCTCCACGTTGGTGGCCGTGTGCCGCTCGCGCACGAAGGTGCCATCGGCCGTGGCGTCATACGCGGCCCACGCGTCCCACATGCCCGCGGACAGGTGGTACAGGTTGCGCGCGTGCACCGTGGGCCGCGGCAAGTCACGGCGGATGGCCCCGAGGATCTGCTCATTCCAGCGCCGGGCAATCGAGCCCGACGGATACGGGTCCACCTGGCCCTGCGGGCACACCGCGGCCGGAGCCGTGGGAGGCACGGGCCGCTCCAGCGTCCGCACCTGCGCGCCCTGGTGAAGGATGGCGCCGCTGTCCAGGCTGCCCGACAGCACGTTGCCGCCCACGGCCCACAGCCCCCCGTCGGGATCCACCCAGGCGGCGTGCAGCGACTCCACCGTCAGCGCCTGCCCATGGTCCACGCGGCTCCAGGTGCCCGCGGTGCGCTTGTACACCTCGCCCTGGAAGCCGGTGGCCCAGGCGGTGCCGTCCTTCGCCACGGCCAGCCCCTGCAGCAGCGGAGCCCCCTGCGGCGCCCGGCGCAGGAACTGCCCCGAGGGGCTCAGCTCCAGAATCTCTCCGTTGCTGTCCCCGCCCACCACCACCACGGTGTTGCCCTGGCCGAACACGGTGAACAGGCGGCTCGTCGTCCCGGTGGGCAGCACCTCGAAGGCTCCGCCCGAGCGCGAGCGCAGCACCGTGCCCAGCGCGCCCACCACGTACACCTCGCCCTGCGCGTTGCCCCACACCTTGAAGAGGCCGGGGAAGTCTCCATCCGGCGTGCGCGGCATCGCCTCGGCGGGCAGTGCCACCTCGCGCCACGCCGTGCCATCGAAGTGCCAGAGGAAGCCGCCGCGCCCGGACACGCTGCCCACCGCGTACACATCATCGGGCCGCGCGCCCCACAGGCCGTACACCGTCTGCCGCGCCAGCCCCGGAGTGCTCATCCGGGTGAACTGGCCATCCTCGTAGCGAAGGATGGTGGCGTTGGCGCCCGCCATCATCACCGGCCCCTGCTCAAAGGCGTGCACCCACCACAGGTCCCCGCGCTGGCCGGTGCTCAGCGCACGCCACCCGGTGCCGTCGAAGTGCAGCACCCGCGGCCCGCTGCCCTTGTCCGCGCCCACCGCCCACACGTCCGCGCTCGAGCGCCCCGTCACTGACAGCAGCGCCGCCGTCTGCAGGTCCGCCACCGTGGCCCACGGCTGCTCGGGCGGCACCGGCTCGGGTTCGTCAGGGCAGCCGCTGAGCAGCGCGCCCAACAGCGCCGCCACGAGCCAGCGCCCCCGGGCCAGCGCCCGGACTGAGAGTGAGAGGGACGAGCCCCGCGTCATGTTTGTACTCCTGGGAGTGAGGCGTGGCGGTCCGGCCCCCCTTCGCCACGTGCGGCGCTAGGTGAGCAGCCCAGGCCCCCCGAAGACAAGCCCCCCCCTGCGGCCAGGCGGCCAGGCGGCGCCCCCTGCTTGCTCAGCGCGTTGTGTTGCAACTTTCAACATCCGCGGTACGGGTGACTTGACTCAAATCGCCCAGTACCGAGACTGCGAAAACTTCTCCCAGGAAGAGGCTCCCCCCTGCTCGTGCACCCCGCTCGTACGCCGTAATGAAGCCCACTGTCCTCCTTGTCGCCGCGCCTGGCCCAGAGCGCACGCTTCGCGTCCTCGCCCTGGAGAGTCAGGGCTGGCGCGTCCGAGAAGCGGATGACACCAGCGCCCTGGCCTCCTCCGAGCCGCCGCTGGCCGCCGTGGTGGTGGAGCTGGGCGCGCTGCTGGAGGAGCTGGCGCCCGAGTCCCCCGGCCGCCGCGCGCTGGAGGCCCTGCACGCGCCCCTGCTGGTGACGGCCTCCCCGGCCGAGCAGGAGCGGCTGGTACGCCAGGGGCTGCACGCCCACTTCCTGCCACGCCCCCTGCCACTGGGCGCGCTGGTGGAGGCGGTGCGCGGAGTGCTGCCGGCCCAGGCCCAGGACTTCCAGGGCGGCCACCGGCCCGTGCTGCTCGTGGCCGATGATGACCCTGTCTCCCGCAAGCTGCTGCTGCTGCAGCTGGCGCCCTTCCACTTCGAGGTGCTCACGGCCAGTGATGGCCAGACGGCGCTGGAGCTGGCCCAGCGGCGGCGGCCGGACGCGGTGCTCACCGACGTGCTGATGCCCCGCATGGACGGGTTCCGCCTGTGCCTGGCGCTGCGCAAGGACCCGCGGATGGCGAACGTGCCGGTGCTGCTGTCGCACGTGGGCGCTCCGGACGAGCTGGACCTGCGCATGGCGCAGAACGTGGGGGCCAACGGCTTCGTGCGCCGGGGCCAGGAGGGGGACGAGCTGCTGGGCACGCTGCTGCGCGAGCTGTGCCATGGCGGCGCGGTGTCGCTCGCGGTGGGAGATGCCGGCGTCTCGCTGGACGAGCACCTGCACGGCATGGTGCGGCGGCTGGAGCGCCAGGTGGGGCTGCTGGCCCAGGCCGAGCGCGCCACCCGCGAGAGCGAGGAGCGCTACCGCCTCATCGTCGCTGGCTCGTATGACGGGGTGTGGGACTGGGATCTGCGCCGGGGCACCTTCTGGTGCAGCCCCAGCCTGTTGAACATGCTGGGCCTGGCGCGGGAGGCCTCGCCCACCAAGTACGAAGTCTTCGTGGAGCGGCTGCACCCGGATGACCGGGACGCGGTGGTGAGCGCGCTGTCGGCGCACCTGGAGCGGGACGTGCCGTATGACGTGTCGTTCCGGCTGCGGCATGCGGACGGGGGCTACCGCGCCTGCATCAGCCGGGGCCGGGCGCTGCGCGACGCGGAGGACCGGCCGGTGCGCATGGCGGGCATCATCGGCGACGTGACGGAGCAGCTGCGCCTGTACCGCGAGACGCAGGAGGCGATGCGCACGCGCGACGAGTTCCTCGGCGTGGCGGCGCACGAGCTGCGCACGCCCCTCACCGCGCTGCGGCTGAGGCTGCAGGGGGTGACGCAGGCGCTGCGGGGAGAGCGGCCCATCTCCCCCGAGCGGCTGGCGCAGGTGGTGGATGCCGCGGACCGGCAGGTGGGCCGGCTCGCCTCGCTGGTGGACACGGTGCTGGACGTGTCCCAGCTGCAGAACCAGGGGCCCCGGCTGCAGCTGGAAGAGGTGGACCTGGCGACGGTCATCCGCGAGGCGGTGGACCACGCCGCGCACGAGGCCTCGGTCATGGGGTGCCAGCTGGTGCTCAACGAGCTGCCGAGCACGCCGGGACGCTGGGACCGGGCGCGCATCGCTCAGGTGGTGAGGCACCTGCTGGCCAACGCGATGAAGTTCGGGCCCGGCAAGCCGGTGGAGGTGGGGCTCGTGGTGCAGCCGGAGGCCGCGGTGCTCCAGGTGACAGACCATGGCATCGGCATCGAGCCGGAGCGGGTGGATGGGCTCTTCCAGCGCTTCGAGCGGGCGGTGCCCTCGCGCCACTACGGCGGGCTGGGGCTGGGGCTGTACCGGGTGCGCCGCATCGTCGAGGCGCACGGCGGCGAGGTGACGGTGGCCAGCGTGCCGGGGAAGGGTTCGACCTTCCGCGTGCAGCTGCCCCGCGGCGGGCCGCTGCAGCCCGGCGTGCCTCCGGCGGCTCAGGCGTAGGGCCCGCCCGGGGCCCCACGCCTGGCTTGCCTGGAATGCGACTCCGCGCGGGGGCTCGGATATACGGGCACCATGCCTTCTTCCCAGAAAGTGAACGCCGTGTTCGGGTTGATCTCCGGGCTGGTGGTGGGGGCCTTCGTCGCGGGGGGCCTCTCGGCCGTGGTGGCCTATTCTCTCATGCGGCGGACCGAGCGCGAGGTGCGCAAGGGCTGGGTCCTGCTGCCGGTCGTCGTGGCGGCCAAGCCCTTCGAGCCAGGTGACAAGGTGCGGTTCAACGAGCTCGCGCAGCGCCAGGTGCCCGAGCAGCTGCTCACCGAGTCGGTGGTGAAGACCGACGTGGCCCACTTCCTGGACGACCAGATGATCACCGCCCCGCTGAGCTCGGGAGATCCAATGTACTGGGGGCTGTTCTCCTCGGCGAGGCCCGGGGCCACGGTGCCGGGGCCGCGCTCGCTGGGAGACAACACCGTGTGGGAGGCCTGCCACGCGGCGATCATCGCCAGCCCCACGCTGCCCCGGCGGGACCGGACCCCCGAGGACATCCGCGCCCGCCTGACGCCCCCGGAGGCGCCATGAAGACCTTCATCCTCTGGGCCCTCGCGGGGGTGGGGGTGGGAGCGGTGCTCGTCGCCAGCGTGGCCTTCATCGCTTTGGCTCCCAGGGTGGACGCGGCGCGCAAGGGGTGGGACCTCAAGCCCGTGGTGGTCGCCAGCCGCGATGTGCCCGAGGGGCAGGTGCTCACCTTCGAGGACCTGACGCAGCGGTCGCTCCCCGAGAAGTTCGTCACCCCTTCGGTGGTGCGCCCGGAGGATGCCCCGCGCATCGTGGGGCGCGCGCCCAGCATGGCGCTGAAGCAGAATGACGTGCTGCTCTGGGCCGCCTTCACGGACTACTCCGCCACGGACGAGTGCTTCAGCGCCATCGCCTCCAGGGTGAGCGCCGCCAAGGACGAGGCGCGCGATGGGGCGCTCGCCCCGTTCGAGGAGCGGATGGGAGGCCCTCAGCCGCAGCCCCTGCCGGTGCCCGAGCCGAAGCCGAACGCCGAGGGCGAGGTGGGCGTGCTGGTGCTCAAGAAGGAGATTGCCCAGGGCCAGGTGCTCGAGGAGTCGATGCTCCAGTCCGTGCTCCGCCCCAGGGGGCTGGTCACCGCCAGCTACGTGCCCGCTGACATGGTGAAGGCCGTGGCCGGCGCGCGGGTGCTCGTTGCGCTCGAGGCGAACGACGCATTGATGTGGCAGATGCTCGATGACGCGAAGCGGCCGCGCCGCGCGGCCAGCTGCATGCTCTCGGTGGGCGCCGCGATGAATGAGGCGCATAAGCGCGCCCGGCGCGACGAGGCCGCCGCCTACGTGCGTGGCAAGGAGGCCAGGTGATGCGACGTGTCCTGCTGCTTGCCGCGCTCTCTGTCTGGGCCGTGGCCTGTGCCGAGGCGAGCGCCGCCCCGCCCGAGCCCGGCGCAATGGTGCGCATCTTCGTCGCCGCCAGGGACCTGCCCGCGGGCACCGTGCTGAAGCGCGAGGACGTGGAGGAGCGCTCGGTGCCCGAGGCCCTGGTGACGAAGTCGCTGCTCAACCCCGCCTCGGTCGCCTACCTCGTGGATCAGCGGCTGGTGTTGCCCATGCTCGCGGGAGACCCCGTGCAGGTGCCGTTCTTCGAGAGCCTCCATGTGGAGGCCTACCAGGCCTGCGCGAAGCTCGAGGGCGAGGACGTCTCGGCTGCCCAGCAGGTGGCGCGCGCGCGGCACATCGTCACCTCCTCCGGACAGTGAGCCTGGCTGGCAGGTGGCCTTTCGGCCGGGTGTGAACGTACCCCCTGCGTCCCGGAGTTGAGGCCACTACAGCCTTGTAGAGGGGCGGGCCTGCGCCGAGTGTCGCCCACTGGGCGATGCCGGGCGACAGCGGGCGCTCGCGTCTTTCATCCCCATGGAATCCCTCTAGGTTCATCACCCGTTGCCAGAAGGACACATGGGTATGCCTGAAGTCCTAGTCGTCGATGACAGCAAGGTGATGAGGGAGATGGTCGTCGCGTGCTTGCGGCCCTACCCCGGCCTCACCTTCACACACGCCTCCAGCGGGCTGGAGGCCATCGAGAGGCTGTCACTCAAGCCGTATGATTTGATCGTCCTCGACCTGAACATGCCGGACATCGGCGGCATCGAAGTGGTGGAGTTCGTTCGCGGCCAGGACACGCTCAGGCACCTGCCCATCGTCATCGTCACCACGCGCGGTGACGAGGCCTCGCGGACCAGGGCGCTGCAGGCCGGCGCGGACCGCTTCATGACCAAGCCCTTCAAGCCCGACACCATCCTCTCCGAAGTGAAGAGCCTGCTGGAGAGGGGGCAGGGGTGAGTGTGGACCTGGCGGACTTCCTTCCCGCCTACCTCGTGGAAGTGGAGGAATTGCTCGGCACCGCTCACGCCCACCTGCTGGCGATGGAGTCCGCCGCGCGGCTGCAGACGTCCAATCCGCGCTCCGCGCGCGAGCTGTTCCGCGCCCTGCACACCATCAAGGGCCTGTCGGCCATGGTGGACGTGGAGCCCATCGTCGAGCTGGCCCACGCCATGGAGACGCTGCTGCGCCAGGTCAACCAGGCCGGCGGGCGGCTGTCCGAGGCCAGCATCGAGCCGCTGATGGAGGGGCTGCGCGCCATCGAGCAGCGGGTGCGCCAGCTGGCGGACAAGAAGCCGGTGTCCCCCGTGCGCAGGGGGCTGATGGAGCGGCTGGAGGGCCTGGAGCCCAACGTCCAGGGCGGCGCACGCCCGGGGGCGGTGCCCGTGTCCCTGGCGCTGGAGCCAGCGCTCGTGGCGAAGCTCGCCCCCACCGAGCAGGAGCAGCTGCTGGCCGGAGTCAGCGGCGGCCGCCGGGCGGTGCGGCTGGACTATGTGCCCAGCGCCGAGCGCGCCGCTCAGGGGCTCACCATCAACAGCGTGCGCGAGCGGGTGAGCCAGCTGGGAGAGCTCGTCAAGGTGGTGCCCCTGGCCGGCGCCGCCGCGACAGGCGGCAGCCTCACCTTCGCGCTGCTCGTGCTCACCCACGCCGAGGACGCGGTGCTGCTCGAGGCGGTGGGCGGGCCTCCCGCCACGGTGCGTCCGCTGGCGGGGACCGCTCCGCCCGCGCCCGCCGCGCCCGAGCTCGCCGCGCCCCTGGAGTTCGAGGCCGAGGAGGAGCCGTCCACGGAGGCGCGCCGCGGCGGCGTGCTGCGCGTGGAGGTGGCCCGGCTGGATGACGCGCTGGAGAAGCTGGCCGCGCTCGTCGTCAGCCGCTCGAAGCTGGCGCGCGCCGTGGCGGAGCTCACCGCCAGGGGGGTACAGACGCGCGAGCTGGTGCAGGTGCTCAACGAGAACGCCCGGCAGCTGAGGGACTTGCGCGCCTCCATCCTGCACCTGCGCATGGTGCGCGTGGGGGATGTGCTGGATCGGCTGCCGCTGCTGGTGCGGGGCCTGCGCCGCGCCACCGGCAAGCAGGTGCGGCTGGAGCTGCAGGTGGGGGATGCCGAGCTGGACAAGGCGGTGGCGGACCGGCTGCTGCCAACCCTGGTGCACCTGGTGCGCAACGCGGTGGACCATGCCGTGGAGCGCCCCGAGGAGCGCCTCGCCGCCGGCAAGCCCGAGGAGGGCGTGGTGCTGCTGCAGTGCCATGCGCGCAGCAGCGGCCGGCTCGAGCTGTCCATCAAGGACGATGGCCGGGGCGTGGACGCCGCCGCCGTCGCCGCGCGCGCCGGGGTGCCGGTGCCGGGCTCCTCCGCGGAGCTGCTGGAGCTTTTGTGCCGCCCGGGCCTGTCCACCCGCGCGTCCGCGGATACCACCAGCGGGCGCGGCATGGGCATGGACATCGTCAAGCGCATCATCGTCGAGCAGCTGGGCGGCGAGCTGAGCATGGAGACGCGGCCGGGCGTGGGCACCACCTTCACCCTGCGCGTGCCCCTGACCATCACCATCGTCGACGCCTTCGTCTTCGAGTGCGCCGCCCTGCGCTACGCCGTGGCGGTGAGCAGCGTGGAGGAGATCATCGACGTGAACCCCGCCAGCCTCATCCGTCCTCCTGGCACCGACGTGGGCGGGGTGGCGCTGGTGGAGCGGCGCGGCCGGGCCATCCCGCTGGTGTCCCTGGAGCGGCTGCTCCAGCGAAACGCCAGCCGGGCGGAGCTTGCGCCCAAGGCCCTCATCGTCCGGCAGCGCGGCACTCCCGTGGCCTTCGCGGTGGACCGGCTCATGGGCCAGCAGGAGATCGTCCTGCGTCCTTTGGAGGATCCGCTCGTCCGGGTGCCCGGTGTGGCGGGGGCCACGGACCTGGGAGATGGGGTGCCTACGTTGGTGCTGGATCTCTCCGCGCTGGGCGCGGCGCGTTTGGGCACTGTGCGGCCCGAGCGGGAAGGGGCACGGTCATGAGCGCGCTGCACGTCGTCTTCAAGGTCGCCGGGGCCGAGTACGCCATCTCCGCCGCGGAGGTGGTGCAGATGGAGTCCTTCACCGGCGCCACGCCCGTGCCCGGCGCGCCCGAGCATGTGGCGGGGCTGGTGCAGGTGCGCGGGCGGGTGGTGCCGGTGGTGGATGCGCGCTCGCGCTTTGGCGCGCCGCCCGCCCAGCGCACGCTGGACTCGCGCGTGGTGGTGGGTCAGGTGGGCGCGCGCACCGTGGGGCTGCTGGTGGACAGCGCGCGCGAGGTGGTGAAGCTGGCCCCCGAGCAGCTCCAGCCGCCGCCGCCGCTGGTGGCCGAGCAGGCCAAAGGTTTCGTGAAGGCCGTGGCCCAGGTGGGGACCCGGCTGTTGATGCTGATCGATTTCCCCCGTGTTATCGGGGAGGAGAAGGTAGATGCCGACTGAGAACGTGAATGGCGCGCCCGTGCAGCAGGACGACGCGCGCACGCTGGCCGAGAGCGCGGGGAGATCGGTGCGCGAGAGCGCGGGGGTGCTTCAGTCCGCGGAGCAGCTCGCCTCGCGGCTGGCCGCCTCGGGTAACGAGCAGGCCGCCGCCAGTGAGCAGGTGCGCGCCGCCATCGAGTCCGTGGCCGCCAGCGTGGAAGAGACGAGCGCCTCGGTCAATTCCCTGGTGCGCTCGCAGCGCGTGGTGAGCGACTCGGCCAGGAACGTGCAGCAGGAGGCCGAGCAGACCGCCGGCTCCATGGAGGAGCTGACGGCCTCCATCTCCGCGGTGCGCAAGGACGCCGCCGCGCTGGCCGCCTCGGTGGAGTCCACCGCCGCCACCCTGGAGGAGACGGCCCGCTCGGTGAAGGGCGTGAGCGCCAACGCCGAGGACCTGGCCGCCTCCAGTGAGGAGCTGTTGGCCACCGTCACCCAGATGAACGCCTCGGTGACGGACGTGGTGGCGCGCAACCAGACCAGCGCCGCCGCCACCGAGGAGGTGGCCGCCACCGTGGAGCAGATGTCCAAGGGCATCGCCCGCCTGGCCTCGGACGCGCAGAGCGTGGGCGAGCGCGTGGGCAGCGTCACCGGCGCCGTGGTGACCATCAGCCGGGCGCTGGGCGAGGTGACCAAGGACGCCACCAGCATGGCCTCCATGGTGGAGCAGACGGCCTCCACCACCGAGCAGGTGGCCCGCTCGGTGCGCGGAGTGGCCGAGCACGCCCGGACGCTGGAGACCAGCGCCGCGGCGACCGCCTCCACCGTGACGGAGGTCGCCGCCAGCGTGGAGGAGGTGGCCGCCACCGCGGAGAAGAACGCCGCCACCGTGGACGCCAACGCCGCCACCGTGGAGCAGCTGGCCCGCTCCGCCCAGGCGGTGGCCCGCTCCGCCGACCAGATCAACTCCCTGGCCGCCACCAGCGCCAACTCCTCCACGCAGCTGGAGACCTCCTCGCGGCGCATCGCCCAGATGGCCGAGGAGGCGCGCTCCACCGGCGAGCGGGTGAGCACCACCGCGCGCGAGGGCGGCGTCACCGTGTCGCGCTCGCTGGCGGGCTTCACCCGCATCCGCCAGTCCATCACCGAGTCGGCCGGAGTGATGAAGGAGATGGGCCGGCGCGCCGAGGAGATCGGCGACATCGTCCAGACGATCAACCTCATCGCCGACCGCACGAATCTGCTCTCGCTCAACGCCAGCATCGAGGCGGCGCGGGCGGGCGAGCACGGGCGGGGCTTCGCGGTGGTGGCCGAGGAGATCCGCGCCCTGGCGGACCGGGCCGCGACGGCCAGCGCGGACGTGGCGAAGATCGTCCGGGGGTTGCAGAACACCGCGCGCGAGGCCTCGGTGGCCACCGTGGACGGGGTGCGCGCGGCGGACGAGGGGGCGGCGCTGACGGCGGATGCCGAGCGGGCGCTCACCTCCATCCTCAAGGGCGTGGAGGAGCTGGGCACCACGGTGCGCGAGGTGTCCCGCGCCACCGTGGAGCAGGTGCAGGCGGTGCAGGCGCTCTCGCAGGCCACCGCGCGGGTGAGCGAGCAGGGCCGCCTCATCGCCGCCTCGGCCGCGGAGCAGGCGCAGGCCTCGCAGGCGCTGTCCCAGGGCGCTGCGGAGATGCGGCGCATGGCCAAGCAGACGACGCAGGCCACCGCCGACCAGGCCAAGGCGCTGCGCGACGCGGTGCGCTCCAACGGGCAGCTGGCGCTGTCCTCCGAGCAGGTGGCGCGCGCCATGCAGGAGCAGGCCACCGCCACCGCGGAGCTGGCCAAGACGTCCGCGCAGATGCGCACGCTGGTGCAGCAGGTCAGCTCCTCCATCGGCTCGCAGAGCAAGGAGCTCACCAGCATTGGCACGCTGGCGCAGGAGGCCACCAGCGTGACGCAGCGCACGCTGGCGGGCCTGTCCGAACAGGCCAAGGGCGCCGCCGAGGTGGCCCGCGCCATGGACGACACCCGCAAGCAGGTGACGCAGGTGGCCAAGGCCGTCACCGAGCAGGGCCGGGCGGTGAAGCAGACGGAGATGGCGGCGCGCCAGGTGGCCAAGCTGGCCACGGAGGTGACGCGCGCCACGGATGAGCAGAGCCAGGCGCTCAGCTCGCTCACCCGGGGCACCGAGGATGTGCGCCGCGTGGCCAAACAGACCGCGCGCGCGCTGGACGAGCAGGCCGAGGCGCTCACCGCCCTCACCACCTCGGCGGCGCGCCAGGCCTCGGGGGTGGCCTCCGTGGCCCGGGCCGCCGTCGAGCAGGCCACGATGAGCGAGCAGATCGCCCGCGCGGTGGAGGACATGCGCGAGCGCTCCCGGGAGATCGCCGGCACCACCGCGCAGCAGGCCCGCGCCACCTCCACCACCGCCAGCGAGGTGCGCGAGGTGTCCACGCGGCTGGGCCAGCTGTCGAAGATGCATGGCGAGCAGGTGGAGCAGCTGACGCGGCTCAACGGGGTGCTGGCGGGCGCGTGGAGGCCTGAAGCCAAGCCGGCCCGCGCGGTGGAGCAAGCGTGAGAGCCACCGGCCATCCCCTCTCGTTGTCGGCCGACGACCGCGCCCAGGTGGACGCGATCGAGGCCCTGGCGCGCCGTGGCACCGCCAGCCTCCCGGCGCTGCTGGATGAGCTGGACACCCCCAGCTGGGCGGTGCGCCGCGCCGTCATTGGCGCCCTGGCCCGCATGGGGGCTCCCGCGGCCGGGCCGCTGTGTGAGCTGCTGCGCCAGCGCCGCGACAGCGAGGCGCGCATCGCCGCCGCGGTGGAGGTGCTGGTGGCCTCCACCGGCGAGGTGGACGAGGCCGTCATCGAGCTGGGCGAGGACGAAAACCCCGCCGTCGTCTGTGACGCCGCGCAGGTGCTGGGCCGCCGCCGCAGCCGCCGCTCCGTGCCGCTGCTGTCCCGGCTGACGGTGCACCCGGATGACAACGTGGCGGTGGCCGCCATCGAGGCGCTGGGGCGCATTGGCGGAGGCGCCGCGGTGGACGCGCTGCTCAAGGCGCTCGACAGCGGCAACTTCTTCCGCATCTTCCCGGCCATCGACGTGCTGGGGCGCTCGGGGGACCCGTCCGTGGTGCCTCCGCTGCTGGGGCTGCTGGCCGACCCCTTCTATGTCACCGAGGCGGTGCGCGCCCTGGGCCGCGCGGGCCAGGAGGCGGCGGTGCCCGCGCTGGTGGGCATGCTGCAGCGGGGCAACGACGCGGTGCTGCGTGTGACGGCGGTGGCGCTGGTGGAGATTCACGAGGCGCAGGTGCAGCGCTTCGGCGGCACGCGCGTGGTGCAGGCGGCGCTGCGCGCCAAGCAGGACTCCCCGGAGCTGGGCCGGCGGCTGGCGCGCGGCCTGACGGGCGCGGACGCGTCGGAGAAGGCCGCCCTCTCGCGGCTGCTGGGCTGGGTGGGAGGCCCGGACGCGGCCACCGGGCTGCTGGCGCTGCTGGACTCGGAGCCCACCGTGGCGCGCGCGGCGGCCGGCGCCTTGATGGAGCTGGGCCCCGAGGCGGACGGCCCCATCCTCCAGTCGCTGCGCGACGGTGACAGCGCCCGGCGCCTGGTGCTGCTGCCGCTGGTGGCCCGGCGCGCCACCGCGGTGCCCGAGGTGGTGCTGTGCCTGGAGGACCGGGACCCTTCCGTGCGCGCCCTGGCGGCGGACACCCTGTCGCGCATTGGAGATCCCTCTGCGGTGCGCTTCCTCTTCGAGCGGCTGGGAGACGAGGACGCGCGCGTGGCGCAGGCGGCGGTGGGCGCCGTCCAGTCGCTGGGCAGCACGGAGACGGAGGAGCTGGCCCTGGAGGCCGCGCGCTCGCCGGATCCGCGGCGCCGCCGGGCGGCCCTGCGCATCGTGGCCTACTTTGGCTATCCCCGCGGGCTCGAGGTGCTGCTGTACGCCATGCGCGAGCAGGACGAGCGGCTGAGGGACGCGGCCATCTACGGCCTGCCCTTCATCGATGATCCGCGCGCGGTGGACGCGCTGCTGGAGGCGGCGCGCCACGAGTCCGAGCGCACGCGCGCGGCGGCCATGCGCGCCCTGGGGCAGACGGAGAAGGACGCCCGCGTCACCTCGTGCCTGCTGGGCGGGCTCAACGACAAGGACGCCTGGGTGCGCTACTACTCGTGCCAGTCGCTGGGCAAGCTCAACGAGGAGGCCGCCGCGGACGCCATCGTCGCGCTGGCCAATGACGACGCGGGCCAGGTGCGCGTGGCGGTGGTGGACGCGCTGGCGCACCTGCACACCGAGAGCGCCCTGAGCGCGCTCAGGCGCGCGGCCACCTCCGAGGACGCGGACGTGCGGCGCGCGGCGCTGCTGGGGCTGGGTGTGTCCAAGCGCCCGGACGCGCTGCCGGTGTTGATGGATGCGGCCACCGCGGGAGACCCGGCCACGCGGCTGGTGGCCCTGTCGGCGGTGGCCGAGTACGACGCGCCCGAGACGGTGCAGCTGCTGCTGCGCGCGGCGGCCGACCAGGACGAGAGCGTGCGCAGCGCGGCGGTGGGCTTTCTGGCCACGCGCTCCGGCACGCCCGCCACTCAGGCCCTGGTGTCGCTGCTGGGGGACCCCGCCCTGCGCGAGCGGGTGGTGAGCGCGCTGGCGCTGCCGGCCGAGGGCCGCATCCCCGGCCTGCTCGCCGCGCTGGAGGCGGCGGACGAGAAGGTGGCGCCGCTGCTGGTGGCGGCCCTGGCCCGGATGCAGCGCGCGGACGCACGCGCGGCGCTGCTCTCCGCGCTGGGCTCCAGCAGCCCGGCGGGCCGGCGCGCGACCGCCGCGGCGGTGGCGGCCCTGGGCACCGTGGAGGCGCGCCAGGCCCTGGAGCAGGCCTCCACGCATGATGAAGACCCCGAAGTCAGACGGGCCTGCTTGCTCGCGCTGGGCCGCTGATGGCTTCTTTGGCGCTGTCCGTCTACGTCTTCAAGTTCCTGGTGGAGCTCATCGAGCAGCGCTCGGGGCTGCACTACGAGCTGGATGATCTCGAGCTGCTGGCGGACAAGCTCTCCTCGCGGGCGCTCGAGGCCGGCTTCGACTCGCTGTATGACTACTACAACTTCCTCAAGAATGACCCGCGGGGCAGCGCGGAGCTGGACGCGCTCATCGACGCGCTGGTGGTGCACGAGACGTACTTCTTCCGGGAGACGCTGGCCCTGGAGGTGCTCGCCGACGAGGTGGCTCGCAGGGTGGGCGAGGGCCGGCGGGTGCGCCTGTGGTGCGCGGCGTGCTCCACGGGCGAGGAGCCGCTCACCCTGGCGATGATGCTGCACGAGCGCGGCGTGCTGGAGGACGTGTCCCTGCTGGCCACCGACATCAGCCAGCGGGCGCTGGACCGGGCCCAGCGCGGTGAGCACAACCTGCGCTCGATGCGCGCGCTGCCGCTGGGCATCGAGGGGCGCTACCTGACCGTGGTGGCCGGCCGGCCGCAGGTGCGCTCGGACCTCATCGCCGCGGTCATCTGGCGGCGGATGAACCTGATGGACGCCGAGGCCATCGCCGCGATGGGCGTGTTCGACGCGATCCTCTGCCGCAACGTGCTCATCTACTTCACGGACGAGACGGCGCGGCGGGTGGTGGACTCGCTCACCCGGGCGCTGGTGCCCGGAGGCACGCTGCTGGTGGGCACCTCCGAGTCCCTGCTGCGCTTTGGCACCGCGCTGGTGTGCGAGGAGCGGCGCGGCGCCTTCTTCTACAGCAAGCCGAAGGAGAGCCCATGACGGCGCCCCCCATCCGCGTCCTGGTGGTGGATGACTCGGCGTTCGCGCGCAAGGTGCTGCGCCAGGTGCTCACCGCCGCGCAGGGCATCACGGTGGTGGACACGGCGCGCGACGGGCTGGATGCGCTGGAGAAGATCGCCGCGCTGCAGCCAGACGTGGTGACGCTGGACCTGGTGATGCCGCACCTGGATGGGCTGGGGGTGCTGCGCGCGCTGGCCGGAGCGCCCTCGCCGCGGGTGGTGGTGGTGAGCAGCGCGGGCGAGGAGAGCGAGCTGGCGGTGTCCGCGCTCCAGGCCGGGGCGGTGGACCTGGTGCACAAGCCCACGGCGCTGGCCACCGACCGGCTCTACGAGCTGGGCGCGGAGCTGGTGGCCAAGGTGAACACGGCCGCGCGCGCGGTGGTGCGCCCAGGGGTGGAGCCCCCCGCCGTCCTCAAGCCCCAGTTCGGCCCGGCGCCGGCGCCGTGGCGCCAGCTGGTGGCGGTGGGCACCTCCACCGGAGGCCCGGCGGCGCTCACCCAGCTGCTGTCCCTGCTGCCCTCGGACTTCCCCGCGCCGCTGGTGCTCGCGCTGCACATTCCGCCCGGCTACACGGACGCGCTGGCCCGGAGGCTCGACGGCCACAGCGCCTTGGAGGTGGTGGAGGCCTCGGACGGAGTGGAGCTGCGGCCCGGCCGGGCGGTGCTCGCGCGCTCGGGCATGCATCTGAAGGTGGAGCGCGACGGCGAGCGGGCCTGGGCCCGGCTGGACCGGCTGCCCGTGGACACCGCGCACCACCCCTCGGTGAACGTGCTCTTCAAGAGCGTGGCGGAGGGCTGGGGCGCGGACGCGGTGGGCGTGGTGCTCACCGGCATGGGAGATGACGGGCTGGTGGGCGCGGGCGCCATCCGCGCCGCGGGCGGCCACGTGCTGACGGAGTCGGCGAACTCGTGCGTGGTGTACGGCATGCCGCGCGTGGTGGACGAGGCGGGCCTGTCCAGCGGCAGCGCCTCGCTCAATCAGATGCCCGCGCTGCTGGAGCGCTTCCTGCGCTCACCCGTTACGGGGGGAGGCCGGTGAGGGCCTGCGCAGCATCTCCATGGCCGCGGGCGGCACCCGCGGCAGGCGCACGGTGAAGGTGGTGCCCTCTTCGATGTCCGAGCGCACGTCGATGGTGCCCCCGTGCGCGTGGACGATCTCCTGGACGATGTAGAGCCCCAGGCCATAGCTGGTCTTCGCGGTGCGCGAGGACTGCGGCCCCCGGCGGAACGGCTCGAAGATGTGGGGCATCAGCTCGGGCGGAATGGGCTTGCCCTGGTTGTGCACCTCGAGCACCACGTGCTCCTTGAGCCCCCTGGCCGTCAGCCGCACCAGCGTGTCCGGCGGGCTGTACTTGAGCGCGTTCTCCACCAGGTTGGAGATGACTTGCGCCAGCCGGTCCGGATCCCACGTGCCCACGGTGGGCTCGCCCTCCTGGTCGCACTGCATGGTGCGGTCCGGGTAGGCGATGCGGAACTCGTGTGACACCTTCTGCAAAAGCTCGTGCAAGTCACAGCGCCGCGGCTCCAGGGTGATGCCGCCGCCCAGCCGCGCGCGGGCGAAGTCCAGCAGCAGCCGGGTGAGCCGCTCGATGCGCAGCGCCGCCGAGGTGATGCGGCGGAAGGTGCGCTGCTGCTCCTCGGGCGGCGGGCCGCCCAGCGCCATGATGCGCGCCCAGGAGATGATGGCTCCCAGCGGGCTGCGGATGTCATGGCTGACGATGTCCACCAGCTGCTCCTGGAAGTCCGCGGCCCGGCGCGACTCCTCCTCCACCTGGTGCTCGCGGGTGATGTCCTTCAGGGTGCCCATCATCCGCTTGGCCGGCACGCCCCCCTCGCTCAGCACGTGCACCCGCGAGCGCAGCCAGCGCGGCGCGCCGCCGGGCACGTACACGCGGAACTCGGCCTGGAAGTCCTGGCCGTTCTGAATCGCCACCGCCACCTTCTGCGCGAAGCTCGTCTGGTCCTCCGCGAGGATGCGCTGGATGAAGCTCTCGAAGGTGTCGCCCGGCATGGCGCCCAGCACAGCGTCGGTGTTGCCTGACCAGCGCAGGCGCGCCGCCTGCACGTCCAGGTCCCACAGGCACACCTGGGCCGTGTCCAGCGCCAGCCGCAGCTGCTCGTCATTCACCGCGGGCGCCGGGTCCACGCGCTGGTGCCGGGTGATGTCGCGCGAGATGCCGAACAGGCCCATCACCTTGCCCTCGACATCCTTCAGCACGCCCTTGGTGGACAGCCAGATGCGCGGGCCGGTGGGCGTCTGCTCCACGTCCTCGTAGGTGACGGTCTGCCCGTTGGCGAGCACCTGCCGGTCCCGGTTGGAGGTGGACTGGGCGGACTGCGCGGGGAACAGCTCCGCGTCCGTCTTTCCCACCACCTCGGTGGCGGGCAGGCCAATGGCGCGCGCCCCCGCCTCGTTGATCAGCAGGTAGCGGCCCTGAAGATCCTTGGTGAAGACGGCGTCGGTGGAGCCCTCGATGACCGAGCGCAGCAGCTCGTGCGCCTTGCGCAGCTCCTCTTGGGAGCGGCGCTCGGAGGTGATGTCGCGCAGGTGGACCAGCGCCCCGCTGTCCACGGGGCGCACCCGCACGTCGAACATCATCTGGCGCGCGGGCCAGCTGTAGCGAAAGCGCGTGGGAGGCTGCTCGGCGGCGGGCAGATCCAGGGCCAGGTGCTGGCGCAGCTCCACCAGCTCCTGACAGTGGGTGCGCAGGTCCTTGCCCAGCAGGCCCATGGCGGCGCTGCCCAGCAGATCGCACATCCGCGGGCTCACGTAGGTGAAGTGCCAGCGCGAGTCCACGCAGAAGAACGCGTCCGGCATGCTCTCGACGATCATCGCCAGCGGCACCGGCCGTGGCGACGGCGGGGGCCCGTCGAGCGCCTCGGCCACGGGCTCGGCCACGGGCTCGGAGACAGGCTCGGAGACAGGCTCGGAGACAGGCTCTGGAGCGAGCTCCTCGGCGGTGGGCTCCGGAGTCTTGGCGCCACGGCGCGACGGCTTGAGTCCTCCGGCGGGCGCGGCGGCGCGCTTGCTGGGGGGCGGCTTGACCGGAGCGGGGGAGGCTTCCGGGGGCGTGCGCCGTGAGCGCTTTTTGGCGGGAGGCTCGGACATGCGGGCGAAGAGCTCGTCGTCAGTGCAACACCACCACGAGAGCGCTCCGGAAGCTAGGGTCTGGGAGTGAGGCCCAGGTTGCGGGCAATCTCCTGGAATGTTCCCACGGCGGGCGTCTCCTGGCGCGTTTTCTCCGGGCTGGCCAGGTCCACCGAGAACAGGCCGAACTTGGGCTCGTAGCCCTCGGCCCATTCGAAGTTGTCCAACAGGCTCCAATGGAAGTAGCCGCGCACGTCCGCTCCCTTGGCCAGGGCCTGTTCCACCGCGTAGAGGTGACTTTGCAGGTAGTAAGGCCGCCGCTCACCTGTATGGTCCGCCATCCCATTTTCGGTCACGATCAGCGGCAAGCCGAATTCCGCGTAACGCGTGAGAAAAAGGTACAGCCCCTCGGGGTAGAGCTCCCAGCCCAGGTCGTTCGTCTCGCGGCCGCGGGGCACGTACTGGCGGGAGAGGGAGGGTTCCCCAAAGTACTGACGCACGTAGTCACGCGTGTAGTAGTTGATGCCGAAGTAGTCGATGGAGCCCTTCAAGCCGTCCACCTCGCGGTCGATGCTGACCTGGCCGGGCACGGACAGGCGGATGCGGCCGGTGCGCAGGGCCTCGGGGACGCTCTCGTTGAAGAAGGCATCGGTGAGGCCCGCCACGGTGATGTCCGCGGTGGAGCCGGTGGCCGGCTGGAACACGCGCACGTGGTGGGCCAGGCCCACGCGGGTGGCGAAGCCATCTCCGTCCACGTCCGCGGTGTCCTGGGCGCGCAGCTGGCGGGCGGCGCGAGCGTGGGCCTCGATGAGGTGATTGAGCACCGTGGCCATGGCCTGGGTGTCCTGCTTGCCCGGAGGCCACACCCCATCCAGGTAGCCCAGCACGGCGTACACGTTGGGCTCGTTGAGGGTGCACCACCAGTCCACCTCGCCGCCCAACTCCTTCGCCACGCGCGAGGCGAAGGCCTCGAAGGCGTCAATCGTGGCGGGGTTCTCCCAGCCTCCAGCCTCGGACACCCAGGTGGGCAGGGTGAAGTGGTACAGGGTGACGAGCGGCGTAATGCCCTTCTGGCGCAGCGTGCGGGCCCACTGCTGGTAGCGCGCCATGGCCTCGGCGTTCCAGGTGTCCGGGGTGGGCTGCAGGCGGCTCCACTCCACGCTGAAGCGGTAGGCGTTGGCGCCTAGCCGCTCCATCAGCCGCACGTCCTCGTCGAAGCGGTTCCACGAGTCGGTGGCCTCGCCGGACAGCGAGCCATCCTTGATATGCGGGCGGCCATCGGCCCAGGTGCTGCGCTCCCAGTGGGCCCAGTCGTTCTCGTTGCCGCCTTCGATTTGATGGGCGGCGGTGGAGGTGCCCAGCATGAAGCCCTGGGGCAGCCCGGCGCCCAGGCGGGTGGCGCGCACGACGTCTGGCTCGAAGGTGGGCCTGTCACTGCACGCGGCCAGGAGCAGGGGCAGGGCCAGCAGGAAGCGGCGGCTCATGGGGTGGCTCCGGGGCGGGAGGAGGGAGGGGCGCCCTTCAGGCCCACGGTGAGCATGGCGCTCTGGGCGGCGCCGACGCGGAAGGCAAAGGCCTCCACGTGGATGTGGACGCGGGCGGTGAGGGGAATGCGGGCGTGGGCCCGGGCGCCCAGGGGCAGCACGTACGCCAGGCCCACCGGGCCATACGAGGCGCCCACGTGCGCGGGCACCATGCCATTGAAGTCCAGCAGGCCCGCGTTGAGCACCACGGGCCCGGCGCGGTAGAGCCCGCGCAGCGAGGGCAGCACGGTGACGATGGGCGTGGAGGGGTAGGAGGCCTGGAGCACGGGCCCGGCCAGCACGCTCCAGCGCTCGCCGCTGTAGCCCAGGCGGGCGCTGACGGAGAAGCTGGGCCGTGGGCCGCCGCCGCGCAGCGGCAGCAGGGAGAGCACACCGGCCTCGGCGGTGAAGCCATCGAAGAGGTAGTGGCCGCCGGTGCCCTTGGCGAGGAAGGCGTCGGTGGCGCTGCCTCCCTGGAAGGAGTAGCCGCCGGCGAGCACGCCCGCGAAGGCGTGAATCTCATTCACGAGGATGCGCGGGGGTGGCGCATACGGCTCGGCGGGAGAGCCGTCCTGGGCCTGCGCTTTCAGGCCAGCGCAGAGGACGAGGGCAAGGAGCACGGAACGCATGGAGGGGCGCCACGATACCCCGCCCGTGTCCGCATGTCCGGACGGCACCGTCCACGCCTGGAGACTCCGGGGGCGCGCTGGAGCGCCGTGCCGAGGGCCCAGGCCGGCTGGCCTGGTTCCTGCTGTGGGGGCACCTCGCTGTCCTCCACTCTCGCCACACAAGGAACCCGCCATGATGCAGCCGCAAGAGGTCCGGCTCCTCCAGCAGCCGCCACCCCCACCCACTCCCGCGCTGTGGGAGATGACGCTCGAGGAGCTGCGCGACGCCATCCTCCAGTGCCTGCTGCAGGGCCCCGCGGGGCACTACCGCATTGGCAGGCTCTACAACCACATCGTGCTGTGCCGCCGCGCGGTGAACGAGGGCTACCCCACCACGCGCGAGTACTTCCGCCAGCACGTGCGGGTGCTCTCGTACCGGAGCCTGGTGATGTTTGGCGCCGTGGCCCGGAAGTTCAGACGGGAGTTCTGCGAGAAGTACGGCATGGTGCAGCTGGGCCTGCTGCTGGAGCACGAGCGGCTGCGGTATGGGCACTACCCGTACTTTCCCGGGGATCCGGGCGCGGTGCCCGTCGAGCTTCCCCGGCGCGCGGGCCTGACGCTCACCAAGCCCTTCGCCGACTGCACGCTGGAGGACCTCAGACAGTGGGTGCGGGCCCGGCGGGCGCACCAGCACTTTCCGGAGCCCGCGGGCCCGTTGGCCTGAATCGGGGCCTGTGTCCTACAAGCGGGCTGCAACGCGGAGCGACTCCAGGCATCTTACGGCGCATGGTGCGACACGTCATCGTCGTGGGAGCAGGGCCTGGAGGGCTGTCGGCGGCCATCAACCTGGCGGGCCAGGGGTTGAAGGTCACCGTGGTGGAGAAGGACGCGGTGCCCGGGGGCCGGATGAAGGGGCTCACGCTGGGTAAGGACGGCGAGTACGCGCTGGACACCGGCCCGTCCATCCTCCAGCTGCCGGGGGTGCTCGAGCGCATCTTCGTGCGCTCCGGCAAGCGCATCGAGGACTACGTGAAGCTGGTGCCGTTGGATCCGAACACGCGGGTGCACTTCTGGGACGGCTCGTTCCTGGACACCTCGAAGGATCCGGAGCGCATGGCGCAGGCGGTGGCGAAGTTCGGCGCGGACAAGCCCGGGGCGCTGCGCGCGTGGTTGGAGGAGGGCCGGGAGAAGTACGGCATCGCCTACGAGAAGTTCATCGCCACCAACGCGGGCAGCCTGGGCTACTACGCGCCGTGGCGGCTGGCGCCCACGCTGCGCTTCAAGCCGTGGCAGACGCTGTACCGGCACCTGGACGGCTTCTTCCACGATGACCGGATTACGTACGCGCTGGCGTACCCGTCGAAGTACCTGGGGCTGCACCCGACGACGTGCTCGTCGGTGTTCAGCGTGATTCCGTACCTGGAGCTGGCCTTCGGGGTGTGGCACGTGGAGGGGGGCTTCCGCGAGCTGGCGCGGGGGATGATGCGCTGCGCGCAGGATCTGGGGGCCACCTTCCGCATGGGCGAGGCGGTGGAGCAGGTGCGGGTGGACGCGGGGCGCGCGGTGGGGGTGCGGCTGGCGAACGGGGAGACGCTGGATGGGGACGCGGTGGTGATCAACGCGGACCTGGCGTACGCGGCGCAGAACCTGTTGCCGGCGGACGTGCGCTCGGGCACGCGGCTGTCGGACGCGTCGTTGGACAAGGCGAAGTACTCGTGCAGCACGTTCATGGCGTACTACGGGCTGGACACGGTGTACTCGGACCTGCCGCACCACCTCATCTATCTGTCCGAGGCCGCGCGGCGCACGGACAGGGATGCGCTGGAGGACCGCACGGTGGACGTGGAGGACCCGCCCTTCTACGTGTGCAACCCGTGCGTGACGGACGCCTCGGGGGCGCCGAAGGGACACTCGACGCTGTACGTGCTGGTGCCCACGCCGAACACGGCGCGGCCGGTGGACTGGGCGGCCACGGAGCGCACGCTGCGCGAGCGCATTCCGGACATGCTGGCCAAGGTGGGGCTCAAGGGCGTGCGGGAGCACATCAAGGAGGAGCGCTACTTCACGGCGGAGACGTGGCGGGATGACTTCCACGTGTTCCGCGGGGCGGTGTTCAACCTGTCTCACACCTGGCTGCAGCTGGGCCCGCTGCGGCCCCGGGTGAAGAACCCGGACGTGGAGGGCCTGTACTGGGTGGGCGGAGGCACGCACCCGGGCAGCGGGCTGCTCACCATCATGGAGAGCGCGAACATCGCGGCGGACTACCTCACGCGTGAGGCGGGCAAGGGCCCCTTGCCGCAGTGGCCCTATGTGCCGCCGCTCGAGGGCGCGCACGCCGCCAGGGCGAAGGCCGGCTAGTTCTACTCGGTCGCTCCGTCAGGACATCACCATGCTTCACCGCACCTGCATCGCGCTCCTGATCGCTCTTTCGGCTTGCGCCACGACGAATCCGACCCCGGCGGAGCGGGAGGGCCCGAGCCCGAGATTGGCCAACCTCCAACGGGCGGCGCGGTACCCCTGGACGGACGGAGGGCATTGCGTGGTGCGAGAAGCCTCCAACGAATGGCCTGTCCTGGCGGAGCGGTGCTTTCACGCGCTTGAGCACGACAGAGTCAGGTTCCAGGATGTCACGAGAAGCTGCGCAGTCGCCGCTGCGCCCGCGGCGGCCGCGGCTCTGGGGGGCGTCGGGCTCTGCTTGTTTGCGTCGCCGGTCGTCGTCACTGGGTCTGTGATTGTCATTGGCACGGTGGTGGTGGCGGTTGTCATCAAGGAGGGCCTTGCTGCTTATGAACGGAGCGCATCCCGTGAGCGTGCGAAGCGCGAGGTTCCGACACGGCCTTCCAGTGAGCAGGAGCCCATGGCGAACCGAGAGCCCACGCCGAGGGGCTTGGGCCGGGACTGGATCCCACCCGTATCATCCGATCCCTCGGAGCGCTCGGAGTGCAGGCCCATTCCGGGACCTCCCCGTGGCGGGAACGAGCCGCATAACCAGTGCGCCAACAAGGTTCCCGGGAACAACTTCCCCGGCTTGAATGTGTTCGTCAACGGTAAGCACTTTGACGCGCTAGTGCTTGCTATACGCACGTTGTGGGAAGTCAAAACAGACGACTTTGAAAAACAACCGCCCCGGTCGCAGGATTTCTTTGTGAAAATGAAGTTGCCAGGATTAAAGCGCGAGAGAGCGCTGGCGGAAGCGTGTGGTTATGAGTTTGTCGTCGGAGTTCGCAGTTTGGCTCATAAACAAGCGTTACTCCGAGCAGATAGGAGCCTCAAGGTCGTTCTCATGGATTGGTGTTGAAATGCCGGCCGCGCAAGACTACTTCAGCCTCATTGTCTATGCCCCCGAGCTTGTGGACGACGATGAGCGTCCTCTTGCCATTGTCCATGGAATGGAGCGTGCGCTTCCCGGCTTGCGGCTGGGATGGACAACTTCGGAAAAAGGAGACCTGATCGCGCTGGAGCACCGCGATGAATGGGTCGCGGGAGACAAGACAGACGGTGGGTTTGCGTTCCTCTGCAACGATGACGACAACAACGCCGTGACGCTCACGGGGTGGGCAGGCTCAACAGGTCCCGGCAAGCAGACACAGCTCGAGGTCCACGCGAGGCTGCCGCTGAATGCAGCGGTGGCCCTGGCAGCAGTGGATGTATTGGATGCTGTAGCGTGGGGCGCACGCGCTCGGTGGGGGCACATGACGCCTTTCCTCGCGGCGGTAGACATCGCTGAGCAGACAGCGCCCACGTTGGAAGGGCCTCCGTGCCCACCCCGGGGGTTGCCAGCTCTCAAACTCCCAGACAAGATCCGCTCCTCTGAGATTCCGCATCACCTGGGGTGGCTGAACTACTGGTCCGAGGCTGCTGCACGGGCCATCGGATTCCCGGACCCTGTTCGCGATGCCGAGTGGCTCTCGCGGGCACGGCGCACGGTGTCGGGCGGGTGGATCGTACAACTCACCGATGCGCCGCTGGATCTCGACAACCCCACCCACCTGGAAGCGCTCAAACGGGCCTACGAGCGCTTCCCCCAGATCGGGGGCGCTGGGCACTTCCGCTGCTGACAACGAGCATTACCGGGAGCAGCACTCCATAACGCAAGGTGCGAGGCGTGATCATTGTTCAGGCCTCGGGGTAGGGAATCTCCAGGGTGGCGGTGGCGCCCTTGCCGGGGCCGTCGCTGTCCAGCACCAGGCGGCCGCCCAGCATCTGCGCCGCCAGCGCGCTGGCGTGCAGGCCGAAGCCGTGGCCGCTCTTGCGCGTGGTGAAGCCGTGCGAGAACAGCCGCTCGCGGATCTCCGGGGCGATGCCCACCCCGTTGTCCACCACCTGGATGCGCGCCAGCGCGCCGTCGGCGTACAGCCGCACGTGCAGGTGGCGGGTCGGCTCGGGCATGTGGTCCAGCGCGTTCTTCGCGTTGTTGATGAGGTTGATGAGGATCTGCAGCACCTTGTGCTTGTCCACCGGCACCCGGTGCAGGGCGGCCAGCTCGTGGGTGATGCGCACGCCGTGGCGCTTGAGCGCGTGCACCTGAATGCGCAGCGCGTCGCGCACCAGCTGGGCCAGGTCGCACTCCTCCGTCAGCATCGAGGCCTTGGCGTAGGTCTGCTGCACCTCGATGATGGCGCGGATGTGATCGATGTGCTTGCCCATCGCCTCCAGGTCCTCGAGCAGGCGGGACTGCTCCTTGAGCAGCTCGTCCGCGACGGCCGAGAGGTACTCCGGAAGCTGGCGGCCCTTGCCTTCCCCGGAGAGGAACTCCGCCAGCCCGTCGCGGTGCTTGAGCAACAGGTCCGTGGCCCGCTTGAGCGGGCCGATGCGCAGCGAGCCCACCGTCTGCCGCGTCGTCTCCAGGTTGATGACGGCGCTGGTGAGCACGTTGCCCACGTTGTGCAGCACGCTGGAGGCCACCTCCGCCATGCCCACCTCGCGCGCGGTGCTCACCAGCCGGGACTGAGTCTCCTGCAGCTCGCGCGTGCGCTCCTCCACCCGGCGCTCCAGCTCGTCGTTGGCGCCGCGCAGGGCCTCGTGGGCGCGCTGCACATCCGCGTACAGCCGCGCGTTCTCCAGTGAGATGGTGGCCTGGGCGGCCAGGTGCCCCAGCAGCACCAGGCGCGCGGCGGTAAACGCCCCCGCGGCCAGGTTGTTCTCCAGGTACAGCACGCCGTACAGCGTGCCCTTGCGCAGCAGCGGCAGGCAGAGCACCGAGCGGACCCGCCCACCCGCCAGGTACTCGTCCGGCGGGAACGAGTGGGGCCGCGAGGCGTCGTCGATGAGCACGTACTCCCGGGTGCGCCGCGCGTAGTTGATGAGGGACCAGGGCAGCTTGCCGCCAGCGGCCTCGTCGGTGGAGCTGGCCGCCACCGAGAGCTTCTCGCCCTCGAGCAGCAGCAGCGCGCCGCGCTGGGCGCCCGCGCTCTCGATGGCCACCTGCAGCAGCGTGCCCGCCAGCCGCTCCAGGACAATCTCCCCGGAGATGGCCTGCTGGGCCTTCACCACCGTGAGCGCGTCCAGCTGATCCGAGTCCGTGCTGGAGGCCGGCGTGTCCGTGCGCTCCATGGGAGAGACGAGCCCCAGCCACAGGGACTCCAGGTGGCGGGCCTTGCCCCGGGCGCCCCAGCGCAGGTAGGCCGAGTGGGCCTCGCGCGCCATGGCGTGGGCGATGGAGGCAAAGCGCCGCCCGCGCCAGAAGTTCGCCGCCAGCTCGCAGGCGATCGCCTCCTGGTGGGTGAGGTGGTTCTCGCGGGCGCCCTGAATCGCCTCCTCGTAGAGGCTCGCCGCCTCCTCCACGCGGCCGGTGAGGCGGGCCAGCTCCGCGGCCACCATGCGCTCCGGCGCGTAGAAGGTGTCCGGGCACAGCGCGGCCCACTCCGACAATTGCGCGTGGTGCCGCGACAGCTCCACCAGGCCCTGGCGGTGCTCCTCGGGGGTGGCCTGGGCCAGGCGCCCGGCCAGGCTCAGCGCCCGGTAGAAGTGGAAGTCCAGGTGCTGCAGGCTGCCCACCATGGACCACAGCAGCCCGGCGGCCTTGTCCGCCGCCTCGACGGCCTGTGCGTAGGCGCCGCGCATGAAGCGCGACTTCAGCTTGGCCATCCAGTACGAGCAGCGCAGGGTGCTCATCCGCTCGGGCCGCAGGCTGGCCTCGAACTGCTGCTCGTCGAACCCGTCGCCGCTCAGCGTGTCGAACGTGAGGGTGCGCCCGCGCAGGTGCTGCACGTAGCGCTGGTTGAAGAGGAAGATGCCCTGAGGATCCGCGGCGCCGGAGCGGCGCAGGAAGTCACTGAACGCGACGGTCTCCTGGTACACGTCGTCCAGCGGGTGCCCCATGCCCAGGCGGCTGTTGATGACCAGGCCGCAGCAGTAGCTGGCGGTCATCAGATCGCCCACCGTGAGCGCGTGCTTGTAGCCCTCCAGCGCCATCTCCAGCGCGAAGGGCAGGGGCTGCGTCCAATAGCTGATGAGCTGCAGGCTGAAGAGGACGCGGGCCTTGAGGGAGGACAGCTTGTGGCGCTCGACGAGCTCGCGGGCGGCCAGGCCCAGGGCCAGCCCCTGCCGGTAGCGCTTGAAGAAGAAGCCGCTCACCACGCCGAACCAGCTCAGCCCCTGCACCGAGGCCTCGGTGAAGCCGTGGCGCAGGGTGAGCGTCACCATGCGGCACAGGCTGATGATGAGCAGGTGGTTGTTGGTGAAGTAGGCCGGCCCGAAGACCATGTCCAGCGCGGCCATCACCTGCTGGGTGTCCTCATCGCTCATGCGAGGCAGGGACACCAGGCTCTCGATGGGGCGCTGGGCCAGCAGCGCCCACGTCTCCTCATGGGCGGCCACCGCCTCTTCCCACGAGGGGTTGGGCGGCAGGTGCACGCCCAGCAGGGCCAGACACTCCAGGCCGCTGGTGACGGCGCTGGGAATCTCTCCCGTGGTGAGGTGGAGCTCCGTCTTCACCTGGTAGGCGGCCACGGTGTCCGCGCGGCTGTGGGCCCGGCGCAGCAGCTCCTCCACCAGCGGGCGCACCTCGCCAAACTGGAGGTTGAGCAGCTCGCACCGGGCGCGATCGCGCTTCAGGCCGAAGGCCAGCTCGAAGTCGCTCTCCCAGGGGTCTCCGGGCAACAGCTCGAAGGCGTCCTTCAGGTAGCGGCTGGCCAGGCGGTAGGCGACGGACGCCATGGCCATGCGGCCCGCCTCGGCATTGAGCCGCGCCAGCTGGTGGCGCTCGGCGGGCTGGGAGATGAGCCGGGCCCCGGCGTTGAGGTGGCTGACGATCTCGAACAGCCGCTCGCGCGTCTGCTCGGGTGAGAGGCTCGAGAGCAGCAGCTGGCCCGTGCTCAGGTGGGCCTGCTCGCGCTCGGCCTCGGAGAGCAGCTCCGCGGCGGCCTGTTGAAGCCGGTCATGCAGGAAGCGGTACTGCTCGGGCCCGCTGCGGGCCACCAGGCCTTCCTGGAGCGCGGGCTCCAGGCCCTGCTCCACCTCGCCCAGCTCCTTCAGGCCGCACAGCGCGCTGAGCACCGGCAGCGAGAAGCTGCCGCCCACGCACGCCGCGCGGCTCAGCAGCTGCTGAGTCCTCGGGGGCAGCTGGCGCAGCTTGCGCACGATGAAGTCCACCACGCTGTCGCTGTAGCCGCGCGCCTCGGTGCCTTCGGCATCCCAGCGCCAGGGGCCCTCGGGCGTGCGCACCAGCAGGCCATCCTGGTTGAGCGCCTGCAGCCACTGGATGAGGAAGAAGGGGTTGCCTCCCGTCTTCCCGTGAGACCAGCGCGACAGGTGCGTGAGCAGCTCCGCCCCGGCGCCCGGCAGCGCTTCGGTGAGCAGCTGGCGAAGCTCGTCCAGGGTGAGCGGCTCCAGCGCCACGTCCGTGACGCGCGCGCGCGCCTTGCGCAGCTCCTCCAGCAGGCTCACCAGCGGGTGCGAGGCGCTGAGCTCCTCGTCGCGGTAGGCCCCCAGCCACAGCACGCGCGGCGGCTCCGGGTGGGTGAGCAGGTGCTGCAGCAGCTGGAGGCTGGCCGGGTCGGCCCACTGCAGATCGTCCAGGAACACCACCAGCGGGTGCTCCGGGGTGGCGAACAGGGCGAGGAACTGGCGGAACACCCGGTTGAGGCGGTGGCGCGCCTCGGTGAGGGACAGCTCGGGCAGCGGCGGCTGCTTGCCCGCGACGAGCTCCAGCTGGGGCACCAGGCTCACCAGCAGCTGGCCCTGGTCCGCCCAGGCCTCGTGCAGGCGCTCGCGCCAGGTGGCCAGCTCCTCGTCGCTGCCGGCCAGCACCTGCTGCACCAGCCCCTGCAGCGCCTGGGCCAGCGTGGCATAGGGGATGTCGCGCCGCAGCGGATCGAACTTGCCGCTGAGGAAGAAGCCGCGCTGGCGCACCACCGGCTTGTGCAGCTCGTTCACCACCGAAGTCTTCCCCATGCCGGAGGCGCCGCGCACCAGCAGCAGCTCGGGCGCTCCGCCCTGGGCCACGCGCTCGAAGCCCTGGAGCAGCCGCGCGATGGGGGCCTCGCGGCCGTACAGCCGCTGTGGCAGTTGGAACCGGGTGGAGCAGTCCTTCTGGGCCAGCGGGAAGGGCTCGTACACGCCACGCCGCAGGTCCTCGCGGCAGCGCTCCAGGTCCGCCTTCAGCCCCGCGGCGCTCTGGTAGCGCTCCTCGGCCACCTTGGCCAACAGCCGCATGACGATGGCGGACAGCGCGGGGGGCAGGCCCGGCACCAGCTCGTGCGGCGGGCGGGGGCTGTGGGCCAGGTGGGCGTGAAACCACTCGAGCGCGTCGCGCCCGTGGAAGGGCCGGGTGCCCGTCAGCAGCGTGTAGAAGGTGACGCCCAGCGAATAGAAGTCCGTGCGGTAGTCCAGCGCGCGGTTCATGCGCCCCGTCTGCTCGGGGGACATGTACGCCAGCGTGCCCTCGAGCAGATCCGTGGGCGTGGCCTCCAGGTGCTCGCGCTGCTGCAGGGTGGCCGCGCCGAAGTCCGTCAGGCGCGCGCGGCCCGAGGGCTCCACGAGGATGTTGGCCGGCTGCAGGTCCTTGTGGATGACGTGGTGGTGGTGAATCTCTCCCAGCGTGGTGGCCAGCGAGATGGCGATCTCGAGGAACCAATCGAGCGCCAGGGGCCGGCCCACCAGCTCCGAGAGCGGCAGGCCCTCGACCTGCTCCAGGTGGAGCACGGGGCGCTCGAAGATGAGCTCGCAGGAGTGGGCCTGGGTGACGCCGGGCACGTCCTTGAGCCGCCGCAGGATGGCGAACTCGCGGCGGTAGCGCTCCCGCTCGCGCGGGCCGGGCGTCAGCACCGCAGGCGTCTTGAGGATGACGGGCTGGCCATCCGCCTCGCGGATCGCCTCGAGGAGCACGTTGGCGCCAGAGGCTCTCACCGTGCTCAACAGCTTGTAGCCGGGGATGTCCAGCATGGGGGGCTCGAGCTAGGTCCGGGCCGGAGCCACCCGGCGGAACGTGAGCTGAATGCCGCTCCTGGGCCGGGGGAAGGGGATGAACGTGTACTCCAGATTCTGGCCGGGGGTCAGCTCCCAGGCATAGTCCTTGAGCAGCAGCGCCAGCATCACCCCCATCTCCGCCATGGCGAAGTGCTGGCCCAGGCAGATGCGCGGCCCGCCGCCAAAGGGAATGAAGGTGCCAGGCTTGCGCTGCTCGCCGCGCTCGGGCTCGAACCGCTCGGGCTCGAAGTGCTCCGGCGAGGACCACTCCGGCCCCAGGTGCGCGCCCCGGATGCTGACCGACACCATCCAGCCCTTGGGGATGCGGTAGCCCTTGTACTCCACGTCCCGGGTGGTGGTGCGGAAGGCGCCGCCAATGGGGGGCACCCGGCGCATGCCCTCGTTGATGAGCTGGGTGAGCAGGGGCGCGGCCCGCAGCGACTCCAGGGTGAGCGGGCGCTCCAGGCTCGCCGCCGCCTGGCGGCCCCGCTCGAGCACCTGGGGGTGCTGGGCCAGAAGCAGCATGAGGTTGGAGGTGGCGGTGACGGTGGTGTCGTGCCCGGCGAACAGCAGCAGCAGCAGCTCCTCGACGATGACTTCGCGCGACAGCGGCTGGCCCGCCTCGTCGCGGGTGTTGAGCAGCGAGCCCAGCAGATCCGGCGGCTGCTCGGCGCGCTGCTGGCGCTCGGCGACGACGCGGTGCAGGTAGTCGAGCATCACCTGCTTGGAGGCCAGCGCGCGTCCGAAAGTCGTGAAGGGCAGGCCCACGGGCACCGGGCTGAACAGGCCCGCGGTCCACAGCTCGAAGTGGTGCAGCAGCAGGGGCGCGTCCACGGTGTCCTGTCCGAAGATGAGGGAGAGGACGAACTCGAAGACGAGCTCGCGCATGGCGGGCCACAGGGTGAAGTCGCCAGGGCGCGCGGCCCAGCGCTCGAAGTGCCGGGTGGCCAGGGCCTCGAGCGTGGGGATGAACTGGCGCATCGCCGCGTAGTTGAAGTGCGGGGCCAGCAGGCGGCGGCGCTCCAGGTGCTCGGCGCCCTCGAGCAGGGAGACGCAGTTGGCCCCCATCAGCTTGCGGACGCTGGGGGTCCAGCGGCTCTTCAGGTATTTGCCCTCGCCGGAGAAGATCCACTGGTTGGCCTCGGGCCCCAGCAGGTAGGCGGTGGGCGCGCCGAGCAGGTGGGTGCGGAAGACTTCGCCGTACTGGGCGCGCCGGCTCTGAACGAAGGCGCTGCTGTTGCGGAGGAACTCCAGCGTCTCTCCGAGCAGCGGAAGGCCCGTCTTGCCGGGCGGCAGCGGCAGGTGGCTGGGGACTTCGGGAGAGGTTTCAGCCTGCGGGGGCATGCCGGACGCCTCGGGCAAGGGAAGGACGGGCCCAGGCTAGAACGGGAAGGGCCGCGGGGGATATGTCCCAGGGGCGGGTTTTCAGGCAGCTTTACTCCGGGTCCTGAACCCACCAGGCACACGGGGAGGTGCTCGCTCCCCCGAGGTCAGTCCCCACCCGGTGGGGCAGGGCGTTAGGGTGAGGCTCTCACGCTCCACCGAGGTCGCCACATGCCCTTCTTCCTTCCCTTCGCGCTGGGAGGCCTCGCGCTGGCGGCGCTGGGGCTGAAGCGGGTGTTGGAGGGCCAGTCCCCGCGCTCCGCGTTCCCCGAGGGCACGGGGGCCCATGCGGCCTGGCAGCGGCACCAGCAGGCCCTGTCCACGCTGCGGGCCACCCGGCAGCGGGTGAACGCGCTGGCCCTGCGCTACAGCGAGCGCCAGGAGCGGGCCCGCCTGGACACGGTGGAGCCCTTCCGCGCCCTGCTGGCGAGGCTCGAGCGCTGGGAGCACGCGAGCGCCGCCCAGGTGCTCACCCCCGGTGGCCACGCCGCGCTCCAGGCCCTGCCCGAGGGCCCGGCACCCAGGGCCACGCGCCAGGCCTGGGCGGTGCTGGGGGTGGGCACTCCGGCCTCGTCCTCGCTGGCGGCGGTGCTCACCTGGCTGGAGAAAGGCTGGCTGTCGGAGGAGGAGCCGCCGGTGGTGGTGGACGGCGTCTCCCTCTTCGCCGCCGCCTCCGAGGGCTCGGCCACCGGGCCCGAAGCGGCTCAGGCGCTGGAGGCGGCCCGGGAAGGGCTCGGCCGGGTGGTGGCTTTCCTCGAAGCTCTGCACACGCGGCTCAGCGCCCTCGATGCGCGGGTGGCCACCCTCCACGGCCGGGCCTCGGTGCAGCTGGCCTACCTGGACCCGGCGAGCTTCGACGAGGATCCGGCCGAGCCTCGCGAGCGGCTGCTCCGGCTGGGGCACCTCATGAGCGCCCTGGCCGAGGCCCTGCGTCAGCCCGCCCTGGAGCCCAACGGAGCGCTTGCCCCGCTGCCCGAGCCCCTGGCCGAGTAGCCCGGCGCCCGCATGGCTGACTGCCGTTCGCGCCCTTGGGGGCTGTCACCCCTCCGGTGCATGGCCATCTTTCGTCTACAGCAGGACACCTCGCACACGGAAGGAGGCAGCACCATGGGTGAGTGGAGCGACAAGCTGAAGGGGAAGGTGAAGGAGACGGCGGGCGTCGCCACGGGCAACCGGGAGCTGGAGGCCGAGGGCAAGGCCGACACGCTCAAGGGCAACGTGAAGGAGAAGGTCGAGGACGCCAAGCGCGTCATCAAGGACGCGGTGGACCCGGACCGTTCGGGCCGCAGGGATCCGTAGCGAGCTGTAGGGAGCCGTGAGTCGAGGGACACGGCGGAAGGGGACAGAAGGGCCGTGGGGGCGATGAGCTCCCGCGGCTCTTCGACTTCTCAGCGCTCGCGGTGACAGTGACAGGCCACCTCGAGAAACGTGGTGGACTTGCCGCTGACGAGCACCCAGAGACAGCGCACGAGGCAACTGGCGCCAAACTCCCGGTAGATGAGACCCAGGTTTGCGACCACCTCACGACCTGTGATGACACCGCGCATGACGACGCCCCCTTCTCCGCTCCCGCTCCGTCACCTTCGGTGGTCAGGCAGGACAGAGCACCTCCTCTGCAAAGGTCTGGCCGATCGCTCCGCCCGGTGGGGCAGCGCCGCGTGTCCGGACCCAGACGCCCTAAAGGTGTGAATGGTCGTCCCCGGATGCATGCGTCCCTGGGTACAAGTGCGAGGAACTGCGCACATTCGCTGTAACTCTTTCAAACCCCCCCCGGACTGTTCGACGGGTGGCTTAGGCGGTGTGCGGAGGCCCGAGGTCGGTTAGGAACAGGGGCTGTGGCTCCACCGCTCACGTCCACCGCCCCCACTTCGCTCAAGGCCCGCCTGAAGAACGCGGGCAGCCTGTTCCGGTACCTGCCGGGCACCTTCCGGCTGTTCTGGAAAGCCAGCCCGCGGCTGGCGGTGACGTTAGGGGTGCTGACGCTGGTGGCGGCGGTGCTGCCGGCGGCCATCGCCTACGTGGGCAAGCTCATCGTGGACGGGGTGGTGGCGTCGGCGGCGGGGGGCGGCGCGGAACTGCTGCGCGGCGAGGTGCTGCGGCTGGTGGGGCTGGAGTTCGGGCTGATGCTGGGCTCGGCGCTGGTGGAGCGCGGCCTGTCGCTCACCCGCGAGCTGCTGCGGGCCAACCTGGGCAACCTGCTCAACGAGCGCATTCTGCACAAGGCGCTGGAGCTGGAGCTGCGGCACTTCGAGGACTCGAACACCTACGACAAGATGCAGAACGCGCGGCGCGAGGCGAACAGCCGGCCGCTGTCGCTGGTGATGCAGGTGTTCTCCATCGTGCGCAACCTGGTGACGCTGTCCACGTACGCGGTGCTGCTGGTGTCGCTGTCGCCCTGGAGCGTGGTGGTGCTGGTGCTGGCGTCCATTCCGGCCTTCATCGCCGAGGCGCGGCTGGCGGCGGCGGGGTTCCGGCTGTACTCGTGGCGCGCGCCCGAGGGCCGCAAGCTCAACTACCTGGAGTGGATCCTCACGCGGGACAACCACGTGAAGGAGGTGAAGCTGTTCGGGCTGGGGCCGCTGGTGCTGGGGCGCTACCGGCAGCTGTTCCAGAAGTTCTTCGACGAGGACCGGGCGCTGGCGCTCAAGCGCATGGGCTGGGGGCTGGGGCTGGGGGTGCTGTCGCTGGGGGCCTTCTACGGGTGCTACGCGTACGTGGCCAACCGCGCCGCGCTGGGCACCATCACCGTGGGAGACATGGTGCTGTACCTCTCGGTGTTCCGGCAGGGGCAGGCGTCGTTCCAGGGCATCCTGACGAGCATCGGCTCCATGTACGAGGACGCGCTCTTCATGAGCAACCTGTTCGCCTACCTGGAAATACCCACGGGGGCCGAGCAGCCGCGCGTGGTGCCGGCGCTCTCACCGCCCCGGGGGCGCCAGAACGCCATCGAGCTGAAGGATTTGTCCTTCAAGTACCCGGGCAAGGAGGCGTGGGCGCTGCGCAACGTGACGCTGACGCTCAAGCCGGGGGAGAAGCTGGCGCTGGTGGGAGAGAACGGGGCGGGCAAGAGCACGCTGGTGAAGATGCTGCTGCGGCTGTACGAGCCGACGGAGGGCAGCATCCTCTATGGCGGGGTGGACCTGCGGGACATGGACGTGGAGGACCTGCGCGGCCGCTTCGGCGCGGTGTTCCAGGACTTCGTGCGCTACCAGTTCAGCGTGGCGGAGAACATCGGGCTGGGGCACGTGCCGGCGCTGGAGAATCGGGAGCGGATTGTGCGCGCGGCGGACCTGGGCGGGGCCTCGAGCGTCGTCTCGGCGCTGCCGCAGCAGTACGACACGATGCTGGGCGGCTGGTTCGAGAAGGGCCAGGAGCTGAGCGCCGGGCAGTGGCAGAAGCTGGCGGTGGCGCGCGCCTTCATGCGCGATGACGCGGAGGTGCTCATCCTGGACGAGCCCACGGCGAGCATCGACGCGGAGGCGGAGCACGCGCTCTTCGAGCGGTTCCAGGCGCTGGCGGCCGACCGCATCGCGATTGTGATTTCCCACCGGTTCTCCACGGTGCGCATGGCGGATCAGATCGCCGTGCTGCACAACGGCCAGGTGGAGGAGCTGGGCAGCCACGACGAGCTGATGGCCCGGGGAGGCCGGTACGCGCACCTGTTCAACCTGCAGGCGCGCGGCTACCGGGACTGAGGCTCAGGGCGCGGACTTCGTCGCGGCCTTCGGCGCGGACTCCAGGGCCTTGAGCCGGGTGGTGGCCAGCGTGTCCACGCTGTTGACGTCCGGCACCGGGCTCTTCACCTTCGCGTAGGCCGCCTTCGCCTCCTCCCACAGCCCGTAGCCCTCGGCGATGCGGCCCAGCACGTACCAGTCATACTCCGCCAGGGTGCCCTCGCCCTTGAGCTCCAGGGACTTGAGCAGCAGCTGGCGCGCCTCCTGGCCCTTGCCCAGCTCCGCGTAGAGCGTGGCCAGGGTGTGCACGTAGGAGGAGGTGCCGTAGCTCGACAGCGTGTTGGCCTTCAGCGCGTCCTCCAGCGCCGCCTCGTCCACCTTGCCCAGGAACAGCGTGTTCCACGCCAGCTCGTTGTAGGTGTGCGCCGTCGCCTTGCCCGCCTCCACGATGCGGCGCCGGTACTCCTGGGCCTTGGCCAGGTCGCCGCGCATCGTCGCCGCGCCCGCCAGCGTCTCCAGCGCCTTGTCGTCGTCGGGCAGCAGCTTCAGCCGCGCCTGGGCGCGCTGGGCCATCTCGTCCGGCCGGTTGAGCGTGCGCAGCGCCTGGGTGGCCCGGAAGAACGCCGTCTCGTCCACCGGGGCCACCTCCAGCAGCCGGTCCGCCGTCTCCAGCACCTCGGGCATCCGCTCCAGGTAGAGGTAGGCCGTCATCAAATCCCGATCGAAGCCCCGCCGCTCCGCGTCCGTCGCCGCCTGCTCGCGCGCCAGGCTCAGGTACGGAATGGCGCGCACCGCCTGCTTGCCAAACGCCATCAGGCTGGCGGCCGCCACGCGCAGCTCGTCCTTGCCCGCGGTGGCGCCCTTCTTCCACAGGCGCAGGAAGTTGGCTCCGCTCTGCGTCTCCGGCAGCGTCTCCGGCAGCGTGTCGCGCGCCCAGTTCAGCCACTGGCGCGCGCCCTCCACGTCGCCCGCGTCCGCGCGCCGCATCGCCTCCTGGCCCATCGCCGCGTAGTGGTAGCCGCTGCCCAGCAGCCGGTACTCGGTGCCCGAGCGCACCACGAACCAGCTCTCGCTCGCCGTCGCGCCCTCGAAGGGCAGGCGCGACTGCACCCGGAAGCCCCGCTTGGCGTCTCCGTCCACGCGCAGCTCCATCAGCGACAGCGCCATGTCCACCGCCGCGTTGAGTGGCACCTCGGCCAGCACGCCCCGGCCCAGCATGGCGCGCACGGTGCGCAGCACCTCGTCCGCCAGCTGAGGCTCCGCGGCCAGCGCGCTCTTGAGCAGCAGCTTCTCCACCTGCGGCTTGCCGCCCCCGTCCTCCAGCACCGCCAGGAACAGCCGCTGCACCACCGAGCGCGGATCATCGCTCTTCAGGCTCTTTGCCTCGAAGCGCGTCGCCCGGGACAGCGGCATCAGCCGCCGCTGCTTCTCCACCGCATCCGGCGCGCCGCGGGCCGCCTCGGCCAGCAGCCCGTGGGCCTCGGGGTAGCGCCGCAGCCGCATCAGCCGCTGGGCCGCGTCCTCCAGCGCCTTGCGCCGCGCTTCCACCGTGGGCACCCAGCGCGCCGCGTTCCTCACCGCCACCGCCGTGCCATCCACCAGCGCCGAGGCGCTCAGGCGCACGCTGGTGCGCAGCTCCGAGGGCTCCATCGTGTTGCCCTGGCGCAGCACGTCCGCGTACCGCTCCAGCAGGAACAGGTCCAACAGCAGGTGATCATTCATCTCCTGCCGGTTCAGCGCCTCGCGCAGGTCCTGGTACTCCTGCACCGCCTCCAGCAGCCGCGCGCCCTCGCCATAGCGCTCGCCCCGCGCGTTGTACTCCAGCAGGATGCCCAGGTCCCCCCGCGTCTCGAAGTCGTTGGGGTCCATCGCCTTGGCCTTGCGGTAGGCGGCCAGCGCGCCCCCGTGGTCGAAGCCCGGCTTGAAGCGGCGGCCCAGCGTGTCGTGCTGCAGCACCCAGCCCAGCGCGCGCCAGCCAAGCGCGGAGCGGGGCTCCACCTCCGTGGCGCGGCGGGCCTCGGCGCGCGCCTCCTCGCCCACGCCTACCTCCAGCAGCGCCAGCGCCAGCTGCGCGCGGTGCAGGGCCTCCCTGGGGTGTTGGGCCACCAGCCGGCGATAGACTTCGAGCGCCTCGGGCACGCGGCCCGCCGTGAGCAGCGTGGCCCCCTCGTGCTCGAAGACGGCCTGGGGATCCTCCTCCTCGCGCATCGGCGCCAGCGCGCCACGGAAGGCGTCCACCTCCGCCGCCGTCCACCGGCGCTTGCCCGTGTCGAAGCGGAAGGTGGCGTGCACCTCGCCGCCCTTCAGCGCGTACTCACCCGAGTAGCTCGCCGGGCCCAGCTTGCGGCTGAAGCCCTGGGGCAGGGGCCGGGGCGCGTACCCCGGCGGGGCCATCACGCGGTAGCGCAGCTCGGCCTTGTACGGCTCGGGCAGCAGGAACTCTCCCTGGCGCTTGCTCTCGGCTCCATCGGCGGGGGTATCGAGCAGGAAGTCCGGCAGCCGCCCGAGCAGGGACATGCCGCTCACCGACACCGCGGCCTCGGCCCCCTCGGTGTAGCCCCGCAGCGCGTTCTGCACCTCCACCTCCACGCGCAGGGGCTTGTCCAACGCCTTGAGCTCCTGGGGCTCCAGCCGCCCCAGCTCCGAGGCGGCGAAGACGCTCTTCACGTAATCCGCATAGCCCTCGCGCACCCGGGAGGACTCGGTGCGTGCGAAGTGCTCGCGGTACGCGGCCGCCACGGTGCCGGTGGACTCCTTCACCTCGACGATGCGCGCGGGCCCCTGCTCGGCCAGGTACACCTCGCGCGTGGAGGTGAAGCCGCTGGCCGAGGCCGGCAGCTCGGGCGTGCGCACCAGGCTCCGGGTCTCCGGGTGCGCCACCAGCGCCAGCCGCCCCTGCACCGACACCGGCAGCTGCCCCGGCGGGCTGAACGCGTCCGTCGCATCCACCCACAGCGCCGGCTTGCCGGGGATATAGACGATGGCGTGATCAAACAGCCCGAAGCCGGGCAGGCTCTCCTGCACATCCTCGTCGCCCGTGCGCAGCAGCGCCACCGAGGCCGGAATGCCCGACACGCGCAGCAGCCCCACCAGCAGCGTGGACAGGTCCTTGCAGTCTCCGTAGCGCCGCACCAGCGTCTCGGCCGGCTGGCGCGGCACCACCGCGGCCTCGCCGAACTGCAGGCTGGTATAGCGCACCTGCGAGTGGATCCACCCCGTCAGCTGGGCCACCACCTGCTCGCGGCGCTTCTCCCCGCCCAGCACCTGCTGCGCGGTGCTCTCCAGGCTGGCGCCCTTCAGCTGCGTCTCCACCGTCTCGTGGTAGCGCCGGGCCAGCTCCGCCCAGCCCTGGCCCGTGGAGAACGCCACGTGCGGCCAGCTGACGGCATCCCCCGGAAGGAAGGGCTCGGGGCTGGCCACCGGTTGCAGCGGGCCGTGCTCGAACGACAGCCGCGTGCGGCCGTTCACCTCGGTGCGCTGGGGCTTCACCTTCACCCCGCGCGCGGCGAAGTGCAGCGGGCGGCCCCTGGGCACCTCCAGCGTCAGGCGCACCTTGCGCACCGGCACCTCCTTGCCGAAGTAGAAGCGCCGCGCGGCGCCGCTGGAGAACAGGCTCTCCGTCTCGCGCGTGGTGATGAGCTGCTCCACCACCGCCCCCTCGGAGATGGCGGGCAGCGGGCCGCGCAGCACCCGCCGGTCCGACAGCATCTCCGGATCACTCTCCGCCGGGGTGGCGTCCACCAGCGTGGAGGGATCCAACGTGTACGCCTGCCCGCTTGGGGTAATCACCCGGGCGCGCACCTGGGGGCGCTCCTCGTGCCAGGGCGCGTAGCCCACCGCCACCGTGGCCCAGCGCTTCACGCCCTCGGGGGTGAGCACCCGGTACACCAGGCGCTGCGTCATCGTCTCCAGGCCCTGGGCGTCATACGAGAAGTGGCCCTCCTCCAGCAGCACCTCCACCTCGGCGCCCGGGACGGTGGGCAGCGCGGCGGCGGCCCCCGCCAGCACGGCCGGCTCGGCGGTGAAAGGGGCCGCCTCCCATGGATCCGCCGCGAGGGCGGACACCGAGGCCAGCAGGACGACGAGTGCGATGCGCATGCGGGCTCCACTCTCGCACCCTCACCCGGACGCGGCGAAGTCCCCACCCCTCCTCGCCTCCGGGCCAACCCAGCAAGCAGGACAGGCCGGGCCTCACCTGCCTCCTCCCTCGAGGGTATCCCCCTGGTATTTCCAGGAGTTGTCTGTTCTGCTCTCTCCGCTGGCCTCGCCCCCTCCGTGGAGGCAGGGGGCGCTGTCTCTCTAGGCTGGAAAACTTCTTTTCGGTCGGAAATCCTGATCCCGGGCTGAAGCCTCCCCGCTGCCCTGGATGACTTGCGCCATGGTCCGTCGCCTCAAGCTGTTCTGGAAGCTGGCCCTGATAGCGCTGCTCATCCCCGTGTCCGTGGTGTCCATGACGCTGGTGGCGCTGTGGGGCACGGGAGAGCTGAAGTCCGAGTACGACACGCTCTACGAGTACCGGCTGCTGCCGCTGGCGGCGCTGCACGAAGTCAACACGCGGCGCGAGGCGCTGGCGGGCGAGCTGCGGCTGCTGGCGCGCGCCCCCACCACCATGGACGCCGAGGAGCGCACGCAGCGGGTGCAGCGGGCGCGCGCGCACGACGAGGTGATGGCCAAGGTGCTGGGGGACTACCGGCGGAAGTGGCTCGCCTCGGGCAACCCCGTGTTCAGCGAGACGCTGGAGGAGATGGGCCAGCAGCAGCTGATGGAGGACGAGCGCAACGCCGTCACCCGCTTCGAGGTGGCGTACGCGGGCTATGTGCCGCTGCGCGAGCGCGTGCTGGCCAACACCGACTTCCAGTCCGAGCAGGTGGACGAGGCGCTGGCGCGGCTGGAGTCGTCCTTGAGGGACTTGCTGGAGGTGAACCGCAAGTTCGCCGAGCTCTCCAACCAGAGCGCCCAGTCCTCGCTGCTGTGGATGCGGGTGCTGCTGCCCTTGCTGGGCCTGCTGCTGAGCGCCGCGGGCATCGCGGTGGCGTGGAAGCTCTCGCACATCATCGTCGAGCCCATCTCCCGGCTGACGCGGATGATGCTGCGGCTGTCTCGCGGCGAGCTGGAGCTTTTGGAGGAGGGCGAGCAGTCGCTGGAGTTGGATCCGCAGACGCAGGACGAGGCGGCGCACCTGCTGCGCTCCACGCTGGAGATGGTGCGCTCCATGCAGGAGATGGTGGCCACGGCGGCGAGCATCGCGCACGGAGACTTGTCGGTGCGGGTGCTGCCGCGCTCGGACAAGGACGCGCTGGGCAAGGCGCTGGCGGAGATGGTGACGCGGCTCACCCAGGTGGTGGCCGAGGTGCGCTCGGGCGCAAGCTCCCTGGCCACCGCGTCGGCGATGCTGGCCTCCTCCTCCCAGGTGCTGTCGCGGGGCACCAGCGAGCAGGCCACGGCGATCCAGGAGAACGCGCAGACGCTCAAGGAGATCAGCGTCTCGGTGCAGCGCAACACCGAGAGCTGCCAGAAGATGGAGGAGATGGCGCGGGTGGGCGCGCAGAACGCCGAGGCCAGCGGCAAAGCGGTGGGGCAGACGGTGGCGGCCATGCGGCGCATCTCCACCAACGTGGCGCTGATTGAAGAGCTGGCGCACCAGACGAACATGCTGGCGCTGAATGCGGCCATCGAGGCCATTCGCGCCGGCGAGCACGGCAAGGGCTTCAGCGTGGTGGCGGGCGAGGTGCGCAGGCTCGCCGAGCGCAGCAAGTCCGCGGTGCGCGAGATTGGCGAGCTGGCCATGTCCAGCATGGGCGTGGCGGACCAGTCCGGGCGGCTGTTGCGCGAGCTGGTGCCCTCCATTCACCGCACGGCGCAGCTGGTGCACGAGGTGGCCTCCTCCACGCGCGAGCAGTCCACCAGCGTGGAGCTGATGAGCCACGCCATGTCCCACGTGGAGAAGGAGACGCAGGACAACGCGCTGTCGGCGCAGGACCTGGCGCGCTCGGCGGAGGACCTGGCCACGCAGGCCAACGCCCTGCAGCGGCTCACCGGCTTCTTCCGCGTGGCGCTGGCCGACGAGATGCTGCTGCAGCTGCCGCAGGGGCCCCTGATGCCTCCGCCCTCGATGGAGCCGCCCTACGAGCCGCCTGTGGCCGTGGTGGAGGCCTCCACCGAGCCAGGCCCCGCGGGCGAGGGCGAGCTCCCCCGCGCCTGAGCCCGGGCCCTACGAAGTGGCCGCCGGCAGGTGCTCGCGCACCACGCCGAGCCAGTACTCGCGGCCGTAGTACTGGCTCATCTTCCCCAGCAGCTTCCCGTCCCGGAACAGCAGGAAGGTGGGGATGCCGTAGAGGCCGAAGCGCCGGGCCAGCTCCTCGTGCTGGTAGGCGTTCACCTTCACCACGCGCAGCGGCGCGCCCTCCAGCTCGCTGAGCAGCGAGGGCTCCGCCGCCGCGTACACGTCGCAGTTGGGGCAGCCCTCGCCCCAGAAATCCACCACCACCAGCTCGCCCCGGTGCTGGAGCACCAGGGCGTCGAATGTCTCGGTGGTGGCCTCGTATGTCGCCGGGTGTGCCATGCCCCTGCCTAACCGGCAGGGGCAGGTGTTTTCAACCCGTGGCGGCTAGAGCCCCAGCGGCCTGCGCTCGAAGTCCTCGCTCTGCGGCGTGGTGCGCCCGTACACCGTGCCGCGAGGCAGCGCGCCGTAGTACACCGTGTCCTCGGGGCCGTACATGCGCGGCTTGCCGGAGGGGGCCTTGAGGTTGCCGTTGAACAGGCCCACCTCGCCGCCCAGGCGCGAGAGCGTGAAGGGCAGGTACAGCGGCCCCCCGGCCGTGTTGCCCGTGGCCTTGAAGCGCACGTTCTGGTTCGGCTGCAGAACAATCGCCGGCAGCCGGTGGCGCGTGGCGCTGCGCAGGTCATTGGTCAGCTCGTAGCCCTCGAGGTTGATGGGCGTGGTGCCCCGGTTGTACACGTCCACGTAGCCGGAGCTGCCCGCGTTCACCTCGCGGATGACGAGCGGGCCGCTGCCGTGGGCCTTCAGCTCCGCCAGCCTCGAGAGCAGGTACGCGCGGCGCTCGCGCACGTACTGCTTGAGGAAGGCCCGCGAGCGCACCATGTGCGGAGCGGACACGTACGGATCCCTGGCCAGCTCCGGGCTGATGAGCGCCCACAGCCCGTCGATCTGCGCGAAGGCCTTCTCCTCCGTGAAGGGCCCGGCCAGGGCCGCCTCGAGCTTGGCGATCAGCCGCGCGCGCAGCGCGGGCCGGTCCCAGATGCGGGTGTTGAGCACGTTCCACGTGGCCCGGTGGTGGGCGCGCTCGCCGATGCGCACCTCGTAGATGCGCTGCACCCACGGATCATACAGGCTGAAGCTCTGCGCCGAGCGCTGGGTGATGGGCGGGTCCAGCGGGTGCCACGTGCGCCAGTGCAGCATCAGCGCGTTGTTCAGATCCCACGGGGTGTACTGCCACCGGTCCTTGTACAGCTCGTGCACCCAGTAGCTGCGCGAGTCCTCGACGATGTTGTTGCTGATGAGCATGTCCGCGGCGAGGTTGCCCAGGTAGGCCTCCACGTCCACGTGCCGCTCCAGCTTCGCCTCGAAGACGGAGTCATCCGAACGGTTCACCCACTCCAGGAAGGCCTGCAGGTCCGCGGTGCCCGTCGTCTCGTTGGTCTTCTTCTCGAAGTCGTTCTGGTGCGGCCCGGCGCTCGGCGTCAGCTCGCAGTTGCGCGCCCCGCAGCGGTAGATGGACGCGCTCTTCTCCAGGCCGTGGTACTTCAGGTAGTCCTTGCCCACGTGCTCCATGTCCACGTAGAGCCCGTTGGGCACGCCGTTGATGTTCACCTTCACGTAGCGCGCGCGGGGCACCGGCAGGTCCAGGGCCACCAGCAGGTCCACCGCGAACTTCTCGGTGAGCTTGCCGCTGTCGTACCACTGGGCCAGCAGGTGGAAGTGGTCCCGGTCGGCGAACTCGTAGCCCTTGTCCAGCTCGATCTTGAAGCTCTTCTGGGGCGCCGTGCGGGTGCTGGCGCCGCGCAGGCTCAGCTTCCCCGGCGCGCGCTCGCCGTCGAGCACCATCACCACCGGCACGGAAATTTCCGCGTAAGGGTTGGCCTCGAGCTGGGCCAGGTCCGCCGGGTTGACCACCAGGTCCACCACCGGCAGGCGCGTCTGCACCGGCGGGTATGCCATTGGATCAACCGGAGCGCCCGGAGCGCTCGGAGCGCTCGGAGCGCTCGGGACCGGAGTCGGCTCGGGAGCGCTCTGCTCCGGCACCGGCTCGGACGGCGTCGGCCGCGCCTCGGGCTCCGGAATGGGAAAGGGCACTTCGTTCTGCGGGTCCTTCGTGGGCACGCCCGGGTCCCGCTGGGCCGGCAGCGGCTCCTGGCCTTCGCTCATGGGCGTCTCTTCCGGCGGCCCCGCGCTCTCCGGTCCACAGGCCACCAGTCCTACAACGCCCACCAACACCACCCAGCTCCATCGCCCCATGGTTCCTCCGTTCCAGGGCGGGGGGGCGTGCAGCGGGCGTGCCCTCGTCGGGTGTCTCCTGATGGATGCTCTGGGGCCTTCGCGGGAGCGAAATGGGAAAAGGAGGGGCTGTAGGTGGGAAAAGTTTTTCCCAACGTGACACCCGCGGGCCACACCGTGGGAGCCGCGGTTCCGCTCCGGTTGCGATCAGAACGTCAGCCGGGTGAGGGAAGTTTGAGGTGCGAGAGTGGCGGGCGGTGTAGAACTCGGAATTGTCCGACATCTCCCCCTGGCAGGTGGGTACACGCGGGCCGAGATTGGCAGCGGGGCGGGGGGCATGAGCGCCTGAGGGTGAGGCGCCGTTGAAGTGGGAGGGGCCATGCACGAGTGGTTGGAGGCATTGGAGAAGTCATCGAGGAAGAAGGCTCCGGGAGTGGCCGCGGAGGAGCTGCGGCGGGCCGAGACGGAGTGCGGGGTTCCTCTGCCGGGCGAGCTGGGGGACCTGTACTCGGCGTTCAACGGCGGCGAGTTCGAGGGTGACGTGGTGCTCTTCCCGCTGCACGGAGAGGGCGAGCAGCCCAGCGTGCTGGAGAAGACGCGGAAGATGCTGGTGGGGCTGCCGGCGGCGGGGGTGTGGCGCTTCGGGCTGAAGGGCAAGCACCGGCACCTCTATACCGCGCGCAAGGCGGCGATGGTGGAGCAGGGGGACGGGGGTGGGCCGCTGCCCGAGTGGGTGAACACGCTGGGAGACGAGGACTGGGTCTACGGCACGTGGGACGAAGAGAAGGACGAGATGCGGCTGTACCGCTCGCTCTCGAACATGCTCAACGTGCTGGTGCCGCCGGTGGAGCACGAGCAGTTCGGGGACCGCACCTTCGCCCGGGCCATCGCGGCGGTGCAGGGCGCGCTGAGCGAGCTGACCGAGGGTGAAGAAGGGGACGAGGGCCAGGAGGAGGGCGAGGAGTCCGGGGCCGAGAACGGCGAGACGGAGCAGGCCGGCGCGAGCGGGGAGGCCGGTGAGGAGGAGGAGGGCGAGGAGGCGGAGCGCGCGAGCAAGGAGCTCGAGAAGCCCGCGGTGATCGCCGCCGAGCGCCGGGTGAAGCGTCTGACGGAGCAAGCCGGAGCGAAGAAGCAGGACAGGGGGCTCGAGGAGGCAGCGGTGGTGGCCGCCGAGCGCCGCCTGAAGCGCCTGCGGGAAGAGAAGGCCGCGGAGGCACCGAAGAAGCCCGCCGCCAGGAAGGCTTCGACGAAGCAGGTGGCCACCAAGAAGGTCGCGGTGCCCAAGGCCTCCGCCAAGAAGGCCGGAGCGAAGAAAGCCGCCGCGAAGAAGACGCCCGCGAGGAAAGCGGTGAAGAAGGCCCTCGCGAAGAAGGCCCCCGCGAAGAAGGCCCCCGCGAAGAAGGCCCCCGCGAGGAAGAAGACGCCCGCGAAGAAGGCCACGGGCGCACGGCGCAAGCGCTAGGCCCGCGGGGCTGTGGGAGATGGGCCCCTCAGTGCGGGGCCCTGGGTTCCTCCTCGGGGGAGCCCAGGGGTGGCAGGGGCGGGGTGGGGAAGCTCTCCTGCCCCGAGATGCGCCACTTCTCCTGGCGCTTGGCGAGCCGATCCTGCGCAATCACCTGCACGGCTCCCGCCACCGGCAGCGCCAGCAGCGCGCCGAGGATGCCCGCGAACGCCGTGCCCACCAGCATCGCCAGCGCGATGAGCAGTGGGTTCATCCGCAGCGTCTTGCGCTGGATGAACGGCTGCAGCAGGTGGTTCTCCACCTGCTGGTAGAGCAGGAACACCACCAGCGCGATGAGCCCCGCCCGCGTTCCCGCCGAGGCGAACGTCGTGCCCACCATCAGCGCTCCTCCGATGAACGCGCCGATGAACGGGATGAGCCCCAGCACCGCCATGGCCAGGCCCAGCGGCAGGAAGTAGGGCACCTCCAGCACGAACAGCGTCACCGTCGTCACCGCTCCGCCAATGAGCGAGATGAAGAACGAGCCCGCCACATACCGGCCCACCGTGCGGTTCATCCGCGCCGCCAGCTGCCGCGTGTGCTCGCGCTCCACCGGTGGCACCCACAAGAGCGCCTTGTCGAACAGGTCCCTGCCGAAGGCCAGGAAGAACGCCGCCAGCACCATGATGGTGATGAACGCCGCCAGCCTGTGCAGCAGCCCCGTCACCATGCCCAGCACCGGCATCGCCGCGCCCAGCATCCGCTCGCGCAGTTCCGTCTCGATGCGGTCGAACAGCCCGTATCTCGCGTCCAGGTCCTGCAGCCAGCCCTGGTCCCGGAGCGAGGACACATAGCCCGGGGCCGAATGCAGCAGCGCCCAGGCCTGCTCCACCACCATCGGTACGAAGGTGCGCACCAGCGTGACGACCAGGCCCATGCTGGCGATGAACACCCCCGCCACCGCCAGCCCGTGCCGCAGGCCCCGCCGCTCCAGCCACGCCACCAGCGGGTGCGCCGCCAGCGCCAGAAACAGCGCCACCAGCACCCACGACAACACCCCGCTCGCGGCCCGCGCCAGCATCAGCAGGGCCAGCAGCCCCAGGACGTTCAGCCCCACCGTCCACACCGTGCGGGGCGACACCTGCGAGCGCGGGCGCGAGTACGGGGACACGCGCGCTACCCTTCGGGCAGCTCGTCCCGCTGAATCGCGCGGTACTGCTCGCTCGGACGCGCCGTAATCTCACGGTCCTCGTCGTCCTCCTCCTCCCCGCTGCGGAACTCCTGGATCTGATCCGGCAGGATGTCGCGGAACTCCGGCTCGTCCTCCAACGGAGGCGTGGCCGCCAGGTCCTGGTCGGTGATGTTCACCTCCTCCTGGCCCGTCAGCGGATCCACGTGACGTCGCGACGTCGCCTCGCCCACATCCTCCGAACCCAGCTTCTTGAAGCGCATGACTCTTCCTCCTCCGAGGGACTCGGTGGGTCGCCTGCTTACGAGCTAACAGTGCGGCGCCCTCCGGTACGCGGCAAACGAGCCCCGCTCGCCTGCCTGCCCCCGGGCTTCAGGGCGGTTTCAGGGCGGCTTCAGGGCCTGGGGGAGCGCTGGCGCTCGGCCGGGAAGGCGGGCTGCTTGCTCACCGTCACCATGGCCAGGGCCAGCACCCGCGAGAACGTCTCCCTCACCGCGTAGCGCCGCGTGGAGGGCAGCCCCTCGTCGGCCGCCACGCCCCAGGCCTCCATGCCCACGGAGTTGGCGATGAACAGCGCCCGCGGCAGGTGAAAGCGCTGGGTGACGAGCAGCGCCCGGCGCACCTCGAAGACGCGGAAGGCCCGCACGCAGCTGTCATAGGTGGACAGCCCCGAGTCATCCCCCTGCACCGCCGTCTCCGGCAGCCCGCGCTCCAGCAGGTAGCGGCGCATGGCGCGCGTCTCGTCATGGAAGCGGTCCGAGTTGTCTCCGCTCACCAGCACCGACTGCACCCGGCCCGCTTTCCACAGCGCCATGGCCGTGTCCAGCCGCTGCGCCAGCACCGCCGAGGGCACCCCTCCGGGCGCCAGCCCCGCGCCGAACACCAGCGCCACTGGCGCCTCGGGCGCGCTGCTGCGCGGGACGATGCGGTCCTCGTACCGGACCTGGACGAAGTGAGACAGGGCGAATACCGCCAGCAGCCCCAGCCCACAGGCCAGCAGCCCCCTTCGCACCCAGACTCCCAGCACTCCGCGATGCCGCATAGAGAACGAAGACCTTGGAAGAGGCGGCCCGGCGCGTCAACCTCAAGCCGGGGCGCCCGCCGAGCTCTCGGCCGAGCGCAGCGCGTGGCGCCCGATGACCTCCAGCAGCAGCTGCGGGTCCGCCGGTTTCTTGATGAAGAACGCCACGTTGTAGTTGGCCGCATACAGCGCCCGGTCTCGCGGGTTCATCGCCGCCATTCCCGCGGAGATGATGACCACCGGCACCTCCTGCAGCGCCGGGTTCTCCTTGCGGAAGGTGAGCAGGCGGTGCCCGTCCATCACCGGCATGGCCATGTCCAGCAGGAGAATGGCCGGCCGCTGCGAGCCCTGCAGGTAGGCGATGGCTTCGCGGCCGTGGCCCACGGCGACCACCGTGTAGCCCTGCAGCTCCAGGAAGCCCTCGAGCGACTCGCGGATGTCCGCGTCGTCCTCGACGATGAGGATGGGACCACTCAGCTGCGACGCCATGGGTGCCCTCTTCCGGCCAGAGTGCCTGCTCCTCAAGGCTATGGTCCCTGTGCCTACATGGCACCCCATGCCGGGCTTCTGGGACGCCCGGTTGCCCGCTTCTGAATGCTTCCACCCCGGTGCAGGGGAGTGCAAGGCAAGGTTGACCGGCTGACGCACCGCTTATATAGGGGGCGCCGCTCGGTGCCTGCCTGCCTGTGAAGGCTGGCTCAGGCCCGTGACCGACAGGAGCAACAGGCCCCATGGCGTCTCTTCGCGACATTCGCAAGCGCATCCGCTCGGTGAAAAACACGAGGCAGATCACCAAGGCCATGAAGATGGTGGCCGCCGCCAAGCTGCGTAAGGCGCAGGATGCCATCATCGCCGCGCGCCCCTATGCGCAGACGCTGGATCAGATCATCTCGGATCTCGCCGCCCGCTCGGCCGACGAGGAGATGGCCCATCCGCTGCTCACCGCCCGGCCCATCCGCCGTGCCGAGGTAGTGGTGCTCACCTCGGACCGAGGCCTGGCCGGTGGCTTCAACTCCAACGTCATCCGCCGCGCCAACCGCTACCTCTATGAGAACAGTGGCCTGGAGAAGATCCAGATGTCCACGGTGGGCCGCAAGGGCTTCGACTTCTTCCGCCAGCGCGGGCAGACCATCCGCAAGGACTTCGGTGGCCTGTACCAGCGGCTCAACTACCTGTCGGCCCGCGAGGTGGCGCAGGAGCTGACGGCCAGCTTCCTCAATAACGAGGTGGACGCCGTCTACGTCGTCTACAACGAGTTCCTCTCCGCCATCAGCCAGAAGGTCGTCCTGTCCCAGATTCTGCCGCTGCAGACGCTGGGCGGAGACCTGGTGCCGGGCGCCGAGACGAAGCCGGGCTCGCTGGGCACCCCCGCGGCGAAGACGGTGGGCCCCACCCTGGTGGACTTCAAGTACGAGCCGGGCCGCCAGGAGGTGCTGGACAAGCTGGTGCCCCAGGCGGTCTCCATCAAGCTGTACCGCGCGCTGCTCGAGAGCGTGGCCAGCGAGCACGGCGCCCGCATGAGCGCCATGGAGAACGCCACCAGCAACGCCACGGACATGATCGCCAGCCTGTCGCTGCACTACAACCGCACCCGCCAGGCCGTCATCACCAAGGAGCTGATGGAGATCGTCTCCGGCGCCGAGGCGCTCAAGTAGCCCGCTGTTACACCGCCGCCACGCGCCGTAATTCTGGGGCCTCCCCTCCGATTGATTGGAGGGCGGGCCCCTCGGCGTTTATGGTCTGCCGCTCATTGGCCAGCGGAGGGCCAGCACATGAATAAGCGACTGTGGGCGATGCTCATTCTATTCACGGTGTCCGGGTGTACGTGTGGGACGGTGCCCAGCGGCCATGGCGGCATCGTGTTCGACGCGTTCGGCCAGGGCACGCAGAAGGACCTGTTCGGCGAGGGCCTGCACGTGCTGCGCGTGGGCAAGGAGCTCATCGTCTATGACATGCGCGTTCAGGAGATGAAGGAGGAGCTGAGCGTGCTGTCCAACAACGGCCTGGACCTGCGGGTGGACGCCAGCGTGCGCTACCGGGTGGACGCGCCGAAGATCTTCGAGCTGCACACCCAGACGGGGCCCCGCTACGCGGACATCCTGGTGGGCCCCATCGTCCGCTCCGAGGCGCGCAAGGTGTTCGGCCGCTACGCCCCCGAGGAAATCTATTCCACCAAGCGCGAGCAGATTGAAAAGGAGATCTACGACGAGGTGCTCCGGGCGCTGGGGGGCAAGCACGTGCTGGTGGAGGCCATCCTGGTGCGCGACGTGATTCTGCCCGAGGCCATCCGGCTGGCCATCGGGGACAAGCTGGCCGAGGAGCAGCGCAGCCAGAAGATGCGCTTCACCCTGGACAAGGAGCGCCAGGAGGCCGACCGCAAGAAGATCGAGGCCGAGGGCATCGCCACCTACCAGAGCATCGTCCGCCAGGGGCTCACCAATGAATACCTGCGCCTCAAGGGCATCGAGGTGACCGAGAAGCTGGCCTCCAGCCCCAACTCGAAGATCATCCTGGTGGGCAGCGGCTCCAGCGGTGGCCTGCCGCTCGTCTACCAGCCAGACACCAAGTAAAGGGTGGCTTCCAGGCACCAGGGGGCTTAAGTCGCACTTCTGACTTGGCCCGCGCGAGGCTTGACCCGGCCCCCTCCCCTCGGTAAAGGGGGCCCCGCCCTCCACCCTCGGGCCGATTTCGACGCGAGGCGGCGTTAGGCCGCCCTTCCGCAAGAGGCAGACGAACTCATGAGCGCTCAAGCTGCGACGGTAGGCAAGATCACCCAGGTTCTCGGACCCGTCATTGACGTGGAGTTCCCGCCCGGCGGCCTGCCCGAGGTGTACACCGCTCTGAAGGTGACCAACGCCACCGTCAGCGCCGAGCAGGACAACCTCACCATCGAGGTGGCTCAGCACCTGGGTGAGAACATGGTGCGCTGCATCGCCATGGACTCCACCGAGGGCCTGGCCCGCGGCCAGGTGGTGAAGAACACGGGCTCCCCCATCCAGGTGCCGGTGGGCAAGTCCACCCTGGGCCGCATCCTCAACGTGGTGGGCGCTCCGGTGGACGAGAAGGGCCCCGTGAAGGCCACCCAGACGTGGCCCATTCACCGCCCGGCGCCCCTGTTCGTGGACCAGGACGTGCGCGTCCAGGCCTTCGAGACGGGCATCAAGGTGATTGACCTGCTGGCCCCCTACACCCGCGGTGGCAAGATCGGCCTGTTCGGCGGCGCCGGCGTGGGCAAGACGGTGCTCCTGATGGAGCTCATCCGCAACGTCGCCAAGGAGCGCGGCGGCTTCTCGGTGTTCGCCGGCGTGGGCGAGCGCACCCGCGAGGGCAACGACCTGTATCACGAGATGCAGGAAGGCGGCGTCATCAAGATCGACAACCTGGAGGAGAGCCAGTGCGTGCTGGTGTACGGGCAGATGAATGAGCCGCCCGGCGCCCGCGCTCGCGTGGCCCTCTCGGCGCTCACCATCGCCGAGTACTTCCGCGACGTGGACGGCCGCGACGTGCTGCTCTTCGTGGACAACATCTTCCGGTTCACCCAGGCCGGCTCCGAGGTGTCCGCTCTGCTGGGCCGCATCCCCAGCGCCGTGGGTTACCAGCCCACGCTGTCCACCGAGATGGGCGCCCTGCAGGAGCGCATCACCTCCACCACCAAGGGCTCCATCACCTCGGTGCAGGCCATCTACGTGCCCGCCGATGACTTGACGGACCCCGCGCCCGCCACCACGTTCGCCCACCTGGACGCGACGACGGTGCTCAACCGCGCCATCTCCGAGCTGGGCATCTACCCCGCCGTGGACCCGCTGGACTCCACCAGCCGCATCCTCGACCCGAACGTGGTGGGCCCCGAGCACTACGCGGTGGCCCGCAAGGTCCAGGGCATCCTGCAGAAGTACAAGGAGCTGCAGGACATCATCGCCATCCTCGGCATGGACGAGCTGTCCGAGTCGGACAAGCTGGCGGTGGCCCGCGCCCGGAAGATTCAGAAGTTCCTGTCCCAGCCGTTCTTCGTCGCCGAGGTGTTCACCGGCAAGCCGGGCCGCTACGTGAAGCTCCAGGACACCATCCAGGGCTTCAAGGAGATCGCCGACGGCAAGCACGACGACATCCCCGAGGCCGCCTTCTACATGGCCGGCGACATCAACGAGGTGCTGGACAACGCCCGGAAGATCGCCGCCGCTTAAAGCCTCACCGCCGTTAGCCCGGAGGAGCCTGATGCACCGCACGCTGTTCACGGTGGTGTTGCTGCTGGCGCTTCCGGGCCTGGCGGCCGAGCGCGCCAGCAAGGCGCGGGTGAGCGCCAACGGCGTGTACAGCGTGCGCCTGGTGGAGAGCGCGCCAGGGCAGTGCCGGGTGGAGATGGTGCGGGAGAGCGGCCTGGCGTGGCAGTTCAACGGCTGCGTGGGGACGGTGGACGACCTGTACTTCGCCTCGAATGACGGGGAGCGCTTCTGGGTGCTCCACCCGCTGGCGGAGATGGGCACCAAGGGCACGGTGCAGGTGAAGGGCAAGCAGAAGGTGCGCATCCCCGCCTGGGCGAACACGAAGGTGGCGGTGCTGTACGACAAGACGGGGCAGAAGCTGCGCGAGCGGCGGCTGCCGGACTTCGTCAGCCCCAAGGAGTTTGGCGAGGTGCGCCAGCTCAAGGGCCACTTCAAGTGGATGGAGGGCACGCTGGGCATCCCCGGCAAGGGCCCTCGGCTGACGGACCAGGAGAAGGTGGAGTTCGAGGCGGTGGGTGGGAAGAAGCACCAGCTGAGTTTTGGCAACTGAAGGGCATTCGAGGAGCACATGGCCAAGCTGACCGTGGAGATTGTGACCCCTGAGAAGCGCATCCTCTCGGTGCAGGCCGACGAGGCGATCGTCCCGGGTGGCCACGGCTTGTTCGGCGTGCGGCCGGGGCACACCCCGTTCCTGTCGCTGATGGAGCCCGGAGCGCTGACGCTGGTGGACGGAGGCCGTCGCGAGGCCTTCTTCGTGGCGGGCGGCTTCGTGGAGGTGGGCAACGACAAGGTGCTGGTGCTGGCCGACGGCGCCGAGCCGGTGGCGGGCATCGACGTGGAGGCCGCGCGCCGCCGCATGGCCGAGGCCCAGGAGCGCATGAGGGGCCTGTCCCCCGAGGACGCTCGCTTCCAGGTAGAGCAGGCCACCGTGCGCCGCGAGACGGCGCGCATGAACGCCGCGGGCGTGCGTTAGCCCCCGTGGTGTGAAGTCCCCTCTCCCCCTCGGGAGAGGGCCCGGGTGAGGGCGCGGCGCGCCACGGCGTGCCCCCTCACCCCGCTTCTTCCTTCCCTTTAGAGCAGCATGGCCTCGAGGACATTGACGGTGCGCCGTAAAAGATGCATTTCATATACATCTTTTCGGGCCCAAGGCCGGGAGGCGCAGATGAGCACCGTGTACGAGCAGATTGGTGGAGCCAAGGCGATGGACGCGGCGGTGGATCTCTTCTACCGCAAGGTGCTGGCGGACGAGCGCATCAGCCACTTCTTCGAGACCGTGGACATGGAGCGCCAGGCCGCCAAGCAGAAGGCGTTCCTGACGATGGTGTTCGGCGGGCCCAACAACTACACGGGCCTGGACATGCGCAAGGGGCACGCGCACCTGGTGAAGCAGGGGCTGAACGACAGCCACTTCAACGCGGTGGCCGAGCACCTGGGCAGCACGCTGCAGGAGCTGGGCGTGCCCGCGCCGCTGATTCAGCAGGTGCTGCAGACGGCCGAGAGCACCCGGGCCGACGTGCTCAACAAGTAACGGAGGCACACGCCATGTCCCGAGTCAGCTACGAGTCGCGGTGGTACCCGCTGGAGGCGGAGGAGTCCGTGCTGGACGGGTTGCTGCGGCAGGGCATCCCGGTGCCGCACGCGTGCAAGTCGGGGGTGTGCCAGTCCTGCCTCATGCGGTCCGCCGGCGCGGTGCCGGACAAGGCGCAGGTGGGGCTCAAGGACACGCTGAAGGCGCGCAACTACTTCCTGGCGTGCGCGTGCAAGCTCGAGCCGGACATGGACCTGGAGGTGTCCAACGGGGAGGAGCTGCGAGTGCCCGCGCGCCTCCAGTCAGTCGAGCCGCTGAGCGCGGACGTGCTGCGCGTGCGGCTGTGGCCCGAGGGGCCCTTCGAGTACCGCGCGGGCCAGTACCTCACGCTGCTGCGCGCGGATGGGCTGGCCCGCAGCTACTCGCTGGCGAGCCTGCCGCGGGAGGACGGGCTGGAGCTGCACGTGCGCGTGCTGCCGGGCGGAGCGATGAGCCGCTGGCTGGCCGACGAGGCGCGGCCGGGAGACGCGGTGAAGCTGCAGGGCCCGGCGGGAGACTGCTTCTACCTGCCCGGCAAGCCGGAGCAGCCGCTGCTGCTGGCCGGCACGGGCACGGGCCTGGCGCCGCTGTACGGCATCGTCCGTGAGGCGCTGGAGTCAGGGCACACCGGCCCCATCTGGCTGTTCCACGGCGCCAAGGACATGCGCGGGCTGTACCTGGTGGACGAGCTGCGAGCGCTGGCGGCCCGGCATTTCAATCTCCACTACCGCCCCAGCGTGCTGGAGGGCCGTCTGGGCAAGGGCTACCACGTAGGGGCGCTGGACGTACTGATACGCACCGAGGTTCCGAAGCCGGTGGGCTTCAGCGCGTTTCTCTGCGGCAACCCGGACCTGGTGCTATCCCTGAGAAAGAAGCTCTTCCTGGCGGGGCTCTCGCTGAAGGACATCCACGCGGATGCCTTCCTGCCGAGCGTGGCCCGTCCGGAGGCAGCGGGAGTGACACCTCGTGCATCTAACGCTTCACGCTGACTACTCGCTGCGGGTGCTGCTGTACCTGGCGGCTCGCCCCGGAGGCCTCGTCTCCACGCAGGAGGTGAGCGAGGCCTACGGCATCTCCAAGCACCACCTGGTGCGCGTGGTACAAACGCTGAACAAGGAGGGCTTCGTCGAGGTGAAGCCCGGGCGCACCGGGGGCATCAGCCTGGCCCGGCAGCCCTCGGAAATCGCCCTGGGCAAGGTGTTCCGCGTCTCCGAGCCGGACTTCCACCTGGTGGAGTGCTTCAACAAGGAGGAGAACACCTGTCCCATCGCGCCCGCGTGTGGGCTCAAGGGGGTGCTGTACGAGGCGCGCGAGGCCTTCCTCGCGGTGCTGGACAAGTACACCCTGGCGGATGTCATGAAGCGCTCGCGCCGGGATTTGGCGGACCTGTTCCTGCCAGCGGTGGGCGCGCGCGGGGCATAATCCCCGGGACGATGGCCTCGGACACGCTCGAGCTGTTCCACCGGATCGCCCACCCGCCCTCGGCGGCGGCGCGGCGCTACATCGTCGACTACGCGCTCGAGGACCGGGTGCGCTTTCGCAACCTCGCCTACCCCGAGGCCGAGGCGGACTTTCACCGCCTGGGTGGGACGGTGACGCCCGCGCTGTGGGATGGGACACACTTGCACCAGGGCACCGAGGCGGTGCTCGCGCGGTTGCAGGCGGTGGTGAACCTGGGGCGCGACACGTAGCCACTTGTGAGGCTTGCCCGGCGCCTGCGGGTTGCGGTACCAAGTGCCCCCTTCACTTGAGCACTGGTGCCTGTCCGGGCCTCGGTTAATCTTCGCGCCCTCCGATGCCGCTGACTCCCGCTGAGCGCCAGGACAGGTTCCAAGCAGCCTTCCTGGGCCTGGCGATCGGTGACGCGCTGGGGTTCCCGCTGCGGGGCATTCCGCCGGCCAGCCTCACGCGGCTGACGCACCTGGCGGATGACTTCGCTCCGCGGCCGCGCGGCAAGTTCGCCAAGGGGCAGTTCTCGGACGACACGCAGCTGTTGCTGGCGGCCAGCGAGAGCGTGATTCGCGAGGGCAAGGTGGACGGGCGCAGCGCGGCGGCGCACTTCGCGTGGCTGTGGCAGGAGGGCGTCATCCTCCAGCCGCCGCGGGGGCTGGCCGACTCGCTGCAGCGGCTGTCCAGCGGCACGCCGTGGATGAGCGCGGGCACGCCGCTGGGGGTGAGGTGCCCCTCGGTGCTGAGCCGGGCGATGGTGGTGGGGCTGTTCGAGAACGGCAGCGCGCGGCTGCCGCATGACGCGGGCGTGCTGGCCATCATCACCCACAAGGACCCGACGTGCGCGGCGGCGGCGGCGGCGTTCGCGCAGGCGGTGGCGCTGGGCATGGAGGAGGAGCCGCTCACGGCGGCGGCCTTCTGCGAGAAGCTGGCGCTGGCGGCGGCGGTGCACGACAAGACGCTGGCGGAGGAGCTGCGGCACCTGCCGCGCCTGCTCACGTGGGACAAGGCGCGGGCGCTGGATGCGCTGCGCAAGGTGGGCGTGCCCCGCTCGGAGCTGCAGGGGGTGGACGGGCTGCCCTCGCACGTGGTGCCGGTGTTGCTGACGTCGCTGTACGCGGCGCTGAAGGTGCCGCACGACTTCCGCGAGGCGGTGGCGCTGGTGCTGCGCTGTGGCGGCGAGGTGGACGTGGCGGCGGCGGTGACGGGAGGGCTGCTAGGAGCCCACCTGGGCACGCGCGCCATTCCGGCCCGGCTGCGCAAGCAGGTGCTGTACCTGGACAACCTGGTGGACACGGCGGACCGGCTCTTCCAGGCGCGGCAGGTGCGCGAGACGCTGGCCACCGCGCTCGCGCTGCACCGCAACAAGCGCTAGCGCGTTTACTGCACGGGGGCGGTGGCCCCCTTGAGCAACCCGCTCACGCTGTTGAAGAGCGCCGGGTCCTCCACCACATAGAACAGGCCACCCCGCCCGTTCTGGCTGCTGCCGCACTTGCCGGACAGCGCACCCTGCTGGTTCATGTCGCCGAAGATGGCCAGCGGCCTGGCCGCGTCGAGCGAGACGCCGATCTTGGCGTGATTGTAGTTCGGGCCCATCCCGCCGGTGAGGCCCAGCTGCACCTTGTCCCAGGTGCCCGTGGTGGCGATCTCGACACGCCCGGGGGTGCCCAGCCCTGGCTGCCAGCACTCGGGCGTCCCGCCATTGGTGGACGGGATCTGCGGATTGGCCCACCAGGTAGCCACCCGCAGCGGGACGCCACCGAGCGTGGCGGAGACGAGCTGCCAGGGCGGCACCTGCAACTTGGAGGGCTTGGAGATCAGCCGGACGCCGCTGGACAGCACGTCGTTGGTGAGCGCCGCGCTCTTGGACCTGGTGCCCAGCGCCTTCACCAGCGCCTGGATGTCCGCCGGGCCGCCATTGCGCACCAGCTGGGGGTTGCTGGGGTCAGTAACTACGCTGGCGTTCGCCAGGGCCTTGAGCAGCACCTTGAGGTCATCCTTTGTGAGCGTGAGGGCGAAGAAGTGCTGGCTGACCTGGACGTCGTCATCCTTGATGCAGCCCAGGGTGTTGCCGTCGGTCTTCCGGGGATTGGCTTTGTTGCCGGAGGCAGGCCAGGACGGGGTGCTGACCTGGAGCACGAAGCCCTTGCCCTCGGCGTTCCAGGCCACCATGCCCTTGGAGTGGCCCCAGGGGGCGCCGCACGAGTTGCCGCTGCAGCCCTTGATGGCCGGATCCCCGTAGAACTGATCGTTCCACAGCACGTAGAAATAGCCAGAGCCCTGGTAGACCTGGGAGAAGGTGGCCCCCAGCGGATCCACCGTGTCGTCGCCGAGGCAGTCGTTGCCCATTCGGAACGCGCCGTCGCCGCTGCCGGCGAAGACGTACTGCTGGCTGAAGAGCCGATAGTCCTGCACCTCGCCGCCGAAGAGGCACTGGCGCTGAGCGGCGCCCGCGCACTTCGGGAAGTTGGCGGAGTTGAACTTGAACGCCACCCACCAGGGCACCGCTTTTCCGGTGTCCAGCAGCGGCGCCGGGGCCGACGCAGCCTGCTTCGCGTCCTGCGCCGAGGCAGGGCCCGCCAGCGCCAGACAGAAGAGCAGCAGGGCAACGGCGGCCCAGCCCACCAGGCGATGCGCGGCGGCTTCCAGTGAAGACTTGAGGCTTCTCATGTTCCCTCTCAGGCGGTGCTCGGCAGAATGCCGGTGGTGGTGCCTGCTCACAGCAGGCTCCGTGCCAAGCGTAGCCGCGACCGTGCTCCCTGCGCGCAGCCACGCGCCGCCCTTCGATCCGCGTCCACCGCTAACGCCGCCGTGTCCGGAGGGGACGCACGTACCTGCGGTTTGGACTGCGGAACGCGCAGCGCGGACTGCGGAAACGGCACGTTCCTGAGCGAAGGACCGCGAGCGTGCGCCCGAATGCCGCCGGGCCAGCCTCTTGCAGAAGTACGCTGCACGGCGCGACCCACGCAGGAGGCGTAAATGGCGGACTGGTACCCCATCTCTCCCAGGCTGACGAAGGAGGGAGCATTCGAGGCCTTCACGGACCTGCCCAACGGCAAGGACATGAAGCCGGTGCCGCTGGCGCCCAACCAGCGGCAGTTCTCGGACTTCAAGGTCCACTTCACCTCGGTGCGCATGGACACCGCGTCCCGGCTGGGCATCGCCAGCACGGTGAACCTCACCTCGTCGGCGAACACGTTGATGATGACGTATGACGCCATGCGCTACACCGAGACGAGCGCCGCCGCGCCCCTGGGGGGCGCCATCTATGGCACCCGCTGGGGCGCGGGCTTCCGGGTGATGATCACCATCTGGGATCTGCAGGCGAAGCTGGATGTGCAGCCGGGCACCATCGCCTCGGGGGTGGAGCTGGGGCTGGTGAACGCCTCGTTCGAGATCGTCGGGTTTGGCCTGTCCAACGGCGACATCTTCAAGGATCTGCCGGGCCCCGGGCGCTTCGACCGGAGCAACTACAACCGCATCACCAAAGCGGCGGACACCATCAACGGCTACCTGCAGAAGAGCGCGGACACGCTGAGGCCGCTGCCCCTGCAGGTGTTCATCTCGCCGCCCAGGGTGCAGTCCCCGCTGGCCAGCTCGCAGGCCGCGCTCTTCGCGGCGCGGCAGATCAAAGCGGGCAAGACGTGCACCGCGGCGCTCCTGGTCAACAGGGTGAAGTCGCGCCTCAACGAGGACGCCATCCGCGCCGTCTACAAGGCGCTGACGAGCAATGCGGCGGAGGACGCGCTGCCCTCCAACGAGGACAAGGATCGCGCGGGTGACTGGCTCAAGTTCGAGCAGGTGGGAGGGTAAGACGATGAGCGGCATGATTCCGATTTCATCCAGTGAGTCCGTGGCGCCCGCGGTGCTCAAGATCACGGCCACGGCGGCGGGGACGCTCGAGGCGCCCGCGGCCACGCAGGCCTCGCCCTTCACCAGCTTCCGCGTCAGCCAGGAGTTCTTCACCGGCGAGTCGGCCTTCACCTCGCAGATTGGCCGCTTCAGCGACGCCAGCTCCGCCGCCAAGGGCGCGGTGGTGGTGTACGAGGCGATGATGCTCACCGACCAGGAGGACACGCGCGACATCGAGGGCGTGCTGTGGAGCGTGCGCTATGGGGCGGGCATCCGGCTGGAGATCACCGTCAAGGACATCAAGTCGGACATGAAGTTCGACGTCTACTCGGTGGCGCTCAACGCCAGCATCAAGAACACCCAGGCCGAGTACGAGGTGAAGCTCATCGGCATCGACGCCGAGCGGCTCGAGGGCGTGAGCATCCCCGGCATCGGCGACTTCAACTACGAGAGCTACGAGAAGCTCCTCGCCACGGTGGACGCCGTCAAGCAGTACATGGTGAGCGACGGGGCCCAGCTGACGCCCTCGCTGAGCCATGTGCGGGTGGGCAGGGCGCCTGGCTCAGTCGACCTGCGCGAGGCGCAGAGCGTCATCTTCGGGGTGCAGCGGGTGGCCCGGGGCACCTCGCTGGTGGACGCGCTGGTGGAGGCCCAGGAGCAGCACCTCAACGCCAACGTCATCCGCGCCGTCTACCTGGAGCTGTCGGGCGGCGGCGGCTCCGAGCAGGAGGACCCCGACAAGGAGGCGCGCCGCCGCGCGGAGACCTGGCTCAACCTGGCCTCGTAACCAGGCAGCCGTCAGGGGGGCAGGCAGGCGAACGAGGACCCGCTGCCCCGGGTGGACTTCTCGCCGTGCGCAGTCCTGCCCACCTTCTCCCAGGAATGAGCGCCGCGCCGCATGGCGCGCGCAGCGCTTTGGAGTCCGGGAGGCGGAGACGTGGATCTCGAATCGGAACGCTTGGAGAGAAGGCAACTGGAGTCGCTGAGCACCGCGGAGCTCATCAAGCACGCCTTCGCCGAGGCGAAGCTGCTGGTGAAGGCCGAGGTGCTGCACGCCAAGAAGGAGCTGCGGGAGGAGATCAAAGCCGCGCGTACCAGCGGCATCCTGATCGGCGCCGCCATCACCCTGGTGCTCTGTGGGCTGGCGGCCCTCTTCGTGGCCATTGGGCTGGCACTGCCGCTCAGTGACTGGCTGGGCGTGCTGATAGCGGGCGTGGCCATTCTGCTCATCGCGGGAGGCCTCGCGTACTTCGGCGTGAAGAAGCTGCCCAAGAAGCCCCTGCCTCACACGCAAGAGCGCCTGAAGGCCGACTTCGACATGGCGCGGGAGACACTGCAATGAACGAGTGGGGCCATCTCGAGCAGAAGAACGAGGACAAGCACGACACCTCGAAGAGGGATCACCTCCTCGATCGCCCGGCCCTCGCCGCCGATGCGAAGAAGGAGCCCTCCTCCTCCGCCCAGGCCATCGAGTCGAAGCACGAAGGCTCGGTCAAGCACGACGCGGGCAAGAACGCCCGCGCCCAGGTGGAGAAGACGGCTGACCGCATCCGCGACGAGCTGATGCTCACGCTGGAGGAGCTGGACCGGCGGCGTGACCGGGTGACGAACGTGCGCTACCAGGTCTCGCGCCACCATGATCTCATCGTGGGGGCGGCCATCGCCGCGCTGGTGCTGACAGGCGTGGGCGTGGGCATCGCGGCGTGGCGGGCCAGCTACCGCCGGCACCACATGGGCCAGCGGCGCGTGACGGCCATCAAGCGGGCGTGGAACCACCCGGACCGGCTGGCCACCCGCGCCGAGCAGCGCCCCTTCGCCGTGGAGATGGGCAAGAAGCTCATCATGATCTTCGGCACCGCGCTGGCCACCAACATCGCCAAGAGCTCCGTGCAGGGCCTGGTGCCCCAGCGCAACGCTCAGGCGGGTGAGGCTCAGAAGTAGATTTGATTGCCAGAAGCCCGCGCATAAAGCAGAGTGATGCCTGTGTCGGATCTGCTCTATGCGCGGGCCCAGCTGGGTCTGTCCTTGGCGTTCCACCGTTCGAGCTGGGGCTGCTGTGGCCCGAGTTCATGGGGTCTTCACCGAGGCCATCTTCCTGGACATCTCTCTGTATGGGCGCGAACGCGTCTTTCCGGGCCTGCACCTGTTGTTCGGGGTGATGGTGGCCGGTGAGCGGCGCTCTGCGTCGATGCGTGTTTTCCAGTCACCGCCCAGTCACGGTTGATCCGCTTCGATAGGGCTGCGTCAAAGCCAGACACGCGCCCCGAGCATTCTTCCCTTTGGGCCATGGGCTCAGGGAGTCATGCGGGACTCTCTTGCTGATTTCCGTTTTAAGGTTTATCCCGATTAGACAAGTATTCTGGAATTTTCCAGGAGAAGTCTCACCTCGCCGCTCTACACAGGAGGCAGCCAGATGATGTTCATTCGTCGAACCGCGGTGTTGTGGGGCCTACTGTGTGTATGGGCATTGGGCGCCCCGGCGTGGGCGTTGGGCTCGTTCGTGAACTGGGAGAACCCCCAGGTTCACCCGCTGGAGATGACGCCCGACGGCACGAAGCTGCTGGCGGTGAACACGGCGGACAACCGGTTGATGGTGTTCGAGCTGGCGGGCCCGGCGCCCCGGCTGGTGGCGTCCATTCCCGTGGGGCTGGAGCCGGTGTCCGTGCGGGCCCGGACCAACACGGAGGCCTGGGTCGTCAATCACATCTCCGACAGTGTGAGCATTGTCAGCCTGGTCACCAACAACGTCGTGGCCACCGTGCCCACGGACGACGAGCCCGCGGATGTTGTCTTTGCCGGCATGCCCCGGCGGGCCTTCATCACCTGCTCTCAGGTGAACACCGTGCTGGTGGTGGATCCGGCCCGGCCGCTGGCGCCAGCGCAGCGGGTGCCGCTCAAGGGTGAGGATCCGCGCGCCCTGGCGGTGAGCGCGGATGGGCGCAAGGTGTACGCGGCCATCTTCGAGTCTGGCAATGGCACCACCGCCCTGGGCGGAGGCGGCACGCTGCCGGGCCTCTACCCCCCCAACGTCGTGAGCGACCCCAGCGGGCCGTACGGCGGCATCAACCCGCCGCCCAACAAGGGCGCCGCGTTCGAGCCCGCCATCGCCCAGGGCCTGCCATCGCCGCCTCCGGGGCCCCTCATCGTCCGGCAGAACGCCAGCGGGCAGTGGCTGGATGACAACGCCCATGACTGGACGGAGCTCGTCAGTGGCGCCAACGCCGAGGCCTCGGGCCGCAGGCCAGGGTGGAAGCTGTCGGACAGGGATCTGGCCATCATCGACACGGCCACCCTGTCGGTCACCTATGCCAGCGGGCTGATGAACCTGAACATGGCGCTGGCGGTGCACCCCTCGGGCGCCGTCACCGTGGTGGGCACGGACGCCACCAACGAGGTGCGCTTCGAGCCCAACCTCAACGGCCGCTTCCTGCGGGTGCGGATGGCGGTGGTCAACCCCGCCGCGCCCGCTCAGGTGCAGCGGCTCGAGCTCAACCCGCACCTGACGTACGCCACCGCCACGGTGCCTCAGTCCGAGCGGGACAAGTCGCTGGGCGATCCGCGCGCCATCGCGTGGAACGGCGCGGGCACCCGTGGGTACGTGGCGGGCCTGGGCTCCAACAACGTGGTGGTGGTGAGCCTCACGGGCCAGCGCCTGGGCCGCTTCGAGGTGGGCGAGGGCCCCACCGGGCTGGTGCTCGACGAGGCGCGCGGCAACCTCTACGTGCTCAACCGCTTCGCCGCCAGCCTCTCCGTGGTGAGCCTGAGCGACCACCAGGAGAAGAGCCGCGTGCCCTTCTTCGATCCGACGCCGAGCGTCATCAAAGTGGGCCGCAAGCACCTGTACAACACGCGGGAGACGTCCGGCACGGGCCATGTCTCGTGCGGCTCGTGCCACGTGGATGGGCGCATGGACCGGCTGGCGTGGGACCTGGGCGACCCAGCGGGGCAGATGGAGGCCCTGGCGGACCAGAACAAGGGCATGGGCGTGCCCCAGCTGCTGGGAGGCTTCGAGCCGGTGCACCCGATGAAGGGCCCGCTGACGACGCAGACGCTGCAGGACATCATCGGCAAGGAGGCGCTGCACTGGCGCGGGGACCGTGATGGGCTGGAGGACTTCAACCCGGCCTTCGTGCACCTGCAGGGCGACGACATGATGCTCAGCGCGGCGCAGATGCAGCAGTTCGAGGACTTCCTCGCCACGCTGACGTTCCCGCCCAACCCGTTCCGCAACCTGGACAACTCGCTGCCCACCCACCTGCCGCTGCCGGGCCACTACACCACGGGCCGCTTCGCGCCCGCTGGCCAGCCGCTGCCCCACGGCAACGCCGTGGCGGGCCTGGCCCTCTTCCGGCCGCCGCGCCTGCTGGGGCTGGGGCTGTTCGCGTGCTCCACCTGCCACACCCTGCCCAGCGGGCTGGGGACGAGCTCGACGTGGAACGGCAGCCAGTACGTGCCCCTGCCCGCCGGGCCCAACGGGGAGATGCACACGGGCCTCGTCAGCGTGGATGGCAGCACCAACATCGTCTTCAAGGTGCCGCACCTGCGCAACATGCATGAGAAGGTGGGCATGGAGCTGACGCAGCTGGAGAGCGTGGCGGGCTTCGGCTTCAGCCACCACGGCGTGGTGGACTCGCTGGCCCGCTTCATCACCAACCCCGCCTTCCAGGTGGCCAGTGATCAAGAGGTGGCCGACCTGGTGGCGTTCATGCTGGCCTTCTCGGGCTCGGACCTGCCGCGCGGCATGGGCAACGACATCAACGAGCCGCCCGGCCCCGACAGCAAGGACACCCACGCGGCGGTGGGCCGGCAGGTGACGCTCAACGGAGCCTTCCCCAGCCCGGAGCAGAACGCCCTGCTGAACACCTTCCTGGCGCTGGCTGACAGCGGCAAGGTGGGCCTGGTGGTGAAGGGCCGGCAGCAGAGCGAGGCGCGGGGCTACACCTACCTGGGCGGCGGCGAGTTCCAGGCGGACCGGGGCTCCGAGCGCGTCAGCGCGGCGCAGCTGCGCTCCCGGGCGCTGCCGGACAACGAGCTGACGTGGACGGTGGTGCCCAAGCTCACCGAGCGCCGCATCGGCGTGGACCAGGACGAGGACGGCATCCTGGACCGCGACGAGCGGTAAGGGCAGGGGGCTAGGCCATGCCGAAGCGGGCATCGAACGGAGTGGCACCCTCCGTTCGTGTCACGCCGTGGTCGGGGTTGGCCGCCAGGTGCACCAGCACCTTGTAGACGGTCTCCACCTCGTCCGAGGCGCCCACCGCGCTGGCCAGCTCCTCCGCGGTGTGCGCCGCGCCCTTCTGGCCGCGCAGGTGCGTGAGCAGCTTGCGCTGCAGCGAGAGCACCGCGGTGGCCGCCTTCTTCCCGGCCTCGACTCCCGGCTGGTGGTAGGCGTTGATGTTCACCAGCGAGGCGTAGAAGCCCACCGCCCGCTCATACAGCGCGATGAGCGCGCCCACCGTGCGCCCGCTCACCTCCGGCACGGTGAGGGTGATGGACTCGCGGCCGTTCTCGTACAGCGCCCGCCGAGTGCCCAGGAAGAAGCCCTCCAGGTAGTCGCCGCTGGTGGCGTCCTCCTCCACCGCCAGCGAGGGGCCCTCGCGGTCCTTGAGCACCTCGATGAAGGTGACGAAGAAGTTGTTCACGCCCTCGCGCAGCTGCTGCACGTACGCGTGCTGGTCGGTGGAGCCCTTGTTGCCGTACACGGCCACGCCCTGGTTCACCACCTTGCCACCCAGGTCCTTCTCCTTGCCCAGCGACTCCATCACCAGCTGCTGCAGGTAGCGCGACATCAGCATCAGCCGGTCTTTGTACGGCAGGATGACCATGTCCCGGGTGCCGCGCCCGTTGCCGGCGTGGAACCACATGAGGGCCAGCAGCGCGGCGGGGTTCTTCAGCACGTCCTTGTGCCGCGTCTCGCGGTCCATCTCCCGCGCGCCCGACAGCAGCCCGTCCACGTCCAGCCCCTGCAGCCGCGCGGGCACCAGGCCCACCGCGGACAGCACCGAGGTGCGCCCGCCAATCCAGTCCCACATGGGGAAGGCGCGCAGCCAGCCGTGCTTCTTCGCGTACTGGTCCAGCTCGCTGTTCTCCCCGGTGATGGCCACCGCGTGCGCGCCGAAGTCCAGCTTGCGCGCCTGGTAGGCCCGCTCGGCCTCCAGCATGCCGTTGCGCGTCTCCTTGGTGCCGCCCGACTTGCTGATGACGACGGTGAGCGTCTCCTTCAGCTTGTCGCCAATCTGCGCCAGCACCCGGTCCATGCCGTCCGGGTCCGTGTTGTCGAAGAAGAACAGGCGCATCTTGTCCGCCGGCGAGCCCAGCGCGTCCGCCACCAGCTGCGGCCCCAGTGCCGAGCCGCCAATGCCGATGAGCAGCAGCTGGGTGAAGCGCTCGGCCGTCTGCGGCACCATGCGGCTGGCGTGCACCTCCTCGGCGAACCAGTGCACGTCCGCCAGCGCGTCACGGATGCCCCGGCCAATCTCCGCCTCGGGCGCCAGCTCGGGGGCGCGCAGCCAGTAGTGGCCCACCCGGCGCTTCTCGTCCGGGTTGGCGATGGAGCCCTGCTCCAGCGCTTCCATGGCGGCGAAGGCCCCGCGCATCGGCTCGGCCATCCGCTCCAGGAAGTCCTCGGTGAAGTTCATCCGTGAGATGTCGAGCGCGAAGCCCACGGACGGGCTCACGCACAGGTACTTCTTGTACCGCTCCCACAGTGCTCGCTGGCTCATGGCTCCCCTTGGCCGGTGTGACGACCCCTCCTGTGTCCTAGCGCCTCCCCTCCCAGGTGGGAAACAGCATGTGCGCGTTTCGGCGCCCCTGGGTGAGACAAGCGCATGAGATTCAACACACGAGGTTATTTGCCAGCGGCCTTCGCGGCGGCGGCCACCTGATCGAGCCTGGCATCCAGCTCGCTCTTGGGCAGCCACTGGCCGCGCACCATCACCCCGGCGATGGCGCGGGCGAGCTGAATGTCCTCGAGCGGGTTGCCGTTGAGCAGCAGCAGGTCCGCGCGCTGGCCGGCGGCCACGGTGCCCCACTGGTCCGACTCTCCGAAGGAGGCGGCGGCGTTGCGCGTGGCCGCCTGGAGCACCACCAGCGGTGGCAGGCCCGCGGCGACCTGGGCCGCCATCTCCCGGTGCAGCGCGAAGCCCGTCACCATGAAGAGCTGCGGCGAGTCCGAGCCCACCAGCAGCGGCGCTCCGGCCGCGTGCAGTCCGCGCAGCACCTGGCGGCGCAGCTCCAGGAAGCGGTGCTTGCCGGCCGCCGGAGCCTCGGCGAGCGGGCCGGTGAGCAGGGCCTGAAGCCACGCATCCACCGCGCTGGAGGGCACGTAGCGCAGCTCGCGCCGGCCGCGCAGCTCCGGCAGCTCTCCTTCGCTGGCCACCACCTCGAAGAGAGCCAGGGTGGGCGAGTTGTAGATGCCCGCGCGCCTGGTCGCCTCGGCGAGCGCGGGCAGCCGGGCCAGGTCCATCCGCGACAGCGCGTCGCCGAACTCCACCTGTCCCACCTCGGCCTTGTCCCCGGGCGGCAGCAGCGCGGCCAGGTAGCCGTCGAGGTGCTCGAGCTGCTGGCCCGCCTCGAGGGCGCGGGTGAGGCCCACGTCCGGCGTCACGTGTCCGCTCACGCGCAGCCCCTGGGCCTGGGCCTCCTGCATCATGGCGTCGTAGGTTTCCCGGCCCAGGCCGCCGTGGGTTTTGATCAAGTCATAGCCGGCGGCCTTGTACTGGCGGACCAGCTGCCGTGCCTGCTCCGGGCCCTTCACGGACTTGGCGTGGAGCGAGGGGCCCGCCACGCGCAGCAGAGGGCCCAGCATCTGGCCATGCGCCACCCGGTCCCGGACGGTGAGCCCGGTGGGAGCGGCGACCAGGGCCCGGGCCGTGGTGATGCCGTTGGCCAGCAGCAGCGAGAGTTGTTGTCCCGCCGCGTCCGTGGGGTTGCCCTCTCCGGGCTGCAGGTGCAGGTGCATGTCCGCCAGGCCCGGCATGAGGTAGCGGCCCTGGCCGTCGATGCGCGTGGCGCCCTGGGGCACGGGCGTGGAGGCGGTGGGGCCGATGGCCTGGATGCGCGGGCCGACCACCACCACGGTCTGGTCCTTCAGCACCTGGCCGGAGTCCAGCGGGAGCACGGAGACGCCCACGAAGGCGGTGACGCGCTCTCCCGAGGCGACCGCGGGAGGCGTGGGCACGGGTTGGGTGGGGGCCTGCGTCGTCGCGCAGCCCGTCAGCCAGAGGAACAGCCCAAGCCACCACCCACGTCGGCCCCTGCCGGTTTGCCACCTCATATCGATGTCCCTCCCGTGCGCTCGTACGGCGCGGAGTCCTCTTCGTACCCGGTGGGCTTCCAGCCCGGGTTGCGGAACACGCGGCTCAGCCGCACCCGGAGGGGCTCGTGGCGCCGCAGATCCTGGTAGATGGCGGCGAACTCGTGGAACGCGATGCGCACCGGGTTGAAGGTGTTGATGTTCTTCGTCAGCCCGTACACCGGCTTCTCCACCTCGGGGGCGAAGGTGCCGAAGAGCCGATCCCAGATGATCAGGATGCCGCCGTAGTTCTTGTCCAGGTACTGGAGATTCGACGCGTGGTGCACCCGGTGGTGCGAGGGCGTGTTGAGCACCCACTCCAGGGGCCCCAGCCGCTGAATGGCCTCGGTGTGAATCCAGTACTGATAGAGCAGGCTGATGGACTGCATGATGACGATCTGCGCCGGGCTGAAGCCCACCAGCGCCAGGGGCACCCAGAAGGGCAGCGTCGTCATCGTCACCCACGGCTGGCGCAGCGCCGTGGACAGGTTGTAGTGCTGGCTCGAGTGGTGCACCACGTGCGAGGCCCAGAACAGCCGGCACTCGTGGCTCACGCGGTGGTACCAGTAGTAGCAGAAGTCGTCCGCGAAGAAGAGCAGCACCCAGGCCGCCACGCCCGTGCCCATCCTCAGCGGCGTCAGCTGGTAGAGCAGCATGTAGAAGGAGAAGGCCACGCCCTTCCACAAGATGTTCACGAAGAGGTTGCCCAGGCCCATGGTGAGGCTGGCGGCGGTGTCCTTCACCGTGTGGCCCGCCACGGGGCGCCCCTCGTCCTTGAGCCGCTTCATCACCAGCGCCTCGACGATGACCGAGACGAGGAAGAACGGCACGGCGGGCGTGAGCAGGTCAGGAATCTGCGCTGTGTCCATGGTTGACCTCGTTTAAGTCCGCCTCAGTGGTCGGGGCCGCCGGCCGCGGGAGAAGCTGCTGCGTACGAAGCGGGTGAGCACCTGCCGCATCCGCTCGAGCGCGGGGTGGTCAGGCCGGGCCACGCGCGCGATGGCGCTGCCCTGAATGGCGTCGATGGTCAGCTCCACCACGGCCTCGAAGTCCGGGTGCGAGGAGGCCTCGGGGAACAGCTCTCGCGCCACCCGCACCAGGTTGTCGCGGTGGGGGCCCTCCATGGAGGCCAGCGCCGCCTGCAGCTCGCGGTCCGTGCGCGCCGCCACGTACAGCTCGATGGCCGCATTCAGCTCGGGCCGCTGGAAGATGGACCACAGCATCTCCACCGCGGCGCTGATCCGGTCCTGCACGCTCGACAGGCCCCCGAAGCCCGCCAGGTAGTCCTGAATGAGCCGGGGGAACAGGTGCTCCACCGCCGCGGCCAGCAGGTCCGCCTTGGTGTCGAAGTGGGTGAACACGGCCCCCTGCGAGACGCCGGCCCGCTGGGCCACCTCCACGGTGGTCAACCGGGCATAGCCCTGCTCGACCAGCACCTGAATGGTCGCATCGAGCAGGCGGCGCCGGGTCTCCTCCCGCCGCTGCTGCTGCGTGCGGCGGGGACGCGCGGGGGCTGCGGCCTGGGCGGTCCTGCGAGGAGGCATGCCCCTTTCTAACCCTAAACTTAAAAAGTGACCACTCAGTCCTTTTAATAAATGAGAGGGGCAGGCAGCCAGGGGAGCCAAAACCGGGGGAAAAGCATCACGGAATAGCGGCAACGTCTCTCTCCGTTGAGAGGCGGCCCCAACCATGATCCTTTCTACCCTCCTGATCATCTCTTCGGTTTCGGCGGTCTCCCCCTCCTCCCTCCGGGACATGCCTGAAGTGGGCGTCCCGTTTGCCTGTGGCCGTATCCACACGGTGAGCCAGGGGCATGACACGGGAAGCCACAAGCACAACGACACGTACGCGTGGGACTTCCGGATGCCGGAAGGTACTCCCATCGTGGCGGCCACGGACGGGCTGGTACGCCTGGCCCGGGGTGACAGCACCGAAGGTGGGTGCGACGAGAAGATGGCCGCCAAGGCCAACTACGTCGTCATCTCCCACGGTGATGGGCTGGAGTCTCAGTACCTGCACTTCAGCGCGGTGGTGGTGAAGGCGGGCCAGCGCGTGAAGCGGGGCCAGCTCATCGGCTTCTCGGGCTCCACGGGCTGGTCGTGCGGACCGCACCTGCACTTCAAGGTGGCGCGGGAGACGGGCCGCGGGTGGAACAACCCGTCTGTGCCCGCGCGCATCGCCGGCTACGGCGACCCGGTGCGTGACACGCGCGTGGCCGCGCCGATCTGCCGCGACAGCCAGGACAACATGGTGGCCAGCCGCGAGCACTCGCAGAACGTGGGCGAGCCCATGGTGTCGCTCTCAACGGGCGCGGATGAGGCTCAGCAGACGACGCGCGGCCTCCCGCCCGGGGCGAAGGCTGTCCTGGATAGCCTCTCCCAGCCTCCCGCTCAGGGTGGCGAGGGCCTGGGCAAAGCGCGCACGCCCCGTCCGGTGCGCGGCACGGCCAGCGCCCGCGAGACTCGCTGAGGACAGCAGCGCTCCACCGCCGGCCAGCAGCATGAAGAGCGCGCCGGCGTTGAGGAAGTACTCCATGCTCAGCAGCGGGCCTTCCAGGTAGGCGCGCACCACGCGGTAGCCCACGTGCCCCAGCAGGGCGAACAGGGGCAGGTTGATCAGCGGCAGCACCAACCACCGCGCCACGCGCCACCAGCCGGACACCGCCTCCGCCACCGCGGTGGTGGCGGTGTAGCGCCAGGTGCTCGCCCGCACCGTGTGCAGCTCCGCCAGCAACGTCTGCGTGTCAGGTACCCCGAGCGCCTCGGGCTCCAGGCCGCTTGCGTGAGCCACGGCCCGGGCCTCGGTGAGCGCGGCGCGCGCGGCGGCTTCCAACGTCAGATCATCCTCGAAGGGCTCCATCATGGTGGACTCGGCGGCGTGGGCGCGGGTGCGCTGACGCACGGCGTCCAGCGCGGTGGAGGCCGCCGCCACCGCGAGCCCCACGGGCAGACTGCTGCGGGCCACGAGCGTCGCCGCGCCCAGGCCGCCCGCTCCCCACATGGACAGGCGCAGGCCCCAGGCCGCGGGGCCCCAGAAACGGCCCGCGGCCTGCCGTCGGACCTCCGTGGCCAGGTGCCCGTACGCCAGGCCCAGCCGGGTGTCGAAGTCCTTGCGCAGCCCCTCGCCTGCTCGGTTCAGGCCCGCCTCCAGGGAGGCGCGGGTGCGGCCGAGCAGCTCCTCGCTCTCCTTGAGGGCGGCTTCGACGCGGGAGGCCAGCTCCTCCAGGGCGCCCAGGGCATTGCCCCGGCGCACGCGCGCGGCCACCGCCTGGGTGGCCAGCTCCCGGAGGTGGAAGAGGAAGGCGCCGAACTCACCGGAGACATCCTTGCCCTCGCGCGCGGCCCGGCCGCTGATGGCGAAGGTGGGCACCTCGTCCTGCGCCAGCCCGAGCCGCTCCGAGGCCAGCTTGCGCGCCTGGGCCTTGAGGGCCTCGCGGGACTCAGCGGACAGCTCATCGGCGAAGTTGACGAGGAAGACGAGCGCGCGGCGCTGGGCGAACTCGGAGAGGAACTCCAGCTGAGTGGCCTCGGCCACGCTCCCGCGGTGCATGACGACCAGCGCCACGTCCGCCAGCTCCAGGGCGGCGCGGGCCACCTCGCGGTGAGCGGTGGCCACGCTGTTGAGGTCCGGCGTGTCGATGAAGACCTGGCCCGCCCACAGCCCCTGGGGCGTGGGGGAGTAGCGGACCACGTTGGCGCCCACGCGAGAGAGCGCCTCCAGGTCCGCGCTAGCGGGCGCGAAGACCGTGGCGGCGGTGCTGGTGGGACGATCCTCCCCCTCGCGGGCCAGGTGCTGTCCCGCCAGGGCGTTGAGCAGGGTGGACTTGCCGGCGCCGGTGGCACCCACGAGCGCCACCGACAACGGCGCATCCTTGCGAGCCACGCCCCGGGCATAGTCCTGCCGCAGCCGTTCCAGGCGCGCGGCGTAGGGCTTCAGCGCCGGCAGGGCCAGGGCGGCGGAGAGCAGGGGCTGAAGATCCTCGGGCTCGGGTAGGTTGGTCTCGTCCACGTGGACGGCAGCCTCACCGAGTCGTGGGCCCGAGGCCAGCGTTGGATTCGGGGCCTGACCGACTTTGGACGACTTACTTCCATGTGTCGTAATAGATGCACCATGGTCGAACTCTTCCTGATGTCGCCGCCTGGGCGGACGTGGACGCTGCGAGGCCGTGCCAACTTCCGCAGCCAGGAGGCAGCGCCGGTGGACGCGCGAGGAGCGCGCCGCGAGTGGCTGACATTCGCGCGGGCCCTGGAGCAGAGGGGCGCGGTGGTGGTGGCGCTGCCCTCGCCCGCGGAGGAGCTCACCGGCATGCCGTACGCCGCCGAGTGCGGCCACGTGCTGGCGCGAGCGGGTGCACCGCCGTTGTTCCTGTTGCCGCGGCTGGCCAAGGCGCACCGCCGCGGAGAGCGCGAGCACTGGGAGCAACTGGCGCGGCGCATGGGCATGGAGGTGGTGGATCCCGGCGCGGGGCTCTGGGAGGGGCAGGGAGATGTGGCCACCTTCGATGGGGCGACGCTCCTGTTTCACGGAGTCCGCACGGACACGGAGGGCATGGAGGCCGCGGCCCGGTACTTCTCGGGAGAGCTGCTGCGGGTGGAGCTGCGTGAGCCGGCGTTCCACGGGAACATGGCGGTGCTGGCGCTGCCCGCGGTGAATCGGATGCTGGTGTGCCCCGAGGCGATCGTCCCCGCTTCATACGCGCTGCTGGAGCAGCGCTTCGGGCGCGAGCGGCTGTTGCCGGTGACGGGCGAGGAGATCCGCCACTACGCCACCAACGGCCTGCCGTTCGGCCAGGAGCTGCTCGCTCCAAGCCTGGTGCCGGAGCGGGTGCGCGCGCTGGTGGAGGCGCAGGGCATGCGGGTGACGCTGTTCGCCATGCGAGAGCTGTGCGAGAAGGGCGGAGGAGCGTCCCGGTGCCTGGTGTCCCACGCGCGGCTGGAGCCTGGCTCATTCACCGTGCCGGAGGAGAACCGGCTGGCCACCGTGGCGGCGCTCCTGGAGGCCGAAGGCTGACATGAATGTCCAGGCTGCCGACTTCTTCTCGCGCCATCCGGAGCTGTCGCTTCAGGCGCTGGGAGCCTCCGCCAATGTGGAGGCGCTGGACCTGAAGCCCGCGGGAGTGCCCGTGAAGTTCCTCCCGGCCGAGCATCAGGGCCCGCTGGTGCTGCAGTACCGGGAGCTGAACCGGCTGGCGTTCGGCACGCTGGGGATTCCGAGCTGGGTGCTGTCGGATCTCTACCTGTTGCCCGGAGTCATCGGCCTGCTGCGCTGTCCGGCGCGGATGCTGAATGAGGAGGCACGCCAGAAGCTCCAGCTGGCGGACGAGGAGCCGGCCATTGGCGCGGCCTACTACGCGGCGCCCTCGGTGGTGCCGGGCGTGTTCATCGGCGTGTCGATGCTGAGCTTCGTGCGCGGCATTCAGGCCGGGGCGTGGGTGAAGGTGCTGACGCTGAAGATGCTGCGGGCGCGGCGGCTGCGCGGTGTGGCCCAGTGGCACAACCCGAGCGTGCGGGTGCACACCCGCCTGGGCCCGCTGCGGCTGGTGGGCAGCGTGCCGGGAGACCACGAGTACGTGGATCAGAGCTTCCTGTACGAGACGGACCTCGGAGACGAGCCGCGCCTGCTCCAGGCCATGGAGCGCCGGCTCGTGCTGCCCGTCACGAAGCGGGTAGGCGCGACGGACAAGTCGGCGCTCCTGGCGCTGCTGCGCCGCGCGGAGGCGGGCGAGGTGCTGCACATCGTCCCGCCGGGGCTCGAGGACGGACACGTGCTGGTGCACGAGGGTCCGCTGCCCAGGTAAGCCTCAGTGGGCGTGCGCCGAGAAGCCCGCGCTGTCCATCTCCAGCGCCAGCTGGAGCGCGGTCTTCCCTTCACTCACGATGGCCTCACCGTGAGCGAAGCACAGCGTGTCCACGGGCAGGTGATCCAACACGCGCTGGACGCTCATACGGGTGCGCATCGGATCATCCTGGTACCGGCTGGGGACGAACTCCGGCCGGCCGTTGCCCGAGTGGGTGAGCAGGTCCGAGAGGAAGACGATGCCCCGCGGGTGCTTCTGCATCCAGAGGGTGAACATGGCCTCGGCGGGGCCCGGCGTGTGGAACGCGCTCAACCCCCCGGGGAGCGACTCTCCGCTGGTGTAGAAGTTGTCCGGCTCCTGCTCGAGCCCGTGAGCATCCTCCGGAGCCCAGACGGGCACCTTGAAGGTCTCGCGGAAGCGCCAGGCGGAGCGCTGGTGGTTGCCCGCGGTGAGCACGATGGCCGTGATGACGCCAAGCGGGCGCAGCAGCTGCTCGTCAATGGGAAGCGGATCGATGAGGACGACGGCTCCGTCGCGGTCCACCACGGCATAGGCATCGCTGCGCATACCCACGCGCTCGTCCTCGACGTACCAGTTGTAGACACCTGGGACGATCTCTTCCAGGTCCTTGGCCTTCGCCTTCGGTTCGCTCATTTGCGCAAAGGTATTCACGGCGTCAGGTGGCTTGACGGCGGGCGCATCGGGCTCGTTCGCCCACCAGGCGAGCAGACGCGTGGGGCGCAGGCAGCACGGGCCTCCAGGGCTCCCATCTTTCCAGTGAGCAACAGGAGGAAAGACATGGGCCTGAGCCTGACGCGGCCGTTGGTGCTCTACGACAAGGACTGTGGCTTCTGCCGGCGGTGGGTGGCCCGGTGGCAGGCACGCACGGAAGGGCGTGTCCTGTTCAGGCCCGCCCGGCTTGCGCTGCGTTGGCTCTTCGGCATCCGGAAGAGCGAGGCCCGGCGTGCGATGCAGCTCATCGCGCCCTCGGGTGCCGTCTTTCAGGGAGCCGAGGCCGCCTTCCGGATGCTCCTCTCCTCGCCCCGGCGGGGGACGCGGTGGCTGGCGCGGCTGGGACTGCTGCCCGGCGCGCGGACGGTGGCCAAGGGCGTCTACCGCGTCATCGCGAGCCACCGGCCCATGGCCTCGCGCGTGGATCGGCTGTTGTTCGGGCGCAGCCACGTGGGGCCTCCTGAGTACCGCGTGGTGCGGTGGCTGTTCCTGAGGCTGCTTGGAGGCACCTACCTCATCGCGTTCACCTCGCTGGGCCGCCAGGTACTGGGGCTCTTCGGCTCGCGGGGCATCAACCCGTTCCAGGAGCGGGTGGAGTCGGAGCAGCTGCGCAGGCTGGGCCGCGAGCGTTTCCTGCTGATGCCCTCGGTGTTCTGGCGGGGCGCATCGGATGCGGCGCTGGTGCGCGGGTGCCGGGCTGGGCAACTGCTGTCGCTGGCGCTGATGTTCAACGTGGCGCCGAAGCTCAGCGCCAGCGCGCTGTGGGGGCTGTACCTCTCCTATGTCTCGATGAGCCGTGACTTCCTGTCCTTCCAGTGGGACGCGTTGCTGCTGGAGATGGGGCTGCTCGGGGCGGTGACAACGCCGTGGGGATTGCGGCCGGGGCTGGGGCGTGAGGCGCCCTCGGCGATGGAGGTGCTGCTCTTTCGTGCGCTCGTGTTCCGGCTCTACCTGGGCTCGGGGCTGAGCAAGATCCAGTCGGGAGACCGCACCTGGCGAGAGCTGACCGCCATGCGTCACTACTACGAGACGGCGCCACTGCCCACGCGAGGCGGTTGGTACGCCCACCACCTGCCCCAAGCCGTGCAGAAGTTCTCCACGGCGGCGACGCTGGTGATGGAGACGGCGGTGCCGTTCCTCACCTTCGCGCCGCGCCGCCCGAGGCAGCTGGCCTTCGCGTTCTTCAGCCTCCTGCAGGGCACGATCATCACCACCGGGAACTACGGCTTCTTCAACCTGCAGGCATTGGTGCTGGGACTGTGGCTGCTGGATGACGAGGCGCTCTCGCGCGTCCTGCCCCGGGTGCCGCGCGAGCCCGCGCGCGACCGGCCGCTCTGGCGCGCTTTGATGGGGAGCGCGGTAGCCATGCCCTTCCTGGTGCTGGGAGCCCGGGAGCTCCTCGCCCGCTTCGGACTGCCTCGCGAAGTTCCCCAGGCTCTGGAGCGGCTGGAGGACCGGGCACGTCCGTTCCGGGCGGTGAACCCATATGGCCTCTTCGCCGTGATGACGGTGGAGCGGCCGGAGATCTCCATCGAAGGCTCGGACGATGGGGAGCACTGGAAGGAGTACGCATTCCACTACAAGGTCTCGGCGCTGAACCATGCGCCGAGGCAGGTGGCGCCGCACCAGCCGCGCCTGGACTGGCAGATGTGGTTCGCGGCGCTGGGCTCTCCGCCCCGCTGGTTCATGTCGCTGCTGGTGCGTCTGCTGGAGGGCTCGCCCCAGGTGCTGGGGCTGCTGGCGGGCAACCCGTTCCCGGAGAAGCCCCCGCGCTACATCCGCGCGGTGCTGCACGAGTACCGGATGACGGACCTGGCGACGCAGCGGAGCACGGGGCAGTGGTGGACGCGCGAGACGCTGGGGCTCTACGTGCCAGCCGTCACGCTGGGACCGGGTGCGCGGTCCCAGCGTGGGCCTCTGCTCGAATGGGGCGCCCAGGCGTGAGGCGCTCAGCCCTTCGGAGCGGGCGCCGGCTTGGAGTCCGGCGGTGAGGCGGGCTTCTTGCTCCCCTTCCTCGGGGAGGACTTCTCGACCGGCCCGCCGGGGCAGCGCGGCTCACCCTCGGCGCGCGGCGGGAGGATGGTGAACTCGACGCGGCGGTTGCGCGCCATGCCCTCCTCGGTGTCGTCCCCGGCTACGGGGCGGCTCTGCCCGAAGCCCTGCGAGCACAGCCGCTCGGGCTCGACGCCAATCTCCTCCAGGTACGTGCGCACGCTGGCGGCGCGGCGCTTGGAGAGATCCAGGTTGTAAGTCTCTCCGGCGCGCGAGTCCGTGTGGCCCTCGATGAGCACGCGGTTGATCTCCGGGTGCTTCTTGAGCACCTCGGCGACCTCCTCGAGGATCGTGAACGACTCGGAAAGAATGACGTCCTGATCCGTGGCGAAGTTCACCGGCTCGAGGATGACGATCTTGTTGCCCTCGATGCGCGTCGTCGGGCAGCCGAACTTGCCGGTGGGGCCCGCGGCAATGGTGGGACACCGGTCGACCAGGTCCTCCACGCCGTCGCCATCCTCGTCGGCCTGAGGACAGCCTCCCAGGTCCGCGAGGCCGGCCTCCGCGGGGCAGTCGTCCTGCGAGTCCTCGACGCCATCGTTGTCGCGGTCACGCATGGGGCAGCCGCCCAGGTCCGACAGGCCCTTCTCACTGGGGCACTCGTCCTCGCTGTCGATGACGGAGTCACCGTCGGAGTCGGACTCCGGCGGGCTCTTGAACCGCTCGAGCGCATCCCACTCGGCCGTCTTGGCGGGGACCCAGACGATGGAGCTGAAGAACCGCAGCGAAGGGGCCTGGGGCGAGCAGCCACAGCCACCACCGCCGCCGAAGGTGAAAGTCAGGCCGGTGGAGCTGTACCAGCGCAGGCCAATGAGCAGCTCGGCGGGGACGTTGCGCGGCTGGTCCGGCAGCTTGTCGAGCGCCACGGCGCCATGGACCATGCCCACGGCGGTGAGGCCCCGGCCGCGGAGGATGGGCGCCTCGACGCCGAGGCCAAAGGGCGCCATGTCGCCGAACTTGGCGCCATAGAAGATGCGGTCCGGGCGGGCCCAGAGGCCACCGGAGCCCGACACCAGCACGCCGTTGGAGAAGCGGTAATCGATGAGCAGGCCGGGCGAGTAGGTGAGCTCGCCATCACTGGCGAAGGCTTCCTGGTCGCCAGTGGGGAGGCTGAGGCCGAAGGTGATGGCGGCGCCCAGACCCGAGTCCTCGGCACGGCGCCTGAGTCCTGGAACTGCCAGCTTGGCCAGCAGCCGCAAGTCGCCCAGGACATAGCCCTGCACGGGCCCCTCGGTGCCGATGGCCTCGAGGTTGTCGCCTCCCTGGGCGAGCACCAGGGGGATATCGACGCCAACCTCGGCCCAGTCGAAGACACCCACGGTGGCCATGGCGTCGAGCTGGAGGCGATTGCCCACCAGGCTGAGCACCTTGCGGGTCTTGTCACCCTCCTTGTTGACGAGGATCAGCGGGTCCAGGGAGAAGTTGAGGAAGAAGCCGCCCGAGGCGGACATGTGAGACAGCGGCCTGGACTGGCCGACCATGACCAGGTCCTGAGGAGCTCCCGAGGGCCGGAAGAGCTGGACGTCGAAGCGAGCGTCCTGCGCGACGGCGGCGGTGGTGGCGAGGCCCAGCGCCAGGGCGCAGGCCATCAGGAGCGAGTGCCTCATAGAGAGCGTCGCGAGTACAGAAGGAGGAAGCCCGCCAGCAACAAGGCCATGAAGGCGCCCGTGCCGGTGGAGGTCAGGTCGGCGGCGGTCGCCTCGCAGCAGAAGGAGCCGCCGTTGGGAGTAGTCCCGGGCTTGCGGCGGCCGTCCTCGCACTGCTGAGTGACGGTGGAGCAGAACTGGGTGCCGAGGCAGTCGCCCCCATCATCGCAGGAGCTGGTGCAGGAGCCGGTGGCGACGTCGCAGGAGCCGCCGCAGGGGCAGTGGGCGTCGGCGAAGCACTCGACGCACGCGGAGCCGTTGCAGACCTTGCCCTGCTGGGCGCAGTTCGCCTCGCAACCGGTGGTGTTGATACAGGTGTTGGTGTTGGTGTCACACGTGCCACCGGGGCAGTCCGCGTCGTCACGGCAGGCGACGCAGGCGCTGGTGGCGGGCGAGCCATTGGTGAGGCAGAAGGGCTTGAGCGGAGCGTTGGGGTTGGCGGGATCGGGCTTGCCACAGGCCTCGCAGCTGAGACCGCAGTGACGGTCACTGGTGCAGGCGGAGCACTCGCCGCTGAGGCAGAACTGGCCTTCGCCGCACTCGAGATCGTTGCGGCAGGCGACGCAGACCTGGCCATCGAAGCAGAAGGGACGGTCCGTGGGGCACTTCACACAGGAAGCACCGCAGCGCTCGGAGGTGTTGCACTCGGGGATCTTGTCAACGCAGCGGCCGTCGACAGGGTCGCACGTCTTGCCTTCGGCGCACTGGCTATCGGCGGTGCACTCGACGCAAGAAGGAGGAGCGCCGGGGCTGGGGGAGGCGCACTGAGTGCCCTCGGGGCAGCAGTTGCACGAGTTGCCGGCGCAGCTGTCGTTGGAAGAGCAGGTGACGCACGTGTTATTCGTGCAGGTCTGGCCACGCTCGCAATCCGAACCCTGATTGCACTCGACACACGTATTCGAGGTTGGAGAGCAGACCTGATTGGCGGCACAGTGGTCGTTACGGGTGCACTGGACGCAAGCCGAATTGGGTACATCGCACACTTCGCCGTTGGAACAATCTCCGTCGTCGTTGCAGCCAGTGCAGACGGCCCGGGGAATGTCACAGCGGCCCGTGTCGCAGTCACTGTCTTCGTTGCAACCTCTGCAAGTCCCGGTGGTCGGGTCGCAACGGCCATTGGGGCATTGGCCGTCTTCGGTGCACTCCACGCACTCATGGAAGATCTTGCCAGGCTTCTTGTCACAATAGGGAGTCGGGCCAGCACACGTGAGACACTGCTCGCCACAAGAGTCCTCGGTCGTGCAGCTCTCGCAGATGGCGGCCTGGTTGCACGTGGTTCCGACACCGGCGCGCTCACAACCCAGGTTGCCATTGGCGCCCAGCCGCTTGCCCGCGTACTGGCGAGGGCACTGCCAGCAAGAGGTTGATGCGCTCTCATCGATGGTTTGAAAGAACATCGATGGCTGAGCCAACGAGAAGCCCAGATTCTTCAGGGAGGCGGTGTTTTCACGCCGCCCTTCGATGTCGGTGAAGACACCTTCGCGGACCGACATTTCCAGGGCCGCGTTGTTCCCGTTCACTTGCATATACAGAATTTCGACGGGATACAGACCGGCCTGGGTAAACTGAACGCCTTTGGTTCCACGCTGTGAGGGAATACCGAAGAGTACGGGAAGGACTATCGCTTCGACTCCATTTTCGACGTTGGCATTGTTGAAGATGGTGAAGCTCACGGCTTTGTTGGAGTAAAAGCCAAAGTGAAGGCGCTTGTTGACCTTGTCCGGAGTGATGTTCAGGTAGCCGCGAAGCCGCACGGCGAAGTCTGGCACGCTGGTGAAGCGGAAAGGCTCACGAGTGCCATCCGCATCCGGATCCATTCCGGCGCAGCCAAAAGCAGAGCAGAAACTGGGCACATCGCCTTCGAAATCCCCACGCGCCTCGATATCACCCGGATAGAGGATGAGGTTGTTCGTCAGATCGAAGGGTACGTCCAGGGTGCCTGGCAATGTCTGTGGGCCAGTATTGATGTAGTCATTGACCGCCTGGCGGAAGGTGCTCTTGGAAGACATCGCCGTGGGCGCCGCCCCATTCGCGGTCCACGCCATACAGAGGCCCAGCCTGCGGCCTGCCTGGGGGACCGGATCCTCGACAGGAAATGCACCCGTCATGGGGATCGGTAGCGACTCAGCCACAGCCAAAGCGCTCGTGAGGCACACGAGTACCAGCGTCAGTGGCGTGATTCGGAACGATGGCGAGACCAAGGGGGTACATCCTCCCGCATCCTACGACGCGGATCAATGTTTCGGATGCTTGAAACGCAGGGAAAGGGCTCTTGGGGGCGCTGATTCTAGCGCCTCCAGGCGCCCTGTGTAGCGCACAATTCTTCAGAAATTCCGAAGGGTTGCCTAGCCGGTCGCTGGGCACACAGGGGCACATCGGTGCCCCTTGTCGCACTACTCACTGGGTTGCTTACATCCATGTATCCCGAGGATGGGGCCATACCCTCCATCACGCCAGAATTTCAGGGATATTCACCCGACGGCTTTTCGCCTCCCTTGGCCGGTGGCTCGGCGGGCGCAGTCCCAGGCGCGGTCCCACGGCGCCTGCGCGCCCTTGGCTGCGCCCCGGGGTCCACGAAGGTCAACAGCATCCGGTAGAACTCGGACATCTGCCGCCGCGCCGCCAGACGCTGGATCTGCGTCAGCCGGGGCGCCAACAGCATGATGCGGTGCATCACCAGGAACCAGTCGTCCTGCTTCGGGGGGACCTCCACCATCGGCAGCAGCGGCTCGGCCGGAGCCAGCTCCAGCAACTGGTCCGCGGAGACACCGAACTGCTCGCAGATGTCCGTCAGCCGCACCACCCGCGGGAAGATGCCTCCGCGCTCCAGCCGCCCGTACACCTCCGTGGAGATGCCGATCCGCTCCGCCGCGTCCTCCTGTGTCAGCCCCCGCCGCAGCCGGGCAAGCTTGATGTTCGCTCCCAACTTCTTCTTGAGCCCCTTCACCCGTTCTCTGTCCATTGGCCTCTGACCGCCTCCCTGAGTCGGGCCCATACGTAAGACGCAATGGGTTGGGTGCGCAAGGACACACGAGGTCTTCACCCTGGATGACCAATGAGGTCACAACTTTTCAGGTTCCTTGCTTCCGTCCTACCTGTCAGGGGTGCTACTCAGGCCGGCCCCTTCTGCTTCCGGCCTCGCGTCTTTCGCGCCCGGCGTGGATGCGCCGTGGCAGGCTCCTTCTTCTTCATCAGCGTGATGAGCCGCTGCAGGTGCGAGAAGGTCTGCATCAGCTCCTTGCGCTCCTCCTCCGTCAGACGCGCCTCCATCTGCAGGAAGAAGTGACGCATCACCGTCATCATCTCGTCGTAGGCCGGTGAGGTGGGCGTGGCCGCCGGAGCACCCGCCCCGGCGTTGAAGCCCAGCATCTGATCCGGTGACACGCCGAGGATCCTGCACAGCAGCACGAGCCGTTCCAGCCGTGGCAGCACCTGCTGGCGCTCCATCCGCCCGAGCACCTCGGTCGACATCTCGACCATCTCGGCCAGGCGCGCCTGTGAAAGTCCCAGGCGCTTGCGCGCCTTGAGGATATTGGGACCGATCACCTTCTTGAGGGTGTCGGTCAGCTCCTTGTCCATTGCCACCCCATGCCCACCGCTAAAAGTCGGGGCGATTCATAGGATGTACAACGTTGGACTCCAAGGACACCCGGGGTAGTAATTCGAAAGAGACCGGTCAGGTCATAACCTTCCCGGTCCTACCGCGGTTCCCTACCCACCAAGAAAGATATGCGGCTCAGCGCGCCTCGGCCTCGGCGTTCGCGCGCCCCACCGGCTCGCCGTAAGCGCGCACCTCCACCACCGCGCGCAGCCGCTTGCCGGCACGCGCGGGCGTCACGTCCGCCTCCCAGCGCGTCTCCGCCTTGCGCACCAGGTTCGACACCGTGGCGCCCTCCAGCCCGCTCACCAGCATCGCTCCATCCGCGATGGGCGGGGCCGCGCTCTCGGTGGGCCGGGCGTTCACCTCGAGCTTGAACCGCTCGCCCTCGGGCCGCAGCGCCACCTGCGCCGTCACCGCGGGCTTCACCTCCACGCTCACCGGCCGGATGCCACCGGCCGTGTCCACCGTGTGAACTCCAGGCGCGAGCAGGACCGCCTCGTGGCCCACCGCCTTGCCCTTCACCCGCAGCGCCACGCCCGTGGCCGGGTCCACCGACAGCTTCACCTGCCCCCGGCCCAGCACCCGCCCCGGGTTCTGCACCTCGCCCCGCTCCACCTTCACCGCCACCACCTGCACCGCCCGCGGCGCCGAGGGCATGCCAGGCAGTCCCAGCTCGTCCACCGCCTGCACCCGGGCGTAGTAGCGGCCCGGCGCCAGCGTGCCCGCCTCGAGCGCCAGCGCCGCGGACGGCGCGGGAGCCGCCTCGGCCACCACATCGTTGAAGCCCGCGTCACGCGCCAGCACCACCCGGTAGTTCACCGCTCCCGTCACCGGCTGCCACTTGAGCGTGTGGGCCTGCGGCGCCCCGTCCAGCGCCAGGAGCACCTCGCGGGGGCCCGCCACGCTCCAGGCGGGGCCGGGCAGCAGCGCGCGCGGTGGCTCGGGCGCCTTGCCCTCCTCCACCCGCGTGCCCTGCCCACCGGGCACCTCCACCTTCGCCCCCTTGGCCGCCACCTGCGCGCGCCCGTCGAACACCGCCACCCGGCTCATGCGCTTCTCGTCCACGCTGACGAACAGGTCCTTGCCGTTGGCCGCCACCTGCGCCGCCGGAGTCGCCAGCGGCAACGGCTCGCCGCGCAGCGCCGCCAGGCTCATGCGCAGGTCTCCCTGCACCAGCTCCACGCCTCCCTGTTTGCGCGGCTGCTCCTTGGGCGTGGCCTGCGGCGCGCCGTAGATGACCACGAGGGCGTTCTCGCGCAGCTGCAGCTTCGAGGTGTCCTTCAACGTCACCTCGGCCCCCGCGCCCCGCAGCGTGTTCACCTGGTGGAGCCGGTACAGCGCCTGGCCCTGCTGCCCGGGCTTCCACTGCGGCACCTCGGGAGGCCGCGTGTTGACGTCCGGCTTCACGTAGGTGAGGTGCGCCTCGGCCTCGGGGCGGATGCGTAGGCGCGTGCCCGGCTCCAGCTTGCCGTGCCCGTTCTTCAACCCGTTGAGCTCGTGCAGCCGCTTGTAGTCCTCGGGCTTGCCCCACAGCCGCTGCCCGAGCGTCTGACACGTGTCGCCCGGCTGCACGATGAGGAACTCCTCATTCGTGGCGGCCGCCGCGGGCTCGGCGGCTCCCGCCAGCGTTGCCAGCAGCAGCAGCCCCAGCACCACCGCTCGCTCAGCGGCGCGCCCGCAGCGCACGCGCCACCTTGCGTGACAGGTCCACTGGATCCAGCGGGAGCGGTATGTAGTCATAAATGCCACCTTCAATGGCACGGGTCATCAACGTCAGATCATCTTCGCCGCACAGCAGCACCGGCGGAGCATAGGGGCGAGCGGCCATCTGTCGCGCCAGCTCCAGCGCATCACCTCCGGCCGGGGGGACGATGATCAGAACACGCACATCCCCCAGGGGGACTCCCTCGATGCAGGGCTCCACCCGGAAGCCCGCGGCGCCCAGCGCGGTGCTGACGCCATGGGGGTTGGAGCGGCCTCCGGCCTCCAGCACGCCCACGGGAATATCCGGCGGCGCCTCCTGGCTCTTCACTGGCACGGGCGTCTGAGGTGGACGCTCCTGCTTCTTGCCCTCGCCCCGCGGCGCCTTGGAGAGCGCGATGGGTGTTGAGAGCGCCTGGCGCAGCCTCAGCCGCATGACCTGGGCATTGTCGGGCCGCTGCTCCCGCACCTTCGCCAGGCACTCGAGCACCAGGGACTCCAGCGGGGGAGGCAGCGGCAGCTGGGGCCGCAGCTGTCGCGGCGGGAGCGGGGGACGATAAAGGTGGCCGCTCATCACCTCGGCCACGGGCGCCTCGCCGAAGGGCGGCTGGCCGATGATGAGCTCGTAGAGCACGCACCCCAGCGAGTACAGGTCCGCGCGCCCATCCAGCGGCTCGCCCCGGCACTGTTCGGGAGACATATAGGCGGGCGTGCCGTGCACCATGCCGGCCTGGGTGATGCGGCCCTCGGAGCCGCCGTTCGCTACCTGAGCCAGCCCGAAGTCCAGCACCTTCACCCTGGGGGCCGACAGCTCCCCGGTGATCATCATGTTGGCGGGCTTGAGATCCCTATGGACGATGCCCAGCGCGTGCGCGGCCTCGAGCACCTCCAGCATCTGGGCGATCAGCTCCACCGCCACGGGCACCGGCAGCGGGCCCTCGCGGTAGGTGAGGGCGTCCAGCGTCTCGCCCTGCAGCCGCTCCATGGCGAGGAAGAGCTCTCCGCCATCCTCTCCCACGTCATACACCTGGGCGGCGCCCGGGTGACGCAGCCGCGCCATCAGCGTGGCCTCGCGCTGAAACCGGACGACGGCCCCGGGAGAGGTGGCGATGTGCGGATGCAGAACCTTGAGGGCTACCTGGCGCGAGAGGCCCACCTGCTCGGCCTCGTACACCGTGCCCATGCCTCCCCGGCCCAGCACCCGCTGAATGCGGAAGCGCCCCGCGAGCGTGCGGCCCAGGCGTGCGTCCTGCTCCACGCTCACGCGGCCACCTCGAACACCTGCGTGGTGGCGTTACGCCCGTGCAGCGCGCGCTCGCCCAGGTGACGCAGCACCTCGGCCTCCTCGCCCAGCTTCTCGCGGGTGGCCGCGCTCACCAGAATCTGTCCCGGCTGCGCCATGGACTCGAGCCGCGCCGCCACGTTCACCGCGTCGCCAATCACGGTGTACTCCATGCGCTTCTCGCTGCCCAGGTTGCCCGCCACCACCGTGCCGGTGTGCAGGCCCATCGCCAGCTGCACCTCCACGCCCCACTTCTGCTTCCAGCGGCGGTTGCCCGTCTCCACCCAGCGGCGCAGCTCCATGGCCGCCTCCACCGCCTGGCGCGCATCGTCCGGGTGGGACTCGGGGGTGCCCCACACCGCCATCACGCTGTCGCCGATGAACTTGTCGATGATGCCCCCGCGCTTGTGGATGATCTCCGTGGCGAAGGTGAACAGCTCGTTGAGCAGCGCCACCACCGTCTCTGGCGGCAGCGACTCGGACAGCCGCGTGAAGCCCACCACGTCCGAGAAGAGCACCGTCACCTCGCGCCGCTCGCCGCCCAGCCGCAGCCGGCCCGGCTCCCGGGCGATCAGCTCCACCACGTCCGCGGACAGGTAGCGGCTGAGCGCGGTGCGCACCCGCGTCTGCTCCACCAGCTCCTTCTCGGAGTTGGCCAGCGAGCGCGCCATCTCTCCCAGCGAGCGCCCCAGCTGCCCCAGCTCATCCCCGCGCGCCTCCACGTTGCCGTCCACGCGCGTGAAGGTGCGCTGGGCGATGTCGCCGGTGGCGCGCACCAGGGCCTCGATGGGCCGGGCCAGCTGCCGGGCGCCCAGCCACGCGCCCACCAGCGCCACCAGCGCGGCCAGGCCAATGGCCACGCCAATGCTCTTGCGCATGGCCGGCAGCGAAGCGAACGCCAGCGCTCGCGGGCGCTGCACCACCACGGCCCAGCCCAGCTCCGGCACCGTCACCATCGCGCCAAACATGGGCGTGTCCGCCTCGAAGTCCGAGGCGGCGAGCAAGTCGGTCCGGAAGGACACCTCCTTGCCAATCGCCGAGAAGAAGTCGAACTCCGCCAGGGAGCTACCTTGCTGGTCCGGGCTGGTGCTCAGCCTCACCCGCCGCTGCTCGTCCACCACGTACACGCCGCCGTCGAAGCCGCTGAACGCCCACTCTTGGCTCAGCACCGAGAGGTGATCGATCAGCGGCTCGAGCCGCACATGGGTGAGCACCAGGGCGGTGGGTCCCCCTTCCACCGAGGTGTGCTGCACCATGCGCAGCGAGAGCGCCTCGTCGCTCGTCACAGCTCCCAGGATGCGCACCTCGCCCGCGGACAGCGGCGAGTCGAGTGGCAGCGTTACCGGCGTGTCCGGATCCTCCTGACCCCGGGACTTGATGGTCCCCAGGCGCTCGCCGCCCACGTTGTAGAAGGTGACGAAGTCGATGAGCGCCGAGGACGACATCTGCGCGGCGGCCAGCGTCTCGCGCTCCGGCTGCGTGCCCACGTCCGGTGCAAGCATCAGATAGGCGATGGACGCGGTCTCCTGCCGCGCGTGCGCCAGGTCCTTGCGCAGCGCCCGGCGCACGTCCGTGGCGATGGCCAGGTGCAGCTCGCGTGAGGAGTCCTTTATCGAGCCCGCGTTGATGTTCATCATCGTCAGGCCCAACCCCACCAGCGGCGGCAGGGACATCGCGATGATGAGCAGCAACAGCCGGATGGCCAGAGGCAGGCCCGCGCGGGCGGGGGCACCGTGGGCAGGTGTCTCAACGGGCGGGGTCTGCACGGCTCGGCTCCAGGGCGCGCCCGGGGACAGCGGCGTCAGGCACGTCTCATCAGAGCGCTGAATAGTGCAATGAACCCACCCCATCCGCCAGCAAGGCGGTAGGCATTTTCAGCAGAGGGGTGGGTCGCCCGCCTACTCCGCGAGCCGACGTGCCGAGGCCTCCAGCGTCTCGGCGGTGCGCGACCATTGGGTGGCCTGCGTATCCAGGTGGCCGAGCACGCCTGAGAAGAAGCGCTCCTCGAGGGCCCGGGCCAGGGTGGCGCCGTGAGCTTCGGCCCACTTCTGGGTGACGCGGGCTCGCACATCCGCGCCCAGCAGATCCACGAAGCGCTCCAGCAGGGGCGTGGACAGCAGCGTGCCGGCCCAGATGACGGCGTCATGCCCCATGCCGCCGGTGGCCACCGTCACCACCGCCGCCGCGCCCGAGGGCACCGAGTACACCAGCGTGGTGAGCGCCTGGAGCAGCTCCTCACGCATCCCGCCCTGGAGCTCCGCCCCCACCAGGCCGCGGCAGAAGGTGTAGAGGCTGTCGCGGTCCGCGGCGTGGGCGTGCAGCGGCTCGAAGCCCAGGGGCTCTTCCAGCTTCGCCAGCGTGGGCGAGCCGAAGGCCTCCGCCAGCCTCTCGCGGGTGGCGGTGTCTCCGCGCCACGCGGCCACCTCGGGGGCCAGCGCGTCCACCAGGCGGCGCACGCCATCGCGCAGCGTCTCGTCCGTGGTGTGGAGCACGGGCGCCGCCGCTTGCTCGGGGCCGGTGAAGGACTCGCGCACCTTGCGCGAGACGAACGTCAGCGCCGTGGCCAGCGCCCGGAAGGGCAGCCGCACGTAGCGGTGCACGGCGCTGCGCGCGTCCAGCTCGTCGCGGAAGGCGTCCACCAGGATGTCCGCGGGCACCGCCTTGAGCGCCGCGGCCCGCCCCACCGTGAACAGCTCGTGGCGCAGCCGCTGACGCAGCCGCTCCGGCTCGTGGCAGGCCTGGCGGGCCGCATGGGCCACCGAGGCCAGCTCCGCGCGCGCGTCCGCCAGCGAGGCCGCCAGCGCCTGGGCCTTGAGTTGCCGCGCGTGCTCGGCTTCTCCCAGCAGCGCCGAGAGGCCCGGCCGCCCATCCAACGGCTGGGTGGCCAGGGGACGCTGTCCCGCCTCCACCTCGGGCTGATGCGGCGCCAGGTAGCGCGCCAGCGGCGGCTGCCCCACGTCCGCGGCCAGCTTGTCCAGGTGCCCGCGCGCCACCTCTTCGCGGGTGGCCTCGTTATAAATGAGCAGGTAGGGCCGCCCGCGCCCCACCGCCGCGCGCAGGAAGTCCACCAGCGCCGCGTTCTGGTACGTCTGTCGGCTCACCACGAACACCAGCACATCCACCGTGACGAGCAGCGCCTCGGTGCGCTCGCGGTTGTCGCGGTACACGCTGTCGAAGTCCGGCGTGTCCATCACCAGCAGGCCCCGGGGCACCGCCTCCGCGAGCTCCAGGTACAGCCGTCCCGCCGGGCCCGCCTGATCCACCGGCGCCTGGGTGCCCGGCTCCACCGGGACGACTTCATAGCGCCGGGTGAGGAAGTCGCGCAGCGCGCCCGTCCACGTCTCCGGGTGAGCGGCGGCGAGGCACTGCTTGGTGAGGCCTCCCTCGGGCCGGGCCGGCGAGAGCGAGGCGCCCACCAGCGAGTTGAAGAGGGTGGACTTGCCCACGTTGTTGGGCCCGGCGATGGCCACCAGCAGCAGCGGTGCGTCCCCGCCCAGCCTCGGCAGCAAATCCCTGCGCAGGCGCTCGGCGAGGCGGCGGGCGCTGTCCGCATCCTCCTCCCGCGCGAAGCGCTCGGGCGGGGGCAGGGCGGCGAGGGCGGACTCCAGGGCGGTGCGCAGCTCGGGCAAGGCGATCATTCGGTGACTCGACAACACCACGCGCCGCCCGCCGCGCCCAGCGCTTCCGCCACGCTCTGTCCGCTGAGGACAGAGCCATGGGGCGGCGCTATGGTGCCCGCCATGCGTACCCACCTTGCCAGTCTGCTTGTCGTGGGGCTCCTGGCCTGCACCGCCTCGCGCACCTCCGCGCCCGAGACGGCGGCGGCTCATGAGGGAGCTCCTCTGCCGTTCATCGAGGATGACTACGCCCGCGCGCTCTCGGAGGCCAAGGCGAAGGGGGTGCCCCTCTTCGTCGATACCTGGGCGCCGTGGTGACACACCTGCCGCTCGATGCGGGCCTACGTCTTCACGGACAAGGCGCTCGCGCGGCACGCCGGACGGTTCGTCTGGCTCGAGATCAACACTGACCTGCCGAAGAACGCTGGCTTTCAGGAAAAGTATCCCGTCGAGCTGTGGCCCACCCTCTTCATCATCGATGCGAGGGAGGAGAAGGCCCTGGTGCGCTTCGCGGGCAGCGCCACGGTGGCGCAGCTCGAGCGGCTCTTCGAGGACGGAGAGCGCGCCTATGCGGGCCAGGCCCAGGGCGCCGAGGCGGCGCTGGCCTGGGCGGATGCACGCTTTGGCGAGGGCAAGCCGGTCGAGGCCGTTGACGCCTACGCCCGCGCGCTGTCCGAGGCCCCCGCCGACTGGTCGCGCCGGGGCCGCACGCTGGAGTCGCTGCTGACCGCCATGTGGGCCGCCAAGCAGTTCGAGGCGTGCGCGCACAAGGCGGTGCAGGAGCTGCCCCTGGTGCCCCGCTCGGCATCGCGGGCGAATGCGATCTCCATCGGCCTGGGCTGTGCGCTGTCGCTGCCTCCAGAGAACCCCACCGGCCGCGAGCTGATGGGCAAGCTGGAGGCGCTGGGGCGCGAGCTGCTGGCGCCTCCGCTGATCGACATGCCCGCGGATGACCGGGCCGGCCTGTACGCGGCGATGGTGGAGGCCCGGCAGGCCGCGGGCGACGAGGCGGGAAAGAAGGCGCTGGCCAACGAGTGGCTCACCTTCCTCGAGGCCGAGGCCGCCAAGGCCCCCAACGCCGAGGCGCGCACGGTGTTCGACTCGCACCGCATGTCTGCGGCGCTCGTGCTCGAGGAGCCGATGCGGGTGGTGCCCGCCATCGAGCAGAGCGAGAAGGAGCTGCCACGGGACTACAACCCGCCCGCGCGGCTGGCCAACCTCTATCGGCGGCTGGGGCGGTTGAGCGATGCGCTCGCCGCCAGCGATCGGGCCCTGGCGAAGGTGCAGGGCAGCCGGCGGTTGCGCGTGCTCTCCGACAGGGCGGCCATCCAGGTGGACCTGGGGCAGAAGGAGGCCGCCGTGCGCACGCTCACCGAGGCCATCGACTACGCGAAGACGCTGTCCGAGGCGCAGGTCTCCAGGCGCCAGGTGGAGGCGTTGGAGAAGAAGCTCGCCGAGGTGAAGGCGAAGTAGCGAGCGGGTGCGCGGCTCAGAGCTTCTGGGCCGCCGCCCGGGTGTCGAGGTCAAACAGCTCGTACGCCTCGGTGGGGCACTCGCGCATCCCGCCATCCGTGAAGACGAGCACCGCCTCGCCCGGTCCCGTCTTCGCGGGGGTGCCGTGCGCGTAGGTAATGCGGCCGCCATCCGTCACCAGGTGGCGCAGCACTCCGTCACGCGCCTCGCCCGGCAGGCACAGCAGCTCCCGGCTGCGCTTGTCCCGCGTATGCCCCAGCACCTGCGTCAGCCCCAGCGGCAAGCGCCTGGGGTCGAACCGCCGGCGCGGCGTCACCCGCGTGCGCTCGGCCTCGTCCGGACGCAGGCTCGGCCGGTGGTAGAAGATGCCTCGGCCCTCGCCGTAGTCCGCGCTGCCCGGGTGGTGCAGCCCGGGGATGGTGAAGCGTCCCGCCTTCCATCCGTCCACCGCGGCGTCCAGCGCCCGGTTGAGCGCCTCGGCCACCGCGGGTGCATCCGCGTACCGGTCCTCGGACAGGGCCACCGTGCCCAGGTCCTCCCGCGTGACGCCCGCGTGCAGCACGAGCAACTCCGGTCCCGCCGCGTAGGCCACACGGAGGCGCCGCTCCCGCAGCAGGTGCGTCACCCACGCGCGCTGAACCTCGCGGAAGTTGCCGAAGTCGCGCGACACCAGCTCCACCGTGGGCACCTGCGGGTAGCGCGCCAGGAACTCCCGCTCCCGGGCTTCGTCCGTGTCCTCTCCGTCGTACAGGCCGTCCGCCTGGGCCTGGGCCTGGGCGAAGGTGGCGTCGGTGAAGTCCGCCAGCTCTCCCACCCGCCCCAGGTCGTGGTTGCCCGCCAGGATGATGACCTGATCCGCCGGGTGCGCCGCCAGCCAGGCCAACAGCCTCAGCGCGCTCTGGGCCCCCGCGTCCCGCTCGGCCTTCTTGCCGTAGTCGAAGTGGTCGCCCACCGAGACGAGCTGCACCTCGGGCCGCAGCCACCCGTCGGCCCCCAGCAGGCCCCGGTGGTCCAGGATGGCCAGGAACCGCGAGAAGTCCGCCTGGGGATCGCCAATGGCGACCCGCCTGGTGCGTGAAGGAGGAGCAGCCTGGGCGGCAGCCGAGCGCGGAGCGCCCGCCGCGCTCCGGGCGGCGTTGTCCAGGGCGGCCTGGATGCGGGAAGTCGTCACCCGCGCATTTTACGCCGCGCTCCCTGCCTACGAGCCCTGGAAAAACTTCGCGATGAGCGCTGAGCGACTCTCCGACTGCGCCTTGCTCAACACGTGGGTGACATGCACCTCCACCGTGCGCTCGGCACAGCCCAGCCGGGCCGCGATGGCCTTGTTGCTGGCGCCCTGGATGATGTTCTCCAGCACCTCGGACTCGCGCGCCGTGAGCCCCCAGCGCTCGGCCAACAGCAGCACCCGCCCGCTGTTCTGCGCGTCCGCGTTCCGGTCCACCATCAGGTAGTGCGTGGCCAGCCCCGGCACCCGCAGCGCGGTGATGGTCATCTCGGGTGGCACCTGCCCGCGCACGTACTGCCGCACCGTCTCCGCCAGGTGCCGCGTGGAGCCTTCCGTCCTCGCGCGGCCCACCCGGTTGGCGTGCACCACCCGGCCCGTCGCCGTGGTGACGTAGGCCGGCTGCCCCAGCGCCTCCAGCGCCGCCTCCAGCGCCGAGCCCAACAGCCCCGCCTCGCGCAGCCGCTGCTCCAGCACCAGCCGCCGCTGCAGCGCGGGCATCAGCTCCTGCATCAGCCGCTGCTCGGGCGCGGTGAAGGGCTCGGGGCGCAGTGCCCCGACCCAGGCCAGCAGGGCCTCGTCCTCGCAGACCAGGCCCCGGAGCTGGAACAGCTGCTCCAGGTTCAGCTGCCGGTAGAGCGCCAGCGTGCCCGTGCTCACCCGCTCACGCACCCGGGCCTGCTCCTCCGGTGCGATGCCCAGCTGCTCCCACGCCTCGTCCCGCGCGTCATGCAGCGGCGCCCCGGCTTCCATCTGAACGTGAGGACGGAAGTGCAACGCCTGGTTGCGCTGCGGCTCGGGCGGGCGCGCCGGATCGTAGTAACCCCAGGGGTTGGGTTGTTGTTGCAGGAAGCCATTCAAAGTCGCGTGCAGCTCGCCCTCGGGCTGCGGAAAACCCGAGGCGTGACAGAAGCTCGCCTGGTATTGCCCCGGCGCGAACTCCACCCCGTAAGCCACCGTGCGCTCGGCTCCCAGGCCCTCTCGCAGCCCCCCCAGCAGCAGCGGGAGCACGTCCACGCCCGGCTTCAGGGTGTCGAGGAGACCCCGCAGATCCGCGAGAAGATTTCGTTGCCTGGATTCCAATTGATTCACGATTTCTCAGTGTAAACCCAGACGTGGCGGCCCGGCGTTGGGAGTGGCAAGAAACTGCCGGGACCTGTAATTTCTCAGGTTCCCAAATAGTGAGAAAAATTGAGGGCAAACCCACCTACGGGGTTTCCCTCATGGAAACTTATGGGTGTCTCAGGCAAAACTTCTCCCTGGCCCGTAGGGGGGGAGGGCCACCAGGTCGTGCTGTTTCAGCGCGCGCCAGGCCTCCTTCCACAGGCCCGGCGCGCGTTTTTTTTTGAGCAGGCACGCGGCGCGCGGGGCAGGGCGTGGGGGCCCGCCTTGTATGCTGAGGGCGCGCCATGACCATCGACATCGCCTTCAAGACGCCTGACGCGCTCGTGTTCGCCACGGACGGGCTGGCGACGGTGATGGAGGTGGATGCGCGCGGCCAGGAGCGCTTCCTGTCCAACATGGCGAACGTGGAGAAGCTGGTGCCGCTGTCAGGGGGCCGGCTGCTGGCCATGTTCAACGGGGTGGGCTCGATTGGCGGAGGCACGGTGGCCACCTCGCTGCGGGCCTTCGATGACCGCGCTCCGCTGCGCGAGGGCGAGACGGTAGGCGACTACGCGCGGCGGCTGCACGCGGCGCTCGAGGCGCAGGCGCTGGCACGGCTGGGCGTGCTGCCCCGCCCGTTTCACCTCATCCTTGGCGGCTTCGCGCCCACGCCGGAGCAAGGCGTGGAGCCGCCCACGCTCTGGTCCATTCAGTGGAGCGTGGACTCGAGCGTGCCCACCACGCCCACGCCCATCTTCCATACCGAGGGCGAGGGCGGGCCCACCAAGCACCGCTTCGGCGTGCACTACGCGGGCGTCACCGAGGCGGTGGCCCGCTTCGTGGAGGGGTATGATCCGGCGCTGCCCGAGCGGCTGGCGCTGCTGCTGGCGGGCTCGGAGGCGGAGGATGGGCCTCCGGGGCTGCTGGAGCAGCTGGCGCAGGAGGCCCGGCGGCTGGGCACTCCCACGGATCCGCTCTCCAACGCGGACGCGCGCAACCTGGCGCGGCGCTACACACAGCGGGTGCTGCGCTCGGGCTTCTTCTCGGCGGCGAAGGAGCCGCTGTCCGAGCACTTCTCGCTCCAGGCGGCGGTGGACTACTGCGTGTTCCTGGCGCAGTGCGCCTACGCGCGAGAGAACCTCTCACCCACGCGCCGGGGCGCCCCGCGGGTGGGCAGCTCACTTCAGGTGGCCTACGTCGTCCCCGGCCGCCCCGCGCACCAGCTGGCCGTCATCCGGCTGGGGGTGCGTCTGCAAGGCATCGATGGAGGATTTCCATGAGCGCACGTAAGCCCCGAGGCACGGGCGGGGGCAGCCCGGGCAAGAAGGCCAGCAGCCCTCGTGGCAAGGCGGCGGCCAAAGCCCCCACCAGCGGGCGTGGCACCGCGAAGAGCGCGGCGGGCAAGCGCCCCGCGGCCGCCGGTAAGGCGAAGCCCGCGCATGCTCCGCCTCCGGTGACGGCCTCGCCCACGGGGGCGCCGCTGGCGTTCGGCAGCCGCACGTCGGAGATGCCACCTCCGGCTCAGGCCCGCTCGGTGGAGGCCGCCGCGATGCGCGGCATGGTGGCGCGCGAGGGCTTCCGGGCGGTGATGTCGATCAAGCCCGAGCCTGCTCCGGGCCGCCCGGGTATCGGCAAGAGCGTGGGGGATGTGGAGAGCAAGGAGCGGCAGCGCCTGGAGGCCCTGGGCAAGGAGACCTCGAAGCGGCCGGTGTCCACGGTGCGGCCGGACTACTTCGGTACCGCCGAGCACCGCGCCAGCGCCGAGCAGCTGGCGCGCATGCTGGCCGGGGAGCAGGTGTTCGCCAAGGCGCCCACCGCGGACAAGAGCCACGTGCTGCTGCGCGTGGCGAGCCCCAACCCCGTGGCGGGCGCGGTGGTGGAGCGCGAAGGGCTCAGCGTGGCCAGCGCGGATCCGGCCTGGCGCGAGCCCTTCCAGGCCCGCCTCGAGGAGCTGATGGCGCGCTACCGCCCCTTCACGGAGCTGGAGATCCGCCCCGGCCTCACCCTCACCTATGGCGAGGTGGTGGCGCTGGCGGGCGACTACTACGCCACGCCGGAGGAGCTGACCGCGGAGCTGACGCCCGCGGTGGCCGACGCCATTCGCGGCGTCACTCCCACGGACGAGGGCACCTTCCTGCTCAACACGCACCGGGGCTGGTTCGACTACGCCTCGCTGGCCAACGAGAACCAGGACCACTTCGCCCCGCGCAGCTGGGCCCGCTACACGCGGCACCACGCCGAGGCGCTGACGCTGGCGGCCGTGCACCGCAACCTGAACGAGGCGCTGGTGCGCAACGCCTTCGCCGACCACTTCCTCACGGATGCGTTCGCCTCGGGGCACCTGCGCGTGCCGCGAAATGCCCTGGTGGGGCTCACCGGCGCGCTGCCCACGCGCAAGATGCACGATGAGGAGAATGAGTACGGGCTGTGGGTGCAGAGCGCCAATGGCTTTCTCTGGCGCTCGTATGGGGACGACTACCTGGGCTCCAACCCCGTGCACCTGACGCTCACCGCGTACGCCGTGGGCCTGTCGCTGCTGCGCGTCTACAAGGCCTACCGCCTGGAAGGCGCGGCGCTGCAGGAGCTGGTGGACGCGCTGGGCGAGGCACAGCCGCTCGAGCTCACCGCCGGCGAGATGGTGGATCCGCGCACGCTGCCGGACTTCCTGGGCGCCATTGCCGGACTGCCGGACATCCGCGAGTACCTGCCCGTGCCGCTGGGCGTGGTGGACGAGCCCGACACGCTCAGCGTGCTGGCCAACTACCCGCCGCAGGTGGGGCTGGATGGCAAGAAGCGCAAGGAGACCCCGGACTTCGAGGCCTACTTCCGCATCGAGTGAGCGCTGCCGGCTCAGTCCTCCTGGGAGGGCAGCCGGCCGCCGATTTGAGCCAGCGCGCCGAGGCCTCGCTGGAACTCCTCGAAGGACACCTTTCCCCAGGCGAACTGCTCGCTCAGGCTCGCCAGGGACTGCACCTCGGCCACCGCCATCCAGGCGCGGTGAGACTGCTCCTCGACGGCGTTGGCGGGGGGCGCCCACTGGCGGGCGAGCTTCTCCAGGCGGGCGCTGGCGGCCTGGGCCAGCTGCTCCAGCCGCCGCAGCTGGTGCGGCTCGAGCTGGCCCGGCTTCACGTCGATGACGCAGAAGGAGCCCACGGTGCGCTGCGCCACGCGCAGCGGGAAGCCCACGTAGGCGCGCACGCCGTAGCGCTGCACGAGATCATTGGGCAGCGCGGGCTCGAGCAGCGCGTCCTCGATGCGCAGCGGCTGGGAGCCGGCCACCACGTACTGGCAGAACGAGGTGCAGCGGTCCGTGGCCAGCGAGGCGGCCAGGTCCGGCGGCAGCCCCGTCTGGGCCCGGAAGAACTGAATCTGATTCACCACCAGGCTCACCAGCGCGATGGGGAAGCCGCTCACCTGCGAGGCCTGGGCCACCAGCTGCTCCAGCTCCAGGTCCGGCAGCCGGTCGAGCAGGGCGGTGTCGAAGGCGCTCAGGCGCTTCGGGTCATCCAGTGGCCCGAGGTCCTTGGGGATCGGATCATTCATGACGGCTTGCCCGGCTGAGCATGGCGCAGGCAGATGGGGAAGACGACCTTCTCCTCGCTGTCCATCATCGACCGCAGGGTGGCGGCCACGGTGCGGAAGCGCTCCAGGAAGCGCTCGGGTTGGGGGTCCGGCGAGCGCAGAAAGGCGATGACGGCGTCAGCCATCACGTTCAGGTTGGAGCGGAAGATGCTCAGCATGGAGATGCTGGCCTTGTCGCCCCGGGCCTGACAGGCCTTCACGGAGTCCTCGTAGAGCGCCACCTTGGCCTGGCGGTGGGGCACGAAGACTTCTTCCAGGCGGCGCAGGGTCGCCGGGAGCTCGCGGGGGCTGGCGCTCTCACACTGGCGCAACAGGGCCCGCAGTTGAGCATGTTCCTCTTGGAGCGCGTAGACGCGGGTGTGCATGGTCGGGCGAACGGAAGCGGGGGGCTGCTGCTTATAACGACCGGGCGCGCCTCCCGCCGGTTTCACCCGACATCCGTTCACTGCCCTTCAGATGAAGGGTTTTGCCGGCCCGTGAGACAGTGTCTGCTCGAGAGCCGAGCAGACACTGAGCCGTCGTGTGGAGGCGCTCTTCTACAGCGTGTCGCGGCGCACGCGAGGGGCCACGTCCCCCCGGGCCGCCGACGAGGTGGTGACGCGCGCGTAGCGGTGCATGTTGCGCTCGGTGACGAGCGGCCGCGAGAGCGCGCCGGCCACCGCGCCAACGAAGGTGCCCAGCACGTGCAGCGCCACCCAGCCGGTGACACCCAGGCCCCAGAAGAGCTTCAGCGGCTCCGGGTTCTCGAAGGAGTAGCTGAAGGAGTAGAAGAACAGCAGGGTCGCCGGGACGAGCACCGAGCTTGCCAGCGCGGCGCCCAGGGCGCGCTTCATCCGCCCCGCGTGGTAGCCGCCGAAGACGCCTCCGAGCAGGCCGTTGAAGAACGGGACGAAGAAGGTGACCAGGCTGGTGATGACCATGGTCGCCACGCTGACGACGAGCACGTTGTCCTTGAAGTAGATGCCCTCCGGCTTGAGGGTGACGTCGGATGGAATGCTGGCGTACTCCACGTGGCGTGCGGGCTCGGTGGCATACGAGCGCGCGGTCTTGTCCTGGGTGGGGGAAACGGGCGTGAACTCGGGCATGCGACCTCCGGTCGGGTGAGCGTGGGACGCAGGGGTCCCGGGTGGGTTGGACTCGTGCTGTTGAAGATGTGACATGCACCCGGCGGCGGCAGGGGGCCCGCCCTGTCCGGTAGACAGGCAGCCCGTCAGGCGCCGGGGCGGCTATGCTGCCGCGCCCTACGTTGGGACCCCTGTTGCCTGGATGGAAACCTCATGAGCCTTCGCCGTGTGCTGCTGAGCCTTGCGTGCCTCTCCCTGGGACTGCTGTCCGCCTGCGTGCTGCGCCCCCGCTACCAAGACATGGTGCAGCAGCAGGGCGCCGCGCCGGCCTCGGCGGGCCAGACGGTGATGATTCGGGTGATGGACCCCAGCACCGGCCAGCCCATTTCCGGCGCCAGGGTGGTGGCGGGCACGGGCCGCGAGCGCCTGTCGGCCACCAGTGACGCGCAGGGCCGCCTCTCGGTGCCCGTGTCCAAGTCCCTGCTCGACGAGAACCCGCTGGTGGAGGTGGTGCTGCCCAAGGGCGTGAGCCGCTACCAGTTCGAGCTCTCCCGCGCCGACGAGGCCCCGGCCCAGGCCCCCGCGGAGACGCCCGTCCAGGCTCCGGCGCAGACGCCCGCCCAGGCTCCGGCGCAGACGCCCGCCGAGGGCGCGGGCTCCACGGGCACGGAGCCGTCCACGGACTCGGTGAAGCCGCCGGGTGAGGCGGACGGCCAGCGGTAAGCGCCGCTCAGCCGAGCTTCGCGTGGAGGAAGTCCACGGTGCGCCGCCAGGCCAGCTCGGCGTCCGGCTTCGAGTACACGTCCGGGCGCGTGTCGTTGAAGAAGGCGTGCCGCGCCTCGTAACGGTGAAGCTCCGCCCGCACGTTGGCGCCCTGAAGCTTCTTCTCCAGGGCGTCCACGCGCTCCGGCGAGCACCAGTCGTCCTGCCGCGCGAAGTGGCCCTGCACCGCCCCGCGGATCCTCGTGACGTCCACCTTGTCATCGCCGGGGATACCGTAGAAGGGCACGCAGGCGGCAATCTCTGGGTCTCTCGCCGCGGCGAACAGCGACACCGCGCCGCCCATGCAGAAGCCCGTCACGCCGACCTTCGTCCCCGGGCCGCGCTGGCGCAGCGCATCGGCCGCGCGCTGCAGGTCCTCTCCGGCCTGCTTCCAGTCCATCGCGCCCAGGTATTGCTGGGCCGTGGCCGCGTCCTTGGCCACCTTGCCCCGGTACAGGTCCACCGCGAACACGGTGAAGCCCTCGCGTGCCAGCCGGTTCGCCACGTCGCGGATGTGCTCGTTGAGGCCCCACCACTCGTGGATGAGCAGCACCGCCCCGCGCGCCTTGCCTCCGGGCGCCTCGCTCAAATAACCCAGCAACTCGCTGCCGTCCGTTCCCATCAGTTTCGTGGTCTGCGTCATGGCGTGCGTCCCCTCGTGAGTGACAGGCGGCGGCACCTTACCCTCGGCGCCAGGGGCTCGGGTTGTCGACTGTCGCCCGGCCATGGTGGCGTGAGGGCCGCGGACGTCGCAGATTGAGCAGTAGGAGGGCGGGGGGACCCCAGGCCCAGGAGGTGGCATGTCCAAGGCATTCACCAGGGAGGACAGCGGAGGGGACGAGGGGTTGATGCCTCCCCGGCCGCGCTCGGCCTCGGGTGAGAAGCGCTACATCACCCCCGAGGGCTACCGGGCGCTCGAGGAGGAGCTGGCCGGGCTGCTCGCACCCCAGCCGGACATGGGCGAGCGGGCGGAGCTGGACGCCGACGTACAGAAGCGGGAGCGCGAGCGGCGGGCGCAGCACCTGGCGGCGACGCTGGAGGAGGTGCGGGTGGTGGTGCCCGAGCCCGCTCAGGAAGGCCGTGTCTTCTTTGGCGCCTGGGTGACGCTGGAGGACGAAGAGGGCGTGGAGACGACGTACCGCATGGTGGGCCCGGATGAGGCGGACGTGCGCGCGGGCCGGCTGAGCGTGGAGTCTCCGCTCGCGCGGGCGCTGCTGGGCAAGGAGATGGGCGAGTCCGTGCAGGTGGAGCGCCCCCGGGGCGCGGTGGAGTACACGGTGGTGCGGGTGAGCTACGCGCATCCGACGCACTAAAGGCCCCGGGCTCCCTGGAGGGCAGGTGGGCAGCCTGAGTGGACAGCGCCCATGGGCTGGGACGTAGAGTCATGGGTGCCTCGTGGCGCCTTTAGCGCCCCCGTGCCGCCCGCCATGACGCCTTCGCTCGCCTTGCACCTGCCATTGCGGCTCCGCCTCGTGCTCCACGGGGGCTCGTTGTTGGCGGGGCTCTTCACCTTTCTCTACGCGCGGCTCGTCTGCACGTTCATCTGCTCGCTGCCGCCCCCGGTGCTGGCCCGCTCCGTGGCGCTGCTGGCGCTGGGGCACATCGTCCTGCGCGAGCTGCTGCTGCGGCTGGTGCCCTCGCAGGGAGATAACGCCACTCCGGCCCGCCAGGCGTGGATGTTGTCGGTCACCTCGTGGGGGCTGATCGGCATGATCGCCATTGGCCTTCATGCCTGGCGCTACCCGACGTTTCCGCTCTCCAGTCACCTGAAGTTCGCGGTGGGCTACTGGCTGCTGGGCGCTGGCATCCTGGCGCAGGTGGAGTACCTGCTCTTCGAGCGCGCGCTGCCTCCCCGGCCGGCGCTCTCGGCCGAGGCCCGGCTGCGCGAGCGGCTGGGGCGCCGGCTCGTCGAGGGCTATGTCATCTTCACCTCCGTGCCGGTGATAGTGCTGCTGCTCACGCTGCTGCGCTTCATCGACGAGCTGGGAGGAGACCGGCAGTACGTGGTGGAGACGGCCCTGCTCGCCGTGAGCTTCACGGGCGGGGCGATCGCGGCGGCGGTGGCCTATGGCCGCAGCCTGCGCAGCGACTCCGAGCAGCTGCTCCAGGCGGTGCGCCGGGTGGGCAGCGGAGACTTCCAGCCCGCGGCCACCACCAGCCGCCCGGACGAGCTGTCGCTGGTGGCCGCCGGCATCAACGAGATGGCCGGAGGCCTGCAGCTGCGCGAGCGCATCCGCGAGGCGTTCGGCCGCTTCGTCTCGCCCCAGGTGGCCACCGAGTTCATCGAGAAGTACGCCCAGCAGGGGAAGATGGGGGTGCTGGGTGGCAGCCGGCGGGACGTGGTGATCCTCTTCAGTGACTTGCGCGGCTTCACGCGCCTGTCCGAGTCCCTGCAGCCCGAGGTGCTCATCGAGGTGCTCAACGGGTACTTCCAGGAGATGGTGGGCGCCATTCAGCAGCACGGCGGGCTGGTGGACAAGTTCATCGGAGACGCGGTGCTGGCCGTCTTCGGGCTGCCCGAGGGCAAGGGCAACCCGGCGGTGGCCGCCGTGTCGGCGGGCCTGGAGATGCGCCGCCGCCTGGAGGCGTACAACACGCGGCTGGCCGAGCGTGGCATTCAGCTCCAGTCCGGCATCGGCATCCACGCGGGCGAAGTCGTGGCGGGCTACCTGGGGAGCACGGATCGGGTGGAGTTCACCGTCATCGGCCACAACGTCAACCTGGCCTCGCGCATCGAGGGCCAGGCGCGCGAGCCGCTGCCGCCGCTGCTCTTCAGCGACGAGGTGGCGCGGCGGCTGGGCGAGGCGTTCCCCGTGAAGGAGGTGGGCTCGGTGGAGCTCAAGGGCGTGGCGGGCCAGGTGCGGCTGCTCACGGTGGAGGCCCTGGCGCGGCCCGCGCAGGCGGCCTGAGCGCGGCCTTACCCCGCAGGTCTCCTCCTGGGGCGCGGAGAAGGGACGTGGCAGGTTGGAAATCTCTTGTCGCGCCGGGGATGCTCCGCCAGACTGGGGCCGCCAACGCAGCGACAGTGAGGCCGGCGCACGCTCCCTGCCAGGGTGTGCGCCGGTCCCTTTTGCGGGCGTGAAGAGGCCTACTAAACACTTCCTCCGCGGAGTGGACTGGGTAAGGTGCCGCGCCGCAGCGTTCCTCTTCCTGGAGTCTTCGCGATGAAAGTCCTTCTCGCCGCCCTCGTGCTGGTACCCACCCTCGCCGTTGCCCAGATGCCGGACTTCAACAAGGTCCAGGTGACGAGCACCCCTGTGGCCGGCAACGTCCACATGCTGGTGGGCGCCGGCGGCAACATCGCCGTGTCGGTGGGCCCCGACGGCGTGCTGGTGGTGGATGATCAGTTCCTGCCGCTGGCGCAGAAGATCAACGCGGCCATCGACAAGCTGAGCAAGAAGAAGATCCAGTACGTGCTCAACACGCACTGGCACTTCGATCATGTGGGCAGCAACCCCGTGCTGGGCAAGGAGGGCCTCATCGTGGCGCACGACAAGGTGCGTATGCGCCTGGCCTCCGAGCAGAAGGTGTTCGGCAATCCGGTGGCGCCGCTGCCCAAGGAGGGCCTGCCCGTCATCACCTACGACACCAGCATGTCGCTGTTCTTCAACGGCGAGGAGATCCGCCTGACGCACCTGCCCTCGGGCCACACGGACGGTGACACGCTGGTGCACTTCACCACGTCCAACGTGCTGCACACGGGTGACCAGTTCATCGTGGACATGTTCCCCTTCTTCGACATGGAGAACGGGGGCTCGGTGGAGGGCTTTCAGCGCAACCTGGAGAAGCTGCTGCAGACGCTGCCGGCGGGGGTGAAGATCATCCCGGGCCACGGGCCGCTGGCGGGCAAGGCGGAGCTGGAGCGCATGGTGGCGATGCTGAAGGAGACCACCACCCTGGTGCGCAGCCAGCGCGACGCGGGCAAGACGCTGGAGCAGGTGGTGGCTCAGGGCGTGCCGGAGAAGTACAAGAGCTGGGGCGGCGCCTTCATCAAGGAGGCGCAGTACCTGGAGTTCCTCTACAAGGGACTGCCCGGCGGCGCGGCCAAGAGCCCCGCGGCGCCCGCTCCGGCCCCGGCCCCGACGAAGAAGTAGCCTGCCCGCCGGTGCTCACTGGCCGGGCTGCTTGCTCGAGGACGTGCCGGAGCCGGAGCGTCTGGCGGAGGGGCTCGAGGCGCGGCGCCAGGGCGCTGGCGGGGGAGCAGCCAGGCAACAGCCGTAGGGCGGCGGAGCAGGGGATTGGTTAACCTGCCCCGCACCCATGCGCTGTGTCGCCGCTGCCCTCCTGGCGCTGTTGGCCACCGCCTGCCGGGACGATCGTCTCGTGCCGGCGCTTCCGCCCGGCGTGCGGGTGGACACCTATACCCAGCGCTCGGCCTCGAAGGTGGATGTGCTGTGGGTGGTGGACAACTCGGGCTCCATGGCGCCCCGGCAGGAGAACCTGGCGCGCAACTTCCAGTCGTTCATCACCCTGTTCCGGCAGGGGAGCATCGACTTCCGCCTGGCCGTCACCACCACGGACATCTTCACCCGGCCCGGTGAGCTGGTGGGCTCGCCCGCGGTGCTGCGGCCGGACACGCCGGACCTGGAGCGCGCGTTCGAGGCCAACGTGCGGGTGGGCACCTCGGGCAGCGCGTACGAGGCGGGGCTGGAGGCGGCGCGGCTCGCGCTGGTGCGGCAGGCCGAGGAGGGCGCTCCGCTGCGCGAGGCGCTCACCGTGTGCGAGGCCGGCTGTGAGACGGAGGCCTGCCGTGTGGACTGCTCCGCGCGCTACCCGGTGCCCTTCCTGCGGCCAGGGGCATTCCTGTACCTGCTGTTCGTCACGGATGAAGAGGACCGCTCGCCGTACGAGGTGCGCGCGTACTGGCGCGCCTTCGAACAGGCGCAGGGCATCGGCAACGATGGGACGGTGGTGGCCTCGGCCATCATCGGAGATGTGCCCACGAATGGCTGTGGGGCGACGCCGGGCCAGCGCTATCAGGAGCTGGCGCTGCTGACGGGCGGCGAGGTGGGCAGCATCTGCGCGGCGGAGTTCGCCGAGACGCTGCGGGCGCTGTCCACCAGCGCGGTGGGGCTGCGGCGCACGTTCGTGCTCTCGCACGAGCCGGATCCGGGGACGGTAACCGTGCGCGTGCGCTACCCGTGCGGCGTGGCGGCGGAGGCGGTGGCGGCCTGCGAGGGGGTGGACCGAACGGAGTGCCAGGGGCAGCCCGCCGAGGCGCTGGAGGTGGTGTGCACGCCGCGGCAGGGAGGGCCCCAGGGCTGGCGCTACGAGCCGGAGCGGGGAGCGCTGTTCTTCGCGGGAAGCTCGGTGCCGGGGCTGGGAGCGCGCCTGGAGGTGCGGTACTTCGAGGAGGGCGCGCGATGAGGGCGCTGGCGCTGGTGCTGGTGCTGGGGTGCGTGGCGTGTGGTGACGACGTGTCCAGCCAGGTGCGGCCGAGGCTCGTGGCGCCACCCGGAACGCTGGAGCTGGGCCCGGTGCCGGTGCTGCGCGAGGCGACGGGCGCGGTGCGCTTGGTGAACGCGGGGCGCGCGAGCCTTCGGGTGTTCGGCGTGCGCGTCGAGGAGACGGGCACACCCTTCCGGGTGCTGTCAGCGCCGGAGTTGGTGAGCGCGGGCGGCGAGGCCTCCATCCCGGTGGCCTTCGTGCCGCCTGGCGAGGCCCGGTACAGCGCCACGCTGGTGGTGGAGACGGACGACCTGGAGCGCGGCACGGTGCGGGTGACGCTGACGGGAGAGGGGAGAACGGCGGCGGCGCTGGAACTGGAGCCGGTGGTGCTCGACTTTGGCCGTGTGCCCGAGGGGCAGGCGGTGGCGCGCTCATTCTCGGTGCGAGGGCGTGGCAGCGCGGACCTGGTGCTGGAGGACATCCGGCTGGCGGAGGGCACGGGCGCGGCGTTCGAGCTGGTGGGCTCGGTGAGGACGCCAGTGGTGGTGGACGCGGGGGGAGAGGTGCAGCTCACCGTGCGTTACACAGCGCCCGTGGGGAGCACGGAGCCAGCGCGCGGTGGAGTGCTGCTGCGGAGCACGGACCCCGCTCGGCGAGAAGCCACGGTGGAGCTGCGGGGCGAGGTGAATCGGGCGCCGGTGGCGGTGGTGGCGCCAGTGGAGGCGAGCGCGCCGGGGCGTGAGGTGGTGCTCGACGGAACGGGCTCGATGGATCCGGATGGAGACGGGCCGCTGACGTACCGGTGGGTGGTGCGCTCACGGCCAGTGGGAGCCGGGGCAACGCTGATGGACCCAGAGGCCGCGCGCACGGTGCTGCGGCTGGATGCGGCGGTGCCGGGTGAGTACGTGGTGGAGCTGAGCGTCACGGATGCGGCGGGGGCGCGAAGCCGGGTACCGGCGCGGGTGAGCGTGGTGGCGGCTCCGGCGCAGCAGCTGCTGGTGGAGATGTTCTGGGACAACGCCGTCACGGATATGGACCTGCATGTGCTGCGGGTGCCGGGTGCCGCGCTGGGGAGCATTCCGGACGACTGTCACTACGCGAACCCGCGCCCGGACTGGGGCACGGCGGGGGTGAGGGGGGATGATCCGGAGCTGCTGCGCGATGCGCTGACGGGCTACGGGCCCGAGGTGTTCGGCTACGGAGCACCCGTGGCGGGGAGCTACCGGGTGGCGGTGGTGTTCGCGCGGGGCAACGGGGCGGTGGACCCTCGGAGCACGGTGACGGTGCGCATCTACGAGCGAGGAGTGGTGAGGGGAGAGTTCCAACGAACGCTGGCGGCGCAGGGGACCACGTGGCACGTGGCGGATGTGGCGTGGCCCGGTGGTGTCATCACGGAGGTTCCGTAATCATGCGCCTGGGGCTGCTGAGTCTGACCGTACTCATGTGGCTGGCCTGCTCGGACTCGGAGCCCGCGCCGCGCCCTGACGCGGGAGTCCCCCCGCAGCCCTGCGGGCGCCGCGAGGACTGCGCTGACGGACAGGTCTGCGCTCCGGAGGGGTACTGCACCGCCTGCGAGTCCAACGGCCAGTGCCGCCTGAAGGAGGTCTGCGAGCCAGAGAGCCGCGTCTGCACCTGGCGCGCGGGCTGGGGCGCGGAGTGCACACTCAACGCGGAGTGCTCCGCGGGCGAGTGGTGCCACCAGGGCCTGTGCCGGCCGCGGACCGCTGTCGCTCTCTGTCCCTCGGGAGCGAGCGAGGCCTGTCCCACCGGGCAGCGCTGTCACCGCGCCAACGGAGTCTGCGAGGAGAACCTCGGCTGTCTGGAGGACGCGGACTGCGCGGCCGAGGAACTCTGCAACACAGGGCTTCACGCCTGCGTGCCCCGCTGCACCGAGGCGACCGCGTCCACGGTCTGCGCTTCGGGTGAGCGCTGTGCCAACAGCCGCTGCGTCCAATGTGTCGAGAGCCGCGAGTGCGGCCCCGGCTTTCTCTGTGACGCGGCGGGCCGGTGCGCCGTGACGCCCCGCTGTTACTCCGACCGGGACTGCCGGCTGCCCCTGGTCTGTCACGTGCCCACCGGAGCGTGCCTGGAGCGTCCACCGCCCTGCACCTCGGACGAAGGCTGCGCCGCGGATCAGCGCTGCGAGGTTGGTACCGGCACGTGTGTTCCGCGCGCGTGCCAGGCGGATGCACTCGAGCCCAATGACTCCGCCTCCGCCGCGTTCCCCGTCAGCGCCAGCCGCTACCTGGATCTGACCCTGTGCGCCGGAGACGTGGACCACTTCGCCCTCGTGCTGCAGCGGGGGGATCAGCTTGGGGTCAACATCGAGGCGCTTGCGTACGCCGAGCCCACCTTCTCCACGTCCATCACGGATGCGAACGGGCGTGTGCTGGGCTCGGGGCGGATGCTGGCCTCGTTCGTCGCGGCCCTGGCGGGGACGTACACCGTCCGGGTGGCCACCACTGCACCGCCCCAGGCGTACGACGTCGGCTTCTTCCTCTCGCGCGCGGCTCCCTGTGACGATGATCGTCACGAGCCCAACGACACCGCCGCCACGGCGACGGCCTATGGGCCAGGCACGCGGGTGGAGGGCATCATCTGCCCTCAGGACCGGGACCACTTCACGCTCTCCGTTCCACAGGGAAAAGGTGTGCGAGCCACGCTCACGAACTACGCCGCCGCGAGCGGGCTGCTGCGCCTGTGCTTGTTCGACGGGGCAGTGGAGTTGGGGTGCTCGGACGCGCCCACCGGGGCAGTGCTCTCCTTCTCCTCGGGCGCGGTGGGCGGCAAGAGCCTCACCGCGCGCGTTACCGGAGACGACGCGCGCACCACGAATGGCTACACCTTCCAGGCGGAGTTCCCATGAGCGCGCGCCTGGGCCTTCTGTGGCTGTTGCTCCTCGTGGCCTGTGGGGGGGAGGAGCGCCGGCCGGGCGTGGACGGTGGCACTCCTGGCGACGGGGGAGCCGAGGAGCGCCCGGATGCCGGAAGCCCGGATGCCGGCTCGGACGCGGGAGTGCTGCCGCCGCCGCGCATCCTCGAAGTGCTCCCCGCCCGTGGCGAGAGCAGTGGTGGTACGTGGCTCACGCTGCGAGGCAGCGGCTTCCTGCGAGGGGTGGCGGACAGCACCACCGAGGCAACTCGGAGCACCGTCATCGAGCTCGGCGCCAGCCGGGTGCGGGACTTCCAGATCATCGACGACACCCTGCTGGATCTGCGCACGCCACCCGGGCCCGAGGGGACGGTGAGCATCACGCTGCGCAACGCCCGAGGCACCGCCACCTGTGAGGCGTGCTTCACCTGGTTCGAGCCGCTCACCCTGCGGACAGTCTCTCCCGAGCAGGGGCCCCGGTCGGGAGGCAACACGGTGACGCTGGTGGGCTCCGGCTTCACGGAGGACACACGGGTGCTCTTCGGAGGCACCGCGAGCCCCGCCGTGACACGGCTCTCTTCCACGCAGCTGCGCGCCGTGGTGCCCAGGGGCCCGCTGGCCGACAGCGTGGACGTGCGTGTCTACGGTGGGGGAGGGGGCGGCTTCCTGCGGCGGGCCTATCGCTACGTCGAGGACGTCCGAATCACGGACCTCTCCCCCCTGACGGGCCCGCTCGCCGGAGGAACCCAGGTCATCCTCACGGGCCAGGGCTTCGAGGGCACGACCGGAGTCTTCTTCGGAGGCCAGCCCGCCGCATCCTTCCAGGTGGAGAGCCCCACGCGCCTCACCGCCACGGCGCCGCCTGGCGCGAGGCTTGGCGCGGTGGACGTGCGAGTGCTGACTCCTCGTGACGAGTGGACCGCCCGAGGAGGCTTCACCTACGCCGAGGCCTCCGGAGTCTTCGCGCTCCACGGCCTCTTCCCGCACGTGGGCACCCGGACGGATGGCACGGTGATGCTGACGGGGCAGGGGCTCGACGCGCCGGGCTTGTCCGTGAGCTTCGGAGGAGAACCCGCTCCGCTGCGAGCCGTAACGCCCACCACGGCAATCGTGAGCGTGCCCGCCCGGGGAATGCTCCCGCGCGTCGTCACGGTGACCGCTACCCAGGGCACCGCGAGCGTGAGCCTTCCCGGGGCCTACACCTTCCGGCTCGCTCTCTCGGCGCTGTCACCCGCGAGCGGGCCGGTGCAGGGCGGAACGAGCGCGGTGCTCGAGGGAGCCAACCTCCCGCCCGACGCCGTAGTGAAGGTGGGAGCGCTCGAGGCCACGGGTGTCTCGGTTGCCACGGAGGCCCGGCTCCAGTTCACCACGCCCCCGGGTGCGAGCGGCCCCGCCAGCGACCTGCGAGTCCACGCGGCGAGTGATCCCGAGAACGAAGCCCTCCTGCCCTCGGCGTTCAGCTACGAGGCGCCACTCACCCTGGGGCAGGTACAGCCAGCGCGCGGAGCCATCGCCGGTGGCACGCTCGTCACGCTGCGCGGCACGGGCTTTGGCCCCGGCCTCACCGTCACCTTCGGTGGAGCCCCCGCGCAAGACCTCCAGGTACTGGATGCGCACACGCTCAACTGCCGCACGCCTCCTTATAATGTAGGGACCGTGGAAGTCGCCGTGGAGCGGGGAGCCGCACGCGCCACGTTGGCCGAAGGGTTCACCTTCTTCGATCCACGCGGCCCTGGCGGGCTGTCCGGCGGCCCCCTTACGGGCACGCTGAACCTCACCGTGCTCGATTCCTCGTTCGGTGCGTACGGCAGGCCCGTGGCCGGTGCGAGGGTGATACTCGGCATGGACGCGTCCACACCGTTCCAGGGAACCACTGATGCACGGGGACAGCTCACGCTCTCGGATACGCGGCTTGTGGGCGCGCAGGTGGCCACCGCCTTCAAGGGGGGCTACGACGCCGTCACGGTGACGGGGATCCGCTCCGAGAACCTCACGGTCTTCCTGCGACGCGTCGGCAGCGCGCCCAATCCGGGAGAGACGCCCGAGCTCTCCTCGGCCGTCATCACCGGCCGCGTCCGAGGCTTCAAGCCGCCGCGCCCGCTGCAGCCGGACGAGGAGCTGGAGGCGCGTATCTTCGTCGCTCAGTCGAGCCCGGTGGGAGGGCCTCCTTTCGACGGGGTGGGAGACCGGACCTCGGACACGTGGAGGCTGCGCCAGGATGGAGCCACCTTCCGGGTGCAGGCCCGCCCCGGCCTGCGCGCGGTGTACGCGGTGCTGGGCGTGGTGAAGGACGGCGAGTTCGAGCCGTACCTGCTGGGCATCCGCCGAGGCATCGCCGCCTCGAGCACCCGCGTCACCGAAGGCCAGGACGTGGTGCTCGACATGCACCTGGATGTCACCGTGCCGCTCACCGTGGATGGCCCCATCAGCGTGGGCGGTGCTCCCGTGCTCCATCAGGTGTACGCCTGGCTGGACCTGGGCGCGGAGGGCTTCGTGCCGCACCCGCTCAACTGGAACGCGGGCACGCGGCTCTACTCGTCCATCGAGGGCCCGGGGCCCCGCCTCACGTTCCCGTACTTCCCCCGGCTCGATGGGGCGAGCTTCCTCTTCCTGGACCTGCTGCGAGGCACCACCGCGTATCCGCTGAGCCTGCTCTACCACCGCCAGCCGGGAGCCCTGGCACAGGGCGTGACGCTGGGACCGATGCTGCCGCTTCCCACCTTCACCACCCCCGCGCCGGGAGGGCGCTTCGAGGGCACGGTGGCCTGGAGCGAGACCGGCGGAGCCACCGCCGATGTGCGCCAGCTCGTCCTCTCGGAGCTGGGCCCCACGGGAGGCCCGCGCTGGACGGTGGTGATGCCCGGCGGACAGGCGCAGGTGTCGCTGCCAGCGCCAGCGCTCGACGTGCTGCGTGCCACGCTGCCCGCGGGCGCCGTGCTGCGAGCGGAGGTGACCTCCAGCCGTGTGCCGCGCTTCCAATATGACCAATGGACCTACGACACGCTGTCGCCCGCGGCCTGGACAGCGTATGCGTCGGCCCGCTCGGAGCTGATCAACCCGTGAACCGCTCGTGGCCCCTGGCGCTGGTGCTGCTGCTCATCGGCTGCTCCGACACGCGGAGCGGCCTGGACTGCCGGGAGCCCGCCGACTGTGGCGCTCCCGCGGAAGCCTACCGCTGTGACACGGGCAGCGGAGCGTGCCTGTGCCGCACGGACGCGGCCTGTGCTCCAGGCGAGCAGTGCAACGCGGCGGGCTTCTGTCAGCGCCGCGCGGGCTGCGAGAAGAACGCGGACTGCGCGGACCCGGCGCTCTTCTGCGACACCGGCACGGGCACCTGCCTCCAGCGGGGCCGCTGCACCACGGATCTGCACTGCCCGGCGGGCGAAGTCTGCGACACCTCGCGCGCCACCTGCGTGGAGGGCTGCCGGAGCGCGGGAGACTGCCCTGGCACGGCGTGCCGCTGTGGAGAGGCGCCCTGCCTCTGCACGGCCACGGATGCCGCGGGCCGCGCCGCGTGCGCGCTGGGCGTCTGTGACGCGGCCTTCTGCGCGGGGGAGGGGGACTGTGCCTTCGGTGAGCGCTGCGGCACTCCGGCGGGAGAGAGCCGCGCGCGCTGCTACAGCGACGCGGATCCGGTGCGCAGGCCCTACTGCGCGGGCTGTAACTCGGGCGGTGGCATCCAGGTCTGCGGGCGCGGAGCCAACTACTGCCTCGTCGAGACGGCGCTGGGGGGCGGCTCCTTCTGCGGCGTGGACTGCTCGCAAGGGCAGGGCTGCCCCAACGGCTACCAGTGCGCGGACGTGGTGGTGGCCTATGGCCGCTCGCGCTGCCGCGGGGACTCCGAGTGCCCGCCGGATCCGAGCCTCCCCTGTGGCTCGGCGGCGGACTGCCCCCGCGGAGGCCAGTGCGTGAAGGCCGCGGGCCAGCAGGTGGGCGCCTGCGCGGGCCGGTGCGACGTGGCCGAGGGCGAGGTGCTGGGCTACTGCTCCTGCCAACTGGACACGGACTGCGCGCAGGGCACCTGCAGCCAGGGGGCGTGCACCCTGAGCCGCAAGCCCTGCGTGACGGACACCGACTGCCGCCCCGTGCGGTGTGTGGACTTCAACGGCGCGGGCGGTTGCCTCATCGGCCAGAACTGCGCGCCGGAGGACGGCCTCACCTGCGCCGAGGTCGCCCCCCGCTAAACCCCTGAAAACCCCGGGGGTTTTCAAATGGTTGCCACCGGGAATGAATCTCCGGCGGGGTGCTCCGTCAGAAAGCACAACACGGAACACGACGGAGGCAACTGAACATGGCTCTCAAGAACGGCATCTTCACCCTGGCTCTCGGCGCGCTGCTCATGGGCTCCACCGCGATGGCGCAGGACACGCACGGCCACGACGACGCGCAGATGCAGGCCTTCCAGGCGCCTCCTCCTGGCTCCGAGACCAACGCCCAGGGATTTCACGGCGGTGACAACAACGGGTACCGCTGGGACCGCGAGCGCGATGACCGGGAGCGCCGCCGCTATCGCCCCGGCCGCGTCGAGGTGCACGTGCACAGCGCCTACTGCAACCACTCGTCGCAGCCGCAGGCTCCGCAGTACCAGCAGGGCCGTTACGAGCTGCGCTACGAGCAGCAGTGGGTGCCCGGCTACTACCACCAGGTGTGGGTGCCGCAGGAGTGCAAGTACAAGCCGCGCCGCGGCGTGACGAAGTGCCGGGACGGCTACTACGAGCAGCAGTGGGTGCCCGGCCACTACGAGAACGTGGAGAAGTGGGTGTGGGTCCCCAGCCACCACCGCCGTCAGGTGGGCCCCGAGTGGGCTCCGGCCAGCAACTGGCACTGAAGCACGCGGTAGGTTGACGCGGTGAACACACCGAACGCCGGGCGCCCTGGGCTCCCGGCGTTTTGCGTTTCAGCACTCCCGAGTGCCCTTTTGCGCGGCGCCCTGCTAGTTAGGCCGCCGCATGGCGACCGCTTTCATCACGGGGGCCGGTATCCGCGTGGGCAGCGCCATCGCGCGGGCGCTTGGGCACGCGGGGTACGACCTGGCGCTGCACGCTCACCGCTCCGCCTCCTCATTGGAGGCCATGGCGGGCGAGCTCAGGGCCCTGGGCCGCCGCGTCTGGCTATACCCGGCGGACCTGTCCCAGCCCCAGGCCGTGGACGAGCTGGGCGCCCGCCTGCGCGCGGAGCACCCCACGCTGGACGTGCTGGTGCACAACGCGGGCCTGTACGAGCGGGTGGCCTTCGGGCAAATCACCCGCGAGCAGTACCGGAAGATGCAGGCGGTGAACGTGGAGGCGCCCTTCTTCCTCACCCAGGCGCTGCTGCCCAGCCTGCGCGCCGGCGCCAACCCGCTGGTGGTGCACCTCACCGACATTGGAGGCGAGCGCGCGGTGAGCCACTACGCGCACTACTCGGTGAGCAAGGCCGCGCTGGTGATGCTCACCCGGGCGCTGGCGGTGGAATTGGCCCCCCACATCCGCGTCAATGCCGTCTCCCCGGGCACCGTGGCCTTCCCCGAGTCCTTCGACGCGGCGGCGCGCCAGGAGGTGCTCCAGCGCATCCCCATGGGGCGCGAGGGCAGCGTGGAGGACATTGCCCGCGTGGTGGTGTTCCTCGCGCGCGAGGCGCCCTACATCACCGGGCAAGTGATTGCGGTGGATGGCGGCAGGAGCGCGCAGCTATGAGCGAGCCCTTGAGCCTGCCGGTGGTGACGGACGCGCAAGGCCGGCCGCTGGATGTCATCGAGCTGCGGGGCCTCACGGTGGACTGCATCATCGGCGTCTACCGCCGTGAGCGCGTGGCGGCCCAGCCGCTGCGGCTGGACGTGGCGCTCTTCCTGGACACCCGCGAGGCGGCGGTCGGCGGGAAGCTGGCGCGCACCGTCCACTACGGGAGGCTGGCCGGCGAGCTGCGCTTCCTGTTGGAGGCCTGCCGCTTCGAGCTGCTGGAGTCCGCGGCGGAGACGGTGTGCCGCTACGTGCTGGCGCCATCCACCGGAGATGCGCCGCACGCGCGCATTCACGCGGCCAGCGTGCGCGTCACCAAGCCCGAGGCGCTCACCGGTGGCACCATTCCCTCGCTCCAGGTGCACCGCTCCGCCCAGGAGATGGCGTACGAGGCCGAGGAGAAGCCCTTCGGGCGCGTGGACGTGCTGCACGAGGGCGCGGGCTACGGGCTCTATCGCCTGCGGCTGAAGCCGGCGGGCAGCGCGCCCACCCGGGTGCACCGGCGGGGGGAGGCGGACGAGCTGGTGCTCGGCACGGGGCTGCTGCTGCAGGGCCACCCCGTCTCCCGAGGCACCGCCTTCTCCTGGGAGCCGGGAGCCGCGCACGGCTACGAGAACCCCACCGCCACGGAGCAGACCGTGCTGTGCGTGGACCGCCCGCGGCTGGCCGTCATGGAGGACGCGGGGACAGAGCCTGTGGAGAAGAGCCCCACGCCCGCCGAGGGCGTCTCCTATTACCCCAAGGACGAACACGCCACGCACGGCGGAAGCGAGGGCCACACGTGAGTGCACCGGGTACGCGAAAAGTCCTCATCACCGGAGGCGGCACCGGCATCGGCCGCGCCATCGCGCAGGCGCTCCTGCGCGCGGGCGGCAGCGTCGTGCTCACCGGGCGCCGCCAGGCACCGCTCGACGAGGTGGCGAAGGCCTACCCGGGCCGGGCCTTCGCGCTGCCGTGTGACGTGGCCTCCGTCTCCGAGCGCGAGGGGCTGCTGAAGCGGGCCCGCGAGAAGCTGGGCGGGCTGGACGGCTTCGTCCACAGCGCGGGCGTGGTGAACCACCAGGTGCCAGGCCACATCGACGAGGCCTCGCTGCGCGAGCAGCTCGAGGTGAACCTGGTCGCGCCGCTGCGGCTGGGCGAGCAGGCGCTGGAGGTGCTCGAGCCCGGAGGCGGCATGGTGTTCATCTCCTCGACCATCGCCGTGCGGGCCCTGCTCACCAGCGCGGCCTACAGCGCGTCGAAGGCGGGCATGCACCAGGTGATGCGCTCGCTGGCGCTGGCGGGAGCCCCCCGGGGCATCCGCGCCAACGTCGTCATGCCCGGCGTGGTGGACACGGACATGGCGCACGAGCTGCGCCTGGCGCCCGGCGAGCCCATGCCGCCGGAGCCCGAGCGCACCGCCCGGCTCAACGCCCAGCTGGAGCGGCTGCGCGCGCTGCACCCGCTGGGCCGCATGGGCCGGCCCGAGGATGTGGCGGAGGCCGTGCTGTACCTGCTGGGCGCCTCGTGGACCACGGGCGCGGAGCTGACCGTGGACGGCGGCATCCTGCTGAGGGAGTAGCCCTACTCGTCCTCGCCCTCGTAGATGCAGCCGCTGGTGCACGTCTCGCGCACCACCACCCGGGTGAGCAGCGGCAGGGTGGGGCGCATCCGCCGCCAGATCCACTTGGCCAGCACCTCGCTCGTCGGGTTCTCCAGCCCTTCGATTTCGTTGAGGTAGTTGTGGTCCAGCTGCGCGCGCAGCGGCGCGAACGCCGCCTCGATGTCGCCCAGATCGAACACCCACCCGGTCTTCTCGTTCACCGGCCCTTTGATATGCAGGGTGACCTTGTAGCTGTGCCCATGCAGGCGGCTGCACTTGTGCCCGGGGGGGACATTGGGCAGCCGGTGCGCCGACTCGAAGGTGACATCCGTATACAGTTCCATATGACGCTCGGCTCCTGGCGCTACTCGTTCTCGCCCTTGTAGACACAACCACTGGTGCACGTCTCGCTCACCACCACGCTGCTCAGCTGCGGCAGGGTGGGCCGCAGCCGCCGCCAGATCCACCGCGCCAGGTTCTCGCTGGTCGGGTTCTCCAGCCCCTCCACCTCGTTGAGGTAGTAGTGGTCCAGCCGCGCGTGCAGCGGAGCGAAGGCGGCCTTCAGGTCCGCGAAGTCCATGATCCACCCCGAGCGCTCACCGATGGGCCCACGCACGTGCAGCTCCACGCGGTAGCTGTGCCCGTGCAGCCGGTTGCACTTGTGGCCGGGAGGGACGTTGGGCAGCCGGTGCGCCGCCTCGAAGGTGAACTCCTTGAAGATCTCCACGTGAACTACTCCGGGTGAAACGAACGAGATGAATCTGCGGGGCCTCTGCTCTTACACGGGCCCACGCCGGACGCATCCATTTTCATGCATCCACCGGCTCCAACCTCGCGAAATCGTGTGTGACGGCGGCTCGCTCAGCGGCCCAGCGGACGTGGGTTGCCCCCCCCGGACGGAATGATCAGCGCCCGCGCATTGTCCGGCGCCCGACCCCGCGGCGAGTCCCTTCGCCGCTAACTCACACCAGGAGTCTGGATGCGGAACAAGTTGGCCCTCGTGGCATTCGCCACCGTCGTTGCCCTGTCCCTGCTTGCCTTTCCCGTGCGAGCCTTCGCGCAGTCCACCTCGTACACCCGCGTTCTGTGGGTAGCGCCCGGTGGCAGTGACACCGCCGATGGCTCTCAGTCGCGGCCCTTCCGCACGGTGGCCAAGGCGCTTTCGCTGGTGAAGCCCGGCGAGGCCATCTACCTGGCCTCGGGCACGTATTACGAGCGGCTGAGGCTGGAGGAGCGCGGGGGCTCGTCCACCCGTCCCCTCACCCTGCGCGCGGCTCCCGGCGCCACGCCCGTCCTCCGGGGAGGCACGGGCAGCTCCACCTCGATGATCGACGTGCGCGGCGCGTACTGGCACATCGACGGCCTCACCGTGGACGCGGCGGGAGACCGGGCCTTCGCGGCGCTGTGGCGCGGCTCGGGCGCCCGCTACGGCGTGCTGCGCAACAGCAAGCTGAAGAACGGCACCTCGGGCGCGGGCGTCAACGTGGCCGAGTACGCCAGCGACGTGCTCATCGAGGACAACGAGATTCACAACTTCCAGAAGGCCGGCGGCGGTGACAGCCACGGCCTCATCCTCCAGACGACGGCGCGCAACGTGGTGGCCCGCCGCAACAACATCCACCACAACTCCGGCGACGCGGTGCAGTGCATCGGCCCCGAGGGTGGCGCCACCATCTCCGGCACCCCGTTCGACAACCTGCTGCTCGAGGACAACGAGCTGCACGAGAACCGTGAGAACGGCGTGGACATCAAGACGTGCTCGCGCGTGGTGCTGCGCGGCAACCACATCTGGGGCCACAAGCGCTCCTCCACCTCGGGCGGCGAGGGCGTGGTGGTGCACATGTCCGCGCGCGACGTCACCCTCGAGGACAACGTGCTGCGCGGCAACGGCCGCGCCGTCAACGTGGGCGGCGTCCGCGTGGGCGCGCCTCCCACCCGCGTGGTGCTGCGCCGCAATCTGGTGATCGATGGTTACAGCGCCGACGGCAACGATGGGGTGGGCTTCCGGGTGGACACCTCCACCGACGTGAAGGTGCAGCACAACACCTTCTGGAACGTGCCCGGCGCGTGCCTCTACTTCGGCCACGGGGGCTCGGGGCCCACGCAGGGGCTGGAGGCGCGCAACAACGTGATGGCCAACTGCGGCCTGGCGCTGCGCGTGGGCCCGGACCGCTCGGGCGCGGTGCTCAACAACAACCTCTACCACCGGGCTGCCGCCGCGGCCCGCTTCCGCCTGAACGGCGTGGACATGAGCTTCGAGCAGTGGAAGTCCCGCTCCGGGCTGGATGGGCGCTCGGTGGAGCGCGCTCCGGCCTTCACCAATACCAACCTCGAGGACTTCACCCCCGTGCAGGGCTCTCCCGCGCGCGACACGGGTGTAGCACTGGGGCTGCCCTTCTGTGGGACAGCGCCGGATCTCGGGGCCCGTGAGGCGGGCTGCGCCGGGGCTCAAGCAAGTGTAGACTTCTGATCCACCCCCTGGAGCCCGCTCCTTCGTGTCGTCACCCGGAAACATCCTCGGCGTTGCCCTGCTGCCTCCGGACTCGTCCGCGCGTGACGCGCTGGTACGCGCGGCGGCCCGGAGCGGGCTCAAGCTGGTGGACAGCCCGGCGGACGCGGCCATCATCCTGGCCGACCTGACCGCGGCGGGCAGCGGACCGTTGCTCGCCGCGCTGCTGGCCGCGGGGGGCGACATCCGCGGCCTGCTGATGGTGCTGGTGGACCCGGGCGAGGACGCCTTCACCTCGCTGCAGCCGCTCAAGCCCGCGGACGTGCTCACCAGCGCCGTGCCGCATGAGCTGGCCTACCGGCTGCAGCGCCTGGCCGAGCGCTACCGCGAGCGCGAGGAGCAGTCCCAGCTGCAGAAGGACCTCTCGCTGCTGCTGGAGCTCACCGCGGACTATGCCGAGAGCCTCGACGTGGAGGCGCTGCTGCATGACGTGACGCGCCGCCTGGCGGTGCAGCTGGACATCTCCCGCGCCTCGATGGTGATGGTGGACCCGGGCTCCGAGGAGGCCGTCATCGTCGCCTCCAGCGATGACGCGGCGATGAAGGACCGGCGCATCGAGCTGGCGCGCTACCCGGAGATTCGCGAGGTGGTGCGCACCGCCCGCCCCGTGGTGGTGGAGAACGCGCCCACCCACCCGCTGCTCGAGGGCGTGCAGAACGCGGTGGCCGCGCAGAACATCCAGGCCATCGCCGCGCTGCCCATGCCCATTCGGGGCGAGGTGCGCGGCGTGCTGCTGGTGCGGGCCTCGGGCGCGCGGCGCACCTTCACCGCGCGCGAGATCGACTTTCTGACCACCGTGGCGCACGCCACCGCGGTGGCGCTGCGCAACGCCAGTGTGCTCGAGTCCGTGCGCGGGCAGACCGAGCGCGAGAAGACCGCGCGCATCGCCGCCGAGGAGCGCGCCGCCGCGCTGCGCACCTACCACCTCTTCTTCGACAACGTGGGCGATGGGGTGGCCATCCTCGACGACAAGGCGTGTGTGCTCAGCCTCAACCCCGCGGGCGCCGCGCTGCTGGAGACGCCCGCCGAGGGGGCCCGCCGCAGACACCTGCTGCAGCTGCTGCAGACGGTGGACGAGGCGCCGCTGATGGAGATGGTGGCCGCCTCCGCCCGGGGCGAGGCCCGCAACAACGTGGACCTGCCGGTGCGCACGCTGAGCGGCCGGCAGCTGACGCTCTCGATGTCCGCCGCGCCCCTGCATGACGGGGGGCTGGCCACCATCCTGTCCTTCCGGGACGTGACGGAGGCGCGCCGCCTGGCCGACGAGCTGCACCACACCAAGGACTTCCTCGAGCGGCTGATCGACTCGTCCGTGGACGCCATCATCGCCGCGGACATGCAGGGCCGCATCATCCTCTTCAACAAGGGCGCCGAGGCGGTGCTGGGCTACAGCGCCCACGAGGCCCTGGCGGGGATGACCGTGCGCCAGGTGTACCCGCCCGGCATCGCCGAGCGCATCATGGCGCAGCTGCGCAGCCCGGACTTCGGTGGGCGCGGCCGGCTGTCGGTGGTGCGCCAGGAGCTGGTCAACCGCTCCGGCGAGCTGGTGCCGGTGAACATGACGGCCTCGATTCTCTACGAGGGCGGCCGCGAGGTGGCCAGCGTGGGCATCTTCACGGACCTGCGCGACCGCATGCAGCTGGAGCGCAAGCTGTCGGACGTGGAGACGCGCCTGGAGGAGAGCGAGAAGAGCGCCGTCATCGTCGCCCTGGCCGGCACCGCCGCCCACGAGCTCAACCAGCCCCTCACCTCGGTGATGGGCTACGCGGAGCTGCTCAAGCGCAAGCTCAAGCCGGAGGACTTCGCCTTCAAGCCCGTGGACATCATCTATCGAGAGGCCGAGCGCATGGCGGAGATCGTCCGGAAGATCGGGAAGATCACCCGCTACGAGACCAAGACGTACATGGGCACCCAGCGCATCCTCGATCTCGACAAGGCCTCCTCCCATGAAGAGTGACTCGCGAGTGGCGCGCATCGGCGGCCCGACGCCGGAGGCCTTCGAGGCCCTCTTCCATGTGCTGGAGGAGCCCTTCGCCCTGTGTGACGTGACGCCCCGGCTGCTGGCGGCCAACCCGCCCTTCGTGGACTTCTGCGCCTCTCACTCCACCACGCCCGAGGCGCTGGTGGCGGCGCTGGTGGAGGTGCTCACCCAGCGGCCCGGCCTGGCGCTGGAGCATGGCGGCAGCGCGGATGTGGAGGTGCCCCTGCCGGGCCAGCGCGCCGCGCTGCTGACGATGGCGCGGCAGGGCGACACGCTGGTGCTGCGCGGCAGGACCGAGTCCGCCGGGGTGTCCCTGGCCGAGCGCGCGCTTTTGGAGCAGGCCCGCACCGAGGGCGTGCTGCTGGACCTGAGCCGCAGCGTGGCCGAGGCCGCGGGCGAGGAGGAGCTCGTCGCGGCGGTGGCGCGCGGGGTGAAGGAGCTGTTTCCCGGCCGGACCTTCTGCATCCGCATCGTCGACGCGCGCACCGGTGGCCTCACCTCGCTCTACGCCGAGGGGCGGCTGAAGGAGGGCGCGCACGAGCCCATCGTCCTGAAGCAGAGCGCGGTGCACAAGACGCACCTGGAGCAGGACCAGCTGCCCCCGGACCGGGTGGTGGTGGCGCGCGAGGTGCCGCTCATCTTCGTGGGCACCACCCGGGGGGTGAACGCTCCGCTGGTGGCCAGCGGCCAGCTCTTCGGCGCCATCAACATGGAGTACCCGGAGCAGCTCGAGGCGGACAAGATCCACGACGAGCGGGTGCTCTTGCAACTGGCCAACCAGGTGGCGGTGGCGGTGCGCAACGCCAAGCTCATCGACGAGCTGACGTTCGTGCGCAAGTACCTCGAGGAGCTCCTGGAGAAGGCCAACGCCCTCATCCTCGTGGCCAACCGGGACAAGCACGTGGTGGTGTTCAACCAGGCGCTCACCGCGCTCACCGGCTTCTCCAAGGAGGAGGTGCTGGGCAAGGACGTGCTCTCCTTCATCCCCGAGGACGAGCAGCTGCGCATGAACTCCATCATCACCTCCGCCATGCGCGGCGAGTCGGTGAACAACTTCGAGACGCGGCTGCGCTCGCGCGATGGCGAGGTGCGCGTCTCCTTCGCTACCTCCTCGGTGCGCACGCCCCAGGGCGAGGTGGAGGGCGTCATCGCCATCGGGCAGAACATCACCGTCATCAAGGAGCTGGAGAAGCGCATCATCCACGCCGAGAAGCTGGCCTCCATCGGCCAGCTCGCCGCCAGCGTGGTGCATGAGATCAACAACCCCATGACGGCGGTGTCCGCCTACAGCGAGGCCCTGCTGGTGAAGGCGCGCTCGCGCCCGGACACGCCGCCCGCGGACGTGGACAAGCTCAAGAAGATCCTCGAGGCCAGCCACCGGATCCTCCGCTTCACCAGGGATCTGGTCTCCTACGCGCGGCCCGCCAAGGACAAGCCCGAGCGGGTGCAGCTCAACGCCATCCTCGACCAGGCGGTGGGCTTCTGCGAGCACGTGGTGAACCACGCCAAGGTGAGCGTGCGGCGCGAGTACGCCACCGAGCCGCTGCCCATCTCCGCGGTGCGCACCAACCTGGTGCAGGTGTTCGTCAACCTCGTCACCAACGCCTGCCACGCCATGAGCGTGGGCGGCCAGGTGACGCTCGTGGCCCGGCGCGACGGCCAGGACGTGGTGGCTCAGGTGCGCGACACCGGCACGGGCATCGAGCCCAAGCACCTGGGGCGCATCTTCGATCCCTTCTTCACCACCAAGGAGGAGGGCAAGGGCACCGGCCTGGGGCTCTCCATCGTCCAGGGCATCGTCGAGAGCCACGGCGGCCGCATCAGCGTGGACAGCACGCTGGGGCAGGGCACCACCTTCACCGTGCGCCTGCCGCTGGCCGAGCCGTAGGCGGCCTTTCGGCTCAGGACTCGCTGTCGTCCAGCTCGCGGGTGAACTCCTCGTTGGTGAGCAGCCCCTTGCGCGCCATGATGCGCATGAGCGCCCAGAACTTGCGCTCCAGCTGCTCCACCCGGTCCGGCTCCTCGCGCAGCCCGCCGAAGAGGTAGTCCAGGTCGTCCATCACCCCCGAGTCCCCCGCGCGGCTCTTGGCCTCGGCGCCGCGCTTCTGGCGCTGCTCCGCCTCGCGCTTGCGGATGAGCTCGGCCAGCGAGCCGCCGTCCGCTTTGTCCGCGGGGGGCAGCTCCTCGCCAATGAGCACCTCCTCGTCATCGTCCTGCGTGGCCCTGGCGGGGGCCACCGGGCGCGGGGTGCGCGGCAGCCGGGGAGGAAGCGCCGCGGGGGGCTTGCTGGTGCTGGGCGCCGGGCCCGGCGTCACCTTGTGGTAGTAGCGCAGAATGGCCGCGCGCACCGCGGACAGCCCCGCCACCCGCGGGCTCACCTTCAGCCCGGTGGTGAACTCCAGCTCGTCCAGCGCCGTCTGGTTGAGCGGGTCCGCCATGGCCACCACCAGGTGCCGGCGCCCTCCCACGCTCTCCAGCGCGTAGGGAAACACCTCGTGCTGCTCACAGAAGCGCGCGCGCACCATGTGCACCGCCGCCCAGTCCGCCGCGGTTGACGCCAGATCCACCACCGGTGTACCCAGCGCCTCACTCAGCGCCTGCACCAACATGGGCTCGGTGATCGCGCCCTGGGTGACCAGAATGGCCCCCACGCGCTGCTGAGGACTCTGCCGCTGCGCCACCAGCGCCGCCTCCAGCTGCTCCGGCGTGATCGCGCCGCGCTCCAGCAGAGTCTCCCCAATCCGCTTCCTCGCCATGTGCGTGCGCATACCACGACATGTCTGGGGACCCAAGCCTACGACCAGGCACCACACCTCGTGTTCGCTTGCTCACGTTGAGAGGGTTCAAGCCCTGGACAGGACGCAAATTTCCCAGGAGATTTCAAAGGTTAACGGGGGGTGGCTGCCTTGACACTGCGGGGTGCCATTCCTAAAGTCCGGCCCATCGTTTTCAACATCCAAGAGCGGGAGTTCTCACCGGGTCAGCGGTAACCCCTGGCGGGAAAATCAGCTCTGGAAGGCCCGTAAAACGGGTCGGCGCTTATCGGAGGCAATACGCGATGAATCTGGGGTTTATGACGAATCTGTCTGTCCTTGCCAGCGTTGGTGGGCCGCAGCGCACCTTCTTCGAAGAAGTGGCGATGCGCTGGGAGGCAGGCCAGTGGGGTATGTACCCCATCGCGTTGTGCGGCGTGATCGCCCTGTCCATCATGGTCGAGCGCACCATCGTCCTGTTCTTCCAGGCCTCCATCAACAAGGAGGGCTTCCTGCGCGGCCTGAAGAAGCACATCTACGCGGGTGACCTGGACAAGGCGATCAACTACGTGGCGGGCCAGAAGCCCACCCCGCTGACCAACGTCATCAAGGCGGGCCTGATGAACGTGCCCAAGGGCCAGGAGGAGGTCCAGGCGGCGCTGGACGAGGCCTCGCTGCGTGAGACGCCCAAGCTCGAGGCGCGCACCGGCTACCTGGCCATGCTCGGCAACGCGGCGATGCTCGCCGGTCTGCTCGGTACGGTGTCCGGCCTCATCTCGTGCTTCGAGGCGGTGGCCAACGTGAACCCGGCCGACAAGGCGACGATTCTGGCGCACGGTATCTCCGAGGCCATGAACTGCACGGGCTTCGGGCTGCTGACGGCCATCCCGGCGCTGGTGGCCTTCTCGGTGCTGATGGGCCGCACCCAGGGCCTCATCAATGACATCAACGAGACGAGCGTGTCGGTGCTCAACCTCATCGTCACCAACCGCGACAAGTTCAAGAACCTGAACATCCCCGTCTCCAGCCACGGTCACGGCGGCGAGGAGTAGTTCGGGAACCTGGTACCCGGGCGCGCTGTCTGGAGCTTTTGACGGACAGCAGCGCCCGTCGTCTTTTGAGTCTTCTTTTCTCTTCTTCGAACGTAGCGCTGCGCGGAGGTTGTCATGGCCGGCGGAATGGACCTTGGAAACGGTGGTAAAGGCGGCAAGAAGCCGCTGGATACCGCCATTAACCTGGTCCCCTTCATTGATCTGATGGCAGTGACCATCAGCTTCCTGATCCTGACGGCGGTCTGGACCCAGATCGGCAGGCTCCAGGTGTCCCAGGCGGGAGGCCCCTCGACGGAGGAGCCGCCTCCGGAGCAGATCACCAAGACGGTGCAGCTCACCGTGACGATCACGCCCGAGGAGCTGCGCATCACCGCGGACCAGAGCACCTTCGACCCGATTCCCCTGACGAAGGGGGCGGACGGGAAGATCGATCTGACCAAGCTCACCGAGCGCATCAAGCAGCTCAAGGTGGACTTCCCGGATCAGGCGGCCGTCACGCTGTCCACGGACGACAAGGTCCGCTACGACGTGCTGGTGCGCATCATCGACGAGTGTCTGGGCGCGGGTCTGCCTCAAATCTCTGTAATGGCGATGGGCTAACGCCCCTCCACGCTCCTCAAGGACTTCAAGGTTAAGCCATGGCCATCAAGGTTCCCGGCAAGCGGTACGGCAAGCGGCTCGAGCACTCGAAGGTGTTCGGCCACGGCGCGCACGGCAAGAAGAGCGGCTTCGCGGATCTGCTCATCACCCCGCTGGTCGACATGTTCATCATCATCGTGCTCTTCCTCATCGCGAACTTCTCCGCGACGGGCGAGGTGCTGATGATGACCAAGGACATCGAGCTCCCTGACGCCGTCAACGTCAAGGAGATCGAAATGCACCCGGTGGTGATGGTGTCCAATGATCAGATCTCCATCTCCGGCAACGTGGTGGGCCGGGTGGAGGATCTGGTGAAGGACGAGTACCTGAACATCCCCAACCTGGAGGAGAAGCTCCGGGACATGAAGAAGCAGTTCGAGGACCTGCACTCCATGGCGGGCGAGGGTGCCAACGCCTTCAAGGGTGATGTGAACATCCAGGCCCACAAGGACGTGGAGTTCAAGGTCATCAAGCGGGTGATGTTCAGCTGCGCCACGGCGGGCTACAACAACATCAACTTCGCGGTCATCACCAAGGGTGACGGCGCTGCCCCGGGTGCTCCGGCCAGCGCGGCGGCCACGCCGTAGTCAGCGACTTCTCGAGTCGTCCACGCGCCTCGGCCTTGTCTGGCCGGGGCGTTCGTGTTTTTGGAGAGGGCATGCACCTGCGCGCGGCCATCTTCGATCTCGACGGAACCCTGGTGGACTCGCTGGCGGACATCGCCACGGCGATGAACCACTCGCTCTCGCACCACGGGCTGCCCACGCACCCGCTGCCGGACTACCGGCACTACGTGGGCGAGGGGGTGATGCAGCTGGTGCGCAAGGCGGTGCCGGCGGGCCAGGACGGGCTGCACGAGTCGGTGCTGGCGGTGTACCGGGCCTACTACGCCGAGCACCTCTTCGATCAGACGTATGTGTTCCCCGGCGTGGCCGGAGTGCTGTCGGCGCTGGCGGCCGAGGGCGTGCGCCTGGCGGTGCTGAGCAACAAGTCGGACGGCTTCACCAAGCGGCTCGTGGAAGGGCTGCTGCCAGGGGTGCCCTTCGTGGCGGTGTATGGCGAGCGGCCCGGGGTGCCGCGCAAGCCGGACCCCACGGCCGCGCTGGGACTGGCGGCGCAGCTGGGCGTGGAGCCGGCGGACTGCGGCTTCGTGGGAGATACGCCGGTGGACATGAACACCGCGCGCAACGCGGGCATGTACGGCGTGGGCGTGACGTGGGGCTTCCGGAGCGCCGAGGAGCTGAAGTCCACCGGCGCTCGCGCGCTGGCCACCACGGCCGCGGAGCTGCTCACGGCGCTGCGCGAGGCTCAACCGGCCTTACGCGCCGGCAGCCGCTAGGAGTAGGCCGGCACGCGGCCGCGCTCCTTGTCCTCGGCCCGGTTGTGCGCGGTGGCGGCCGCGATGAAGTGGCACACCCAGCCCAGCAGCCCTCCGGTGCCCAGCCAGAAGCCCGGGGTGATGATCAGCCAGAAGACGCCCCGCAGGATGTCTCCGTTGTAGATCTGCCCCACCCCGGGGATGAGGAACGACAACAGGGCGGCAATTCCAGGTCGCGACATTGTCTTTGTTTCCTCCGTGTTCCCCCTGCTCTACGGACGGCGCCCTGGGCGATTGCATCCGGTGTTTTCCCCTGAGCAATGGGCCTCGAGGGAAAGGGGGGCCGTCTGGTTCCACCCCGGAGGCCCGGGTACGATGCTCCTCAGTACACCTACCCTGAAGCGAGGGCCGGGTGTGGGGGGCTTCACCATTCGAGCACGTGACCGCATTGGGCGGGCGTATGGCGTTCGCGGCATCCTGGAGATGCTGGCGCTGGCAGGCGTGTACCTGCTGGCCGGGTGGGGAGGCCTGCGGTTCTCCATTCACCATGAGCTCGTCAGCCCGGTGTGGCCGGCCGCGGGCGTGGGGCTGGTGGGGCTGCTGAGCCTGGGCGTGTCGCGCTGGCCCGGCCTGGTGCTGGGTGCCTGGCTGGTGGCCCAGCTGGGAGACATGCCCCAGTCCGCCGCCCTGGGTGTGGCTGCCGGCAACACGCTGGAGGCGGTGCTGGGCGTGCTGCTGCTGCGGCGCGTGGGCTTCTCAGAGAAGCTGGAGCGGCTCGAGGACGTCGTCGCGCTCACGGTGGGCGTGGCGCTGGGGTGCACGCTGATCAACGCGCTGGTGGGCAGCAGCAGCCTGGCGCTGGCCGGGCGGGTGCCCTGGGAGCAGTTCGCCAGGACGGCGTGGGTGTGGTGGGGCGGCAACGTGCTGGGCATCATCGTGGTGGTGCCCGTGCTGCTGATGCTGCGGCGGCTGGAGCTGCTGGAGCGGCCCGGGGAGGCGGTGGCGCTCGCGGCCTCCACGCTCGGGGTCTGCATGGAGGTGTTCCTCGGCGGGTGGGTGGGCCCGGGCGCGGTGTACGTGGAGACGCTCTTCTTCTTTCCCCTGGCGGTCTGGGCGGCGCTGCGCTTCGGCACTCACGGCACCGCGTTCACCAGCCTGCTCATCGCCGTGCTCTCCATCTGGGGCACGGTGCGGGGGCTGGGCCCCTTCGCGCAGGAGCCGCGCGAGCGGGCGCTGCTGTTCGTCCAGCTCATCATCGCCATCAACGCCGTCACCGGGCTGCTGCTGGCGGCCGTCATCGCCGAGCGCCGCAACGCGCTGAAGCGGCTCGAGCTGCTGGCCGCCGCCGTGCAGGGGGTGAGCGAGGGGGTCGTCATCAGCGAGGTGACGCCCCAGGGCCCTCGCGTGGCCTTCGCCAACGAGGCCTTCCGCGGCATGGTGGGGCGCTCGCTGGAGGAGCTGGTGGGGCGCTCACCCCGCGAGCCGCTGGGAGAGCTGGAGCCCCAGACGCGCCAGCGGCTGGAGGCGGCCCTGAGCCAGGCGGCGCCCTTCCGTGGCCAGGTGCTGCTCGAGCGGGGAGACGGGGCGCGGGTGCGCAGCGAGCTGCAGCAGTCCCCCATGCGGGACGCGGACGGCCAGGTGACGCACCTGGTGTCCATTCACCGGGATGTCACCGCCACCGAGGAGCTGCGGGCCCGCATGGTCGCCGCCGAGCGTGTGGCCACGGTGGGCATGCTGGCTACCGGAGTGGGCCATGAGCTCAACAACCCGCTGGCCTACCTGGAGCTGAGCCTGGCCGGAATCGCCCGGAGCCTGGGCCAGGGCGCGGTGGGACTGCCCGAGGCGCTGACGTGCCTGCGCGGGGCCCAGGAGGGGACCGAGCGCATCCGGCTCATTGCCCAGGACCTGCGGATGTTCAGCCGCAATGGCGTCGAGGCCCCCAAGCCGATGCGCCTGGCCGAAGTGGTGGCGCCCGCGCTGCGCATGACGCGGCACCTGCTGCGCAACCGCGCGCGGTGGGTGGAGCAGTACGGGCTGGTGCCTCGCGTGCTGGGCAGCGAGGCGCGGCTGGTGCAGGTGCTCGTCAACCTGCTGGTCAACGCGGCCCAGTCCATTCCCGAAGGAGCACCCGAGCGCCACGAGGTGCGGGTGCGTGTCGACACGGCCCCGGATGGGCGGGCCCGGCTCGAGGTGGCGGACACCGGCGGCGGCATCGCCGCGGACGTGCTACCCCACCTGTTCGAGCCGTTCTTCACCACCAGGGCACAGCAGGGGGGCACCGGGCTCGGGCTCTCCATCTGCCAGCAGATCATCCGGGCTCACGGGGGGGAGATTCACGTGCAAAGCACACCAGGCAGCGGCTCCGTCTTCACAGTGTTGCTCCCAGCCACCTCGGAGCGCGAGGCCCGGCTGGTACCCGAGCACACCCGCGCCGAGCAGGCGGTCGCGGCGGCCCGGCGTGGCCGCATCCTCATCGTCGATGATGAGCCGCGGCTGGTTCAGTCCATGAGGCTGCTGCTGGAGGCGAGCCACGAGGTGGTCACCACCACGCGTGGCTGCGAGGCGCTGGCGATGGTGTCGGCCGGGCAGCGCTTCGACGTCGTCGTCTGTGACTTGCAGATGCCCGGCACGACGGGCATGGACGTGTACGAGCGGCTGCGCGAGCAGGTGCCCGAGCTGGCCGATCGGCTGGTGTTCATCTCGGGCGGGGCCTACACGCAGGCGGCGCGAGACTTCATCCGCTCGGTGCGCAACCGGGTGCTGGAGAAGCCGGTGCGCCCCGAGGTGCTGCTGGCCACCATCGACGCGGCGATGCCTCGGCCGTCGCCGCGGCCCTGAGCGCGGCGGCTCAGACGCGCAGCCACCTGCGCGCGGTGGGGCCGGCGAAGCGCATCACCCCGGCCACGAGGAAGAAGCGCACCGTGCGGCCGATGATGGCGGCGATGAAGAAGCGGTCCAGCGGCACGGCCACCATGCCGCTGCCGATGGCCACCACCTTGAAGGGCGTGGGCAGCACCGAGCACAGCAGCGCCAGCGCCCAGAAGTTCTCTCCCAGGAGCGCCCCCAGCGTGGAGTCGATGCCGAAGCGCTGCACGCGCATGTTCAGGTCGATCTGCAGGAAGCTGACGGCCCCGGCGTTGATGAGCGTGCCCAGGTAGTAGCCGATGAAGCCGCCAAACAGGCTGGCCACCGTGCCGAGCGTTGCGTAGGAGACCCACTTCTTCGGCTGGGCCAGCACCATGGGCACCAGCAGCGCGAAGGGCGGCACCGGGAAGAACGAGCCGTCCACCACGGCCACCACCAACATGGCCGCGAGGGCATGCTTCGTGGAGGCCAGGGCCTCCATGCGCATGTAGAGCCTGCGGTACCACGAGGGCTTGGCGACGGGAGCGGCGGGAGCAGAGGTCATATCCGACATGGAGGGAGGCACCCTAGCGGAACTGCGAGCGGTTTCCACCGCCCTGCTACCCGGTGAGCGCCCGCCTGATTGGGATGCGACCAGCACCCCCCATACTTATGAACAGAGTACGGAGAGGGAGACCACCCCATGACAGTTCCAGAGAACATGACGCAGGCTGCCGAGGCGCTGAAGGTATTCCCGCTTCCGTCCGCGGTGCTCTTCCCGCACTCCGTCGTGCCCCTGCACATCTTCGAGCCGCGCTACCGGGACATGGTACGCGATGCGCTGGCCGGGGACCGCATCATCGCGCTGGCCCAGCTGGAGCCTGGCTGGGAGCCCCGCTACGGGGGACGTCCGGCCATGCAGCCGGTGCTGTGCGCCGGCATCATCATCTGGCACGACGAATTGGCGGACGGGCGCTACAACCTCCTGCTCCAGGGGGTGTGCCGGGCCCGCCTGGTGTCCGAGCTGCCAGCGCAGCGGCTGTACCGTGAGGCGCGGGTCGATCTGCTGCCGGACCCTCCCTTTCACGGACCGGAGGAGGAGCAGCTGCGCCAGGCTGTCTTCGAGCTGGTAGGCCGGGTACCGCCCGCCTTCTCGGAGGGGCTGCTGCCCGCGGTGGCACGGGCCCAGGGAGGCGCCCTGGCGGACGTGGTGGCCGCCGCCATCATCCCCGAGCCCGAGCGGCGCCAGGCCCTGCTGGCCGAGCTGAACGTGCGCCAGCGGCTCCAGGAAGTCACCGACGAGGTAGGGGAGCTCATCGGCCGGCTCCAGCCCCTGCGGCCCACGGGCCCGCTCAACTGAGGGCCCTCACCTAAGAGCTTGCGTCTCCCCGCTGCCGGGCGTCTGCTGGGCCTGGACATGACACCGGCCCGGTGGCGTGCACGCGCCCGGGCCTCGAAGGGGACACAGCACCCATGCGGCTCGTCAAAGTAGGGCTCGCCAGCGTCAACACCACCGTTGGTGCCTTCTCGCACAACGTGGACAAGGCCCTGGTCCAGGCCCGGAAGATGGCGGCGGAGGACGTCACCCTCGGCCTCTTTCAGGAGCAGGTGATTGGCGGCTACCCGGCCGAGGACCTGATTCAGTGGCAGGGCTTCATCGAGCACCAGTGGCCGCAGCTCGAGCGCTTCGCGAAGGAGACCGCGGCGCTGCCCACCGTGTTCGTGCTGGGCGTGGCGGTGATCCACCAGGGCCTGCGCTTCAACTGCGCGGCGATTGTCGCGGGCGGGAAAATCCTGGGCCTGGTGCCCAAGGAGAAGCTGCCCACCTACAGCATCTTCTACGAGGCGCGCACCTGGTCGCGCGGCTACCCCGGCATGGCCGAGGTGCACCGCGGCGTGCCGCTGGGCGACTACCTGTTCCGCTTCGATTTCGGCGTGGTCGCCCCCGAGGTCTGCGAGGACGTGTGGAGCCCGGACGGGCCGCAGCGCCGGCGCACCTACTCGGGCGGAGAGCTGGTGGTGAACCTGTCGGCCTCGCCCTTCCGCCTGGGCTTCGTGGACACGCGGCGCGAGCTGCTCGCCACCCGCGCCGCGGACCACCAGTGCACCATCGCCTATGCCAACGCGCTGGGCTGCAATGACGGCATCATCTTCGACGGCGGCGGCTTCCTGAACCAGAACGGCCGCCACGTCGTCGAGACGCCGCGCTTCCAGGAGGGCAGTATCTGGGCGGTGGTGGACCTGGACCGCACCCTGCGCCTGCGCTCGGAGAACACCACCTGGCGCAGCGACCAGGAGGCCTGGCTGGCGCGAGGCGGGGAGAGGGTGCCGACGCTGGACTGCACCGGCGCCTTCAAGAGCCGGCGCGAGAAGCTCACCTACCCGGTGCCCCCGCACCGCAGCTTCTTCCTGCCCGGGCCGGACCAGCGCCGCCCCGCCCGCGAGGCCCTGTGCGAGGACCTGCTGGACGCGCTGGCGATGGGCGTTGGCGACTACTTCGAGAAGACGCGCGCCTTCAAGGCCATTGGCATCGCGCTGTCGGGCGGGCGCGACTCGCTGCTGACGCTGCTGATTGCCCACCGCTACGCTCAGCGCGTGCGGCCGGAGAACCCGGGCTCGCTGCTGCAGACCTTCTACATGCCCAGCCGCTACTCCAGCGACAGCACCCGCGAGGCCGCGGAGACCATTGCCCGCGAGCTGGGCGTGGGCTTCCAGGTGGTGCCCATCGAGGAGGCGTTCGATCGCGAGCTGGCCGTGACGAGGCAGATGCTGGGCGACAAGGCCGTCACCCCCGTCACCGAGCAGAACATCCAGGCGCGGCTGCGCGCCCAGCGCATGTGGAACTGGTCCAACTCCAGCGGGGGCCTGTTCCTGCAGACGGGCAACATGAGCGAGAAGGCGGTGGGCTACACCACCATCGGCGGGGACTTGATGGGCGCGCTGGCCGTCATCGCCAACGTGCCCAAGACGGTGGTGATGTACCTGCTGGACTACCTGCGGGAGAAGACGGGCTACGAGGGCATCAAGAAGGTGCTGGCCAAGCCGGCGGGGCCGGAGCTGGCGCACAACCAGGTGGGCGAGGAGGAGCTGATGCCCTTCCCCATCCTGGACGCGTGCTTCTACCTCTTCGCGGGCGAGAAGCTGGTGCCCGCCGAGCTGGTGCAGGCCCTGTCCGCCATGTTCCCCGAGGTGGAGCCCCAGCGGCTCGAGGGCTACGTGGAGAAGTTCGTCCGCCTGTTCCTGCAATCCATCTACAAGTGGGTGCAGTCGCCGCTGTCGCTGCACATCGGCAACCTGGACCTGGACCGCGAACGCGCCTTGCAGCTGCCCGTCGTCACCGGCTCGGAGTGGACGCGCCGGTAGAGCGCCGAAACGGTCCACCGCGCCGTTTCTTCAAGGCCTCGCCAGAGGGAAATGCCTGTCTGGCAGGCTGCTCTTCATACGAGGGCACTAGCGAGCCCTGATCCATGGCTCGGTCCTTGCCGGATGAGGGGTTGGGGCAAACCTTCATGTCGGTCAAACGACAACGGAGGGTTGGATGAAGACGAAGATTCTGGTGGGTGCGGTCGCTGCGGTTCTCTACGGCGGTGTGGCGCTGGCGGGTGACAACAAGGACTGCCCCGCGGGCAAGACGCAGGCCAGCCTCGATACCCAGGTGACTGGGGATCAGAGCCTGACGGCGATGGAGAACGAGCCGGTGGACTCCTCGATCGGCGGCAGCGGCATGGCCGGCACGGAGAGCAGCCTCGACAGCAACGCAGTGGATGGGGACCGCGGGTTCCACGCGGACGTGAACAGCCAGCAGGCCTGGGGCGGCAGCGGCACGGCCGGCACCAGCGCCCAGAGCAGCGACATGGTGCTGCGCTGCCAGCCGGTACAGAGCGGCACGGGCGGCAGCGGCACGGACAGCTGGAGCAGCGGCCAGGGTGACATCGGCGGCAGCGGCATCCAGAGCGAGCCTCTGCGCGAGCCGCAGATCGCCCCGCCGGCCTCGGCGCCCAGCGATGCGTTCACCCCGATCGATGACGCCGAGACGGTGGACGTGAACAAGGAGTCCAAGGCCGACATGCGCGGCCTGACCGTGATGCTGGGCGGCGGTGTGGAGGGTTACACCGGCGCGCTGGCTCACGACATCAACGCTGGCGCCACCTACGGTGTGACGGCGGCCATCAAGCCCTCGAAGGTGTTCGGGCTCGAGCTGGGCTACAGCGGCGCGGTGAACGACCTGGATGGCGCGGGGCTGGGCGTGGACAATGGCCCGGACCTGGTGCGTAACGGTGGCCAGGCGGCGCTGACGTTCGGCCTGGGCGCGGCTCCGGTGCAGCCGTACGTGCTGGGCGGCATCGGCTTCAGCGACTACAACTTCCGCGGCGAGTCGGCGGGCTTCAGCGACGACATGGTGGGCAACGTGCCGGTGGGCGCGGGGCTTCGCACCCACATCGGTGACTTCACCGTGGACCTGCGCGGTAACTACAACTTCCTGTTCGATCAGGACTTCGCTGGGGTGGATGACGGTCTGAACGAGAACGGCCGGTACAGCGGCACGCTGAACATCGGCGGCACGTTCTAAGTCCAGAGCCCACAGCAGAGCGCAGCACGAGGCGGCGCGGTTCCCTGGAAGTGAACAGGGCGCCGCGCCGCCGTGCTTCTGGGCAGCACCCAGGGCCCAGGCGCGTTAAGGTGGAGCTTGTTCCTCTTTCGTTGGAGCCCGTGGAATGAGCCTGAAGGTGGATGACGTGAAGGTCGGTACCGGCGCCGAGGCGACGGCTGGCAAGACGGTGACGGTGCACTACGTGGGCACGCTCACGGACGGCTCGAAGTTCGACAGCAGCCGGGACCGCAACCAGGGCTTCACGTTCCAACTCGGCGCGGGCCGGGTGATTCAGGGCTGGGACAAGGGCGTGGCGGGGATGAAGGTGGGCGGGGTGCGCAAGCTCACCATTCCGCCGGAGATGGGCTACGGCGCGCGGGGGTTTGGCTCGGTGATTCCTCCCAACTCCACGCTCATCTTCGAGGTGGAGCTGTTGGACGTGAAGTAAGTGAGAGAGAGGCCCTCAATGGCGACCGTCGAGATCAGCAAGGACAACTTCAAGGACACCGTGGGCAAGCAGGGCATCGTCCTGCTGGACTGGTGGGCGGAGTGGTGTGGGCCGTGCCGGGCCTTTGCTCCCATCTACGAGCAGGTGTCGGGCAAGCACGGGGACATCACCTTCGGGAAGATCGACACGGACGCCCAGCCGGAGCTGTCCGGCGCGTTCGAGATCCGCTCCATTCCCACGTTGATGATCTTCCGCGACGGCATTCTGCTGTTCGAGCAGGCCGGGGCGCTGCCGGCGGCGGCCCTCGAGGAGCTCATCTCGAAGGTGCGCGAGCTGGACATGGAGGACGTGCGCAAGCAGGTGGCCGCGCAGCGCGAGGCCTCCGAGCCCCCGAAGGCCTGAGCGCGCGGTGCTGCGAGCAGTCCTCTTCGACATGGACGGGGTGCTCCTCAAGAGCGAGGAGGCCTGGGAGCACGTGGTGGCGGCGGCGGGAGAGCACTTCCGCGGGCGCCCGGTGACGCGGGAGGAGTTTCAGCCCACGTTCGGCCAGGGCACCGAGGCGGACGTGCGCGTGTTCGGCCTGCGCTGCACGCCGGCCGAGCTGGACGCCTTCTACATCGAGCACTTTGCGCGCTACGCGGGCCACGTCTGGGTCAACCCCCAGGCGCGCGGGCTGCTGGAGACGCTGGGCGCCCGGGGGCTGAGGCGCGCGGTGGTGACGAACACGGTGTCCGCGCTGGCCGCCACGCTGCTGCGGGCCGCGAACCTGACCGACTGCTTCGAGAGCGTGGCGTGCGCGGACCTGGTGGCCCGCTCCAAGCCCGCGCCGGACCTGGTGCTGTACGCCCTGGAGAAGCTGGGCGTGGCGGCCTCGGAGGCGCTGATGGTGGGCGACTCGCGCTATGACAGGGGCGCGGCCGGGGCCGCGGGCGTGCGCTTCGTGGGCCTGGGGCTGGACGGAGACGCGCGCATCGAGCAGCTGGGCGAGTTGCTCCCGCACCTCACGCTTCCCCGTTGAGCGGCCTTGCCCAGGGCCGCCTGTGGAGCAGCCAGGCAAGCGGATGAATTCGGTCCAATCCATACGTTAGTACCAGATGGCTGCCCGTAACGGAGGTGGACCGGCTGTGGAAGGCTTTGTCAGCACCACCCACTTTCCGCAGACCCAGCCTCAGCAGGCCAGCATCCTGCTGGTCGACGACCATCCACCGAACCTGCTTGCCCTGGAGGCGATCCTGGAGTCGCTCGGTCAGCGGCTCGTCAGGGCGACCTCGGGCGTGGAGGCGCTGCGGCACCTGCTCAACGAGGACTTCGCCGTCATCCTGCTGGACGTGCAGATGCCGCAGATGGATGGCTTCGAGACGGCGCGGCTCATCCGCCAGCGGCAGCGCTCGCGCTACACGCCCATCATCTTCCTCACGGCGCACAGCCGCGACGAGGCGGACCAGGTCCACGGCTACGAGCACGGCGCGGTGGACTACGTGGTGAAGCCGTTCAACCCGGACGTGCTGCGCTGGAAGGTGGAGGTGTTCGTGATGCTCCAGCAGCAGCAGCGGCGGCTGCAGGAGCAGGAGGCCGCGCTGTGGAAGCTCGAGCGCGAGGTGCTCGCGCGGCAGAGCGAGCAGCGCTTCCGCACGCTGGTGGACGCGCTGCCGCTGTTCATCTGGGCCATGCTGCCCGATGGCTCCATCACCTATACCAACCGCTGCTGGCTGGAGTACGCGGGGCTGTCGGCGAAGCAGGGCCGCAGCTGGGACGCCATCGACACCGTCGTCCATCCCGAGGACCTGCCGGGCGCGCGCGCCGCGTGGGCCCAGGCCCTGCGCACCGAGCAGCCCATCGACGTGGAGTACCGCCTGCGCCGCGGCCGGGACGGCGCGTTCCGCTGGTTCCTGGGCCGCATGCTGCCGGAGCTCGACGCGGATGGCGCCCTGAGCGGCTGGGTGCTCTCGGCCACCGACATCGAGGACAGCCGGCGCGCCATCGAGCAGCTGCGCGCCACCAGCCAGGCCAAGGACGTGTTCCTCACCATGGCGGCGCATGAGCTGCGCACCCCGCTGCAGGCCGCCCGCGGCTTCGTGCACCTGGCGCGCAAGAAGGCCGGGCCGGGCCTGGACGCGGGCGTGGAGCGCGCGCTCCAGGGCCTGTCACGCAGCGTGGACCGCATGGCCCGGCTGGTGGAGAACCTGCTGGACATGGGCCGGCTGCAGAGCGGGGACCTGGGGTTGGACGCGCGCCCGGTGGATCTGCACGGGCTGCTGAGCGAGGTGGCCGAGCACCTGCACCCGCTGCAGGAGCACCGGCGCATCGAGGTGAAGGCTCCCCAGGGGCTGATGCTGGAGGCGGACCGCGAGCGGTTGGACCAGGTGTTCACCAACCTGCTGTCCAACGCCCTGCGCTACTCGCCCGAGGGCGGCTCCATCATCGTGGACGCCCGCGAGTCGGACGACGGGGTGCACATCACCGTGAAGGACCACGGGCTGGGCATTCCTCCCGAGAAGCTGCCGCTCATCTTCGAGCGCTTCGGCCGCGCGCACGGCACCGCGTACGGAGGCCTGGGGCTGGGGCTGACCATCGTGCGGGGAATCGTCGAGCGCCACGGCGGGCGCATCTGGGCGGAGTCCTCGGGGCGCGCGGGCGAGGGCAGCACCTTCCACGTGGTGCTGCCACGCCAACCTCGCGCGGAGGCTCGATAAGAAACGCCGCGCAATCGGCAGGGGGAGGAACCGATTGCGCGGCGTGAATCCGGCGACGAACTGCCCTGCCGGACGTCATACATCCAGAATACCGAATCCCGAGCCGATGTAGAAGGTAGTTGCCCTTTTTCTATCTCAGCCCGTCTTCTTCTCGCGGGAGCGGGTCTTGGCGTGGGCCTTGTCGAAGCCCTCGTAGAAGCGCACGGCCTGCTCACCCACGGACTGGATGTGCTGGTTGTTGAGGTAGGCGGTGATGGGGGCGGCCACCAGGGGCAGGGCGCGGCCCAGGGTGGGCAGGCCGCCCTTGATGGCGATCCTCGCGGCCAGGCCCCCGAGCACCTTGGGGCTGGAGCGCTGCAGCGAGCCCAGGCCGTTGGCGTAGCCGAACAGGTCCAACAGCTCGGAGCGGGCGCGCTCGCTCTTGAGGTTCGCCTTGTAGACAGTGGCCACGTCCACCAGCAGGATGATCTGCAGCCAGGACATGAAGACCATGTCCGCCGGCACGGAGATCAACCCGAACACACCGCTGATGCCGCCGGCCATGCCCGCCAGCGCCTTCTTGCCGTCGATCAGGTGCTGGGCCAGCTCCTTGGCGCCGGCCGAGGGGTAGCGCTTCTGCAACTCGTCCACGCGGACGCGTGAGCGGGCAATCTCCTGCAGCACGATGTCGGACAGCTTGGCGCCGGCCAGCTTCTTCACCTCGGCGGGGGTTAGCGGCTTGAAACCCGAGAGGCGCTCGCGGAACGAATCATAGAAAGCCATGGTGCTTTAATAACCCCGCTCGGACAGGTACAGGTCCACCAGCGCGCCCTCTTCGTACCAGGCGTGACGCATCTCCGAGCTGAACCAGCGCGAGTCCGGCCGGGCGCTGCGGATCTCCAGCTTCACCCGGTTGGTGCCGGTGTCGATGACGGCCGCGCGGGCCTTGCACGCCGAGCCGGGCTCGTCGCCAAAGCCCCCCTCGATGCACACCTCGTCACCCACGGCGAGCCGGCGGGTGTACTCGGTGGCCAGGTACTTGGCGTCCTCGCAGCCGGGGCGGGGCGAGGACTTGCCCAGCACCTTGCACCGGTCCGTCGGCGGGGCCTTGTAGGTAGGCACGTTGGAGCCGAAGAGCGGATCCTCATCGCGGGGATCCGGCTTGGTCTCAATGGAGGAGCAGCCCAGCCCGGTGACCGTCAGCCCAATGACCACCCACATCCACCTCATCGTGTGTTTCCTCCGGAGCGGCCGCTCCAGCTGCGCATTCTGAACGCGGGTGAGCATGGCAGAGGGCGCGCCAGGGGGTAAAGCGCACCCTCGGTCCGGAACCGTTGCCCAGTGCCTACTTCCGGAACTGAAGCAGCTGGCTGAGGTTGAGCGGGACGTTCTCCGCGCCCGAGGTGAGACGCCCATCCAGGCGCACCTGGGCACTGCCGCCCGAGCGCAGCGCGTTGGCGGCGGAGGCGGCGCGCAGGAAGTTGATCTGCAACGGCAGCGTCACCTGGCGGGTGCCACTGCCATCGAGCAGGCCCAGGTCCCCGGTGGACAGGGTGCCCACGCTGGCGCCCGCCACCTTGAGATCGCCGGTGATGCCGGCGATGGGCAGCGGGAAGCTGTTGCGGTTGGTGATGCTGAGGGGGAACTCCACGGTGGCGCCGCTCAGCGACACGTTGGTGATGCGCGGCGACTCGAACTGGACGGTGGGGACCTTGGGGATCTCGAAGGTGCCCTCCTTCTCCAGGGGGAAGGAGATGACGCCGATGGGGGTGTCGATGCCCACGCTGCCCTGGACCTTGAAGGCGGCCGCGTCCTTGGTGAGGAACGTCTGCACCACGGGGACGATGTCGGCGAAGCGCACGTTGGCGGGGAAGACGAGCTCGCTGCTGTCACGGGCCTTGAGTTGAAAGCCCTTGCGAGGGGCGCCCGCCACCACCTGCTTGCCCTCGACGAAGAAGGCGTAGTCCACCTTGGCCAGGGACAGGCCGAAGCTGTTGGGGTTGTCCACCTGGTAGACGACGTCCACGGTGGCGTCGGAGAGCGAGGCGCTGGACAGGCGGGCCGTCTTGAAGGTGAGGCGGGGCTTCTTGAAGAGCTTCTTGAGCGTGGCGCAGCCGGAGAGGGTGAGCAGGCTGAGGGCCAGCAGGACGAGGAGCGGTCGGTTCATCATGAGCATGGGCTTAGCAGTGGACGGGAACAACGGGGATGGGATTCAACGCCCGAAGATAGAGGGTGCGAGGTGCGCTGGGCACTCCGGGATGGTAAGTCCGGGCCTGGAGAACGACGGAGGATGTGCGTGGCGGGCGAAACCCTCAACCCTCATCCCCACCCGGTGGCACGGGCAGGGGGCGCCGCGCGGCGGACCGCGCTCCTTGTGGCCCTGGCGGGGCTGGTGGTGGCCTGTAGCCGTGGCGGGGCTGGCCAACCCGAGCGCCGGCTGGCGCTGACGCCCTGCCGCGTGGAGGGCCTGGAGTACCAGTCGCTGTGCGGCACCCTGGAGGTGTTCGAGGACCGGGTGGCCAAGCAGGGGCGCAAGGTGCCTCTGCGGGTGGTGGTGGTGCCGGCGCTGGCGCCCACCCCCGAGCCGGATCCGGTGGTGCTGCTTGCGGGTGGGCCCGGCCAGGCCGCCTCCGAGCAGGGGCGGGTGTTGAAGATGGTGGACCGCATTCACCGCAACCGGGACATCGTGCTGGTGGATCAACGGGGCACGGGAGGCTCGCGGCCGCTGGAGTGCAGCCCGGACACGCCCGCCGCGCGGCTGAGCGAGAAGTTCGACGACGCGTACCGCGAGGAGGAGTTCCGCAAGTGCCTGGAGGGCTATGACGCCGACCCGCGCCTGTACACCACGCCCATCGCGATGGAAGACCTGGACGAGGTGCGCGAGGCGCTGGGCTACTCGAAGCTCAACCTGTGGGGCGCGTCCTACGGGACACGGGCGGCGCTGGTGTACATGCGCCAGCACCCGGAGCGCGTGCGCACGGCGATCCTCGATGGCGTGGCGCCGATGAGCCTGTACCTGCCGCTGTACATGCCGCGGGATGCGCAGCGGGCGCTGGATCTGCTCTTCGAGCACTGTGAGAAGGACGCCCACTGCGCCAAGGCGTTCCCCGAGCTGAAGCCCCGGGTGCAGGCGCTGCTGGAGCGCATGGAGAAGGAGCCGGTGCGCACGCAGGTGGGCCACCCGCTGACGGGAGTCGCGGAGGAGATCACCCTGACGCGGCGGGTGTTCCTGCAGACGGTGCTGGGGCAGCTGTACTCGCCGGAGATCACCATGCTGGTGCCGCTGATGCTGGACCGGGCGACGAAGGGAGACTTTTCGCCGTTCGTCGCGCTGAGCCAGGGCATGTCGGGCGGGCTGAGCAATACGCTCAGCACCGGCATGTTCTTCTCGATCGTCTGCGCGGAGGACGCGCCGTTCATCACCAGCGAGGCCATTACCCGCGAGACGCAGGGCACGTGGTTCGGGGATGGGACGGTGCGCAACATGCTCGAGCCGTGCAGGGTGTGGCCCAAGGGCACGGTGCCCGAGGGCTACCGGGAGCCGGTGAGCTCGCCGGTGCCCACGCTGCTGCTGTCCGGAGAGCTGGACCCGGTGACGCCGCCCTCGTGGGGTGAGGAGGCGAAGAAGACGCTGCCCAACAGCCTGCACGTGGTGGTGCCGGGGGTGGGGCACAACACGATGGGGCTGGGCTGCATCCAGTCGCTGATGGCGGAGTTCGTGAAGCAGGGCAGCGTGGCGGGGCTGAAGCCGGCGTGTGGCCCGGAGCTGACGCGCCCGCCGTTCTTCACCTCGTTCGCCGGGCCGGTGCCGTGATGGGGAGCCCTCGATGATTGAAGTGCGCAACCTGCACAAGCGCTTCGGCGCGGTGACGGCGGTGGAGGATGTGTCCTTCTCCGCGGCCGATGGCGTCGTCACCGGCCTGCTGGGCCCCAACGGCGCCGGGAAGACGACGACGCTGCGGATGCTCTACACCCTCATCCGCCCGGACCGGGGCAGCGCCCTGGTGGACGGAATCGACGTGGCCACCCGCCCCATGGACGTGCGGCGGGCCATTGGGGTGTTGCCGGATTCGCGCGGGCTGTACCCGCGCCTCACCGCCCGCGAGCACGCCCGCTACGCCGGTGAGCTGCACGGCCTGTCCGGCGCCGCGCTGGAGAAGCGGGTGGACGAGCTGGTGGAGCTTCTGGACATGAAGGACATTGCCAACCGGCGCACCGAGGGCTTCAGCCAGGGCGAGCGCATGAAGGTGGCGCTGGCTCGCGCGCTCGTCCACGGGCCCCGCAACGTGCTGCTGGATGAGCCCACCAACGGCCTGGACGTCATGAGCACCCGTGCCGTGCGCACCCTCATCCGCCAGCTCAAGGCCCAGGGCCACTGCGTGCTCTTCTCCAGCCACGTCATGCAGGAGGTGGCCGCCCTGTGTGATCGCATCGTCGTGGTGGCGCGTGGCCGCGTGGTGGCCGAGGGCACTCCCGAGGAGCTGCGCACGCGCACCGGCAAGGAGAGCCTCGAAGAGGCCTTCGTCTCCGTCATCGGTACGGACCAGGGGTTGATGCAATGAGGAGGCTTGTCTCCACCGTCTTCCGCAAGGAGATGAAGGACCACCTGAGGGATCGCCGCTCGGTGGTCAGCGCGCTGGCCAGCCCCCTGCTGGGCCCCATCATCTCCGCCGTCATGTTCACCCTGATGGCCTCGTGGTTCAGCGAGGCCAAGCCGCTGGAGATCCCCGTGGTGGGCCGCGAGCACGCGCCCAGCCTCGTCGCCTTCCTCCAGCGCTATGGCGCCACCCTCACCGAGGCCCCCGCCGACTACGAGTCCCGCATCCAGGCCGGCAAGCTGGATGCCGTGCTCATCATCTCCCAGGACTACGGCAAGGACTTCTCCGCCGGGCACACCGCCTCCATTCAGCTGGTGGTGGACAACTCGCGCAACGAGGCGCGCGCCACCATCCGCCGGGTGCGCGGCCTGCTCGAGGGCTACTCGGGCCTGCTCGCCAGTCAGCGCCTCATGGCCCGCGGCGTGGCGCCCGAGCTGGCCATGCCCGTGCGCGTGGACGAGGTGGACCTGGCCACCCCCGAGCGCCTGGCCGCCAACGCCCTGCAGATGATTCCCCTCTTCGTCGTCTTCGCCGCCTTCATGGGCGGAATGAACGTCGCCATCGACGCCATGGCCGGCGAGCGCGAGCGCGGCTCGCTCGAGCCGCTGCTCATCAACCCCGTGCACCGCGGCGCCGTGGTGGTGGGCAAGTGGCTCACCACCGTGGTGCTCGCCTGCGCCGCCGTCGTCGTGTGTCTGGCCGCCTTCCTCGTCGTCGTCAACCGCGTGCCCCTGCAGGACCTGGGCGTGAAGGCGCGCTTCGACCTGCCCGCCGTGCTCGGCATGTTCGCGGCGGTGGTGCCGCTGACGCTCTTCGCCTCGGCGGGGCAGATGCTGGTGTCCACCTATGCGCGCTCCTTCAAGGAGGCGCAGACGTACATTCAGCTGCTGCTGCTGCTGCCCATGATTCCCGGCTTCGTGCTGGCCCTGTCTCCCGTGCAGAGCCAGCCCTGGATGTTCGCCATCCCCATCTTCAGCCAGCAGTTGCTGGTGGGCGAGGTGCTGCGCGGCCAGCCCGTGGGCGTGCTGCCCTTCATCCTCGGCGCCCTGGGCTGCGCCGCCGCCGCCGCCGTCTGCCTGGCCCTCACCACCCGCCTGCTGGCCGAGGAGCGCATCGTCTTTGGCCGCTCCTGAGCGTGACGCGCCGCATCCACCCGGGGCTCACGGTTTGTGCGGCCAGGGACTTTCGTTCCGACACGGACAGTGTGACTCTACAGGTCATGCGGACGAGTTCTCTGACGCCCCCACCGCTGGGGGTCGAGGCCATGACACGATCGGTGCTCTTCGAGAGCCTCTTCGTGCACGGACTGCAGAGAAACGAGTCGTTCGAGGCGGAGCTGTTCGAGCTGGGCTTCGACCGGGACGATCTGCTGCCGCAGTACCCGCTGCATCTGTTCCGCAGGTGCCTGGACCTGGCGTGCCGCCACTTCTACCCGGGGCTCACCGTGGAGGAGGGCCGGCGCAGGCTGGGCCACCACTTCGTGCAGGGCTTCTCGCGCACGGTGCTGGGCGCCTCGGTGGCGGTAAGCCTGCCGCGCCTGGAGCCCGGGCGCTTCCTCAAGAAGTTCCCGGACCACCTGCGCTTCGACACCGCTCCCATCATGGTGAAGGCGGTGGAGGTGGCCGAGAAGCACTACCGCATGGAGTTTCGCACCGGGGTGGACCTGTCGCCCTTCTTCCTGCGCGGCATGCTCGAGGAGGCGCTGCGGATGACGCGGGTGAACCCCAGCATCCGCGTGGTGCGCCACTCGTCCATGAGTTTCGATCTGCACATCACCTGGTAGTACCTGGGGGCAGGTTTGTCAGGGAACGTGCCCTCCCAGGTGGGAGCGCATGGCGCTTCCGGAGACAACCCTCCACAATGGGCGCCAATGACACCCGAGAGAGAACTGCCCCTTCCTCCCGTGCCCAATTCGGTCGCCACCAGCCAGGGTGAGCCACGCTTCGGAAAGTACCTGGGCGAGCTGCGCGAGGTGGACTTCGGCCGGCTGAAGGGCCGCTGGGCTCCGGCGATGGCGGCGCGCCTGCTCAAGCGCAAGCGCTGGCACTACACCTTCGCCGCCACTCCCGAGGTGGCCGCCTTCTTCGCCGTGGTGGACCTGGGCTACAGCTCCAGCGCCTTCGCCGTGGCGATCGATCTCAAGGAGCGCCGCCCGCTGTGTGACGTGAGCTTCCTGGGCGTGCCTGGGCCGCTGGCCGAGGTGGGAGACAGGCCCGGCGCGGGGCTGTCCGCCTCGTTCCGCACCCTGGGCGGGCGGATGTCCGCGCGGCGAGGCGAGGATGACGAGCGCTACCAGCTCGAGGTGGACGTCAGCCGCGTGCGCACCGGCAGCCTGCAGACCTTCCAGTGGCGCGGCGAGCTGCTGGTGGCCGGCGGGCCGCCCCCGCTGACGCTGATTGCCCCGGTGGAGAGCGACGGGCTGGTGAACGTGACGCAGAAGAGTGGAGGCCTGCTGGCCCTGGGCAGCCTGGAGGCGGGGGGCAAGCACTTCCGCATGGACGGCGGCGTGGGTGGCATGGACTACACCCAGGGCTTCCTGGCGCGGCACACCTCGTGGCGCTGGGCGTTCGCCGCGGGCCGGCTGGCGGACGGCACGCCCATTGGCCTCAACTTCGCCGAAGGCTTCAACGAGGGCGCTGGCGACAACGAGAGCGTGTTCTGGGTGGGCAACCGGGCCTACTCGCTGGGGCGCGCGCGCTTCGAGTATGACCCGAAGGAGTTGCTGGACCCGTGGCGCGTCACCACGGTGGATGGCGCGGTGGACCTGCGCTTCAAGCCCATCTACGTGCACCGTGAGGAGAAGGACTTGCGACTGGTGGTGAGCCACTTCGCGCAGCCCATGGGCCTGTTCGAGGGCACGGTGCGCGCGGGCGGCCGGACGTACACGCTGGTGGGGGTGCCGGGCGTCACCGAAGAGCAGGACATGCTGTGGTGACCCAGCCCTGATAGGCTGGGGGGAAGACCTTGTCCTCCCTCGAACCGGGCACTCTCGTCGGCCGCTATCGCGTCAACCGCCTCATCGCTCAGGGCGGCATGGCCGAGGTGTACCATGCGGAGCAGGCGCTGGCCGGAGACATCACCCGCCCGGTGGCGCTCAAGGTCATCCGGCCCGAGTACTCCGAGTCGACGGACTTCCGGGAGATGTTCCTGGACGAGGCGCGCACCGCCTGCACGCTGAGCCACCCCAACATCGTCCACATCTACGAGGTGGGCGAGGACGAGGGGCTGCTGTACATGGCGATGGAGCTGGTGCCCGGCGCGCCGCTGTCGGTGGTGGCGCGGGCGCTGGCCTCGCGCGGCGAGCGGCTCACGGATGAGGCGCTGCTGGCGGTGGGCATTCACGCGTGCGCCGCGCTCGAGGCGGTGCATGCGCACCAGGGGCTGGTGCACCGGGATGTGTCTCCGCAGAACATCCTGCTGTCGCCCAGGGGGCAGCTGAAGCTCATCGACTTCGGAATTGCCCAGGCGGCCACCAACCGCAACATGACGCAGGCGGGCACCACGAAGGGCAAGGCGGGCTACTTCTCTCCCGAGCAGGCCATGGGGAAGAAGCTGGATGGGCGCAGCGACCTGTTCTCGCTGGGAGTGACGCTGTACCAGCTGGCCGCGGGCACCACGCCGTTGGATGTGAGCAGCAAGGTCACCGAGCGCCACGCGGCGCTGGTGAAGGGCAAGTGGGAGCCGCTGGAGCGCGTGTGCCCCGGGCTGCCGCAGGGCTTCTACAACGTGGTGAGCCGCGCGCTGCAGGTGCGGCCCGAGGAGCGCTACCCGGAAGCGGCGGCGATGCGCGAGGACCTGGAGGCGGTGGCGCTGGCCGAGGGGTTGTCGGTGGGCCTGTCCTCGCTGGCTGGCTATGTCCTGGAGCAGGCCGGCACGTTCACCGTCATTCCCACGGGCGTGAGGCGGCAGAGGGGCTCGGGTATCTACACGCCCAATGTGCCCTCGCGCACGAAGGTGCCCTCGGTGTTGGCACGGCAGCAGGTGCGCGCCGCGCTCGGGGTGGTGACGGCGCTGGCGTTGGTGGGTGGCGGCTTCGCGGCGTGGAAGCTGTGGCTGGCGCCCAGTCCTCCACCGCCGAGGGATGTCGTGGCAGGGGTGACGCCGCCGCCTGCCGCGCAGCCCGCGCCTCCGGCGAAGGCAGCGGAGCCCGTGGCCGCCGACGCACCTCCGCCCGCCGCGAGTGAGCCCGCGGTGGCGGCCGAGGACCTCGTCCCGCTCAATAGCCCATCCGAGGCCAAGCCCGCTCGTGAGCGTCCGCGCCGGCCCCCGCGCCAGTCGTCCAAGCCTGTTGGCGCGCAGGCCCCGTCGGTGGAGAAGCCCGCCGAGCCCGAGCCCGAGCCCGAGGAAGTGCTCAAAGGCGAGGGCACTCTGCGCATCCGGACGACGGCGCAGGGCCGTGTGGCGGTGAAGCTTCCGGGGCTGGGGCGGATGGAGCTGCCCGTGGTGAATCACCGCATGGCCGCGGGAAGGCACACGGCGGAGTTCTTCCTGGAAGGTGGCGGTACGGTCCGCTGCACGCTGACGGTTCGCCCGGATCGGCGCACCATCGTCACCTTCAACGGGAAGACGTGCTCGGCGGACTGAGCGCCGCGCCTACGGCGCTGCTGATTTGCGCCGGCCCTCGAGGATCTTCAGGAACGAGCGGCTGCGCAGCTCCTCCAGCGTGAGCCCCGTCGCCTGCGCTTCCTCTTCCGTGATGGCTCCGCAGGCGATGCCGCGCAGGAACGAGTTGAGCAGCCCCTGGCCCGTCGCCGCGTCGTCGAACACGTCTCCCAGCAGCGTCGCCTGTGCCGCCTTCTCCATGAAGGACTTCAGCCGGCGCGTCGCCGCGTCCAGTCCCTCCAGGAAGAACGCGTACACCGCCGCGTAGCGCACGGGCAGCTGGGCCGGGTGCAAGTCCCACCCCTGGTAGTAGCCCAGCCGCAGCGAGTGCCGCGTGTGCGTGTAGGCCAGCTGCCACGCCCGGTGCACCGCCTCGCGGTTCTCCTGCTTCTGCGCCGCCGTGAGCGGCTTCTCGCCTTCCGGCCTGTGCACGCCCACTGGCATCACGTTGGTGGCCCCGTCCGAGAGCGCCACCTCCGTGCCCGCCAGCGCCACCTGCGCTACCTGGCGCGCGAAGTCGCAGGCCGGGTGCGTCATGCTCTGGTGCGCCGCGGTGATGTTGAGCGCCGCCGTGTAGTCGTACACGCCCAGATGCGCCGCCACGCAGCGCCCCTGGGCCGCCGCCACCAGCCCCGGCAGCGCCAGCCGCCCCTGCGCGTCGAAGAGCGATTGCGGCGTCTCCACCATCAGCTCCAGCTTCAGCGCTCCGGCCGAGAGCCCCTGGTCCGACTCCAGCACCTCCAACATGCGCACCAGCGCCATCACCTGCTCGGGCATCACCACCTTGGGCAAGGTGACGACGAAGTTCTGCGGCAGCTTGCCCCGCGTCCGGTTCGCCAGCGTGTTGATGAACAGCTCCAGCGTGCGCGCGGACCGGGAGAACAGCTCCTCGGTGAGCGACTTGATGCGGATGCCGATGAACGGCGGCAGCCCCCCCTCCGCCATCCCCTGCGCCACCTGCTCCGCCGCGGACACCGCGTGGCCGTCCTCCTCCGCGTCCGGCCGGTGCCCATAGCCGTCCTCGAAGTCGATGCGGAAGTCCTCCACCGGCTCGCGCTCCAGCTTCGCCACCACGCGCTCGTACACCCGCTGCGCGAAGCCTCCCTGCGGCGGAAGGCTCAGGCACCCGGCCAGCGCTCCCTCCGACGGCGCGTACTCCTCGAGCGCCGCCAGCGCCAGCTGCCCCATCTTGCGCGCCGTGCCCGCCTTGAACAGGTGCGCCCCGCCGTACACCGTGTGCACCGGCTGCCGCCGCGAGGATTCGCCGGGGTAGGCCCGCGCGTACGCCTGGTTGGCCTGCTTCAGCGCTTCACGCGCGGTCCACACCCGAGAGGAGAGATCTGTCGTCATAAGCCCGAAGGCTCAGCTACCACGGTACGTGGAGTAGCCGAAGGGGCTCAGCAACAGCGGTACATGGTAGTGCTCATTGGGCGCCGTCAGCTCGAACACCACCGCCACGTACGGGTAGAAGCCCTTCACCGAGTGCGCCCGGAAGTACTCCGCCGTGTGGAACGTCATCCGGTACGTGCCCGCCTGCAGGCTGGTGCCCGCCGGCAGGAAGTCCTTCACCCGCCCATCCGAGTTCGTCGTGCCCCGCGCCAGCTCGCGCCAGCCCGTGCCCTCCTGAAACTCGAGGACGATGGGAACCCCGGCCGCCGGGCGGCCCCACTGCGTATCCAGGACGTGCGTGGAAAGTGTGCTCATGGTGACGTGAGGAGCTTCTCCAGCCGAAGGCGGGTGATTTGAGCCTGCTCTCCCGCCGCGATGCGCAGCTCCAACTGCGGCGGGTTCTTCAGTCTCTCATGCAAGTGGCCCAGAATCTCCTGCGCGCTCTTGCCCGTGGCGCAGATGAGGAAGATGAAGCCAAAGCGCTGCTCGTACTCGCGGTTGCCCTCCGCCAGCGCCTCGATCACGTCCTGCCCCGCGCCCTGAACGCCCTTCTGCTCCTGCTCGGACCAGGCCCCCGAGGCCTTGAAGCGCTCGCGCAGCTTGCTCACGTCTCCGATGCGCGGGTGGTGCGAGAAGGCCTCGCGCCAGTCCTCCTGCGTCGTCTGCGACCATAGCCAGCCCGCCTCCGAGTACACCGCGCTATCGGTACGGAAGGGGCGCGCGCGCGCCATGGACTCCGCCCACCGGGTGGAGCCACAGCAGCGCATGAACTCGGCCTTGGCATCCTCGAGGGGCAGGCCATTGAGCCACTCGAGCTTACTCACGCAGGACGTCCATGGAGCTGGGCCGCGCCAGGACGGCGCACCCACTGCCCCGCCGGACGCGCCGGCGGCTCGCTGCGCGTATACACCGCGACGCCTCGAACGTACGTACGCTCCACCACGCCCAGCAGCGAGCGGCCCACGTACGGGGTGAGCGGGTGGCGGTGCAGCACCCGCGAGGGCTCGGGGATGAAGAGCGCCTCCGGATCGAACACCACCATGTCCGCGTCCGTGCCCGGGGTGAGCGAGCCCTTCACGCCCTCCAGGCCGATGAGCCGGGCGGGGTTGCGGCACATCCACCGCGCCAGCGCCTCCAGCCCGTGGCCCCGGGCGCGCATTCCCGTCCACACCGCCGGCAGGCTGAACTGCAGCGAGGCGATGCCGCCCCACGCCGCCGCGAAGTCCCCGCGCTCCAGGTGCTTGAGCCCCGGAGTGCACGGCGAGTGGTCCGACACCACCATGTCGATGGTGCCCCGGGCCAGCCCGTCCCACAGCTTCTCGCGGTTCTCCGCCTCGCGGATGGGCGGGGCGCACTTGAGGTGCGTGGCCCCGTCCGCAATGTGCTCCGCGTCGAAGGTGAGGTAGTGCGGGCACGTCTCCACCGTGAAGGGCAGCCCCTCGCGCTTGGCCGCGGCGATGTCCGGCAGCGCGTCCGAGGAGGACAGGTGGACGATGTGCACCCGGCAGCCGTGCTCGCGGCACAGCTCGATCAGCATCCGGATGGCGTCGTCCTCCCACTTGCGCGGGCGCGACTCCAGGTAGCTGCGGTAGGTGCGCGTGTCGCCCGTGGGCGCCCCCTCGTGCGAGGTCAGCTCCGCGTGGGCAATCAAGGGCACCCCGCGCCGGGCCAGGATGGGCATCGCCTTGTCCAGGTCCTCGCGCGTGACGTGGGGGAACTCGTCCACCCCCGAGTGGATGAGGAAGCACTTGAAGCCGGTGACACCCGCGTCGATCATCCCCTCCAGCTCGCCCGCGTTGCCGGGGATGACGCCGCCCCAGAAGCCGTAGTCGATGGCGCAGCGCCCCTCGGCCGCCGCCGCCTTGGTGCGCAGCGCCTGCAGCGTGGTGGTGGCCGGAATGGAGTTGAGCGGCATGTCCACCACCGTGGAGATGCCTCCGGCGGCCGCCGCCCGCGTGGCCGTCTCGAAGCCCTCCCACTCGGTGCGGCCCGGCTCGTTGATGTGGGCGTGGCAGTCCACCAGCCCCGGCATCACCACCTGGTCCCCCACGCTCGTCACCGGCAGCCCCGCGGGCACCTGCCCGGGCTCCAGCACCGCCTCCACCCGCCCCTCCCGCACCACCACCGCCGCCTCACGTACCCCCGCGTCCGTCAGCACGCGGCGGCTGGTCAGCACCCAGGAACTTCCACTCACGATTCGGACTCCTTCACGCCGTACTGTCGCAGCCGGCCCTCGGGACAGTCTCGCGCTGCCCCCCTGCTCGACAAGCGACTTTCGCCTGCAAGTCGTTGCTTGACCAGGGGTCTGTTTTTACCCATGAAACATTGTTTTCAATGTTTCATAAAACGGCTCAGGGCGTGGGCGCGGGGCGGTTGGAGGCCAGCTCGATGAGGTTGACCATCAGGTCCTTCACCCGCCGGGGCTTGTTGCCGCCGTTGTCCTTGATGATCTTGTCGATGTCGTCGCCGGGCCCGTGGTAGTCGGGGTTCAGGTTGCCGCCGCCGTTGGGGTTGGAGAGCCCCTCGAACAGGAAGAGCACGTCCTCGCCCTTGCGCGAGAACACCGCGCCGTCCTGCCTGTCGCGGTACTGGTTGATGTCCTGGTTGAGCCGGTCGAAGGGGTCGGCCAGCTCGCCGTTGGCCTTAGTCAGCAGGTCGCGGAAGTAGTTGGCCTGGCCGCGCGAGTTGGAGTCCACCACCGACAGGCGCTGATCATCCCACCGGCCCACCATGTCCACGTTGACGACGCCGGAGATCTTGTCCAGGCCGATGCCCGGGATGGGGTTGTCCACGAAGTACTGCGAGCCCACCAGGCCCTTCTCCTCGGCGCCCGTCCACAGGAAGAGGATGGAGCGGTCCAGCTTGCCCTGCTTCTGCGCCTCGACGAGCTCGGGGATGGAGGACATCAGCACCGCGCTGCCCGAGGCGTTGTCGTCCGCCCCGTTCATCACCACGCCGCCCCGGCCCGTGCCGATGTGGTCCAGGTGCGCCATCACCACAATCACCTCATCCTTGTGAGGCCCGGTGCCCGGCAGCATCGCCATCGTGTTCTGCGTCATGCCCTCGAGCTGGGACACCTGGCGCAGCTGCTCCACGCTCATCGGCCCGCCGGTGCGCGGCGCCAGTGGGTGACCCGCCGCCTTCTGCGTCTCGTCGTACTTGCGCGTCAGCAGCTCGCGCGTCTCCAGCGGCATCTTGTCGTCGAGGTAGAAGCCCTCGTCGAACATCTGGTGCCCGAAGTCCGTGTGCGGCTTGTGGGGCCCGTGGTCGTCGTCATGCCCGTGGCCGCTGACCGCCTGGCCCCCCTCGTTGGCGAAGCTGAACACCTTGAAGCTCTGGTGGTACGGATCGCCCGGGTTGAGCGAGTTGGGGCCCGTGAGGCCGTACTTCTTGGCGAAGTCCGCCACGTACACCGAGGCGGCGCTCAGCCCCGGAGAGGGGCTGTCACGGCCCGCCAGCTCGTCCGAGCTCAGGTAGGCGATGTGCTTCATCGGATCCGCGTCATCCGCGGGCAGCGGCGGGGGCAGCTCGCCCCGCGGCGTCACCGTCAGCCCCCACTGCTTCAGCGTGCCCGTGTCTCCGCGCGCCGTGTCCTGCACCTTCAGCGTCCACGTGCCCGCGGCCTTTTCGCCCGCGAAGGCGGACAGGTCGAACGAGCCCTTGAGGTTGTCCGCGCTGCCGCCCTGCTTGTTGGAGATGGTGGCGCTCTTGCCCGAGGGGCTCGTCAGCGTGACGACCAGGTCGCCCCGGTACGTGTGGGCCAGGTCCAGGTCCAGCTTCAGCGCGTCCACCGTCACGTCCTGGTTCAGCGTCAGCGTGGAGGTGACCGTCTGGTTGTCCCCAATGGGAGCGCGGGGCGTCACGCTCTGCGAGAAGGGCGTGCCCGCCGCGCGGCTCTCGGGCCGGGGAGCCCCGTCCAGCGCCACCCGAGGCCGCACCGCCTGCGCACCCGAGGGACGCTCGAACCCGTCCGCCGCCTGGGTACGCTGCGCCACCGTGGGCCCCGTGCGAGCCGCGGGCGTGTTCGCCGCCGCCGGGGGGCTCTGCGGAGAGGAGAGCGGCTCACGGCGGGCCGTGACGGGGGACGCGCTCTCGGGGACTCGGAGGGACATGACGGACCTTTGTGTGCGAACCTGTGTGCATAGGTTATCGCAAGTAGGTCCATGTAAGTTTCGTGACGACCTGCTTTTTCCTCAGGGAAGCCGTCAGGCGACTTCCAGCACGGTCCACTCGTGCACTTCGCCGGCCAGGGTGACTTCGATGCAGTCCCCGGCGCGGCGGCCCATCAGGGCGCGGCCCACGGGAGAGGCGGGGGTGATGACGGACAGGAAGCCGTCACCGCCAGGGCCCGTCAGCTCGGTGCCAGCGCCCACGGGCAGCAGGAAGAAGGTGCGCTCGTCATAGCCCTCCTCATCCTCGGTGCGCACGTCCACGATGGCGCCCAGGGCCACGGGGCCCCGGCGCTCGAAGCGCGGCAGCTCCCCCTCGCGGAAGGCGGTGAGCACGCCCAGCTCCTCCTGGAGCCGGCGCGCCCGGGCGGCCTGGCCCGTGGCGAGGCTGCCGAACTCAATGGCGGCGCGGCCGTCCTCCTTCTTCTCGGATTCGGTGGCCAGGCTGCGTGCGGCCTCGCGCGCGTCCGCCTGCGCCCGGTGAGCGAGCCGGTCCGTCTGCTGGAGGTGTTCGGCGAGCTGCGCCATCAGCGCTCTCTTGTCGAGTCCCATGCCACAGGACTGTAGCGGCAAGGCGCGAAGGCTCCAGTTTCTGGCCTGCCGGACACCGCGAAGAAAAAAGCCTCCGAAATTTTTCGTGCAACCGCCTGCCGCTGGTTCCGTCTCATGGTGTGAAGCGTCAACCTACATTCGCATCCACATTCTTACAGAGTGTGTAGATGCAGGACAAAACCATGAGCTCCGTTTCCACGCGCCCGCTGTCCCCCTCGTCCGTTCCCGCTCCCGTGCTGCAGCCCACTCAGGCCTCGGGCGGCACCGCTGCCTCGGCCCCTGTCACCGCGCGGCAGGCCCCGGTGAAGGACGGCTTCGATTCGACGCCCACCGCCCGCGCCCGGGTGGACCTGGGCGGCACGGTGAGCACCCTCGCCACCGCCGCGGCCCCGGCGGCGGCCTCGGCGGGCAGCGTGTTTGCCTCTAACGACATCCTCAATCGCTACCAGCCCTCGGGCGCCAGCGCGGCCACGGCCTCGCAGGACCGGCTGCCGGCGGGAGTGGCCGCCTCGCACCGCATGGCGGACGCGGACCGGGCCCGGCTGCTTCCTTATAAGGAGGAGTTCGCCATCGCCGCGCAGCGCTACGGCGTGCCCCCCGCGGTGCTGGCCGCCATCGCCAGCCGCGAGTCCCGGGGCGGCGCCGCGCTGGACCGCAACGGCCTGGGGGACAATGGCAACGGCTTCGGGCTGATGCAGGTGGACAAGCGCTACCACACGCCCGCTGGCGGCCCGTACAGCCAGGGCCACATCAACCAGGCGGCCTCGATTCTGAGCGACTACCTGGGCCAGGTGCGCGCCAACCACCCCTCGTGGCCGCCGGAGCAGCAGATGCGCGGCGCCATCACCGCCTACAACTCGGGCGTCAGCAACGTGCGGACCATCGAGGGCATGGACCGGGGCACCACGGGCAACGATTACTCCAATGACGTGTGGGCCCGGGCGATGCGGCTGAGCAATGACTTCGGCGGGCAGGTGAGCGGCCCGGGCCCGGTGGGCCCCAACCCCACGCCGGTGACGTGGACCCAGGCGCCCTCGATGTTCGACGTGCGCACGGTGCCGGAGACGTTCCTCAAGCAGGGCCAGGAGGGCGCGGCGGTGCAGCAGCTGCAGAAGCTGCTGGGGATGCCGGCCTCGGCGCAGGACGGCAAGTTCGGCGCCAGCACGCAGCAGGCGGTGAGGGCCTTCCAGCAGGCCAACGGGCTGACGCCGCCCGCGGGCAAGGAGGGCTGGGTGGGCAAGACGACGCTCGAGTACCTCGAGAAGGCGGCGTTCCCGGAGAACCCCAGCACTGTGTACACCCCGGCGCCCACGCTGGAGCAGCTGCGCACCGTGCCGGAGACGTTCCTCAAGCAGGGCATGGAGGGCGAGGCGGTGAGGCAGCTGCAGGGGCTGCTGGGCCTGGAGGGCACGGCGGCGACGGGCCGCTTCGACGAGCGCACGCAGCAGGCGGTGCTCGACTTCCAGAAGGCCAAGGGGCTCACCCCTCCGGCGGGCAAGGAGGGCTGGGTAGGCAAGACGACGCTGGAGTTCCTCGAGAAGGCCTCGGGCCCGGTTACGCCGACGCCGGACGGGACGACGTACACCCCGGCGCCCTCGCTGGAGCAGCTGCGCACGGTGCCGGAGACGTTCCTCAAGCAGGGTCAGCAGGGTGACGCGGTGAAGCACCTGCAGGGGCTGCTGAAGATGCCGGCCGCGGAGCAGACGGGAAACTTCGACGCCAAGACGCACCAGGCGGTGCAGGCCTACCAGCAGGCCAACGGGCTGACGCCTCCGGCGGGCAAGGAGGGCTGGGTGGGCAAGACGACGCTGGAGCACCTGGAGAAGGCGGCGGGCCCGGGCACGCCGGCGCCGGGCACGTGGACGCCGGCGCCAGCGCTGGCCGATGTGAAGGCGGGCAAGGCGGTGCTCGAGCAGGGCATGGAGGGCCCCGCGGTGGCGGAGCTGCAGAAGCTGCTGGGCTTCACCGCCGAGCAGCGGGACGGCAAGTTCGGGAAGATGACGCAGGAGGCGGTGCACAGCTACCAGAAGGCCAACGGGCTGACGCCTCCGCCGGGGCTGGAGGGCGTGGTGGGCAAGACGACGCTCGAGCACCTGGAGAAGGCGGCGGTCTCGGGCGTGGACGGCATCTCCGCCAGGGGCCGCCAGCAGATGCAGGCGCTGCTGGACATCGCCCAGCGCAACAGCGCCGGCAAGAACCCCGACGGCCGGTGCCTGTGGCACGTGAACAACTGGCTGGACCGGACCACCTACGGGCAGATCGGCAATGGCCAGTCGCCCCGCATGCCGCTGGCGCGCAACTACGGTGACTGGCTGAACAACAACTACCAGTCGCTGGGGCTGAAGAAGCTGGACATCGACAACCCGTACCAGGCTCCTCCGGGCGCCATCATCGTGGTGCGGCCCGGCACGCCGGGCACCCGTCACCCCACCGCGGGTGACATCGTGGTGATGGGCAACAATGGCCGCATGTTCAACGGCGGCGAGATGAACTACGGCGGCCCGCAGAACTTCCCCAGGGGCAACAGGCACGTCATCGGCATCTTCGTGCCGCAGTGAGGTCCACGTTCACGGTTGAGGGGAACCGTGAGGGGGTGAGCGGCAGGAGAGGGAAAACCGCTCACGCCAAGAGTTGAAGCGAGGGGAGCGGCTGGCCCTTTCCGGGTCAGCCCGTGCCAGCCGCGCCGAGTGTGCGCGGGAGCTCCGCGGCCAGAAAGTCCTGCACGAGCCGCAGGCGGTTGGACCTGCGCTCATCGGCGTGAACGAGCCCCAGAACGCTCACGGCCGGCAGGACCGCGTCCTCGAGGATGTACACGAGCCTCCTGGCCTTCAGGTCTTCTGAGATCAGCCACCGGGGAAGCTGGACGGCGCCGAGCCCGGCCAGCGCGGCCTCGCGCAGCGCCTGAACGTTGTTGCTGCGCAGGCGGCCCTCCACGGTGACGGACTTCGGTCCCTCCGGCGTCTCGAACCGCCAGCGCGTCGAGGTGCCCAGGAGCACACACGGCACTCTGGCGAGTGCCTCGACGTCCGACACCGGGCCGTGCTTCTTCAGGAGCGAGGGCGCGGCGCACAGGACGCGTTCGTAGGTTGCCAGGCGCCGGGACACGACGAACGGGCTGTCGGGGGCCACGAGGCCCACGCGCAGCGCCAGGTCCACGCCGTCGCCCAGCAGGTCCACGGCGCGATCATCGAAGCGCACGTCGAGCGAGAGCCCCGGGTGCTTCGCCAGCAGCTTTGGGACGAGCGGGGCAATCCGCGCGAGGCCGAACGTAACGGGCGCGCTCATGACGAGCAGGCCGCCCGCGAGATTGCCAGGGCGTACCGCGTGCCTGGCTTCGTCGAGCCCGGTCAGCAGCCGCCGTGCACGCGGTAGCAGCTCCGCCCCGGCTTCCGTCAGGTCCATGCGCCGCGTGGTGCGCCGCACGAGCGGCACGCCGAGCTCATCTTCGAGTGCTCGAAGGTGCCGGCTCGCCATCGGAACGGAGAGCCGAAGTGACCGGGCCGCGCTGGAGATGCTGCCGGTGTCAGCGATGCGCACGAAGGTCGTGAGGAGCGAGAAGGTGTCCACGAGCCGAGCGTCCGGGATTGTTGCACGCTCTGCAAGAGTCATTGTCAGGCATGGCGGCTACCGAGCCGGGACGCGCAGGCGCATTGTCCGTTCATCTCAACGACGCTCACTGCAAGGACACTCCAATGCTCGCCATGAATCAGAACCAGCCCGCCTACTTCGCCAGGTACCCGTCGGTGCGCTTCGAGCGCGGCGCGGACGGCATCCTCGTGATGTCGCTGCACTCCCAGGGTGGACCGCTCACGTTTACCGCGAGTGAGCACGAGTCCTTCGTCGACGCGTTCTACGACGTGTCACGCGACCGCGATAACAAGGTCGTCATCCTGACTGGCGCCGGTGGGGACTTCATTCCGGGCATCGACTTCAACTCGTTCGGCGACGTGTCCGACCCGGACGTGTGGTCGAAGGTCCATGACGAGGGGACGCAGATCCTCGAGAACATCGCCAACATCCGCGTGCCGATGCTCTGGGCGCTAGAGGGCAGGGCGCACGTCCATGCCGAGTACGGGCTGCTCGCCAACATCATCGTCGCGGGCGAGGGGGCGACGTTCAACGATCTGCCGCACTTCGCGGGAGGCATCATCCCCGGCGATGGCGTCTTCACCCTGTGGAGCTACTTCATCGGGCCGGGGCGGGCGCAGGCGATGCTGCTGGACCCGAAGCCAATGTCGGCTCGTGACGCGCAGGCGCTCGGCGTCGTGACAGAGGTGGTTCAGAACGGCGGGGCGCTCGCGCGCGCCAGGGAGATCGCCGGAAGTTACCTGGCGAAGACCGACGTCACGCGGCGCAACACCCGCATCCACTTCATGCAGCCGATCAAGGAGCGCATCGTGCGCGAGGTCGGCTACGGCCTGGCGCTCGAGGGCGCCTCGGCGGCGGCGCTGGTCAAGAGCTTCCGCGACAAGTGACTCCTGGCGCGCTGACGGGCACCATGCTGGTTTGAAGAAGAGTGGCCCTGGCTCAGGGCCACCTGCTGACCGCGCTCACTGGCACCTCTCGCGGGAGGATGGTTGCGCCAGGCTTGGAGCCAGGCACCTTCTCCCAGCGTGACTGCCGGGTGTTTCCCAGAACGATGCACACCGGGAACTTGCGGCCATCTGGCAGCAGCACCTCGGTATAGCGGGCGATGACTGCCTCCACATTGGGGTCACCGACCGAGGGAATGCCGGGCCCCGTCCACAGATGCCCGTAGAGAAGGGTACCCGCGGGCATGTTGGCGTCACCTTTGGTGATGCGGCCTACGATGGGGCCATCCCGGTAGATTCCTGTTTCGTACCCTTCTCCCGGCTGGTGAACGTCGATGATGGCGTACAGGTTGCCAGATCCAATGAGCTGCAGCGGCCCCTTCTTGTCCCACATGGCCGCTTGAGCCTCGTCTGGGCAGGCCTCAGGAGCGGGAGGCCTCACCTGGGCCCCCGAGCAGGCCATGCCCGTGGCGGCACACACGATGGCGGTGAAGCGCCTGAGCCCTCCCGCGCTCGGGGCTGCGCGAGTGGAGTTCTCGGAGGATGGAGTAGGCACGGGTGGGCTTCCTTTCTCGAATGGAGCAGGGGCGATGGGCTCAACTGGCACACTCCATGCCCACCATGCGGCGCAGATGGCAAGACACAGCAGAAGCGCACCCGCGGCCAGGGCTCCCCACCAGCGAGAGCGTGGACGGGGCAAGAGGGCTTCTTCGGTGGCAAGGCGGGCCATATCGAGCTCCTGCTCGGCAGCGGCCAGCTTCCGCAGGAGCCGGTGCCGAAGGTCGCCTGATGGCGGCTCCTCCGGTGCTTCCCGGGCCTTGCGCTCGGCTTCGTGTTGCCAGGCACGCTGTTCGTCAACCTCTTCCTGTGTGACGGGGGCGGGCCCGCTCTGAGGCAGCACCACGGGGACCTTCCAGGCCGGGTGGTTCCGCTCCTTGGCCGCGTCCCAGAGGGCCTGGGCCAGGGCGATGGCGCTGGAGTATCGATCTTCCGGACGCTTCTCCAGGAGCCTCATGGTGATGCGGCTCAGCGCCTCCGGTATTTGAGGGTTGATGCGGTGCGGAGCGCGCGGGACGATGGTCTCGATGGCGGCGAACAACTCGGTGGGCTTGAGCTTCTTCGGATCGAAGGGATGGCACCCGGTGAGGGCCTCGTAGAACAAGACGCCCACCTGATACAGGTCGCCCTCCTCGCCCGCGTCGAAGCGCTCGTCCTCCATCTCCGCGCTGCGCCGCAGGAATGCCACGCACTCGGGCGGCAGGATGTGGGCCAGGCTGGGGGGCAGTTTCTTCGTGAGAGTGGAAGCGCCTGGGAGCCACACGCTGGTCAGGTCGATGAAGAAAGGCACATCGTCGTCCTTGCGGATGACAATGTTGGAGCCGCTCAGGTCCCTGTGCAGAAGCTCGCGCCGGTGCATCTCGGCCAGCGCCAGCGTCACCGCGAGGAAGATGTCCACCAACTGGCCAGCGGTGGGGCTGGTGCGCGCGCGCCAGTCGTGGAAGGTGTCTCCCTCGACATAGTCCGTTACCATGTAGAGGTAGCCGGTGGTTGGGTTCGGCCACCTGCCCACGGCGTAGAGGCGGGGCAGGTTGGGGTGGCTGCCATTCGCCATCAGGGCGGCAGCCTCGTGAGTCATACGCCCATCGATCTCGGGCCCCGAGGAGGCGGGCCGCACCGCCATCTTCAAGGAGTAGACGCTCCCCTCACGTTCGGTCTTGAAGGTGCGGCCAAAGCCGCCGGTGCCCAGAGACTCCAGGATGCGCCAGGGGCCCACCCACTGTCCGGGCTGGAGGTCATCTGGATGCAGTACGTCCGTTGTCATGAGGGCTCCGCGGGGTGTTGCTGCCTACTTGAACTTCACGCCGCTGACGGTGAGCGCCCGGCCGTCGTCCTCGTCCAACAGATCCAGGAGGAAGGGACCCGAGGCGTCTTCGTCGGCAATCGCCGCTATCTCCAGAACCAGGAGTCCCGACTCACCGGGCTTCAGTACCGAAGGCTTCATATGGACAGCGCGCACTGTTACCAGGGCGCCGTCTACGCCTGTCAAACGAACGGTGCCTGGTGCCCAGGGCTTCTGGCCTGGGAGGTTGCGTACCTCCAGGCTGACGGCTGCCCACAACTGTGCGCGGTACCCGACGCCCCTTGTCACCTGCAGTCCGCTTCGGTTCTCAGCGGGAACTGAGGTGAAGAACGGCGTTGCCTGGATGCCGTCCTTGTCGAGCACGCCTGAGAACACGAACCCAGCGGGTCCAGTGTCCATGCAGATGGCCTTCGAGGACTCCAGCGTGTCCGGGCGGTGCTCCACTTCCACCGTGCCATCCACTTCGGAGGGATGGGAGACCAGAGCGAACACGGCCTGCGCGGGAAGGCGGTCCTTGAAGCGGACCTTCAGCACGAGCCGTTCTCCCGAACCCAGCTCCGTGGCGGGTAGCAGCGTGAGACTGCGCTCGCCAGCATCCACCAGGTTGAAGCGAGCCCTGTCCACTTCGAGGGAGTCACGGTCCAGGGGCGCATTGAAGAGGAGGATGGTCAGGTTGCCCCCGGCTACCCGGATCTCGGGCGTCGGGTCATCAGGGTTGCCCGGGAGAAGGACACGCCGGTCTTGCCGCTGACGGGCGGAGGGGTGCGGTTGGGCCGCCGCCGTTCCTCCTACGAGGAGCAGAGAGACAAGCAGAAGGGAGCAGGCAGGTAGGGACACTGCGGGGTAACCTCCAGGGTTGACCCTAGCAGACCTACCGCGTATTCCCTTTGCTCAGTGCGTCCGCGCGGCGACCCTGCGTGGGGAGGGCTCACGGACTAATTGCAGAGGTGAACCGTGTAACGTCCGTGATCGGCGGAGGAGGTAGCTTGTAGGGGAGCGTGTCTTTCCTCTCTTCCTGCTCGGCAGGGCAGGCGAACCACTTCCCCTTATTTTTTGCTTACATCGACTTACCTTTGTCGACACTCCAGCAAGTGAGCATGATGCAGAACCCAAGTAGCCGCTCTATTCTATATTCCATGCCGTTCGAGCCCGATGTCATCGTCACTGCGTCCGAGGGACTAGGAGTCTCGCTCGTGGTTGAGGTGAAGCTCTCCTTACCCGACAGGTCTCGGGCAGAAGAACAGCTCAAGCAGTACATGGTGAGTATGCGATGCCCGGTTGGGCTGTTGGTTACACCGGAATGGCTCTGGATTTACAACGACAGCTATAGCGCCCCTGGCTTGGCATCCGTCGAATGCGTGGGGGAGTTTCCGCTCTCCGGACTTCGGGCCTTGCAATTGGATGCAGGTGTCGCCTCTCGCCAACAAGCTGCTTTCGCCTTGGAGCAGGCGGTTCAGCGCTGGCTAGAAGGGCTCTCTACGGAGTCAGAGCGCCAGAAGCTCTCGCCAGCTCTGCGAGAGGCATTCGAAGAGTATGTCGTTCCTGCGCTCAATGAGGGGCAGGTACGCGCCGCGGGACCCAGGGCCGCGCCCTCATCCAGCATTGCCAGATGAAACACGTCTTCGTCGAAACCAATTGGGTTGTCGACGTTGCCACGCCTGCGCACCATCGAGTCCCCGCCGCCCTGGAACTCTTAGAGCGCGCAGGGCGCGGTGAATTGCAGCTGCATCTTCCCTCCATCTGCCTCACCGAGGCCCGGCGCACAATTCCGACTAAGTTCCAACCCAGGCACGAAGCCGATGCGATCCGCAAGTTCCTATCTTTGCCACGGCCTGATTCGATCACCGATGCCGAAGCTCAGACGGTGCGCCGTGTACTCGGCATCTACGAGCAACAGGTCAAGAGAGAACTGAGGCAACTTGAAGAGACTCTGCAATTGTTCTTGAAGAAGCCGGGGCTTGAGGTATTCCCGCTCAACGAACGAATGCTAAAGTATGAAGTCGAATTGAGTCCGTTAGATCTCGGGCTCCAGTCCTTCGATCATGCCGTACTTGCTTCCGTCCTGGGACGGGCGGACGAATTGAAGGCAGCCGGCGAATCTGACTTGGCCTTCTGCGAACTCGATTCGCATCTTCAGCCCTGGGATAAGGACGGTAGGGCGAAGCAACCTCTCGCGAGCCTGTACGATGAGCGTTGGATTTGGGTTTATGGGAACTTCGCCCTGGTAGATCCCGAGCGGCCCCCGGATTGGCCGTTCGGAGAGCCTTCCTGATGCGGCTTGGAACTTACGCGTTCCCTGTCCAACCTGGACGAGCTGGATGAACACTCACGTCACCGCGACCGCCAAGCGCATCACGGCCATCAACTGGGCGGGCTCGTTCGACAAGACACCGTCCCGGGTAGCGCTGCTGCGCGAGTACCTGCGCCGTGCAGCCTGGTGGGCCTCGGCCGTGAAGTCCGCAGAGTGGCCCTTTTTCGACATCGCCGCCGCTGTCAATCCCCAGGTGCGCGCCGCCCCCGCCCAGATCGAGGCCGTGGAGGCCCACCTCTCCGAGAAGCTGCACTCGGTGGCACAGCCCTTCGAGCCCCTGCTGAGGATGTTCGAGCGTGGCGGCGGCTTCCGCCTCGGAGGAAGCGGGCTCATCGAGGTCGACGCCGCCGGCGTCCCCAAGGGAACGGCCCAGGCTCACCGCAAGGATACGCCGGTGGTGGCGCTGGAGCCCGCCGCGCTGGATGCCCTGGACGCAGGCGCATGACAGATGGCGGAATCGAGGACCGCTAGCCCTCGCCGCGTCCGTTCACGACAGAGGGCCGCTGCCCTGGTGCTGGAAGCGCGAGGTGCGCAGTGGCTGCTGCTCCCAGTACCCATGCAGGCCTCAGCCTGCCCTTCTTTTTAGCGAGGAGTACGGGACTTGAACCCGTGGCCTGGCCGTCAGGTCTCACTGGTGAGACCTGTGCGCTCGCGGGGAGTCACGGCTGGCGCTTGAGCCAGGCCACCACGTCGGGGCCCGCGCGCTCGCGCAGCGACACGTCCTGGCTCAGCCGCTCCAGCGTCTGCGCCATCGCCTGCTGTGCCTCGTTCACCGGGTTCGCCTGCAACAGCGCCTTCACCTCTTCAAACTGCTTGCGCTCTCTCAGCGCGCCCATGGCCTCCACCACCCGGCGCAGCAGCATGGGCGCTCCGCCCGTGCGCGCCACCACGTCCTTCCAGCGCTTCTGCATCTCCGCCCACCAGGCGTCCCGCCCCTTCCGGTTGCCCAGCAGCCCGCCCAGGTAGATCGTCACGTCCTGCATCTTCACCGCATCCGTGAAGAACAGCTCCTGTCCGCGCTTCGTGAGAGCCGGGTCCTCGAACGAGGCCAGCGCCGTCAGGTAGCGCCGCTGCGTCGCCGGATCCGGGTCCGTCTTCATCTTCTCCAGCAGCGTGTCGAACAGCGCCGCGTCTCCCCCCCGCGCCACCATGTACACCGCGCTGTCCAACAGGTTCGGCTCCAGCGCCGCCTTGTCTCCCGCCAGCAGCTTGCCCACCCGCGCCCGTGCCTCCGCCAGCGCCGCGCTGCCTCGCGCCAGCGAGCCCACCGCGCGCACCAGCGCCGCGCGCCGCAGCCTCACCCGGTCGTTCTCGTCCGCCTTCACCTCCCAGCCCAGCTTCGAAAGCCCCGGCCCCAGCAGCTTCTCCACCCAGCGGCGGAAGCGCTCCTGGTCCTCCCCGTCCACCAGCCGCGCCTCCACGTACGCCAGCCGCCCCACCAGCTCGTCCAGGACCGCGTCGTCCTCCTCGTCCCCGTACCGGCTCGCCAGGTCCAGGAAGTCCGCCGCCGACGCCTGCCCCGAGCGCACCAGCGCCCACCGGTCCGCCAGCAGCGACGTGCGCTCCGCCGGTGCCAGCGCCTCGAGGTTCTTCGCCAGCTTCTGAAGCGCCGGCCCGTCGTACGCCACCCGGTAGAAGCCCGTGTTGCCCGCGTTGGCGAACACCCACTTCACCTCGCCGCTACCCTCCAGCGTCACCGTGGCCCGCTCGTCCCTCAACAGCAGCCGGTGCTCGCGCACCCCCGCCCCGTCCTCGAAGCGCAGCACCATCGGCACCGGCCAGCGCTCGCCGCTGCTCGCCCCCGGCTCCGAGTAGAAGCGCCGCTGGCTCACCGTCACCTGCCGGCCCTCCACCTGCACCGACACCAGCGGGAAGCCGCTCTGCCCAATCCACGCGTTGGCCAGCTCCACCACCGGCTGCGACGAGGCCGCTCCCAGCGCCCGCCACAAGTCGTCCGCCACCGCGTTGCCCCGCGCGTGCGTGCGCATGTACTGGCGGATGCCCTCGCGGAACGCGTCCGCTCCGAGGAAGCCCTCGATCATCCGCAGCACCGCGCCGCCCTTCTCGTACGTAATCAGGTCGAAGCTCTCGCCCGCCTCGCCCGCGTTGCGCACCTCTCCGCGGATGGGGTGCGTGGAGCTCAGCGCGTCCAGGTGCAGCGCCGCCGCCTTGCCCGTGTCGAAGTCCAGCCACACCCGCCAGTCCGGCCGCCACGCGTCGACAATCTTGTAGGCCATCCACGTGGCGAACGCCTCGTTCAGCCACAGGTCATCCCACCACACCATCGTCACCCAGTTGCCGAACCACTGGTGCGCCAGCTCGTGCGTCACCACCTCCGCCACCCGCTTCTGCACCGACAGCGGCGCGGTGGCCGGATCCAACAGCAGCGCCACCTCGCGGTACGTAATCAACCCCGCGTTCTCCATGGCTCCCGCCTCGAAGTCCGGGATGCCCACCTGGTCCACCTTGCCGTACGCGTACGGCAGCCCGAAGTACTCCTGCAGCCTGGGCAGCGCCGCCAGCGCCGCGTCCTGCCCGAAGCGCGTCAGGTGCGCCTTCTCCGGCAGCGCCCACGTGCGCACCGGTACCCCGTTCACCTGCTGCTCGGGGGTGCCCACCAGCGGGCCCACCACCAGCGCGATGAGGTAGGAGCTCAGCACGTCCGTCTCCTGGAACTTCACCGTGCGCAAGGGGCCTTCCGTCGTGTCCGAGACGACGGCGCCGTTGCCCAGCGCCACCAGCTCCGGCGTGGCCGGGATGCGCACCGTGATGGCCCAGCGCGCCTTGAAGGCCGGCTCGTCGAAGCAGGGGAACAGCCGCCGCGCGTCCGCCGCCTCGAACTGCGTGGCCGCCACCTTGCCCGCCTGGTACAGCCCGCGCAGCCCTTCGGTGAACTTGCCCGTCCACTCCACCTCCAGCGAGGCGGGCCCCTGGGGCAGCGGCGCGCCGAAGCGCAGCACCAGCGTCTCGCTCTGGGCCATGGGCTCCATGGACACCGGCGTGTGCTGCGCACCGCCAGCGCGCAGCACCACCTTGCCCAGCTTCAGCGCGATGCCGTGGAGGATGAGCTCCTGGGTGGGAGAGGCCAGCTCGACCTCCAGCGTCTGCGTGCCGGAGAAGGTGCGCTCGTCCAGGTTGAGCGTCACCGTGGCGTCGTAACGGCGGGGGAGGACGGTGCGGGGGAGGCGGAAGTTCTTGTCTTCGGTCGCGTGAGCCATAGGAGCGCCGAATCTAGCCAAGACACGGCGGCTTGGGCCTTTCCGATTGCGAGAGCTGTCAGCCGGTGGGCGGATGGCTCCCGGAAGGAGGATGGGGCACACTCCCCCCGTGTTCTTCCGGGTTATTTTCTGCTGGGGCCTGCTGGCACCCGCCGTGGCGCTCGCGGGCATGCCCTTCGTCCGGCTGTCCGAGCTCGCCCAGCTGCGGGTCCAGGCCATCTCGTTCTTCCTCCTGCTGGTGCTGGGGGTAACGCTCGCCGTCAAGGCGCTGTGGAACCGGCTGAGCCAGGACGTGCCCCGGCTGCCCCGGCTGAGCTTCAAGGCGGCCCTGGCCCTGGTGCTGCTCTGGGGGCTGGGCTTCCAGCTGGTGCTCTCGATGATTGCTGGCGGGCGCGAGCTGATGACTCCCGGCGCCTGGCAGAAGCAGGGCGCCACGTACCAGGTGCGCACCGAGCCTCCCTCGGACAAGGAGCTGGTGCTCCAGGCCCGGCGCCAGCGGCTCGAGGAGCTGCGCGCCGCGCTGTGGGCCTATGCCCAGCAGCACGGCAACGCGTTTCCTCCCCATGAGTATGATCCCGCCATCCCCGAGGAGCGCTGGCGCGTGCTCGGCGGCTCGGGCATGCGCTTCATCTATGTGAGCGGACGCAAGGCGGACACCCCCGCCGTGCCGCTGGCCTACGAGCCCGGCCTCTTCGGACGGGACCGGTGGGTGCTCTTCGCGGATGGAGACATCCGGCAGATGCCGCTCGACGCGCTCCACGCCGCGCTCGGAGCCCAGGCGCCATGAGCAAGGCCCTTCGCATCGCCGGGTGGGTGGTGGGCCTGCTCATCGTGCTGCCGTGCATCGGCTCCTTCGGCGCTACCTGGGTGCTCGCGCTGCCCGTGCAGCTCGCCGTCGGGTGGGCGATGTTCCTCTTCCGGGTACTGCCCGAGGTGAGCGTCCGCCCGGCCGCCGTGTTGGAGGCGGTGCTCGTGCTCGCGGCGCTGGGCGGCGGGCTGCACCTGTTCCTGCGCTGGCTGTGGCCGCAGCTTCGCACCCAGGAGCAGGGCGGCTCCCAGCCCTGGCCCGTGCGCTGGAGCGTGTCCATCCTTTCGCTGCTCGTGCTGCTGTTCATGGCCACCATGGCCACCGTGGGCATTGGCCACCAGGTGGGCTGGCTCGCCACGAGCCGTGAGCCGCTGCTGGAGCGCTCCTTTCGCTTCGGGTTCCCGGAGCATCAGGAGGCCTCGGAGCTGTGCGACGAGGCGCTCCGCCTGTCCAAGGGCGGAGCGGCCGACGAGCGCATCGGCGGCATGCTGCTGGCGAAGGAGGGGACGCGGGAGCTGATGGAGCAGCTGTCCGTGGTGCCCCTGCGCAAGCCGGACAGCGCCGTGGCCTTCCTCGTCATCCCGAGAGACCCGGCGAGCCTTCAGCTGCACGGGGTGCTGCGCTGCGGCGGCGGCCGGCTCGACCCCAAGGGTTTCCAGGCCCGGCTGCTGCCCCGGCTGCTGGCGGGTGAAGAGGTGAAGGAGGAGCAGGACGAGACGGTCCGAGAGGCGGCCAGACGGTTCGCCGACTGAGCTCAGCCCGGATCCGACGCGACGAAGAACACCGCCGCCGCGCCGATGAGCACCGCCGCGCCGCCCGCGTACACCCACGGGCTCTCGTACCAGGCGCGCTGCTCGATGACCGACAGCTGCAGCGGGGCCCGCGGGTGAGCCGCCCGCGCCAGCGTGTGGCCCTGTGAGTCCAGCGCCTCCACGAAGTACCAGGCCGTGAAGGTGTCCGAGTTGCCCGGGGCGGGCAGCTCGCCCTCGCACGTGCTCTGGGCGCAGGCCATCCGCTCGGCGCGGTAGGGCCCGTCTGGCGCGGTGGCGTGGCGCAGCAGCACCTGGCTCGTCTGGCTCTGCGGATCCTTCAAGGACGCGCGCACCCGCCGAGGATCCTCGGAGCTGTCGCGCGGCAGCACCTCCAGCTTCGGCCGGGCCGCCCACTGCGCCCTCACCCGCTCGAGCAGCGCAAGCTGCTTGGCCGGGGTGCCGGCCGGGGCGCGCACCCACGCGTCCTGCTCCAGCGCCTCCACGGTGCGCAGCTCCGCGTTCGTCTCATCCTCCAGCAGCAGGTGGATGAAGCCCAGCTCCAGCAGCGCCTGGGCCCGCTCCGTGGCGGGGCGGCCCTCGGCGCCCAGGTAGCGCTGGTATTCCACCACCGCTTCCTCGTAGCGCAGCTCCTCGACGAGCTTGCGCGCGCGATCCAGGGCGACGCGCGCGTCCGGCGCGGCCGTCTGAGTCAACAGCAGGTCCGCGGCGGCGCGTGTGGGCGCGTCCGGCGCGGCGGTCAGCAGCAGCAGGGTGAGCGGGAGCACGGGCCCTCAGCGTAGCCGAGAGTGCCCGTGGGCGTTAGAGCCCTCCTACCTCCAGGCCTCCGCCGATGCCCGGGAAGGGCTTGGTCACCTGCGCCCGGAAGATGATGTCCTCCAGCAGGATGTTCACCGGCAGCACGGGCGGCGCGCCGATGCCCACCTGTCTCACCGTGTTGTTGACGATGATCCAGATGCGCGCCTTGCCCGCCGCCTCCAACAGCGCCGGCGTCTGCGCGCTGTCGATGGTGACTGGCCTGCGCGACTGGGGCGCGAAGTCCTGCGTGGGCAGCAGCACCGACGTCCGGCTGAAGTACGCCGGCAGGTTGCTGTTGGTGTAGAGCGCGGGCTTCTCTGGCGTCGCCGTGCCCTCCAGCGACAGGCGGACGCCGGCCTCCAGCGTCAGCGACTGGGTGGGGTTCACCACCGTCAGGTCCGCGGTGATCTGCTGCACGATGATGTCCAGGCCCTGGGCCTCGGGAGGCACGTCGATGGCGACCTCCGCGTACACCGGCTGCAGCAGCGAGGTGACGGGGACGGCTTGATCAATGGGCTCGGTCTCGACGAACACCTCGGCCGAGCACGCGGTGAGCAGCAGCGGGACGCAGGCAGACAGGATGCGGTTCATGGTGGGGCGCCTCAACGGAAGGTCCAGGACAGGTCCAGCACGGGCGCCACCGGCAGGCCGCCGGGGAACACCGGATCATTCAGGTCCACGTAGGCCAGGCCCAGGGCCAGGCCGAACTGCTCTCCGCCGTAGCGCAGGCCTCCGGCGGCCCTCAGCCGTGAGCCGCCCTCCAGCCGCACGCCCACCTCGCCAATCACCGCCCAGGCGCCGAACAGGTTCAGCACCGCCGCGCCCGTCACCGCCAGATAGCTGGACTCGAAGTGGGCAAAGCGCGCCTCGCCCTGGACAGTCAGCCGTCCGAGCGCCAGGCCGTACACGCCGTAGAGCGTGGGGCCCGACAGCGAGGGCTCAAAGCGTGTGATGGCCGGCTCCTGCGAGCTGACGACGCTCGAGTACACCGAGGCGCCCACGAAGTGCGTGTAGCGCGCGCCCAGCACGAAGCGGTGGGGCCCCGCAGCCACCGCCCAGCGCAGCCCCAGGTTGGGCGCCAGCAGCAGATCCGCGTACAGCGAGGTGTCCAGCGCGAAGCCGCCCGCCAGCGGCACCGCCGAGCGTTGCAGGCCCAGCACCGGGTGCTCGATGACGGCGGCCGCGTCCGTGGTGAGCAGCCGGGCGTTGCCTGGCTGGAAGCCGCCCTGGGCGTCGGCCTGGGCCGCCGTGGGCAAGAGAAGCAAGAGCAGCGCCTGACAGCCAAGCCCGAGCGCCACGAGGCGGCGGGTCACAAGATTCCGGGTTTTCAAACCACTCGCTCCTGAGAGGGAAGAGGCGAGCGGTATTTGCCTGGAGAAAGCGACGTTGGATCGCCCAAGCCCAGGGAAGTGTTCAATGCCCTGCGAAGCGGACGGCTAGCGCGAGGTGGTCTCGTCCTCGGGGGGCAGGCGGGCGCCACGCCGCGGGTTGAGCACCACGTCCTGGCCGTCCACCCGCGCCACCGCGTGCACGTTCACCACGTAGTCCCGCCGCACCGGGGAGCCCTGCTCCACCTCGAACTGCATGGCTTGAAGGTTGGACACGGTGCCGAGCTTGCGGCCTTCCATGTCCCGTACCGTCATTCCCTGCCGGATCCACCCAGGGTCAATCATCGCTTTCTCCTTAGAATTTGGGGCAGGTAGGGGCTTTCCCTTGGGAAGCGCCCTTGGCTGCTCGTGAAATATGAGGGCCACCCACCAGCGCCGCCAAGCTCCCCCGAGGTGTGGGGAGGACGCCTGCCAGGCCTTGCATGGCTCTTGCCGCTTCCGTGTTTCAATAGGGACATGTCGATGGTGTCCACCGGCACGGCGCCGCCCAGTCCGTCAGAGCAGCAACTGCCCATGGAGGCCGATCCCAGCGGCTTCACCGAGCGGGCCCCCGCCCTGGGCTCGCTGCTTCCGGACGAGGCGCTCGCGCGCGCGCTGGCGGGAGGCGATGCGCTGGCCGTCCATGCCGCGCTCGTGGCACGGGCCTCGCGTGAGCGCGCGGGCCCCGTGAAGGCCACCCTCAAGGCCCTGCTCGCCCAACCCGAGCTGTTCGCCGTGTCCGAGGCTCCGCCCCGGCTGGGGGTGGTGCTGGGCACCGGCATCTCGTTCGTGGGGCTGTCGTCCTCGCCCAGGCAGGACGAGCCCTTCGTCGCCACGCGGGCCCTGCGGCTGCTGCGCCTGCCGGTGTGGCCCCTCAGCCAGCACCTGGTGCGGCGCGGCCGGGAAGGGGGGCTCGAGGTGCTGGGGCGCGTGCCCAACGGGCTGGGCTTTCGCTTCATGCGCGTGCTGGCGGGGATGGCGGCGGGGCTCGTCGTGCTGGCGGGGATGGCGGGCGCCGCGACGCCCTTCGTCATGCGCGAGCTGTTCCTCGTCAACGGCCTGTCCCGGCCCGTGCAACTGTTCGTGGACGGTGAGCCCGTGTGGCTGGGGCCCGGGCAGATGAAGCAGCAGTGGAAGGTCAGCGTGGGCCAGCCCTACCGCGTCACCGCCGAGTTCCCGGGAGAGCCGAAGCCCTTCCAGGAGCTCTCCGTGGAGGCGAGCCAGCGCGCCATCTACAACGTGCTGGGCGCCTCCTCGCTGTCCTCGCGAGTGCCGTACGTGGCGCCGGACATTCAGCCCCTGCAGGGCACCACGGCGAGCCTGCCGGCCGAGCATGTGCTCATGGTGGGGCAGGGGGGGTGGCTGCGCCGGGTCCAGGAGCAGGCGGACCAGGGCTACCACCGCGAGGCCGCCGAGCTGGCGCTCGCCGTCGCCCTGGTGGATCCGCTGGATGTCCAGGCCCGGGAGGAGTTCTCGCGCCACATGCTGCGCCTGCCGCCCGACGAGGCCGCGGTGCTGGTGTGGAAGCTCCAGAAGCGCTACCCGGAGGACTTCGCCGTCAACCAGCGGGTGCAGGACGCGCTCGTCACGCTGGGCCATGAGCAGCAGATGCGCGCCCACTTCAGCCAGCCCCAGTACCAGGACGCGAAGAGCGTGCGGGACGCGCTCCTGTACGCCCGCGCCCGGCCGCCAGAGGAGCAGCGCCAGGCCCATGCCGCGGTGCTGGAGCGCTTCCCCGACGCACCCGAGGCCCAGCGCGCGCTGGCGCGCCTGCGACTGGCGGATGGCTACGCCCAGCGCGCGTTGACGCTGCTCGACGCGGCGCGCGCCAAGGCTCCCGAGTCCCTGGAGGACGTGGAGCTGCGCGTGCGCGCCCTGGTCTCGTTGAAGCAGGTGCGCGAGGCCTCGGGCGCCGTGCGCGAGTATGCCCAGAAGCCGGGCCACGGCACCTGGGAGCTGGCCGTGCTGGCCAGCCGGCTGGCGCGCGTGGCCGGCCCTGACCGCACCCAGTACCTCATGGAGGAGGTGCTGTCCCCGGCGCTGCTCTCCACGCAGGAGGCCGAGGTGCGCTTCGCGCTGCTCACCGGCAACCACCCGCTGAACCACACGCAGCTGTCTCAGGTGAGGAATGCCGCGGCCGTCGAGGCCCTGGAGCTCACCCGCGCCACGCTGACGAACGTGCCGGCCGCGGTGGTGCAGGTGCAGGCGAAGAAGGACAACGTGCTGCGCCACCTGCCGCTGGAGGCCGCCGCCGTGCTGGCCCTGGAGCTGACGCACCAGAGGAATGAAGAGGCCGCCGAGCGCCTGTTCCGCTCGCACTTCGCGCTGCAGCACGCCCGCGAGCCGCTGCGCGCCTATGTGCTCAAGGGCGAGGTGCACCCCCGCTTCCCGCTGCTGGCGCCAGAGCTGCAGGCCGCCGCGTTCCTCGCGCGCGCCCGGTCCGTTCCGCGCGACGGCTTCGTCCACCGGGCCTACGCGCGCTGGACCGACGTGCTGGGAGGCTTCGCCCGCCGCGCGCTCGACCCGAAGTACGAGGAGCCCGTGGAGCCGGAGGTGAAGCTGGCGGACGGCAACGCGCACGACCGCCGGGACATCATCCACATCATCCGCGGGGGACAGCCAGGGCCCAGGCCCGAGGAGCTGGGTCCCCGGGTGCCGCGGCCCTGGCAGTGAGCTAACCCGGCTGGCAGACCTGGCGCAGGATGTCGAGCGACTCCAGCGCCTTGCCCGCGCCAATCACCACCGCCGACAGCGGGTCCTCCGCCAGGAACACCGGCAGGCCCGTCTCCTCGCGCAAAAGCGTGTCCAGGTTCTTCAGCAGCGCGCCGCCACCGGCAAGGACAATCCCGCGGTCGGCGATGTCACCGGCCAGCTCCGGCGGCGTGCGCTCCAGCGTCAGCTTCACCGCCTCGACGATGCCGTTGACCGGCTCGGCCAGCGCGTCTCGCACCTCGTCGCTGCTCACCGTCAGCGTCCGCGGCACGCCCGCCACCAGGTCGCGGCCCTTGATCTCCATCGTCATCACTTCGTCGGTGGGGTACGCCGTGCCGATGCCCATCTTGATGGCCTCGGCCGTGCGCTCACCGATGAGCAGGTTGTACTTGCGCTTGACGTACTGAATGATCGCCTCATCCAGCTTGTCGCCGCCAATGCGCACGCTCTTGGCGAACACGATGCCGGCCAGGCTGATCACCGCCACGTCGGAGGTGCCGCCGCCGATGTCGACGATCATGTTGCCGCTGGGCTCCGTCACCGGAAGGCCCGCGCCAATCGCCGCCGCCATGGGCTGCTCGATGAGGTACACCTCACGGGCACCCGCGTTGGCCGCCGCCTCGCGCACCGCGCGCCGCTCCACCTCGGTGATCCCCGAGGGGATGCCGATGATGATGCGCGGGTTGACGAGCGTTTTGCGGTTGTGCGCGCTCTGGATGAAGTAGCGCAGCATGGCGGCGGTGATCTCGAAGTCGGCGATGACGCCGTCCTTCATGGGACGGATGGCCACGATGTTGCCCGGGGTTCGCCCGAGCATCTCCTTGGCCTCCTTGCCCACCGCGAGCACCTTCTTGCCGCCGCGCGCGTCCTGCTGAACGGCCACCACGGACGGCTCGTTGGAGACGATGCCTTGACCGCGGATATAGATAAGCGTGTTCGCCGTGCCCAGGTCGATTGCCAGGTCACGCGAGAACAGGGTGTGGAGCCAGTCGAACATACGGGGGCGGAAACTTTCGGGAGTCCTGCTGAATTTCCCCAGAGTGAACTAACACCGCGAGCAATCAAGCTAATTACTACGCACGGCGGCGTGCCCAAAGAAAAGGGCACAGTCGTGAAGTGGCGAGCACTCGGCCCGCCGGACGCTCAGCTTACCGGCGCTACAGCCTGTTGGAAGGTTTCGGCCGTGACGCCCGCTTCCACCTCGGTGGAAGCCTCGCGAGGCGGGGGCGCCACCTCGCCGTTGTCCACCGCGTGGCGGAACTCGGGCGTCTGGCGCAGGGCCTCGCTGGTGACGCGCAGCATGGCGTCTCGCACCGGCTCGAAGGCCAGGGCCGCCCCGTACCAGAAGGGGAAGTAGTCCAGGCGCACCAGCCCCTTCACGCTCCAGCCCTTCTGCTGGTAGTCCCACGGACAGCGGCCAAGCGCCCGGCGCAGCAGCCAGCCGGTGGCGAACTCGGCCCCGAAGATGACGGCCGTGTAGGCAAGCGCCCGCAGAGGCCGGGGCAAGAAGCGCAGCCTGTCGTGGAGGAACTCCAGCCCCATGGCCGTCGCCCCGTAAATAGGGTGCATCCACAGGTACGTCTTCGCCGTGGCCTGCCGGTCCCGCTCGAAGAGCGCGGCATGCATCCCGGTGAAGCACACCTCGACCACCCAGCCCGCACACCCGTACGTGAGGAATCTCGCTATCACGCTCAAAAGCTAAGAATCCCCGGCCCATTCGGCAGGTCCACCCTCCGGGACAGGGGTGGGGTGTCCTGCGGTGCTCGGTTGGCCCCCACACCTCACGGGTTGCGGTGTCCGGGCATGGACACCCGGGGGGGGCTGTCCTGCGGTGAACACCGGGGGCGGGGCGCTAGCGCTTCAGCGCGTACTTGCCGATGACGTAGAGGGCGCGCACCCCGTCCTTCCAGCCGATCTTCTTGCCCTCTTCGTAGGTGCGCCCGTGGTAGCTGATGGGCACCTCGTAGATGCGCCATTTGCCCCGGGCGACCTTGGCGGTGATCTCCGGCTCGAAGCCGAAGCGGTTCTCCTCCACCGTCACCGAGCGCAGCACCTCGGCGCGGAAGGCCTTGTAGCAGGTCTCCATGTCGGTGAGGTTCAGCCCCGTCGTCATGTTGGAGAGCGTGGTGAGGGTGTTGTTCACCACGGTGTGCCAGAAGTAGAGCACCCGCCGGGGCGTGCCGGTGAAGCGGCTGCCGAAGACGACGTCCGCCTCGCCGTCGAGGATGGGCTGAATCACCTTGGGGATGTCGCGCGGATCGTACTCGAGGTCCGCGTCCTGGACGATGAGGATGTCGCCGGTGGCCTCGGCGAAGCCCCGGCGCAGCGCCGCGCCCTTGCCCTGGTTCTGGGGCTGGAAGAGCACCTTGATTTCATTGCGGTTGCGCGGGGTGCCGCCCAGAAGCTCCACCCCCTGCTCGGCCAGCTGCTGGAGGAACTCGCGGCTGCCGTCCTTCGAGCAGTCGTCCACCAGGACGAGCTGCTTGGGGAAGTCCACGGCGACGCAGCGCTTGAGCAGCTCCGCCAGGGTGGGAACCTCGTTGTAGACCGGGATGATGAGCGAGACGAGCATGGGCGGGCGCGGCCCTTATCACACCGCTCGACGCAGTGCTTCCATCAATGCGTCCAGCTCGGCGTCCGAGGTGAGCGGGTTGACCAGGGTGGTGCGCAGGTACACCCCGGAGGGCAGGGTGGTCTGCACCAGATAGAAGTCGCCGCGCGTCACCAGCTGCTCGCGCAGGCGGCTCTGCAGGGCATCGAGCTGTGAGGCGGGCAGGCCCTGCGGGGTATGCCGGAAGCAGAGGATGTTGCAGTCGGGGGGCACGGGCACCTCGAAGTCCCCGGAGGCCTGGAGGCGCTGGGCGAAGCGGCGCGTCAAATCGAAGGTGGCCGTCACATAGTCGGAGAACATGCGGGTGCCCAGCAGGCTCAGGCAGGTGTAGAGCTTGAGGGCCATCATCTCCTTGGTGCACTCCAGGGTGCGCATGCCCACGTCGCTCCAGCGCCGGGTGTCCGGGCCGTAGAGGTAGCTGGCCTGCTGGGCAAAGGCCTCGAAGGAGCGCGCGCCGTCGCGGAAGAGCACCGCGGTGATGAGCGCCGGCATCATCATCATCTTGTGCGCGTCCCACACCACGGAGTCCGCGCGCTCGATGCCCTTCACCTGGTGGCGGTAGGTGGGGCTCAAGGCGGCCGCGGCGCCGTGGGCCCCGTCCACGTGGAACCACAGGCCGTGGCGCTCGCAGAAGTCGGCCACCGGCTCGAGCGGATCAAACGCGCCGGTGGCGGTGGAGCCGGCGCTGGCCACCACGGCGATGGGGCGGCGGCCTGAGCGGGTGGCGGCGGCGAGCGCGCCCTCGAGCGCGTCGGGGCGCAGGCGGAAGTGGGCATCCACCGGCACGGGGGTGAGGCCCTGCTTGCCCCAGCCCATCACCTTGGTGGCGCGCGCCAGGCAGTAGTGGGCCGTCTCGGGCACCAGCACCGTGAGCGGCGGGCCGCCGGTGTGGCCCTCGTTCCAGGCGTCGAAGCCGGCCCGGGCCTGGCGCGCGGCGAGCAGCGCGGTGAGGTTGCCCACCGAGCCGCCCGAGGTGAGCACGCCCCCGGCCTTCGCGGGCAGCCCCAGCTGGCCCGCCATCCACCGCAGCACCTGGGTCTCCATGGCGGTGACGGCCGGGCCCATCTCGTACACGGCCATGCCGTTGTTGAGCAGCGAGGAGACGAAGTCACACAGCGCCGCCAGCGGCAGCGGCGCGGACACCTGGTGCCCCACGTAGCGCGGGTGGTGCAGGTGGTTGGAGTTGCCCAGCACCCGCTCCATGAAGGGGGTCAGCTCTCCGCTGGGCTCCTCGGGGAAGCGCCCGGGGAAGCGCTCCAGGTTCTCCTCGGGTGGGGCCCAGGGTAGCACAGGCAGCCCCTCGGCCCGCGAGGCGCGGGCGAGGTAGTCGGCCAGTTGATCCACCAGCTGGTGCCCCTGGCGGCGGAAGCGCTCGGCGTCATAGGCGGCGGCGAGGGTGTCTGGGAGTTTCGACATGTCGGGGCGCACCGTACCGCCCGGGGCCGCCGCGGGGCAGCAGGAAGGCGGTGAGCCCCGGGCGCACTTCGCGCCATACTCATGTGACATGAAACGTTTTCTCCTCGTGAGCACCCTGGCCGCGCTGGCCGGGTGCACCTCAACGCCGGACGCTCGCCGCTCTCCGCTCTCGACGTTCACGTGCCGGGGAAGGCCGCCGCCGCCACGCGGCACGGTGTCTCGCGCCGACGCGCCCGTGGGCCGCCTGGTGCTGACGCGGCTGCCCTCGGAGAAAGCGCCTCCCAAGGCCCCGCCGGGCGCGGCGGCTGGCGCGGGGGCGACGACGATTCCTCCGGGAGGCGCGAGGCTGCCGGGCACCCGCTTCCAGCTGATCGCCGAGGCGGTGCCGCTGGGCTCGCTGGGGGCGGCGCTGGCCAACGAGCTGGGCCTGAGCGTGGTGGTGGCCGCGCCGCTGGTGGACCTGCGCGTGTCGCTGGCGCTGCCGGAGACGGACACCGCGAGGCTTCTGGGCCTGCTGCGCGCCCACTACGGCGTGGGCAGCACCTACACCCAGGGCGTGCTCTCGCTGGAGGAGCGCGAGGAGCTGTTGCAGCGGCTGCTGCTGGTGGAGCCCGCGCCGCTGATCACCCAGCTGGTTCCAGTGGCTGGGCTGCCAGCGGAGCAGGTGGCCGGGGCCTGGTGTGAGCAGGCGGCGAGCTCTCGCGGCATTGCGTCCGTCATCGGCGAGCACGTGCTCGTCAAGGACTCGGAGGCGCGCGTGCAGCTGCTGTGGCGGATGATCGACGCGCTGCGTGGGCGCCAGCCCCTGGAGGGCCAGTCCCCCTCGGATGTCCCACCGGGTGAGACGCCGGGCGTGGAGCTGGAGCCGGACCTGGCGGATGACTGAGGCGCCCGCGAGCGCAGGTGGAATGGCCAATGGGCCCCGGCGGAATTATCTCTGGGGGTACGGGCGCCCTTCGACGCCCCCTGCCGGAAGGAGGCCTCACATGGCCGACGCGAAGATCACCATCACCTACTGCAACTCCTGAGGCTACAAGCCTCGAGCCGTCCGTGCGGCGGCTGCACTGAAGCAGGAGTTCTCGCTGGACTCGGAGCTGAAGCCGGGCCCTTCTGGAAGCTTCGAGGTGGCGGTGAATGGCAAGACGGTGGTGAAGAAACAGACGCTCGCCTTCCCCACGGAGAAGGAGATTGTGGAGGCGGTGTCCCGCGAAATCGGAAGCTGAGCGGGCGAGCGGGCACCTGCTGAGCCCGGCTCCCCCTCGCTCGATTCGGGCCCCCAGCGCACCTTCCTGAGGGGAAGTGTGCCGGGGGTGACAGATGAAGCAGTGGGAATCAGCGCTGGAGCGGCGCTCCATTCAGGCGGGCATGCGGGTGCGGACGCTGGAGGGCAAGCGGCTGGGGCGGGTGCTGCTCATTGGCCGTGAGGTGCTGTACGTGCGGCCCTCGCGCTTCTCGCGGCGGGAGTACGCGGTGCCGCTGTCGCGGGTGGCCCGGGTGTCGGGCCGGGGCGTGGAGGTGGCGGGCACTGTCGCGGAGCTGTGTGAGCCGGCCGGAGACAGGGCCGCGCACGACATCACCACGCATATTCATCCGCTGGCCGAGCCGGCCTCCACCGGGCACCTGCACGCCTGAGCCTCACGCGGTTGCGGCGAGCGGGTGGGTTTTGTGGTTCAAAGCGCCCATGGCCTCCATGGAAGAGCTGTCTCAGAGGGTGTCGGCGGCGTTCGCCGACCGGGCGAAGTTGAAGGAGCCGGAGTTCGCCGCCGCGGTGCGCGAAACCCTGGCGCGGTTGGACGCGGGCGAGCTGCGCGTGGCCCAGAAGGGCCCCGAGGGCTGGCGCGTCAACGCCTGGGTGAAGGAGGCCATCCTGCTGTTCTTCGCCGTGTCGGAGATGCAGGTGATGGAGGTGGGCCCCTTCGAGTTCCACGACAAGGTGCCCTTGAAGAAGAACCTCAAGGCGGCCGGGGTGCGCGTGGTGCCGCCGGGGGTGGTGCGCTACGGGGCCTTCGTGGAGAAGGGCGCGGTGGTGATGCCCGGCTATGTGAACATCGGCGCGCGCGTGGGCGAGGGCACCATGGTGGACACGTGGGCCACGGTGGGCAGCTGCGCCCAGGTAGGCCGCCACGTACACCTGTCCGGAGGGGTAGGGCTGGGCGGGGTGCTCGAGCCGCCCTCGGCCTCGCCCGTCATCATCGAGGATGGGGCCTTCATTGGCAGCCGCTGCATCGTCGTCGAGGGCGTGGTGGTGGAGGAGGAGGCCGTGCTGGGCGCCAACGTGGTGCTCACCTCGTCCACCCAAATCATCGATGTCACCGGGCCCGAGGAGCGCATCTACAAGGGCCGCGTCCCGGCCCGCAGCGTGGTGATTCCGGGGGTTCGCGAGAAGCAGTTCCCCGCGGGGAAGTACGGCGTGCCCTGCGCGTTGATCATCGGCCAGCGAACAAAGAGCACCGACCAGAAGACGAGCCTCAACGCGGCGCTGAGGGATTTTGCCGTGGCGGTATAGCGCCAGGAAATCCACCAGGTAGTCACGTCCGTAGAAGGTATGACTGCCAAGGAAGTGTGCCGCGACATGGACCACCTGGACGACATGCTGCCGGAGCTGCTGCTGGGCACTCTGGGAGTGGCCGCCCAGCAGGCAGCCGAGCGTCACCTCTCCGGGTGTGAGCGGTGCCAGGCGGAGGTGGCCCGGCTGTCGCCCCCGGCGGAGGGCCTGCTGGGGCTGGTGGCTACCGAGCCGCCCCCGGCCGGGGTGCTGGAGCGGGTGGTGGGGCAGATGGAGGCGCCGGGGCGGTTTGCCCGCTTCGCCGAGCCGCTGGCCCAGCTGTTGGACATCCGCCGGGAGCGCGTGCTGCAGGTGCTCGAGTCCCTGAGCGACCCTGGCGCCTGGCTGCCGGGGCCCACGGACGAGATTCAGCTGGTGCCGGTGGAGACGGGCCCCGCGAAGGAGGGCATGTTGGCCGCCTTCGTGCGGGTGCCCGCGGGGCAGCGCTTCCCCCGGCACACGCACCATGGGCGCGAGTGGAACCTGGTGCTGGAGGGGGGCTTTCGCGAGGACTCGGGGCGCGAGGTGTGGCCCGGAGAGCTGCTGGAGAAGGAAGACGGCAGCGCTCACGAGTTCTCGGCCCTGGAGGGCCCGGCGTGCATCGCCGCCTCCATTATCGAGGGAGTGACGAGCTTCGAGTAGCCTGCGGGCAATGGCTCCTGGTGCTCCGAGCTTCGCTCCGCTGGCGGTTGGGACGGTGGTGGCGGGCCGCTTCACGCTCCACCACCCTGCGGGGCAGGGGGGCATGGGCGTCGTCTACCGGGCCCATGACGCGGTGAGCGGCCGCACGGTGGCGCTCAAGCTTTTGCACGCGCACCCCAGCCCCGAGGCGCTCTCGCGCTTCGTGCGCGAGGCCGAGGTGCTCTCGGGGCTGCACCACCCCGGCATCGTCGCCTATGTGGCCCATGGCGCCATGCGGGACGGGCAGCCCTTCCTGGCCATGGAGTGGCTGGAGGGGGAGAACCTGGCGCAGCGGCTGGTTCGCGAGCCGCTGCCGTTGGGGGACACGCTGAGGCTGCTGCGGCGGGCCGCCGAGGTGCTCGCCGTCGCGCACGAGCGAGGCATCGTCCACCGGGACATCAAGCCGTCCAACCTGCTGCTGCGCGGCGGCCGGCCCGAGGACGTGGTGCTCCTGGACTTTGGCCTGGCGCGCGTCGCGGCCGCCTCGCAGGCGATTACCCGGAGCACCGCGGTGCTGGGCACCCTGGGGTACATGGCGCCCGAGCAGGCCTCCAGCCAGGGTGACATCTGCGCGTGCGCGGACCTCTTCTCGCTGGGCTGCGTGCTCTACGAGTGCCTCACGCGCCAGCCGCCCTTTCACGCCTCGCACCCGGCCGCGGTGCTGGCGAAGATTCTCTATGCCGAGCCCGCCCCGCTGAGCCCGGAGCTGCCCGCCGCGCTCCAGCCGCTGCTGGACTCGATGCTGGCCAAGGCGCCCGAGCAGCGGCTGCGCGATGGCGCGCACCTGCTGCGGGAGCTGGCGCGGCTCTCGGAGCAGGCCTTGGAGGCGCGCGGGCCCGGCCCGGCGGCGCACGTCCACCTGCCCAACGCCGAGCAGCACCTGGTGAGCGTGCTGCTGGCCACCCCTTTGGTGCCCCCGGTCCAGGCGCTCACCTCCACGCTCACGGCGGCGGGGGAGGATTCTGAGCGCCCGCTGCTGGAGTCCCTGCGGCAGTGGCTGCAGGCTCATGGGGCCCGGGCCGCGGTGTTGGCGGACGGCTCGCTGCTGGCCACCTTCGTGCTGGAGCGCGGCACGGCCACGGATCAAGCGGCGCTGGCCGCGCAGTGCGCCCTGTTCACCCGGGAGCGCTGGCCCGAGAGCTTCGTGGTGCTCACCACGGGGCTGACGCCGCGGGGCCGGCCGCTGCCCACCGGCGAGGTGGTGGAGCGGGCGGGGGAGATTCTGCGCGGGCTGGGGGGCTTGCCCGCCGCCACCGCCGCGCAGGTGCTGCTGGATGAAGTCACCGCGGGGCTGCTCGGGGCGCGCTTCCAGTTGGACAAGGTGTCCTCCGGGCTGTTTCAGCTGCGCGGCGAGCTGCTGAGCGCGGACGAGTCCCGCCCGCTGCTGGGCCGGCCCACCCCGTGCGTGGGGCGGCTGCAGGAGCTGGCCCTGTTGGAGATGGGCTTCAGCACCTGCGCGGAGGATAGCACCGCGCGCGCCCTGCTCGTCACCGCCCCGGCGGGCACCGGCAAGTCCCGCCTGCGCCACGAGTTCCTCCGCCGCCTGGAGCGCCGCGCCGAGCCTCCGCGGGTGCTGCTGGGGCGGGGAGATCCGATGCATGCGGGCTCCGCCTACGGGCTGCTGGGGCAGGCGGTGCGGCGGCTGTGCGGCGTGGTGGATGGAGAGCCGCTGGAGGTGAAGCGCGAGAAGCTCTCCCTGCGTGCCTCGCGTCACCTGCCCCCCGCGCAGGCCCGGGACACGGTGGAGTTCCTGGGCGAGCTGTGCGGCATTGCCTTCCCCGCGGACGGCAGCGCGCTGCTGCGCTCGGCGTACGAGGAGCCGCGGCTGATGAGCTCGCAGGTGACGCGGGCCATGGTGGCGCTGCTGCGCGCGGAGCTGTCCCAGGGCCCGGTGTTGCTGGTGCTGGAGGATCTGCACTGGAGCGACACGCCCACGGTGCGGCTGGTGGGCGAGGTGCTCGGCGAGCTGAGCGACAGCCCGCTCATGGTGCTGGCGCTGGCCAGGCCCGAGGTGAAGGAGCTGTTCCCGGAGCTGTGGGAGCGGCACCTGCAGCGGATAACCCTGCGGGGCCTGAGCCTGAAGGCCAGCGCCCTGCTGGTGCAGGAGGTGGTGGGAGCCCAGCTCTCCCCGGCGGTGGCCTCGCGCCTGGCGGAGCAGGCGGCGGGCAATGCCCTGCTGCTGGAGGAGCTGATCCGCGGCATGGTGGAGGGGCGCGGAGAGGAGACACCCGGCACGGTGCTGGCCATGCTCCAGTCGCGCGTGCAGCGGCTGGAGCCGGGGCCCCGGCGGGTGCTGCTGGCAGGCAGCATCTTCGGCCGCTCCTTCTGGGCCGGGGCGCTCGAGGCGCTGTTGGACGAGGGCGTCTCCCCCGCGGAGCTGGAGCGGTGCCTGCGCCAGTTGGGAGAGCAGGAGCTGGTGGAGCAGCAGGCCGACAGCCGCTTTCCGGAGCAGGCCGAGTACCGCTTCCGGCACGCCCTGGTGAGGGACGCGGCGTACAGCCTGGTGCCCGAGGGCCTCAAGCCGGTGGGCCACCGCCAGGCGGGCGCGTGGCTGGAGGCGGCCGGAGAGCAGGATCCGCTGGTGCTGGCCGAGCACTACCAGCGGGGCCAGGAGCAGGAGAAGGCGGTGCTGTGCTTCACCCGCGCGGGAGAGCGCCTCTTCGAGCGCCAGGATTTACCCGGGGCGCAGCGGTGCGTGGAGGCGGCGCTCTCGTGCGGGCCCACGGGCGCGGCGCTCACGGCGCTGCGGGCGCTGGAGGCGTCCATCGCCTTCTGGCTGCAGGACTTCGCGCGCTCGTACGCGCTGGGCAGCGCGGTGTGGCCAGAGCTGCGGCCCGGCAGCGCCGCGTGGGAGCGCGTGGTGGGCGGGCTGATCCTCGTGGGCATGCAGAGCGGGCGCTACGAGGAGGCGGGGATGATGGGGGCGCTCTTCGTGAGCACCGAGCCGGATGCGGACGCCACCCCCATCTACATCCGCTCCGCCTGCTTCCTGGCGTGCATGACGAGCTGGTGCGGCATGCGCCAGGAGGCCTCCTTCGTGCTGGAGCGGATGAGCCAGGTGGGCTCGGCCCTCACCGAGCGGGATGGGGTGGCGCGAGGCTGGCTGTGCTGCGCCCGGGGCTACTTCGAGCACTTCCTCGAGCCCCGGCCATGGCACAGCCGCCAGTGGGCGGAGCAGGGCACCCTGGCGGTGCGCGAGCTGAACCTGGACCGGAACCTGGCGGCGACGCGCACCCTGCTGGGGCTGACGCTGGCGGCGCTGGGTGAGGTGCCCGAGGCCGTGGCGGTGATGCACCAGGCGCTGGAGGGGGCCCGGCGCTCCGGGCAGGGCTATGCGATCACCTACTCGCAGATGCACCTGGCGCTGGTGCTGGTGCTCAGCTCCGAGCCGGCGCACCACGAGGAGGCCCACCAGCTCGCGGCGCGGGCGCTGGAGACGGAGCAGGTGAACGTGCTCCAGCGGGGGCTGGCGCACCTGGCGCTGGCGAAGGTGGCGGCGGCGCGCGCACAGCTCCCGGAGGCCGAGGCGCAGGCGCGCCGGGCGTGCGAGGTGCTCAACCGCTTCGTGCCCTACCAGCTCATCGCCCGCGCCACGCTGTGCTCGGTGCTGCTGGCGGCACAGCGGGCCGCGCAGGCGCGGGCCGAGGCCGAGCAGGGCGTGCAGGGGCTGGAGAGGATAGGAGGCGCCGGAGCCACCACGGTGGGCATGTGGCTGGCGCTGGCCGAGGCCTGCTTCGCCCAGGCGGACGTGGAGCCTGGGGAAGCGGCGCTCCGGCAGGCGCTGCGGTGCGTGAGCCTGCGGGCCGGGGACATTCCAGAGCCCCGGGCCCGGGAGCGCTTCCTGAGTCAGGTGCCCGAGAATGCCCGCGCCCAACAGCTCGCACTGCAGCGGTGGGGCGCGGACTGGGAGCGCCAGGCTCAGTAGCAGCCCGCGTCCTTGTGGGTCTGGAACGGCTCTCCCGCCGGCACCGTCACGGTGCTGCCCGCGGGGCACACGGCCGCCATCTGTCCATCCGCGGAGGAGATGAGGTACGTGTCCGCGTTGTCGAACAGGGTGTTGTCAGTGTCTCCGGCGGCGTAGGCCAGGTAGTACCAGTTGGTGTCATAGCCGTAGAGGCCCGGCGTGCCATCGGACATGCCCCACACCGTCGCGTCCGGCTCCCAGGCCACCATGGCCACGGTGACGGGGCTGAAGAAGCTGGGATAGTTGGGGTAGGCGAAGGTGTCGCTGCCGATGCACACGTCCCCGTCGTTCTGCACGGCGTTGTACCCGCTGCGGTCCTCGTAGCTCCAGCAGCCACTGCCCAGGATGTACGAGTACTTGTTGCCGCGCGGCGGGTTGAAGCCCGGCACGTGGATGTTGGTGGGCATGGTGAGCTGGGTGCTCATCGCCGCGTGCAGGCTCTTCAGGTTGGTGATGGCCTCGGAGGTCTGCGCCTTCTTCTGCGCCCGCAGGTAGCTGGGGATGGCGATGGCCGCCAGGATGGCGCTCATGGCGAGAACTACCAGCACTTCGATGTAGGTAAAGCCACGGCGTCCAGGATGCGTCGTCATGAGTGCTCCATGAAGGAGGGAGAGGCGAAGATTATCCGGAACAGGTCTGACATCTCTATCCAGATTTTCTTGTAATGGAGCTTAAGCTGACTTGGCGTGGGTTGAAGTGGGAGGCGTTGGGGCGGACGGTGGGAGCGTCTATGGTGCGCGCCCTCCATGTCTTCGTCTTCGCTCGCCGCGCGCCTTGCCCAGTCCACGCTGTCGCTGTGTCAGATTGCCAGTCCCATTGGCGAGGAGGGCCCGCTGGCGGACCACGTGGAGAAGTGGGCGCTGGGGCGCTTCCAGCGCGACGAGGTGCTGCGGGTAGGGCACTCGCTGGTGGTGGGGCACCTGGAGGATGCGCGGCCCACGGTGGCGCTGGTGGGGCACCTGGACACGGTGCCGGCGCACCCCAGTGACAAGGCGCCGCGCATCGAAGCAGAGCGGGTGTTCGGGCTGGGGGCCTCGGACATGAAGGGCGGGCTGGCGGTGATGATGGCGCTGGCGGAGGACCTGCCGCTGAGCGAGCTGCCGGTGAACCTGGCGCTGATCCTGTACGAGAAGGAGGAGGGCCCATACGCGGACAGCGGGCTGGGGCCGCTGTTCGAGCGGCGGCCGGAGCTGCGGCACATCCGCTTCGGCATCGCGATGGAGCCCACGGATGGGGTGGTGCAGGTGGGGTGCGTGGGGACGCTGCACGCGACGTTGAAGTTCACCGGGCGCAGCGCGCACTCGGCGCGGCCGTGGCAGGGAGAGAATGCCATTCACAAGGCGGGGCCGCTGCTGACGCAGCTGCTGGAGCGCCAGCGCGTGGAGGTGGTGCACGCGGGCTTCTCGTTCTTCGAGGTGATGAGCGTGACGCTGGCCAGCGGCGGGCGTGCGCGCAACGTGGTGCCGGACACGCTGGAGCTGAACCTCAACTACCGCTTCGCGCCGGGCAAGTCGCTGGAGCAGGCGCAGCAGGACGTGCACGCGCTGGTGGCGGGGCGCGCGCAGGTGAGCTTCACGGACCTGTCGCCGAGCGGGCGGGTGTGCGCGGACAACGCGCTGTACCAGCGGCTGCTGGCGGTGACAGGGTTGCCGGCGGCCTCGAAGCAGGCGTGGACGGACGTGGCGCGCTTTGGCGAGTGGGGTGTGGACGCGGTGAACTACGGGCCCGGAGAGACGGCCCAGGCGCACCAGGCCAACGAGAGCGCGCCCATTCCGGCGCTGGCGGTGGCGTACGAGAAGCTCGCCGCGTTCCTCCGGGGTGTGTCTTAATCGAGGAAGCGGCGTACCCAGCGGCGCTCGTCTTCCGGGCTGAAGTGCATGTTGCGCCCCCCCTGGTAGAACCAGGGCTCCAGCACGCGAGCCAACTCCTGGTAAGCGGGTAACGCCTTTCCCTCCTCGGTGTCCCCCGCCTCGGGTTGCTCCCCCAGGGTGACGATGGCCCGCTCGCCCTCGAGCGGCTGAACGGTGGTGCCGAGCTCATGAAGCCGGGCCCTGAGCCCCGTGGGGCCGCCCACCTCTCCCAGAAGGGGTTGGCCAAGGAAGGTGAGCCACTGCACGCCCCACAGTCGCGTGCCCAGCCCCCACTGCAGAACGGGGATGTCCATGCCCGGGTAGCGGAAGCAGCGCTTGGCGACCTCTTCGGCGATACCGAGCAGATCGATGTCGGCGTTGAAAGCCAGGCCGGCGTAGCCAGAGCAGAAGGGCAGGGGGGCGGCCAGCTCTAACGCGAGTTCGCGCACCCAGCCAGGCCCATGCTCCTCCAGAAACTCGGAAGGCAGCCAACATTGGACCATGCAGACCTCGTTCGGATCATCCCTGCCAAAAAGGTCTACGAGCTGTCTGCCGTAATACTCGAAGCGATACCGGATTTCACCGGGCACCGTTTCGTAGAGCCGGATGATGCCCCACTGAGGGCGCTGCAACTCGCCGTGAATCCGCTCCCATCCCTCGGCATCGAGTTTCTGTAGCTCACCCTCCGCATCCGCGTACCTATTCAACGTATGTGGACCTATCGCGCGCAAAAAGGCATCTAAGGAGCGACGGATACCGCCAGCGATGACGTCATGCGGATGCCTCATGTAGAAGGTAAAGCTCAATCCCTCCCTGACGCGAAGCGCGCCATCTCGTGTGCGGATGCGAATCTTGGGGTAGCGCTCACTCATGGCTCGACTCCTAACCGTGGCTGGACGCGTTTGGCGGTGATACCCAGGAACTGCCGGTAGATCCGGTCTTGTCGAGCACCCTGATAGGGCCCGTGCTCGTAAGTTCTCCAGAATGAGAAATTTTCCAGATTCATACACGGGAACTTGAAGTCGAAGGCATGCTGAACGAGCACCGGGTTGCCCATGTGGATGACGACATCCGGTGCAATGGTGCCCTTCAATTCCTGGCTGCGGCTCTGGCGCAGCAGTGCCTGGACAGCTTTGGGGCTGAGCCACTCCAGACGCCCTGTTTTTGGGTTGATCCTGTAGCGTGGCTCCAGGCTGAAGCGGCCAGACAGGAACTGGTTCAGCTTCTCCTCGACACAAGGCAGAGCCACCTGATGCATCTTCTCCCCGAGCCACATGGCCCGTGTCACTTCCTGCCCGCCGGGTTCGGTGAAAAGGACCTCGGCGCACTCTTCCTGAGTCGGGCTTCTGCCCTCCAGGTGCTTGAGGAGCACGCTCGAGCGGGCTTCATCGGCACACTCCGCCAGGGCCTGATTGAGGCGCGCCTGCACCTCTGCCTCGATGCAGCCCGCTCAGAAGCAGCACCGCCAACTGGGCCGAGGCCTGTGCCTTCACTTTGGAGCCTTCGTCTTTTGCCAGCGCGAGGCCAGGGCCAGCAGCACCCCGCACAGCAGCGCGGTGCCCGCGCCCACCAGCCGCACCGTCACCTGCTCGCCCAGCAGCAGCACCCCGCCCGTCGCTGCCAGCACCGGCACCGAGAGCTGGACGATCGCCGCCCGCGTCGCCGTCAGGTGCGGCAGCGCCGAGTACCACAGGCTGTAGCCCACGCCCGAGGCCAGCGCTCCGGACGTCACCGCCAGCACCACGCCCCGCGCCGTCGCATGCGGCGCGCCCTGCACGCCCGCGCTCACCGCCGACAACACCAGCACCATGGGCACGCTGAGCAGGAAGTTGTTCGCCGTGGCCGCCAGCGGATGGGTGCTCCCCCGCCCGCGCAGCGAGTAGATGCCCCACGCCACCCCCGCCCCCGCCATCAGCGCCGCTCCCACGAAGTCCGGCGCCGTGGCTCCGGGCGCCGTCAACCCCACCAGCCCTCCCAACGCCAGCAGCAGCCCCACCCACTCCAGCGCCTTCGGCCGCTCGCCCCGCACCAGCCCCGTGCCCAGCATCGTCGCCTGCACACAGCCAAACAGCAGCAGCGCCCCCACCCCCGCCGGAATCCGCACGTACGCCAGCGAGAAGCCCGCCGCGTACGCGAACAGCGCCAGCGCCGAGCCCCACGAGCCTCCCTGGTAGCGCCCGCCGCGCATCCGCAAGAGCAGCCCCAGCACCAGCGCGCCGGACGCCAGGCGCACCCCCGTGAAGCTCGCCGCGTCGATCAGCCTGCCTCCGCCCGCCAGCGCCGCCCGGCACAGCAGGGAGTTGGCCGCGAACCCCACCAGCGCCAGCACCGTCAGCAGCGCGATTCTCATCGCCAGAAGCCCAGCGACAGGCCCACGTTCGCGTAGCGCCGGGCGATGTCGAACGAGGCGCTGAAGGCCCAGTCCTCCCAGTAGCGGAAGAGGAACACCTCGAAGCCCCCCGTCAGGTGCGGCCGCGGCACCTGGCCCTCGAAGGAGGAGGGCTCCACGAAGAGGCCCAGCCGGGTGCGCACCCGCCCGGGCCACGTGTCGTGCTCGGCGCCAATGTGCGGCTGCAGCAGCACCGTGCGGCCCACCGCGTCCGGCTCGCTGAAGGTGGCCACCGAGCGCAGCGCCACCGCGCCCTCCACCGCGGAGATGAAGTCCATCTGCCCCGACACCAGGAACGTCCCCACCGGTGCCTCGGGAGACTCCTCGCCGGGCACGTTCAGCTCGCCCTCGGCCAGGAACTGCCGGCGCGCGGCGGGAGACAGGCGGTTGTAGCGCTCGGCCCCCTCGCCGAAGCGGTAGCTCACCCCCAGCGACAGCACCGCCGGCGCCACCACGCCCGAGTAGATGGTCTGGCCCGCGAGGATGGGAGACTGGTCCTCCCGCGCCGGCTGCCAGGCGCCCACCACCTGCGGCCGCACCGCGATGCCCACCCGGTACGGCCGGCCCTGCGGACGGAACAGCAGGTCCAACGACAGGCCCGTGCCTCCATACCTCCACTCCTCGCGCCCGTAGCTGAGCTCGGCCTGCGCGGCGTACAGGCCCAGCGAGACGATGAACTCGTCCTGCCCGAAGGCCATCGCCCCCGCCAGCGAGGACTGGGTGACGTTCACCTTGATGGAGTCCCCCGCCAGGCACGCCGGGGTGGCGCAGTAAGTGACGGTGCGGCTGCGCAGGTAGGTGCCCAGCCCGTAGTTCTTGTACTGCAGCAGCAGGCCGAAGAGCACCTGCGAGCTGCCCGGGGCCTCGTCCGGCAGCCCGTCATTGTCCAGGTCCTGCCCGCGCCGGCTCGACAGCGGCAGATCCAACCAGGACAGGGTGAAGCCCAGGTCCCAGTCCCGCTCGAGCGTGGGGCTGCGGTGCGCCAGCGAGGCCAGGTTGCTGGAGAAGCTCGCGGTGCCCTCGGCCACGCCCGCGTACGCGCCTCCAATGCCCACCATCCGCGTGGAGCCCTGCAGCACGCCCGAGCTGACGTACAGCCGCTCGCGCCGGGGCTGTGGCGGCGGCTCCTCTTGTGCCCACGCGAGCGAGGCCACCCCCAGCACCGCGGCAACGGCCCATGGCAGCAAGGTGCGCATCAGCGCCCGGTGAAGAGGCGGTCCGCCTCGGCCGCCAGCTTCGTGTCCCGCCACGTCAGCCCCCCGGCGTCATGGGTGACGAGCGCCAGCGTCACCTTGCGCCAGCGGATGTCGATGTCCGGGTGGTGGTCGGCCGCCTCGGCCGCCCGCGCCACCCGCTCCACGAAGGCGATGCCCTCCAGGAAGGAGGGCGCCTCGTAGGTGCGCCGAATCATGCCCCCCTCGTGCTTCCACCCGGGGTGCCCGGCGAGGAAGGACTGGAGCTCCGCGGGGGTGAGCTGCGTGCGGTCGTAAGCCATGGGCCTTTCTTACCTCACTGCGCGGACGGCCGGACGATGATGAGCGTGCTGCCCGGGGTGCCCGCGCCCAACGTCGTTCCCCAGATGAGCTTCACGCTGGCGGTGGGCTCGGTGAGGTCCGACCCCAGGTACTCCAGGAGGATGGCCCGGCGGTCGGCGGAATAAACGGGCATCGCGACGCGCTGCTGGGAGAACATCGACGAGAGCCCCGAGGTGATGGTGGGCACGGCCGTCTGGCGCGACTGGAACGGACCTGTGCTCATCCTGAGGTTCCCGCCCAGGGGCAGCGAGGCCTGCTCGGCCAGCCCCGTAGCCGTCCACTGCGCGTAGCGCAGGCCGGTGAAGTCCGTCTCGGTGAAGGCCCGCGGGTCCGCGATCCACAGGGCACTGGGCTCGTAGCCCACCACCACGCCGTTGAAGGGCGCGCAGCCCTCCGGGGTGCGCATGAAGCGCCCCGCATCCAGCCGGTAGGGGCAAACCTGGTAGACGGGCGTGCTGGAGGTGGTGGTGGAGCCAAGGCGGCTGACGAGCCCCAGGCGATCGCCCATGCGCACCGTGAGCACCCGGGGCCCCCCGCTGACGATGGGGCTGGTGGCGGGGGCCCAGTTGGTGCTGCCGGTCAACGCCAGCCCCGTGCCGTCGAAGGCGAAGCGCTGGAGCGTGGCGGGCGTCAGCACCACCAGCTCATTCTCCCAGGCGTGCAGCGCCTCTGGCGGCGCTTGAATGGTGGCCACCAGGGTGGCGGTGAGCAGCAGCGTCGAGCCCGTGTCCACGTAGCGGTGGATGCGCGAGGTGGTCACCACCCACACCACGTCTCCGGCCACGGCCAGGGTGCTGTTGGTGAAGCGCTGCACGTAGGCGCCATCGCGCAGCACGTCCATGTTGCACACCAGGGCGCCCTTCTGGGTGAGCTCCAGCGTGGTGCACCCCTGCTGCAGCCTCAGCGTCCGCGCGTCCCGCGAGCGGTCCATCGCGGCGTGCAGAGCGAACTGCTGAATGCCGCCCACCGGATCAAACGCCACGAAGACATGGTGGCGGCCCGGCTTGCTCGGCGTGAAGCGGATGACGGACGCCGAGCCCGGGGCGCCCAGCGCCGCCTGGTTCTCCACCGGCTGGTTGTCCGGATCATACACCTCGACGGAGAGACTGTCGGGCACCGCCTGGACGGAGCCGCAGCTCCCGATGAGGTTGGGCGACAGGCGCAGGGTCGTCAGCTCGCCCGCGAGGATGAGCCCGGGAGGAGGCACGCTGGCGCCCACGTCAGGAAAGAAACAGGCATCCTCGCCGCCATCACATCCGGAGAGCCCTGTCAGGGCAACGAGCAGCGCCAAGAGGCGGAGCAGCTTCATGGTGTGGACTCCACCGCCGCGCATCCGGCCCTTTCGATGGGCGGCGGTCTCGAGAGGGGGGATTTGAGCGCCTCCTGGGCTCCAGGGGAAGAGCCTGCTTACCGGGAGCGGACGCGCATGGAGGGGCTCTGCCCACTCGAGGGCAGGGTGCCCCAGTAGAAGTCGGCGGAGGCGGAAGGCTGGGTCAGCTCCCCGTCCATGTGCTCGAGCACCAGCGAGCGCCACTGGGGAGACCAGGTCACCACCGAGGTGAGCGAGGGGTACGGAAACGGGACGGTAACCGGCCTCGCGTGAACCAGGGGCACCACGGTGGAGCGCTGGAAGGACTGGCTGGCGAGATGAAGGCGGAAGCTCAGGTCCAGGGTGAGCGAGCTGTGCTCCACCAGACCCTGGGCGCGGGTCCACAGCGCGCGATGGAGGGTGAAGTTGCTCTCGAACTGGCGCTTGATCCACAGCACCCCGGGCTCGAAGCCGGCCACGGAGCCGGGCAGTGACTGACACGGCTGGGCCGTGCGCACGGGGCCGCTGGCGGTGAGCTGGTAGGGGCAAAGCTGGAACTGGTAGGGCGAGGACGGGCTGGCCGTGATGAGCGCCAGTGTGTCCGCGTCGCGCAGCAGCACCCCTCGGGTGTCCGTGTCGCTCAGCGGCTCGTGCTCGAAGCGGTTGAAGGCGGCCGGGGCCGAAGCCTGAAGTCCCCCGCCGCTCGCGGTGTAGCGCACCAGGCCAGAGCCGTGCAGCACCACCAGCTCGTCGGCCGAGGGCAGGACGAACTCCGGCTCGTTGAGCGGGTGCCTCAGCGAGCCGGTGGGCACGAGGTCCGAGCCCGTGTCCACGAAGCGCTGCACCTGGGTGGGGCCTACTGCCCATACCACGTCCCCCGCCACGGCCAGCCGCTGCCCGGGGAACTCCGCCACCCGGGTGTCGCCTCGATAGACTTCCGCGTCACACACCCACGCGCCGCTCCGGGTGCGCTCCAGCGCCGTGCACGAGCCTGGCCGCGTGAGCAGGGGCGGCTCGGCGGAGCGGTTGATGGCGGCGTCGAGACTGAACTGGAGCAGGGCGCCCGGCGGATCGAACCAGACGACGAAGTGGTGCAGGCCGGGCCGGTTCAGGGTGAAGGTGAACGGGACGGTGGCCAGGTCCGGGTCGAAGGTCTCCCGCGCGACGAGCGTGCCCAGGGGGTCGGTGACTTCGGCGGTGAGCGTCGAGCGCTCCGACACGGCCACGCCGCCACACTGGCCCAGGCGCGCGTTCTGCAGGTGCACCACGGACGGCTGGCCTGTCAGCAGAACGCCCGGCAGTGGAGGCATGAAGGGCGTGGGTGGCCTCTCGCAGGTCGGCTCGCAGCCCACGCACACTCCTTCCGGGCACCCGGTCAGGCCCAGCAGCGCGAGTGCGCAGAGCAGCAGCGCCCAAAGCCTCATGTCACGCCCGCTCCACGGCGCGCTTCCACTTGGCCAGGTGGCGCGCGCGCAGCTCGGGCTTCATCTTCGGCTTGAAGGTGCGGTCGGCCTTCCACGCGCCGCGGATGGCCTCCAGGCTGCTCCAGACACCGGCGCCCAGGCCGCCCAGGAACGCCGCGCCCAGGCTGGTGGTCTCCAGGTTCCTGGGGCGCACCACCTGGGTGTCGAGCACATCGGCCTGGTACTGCATGAGCAGGTTGTTGGCCGCCGCGCCCCCGTCCACCTTGAAGGAGGGAATGGCCCGGCCGCTGTCGTGGCGCATGGCGTCCGCCAGGTCATGAATCTGCAGCGCCATGCCCTCGAGCACCGCGCGCGCCAGGTGCGCCACCGTGGTGGAGCGGTCGATGCCGGCGAACAGGCCGCGCGCCTCGGGCCGCCAGTGCGGCGCGCCCAGGCCCGCCAGCGCCGGCACGAAGACGACATCCCCCGAGTCCTTCACGCTCAGCGCCAGCGCCTCGATGTCCGGCGCGCGCTTGATGACCTTGAGCCCGTCTCGCAGCCACTGCACGGCGGCGCCAGCGATGAACGAGCTGCCCTCCAGCGCGTACGTGGTGCGCTCGCCCAGCCGCCACGCCACGGTGGTGAGCAGCCCCGCGGTGGAGCGCACCGGCGCCTCTCCCGTGTTCATCAGCAGGAAGGCCCCGGTGCCGTAGGTGCACTTGGACTCGCCAGGCTCGAAGCACGCCTGGCCAAAGAGCGCCGCCTGCTGGTCTCCCGCCATGCCGGACACGGGAATTCCGTCCGGCAGGCTCTTCATGCCGCGGGTGGTGCCGTACACCTCCGCCGAGCCGCGGATCTGCGGCAGGCACGCGGCGGGCACCCCCAGCAGGGTGCGCAGCTCGTCGTCCCACAGCAGCGAGCGCAGGTCCATCAGCAGCGTGCGGCTGGCGTTGGACACGTCGGTGACGTGGGCCTGGCCCCCGGTGAGCTTGTAGACCAGCCAGGTGTCGATGGTGCCGAAGCACACCTCGCCCTTCTCCGCGCGGGCCCGGGCGCCCTTGAGGTGCTCGAACATCCACGTCAGCTTGGTGCCGGAGAAGTACGGGTCCAACACCAGGCCGGTAATCTCGCGCACGCGGCTCTCCAGGCCCTTGGCCTTGAGCTGGGCGCAGATGTCCGCGGTGCGCCGGTCCTGCCAGACGATGGCGCGGCCCAGCGGCTTGCCGGTGCCCCGGTGCCACAGGCCCGTGGTCTCCCGCTGGTTGGTGATGCCCACCGCGGCGATGTCCGTGCCCTTGAGCCCCGCGTCCTTGAGCGCCCGGGCGATGCAGAACTCGCCCGAGGCCCAGATCTCCTCCAGGTCGTGCTCCACCCACGAGGGCTTGGGGAAGTGCTGGGTGAACTCGCGGTAGGCGCGGCCGGCCACCCGGAGCCGCGAGTCGAGGATGGTGACGTGGGTACCGGTGGTGCCCTGGTCCAGTGCCAGGACGTGCTTGGCCTTCGCCATGAATGCCCTCCCCCGGCAGGGTGCCGGATGAGGCAAACCTTACCCGACCTGTAGGGGTGGGCAGGGGGCGACAAGAAAGGTAATCTGCTCAACAGAATGCCGTCCGTGCAGCAGTTGAGACCGTTCGCCGAGGCGCCCCTGGAGGCCTTTCGGGCCGCCTCTGGCCCGGTCGCGCTCATTCAGCAGCCGCCCGAGCCGGTATTTCAGCAGGTGGCGCGGCAACTGGGGCATGCGCGCACGGTGGTGATGGCGCACCGCTCCCGGCTGGTGGAGCGGCTGCTGACGATGCTGCAGGGCTTCCAGTACCTGGAGGTGCACCTGCTGCACCCGCGGGTGGACGGCGAGGAGTTCACCGTGGGGCGGATGGACACGTGCCTGCTGGTGGTGAAGGACCCGTCGGTGTCCAAGCTGCACGCGCGGCTGCGCTGGAGCGAGCGGGACGGGGCGTGCATCGTGCAGGACATGGGCTCGATGAACGGCACGTACGTGAACGCGGTGCCGCTGGGCTCGCAGCAGGAGGTGGCGCTCAACGACGGGGACGCGCTGGCCTTCGGCGATGCGCAGTTTCTCTACCTGCGCACCGAGACGCTGCACGCGCACCTGCGGCTGATTCAGGACCCGGTGTAGCCCCGCTGCCCTCCCCCGGCTTCGAGAGGGCAGGGGCAGGCTGCCGCGGCTGACTAATAGGAGCGGTAGCGCCGGTTCATCAGGCTGCGGGTGATCATCGCCGCCGCGCCGCCCATGGCCATGCGGCCCAGCGAGCCACCGAACATGCCGCCGACCGGAGAGCGGGCGCGGCCATAGCCGGAGTAGCCACGGCTGGAGGACAGCCCGCGGTTGAACATGCTGCCGCCGCTGCTGTAGCCACGGCGCTGGGAAAGTCCGAATCCGAGAAGGCTTCCGAGAAGGGCCATGATGTCGCTCCTGTGAAGAGTTGAGTTACCGCTCTTCAAGGTGGACCGGGGTGCGAGGCCTGACAGCCCTTCCCGGGCCCCTCGCCCTCGCAGACTGTCCGTTCGTCCAGCAAGCAGGCTCAGCTGCCGGAGGGGCGCCGCGCCTCCAGCTGCTCCTGCACGCCCCGGATGATGCGCATGCACAGCAGCGCGCCCGCGATGCTGAAGACGGCCGAGCCGATGCCCACCGCATAGGCCGCGGTGGGCGTGGGGTTATCCAGCCCCGAGCGCATCACCATGCGGCCCTCGGCGTTCTCCAGCATGTTGCCGATGACCCACGCGGCCCACCACCAGCCCAGGCTGAGCGAATCGACCAGGGAGTCCCCGCCCAGGCCCGAGACGGTGGCGCGCATGATGCGGTAGGGCTTCACCAGGTTGGCGAAGGGGATGAACCACCAGCCCACCGCCCAGCCCGGCGTCGCGTCCACATTGATGCCCAGCGCGTTCACATGGCGCACCACCAGGTGCTGCCACCGCAGGAAGGTGACGATGGTGCCCACCAGCGCCACCAGCGCCACCAGCCCGTGCACCCCCTCGAGGCTCAGGCGCACGGTGTTCTCCTCGGGAGCCCCGACGACCCAGAGGTTGATGAGCAGCGCGCAGGCGTCGACGAACACCGTGAGCTTGAAGAAGCCGAGCGCGGACTTCGCGCGGGCCTCGGAGGAGGGCAGCGACTCGAGCCGCTGACGGATGCAGTCCGGGCACAGCTGCTCGGTCCCCTGGCACTGGGCGCAGACGTAGCGGCCACAGCGCTCGCAGGTGCCCACGGCCGCCTTCGCCGGGTGGGTGGGACATACGGCCTGCTCCCGCGGAGCCATCGCCGGCACGCTCGTCATTCGCTCGTCTCCTGTTGAGGCGGCGCAGTCTCCCCGAAACCCCGTGGCCGGGGGAATGGACCACGCGTGCGATTGCCTCGGGGCCGCGGCGGGAGCTGACCCGGGGTGGCCTTGCGCCTCCAGGCGGCCGGAGTGACGCCGTGCAGGCGCCGGAACTGGCGGATGAAGTGCGTCGGGTCCGCGTACCCCACGCGCTCGGAGATGATGTCCACCCGCTCATCCGTGCCGCGCAGGCGCCGCCGCGCCTCGGCCATGCGGTACTCGAGGATCCACTCTCCCACGGAGCGGCCCGTCTCCTGGCGCACCACCGAGGCCAGGTGAGGCCCGGAGCGGCCCAGCGCCCGGGCCACCTTCGCCAGCGACAGCGGCTCCAGGCCGTGCGCCTCGATATAGGTGAGCGCCCGGCGCGCCAGGCTCAGGCCGGGCGGATCCGGCACCCGGGGCGGGGTGGCGATGCGCTCCAGCTCCACGAGGACCAGGCGCAAGAGCGCCGCGCAGGCCTCCTCCTGTCCGCGCTCACCCTGGTGCAGCTCCTCCTCGAGCCGCTCCAGCCAGCCCTCCAGCCGCTTGCGCTGGGCGGACGAGGGCTTGAGCACCGGGTGACATCCGCTCCTCACGCGCAGCAGCGGGGCGAGGTTCATTCCCCGCGCGTTGCCCCAGCTCTCGTCGGACGGAAAGGCCTCGGGGTGGAAGGCCAGCGCCCAGCCCTGCAGATCCTCGAAGTGCGTCGCGCCGTGCGGATCTCCCGGGGGAATGAGGTGCACATCCCCCGCGCTGAGCACCTGCTCCCCCGCGTGCCGCATCTTCGACTGGCCCCGGGTGACCAGCACGATGACGGCATAGGAGTGCGTGGCAAGCGCCCGGCGCGCGGCGGTGGCCGGGACCGGGCCGTAGCGCTCCACCCAGATGGGAATCTCGTGGCGCTCGAACTTCATCCGCGACGGGTTCAATCGGTCCGACTCCTGACTGGAATATTTACTTGATTTGAAGCTTTGTAAGGTTTGACAAGATTTGCTTGGAGTCCTGCTTTACTTCTTTATGAGAAAACGGCAGAGTAACTGAAGTCCAGCCCGGAACCCCCCCGGGCACATCCCCCTGGAGCCTCCCCATGAAGAGCTTCTCTCGTTCTCTGACGCTGACGCTGGCCACCGCGATCTTTGGTGTGGGCTGCGGAGCCACCGAGGCGGACAGCCAGCCGCAGATGGAGCTGTCGGAGGACGAGAAGATCGCCGCGGAGATGGGCAACCTGTCCTCCGAGCAGGAGGCGCTGTGGGATGCGGTGCGCAAGGATCTGGTCCGGTTCAAGGACGTCAACGTAGCGCTGGCCGAGGGCTACATCCCCGTGAGCGGCTGCGAGGCGCTGCCGGGCGTGGGCGGCATGGGCTTCCACTACCTGAACCCGGCCCTGGCGCAGGACCTGGTCAGCGATCCGTTCAAGCCGGAGATCCTGCTGTACGCCCCCGCCAAGGATGGCGGCCTGACGCTGCTGGGGCCCGAGTACTTCCAGGCGGATGCCGGCCAGGGCCGCCCGAGCCTCAACGGCCAGGGCTTCGATGGCCCGATGCCCGGCCACAACCCGGAGATGCCCGTGCACTACGATCTGCACGTGTGGCTCTACAAGTACAACCCGGCCGGCCTGTTCGCCACGTGGAACTCGAACGTCAAGTGCCCGTAGCCCCCGGCGCGCGACAGGGCTCACGCTGCTGGGCCTAGCGGCACCAGCGGCGCAGCAGCTCAAGCAGTTGAAGGCTCGAGCCAGCCGGTCCGCCAGGGACGAGGTGCCCTCCACGGAAAGCAACTCAGGCCGGAGGCACCAGCTTCTGCTCCCGGAGGAACGCGATGGTGCGGGCGACGCCTTCCTCGAGTGGCGTGGGTTGAAAGCCCAGCTCGCGCCGGGCCTTGCTCGCATCCACATGCGCATCCCAGAGCAGGAAGGAAAGCTGCCCCTGGGCGATGAGCGGTGTGAAGCCGAACACCCGGGCCAGCGGCGCCAACGCTCCGGCCAACACCTGGAGCACGGGCGCCGGAGCCATGGGCGGCACGCGCGGGGAACGGCCCGCGGCCTTCAGGGTGGCCAGCGCCAGCTGAACATGGTTCACGTGTGCATCGGCGACGAGGTAGCGCTCACCGGACGGGCCCTTCTCGGCCGCGGCCAGGTGCACGTCCGTCACCCCCTCCACGTACGCCACGGACACGCCGCCCGGAGGCAGCACGGGCAGCTGCCGGTTGAGCAGCTTGATGAAGAACGAGTTGAGGCCCACGTGCACCGGGCTGGGGCCATACACGGCCGCGGGGTTCACGTAGACGATGTCCAGCCCCCGCTGGCGGAAAGTCTCCGCCTCGCGCTCGGCGGCCTGCTTCGAGCGCTCATAGGCGGTGGGCTTGGGCGCGGTGTCGATGTTCGTCTCCACCAGGGTGCCTCCGCGCGGCGCGGCGAACACGTCCATGGTGGAGGTGTAGATGACGCGCCGCACCTGTGCGTCCAGCGCGGCCTGGAGCACGTGCACGGTGCCCTGCCGGTTCACCCGATCGAAGATGCCCTCGTCGCGCTGCCACTGCTCGGGCATCCCCGCGGCGTGGAAGACGTGGTCCACGCCCTTCACGGCGGCGGGCAGCGAGTCCGGAGCGGTGACATCCCCGCGCACCAGTTGCACCTCGGAAGGCAGCAGGCGAGCGGCCTTCTCGGGGTCGCGCACCAGGGCGCGCACGGTGTCTCCCCGCGCCACGAGCCTGCGAGCGATGGCGTTGCCGATGAGGCCCGTGGCCCCGGTGACCAGTACGTTCATGCGGCTCATTCTATTCGGGCTCTGGTCAGCACGGGTGCTGGCGCTGGATGATGGAGGGGCCACCCACTCAGAGGCCGCGCCACATGTTCAATGATGATGACTCGTTCAGCAGGGGCCGCACGAAGGCGGACATGGAGTCGCTTCAGCAGTCCGTCCGTGACGCCCAGCTCGACATGGTGCGGCTCACCGAGCAGGTGCGGCTGCAGCGCAAGGTCATCGAGAAGCTGGTGCAGTTCGTCGCCAGCACGGGCGGCGCGGGCGAGGAGCTGCTGCAGGACAAGGAGGTGCGCGAGCTGCTGAACCTCGCGCCGGATCAGCCCGGCGCGGGGCGCACCATCGGCAAGCTGCGCTGCCCGGCGTGCAACTCGGTGGTGGACGACAAGGAGGGCATCGTCAACGAGCAGTGCCCCTGGTGTGGCCACCAGCTCGCCTCGCAGCGGTAGCCGCGGCGGGTTAGCGGGTGGGCTCGGGCGCATCTCCGTAGCCGGTCAGCTCCACATAGCCCTGGCCGGTGACGGGCTGTCCCGCGCGGGAGCCCCGCACGCGCACGGCGCCCTCCCAGTAGCGCACGCTCACCGGCAGCTCCTGGTCCGCCTGGGCGGGGGTGATCTCCAGCTCGAGCCGCACCTGGGGCACGGAGAGCCGCCAGCGCGCCGGATACTTCGTGTTGCCCCGGGGGCTCTGCCACGTGTCCAGCACCTCCAGGCGCAGCGCGTCCCGCTGGATGCGCACCGGTGCGCCCTGGGGCGGCACGAAGCTGCCCGCGCTGAACGGATCCGCCGAGCCGTCCTCGCGGCGCAGCTGGTAGTACATGAGCTCGCTGCCATCCGAGAGCTGGAGCGCGAACCAGTCCCAGCCCACCTGGCCCTGGCCCAGCGCGCTGGTGCTCCACTCGCGGTCCATCCAGCTGGTGCCCGTCACCGCGTGGGCGCGCCCGTCCACCGTCACCGTGCCGCGCGAGGGCATGCGGGTGAGCGAGTAGTAATAGGAGGCATTGCCCCGCTCGGCGCTCTTCTGGCTCAGCCCGCGCTCACCCTGGAGCACGGGCGGCTTGCCCTCTTCCAGCTCCAGCTCCAGCGTGGCGCCGTTGTCCCCCCGGGCCGTGAGCTTCATGGGGAACACCCCGCCCCGCGTGGCGCGGGCCTCCCAGTCCTGCAGCCAGACATGGAAGAAGGGCTCCACCTGGGCTCCCGCCAGCCCCAGCGCGTCGCGGCTGAAGCGCTCGAAGGCGTGAAAGCGCCCGGCGCCGATGTCCGACAGCGCGAAGTGCGCCATGTAGATCTGCCGTGAGCCCCACCCGGAGGGCCGCTGCGCCTCACCGGGCGCCAGCGCGTTGCGGAACATCGTCAGCTGATAGCCGAAGGCGCGCCCGTCGGCCGTAGTCAGGTTGCCTGTCCAGTACCACCACTCGGTGCGGAACCCGGGGTGGGGCCCGTGGTCCTCGGGGAAGCGGAACTCCCGCGGCTCGGAGGCGCGCTCGTAGCCCTCGGTGCTCTCGCTGCCCCCGAGCGCCGCCGCCACGGTGAGCGTCGCCGCCTCGGTGGGCGGCCGCGCCTCGCGCGTCACGAAAAAGGCGCCCAGGGCGAGCCCCACCAGCACCAGCGCCACTCCGAGGACCAGCCCTCTACCGTGCATCCGTCACTCCTCCCTCAGGGCCATGGCGGGGTTGGCGCGCGCCATGCGCCAGGCGGGGTACAGGCCCGCGAGCGCGGCGGCCACCAGCGCCAGCAGCACCGCCTGGGCCAGCACGCCCGGAGTGATTTCGAGCTGCAGCGTCCACCCGAAGGAGCGCTGGTTGATGACGTAGACGAGGATGGCGGCCAGCGCCACGCCCAGCGGCACGGCGAACAGGCCCGCCAGCAGCCCCAGCAGCCCTGTCTGCAGCGAGACGAGCCCCCACAGCTGGCCCGGGGTGAGCCCCGTGGCGCGCAGCACGGCGAACTCCCGTGCCCGCTCCAGCTGCAGCGCCATCAGCGCGCTGAGCACGCCGATGAAGGCCACGCCAATGGCGAGCAGCCGCAGCACATGGGTGATGGTGAAGGTGCGATCGAACACCTCCATGGAGCCCTCGCGCAGCGAGCGGTTGGCGTTCACGTTCAACAGCTGCGTGTCTCCGGCGCGCTCGCGCACCTGGGCCACCAGCGCGTCCACGTCCTGCCCGGGCGCGGCGTAGAGCGCCAGGCCGGTGACGGCCCGGTCATCGAAGTGCTGGTTGAATGTCTCCCGTGGCATCAGCACGGTGCCGATGTCCGAGCCATAGTCGAAGTACACGCCCACCACGCGGAAGTCGCGCGGCCCTCTGTCCGTGGCCACGCGCACCGTGTCGCCCTGGTTCACGTCGCGGTGGAAGCTGAAGGGCTCGGAGACGATGAGCGTGTCGGGCGCCTCCAGCTCGCGCCACACGGTGTCCGCCTGGCCCTGCTTGAAGCGGTAGGGGCGCACGTGGCTCTGGGCGAATTGCACGGCGATGAGGTCCGTGGGCACGCCGTTGACGCTCACATTCACCACGTGGATGGCGGAGCTGGCGGCCACTCCGGGCGTGGCGCTCAGGTGCTCGGCCAGGCCGGGCACGAAGGTGGAGTCTCCGCGCCGCGCCATGAGCGAGGGCGGGGAGATGAAGACATCCGCCACGAGCGAGGCCTCCAGCCACGCCACCACGGTGCCCCGGAAGCTGGCCACCATGAGGCCCACGCCCACGGTGGTGGCCACGGCGACCATGAGCGCCGCCAGCGCCACCGCGGTGCGGCTGAGGCTGGCGCGCACGCCTCGCGCCGCCATGCGCCCCAGCAGCCCGAACGCCATGCCCAGCGGCCGGGCCGCCGCCAGCGCCAGCTTCTCCGTCACCCACGGCACCAGCAGCGCCGAGCCCAGCAGCACGGTGAACAGGCCTCCATACGCCGGCAGCAGCGCGTGCGTGGGCCAGGCCAGCAGCCCCGCGCCCACCGCCAGCACCAGCAGCCCCAGCAGCGCCAGCTTCGGAGCCCGGCCGCGCGCCACATCCTCCACCGTGGAGCGGCGCATGGTGGTGATGGGCGCCGAGCGCGCGGCCTCCCACGCGGGCACCAGCGCGGCGGCCAGCGTGGCGCCCAGCCCCAGAGACAGGCCCTTGATCAGCGTCAGCGGCTCCAGCGACAGGCGCCGCACGCTGACGACGAAGTACAAGTCATTGAGCGTCTGGGTGACGAGCCCCACCAGCCCCCGGCCCAGCAGGATGCCCAGCAGCAGGCCCGCCACCGTGCCCACCGCGCCCAGCAGCGCCGCCTCGCCCAGCACCAGCGCGAACAGCTCGCCCCGGGTGATGCCCAGCGCCCGCAGCCGGCCCAGCTGCCCGCGCCGCTGCACCACCGAGAACGTCATCGTGTTGTAGATGAGGAACATGCCCACCACGAGCGCCAGCAGCGACAGCGCGGTGAGGTTGGTGCGGAAGGCGCGCGTCATCTGATCCACCGTGTTGCCCCGCGTGGCCGAGCGCACCACCTCCACGCCCGCGGGCAGCCACTCGCGCAGCCTGGCCAGCTCCGCCTCGGACTCCAGCCTCAGGTCGATGCGCGACAGCCGGCCCGTGCGCCCCAGCAGCTCCTGCGCGGTGGAGATGTCGGTGAGCACCAGCCCCTCCAGCGCGCGCGCGGTGCGCTCGTCCGGGGGCGTGAGCAGGGACACCACCCGCAGGCGCCGCTTCAGGCCGCCGAACGTCACCTCGAAGCTCTCACCTTCCTTCACGCCCAGCAGGCGCGCGGTGGCCGAGGGCAGCAGCACCGTGTCCGGCTCGACGAGCAGCGGCGTCACCTCGCCGGACGTGCCAGCCTGGAGATAGGCACGGAAGGGCGCCTCGGAGAACGGATCCACGCCCAGCACCGTGAGGGTCCGGCGGTTGCCTCCCAGGGTGCGCACGTGGCCTTCGACGACGGGGGCGGCCAGGGGCGCGCCGGGCCGCAGCCGCAGCTCGCGGAACAACGCGTCCGGCAGGCCCAGGGGCCCACCCACGAGCTGGTGCGTGGCGCGGCCCGCCACCGTCTCGGTGGACTGCTCGAAGGCGCGCAGGGCGCTGGAGCTCGCCAGGTCGATGGACACCACCACCGCCACGCCCACGGCGATGCCCAGAAGCGACAGCGCGGTGAGCCACGGGTGGCCCCCCAGGTGGCGCAGACTGGAGCGGAAGAGCAGGCGGCGGCTCACGGTCGCACCTGCCGCTCGATGAGGCGGCCACCCTCCAACACGAAGGCCCGGTTGGCGCGCGCGGCCAGCCCCGGATCATGCGACACGACGAAGGCGCACGCGTTGTCGCGGCGGATGAGGCCCTCCATCAGGTCCAACACCTGCCGGCCCGTCTGCTCGTCCAGGTTGCCGGTGGGCTCGTCCGCCAGCAGCAGCGGAGGCGCGTGAGACAGCGCCCGGGCCACCGCCACGCGCTGCTGCTCACCTCCGGAGAGCCGGTCCGGAAAGCTGTGCTCACGGTCGCCCAGCCCCACCTGGCCCAGCAGCTCGCGCACCCGCGCATCCGCCGCCGCGCCGGTGCGGCCCGTCAGCTCCAGCGGCAGCCGCACGTTCTCCTCCACCGTCAGCGTGGGCAGCAGGTTGAAGGCCTGGAAGATGAAGCCAATGCGCTCACGGCGCAGCAGCGTGCGCTCGCGCTCGCTCAGGCCGCTCAGCTCCCGGCCCTCCACCCGCACCGAGCCCCGGGTGGGCAAGTCGATGCCGCTGATCAGGTTGAGCAGCGTGGACTTGCCCGAGCCGCTGCGGCCCAGCAGCACGACGAACTCGCCCCGGTGCAGGGTGAGCTGGGCGCCGGTGAGCACCTCGCGCACGGCCTCGCCTTCGGCGTAGGCCTTGGTGACATCCTGCAACTCGACGAGGGGCGGAGAGGCGGAAGAGGGCATGCGCAAGCCAGTGGCGGCGCTATATAGGATGCGCGGCCCGGACAGGCGTTCCGCGGGGCCTCACGGTGCCGGAGAGACGGCGGGGTAGGCCACGTCGCTCCAGGTGCACAGCCGCGCCAGGAAGTCGCCCACCTCCAGCGCCAGCCGCGGCCCGCCCCTGTCCCGGGGGATGATGTGGTAGCCCTCCTCGAGCGACAGGAACCGCACGCCCGCCGCGCTGGTCATCTGGTCGGCCAGCCAGCGGCCTCCCTCGGGGTCCACCACGTGGTCCTGCTGGGCCACCACCACCAGCGTGGAGCAGCGCACGCGCGGCGCATCCGCCACGGCCGCGTCCTGCATCGTCCACAAGTCGTTGAGCCGCGCGCTGGGAAAGGCCGCCAGGATGGGCGCCTCGGCCAGCTCCACCGGATCGCTCAGGTCCGTGCCGGACTTGTGCACCCAGGGCTTCACCCGCTCGAGCAGCCCGGTGTGCCGCAGGCTCTTGAGCAGCGCCATCTTCGGCCCCTTGAAGCGCGCGGCCGGAGCCACCAGCACCAGCCCCTGCACCAGGTCCGGCTCATGGGCCGCCAGCCGCAGCCCCAGCAGCGCCCCCATGGACAGGCCCGCCACGAACACCCGCCGGTAGTGGCGCAGCGAGTACAGCGCCTCCAGCGCCGCCTCCTCCCACTGGTGGTGGCCCGCCCCCAGCATCGCCTCGGGCGTGGTGCCATGGCCCGGCAGCCGTGGCGCCTTCACATGGAAGCCCCGTGCCGCCAGGGCCTCGCCCAGCGGGAGCATGTCCCAGGGGCTGCCGGTGAAACCGTGAAGCAGCAGACAGGCGTCATCGCCGTGTCCGAGCTCGAAAGGTGCCGTCTTCCAGGGATCCATCCAGACCGCCGCGCGTACGCTCACCAGGGAACGCTAGTCACGATAACCCGGGAGCGATATTCCCACTGCCTTATGTCTGACACTCCCAAGCCCCCCGGGCCCGCACTTCAAATACAAGTCGACGAAGATGTGGCCATGGGCCAGTACGCCAACATGGCCATGGTGGACCACAGCGACACGGAGTTCACCCTGGACTTCATCTACGTGCTGCCTCAGCAGAACCGGGCCCGGGTGCACTCGCGCATCATCACCAGCCCCAAGCACATGAAAAAGCTCATGCTGGCCATGCAGGAGAACCTCTCCCGCTATGAGGCGAAGTACGGCGCCATCCTCCTTCGCGAAGAGGACCGCAGGCACTGAGCCCGTGCACGAGCCCGCTCCCATGAGCCGCCCTTTGTCCGGCCGCGTCACGCAGGGCTCCTTCTTCGAGGGCCTGTTCGTGAGGGCCCTGGAGGCGCAGGGGGCGCTGGCTGACGCACTGCGTACGGTGGGCGTGGACGTGCGCCACCTTCAGTCCAGCTACCCCATCGAGGTGTGGAACGAGGCGCTGGAGTTGGCGTGGCGCCATGGCTTCGCCCACCTGGAGCGCGAGGCGGCCTACCGCGAGCTGGGGCGGCGGCTGGCGCTGGGGTTCTCGCGCACGCTGGTGGGCAAGGTGGTGGACGTGAGCCTGCCGCTGCTGGGGCCCGACCGCTTCGTGCAGCACATCCCCAGCCTGAGCCGCCTGGACAGCTTCGAGTACAAGGTCGAGGTGGCCCGGCTGGCAGAGCGCCACTACCGCGTGTGCTACCGCGAGGATCCCGACGCCAAGCCGGACTTCATGGCGGGCCTCTTCGAGGAGGGCCTGCGCAAGACGGGCGTCGCCGCCCGGGTGCAGGTGACGCGGCGCGAGCCCCAGGGGTTCGACCTGGAGCTGCGCTGGTGAGCTGAGCACCCCGGGAAGGGGCCGGCTCTGGCCAAGCCACGTATCGGTCACATCCCTGCTCATGGGGCTGGCCTCGGGGCGCGGACCACAGCAGACTCCGCGGGCCGTGTACCGACTCCTGCTCTTCTTCAGTTTCTTACTGGCCTGGGACGCGTCGGCCCGGTGCATCGGGGACGGAGTGCAGGTGTTTCCCCGTCCCGGCGCGACGGTGCCCACCAACACGCGCCTGTTGCTCGAGGGCATCGGCACCGCGCGCGAGGCGGTGGCGGGGCTGCCGGGCAAGGTGATGCGCGTGCAGACCGACGGCCACGAGGTGCGGGCCCGGGCCCAGCGCGGCTGGTCCAGCGAGCTGGGCCGCGTCACGGTGGTGCTCAAGCTCGACGGGCCGCTGCTGCCCGACAAGCTGTACACGCTGCGCCTGGATGACGCGCTGCCCGGCTCCGTCACGCTGCTCAACGGAGGGGGCGCGAGGGTGCCCGAGTGGCGCTCGGGCAAGGCGGCGGACAAGACCGCTCCGCGCTGGAACAAGCGCCCGGCCGTCTCCGAGGGGCTCGTGCGGCGCAGCCCCGAGGGCGTCACCCGCTACGTGCGGCTGACCTTGTCCGCGCGCGAGGAGAGCCCCATGTATATGGTCGTCACCCTGGCCAGGAAGCGCTCCGGAGCCCCGGCGCAGCACTACGTGCTGCCCATCATGAACAGCTCGGCCCTGCTGGGCCACGAGCCCTGCAGCGGGGCCTTCGCCTTCGAGGACGGCAAGAGCTACCGCGCGCGGGTGGAAGTCTTCGACGCGGCGGGCAACCTGGCGCCCGCCGTGCCCCCGCTGGACTTCGAGGCGCCCGCGGTACCCCAGGAGGAGGGGAAATGACGGTGGATGTGGTGCAGGTGGAGGGTGTGAAGCAGCGGATGGCGGACTTCATCCTGCAACTGCAGGAGGAGATCTGCTCCGCGCTCGAGCGGCTGGATGGGCAGGGGCGCTTCCGCGAGGATCCGTGGGAGCGGCCGGGCGGCGGGGGTGGGCGCTCGCGCGTGCTGGAGGAGGGGGCGGTGCTGGAGAAGGCCGGGGTGAACACCTCGGTGGTGTTCGGCGAGCTGGAGGAGGCGTTCGCCAAGCGGCTGCAGGGCGAGGGCCGGCAGTTCTGGGCCGGAGGGCTGTCGCTGGTGCTGCACCCGCGCAACCCCCACGTGCCCACGGTGCACGCCAACTACCGCTTCATTCACCAGGGCAACAAGGCGTGGTTCGGCGGCGGCGCGGACCTGACGCCCTATTACCTCTATGAGGACGACGCGGCGCACTTCCACCGCACCCTCAAGGCCGCGTGCGACAAGCACGACGCCGCGTACTACCCGCGCTTCAAGGCCACGTGTGACAAGTACTTCCACCTGCGCCACCGCGAGGAGAGCCGCGGCGTGGGCGGCATCTTCTTCGAGGACATTGGCGGCGGGCTGGAGCAGGTGTTCCAGTTCGTGATGGACGCGGGGCGCGCGTTTCTGCCCTCGTACCTGCCCATCGCCGAGCGCCGCAAGGACACCGCCTACACCGACGAGCAGCGCTTCTGGCAGGAGGTGCGCCGGGGCCGCTACGTGGAGTTCAACCTCGTGTATGACCGGGGCACCATCTTCGGGCTGGAGACGAAGGGGCGCACCGAGTCCATCCTCATGTCGCTGCCGCCCCGGGTGCGCTGGCGCTACGACTACCACCCGGCTCCGGGCTCGTGGGAGTCGCGGCTGGTGGACGTGCTGCGCGCGCCCCGGGACTGGGCCCGCGGTGGCCAGGGAGCGTAGAGGCCCGTGCGCTTGCTGAACTGCCCCAGGTGTAGTGCCACCCATGAGCTCACCGGCCGCAAGCCCGGCGAGCGCTTTCCGTGCTCGTGCGGCAATGAGCTGGTGACGCCGCCTCCGCCGGGCTGGAGCACCCGGAAGAAGGTGGCCTTCGGCCTCTCGCTGCTGGCCCTGCCGTGCCTGCTCGCGGTGGGCGTGGGCGTCTACTCCTATGTGCGCGGGCTGACGGCCTCGCGCGCCATGGACACCGCGTTTCGCACCGAGCCCAGCGCGGGCATGCCGCTGGGAGACGAGGCGCGCATCAACGTCATCGCCCTGTGTAACGCGGTGGAGCAGTACCGCGCCGAGCACGGCATGCTGCTGGTGGCCGGGCCCACCCCGCCCGAGGTGCCCCGGGGCGGCCAGCCGGTGCCCTTCCCGCATGACGAGGCCTTCGAGAAGCTGGGCTTCGCCCCAGGCACCGCCGTGCGCGTGCAGTACCAGGTGACCGTCCAGGCTGATCCGGTGGGGGAGCCCGAGGTGACGTGCTACGCGCGGGGTGATCAGGACGGGGACGGCCAGAATTCCGTCTACAGCGTGAAGCTCGATGCCAATGGCATGACTTCCACCGTCCAGGTGGACCGGGAGGGGGAATAAGAGGCCCCCCCCTGGCAACTCGGCCGCTCATTGGGCGAGAATCCGGGGTAATGGGACACGTCGGCGACATCGGCGGCGGCCGAGGCAGAGGCCGAGGTGGAGGCCCCGGGCCCACCGAGGGCCCGCGCGGCAACGGCCCCGGCGTGCGCGGACGCACCGACTGGGGCGGCCCCGGCACCACCACCGGCACCGGCGCCACCACCGGCACCGGCACCACCACCGGCACCCGCCCCGCGTTCACCGAGGGCCCCGCCACCAGCAACCGTCCCGGGCCTCCCGCCGAGCCTCGTGAGCCCGCGCTCTTCCGGGACGCGCTCACCCTGGACAACGGCCCGCTCGTGGACGCCTCCGACACGCTGGTGATGCCGGAGGAGGCGCCCGAGCCGGAGCTGCCCCACCAAGCTATGACGCAGAGCACCAGGGCAGGCAACACCGGTACCCGCATCACCCGGATGCCCGAGCCGCCCAACGGCAAGGGCCAGACGGGCGAGGCGGGCGAGGCGCCAGACGTCCCCGGCAGTGAGAAGGCCGAGAAGGGCCCGGGCGAGGCGCGAACCCCCAAGGGCAAGACGAAGGCGCCCGAGGTGCCCCCGGAGCGGGATGGCTTCCGCACCCCGGCGCCGCCCACGGGCACCCGGCCCGCGCTGGGCAATGAGCAGATGCGCGGGCCCGTACTGCCGGTGAAGGAGCTGGTGCCCGGCGGGCTGGAGAAGCTGCCCAACCAGGAAGGGGTGGCCAAGCGCTTCGCCACGGACTCGGCCCTGCTGCGCCAGCAGCTGGCGCCCTCGGGGCTGTCGGCCGGGGACCGCGCGATGCGCCTGTGGGCCTTCTTCGCCGCCTACGCCGAGGCCGCCGCCGCCCACAAGGGCACCCCCCAGGGCGGACAGCTCTTCGACAAGGCGCTCAAGGAGCAGGGCTTCGCCGAGCTGCGCGATGCGCGCACCGGCGAGGACGGCCTGAAGACGGCCAAGTGGGTGCTCGAGTCCCCCAAGCCCGAGGAGGCCCGGCAGCGCGCTGAGCAGGTGCGCCTGGAGCCGCCCCCCGAGCTGGCCCGCCCGGAGACTCCCGCGCAGCAGCAGGCGCAGCAGACGCAGCAGCCCCAGCAGTCTCCCCAGGCGCCCAAGAACGCCCAGGACATGAAGGAGCTGCCCTTTGCGCCCCAGCAGCCGTCCGAGCGCTCCCCGCTCGAGAAGATGCCGGGCAGCCCCGAGACGATGCGCGTCTCTCCCCAGCAGGCCGAGGCGCCCCGCCCGCTGATGCAGCCGGTGAACCCCCAGGAGAAGCGGGGCTTCGAGCAGCTGGGGCCCGAGCTTCAGCGCATGGGCGGCAACCTGAAGAAGCTGGGCGGCAACATGCTCTGGAACACGCTGCACCTGTTCCGCAGCAGCCCCGAGGAGAGCGCCATCGAGAAGGAGAAGTTCTCCCAGGTGGCCTATGGCGCCATCCTGGCCTTCGTGGGGCTGGCGTTGTTGGGAATCCTGCTCGTGAGCCTGTAGCCCGCCACTTCCCTTGGGAATTCGCGGGCATGTGTTAGGGTCCGTCGCTCATTGGCCACCGACGATCTCACCCTCGTCAAGCGCGTCCGCGGCGGAGACCAGCGCGCCTTCAAGCTCCTTGTCGAGCGCTACCAGCGCAAGGTGTACGCAGTCGCGCTCGGAATGCTCAAGGACAAGGAGGAGGCGATGGACGTCTCCCAGGAGGCGTTCGTCAAGGTCTACAAGTACCTGGACCACTTCAAGGGTGACGCCTCGTTCTACACGTGGCTGTACCGCATCACCGTCAACATCTGCATCGACGTCATCCGCAAGCGCCAGAGCGCCGGCGGCGAGGCCGTCGAGTTCGACGAGACGATGCCCATGGACGTGTCCGAGGCCCACATCGGCGCGCTCGGCAGCCGCCTGGGCACCAACCCCCAGAAGAGCGCGCTCAGGCGCGAGCTGGCCGAGAAGATTCAGGAGGCCCTGGCCACCGTGCCCGAGAAGCACCGCGCCATCCTGCTGCTGCGCGAAATCGAAGGCATGTCCTACGAGGACCTGTCCCGCACGCTGGACATTCCCAAGGGCACGGTGATGAGCCGCCTGTTCCACGCCCGGGCCAAGGTGCAGAAAATCCTGAGCCAATACCTGGAGTTGGACGAGGCCAAGAGCGGGGTGGGCAATGAGTAGGCAGGCTTGGAATATCGGCCGGGGGCTCCCGTCACACAGGGGTAGTCGTCAACTTCCAGGGTGAAGCCATGGCCGGAAATCCTGCGTGCGAGCGGTTCATCCCGCTCCTGTCTCCCTACATCGACGGTGAGCTGTCTCCCACCGAGCGCGTCACCGTCGAGCGGCACCTGGGCGCCTGTAAGGCGTGCACGGGGCGCACCGCGGACCTGCGCGCCGAGTCCGGGCTTCTGCGGGTGGGCCTGGACATGGCGGTGGACGAGGTGGACTTCAAGGACTTCGCCCAGAAGGTGATGGCGCGCGTCACCCCCGAGCGGCCGCCGCTGCTCGAGCGGCTCAAGCTCTCGCTGTCCGAGATGTTCCTCTACCAGCGCACCGCCATGCTCTCTTCCATGGCGACCGCCGCGGTGGTGTTGCTGGTGGCCGTGCCGCTGCTCATGCGCGACAAGGCCCCCGAGGGCTACGCCGCCGAGCGCATGACGGTGAAGTCGGTGCGCAGCTACGAGCCGGCCACCGTCGCCCCCGTGGTGATGGAGACCGACAACGGCGGCGCCATCATCTGGCTGGTGGACGAGAACGACACCCCCGGCGCCACGCCGGGGCAGGACGAGGCGGACAGCGACGAGCTGGAGCTGGACTCGCCGCGCAAGCCGGGCTCGCTGGGCCAGCCTGACTCCGGCCGGCAGGAGCCCCCGGCCCCCAAGGGAGGTGCGCTGTGAGAGTGCATGTCGCCGCGCTGCTGTCGCTGCTGCTGCTGGGGCTGGGGCTCGCGCCCGGGCTGGCCCACGCCCAGGATCAGAAGCTGAAGATTCAGGTGGAGGTGGTGCTCGCCTCCAACAAGGGCGACGCGGTGGACCCGCCCGAGCTGGAGAAGATGAAGGAGACGTTCCGCAAGCAGAACTTCAGCTTCACCTCCTTCAAGCGCCTGTCGCTCGACACGCTCGAGCTGACGCTGGAGAAGACCACCGAGGTGCGCCTGCCCAACGGGGTGAACGCCACGCTGAAGCTCAGCGGCCTCAAGGACGGCATCGCCACGGTGCGGGTGGAAGTGCCTCGCCAGTCCTCGGTGGATGTGGAGCTGGGGCGCCAGGGCTCCGTCTACCAGAAGGCCGGCAAGCACGTGGGCGGCGAGCTGATCCTCGTGCTCTCTCCCCCCACGAAGTAAGGCCCGGCCCCCGCCGGGCCCGCGCTACACCGCGACCGCTTCGCTGCTCCAGGAGTTCTGCTCCGCGGCGGGGCTCTTGGCGGGCGCGGAGCCCGTGGACAGCTCGCGGCGCGGCTCCAGCTCCTCGCGCAGCCCGTGGAACATGGACTCGAACGCGGTGTAGGCCCTGTCCACCAACGCGATCGCATCGGCATGGACCTGCGGGGGCATGGGGATGGACAGCAGCTGCTGCTCCATCTTCGTCTCGAACATCTCGTGCGCCTCCTCGATGTGGAGGTGGTAGTCCGAGAAGTACTTGAGCTTGGTCGCCGTCTGCAGCGCGTTGGTCAGCACCGCCGTGCGCCCGAAGAACACGTGGCCCGTGGACTCCAGCACCAACACCAGCACGATTCTCAACCGATCATCTGTCGCCCGGTAAACTTCCGAGATGAGCTGGTAGGCGGCGTCCCGCGTGGAGGCACTCGAGCGGCCGTACAGCGAGCTGACAGTCAGAGGCCCGCCCGTCAGCTTGGCGATGTCCTCCAGGAACCAGCGCTCGTGCCCGCTGTCCTCGTCCCGGTGGTGACGGGCAATGCGCTTGAGTGTCGGGTCCTGCACCATCTGCTCATTCAGGCGCAGGATGTCTTGAAACGTCATCACCCAGAAGGCCAGCCGGGGAGCAAACGCGGAGATCTGCTCGATGGGACGGTCCATCCGGAGCTCGGCGAAGAACGGGTGCTTGGCGAACGCCTCCTGTTTGGCCGCAATATGCTCCAGGACAACCTTCATGGCTTCCTCCCGACCTTTCCAGTTGCTTCCCCGAGACGTACGGAGGGCTATGCCGAATACATCGTGGAATAATAAAGCGGTAGTCGGGGGAGCCTGTTTACCAAGTGATGAGGTAGGTGCACGAAGTGTCACCTCGACGGCGGCATGTCTTCGGGTCGTGCTCGATACGCACCCAGAGCGCGTCCTTGGGACGGAACCGATCACAGATGGCCTCGACCAGCCCCAAATCCAAGTCGCACGGATAGGGATTGTCACAGACCATTTTCGCCGAGCGACGATCCATGGCCTCGTAGTGATAACCACTCATCGGAGGCTTGTGCGCCATCTGGTACGCCAAGTCGATGGAGCGCAGGCCCTTCTCTAGCGAGTCGATGTCCGGGGGGAAGCGCGCCGTCTCGGGGATCTTGCGGCCGATGGCGCGCACGGTGCTGGGCCCAATCTTCTCGAAGATGAGCTTGAAGGCGTTGAGCACGTTGGGCAGCGGGTACCACTGGTCCGGCCGCAGCGGCGCGATGCCGTTCTCCGCCAGGATGCGCAGCGCGCGCGCCTGCACCACTTCCATGCCGCCTACAATGGTGAACACGGACTGACCGTGCACCAGCGTGGACGGCTCCGGGGGATTCTTGGGCGAGGGATCACTCATCGCGGACACACCCGGGGGTGGCTGCGGCTTCCTTTGTTCCATTGTTCAGGCACCTCAGGGATCCCCCTATCTCCCATTGAAACGGTTAAAGCCGTCAAATGCAAATGGGCCTGGATGTATGAAGGCCTGTCCGGAGGTGGGTGACTCTGAGCGGTGACACATGTCTTGTAACAATTCGTTGGTGTTGTCACGTCCCTGGGCCGAGGGGGTGATCCAGGCCAGTCATTCATTCCGATCATCGGCATCATCATGAAAAAAAGACAGGCAAACAGTGCAGGGCTGATCGTTCGGTGGGGACTATAGCCCGTAAAAACAGGGGGTTGTCACGCGGCATGAGGGTTGCTCCTGGAAAGGGCGCGGGGCGGCGGCGGGTCGGGTGGTCGAGTACGGCACAAGCAACCAGCACCTCAGGGAGACGAGACCATGGCGAAGACGGCACGGCGTGAGCAGGTCAATGGGCGCAAGGCGCAGAAGAAGGCGGTGAAGGCAGCGGGCAAGGTGGCGCGTCCGATGCAACGAGTCCAGGTGACGCTGGGCGACCTGATCGCCGCGGCCTTCGACACCGTGGGCGGTGAGGCGAGGAAGGTGGCGCGCGTCATCTCTTCGCCGACGATGACCGTGGCCACCGGCAAGCACATCGTCTTCGTGGGCTGAAGCTCCTCCAGGTGAAGTGAGCGCTCTGGGGGGCGCGGACCACCGGGAGTGACAACGTGAGACGCATCCTTGAACCCGGGCGCAATTGTTGGCTGAGCAGTGAAGCACAGGACGCCGGAGTCATCGTCGATGCGCGGGACTACTACCGCGCGTTCTACCAGGCGGCCTGCCGTGCCAAGCGGTACATCGCCATCACCGGCTGGCAGTTCGACAGCGGCGTGGCGCTGCTGCGGGGCGAGGACGCCCAGGGGGCGCAGGGTGAGGTGAAAATGCTGCCGCTGTTGCGCGAGCTGTGCCAGCGCAACCCGGAGCTGCACGTCTACATCCTGGCGTGGGACTTCAGCCTGCTGTTCGCGATGGAGCGCGAGTGGATGCAGGATCTGCTGTTCAACTGGCACAGCGAGCGCATCTCGTTCCGCTTCGATGCGTCGGCGCCGCTGTACGGCGCGCATCATCAGAAGCTGGTGTTGATCGACGGCCAGGTGGGCTTCACCGGCGGCATGGACATCTGCGACTGCCGGTGGGACGGGCGGGATCACCCCGCGTGCTCGGAGCTGCGGTGTGACACGGGGAGGGATCCACACGGCCCGTACCATGACGTACAGGCGGTGGTGACCGGGCCGGTGGTGGGCAAGCTGGCGGAGCTGTTCGAGGCGCGGTGGTTCAACTCGGGCGGCGGAGAGCTGGCGCTGCCCGGGCCGGTGTCGCGCGATGACGTGGAGGTGCTCTCCACGCTGCCGATGCCGGCGGGGCCGGTGGCCATCAGCCGCACCTTCGGCAAGACGCTGGTGCCATTTCAAGAGCCGGTGCAGGAGGTGCGCGCCCTGTACCTGGACGCCATCGACGCGGCCGAGCACCTCATCTACCTGGAGAACCAGTACTTCTCCTCGCGCGCCATCTTCCAGGCGCTGGTGCGCCGCATGCGCGCGCCGGAGCGCTCCAAGCTGAACATCGTCTTCGTGCTGCCGCGCATGCCCGAGGCGCTCAAGGAGCAGATCGCCATGGGCGTGGCCCAGGTGCGCATGCTCGACACGCTGCGCCGCATCGCTCAGGAGACGGGTCACTCGCTGGGCGTGTACTGCTCGGCGGCGCGCGGCGAGGACGGGAAGGATGTGTTCACTTACATCCACTCGAAGGTGATGTTGGTGGATGATCGGTTCCTCACGCTGGGCTCGGCGAACACCACCAACCGCAGCCTGGGGTTGGACTCGGAGCTGAACCTGGCCTGGGAGGCTGGCGATGAGCCGGCCGACCGGGAGCTGCGGCGCAGCCTGCGGCGGCTGCGGGTGAACCTGCTGGCCGAGCACTCCGGACTGCAGACGCTGTCGGAGCTGCGCGGGCTGGTGCGCGCGCAGGGGCTGGTGGACTACCTCAACGCGGTGGGGCAGGCGGGCCAGCGCCGGCTGCGCCTGCATCCGCTGGAGACGGTGTTCGATCAGAGCCCGCTGCTCAAGCCGCTCGAGCCCGAGGCCTTCAGCATTGATCCCGAGGACTCGGTGCTGGACGAGGGCCTGTTCGAGTCGCTCAAGCAGGACGAGGGCGTGCTGGCCTCGAGCTTCCGGCTGCTCACCCGCTTCATCATCAGGCGGCCGCACCGCGCCCACCCGGCGAGCCTGCCGGTGCAGGTGGAGGAAATCGCCTCGGAGGGATGAGAGCGTGCCGGGAGGGGCTCGGCTGCCTGCTGCGCGAGATGGCGTGACCGAGACGTTTCATGGGTGCGTTGCTTTCGTGGCCGTAGGGGGCGGGTAGAGTCGCCGGGATGAACGCCGCCCCCTTTCTGCTCTTGCTCGCCGTGCTCCAGCAGACCCCCGATGAAGTAGGGGGCGAAGCTGGGTCCGAACCGGAACCCGGCATGAAGTTCCGCCTGGGGCTGGAGGCCGGCCCCCTGAGCTTCCCCTCGGGGACGCGGGGCGGAGGCCAGGACTTCTTCGCGCTCGCCTCGCCCATGGCGCGGCTGGAGAACCCGCACTTCGCCGTGGAGCTGGGGGCGCCGCTGCGCTTCCGGCTGCTGGACAAGGATCCGCGGCAGGCCGCCGGGGACTATGGCCCGCGCCTGCGCCGCGAGGACTGGGACACGAAGAGCGACTATGGCCAGGTGCTGCGCAAGCTGCGCATCGGCCAGAAGGAGAAGGTGTTCCATCTGCACGCGGGCCCGCTCACCGCCTTCACGCTGGGCGAGGGGCACCTGGTGGACCGCTACGAGAACCGGCTCTCGCCCGACTACCACCCGGCCGGCGCGGTGGCGACGATCAACGTGGGCCCCACCCGGGTGCAGCTGGCGGCCAGCGACGTGCTCAGCCCGCGCCTGTTCGCCGGAGAGCTGCGGATGGACATCGGCATGTTGGTGTCCGCGGAGGAGCGCAAGGAGGAGCGCAAGGAGCGCTTCTACGGCATCGCCAGCGTGGCGCATGACTTTGGGCAGGCGGGCGAGGAAGGTCCGGGCGGCATCACCGTCGTGCTGCTGGGCGGCAACGCGGCCCTGTACAAGGGCGAGCACCTGCAGCTCTTCGCGCTGGCCGCGGGCGGTACACGCGTCGACACCCGCACGGACATTGGCGCCTTGGGTGGCTTCGCCTTCCGCGGGCTGTCCGAGTCCAACCGCGTCGAGGTCAGCGGCCGGGTGGAAGCGCGCTACCAGGGCGGCACCTTCCGCTTTGGCCTCTTCGGGCCCTCGTATGAGCTGGCGCGCTTCTCCGCCACCGGCCTGTCGGAGGCGCCCCTGTCCGACGAGGTGCTGCCCCGGCACCTGTCCGGCTTTGGCGAGGTGAAGCTGCGCGTGGGCAGCAACGCCGTGGAGGAGCTGCAGATGTCCGCCAGCGCCTCCGGGGAGTACTTCGCCTTTGGCCGCACCGACACGGACCTGGCCCTGACGATGGTGTTCCCCGGTGGAAAGACGACGGCCATCGCGCGGCTGATCATCGTCGGCGTGGGCACCCAGCCGCGCTACTCGGTGCGGGCCACGGTGCAGCAGCGGGTGCTCGACAGCCTCTATATCTGGGGCAGCGGCAGCACCCTGCACTTCCCTCAGCCGGACAACACCCTGGTGCGAGGCGTCTCCGTGGGCGCCGGCGTCGGCGTGGACTTCCACAACTGATCGCCCGCCGATTGGCTTGACTACAGCTGTAGTCAGGCGTACCTTCTTCGTGACTACAGCTGTAGTCAGCGGGAAGGTTCCATGAAGAAGGCGGTCGGCGAGCAGGAGCTGGTGGTGCTGCGGTACGTAGCCGAGCACGGCCCCGCCACGGTGGGCGAGGTAGCCGAGCGGCTGGGCGAGCCGCAGGGGCTGGCGCGCTCCACCATCCTCACGGTGATGGAGCGGCTGCGGCAGAAGGGCCACCTGACGCGCCGCAAGGTGGAGGGCGTGTACCAGTACAGCTCGGTGGTGCCCGCGTCGGAGCTGCTGCGCGAGGTGGTGGGTGAGTTCGTTCAGCGCACGCTCGCCGGCTCACTGTCTCCCTTCGTCACCTACCTGTCCGAGGCCGACGACGTGTCCGAGGAGGAGCTGAAGCAGCTCCAGGACGTGGTGGCCCGGCTCCAGTCCCGGAAGCAGCGGAAGGAGTGAGCGCATGCGCACCGAATGGCTGATGAACCCGGGTTGGAGCCTGTCCGCGCTGGAGGGGTTGTGGCGCGCCTCGTGGCAGGGCGCGCTGTGGGCGGGGCTGGTGTGGGCGCTGACGCGCGCGGTGCCGCGCATGCCGTCGGCCCTGCGCGCGGCGCTGTGGTGGTTGGTGTGCCTCAAGTTCGTGCTGTCGCTGGGCGGCCTGGAGCCCATTGCCCTGCCGCTGCTGCCCGCGCCCACGCCAGCGGCCGCCGAGGCGGTGGCGGCTCCGTCCGCGACCGAGGCCCCGCTCACCGTGGTGACCGTGGCGGCCCCTCGCCCCGTCCTGGCCGCAGAGGCCACCGCGGCGTGGTGGCGGGTGGGGATGCTGGCGCTGCTGGCGCTGTGGGGCGTGGGTATCGCCTGGCAGCTGTGGGGACACGTGAAGGCCTGGCGCGCCGTGCGCCGCCTGTGCCGGGGGGCGCTGCCGCTGCGCCACCCTGGGGTGGAGCAGACACTGGGGGAGCTCGCGGGCGCCGCGGGCTTGAGGCGGGTGCCGGGGCTGCTGGTGTCCAACGAGGTGACGAGCCCGCTGGCCACGGGGCTGCTCTCTCCGGTGGTGGTGCTGCCCGCCAAGGCGCTGCGCCGCCTGGACGAGGAGGCGCTGCGCATGGCGCTGGCGCATGAGCTGGCGCACTTCCAGCGCAGGGACTTGTGGCTGGGCTGGGTGCCGGCGCTCGCGGAGACCGTGCTCTTCTTCCACCCGCTGGTGCGCAAGGCCACCCGCGAGTATGCGCTGGCGCGCGAGGAGGCCTGTGACGCCGAGGCCCTGCGCCTCACCGGAGCCGAGCCCGGGGACTATGGGCAGCTGCTGCTCGCCTTCGGTGTCACCCGCGCCCACGGCTCGGCCGCCGCGCTGGGCGCTTCGGCTCACGTTCACGCGTTGCACAGGAGGTTGACCATGCTGGAGCACGTTGACGTCTCTTCACCCCGGGGCCGGCTCTCGCTGCGAGTGGCCCTGTGCGCCATGGGCCTCGTGGCCCTGGTTCCCTTCCAGGTCGTCGCCCGGGAGCCCGCAGCGCCGCCGCCCGCCGCGGGCACCAGTGCCGCGCCCGCCGTGGCCCCCGCGCCCGCCGCCGCCAAGGCGCCTGCCGCGGCGAAGGTGCCCGCTGCCGCGCCCGCCCCGGCTGTCGCGCCCGTTGCCGCGCCCGTTGCCGCTCCGGCGCCCGTTAAGGCGGCGAAGCCCGTGACGCCTCCCGTGCCTCCGACGCCTCCGGTGCCTCCGGCTCCCGTGGTCAACGCCCCCCGGCCGCCCGCGCCGCCGGCTCCTCCCGCCGCGCCGATGCTGGCCATGGTGGACCGCGATGACGACGACGATGACGGCCGGCTGGAGCGCTTCGTGCTCGTCACCGGTGGCCAGGTGATGATGGCGGGCTCCACGGATGATCTGCGCATGGCCAAGACGCTGCGCGCCGAGGGCAAGGACGTGCTGTTCGTCCGGCGCGACGACAAGGCCTATGTCATCCGCGATCCGAAGACGCTGGACCAGGTGCGCGCCGCCTTCGAGCCGGAGACGAAGCTGGGCGAGCAGCAGGCCGCGCTGGGCAGCAAGCAGGCCGCGTTGGGGGTGAAGCAGGCCGGGTTCGGCCAGAAGCAGGCCGCGCTGGGCCTGAAGCAGGCGGAGCTGGGCCTGAAGCAGGCGGAGATCAGCATGAAGATGGCTCGCGCCGCCGCCGCCGGCGACGAGGCCGAGCAGGAGCGCCTGGAGAAGGAGCTGGAGAAGAACGAGCAGGCGCTCGACAAGGAGATGGACGCGCTCGACAAGGAGCAGGACGCGCTGGGCCGCGAGCAGGACGCGCTGGGCGAGCAGCAGGAGGCGCTCGGCCGTGAGCAGGAGCAGCTGGGCGAGAAGATGGAGGCCCTGGCCCGCGAGTCGCGCAAGAAGGTGGACGCCGTCATCGACGAGGCCGTGAAGAAGGGCCTCGCCGAGCCGGTGAAGGACTGAGGCGCGGCTACTTCGCTGGACCCTCGACGATGTTGAAGAACGACTTGATGACCCGCTCGCTCTTCACATCCCAGGTGACGACGGCGCCCTGCTTGATGAAGTAGCTGTCCCCGGGCTTGTACAGGTGCTGCTGCCCGGCCTGGTCGGTGATCGTCACCTCGCCCTCCAGGATGGTGGCGTGCTCGGTGAACGGGAACGTCACCTCGATGCGGCCGCGGGTCGACATGAACAGGCCCGCCGTCATCCCGTTGGCGCTGAAGTCCACGCGCGCGAAGATCTCCGGGGTGCCCTCGAGCACCTTGCCGCCCAGGCTCCCGGGCGGGCCCAGCGAGACAAACTGAGAAATGTCCCGGATGGGACCTGGCCTGTAGACGATCATCTTGTGCACGCGACTTCCTCCTCCAGAGGGGAAAACTGCCGCCCTGATGCTAATGCGTTTCCCACCCGTCATGCGCGTGCCCCAGCCAATGACGGCCCGGGGGGGCTCGCCTAATGTGGCGCGGCTTTCCTTCCCTCCCAGGAGGTCCCGCCATGGCGATCGCCGTTCCCCAGCCCACCACCGCGCAGACGATGGAGCCGTTGGTGCACCGCATCAAGGAGGGCTCGCGCGCCTGGGTGAAGGTGTCGCCCGCCGAGCGCATCGCCCTGCTGGAGGAGCTGCGCCGCTCCTACGCCGCCATCGCCGAGCCCAGCGTGCGCGCCGCCTGCGAGGCCAAGGGCCTCCACCCGGACAGCGCCACCGCCGGAGAGGAGTGGCTGGCGGGCCCGCTGGTGGTGCTGCGCAACCTGCGGCTGCTCGTCGAGTCGCTCAAGGACATCCAGCTGCACGGGGTGCCGCACATCCCGGCCTCGTGGCTGCGCACGCTGGACAACGGACAGCTCAGCGCGCGCCTGTACCCGGCCAACCTGCTGGACGCGATGCTGCTGCCCCGCCACCAGGGCGAGGTGCGCTTCCAGCCGGGCGTCACCGCCTCCAACCTGCGCCAGCACCAGGCCTCCTTCTACCGCCGCCCGCATGAGGGCCGCGTGTGCGCCGTGCTGGGCGCGGGCAACGTCAACTCCATTCCTCCCGCGGACTGTCTCTACAAGCTGTTCGTCGAGGGCACCGCGTGCGTGCTCAAGATGAACCCGGTGAATGCCTACCTGGGGCCCTTCCTGGAGCAGGCGTTCGCGCCGCTGGTGCGCCGCAACGTGTTCGCGGTCGTCTACGGCGGCGCCGAGCAGGGCGCGGCGCTCGTCGGGCACCCGGACGTGGACGAGGTGCACATCACCGGCAGCGACAAGACGCATGACGCGCTGGTGTGGGGCCCGCCGGGCCCCGAGTCCGAGGCCCGCCGCGCGCGCAACGAGCCGCTGCTGCGCAAGGCCCTCACCAGCGAGCTGGGCAACATCTCTCCGGTCATCATCGTGCCCGGGCCCTACAGCGACGGCGAGGTGGACTTCCAGGCGCTCAGCATCGCCGGCATGGTGGCCAACAACGCCTCGTTCAACTGCAACTCGGCCAAGCTGCTGGTGCAGCCGCGCGCCTGGCGCCAGCGCGGGCAGCTGGTGGACGCGGTGCAGGCCTCGCTGGGCAGGGCCCCGGTGCGTCGTGCCTGGTACCCGGGCGCCGAGCAGCGCTGGAAGCAGTTCACCGAAGGGCGCAAGGGCCTGCGCGTGGTGGGCACGCCAGCACAGGGCGAGCTGGCCTACGCCCTGGTGCCGGACGTGGACGCCTCGCAGGTGCAGGACCGCGTCTTCCGCCAGGAGCCCTGGTGCACCGTGCTCTCCGAGACGGGGCTGGACGGGGGGGATGATCCGGTGGCCTTCCTGGAAAAGGCGGTGCCCTTCGTGAACGAGCAGGTGTGGGGCACCCTGTGCGCCACGCTCATCGTCCACCCCAAGTCCTTGAAGGACCCGGCGGTGAACGCGGCGGTGGAGAAGGCCATCCGCGAGCTGCGCTATGGGGCCGTGGCGGTGAACACCTGGCCCGCCGCCGTCTTCGCCCTGGGCAGCCTGCCGTGGGGTGGGCACCCCTCCGTCACGCCGCGGGACATCCAGAGCGGGCTGGGCTGGGTGCACAACACCTTTATGTTGGAGGACATCGAGAAGGTGGTGCTCCGCGCCCCGCTGACCAGCTTCCCTCCGGCCCCGTGGGTGCCGGGGCACCGGGGGGTGGGCACCCTGGCGCGCAAGCTGGCGGACTTCGAAATGGGGCCCTCCTGGCTGAAGATTCCGGCCATTGCCCTGGCCGCCATGCGCGTCTGATGGCCGGAAATTCCGCAGAATCGGCGGTGAAGGGTTAAGGTGAGGGGGTAGGCCCCCTATGGGATGGGGGGTGAGGCACCGTCGACGAAGAGGGGATGAGGATGCCCGCAGCGCGCGGCCGCCAGCGTCGCTCTCGCGACAAGCGGCCTTCATCGGTGAAGTCCGAGCGGGAAGAGCTGCTCACGCTGCTGCGTGAGGACAGCGTCCACGGGCGCTCCGAGCCCCTGGCCGAGGGCGCCCCCGGGCCCGGGAGGACTGACTTACCGTCGGTCACCCTGACGACGCGCGGGGCGGAGCTCGCGGGCCGCTGCCTGCTGCGCTTGCTGGAGCCCTTCGAGGGGCGCCAGCTCGTGGCCGTCAACCCCAGCGCGATGCCGCTGCTGCAGGCCTGTGTGATGTTGTCGCGAGGCCAGTACCGCGGGCTGCTCGTTCACCCGGAGGTGAGCCGCTCTCCGGTAAGCATCGAGGGCCGGCTGGACCCCACCGAGCCCGTAGTGCTCGTGGGCGAGCTGCTCTCGGACGGCATCGAGGAGGCCGCGCTCATCGCGCGCCTGGCGCAGAACGGGCTGTGGGTCGAGGGTGGGGTGTACCTGGCCCGGATGGGCTATGTGGGCGCCGCCTCCCGCCTGCGCGTGCAGGGCGTGCCGACCGTTACCCTCTTCGAGCTGGACGAGCTGCACTCGGAGCGCGCCGGACCGGAAGCCTTCGGCCCGGGCCCGCAGCCGCCGGAGGGCTTCGCGCAAGCCAGGGTGCCCGAGGGGCTCCAGCCCGTGGAGCTGGTCCGCCGTGCCATCGCCGAGGCGGTGCGGACGCGAAAGCTCCTGCGTCCCCCGCGCCGCGTGGCCGGGCAGTTCACCGCCGCGGGCGGCCTCTGGATCCGCGTGCGGCCCAGGGACGCGGCCGACTCCACCGGGGTGGAGCATGGCTTCTGGCACTTCCCCGGCGAGAAGGCACCGGCGCTGCCGGTGGCGCTGACGCGGGCGGGGTGGCTTGCCGGAACGTTCCTGGAGCGGATGGGCGCCGAGCCGCTCGCGGCCCTGGAGCAGAGCACCGTCTCGGTGCGGTTCTGCTCCGCGCTCGAGCCGTGTGAGCTGGGGCAGCTCGACCCCGAGCGCTACGGCGTGGTGGTGCGCAGCCGTGAGCGGCCAGACGCGGTGGGCGAGGCCCCACCCCGGATGCCCGGCATCACCAATGCGTGGCAGCAGTTCGAGCACGCGCGGACGCAGAGCGCCCAGCTGCTGCCGGAGGAGCCCTTCCTCCTGTACCGCTACAAGCTCCAGGAGGCCTCGGAGTCCGCCACCTCCGCGCCCGTGCGCGAGGCACCCCGGGCCCGGGCCGCCCCGGCGAAGAGTGCCGTGCCCAAGAGCCCCGCGGCGGGGGCCTCGCGGCTGATCCCCTCGCTGTGCAAGTTCCTGCTGCGGCACCTGGGCTCGACCGCGCGCTACGAGCCCCTCACGGACACCACCCACGCGGGGCTGGACACCGCGCGGCTGGCGCACCAGGCGTGGACGCTGGCCCGCGCGCACCGCAAGCTGGGCCCGGCGCAGCTGGGCGATGGCGCGCGCACGCTGCTCACCGCGCTCACCTCGGACCTGGTGGTCGACGAGGCGGAGCACGTGTGGATCCGCGCGGACGAGGGGCCGTCCATCTCCCAGGTGGCCTTCACCCTGCTGACGCAGCTGGAGCTGGGCGAGGACATGGCCACCGCGAAGGCGCTGGCCTCCACGCTCTGGTCCCGCATCGGCCCGCATGGGCGCTTGGGCTGCCTGCTCAACCCCACCGCCGATGACGAGGCGTGCCAGGACTCGATGCCAGGCCAGGCGCTGCTGGCGCTCGCCCGGGCGGCGGAGGCCAGGGTCCACCCCGTGGACGAGGTGAAGCTCGCCCAGGCCTGGCGCTACTACCGGCACCGCTTCCGCTACCGGCACCACTGGGACCAGGTGCCCTGGCTCACCCAGGCGGCGGCGGCCTGGTGGCGCGTGGACCGGGATGCCGAGCGCGCCCACCTGGCCTTCGAGGTGTGTGACTGGGCGCTGGGCTACCAGTCCGAGAAGACGGGCGCGTTCCTCAATGATCACCAGCCCGACACGCCGGGCGCGACCACCACGCTGTACCTCGAGGCGCTCGCCGCCTCGGCGGGGCTGGCCAGCAGCCTGAAAGACCGTGCCCGCAACAAGCGCTACCTCGAGGCGAGCGCCCGGGCGGTGGCCTTCCTCGACTCGCTCGTGCTCCAGGAGAGTGACGTAAAGGGCCTGCCCAACGCGCGCCAGGCGCTTGGCGGCGTGAGGATGAGCCGCGAGCGCGGCGAGGTGCAGGTGGACTTCGTGCAGCACGCGCTCAGCGCGCTGCTGGGCCTGGCGCGCTGAACTTCGCGATCAGAGCCCTCCGGCGGGGCGCCCCAAGCGGGCGCTTAGGAGCGCGTCGTAATCTGGTCCGGGGAACGCCTGCGCCGACGAAGGGACCAGGGGAACTCAACATCGGCCATCCGCTCGCCCGCTTCCTTCGCTACCTGCTTCAACTCGGCTGCCGCCTCCTGCACGCCGTAACTCCCCCCCAGCCACTTGCGCAAGCTGGCTTCCAGTTCTCCGGCACTCTGGAAACGCTCCGAGGGCGAGCGCTGAAGCAGCTTGCACAGCGGCACCTTCAAGGTGTCAGGCAGGCCGGCCGTTGCCGCGTGGATGTCCTCGGGTGTGTAGGTCGCCGCGCGCCAGATGATCTCCTCCAAAGCGTCATGACACCCCGCGGCCCTGGCACGGCTGATGGCACGCTGGACCTGGGCTTGCCGCCGGGTTGAGAGGGCCGCTTTGGCCGCGCTCGAAACGCCTGCCGGGGGGTGGAGCAGGTTTCTCCCCGTGGCCAGCTCGAGCATGACGAGCCCCAGGGCGAACAAGTCCGAGCGGGCATCCACGCGCCAGCCCAGCAGCATTTCAGGAGAAGAGAAGTACACATCCCCCCGCGGGCGCCGCACGGTGGAAGCCACGCGCCCCGGCAGGGTGGAGAACGCCAGGCCAAAGTCGGCCACCCTTACCTCGCCGTCCCAGTCCATGAAGAGGTGATCCGCGTCGATGGCGCGGTGAACGATGCCCAGCGGGCGCCCGGCCTCATCCGTGCGCGTGTGCGCGTGGTGCAGGGCGTTGGCCGCCTGCGCGCCCACGTACAGCGCGAAGAAGGGGAGAACCACCGTTCGCACTCCTGAACGAGCCCGAGCAAGTCGTTGAGCGAGTGCCCGTCCGGATGCTCGGCGATGACGTACCAGGCCCCCTCGGCCTTGTGCAGCCCATGGACACGAAGAATCCCCGGGTGCTGAAGGTGCGTTGAAAGCCGCACCTCCTCTTCCAGTTTCCTCCGCGCGCTGTGGACGCGCAGCCCTGCCGGACCGCGCGGCCCCCCCACCGCTTTGAGGAGCACCTTGCCCTTGGGGCCCTCCGCCGTGCGCCTGCGTGCCAGCAACAGGCTGAGCCCGTGGTGGGCCTCTCCGAGGTGTTCGCGGAACTCGTAGGAGAAGCCCCCATGCGAGAAGAGGATGGCCCCCTGAGGAATCGGAAATTCAATCGCCGCCATGGCTGAAACTCCCTCCGCGCGCGGACGGGTGAAGCTGCGCGCCAGGCCCCAGACGTTACCTGGTACATGGGCTTGGGGTGAACAACTTCCCAGGTAAGAGCCATGGAGCACGGGGCCCGGGGCGATTTCGAGCACCTACCCGCTACGTCACCTGGCGGGGGCTCTCAGGGCCAGCGCACGACGGCGTCTCCCGTGCCCGCGTTGTCAGCCAGGGCCTTCCCATCCTTTATCTCTTGCGCGTCATTAATCACGACGAAGCACACGGGGAACTCGCGCCCATCCTCGAATTTCACGCGGTCATAGCGGGCGACGACCATTCCGGGTGGGTCTCCGCTGCCTACGGGTCTGATCTCCCACTGTGACCCTTGCATAAAACCGGGCACGACGTAGAGCCGTCCGTAAAACCGGGCGCCGCGGGGGAGTAGGTCCCAATGCCTGGGGTTGACTGAACGTCTGGTGGGATGCCGGGTCACCCCCACCACTTCACCGGGGGTAAGCCATGCGATGCGATTTCCTTCGCGATCATCCATCAACATCGCGAAATGATCGCCCGTGTCCCAACCCAGCTCCTTGAACATGGCGTCTCGCGCGCCGCTGGGACACTCGAAGGGCTCGGGCCGGATCTGGGCTCCGGTGCAGCCTGCCGCCAATGCGGCCATCAGGGGCAGCGCCCTGCACTTGGCGGTACTCGGCTTCTGCCCACGCGGAGTGGGTGCCTGCTGGGTGTCCTCTGGCTTCTGTGTCGTCACGGTTGAACCTTCCTTCTGTGGTGCGGTGGCTGCGGGGCTCCCCAAGGGCTCCAGCGGGGCAACCCCGGAGGGGGCCGGGGCCTCTCTGGGCGCGGGTGCTGGCTCGGGCGCCTCGCTCAGGTTGAAGGAGACGGCAACGGCCAGGACGAGCCCAGCCGCGGCCGCCATGCCGCCCACGGCCAGGGGCTTGCTCGCGCGGGCATGAGCCACCAGCCGCGCGCCCACCGCACGCAACTTGCCCGGTGAGCGCTTGCGCGTTGGCGCTCTCGCGGCGGGTTCCTCACCTTCAGGGGGCGCGGGCTGACGCTGCTGAGACGGCGGGTGGACTGTTTCAGTGTATTCCTGCCCCGTGTCCGCAACGAGCTCCGTCACCTCGCGCCGGAGCGCCTCGGTGTCTACCGGGCGCTGCGCGGGGTTGCGAGCAAGCAGGCTCATCACCAGCTCACTGAGCGCCTGGGGGACACGCGGATTCAGCTTCTTGGCCGGGGTGGGCGTGAAAATGGCGCTGTTCAACACGGGCCGCTCCCGCTCCTCCGTGGGGCGCGGGTCCGTCAACACCTCGTAGAGCATCGCGCCAAAGGCGAAGAGCTCGTCTGACACCTGGAAGGCGTAGCGCGCGCGGTGCTCGTCCTTGTGGGTGCGCAGGAACGTGAACTGCTCGGGCGCGCGGTAACGCTCGGTGCCCGGGTGCAAGCCGGATTCTGTCAGGTCATCGGCCTGGGTATGGGTGGCGCAGCCGAAATCAATGAGGATGGGCTCCCCATCACTCTTGCGTATCACCACGTTGGAGGGCTTCAAGTCCCGGTGCAGCACGCCCTTCCCGTGCATGTAGAGCAGCGCGGCGACAATCTTCAGGCAGGCGCAAAGCACCTCGTGAAAGGTGGGGTGCTTGCGCTGCACCCACTCGGCCCACGTCCAGCCCTCCACGTAATCGAGCACGGCGTAGAGGTGGCCCTCCTTGGGGTCGGGCCACTTCCCATGGGCATGCAGGCGAACGATGTTCGGATGATCCAGCATCCCCAGGATCGTCACCTCGCGCCGCGCGCGCGCGTGGGCCTCCTCATCCTCGCGGCGGCCTGGGCCATAACGCGACAGCTTGAGCGCGAAGGCCTGCCCGTTCTTCTCCACGTGGTGAACGATGGCGAAGCCGCCGTCCCCGAGCGTCTTCACCACCCGCCAACCGTCAATCAGGGTGCCGGGCGGCAGCCCTGGCTGTGCTGCGGTCATCGCTTGCCCTCCATGGCTCGGGCCGGGATTTCTACCTTGGGAATGACCATGCCGCGACCATCCGTCCCCCGTACTTCGAGGGTGGCGACAAGGCCCGCGTCAGGGGGCGGATCCTCCAACACCACGAGCACCCGCACCGACTCTCCCGGGGCTATCGCTCCGCTGCTGTCAGTCACCAACCTCACCCGCAGGCGCTCGCCTGCCGTGCTCGTCAACGTCACCTCGCTGGGTGTCCAGGGCTGCGGGCCGTGCAGGTGCGTAACCATTACCTCCACCAGCGCCCACCCCTTGGCGCGATAGGACACGCCCCAGTCAGCCATGAAGCCGCGCGTGTCGTCCCGGTGCCGCTTTAAAATCGCGGTACGTACACCCTCGGTGTCCACATAGCCCAGCAACACGAAGTCTTCCGGCCCCTGGGTTGCGCCTGAGCACCGCGCGCGCACTTCCGCGTCACAAGCTGGGGCGGGTGGCTGTTGCCGTGCGACGTTGATCAACGTGTCCACGGCGGACACAGGCGCCACGAGCACGAAGGCGGCCCGCGCGGGTGCCTTGCCGTCCGTGAACTCGACTTCGAGCGTGTGGCGCTCGCCCTCCCCGAAAGGGCTCGCGGCTTGGACGATTAACGAACGCGATAGCTCGCCCGCATCCACCACGTGGATCCGCTTGGTGTCCACCCGCAGGGACGCCTTGCGAATCTCCGTGCCGAATAGGAACACCGTGGGCGTCTCGTGGGAAAGGTGAACCTCGTGCGGGAGATCGGCTGGATTGCCGGTAACGGTGACGGTGCGCTGTCTCGGCTCACGGGTGAGTGCCGGTTGAGCTCGCGCCGCTGCTCCTGCGATCAGTACGAGCACAACGAGAAGGGGCGCGGGTTGGGACACGTGGGCGTGACCTCCAGGGTTGCCACCCTAGCAGACCCCGCGGGCGCCCTGGGCTCCCAGGGGAGCTATTGAGGCTGACGCTCCAGCCGGAGAGCGGGCGGCCCAAACCGGGCGCCGCCCCCTGGGATCGAACTAGACCTCCTCGAACCGCGTGCCGGTGGCGCCCATTCGCTCCAAGGCGTCATGGATCTCCTCGGAGATGATCAGCGGTCCTATCCACCCCTCGCAACGGAAGACCTTGGCGCTTCCCGCCTTGGCCTTGTCGATGCGCATGTCACGCACGGAGGCATAGCGACCGACCATATGTGGCACTCCGTCCTCATGCGTCCAGAGTTCG
>DATHBR010000036.1:0-9165 GCA_035296065.1 Myxococcaceae bacterium | reverse complement strand
CTCTCGCGCCTGAGCCTGCCGGGCGTGCCCCGGCTGCTGGATTCGGGCGTGGTGCGCCACGCTTCCGGGAACGAATACGCCTTCCTGGTCATGCAGTGGGTGGAGGGCACGCCCTTGTACGCCTGGGCCCAGCAGCACGCGCCTTCGTTCCGCGAGCGGTGCCAGGTGCTGGCGCGGCTCTCTCGCACGCTGGAAGCGCTGCACGCCTCGGGGGTGGTGCACCGCGACGTCAAGGGCGACAACGTCTTGGTCCAATTGTCGGACAGGTTGCCGGTGCTCATCGACTTCGGCTCGGGCTACTACGAGGGGGCGGCTCGGCTGACCTGGCAGTCCCTGCCTCCGGGGACTCCGGAGTACCTGTCGCCCCAGGCCTGCCGCTTCGAGATGAGCCTGGGGCTGCACCCCAACGGCTACTACCCGCCATCCCCTGCGGATGATCTGTATTCGCTGGGAGTGACGGCTTACCGCCTGGTGATGGGCCAGTACCCGCCGCCGGTGGATACGCAGGAGGACGAAGAGGGCTACTGGCACCTCATCCGCCCTGACTTCAGGCCCCTGCTGGAGAGCAACCCTCGGGTAGGGCCTCGCCTGCGGGAGCTGATTCTGCGCCTGCTCTCGGAGACTCCGGAGGCACGCGGCACGGCGGCGCAGGCGGCGAAGGAACTGGAGGCCATAGCGGAGGAGCGAGTGCCGCCGCCCGCTGCTTCACCGCCCTCCGTGGAACGTGGCAGGCGCCCGGTATGGACGAGGGCCTGGAAGCCGGGGCTGGCCGTGGCGGCGGTGGGCGTCTGCGCGGTACTGCTGTGGAACGTGGCGCGGGGGCCGACCTCGCCGCAACGCGTCTCCGCGAGCGCACCGTGGGCTTCAGACGCCGTGGGGGACACCTCGCCCGCCGAGCCGCAGGCGCCCCCTGCGCCCTCCCAGGAGAAGAAGCCTGTTGCCCAGGACACCCTCCCCGAGCCTCGCCCTGGGCAGACCCGGCCCGACAAGAGTGGCCGGTGTCCGGGGCGCAAGCAGGTGCCCATCAATGGCGCCTGCTGGATGGATGTAAGCTCCTCAGTAAGCGCCGAGGAGTGCGTGGAGAACGACGGCGAGTTCTTCAAGGGCAGGTGCTACGGCCCTGTCCACGCTTCTCCCAAGAAGCCTCAGCCCACCTCGAACCCGCCGGAAGCGCGCTGAGCATTCGCTGCTCTGCCGGTTGTTGCGCTTCCTACCTATGATGATTCACCCAGCCCGCCTCACCAACGGGTGAGAAGAGCAACCATGAAAGACTGGCGCCCGAAATTGACCGCGATCAATGACCCCATCGCGGACGACTACTGGTCGTACCGAACCGAGGATGGAGCGAAGCGAACCTCGCGTGTCACCATCGGACGGCCCGCATTGCTCGAGGATGGGACGAATTGGTACTGCCCGATGTTCTTTGAGCACGTCACCCGAGGCATTGACTACGCCATGGGGGTAGGCCCCGTGGACGCACTGATGAATGCCATGTACTTCGTCCGCAGGCGCTTCTACGAGTTTGATGACGTGACACCGCGGGCGAAACCCGCAACGGCCTCCAAGCGTCCCCGAGCGAAGAAGAGCCAGCCCTCCAGGAAGAAGCCGAGGAAGACTGCCAGTGCTCGGCGCACTCTTAAGTGAACACGCCGGGAGAAGGCCGCCCCGCTGAGCATTCGCTGCTCCGCCGGAAGAAACACGGCCCTCCACCTTCGCAGGCAGAGGGCCGTGACTTCACTCAAGCACGGGGCTCACTGGGGCAGCAGCTTCTCCAGCAGCGGCACCTTGGGCAGCGGAGGCAACTCGCCGGTGAGCACCTCGGTCAGCCGGTTCACCTGCTCCAACGGGATGCCCTTGAAGTCCACCACCGCCCGGCCCTTGATGTTGCGCACCTGCACCTCGACGGTGGTCACCTTGGGGAATACGGCCTTCACCGCCAGGTGGTACTGCTCGCCGCGCTCCACCGCGCCCTCGGGCATCGGCTTGCTGGAGCCCGGATTGCGCTTGAGCTGAAGGGCCCCGCGCATCTCCTCCGCGCTGCACTGCGAGAAGGGCTTGGAGAGCACCTGGCCGTTGGCTCCCGGCACCTCGATGACGGTGTTGCCCGGCTCCTCCCGATCGGCCTCGATCTCCGTCGCCCTCTCGTACCTCAGCAGGAGGAACAGGCACGAGATGCCGAAGCGCCGGCCCACGTCCTCGCTGAAGGCCTCGGCCACCGCCCCGTACATCGTCAGCGCCGTCTGGGACAGGTCCACCAGGTGCTGGCTGAACCAGGCGCGCGCGTCCTTGTAGCCAGCCGCCTCGGCCAGCTTGTTCTTCACCACGTGGTTGTACAACTGGCCCATGTGGTGCTGGTTGATGCTCTCCTGGGCCATCAGCCCCAGCATCGCCACGCGCACCTGCTCCAGCGTCATGCCTTCGGGCACCACGCTCTTCACCACCGGCTTCACTTCGGTGCTCTTCGCTTCCAGGCTCTTGAACAGATTGAACATGTGAGGTTTCCCCCTGGGAGACGCGGGATGCGCTCCTGCCGCTTGTCTGTGCGGCGAAGAATGCCTAAAGCACGGCACGTGCCAGATCCTGGGCGCCTGGAAAAACAGGCACTTGCGAGTTCGGGGGCTCGGTGGATGTTCAGAAGTCCGAACGTTTTGTTCGGAAGTCCGAACATGGGCCACTCCGGCCCGCCGAGCATGGGGCTAAGCCATTGAATCCACAGGTGTTTCCGCGAGCCGCCAGCCCGGGGCCATGTTCGGAAGTCCGAACATCGGGGCCAGGCGCCACGGCTGTCACTGTGAAACGTTTCACAGTGAGCGCCAGGACCGGCTGTCACTGTGAAACGGTCGGGAGTCAGCGCCCGGCTGTCACTGTGAAACGTTTCACAGTGAGCGCCAGGGCCCCCGGTCAAAGGGCCCCGCAGCGTCTCCTTGTCGCGGGCCGCGGCGGTCATTGAGAGGCCCGCACGCGGCGTGTACGCTCGCGAGCGCGCCGCACGCAGCAGGGGAGAGGCCGCCATGAAGGTTTCCGTTATCCGCCGGTACGAGTCGAAGCTCGGTGACTCGGACTTCCATCCGTACCGTACCGGCGCATGGACGCCGAACACGGTGGAGCTCGATGCCACCGAACTCGAGCTGATCGACGGAGAGATCCCGCGCGATCTGGAAGGGATCTATCTCCGCAACACGGAGAACCCCCTCTTCGAGGCCATCACCGGTCGCTATCACCCGTTCGACGGCGACGGCATGGTGCATGCGATCCGCTTCCGCGAGGGCCGCGCGGAGTACCGCAATCGCTTCGTGAAGACCGCGGGGCTGCTCGCCGAGCTGGAGGCAGGCGGCGCCCTGTGGGCCGGGATCCTCGAGTCACCGGAGGCCTCGCAACGCGAGGGCTGGGGCGCCCGAACGCGGATGAAGGATGCCTCGTCCACGGACATCATCGTTCACCGGGGCGAAGCGCTCACCACGTTCTATCAGTGCGGAGAAGCGTACCGGCTCGATCCGCACACGCTCGAGACACGCGGCACGGTGCACTGGAGCCAGCAGGCGCAAGGCAACCCGGGCGTGCGCGGTGTGTTTCCGCAGGGCGCGACCGTGTCCGCGCACCCCAAGGTGGATGAAGAGACGGGCGAGCTGCTGTTCTTCAACTACTCGAAGGAAGCGCCGTTCCTGCACTTCGGGGTCATCGACGCGCACGGGAAGCTCGCACGCTACCTACCGGTGGCGCTGCCGGGCCCGCGCCTTCCGCACGACATGGCGTTCACCGAGCACTACTCCATCTTCAACGACTTCCCCATGATGTGGGACCCGGAGCGCCTGGCGAAGAACCAGCACCGCCCGGTGTACCGCCCGGAGCTCGGCTCGCGCTTCGCGATCGTTCGGCGCGATGGCACCGGCCCCGTGCGCTGGTTCGAGGCCTCGCCCACGTACGTGCTGCACTTCTCCAACGCCTACGAAGAAGGCGACGAGCTCATCCTCGAGGGCTTTCACCAGGGCGCGCCGATTCCGAAGCGGCTCGAGGGCGAGACGGCGATCGATGCGTTCCGCAAGAGCCTGGACATGCGCGAGCTGCAGACGCGGCTGCACCGCTGGCGGTTCAACCTGGTCACCGGACAGACGCGCGAGGAGTTTCTCGACGACGAGGTGGCGGAGTTTCCGACCATCGACAGCCGCGCTGCCGGAAGGAAGCACCGCTGGGTGATCGCGATGACGGGCGAGCCGGGGCACTTCCTCTTCAACGGCATGGTGGCGTACGACGTGGCGCGCGGCTCGAAGCAGTCGTACCGCTTCCCGGAAGGTGTCTTCGCCAGCGAGTCACCGATTGCGCCGCGCACGGGCGCCCGCGGCGAGGCCGACGGCTACGCGGTGACCTTCGTCAGTGATCCGCGCAACGACAGCAGCGAGTGCCAGCTCTTCGACGCGCGTGACATCGCCCGCGGCCCGATTGCGCGCATCCGGCTGCCACACAGGATCTCCAGCGGCACGCATGCCACGTGGGTGTCCGAGGCGGAGCTGGCGAAGCACGGCGTGCGCTAGCGGCAGTAGCGAGGTCCCCCCTTCTGGTTGTGACGCAGCTCACGCTTTAGCTGTGAATGCCTTCACAGCGTCAGCGAAGGCGTTGCCACAGAATGAGTTGAACAAGGCCACTCAGGGGGAGATCAATGACAGCACTGCAGCAGATGGCAGGCCATGCCGTCTCGAGGTTCATGTTCATCGCGGCGTTGTTCTTCTGTGTTTCAGCAAGCGGTCTGCCCTCCAGGGCGCCCTCCTTCACTGTCTTCGAGAGCGGCCAGGTCCGCCCGCTCGCGCTCTCGCCAGACGGCAAGCTCCTCTTCGCGGTCAATACTCCCGACAACCGGCTCGAGGTCTTTCAGGTCATCAATCAAGGCCTGAGCCATCGCGCCTCGGTGCCCGTGGGGCTCGAGCCGGTGGCCGTCGCGGCCCGGAGCAACGAAGAGGTCTGGGTCGTCAACCACCTGTCCGACAGCGTCAGCGTCGTGCGGCTCGGCCCCAACGGGCACGAGGGCGCCGTGGTGCGCACCCTGCTCGTGGGCGATGAGCCGCAGGACATCGTCTTCGCTGGTCCCGGAATGAGCCGCGCCTTCATCACCACCGCTCACCGGGGGCAGAACGTTCCGTATGATCCGCAGTTCACCACGCCAGGCATTGGCCGGGCCGACGTCTGGGTTTTCGATGCCGCCCAGCTCAGCCCCGCCTCCAGCGGCAGCCCGCTGACCATCCTTACGCTCTTCAGCGACACGCCCCGGGCGCTCGCGGTGACGCCCGACGGCTCGCGCGTCTACGCGGCGGCGTTCCACTCCGGCAATCGCACCACGGTGATCGAGGACACGCTGGTTCCCGACGGAGGCGAGTTGGCCGGCGGCGTGCCCGGCCCGTACCGCAACACCGCCGGGCAGCCGGCGCCGGAGGTGAGCATCATCGTCAAGTTCAACGGCGAGCACTGGGTCGATGTGCTGAACCGCCCGTGGGACAACCTGGTGAGGTTCTCCCTGCCGGACAAGGACGTGTTCGTCATCGATGCCAACGCCAACCCTCCGGCGCAGCTCGCGGGCCCGGCCGGCTTCTACTCTGGCGTGGGCACGGTGCTCTTCAACATGGCCGTCAATCCGGTGAGCGGGAAGGTGTACGTCAGCAATACCGAGGCGCGGAATGACCTGCGCTTCGAGGGGGCGGGCCTCTTCGGCGGCAGCACCCTTCGCGGGCACCTGCACGAGAGCCGCATCACCGTGCTGAGCCCCTCGGGCGTCACCCCGCGCCACCTCAACAAGCACATCGACTACGACACCTGCTGCACCCCGTTCCCCAACCCCGAGAACGAGAAGAGCCTGGCGCAGCCGCTCGGCATGGCCATTACCTCCGACGGCGCCACCCTCTACGTGGCGGCCTTTGGCTCCTCCAAGCTGGGCGTCTACTCCACCGCCGCGCTCGAGGCCGACACCTTCGTGCCCAGCACGGACCAGCAGATTCCCCTGAGCGGCGGCGGCCCCACGGGGCTGGTGCTCGATGAGGCTCGCGGGCGCCTGTACGTGCTGACGCGCTTCGACAACGCCATCTCCGTCATCGACACCGCCACGCGCGGCGAGCTGGCTCACGTGCCGATGTACAACCCCGAGCCTCCCAGCGTGGTGGCGGGGCGGCCCTTCCTCTACGACGCGCGGCGCAGCTCCAGCCACGGTGACTCGTCCTGCGGCAGCTGCCACATCTTCGGAGATCTCGACAGCACGGTGTGGGACCTGGGTGATCCGGACGGCGCCGTGTTGAACAACCCGGGCCCCATCGTCCAGATGCCTCCTGAGTTCGGCACGGATCCCATGTTCGGAATTCCCACCGACCTGCACCCGATGAAGGGACCGATGTCGACTCAGAGCCTGCGCGGCATGGCCAACCACGGCCCGATGCACTGGCGCGGCGACCGCACCGGTGGCAACGACGCGCCCAACGCCCAGCCCAACAGCGGCGCCTTCAACGAGGCCGCCGCGTTCAAGAAGTTCAACCCGGCCTTCATGGGCCTGCTGGGCCGCAGCGCGCAGCTCTCCGAGGCGGAGATGCAGCAGTTCACCGACTTCATCCTGCAGCTCACCTATCCGCCCAACCCGGTCCGCAACCTCGACAACTCGCTCACGCCGGCTCAGCAGGCAGGGCAGGACTTCTTCCTCGGCACCACGGTTCTTCCGCACGGAACGTGTGAGACCTGCCACCGGCTCGATCCGCACGCCAACCCGGGGGAGGGGGCCTTCGCCGGCTTCTTCGGAACGGATGGCAGCACGGGCGTGGCTCCGGAGCCACAGGCGTTCAAGGTCCCGCACCTGCGCAACATGTACCAGAAGGTCGGCATGTTCGGCGCGGCCTTCGCCACCTTCTCGGTGGAGCCTGACCCCTTCATGGGCGATCAGATTCGCGGCGTGGGCTTCAACCACGACGGTACCTTCCCGACGCTGTTCCGGTTCATCAGCGGGTTTGACAAGAACCCGGCGAACCCGCTGGGCATCCCCCTCACCCCCGAGGGAGACCAGGCCAAGCGGGACATGGAGCAGTACATGCTGGCGTTCGACACCAACCTGGCGCCCATCGTGGGCCAGCAGGTGACGCTCTCGGCTCGGAGCTCCGCGGAGGTGGTGCACCGCATCCACCTGCTGAAGAGGCGGGCGGAGGCAGGCGAGTGCGAGCTGGTGGCCAAGGGGCGCGTCTGGCAGCTCGAAGCGGGCTTCCTCTACATGGGTGGCGGACGGTTCAAGAGCGACCGGCGGGCCGTGCCCTCTGTGTCCGATGGGGCCCTGCGCGCGGCGGTGGTCGCGGGCGATGGGGTGCTGACCTATACCTGCACGCCTCTGGGCTCAGGACGGCGCATGGGCATCGATCGGGACCTTGACGGCGCGCTCGACGGAGACGAGCGGACGGCGGGGAGCAACGCGGCGGATGCCAGCAGCGTTCCTTGATAAGCCCAGCCAGAGGCTTCCAGGCCCGCCATCGCTGAGGCATGGCGTTCCCGGTGACGCGCTGCCAAACTCGGGCGTGCTCCGAGCGCTCTCGCTGTCGAGCGTGGCGGGCAGAACCCCATCCGCAAGAGCCTCGCCATGCTTCTCCGACCTTGGGCAGCACTCCTCATCGCTCTCGCGGCTTGCGCAACGACGGATCCGGGCCCCGGAGAGTGGGAGGCCCCGAGTCCAAGATTCGCCAACCTTCGGCGGGCGGCGCAGTACCCCTGGACGGATGACGGGCACTGCGTCGTACACGAAGCCGCCAACGAGTGGCCTGTCCTAGCGGAGCGGTGCTATCACGCCCTCGATCGCGACAGGGTCAAGTTCCGCGATGTCACGGGAAAATGCGCTGTCGCCTCTACGGGGGCGGCAGCCGCGGCCACGGGCGTAGGGCTCTGCCTGTTTGCATCGCCGGCAGTCGCGGTTGGAGCGGTGATTGTCATCGGTACTGTAGTGGTGGCGGTTGTCATCAAGGAGAGCCTTGATGCTTATGAACGGAGCGCATCCCGTGAGCGTGGGAATCGTAAGGCTCAGACACGACCATCCAGTGAGCAGGAACCCGTGGCGAACACAGAGCCCAAGCCGGAAGGGTTGGGTAGGGACTGGCTCCCACCCATACCATCCGATCCTTCGGAGAGTCCTGAGTGCAAGCCCGTCCCGGTGCCGCACGCGGGCAAGGATGTCCCACATAATGAGTGCGCCGACACTTTTCCGCCGAACCGCTACCCCGGCATGGACGTGGTCGTAAACGGAATTCGCTTCGATGCGCTGCAAGTCGGCGTGCGCGTGCTGTGGGAGATCAAGACCCATCGATTTGATACGTACAAAGACTTTATCCGGGATCAGGAGATTGAGAAGGAAATCGAGCAGTTGCGCGATGAGCGCCGGGCGGCGCGGGCCTGTGGATATGACTTCGTTGTTGGCGTGAGCACCCAAGCGCACAGAGACGCGCTGCTCGTTGTTGACCCCGCCCTCAAGATCGTCGTCACGGGATGCAAACGATGACCACTCAGAAGCGCCTCGTTCTGACCGTCTACACGCCTTTACTCGTGGGTGACGATAACCGCACGCTCGCTGCCGTCCATGGCTTGGAACGAGCGTTGCCCGGCTTGCGTCTGGAGTGGAGAGTTACCGACAAGCGACAGCTTGCCGCGTTGCCACAGCGCGACGAATGGCTCGCTGAGGCGGCGGCACGCGGGAAGTTCCCTCTCGTATGCAATGGCGATAAGAGTTTCCCAGTGACGATTAGCGGGTTGACAACACCCGCGAGCCAAGCGCCTGGCGGCCAGTCGTTGCTCGATGTCCATGCGAAGATGCCGCTAGGAGTCTGTTGGGGTAAAGGGAAGAACCTACTGTACGGGTAGGCAAAGACGTGATGCTCTTGCCTACCCATGAGCAAGGCCTTCCGCCCCTATACCCCCGAGCAGTCGGAGCTTCTGCCGCCGTCGCCGCGAGAGTGGCTGCCCGAAGGGCACATGGCGTACTTCATCCTGGATACGGTGAAGGAGTTGAACCTCAAGCCGCTGCTGGCTCGGTACGAGCGGGAGTTGAGAGGCTACCCGCCGCACCATCCGCAGATGTTGGTGGGGCTGTTGCTGTACGGGTACTGCGTGGGGGTGGCCTCGTCGCGGCGGATAGAGAAGAAGACGTACGAGGACGTGGCCTTCCGAGTC
>DATHBR010000035.1:0-82813 GCA_035296065.1 Myxococcaceae bacterium | reverse complement strand
CTCTCGCGCCTGAGCCTGCCGGGCGTGCCCCGGCTGCTGGATTCGGGCGTGGTGCGCCACGCTTCCGGGAACGAATACGCCTTCCTGGTCATGCAGTGGGTGGAGGGCACGCCCTTGTACGCCTGGGCCCAGCAGCACGCGGCCTCGATCCAGGAGCGGTGCCAGGTGCTGGCGCGGCTGGCTCACACCCTGGAAGCGCTGCACGCCTCGGGGGTGGTGCACCGCGACGTCAAGGGCGACAACGTCTTGGTCCAATTGTCGGACAGGTTGCCGGTGCTCATCGACTTCGGCTCGGGCCACTACGAGGGGGCGGCTCGGCTCACCTGGCAGTCATTGCCTCCGGGCACTCCGGAGTACCTGTCGCCCCAGGCCTGCCGCTTCGAGATGAGCCTGGGGCGCCACCCCAACGGCTACTACCCGCCCGCTGCCGCGGATGACCTGTATGCCTTGGGAGTGACGGCTTACCGCCTGGTGATGGGCCAGTACCCGCCGCCGGTGGATACGCGGGAGGACGAAGAGGGCTACTGGCACCTCATCCGCCCTGACTTCAGGCCCCTGCTGCGGAGCAACCCGCGGGTGGGGCCGCGCCTGCGGGAGCTGATTCTGCGCCTGCTCTCGGAGGCGCCGGAGGCACGCGGCACGGCGGCGCAGGCGGCGAAGGAGCTGGAGGCCATCGCGGAGGAGCGCGTGCCTCGGCTGCGGGCCTGGAGGCCCTGGCTGGCCGTGGCGGCGGCGGCGGGCTTCGCGGGGCTGCTGTGGAACGTGGCGCCGGTGTCCGTACCGCCGCAACGCGTCTCCGCGAGCTCACCCCGGGCTTCGGACTTCCAGTCGCCCGATGCGGGCACCTCCGCCGTGGGAGACACCTCGCCCACCCAGAAGCAGGCGCCAGCCCCGCCCGCTCAGGAGAAGAAGCCCGTGGCTCAGCAGCCGCTTCCCGAGCCCCGCCCTGGGCAAACCCGGCCCGACAAGCGCGGCCAGTGTCCGGGCCGCAAGCAGGTGCTCATCAACGGAGCCTGCTGGATCGATGTGAGCGCCTCGATGAGCACCGAGGAGTGCGTGGAGAACGGCAGCGTGCTCTTCAACGGCAGGTGCTACGAACCTGTCCAGCCCGCTCCCAAGCAGCCTCAGCCCACCTCGAGTCCGCCGGAAGCGCGCTGACTGAAACACGGCCCTCCACCTTCGCAGGCAGAGGGCCGTCACTTCACTCAAGCACCCGGGCTCACGCCTGGGGCAACCGTCAGCCCCGGACCCTATTCGGAAGTCCGAACATCGGACCCAGACACCCGGCTGTCAGGGTGAAACGTTTCACTCTCACCGCCCGGCTGTCAGAGTGAACCAGTTCACCCTCAGCGCCCGGCTGTCACTGTGAACCAGTTCACAGCGACAGCCAGGGCCCCCGGGTAGGGTGCCTCGCTTCAGCAGGGGGGACACATGCCTTCACCCCCGAGGCGCTGAAGAAGCTCAAGGAGCACTCCTGGCCCGGCAACGTGCGCGAGCTGCGCAACGTGGTGCAGCGCGCCCTGCTGTTGCGCAACGGCCCCCTGCTGGACACCGACGCGCTCACCTTCGAGCCGCCCCCCAGGCAGGGGCCTGGAGCCCCCACGCGCGCGCCGCACAAGGTGCCGGAGGGGATGACGTTGCAGCAGTGGCTGGAGCAGGTGGAGCGCGAGTGCGTCGAGGACGCCTTGCGCACCTGTGACAATCAGCGAGGCAAGGCGGCCAAGCGGCTGGGGCTTTCACGCACCTCGCTCTTCGAGCGCATGAAGGCCTTGGGGCTACGGCACCGAGGGCCCGGAGGCGCGGTAGGGCCCCGCGCCCGGGAATCGAAGCCGGGGAGGGGGAGTGGAGAGCCTCAGGGCTCGGCAGGACCTGGGCGAACCTCCAGAACGGTGAGCGACCGCGCCGCATCGTCACGCTGATAGATGATGACAAGCCCCGCGGCCATCTTGCGCCGCTCAGTCTCCGCGCTGTCGTTGGCCTTCGGGGCGTCCATCTCTTGAGCGATGGCGTCCAGGGCCGCTTGAAGCGCCTGGAACATGACGTGCGGCATCTGGCCGATCTGGTGCCACGCCTTGGGGCTGAAGGCGACGCGGTAGGGTGTCGGACGGGGCGGCATGAGGTCAGCCGGCCATTATCTTTCAAGAGGCGCCCCGGGAAAGTGAATGGCCGGAACCGCGCCCAGGCCCCTGTCAACAAGCCGACGCGCCCCGGGCCTCGTGGCGAACGTGGGGGCTCGGAGTCAACAACGCTCGTCATCCCTTCAGCGTCATGCGCCAGGAAGGGGTAGGGTCGGAGCGTGGTGGACACCCCGCGGCGCAAGAACCTCCTGCTCGTGGAGGACGATCCCGACATCCGGGCGGCTGTGGCCGAGGTCCTCACCCTGGAGGGCTACTCGGTCACAGAGGCAGGCCATGGGCTGGAGGGCCTTGAGCGGCTTGCTCGATTGGAGCTCCCGTGCCTCATCCTTCTGGACATGATGATGCCGGTCATGGACGGCCGGGAGTTCCTGGCGCGGGTACAAGCGGATCCGGTGCTGCGCGGCTGCACGGTGCTGATCGTCACCGCGAGCTTCGTGGAGCTGCCTCCAGGAGCGGTGGGGGTGCTGCGTAAGCCCTACGAACTTTCGGAATTGCTCGAGCTCCTGGTTCAGCACTGTCCCTGAATGGCCAGGGGGCACCCCCCGCAACCGTGTGCTCGTCAGAAGCCTGTCACCTGCACTGGGGCGGCACGGTAGGTGGTGGTTCCATCCCCGAGCCCACCGTAGCCGTTGTAGCCCCAGGCCCAGACGGTGCCGTCCTGCATCAACCGGGCGGAATAGTAGGCGCCTGCAGCCAGGACGGAGGCTGCCAGGGAAGCACAGGTGGGCAGGCCCGTCACGGTGAAGGAGTGGGAGGCGGAGACACCCAGGGCATTGGAAACCGTGCTGGTGTCCGCGCTGGAGGTGGGCGGGCCAGCAGTGCCCGTGTTGGCGCCCCAGGAGAAGCTCATCATTTGTCGCTATACCTGACAGCCACCCGCCCACGCTCATCCCGCTTTGCGACGCAAGTGGAGCGCCTGCACGCCGGACTTGAACCGCTGCGTCGATAGGAGCTCGAGCTGCCGCGCACTCGACAGGCCATGAAACAACGTCGGCCCGCGGCCACTGATGATGGGATGAACGACGATGCGGTACTCGTCGATGAGCCCCAACTCCTCGAGCGCAGCCGCGAGCTTGGGCGCTCCGACGAGGACACCCCGCTCGGTCTTCGCCTTCAGCGCCGAGATCGCCTCGCGAAGGTCACCCTCCACCTTGATCGTGTTCTGCCACGGAAAGTCGCTCCGCGAGCCCGACACGACGTACTTCGCCTTCGCCTCGAGCTTCTGTGCCCACTCGCGCATCGCGCGCGGAGCCTTTTCGTCGCGTGCCACCGCGGGCCAGGCACCCTCCATCAGCTCGTAGGTGTTGCGTCCGAAGAGCATCGCCCCGCTCTGCTCCATGAGCTGCGTCCAATAGTCGTGCAGCTCGTCGTCCGCGATCCCCTGGTCGAGGTGCGGCAGGTGCAGGAGGAGCACTACGGGCGCTCCTACCGCATCCGCTACCGCTGCGAGGCCGGCGGCGCGCCCAAGCGCGAGCTGCGCGTGCGGGTGCTGGATGACGACGGGGACGAGCGCTACGCGGACGCCTTCGACGTCTCGTGCGCGAAGGCCACCGGCCTGGCCGTCTCGCTGGTGGGCGCCCCGGGCGACGGTCAGCCGGAGGGGCTGCCCGCGCGCTACCTCCTGGGCTCGAAGATGTGGGCGACCTTCGAGCTCACCGACGCGACGGGGGCGAAGCTCGAGGGCACGGGCTCCATGGAGCTGGTGGACCCGCAGGGCCTGGTGCGCCTGCTCGCACGCGAGCAGACCTACACGCACAGCGTCTCGTTCGAGCCGCTCAAGCCGGGCACGGGGCTGAAGGTGCGCTACCTCGGGCTGGAGGTGGCGGTGCCCTTCGAGGTGGTAGCGGACGCCTCCATCGCCATCACGGTGCGGGCCCCCTACGACGCCAACAACAAGCTGTGGTTCGCCCGGGCCGAGGCCCGCTACGAGCCCACCGGGGGCCTGCTGGGCGGCTTCAACGACTGCACCTGGGAGCTGCGTCCCACCGGCGGCACGCCCAGCACCGAGCGGCGCGAGTGCTGGAAGACGTTCGGCGTCGAGGCCTCCACGAGCGGCACGGTGTGCGTGAGCGCCCGCGGCAAAACAGGCTGCAGCGAGTACAAGCAGTAGGCACCTGCCCGTGCGCCCGGGCGTCCTGCTCTTCGTGCCCGGGCTGACGGGAGTGGAGGCGGCGGGAATCGAACCCGCCGCGGCGGCCGTCTTGAGGTCTCGTGGGGCAGGTGAGGGTCTGGACTTCCGCACTACGAGCGGTCACGGTGCCGCGCGCCCGCCGATCGCCGGGAAGCGCTCGTAAGCCCGCTTCAGTGCGTCCAGGTGGGTGGGGTTGTCGAGGTCGAGCGGCGCATCGGTGAGCTGCACGACCCACCCGCCCGATTCCGTGCGCCGCGCCCGAGTGAGCAGCTCCGCGTCGCGAGACGGGTCCGGGAAACCGATGGCTCGTGCGGCAGCGGCCGACCAATAGTTCAGCCACCCCAGGCAGTGCGGAATCTCAGGCGAGCGGATGTAGTCCGGGAACCTGAGCGCTGGCAGCCCGCGTGGCGGGACACCCGGCTTACGCACCGGATCGATCGTTTGCCGCGAAATCTCGACCGCTGCGTTGGCCGGCGTTGCGCGCCCCCAGAAAGCGCGAGCGCCTTCCCCTATGGCTGCTAGCACATTCGCCCCCGCCGCAATGCCGGCTGCGTCTAGGTGCAGCGACCCGTGAACTTCCAAGTGCGGCGGGCTCCCAGCCGCGAGCCCGTTCGGATTCTCCCACCCGGTAATCGTCACCGGGCGGTCTTTGTCATTGGTGCAAAGGAACGGAAATCCGTTGTCTGTCCTGTCTGTCGTGACCCATTCATCGCGGCGAGGCAATGCAATGAACTCCTCTCTTTCAGAGAGCGTCCACTCCAGCCGTCGGCCAGGCAGCGCGCCTTCCATTCCATGAACGATAGCGAGGGGTCGCCTGTCGACACCCAAGAGCGCAGACGCATAAACAGCAATGACGAGCTCACCAGGAAAGACCGCCATATCAGCACCAATCCATGACAACGACGGTGAGCGTGCTATCAAGTTTTTCAAGCGCAACCTTGTGTGCGGCGCTTTTGACACCAACGAAAAACTTATACCCACATGCTTCCGCCAGTCTTCTCTCGCGCTGCATTTCCGGCAGCTTCACTCTGGCAAAGAACCTCTGGGAATGAAGAGAGTGTATGTCGAAATTATCCGTCTTGACGTCCCACAGCGTGCGAGTGGTCAGTTGAAGCGCGTCGAATTGCTTGCCATTGACGAGCACGTCCCAGCCGGGGAAGCTATTTTGCGGCAGGAGATCGGCGCAGTCATTGTGCGGGTCATTGCCGCCTCGGTGAGGCACCGGGACGGGCTTGCACTCCGGGCGCTCCGAGGGATCGGAGGTCATCGGTGGGAGCCAGTCCCTACCCAAGCCCCCCGGAGTGGGCTCTCCGTTCGCCACGGGTTCCTGCTCACTGGAGGGTTGTGTCTGAGCCTTGGGCTTCGCGCGCTCACGGGATGCGCTCCGTTCATAAGCATCAAGGCCCTTCTGGATGACAACCGCCACCACCACGGTGCCCATCACAATCACTGCTCCAGTGACGACGACTGGCGACGCAAACAAGCAGAGCCCGACGCCCCCCAGAGCCGCGGCAGCCGCAGGCGCAGAGGCGACTGCGCATCTTCCCGTCACATCGCGAAACCTGACTCTATCGTGATCGAGCGCGTGAAAGCACCGCTGCGCCAGGACAGGCCATTCATTGGATGCTTCGCGCAGCACGCAGTGCCCGTCGTCCGTCCAGGGGTACTGCGCCGCCCGCTGCAGGTTGGCGAATCTCGGGCTCGGATTCTCCCACTCTCCCGAACTCGGATTCGTCGTTGCGCAGGCTGAGAGCAGGAACAGGAGCGCGATGCATGTCCGGTGAAGCATGGCGATGTCCTTACAAAAGGGGGTCTGTCCGCCACGCTCGACAGCGAGAGCGCTCGGAGCGCTCACGAGTTTGGCAGCGCGTCCCCTGAGCCGCCAGTGTTGCGGGGCAGCTCAACGGTACACCCTGCCGCTCCACAGGAACGCGCCCCCGGCGAGCGGCACGCTGTAGGCCGCGACGTGCCCCACCGGCAGCAGGTACGCGATACTGACGCAACACGGATGGAGGATGCTGCTAACCATCCATAGGTACGGAGCAAAATAGTGGAAGCGGCGGGAATCGAACCCGCCACCGGCTCAGAGATCCTCGCGGACCTGAGCCAGGGTGAATTCCTATCGACAGCACCACCCCGGAGCTGCCAACCAACAGCAGCCCCAGCGTCAGTCGCATGAAGCGACGATGCGGCAGCGGTGGGGGTCGCTGAAGGATGTGCGAGGTAGAGCTCGTCGTGCGGTGCGACGTGCCCGGAGCCTACGGAGAGGGGGCGGGGGGAGCGCTGGCGGGCAGGGGGCGGATGCAGGCCGCGCGCAGCTTCTTCCTCTCCGAGGTGGGCTCTTGCTGGGAGGCCGAGCCACTGGGCAGGGAGCGCCGTCTCGCTCTGCCTCGGATGTGGACCCGCTCGCAGCCCCGCTCACTGGCCTCCTTGCGCAGGGCCAGGAGGAGCTCCTCCTCCGAGACGCCCCCGGAGCGGTTGCGCAGATAGATGGTGATCTCTCCGATGTCCTCGTGCGGGGAGTCCGGGGCGGCTTCGAGCACCTGGACCCGCTCCAGCGGAACAGGCCCGGTGGGCTGGCTCACCCGCGGATTGGGCTCGTAGTAGATATGGGAGCAGGCACCCGCCAGCCAGAGGGTGCACACGAGGAGCGGCCAACGGAGCTGTGTCATGGCAGTAGGCATCATGAAGGAGTGCGAGGTCCGCTCGTACTTGCCCCACCAGCCGGAGGACGAGGCCGGGGAGGGTGGCGGACGGCGACGAGCCCCAGGATGAGCAGCTCGAGGGTGGAGCGGTGGGTGGGAAGGTGCAGCACGAGGCTGTCGCGGTCCTTGCGCGCTGTGCGCTCGAGGGTCAGCACGTCCTGCATCTCCTCGAGCAGGAGCCGCGAGCCCTTAGCGTCCCCGGAGCCCGTATAGAAGTTGCGCTGCCTGCCGGCCGTGAAGATGACGAGCCGCACCCTGCCAGCCTTCTCCGTCACCGTGCCGACGGGTTGGCCTTGAGAGTCGACGAGGCGGAAGGAAGCCTCGAACCCCGCGGCAGGCTGATGGAGCGCGCGGAAGGTGGGGACCCTCTGTCCCGAGCGTGTCAGCGTCCACTCCCGGTTCGAGGTGCCCGCGCGTTGCACCGTGAAGAGGGCCTCGCGTTTCCTACCCTTTGGCCGCACCAGCCGGGCTGAGCGAGCCTTCCGGGAGGTGTCCCACTCGAGCCGCAAGGCACCGGCGGGCTCGAGCGCGCCCTCACCCGGAGGTGGGGCAGGTGCCACCGCGCGCGGTGGGGACGAAGGCGGGGGCTTGTCGAGCCCCGGGTGGGCCCGCAGCGCTCGATAGGGGATGTGCTCTCCCGTCTTCAGATCGTGGAGGATGACCAGCTCCACGTCCTGGCCGAGCTCGGCGTCCATGTCCACGACGATGCTGCCCAGGCCGCGGCCGTAGGCCGCGTGGATGGCGTCGTAGCCGTCCTGGAGGTGCCGGACCTGGAGCTTCCCCTCGGCGTCGAGCCACGCGTAGCTGGCGGTGAAGTCATAGTCCTCGCCACCCGCCGAGCTGGAGTACTGATAGACGAAGCCCCAGGTGGCAAAGCCATGGGTGAGCAGGGGCTTGTACTGGCTCTGATAGCGGGGCTGGGCCAGGTAGCCGCGCTCGCCCCACACATCCGGCCGGGGAGGCGCTACCGCCAGCTCGGGCGGAAGGGGCCGCTCTCGCAGCTTGCGCAGCCGCGCCCGGGTCACAGGACCCGGGATGGAGGCCCCATGCCGGACGGCCAGGACAGCAAGGATGGGCAGCAGGAACCTGAGCACGTGAGTGCCGACCAGTGTAGCTCGCGGGCTACCGGGATGCGCGACAGGGGTCAACCTTCACTGCCGGGTTGCCCCGGTGAGAAAGGTGCTCACCAGCTCTCGCAACTGGCCCCGGTTGACGGGTTTTCTCAGCTCGGCCAGCGTCCCGCTGTCCGGGGAGATGGATGGCCTCCGAATCATCGATGATCAGAATCCGCTTCTTGCTCACGCGCGCGTTCACGATGTCCCCGTGGGCGCACGATACGGCAGCTCCAGCACGAAAGTGGCTCCGCGCCCCAGCCCCTCGCTGTAGGCGGTAAGTGAGCCGCCCAGCTCCTGGGCCGCCAGGGCGCTGGAGTGCAGGCCAAAGCCGTGCCCCTCCTCGCGGGTGGTGAAGCCGTACTGGAAGATGCGGGTGAGCATCTCCGGTGCAATGCCCACCCCGGTGTCACGGACTTCGACGCGCAGCCGATCGCCGACGGGAGGCTCCAGCCGCACCGTGAGGCGCCGCTCCTCTTGGGGCGATGCATCCAGGGCGTACTTGGCGTTGCTGATGATGTTGACCAGGATCATCAACACCTTGTTCTTGTCGGTGTGCACTGGCGGCACCGCGTTCAGGTGCTGCTCCACCTGCACATGGTGGCGCCCCAGCCCCGCGGCGTTGATGCGAAGCGCATCCTGCACCAGCTCCTCCATGAGCACCGGCTCGTGCAGCCGGGGCAGCCGGGCATAGTTCTGTTGCAGCTTCACGACACTGCTGATGTGCGCGGTGTAGCGGTTGACGTCCTCCAGCAGTACCAGCAGACCCTTGCGCTCATTCACCAGGTTCTGGCTCAGCTGGCTCAGGAAGGGCATCGTCTTGCGGCCCCGGTCGGTCTGGGTGAGAAAGTGTCCCAGGTTCTCGCGGTGCTGCTCCAGCAGGTTCGCCACCCGTCCCACCTGCTCGAGCTTCAGCCCCGTCACCCGCTCCTTGGCCAGCACCGCGGCCGTCTGGACGCTGTTGAGCACGTTGCCCACGTTGTGCAGCACGTTGGTGGCGATCTCCGCCATGCCTGCCTGCCGGGCGCTGTGCACGAGCTGCCGGTGCACCTCCTTCAGCTCGCGGGTGCGCTCCTCGACGCGCTGCTCCAGGCCCTCGTTGGCCTGCCGCAGCGCCTCCTCGCGCTGTTGGAGCTCCTGGGCCATGTGCTGGAAGGCAGCGCTCAGCCGCCCCAGCTCATCATCGCGCGAGGCTTTCAGGGTGACCTTGAAGTCGCCAGCGGCCAGCTGGGCCGCGGCCTGGGTGAAGGTCAAGAGCGGACGGGTGATCTGCTGCTTGAGCACCCAGTACATGATGGCCAGCTCCAGCAGCAACGACACCAGGCCGAACAACAGCACATAGCGCGAGGCCGCGAAGGCCGCCGAGGACACCACCGCCTCGGGCATCACCGTGACCAGGTTCCAGCCCGGGCCCTCCAGCCGCGCCACCGCGAGGTACTCGCCGTGCTTCGGCAACTCCAGCACGCTCTGGCCCGGCGTGCGGGCCTTCACCTGGTCGAAGATGCCACGCAGGTGGGCTTGCTGCCTGGCGTCCCCCTCCTGACGGGGAGGACTCAGGATGTTGTAGATGGCCGCCCCGCTCTTCATCTCCATGTCGGGGTGGGCGATGAGCTGGCCATCGTCGCGAAAGAGGATGTTGTAGGAGCCGGGCAGGTGGTTGCTGAGGGTCCGGCTCATCAGCTCATCCAGGAGCACGTCACTGCCAACCGAGGCGACATGGCGGCCGTCAATGTCCAGCGGCGTGGTGGACGAGGACAGCCACACCTTGCTGGGCGCATCCTCATAGACACCCGTCCAGGTCGTCTCCCGCCGGGGGTTGTTCTGGACGAGAGAGTTGGTGAAGTAGTCGACCGTCACGAACGAGTAGGTGGCCTCGACGTCCCGGCTCCAGTTGGGCGCCTTGGGCCAGTACATCACCAGCGCCCCCTCCGGCAGCATGACGTAGGTGTCCGTGAAGCGGACATGCAACGGGGGCCCGTACTGGGCGGTCACCTCGTACGCGGCGATGAGCCGGCGGCGGAAGTCGTCATCCACCGGCACATCCCTGGCGACGAAGACCTGCGGCAGCCGCGTCCCATCGAAGCCCTGGAACTGATTGCGGATCGTCCCATCCGGCATCCGCGCGAACAGGGTGTCAAAGTGGGGCTGGGGATCCTTCTGGCGCCAGGCCTCGATGCGCTCGCGCAGGGCCTGCTTGAGCGCCACGTGGTTGTCCTGTGCCAGCAGGAAGATCTCCTGCTCCCGCTGGCTGCGATCCGAGACATGCCGCTCCAACTGCGCAAGGGCCTGGGCGCGCATGGAGTGGAAGATATGGAGGTAGCTGAAGAGGGTGGCCAGGGCGATGATGACCGCGATGCGCACGCCCATGTTGATGAGCGTCGAGCGGGCAAGGGAGGCGGAGGGTTTTGGAGAAGGGGCGTGCGCCATGATGCGTGGGGTTCTGGCCTGTATGGACGCCAAGCAGAGAGGCGGCTCCAGATTGGAGCCTCCCGTGGCCGCCCTGTTGGCGGCACCTGAGACCCACGCCTGAACACCCTGGCGGGCCTGTTTCTTTCGGGGCTCGTCACTTCGGGGAGACGAACCAATCCCAGGACGTGGGGTCTGCCGGAGGCTCGTTCCTCTTGTGCCAGGCCAGCACCTCGGCCCTCCAGGCCTCGAGAGAGCCTCTCAGGGGCCAGGCGCGCGTGACGGTGCCGCGCCGTCCCCCCGCGAAGCTGTGCAGCAGCATGCGGTTGACCTGGTCGATGCGTTGCGGAGTCTCATCGGCGCGCAGGCTGAACTCGGCGGCGAAGAGGGCTCCCTCTTGCGACACGGTGCTGGAGGGGGGCACCACCTCGATGACGGGCCAGAGCCCCAGCAGGGGCGGCGCCACCCCTTCGAGCAGGGCGGCCTGCAGGCGGTCGTGCCCATCGAGCACCAACCATTTCGCCAGCAGGTCCACATAGAGCAGCAGCACCGGGGGCAACGTCCTGTCGCGTGCACGCTTGCGCCAGCTCTTCACCCGGCCATCGTCCTCGGGAGAAGGGGCTCGCAGCGGGAGCACCGCGCCCTGCTTCACCTCCTCATAGCCCCAGCCCTCGGTCCAGAACGGCTCGAAGCGCAAGACGCCGTCGAGCGAGTGGGGTGACGAGGGCAGCTCGCCGAACCCCCACTCCATGGTGCTGATGGGATACCGCGTCGCCTTGCTCGCATCGATGGACTGGACTGGCCGCAGGCACCAGCGGCCCGCGTAGAGCAGGGGATGGGACGACTCCGCGAGCGCCCGGCCCAGGCGCCACGTCCAGGCTTCCCACCAACGCTCCGTTGCCGGCTCGTGGGCAACGTCGCGAAGCTCGGCCGCTGACACCGGAGGCAGTGCCCAGGGCGCGCCGGAGGTGCCTCGAAGGAAGCCACTCTGATCCCAATAGCTGTCGATGCGCACCCAGAGCAGCGGCTGCCCGCCGCTCGTCAGCCGGAGCCGGTACGGCGGGGCTGCCTCGAAGTGCAGCGCTGGCCGCCGCAGCCAGTGCCCCTCGCGGGGAACGTCCAGCAGCAGGCCCGGGCCCGCCACCGGCAGGCCCCAGCTCCGGGTGTCGTCGGGGGTGAAGGCCACGCTCTGGTGCATTGCGTCTTCCTCTGGCCGAGCAAGGGCGGGGCCTTTTGTTCCGGAAAAGGCAACTTAAGCGGGGCTCTGGCGATAACCTCTGAGCTTACAACTCGCTGAACCCCCCCCTCGGAGATACCGGATGAAGATGCTCTCTCGCCGCTTGACCCTCAGCCTGGCCGCCGTCGCGATGTTTAGCGTGGGCTGTGGTGCGACTCAGGAGGACACGCAACCACAGGTGGAGCTGACGGAAGAGGAGCAGATTGCCGCGGAGATTGACGCGCTGACGGGCCAGCAGGCCATTCAGTGGACCAAGGTCCTCTTCGCGCTGGCGAAGTACAAGGACGTCAACAAGGCGCTGGCGGATGGCTACATCCCCGTGAGCGGCTGTGAGGCGCTGCCGGGCCAGGGCGGCATGGGCTTCCACTACCTGCACCCGGGACTGGCCAGCGATCTGGTGACCGATCCCTTCAAGCCGGAGATCCTGCTGTACGCGCCGAACAGCCGGGGCGGCCTCGATCTGCTGGGGCCCGAGTACTTCCAGGCCGATGCGGGCCAGGCCCGTCCCACCGCGATTGGCCAGGCGTTCGATGGCCCGATGCCCGGCCACAACCCCCAGATGCCGGTCCACTACGATCTGCACGTGTGGCTCTTCCGGTACAACCCGGCCGGCCTGTTCGCCCCGTGGAACTCCCGCGTGACGTGCCCGTAAGCACGCTGGCGCTCACAGCGCTCTGAAGTCCCTGACACCCGGGCCTCATCGGTCCGGGTGTCGTCGTTTCTGGGGGCCCCGTGGGCGAGCGCGGTTACAACCTGTCGAGCTGAACCCGGGTCTGCGCCGCGAGGGTGGGCGTCGTCAGGCCGCGGCGGACAGCCGCTTGCCCAGGTACTCCTCCAACGCCTGGAAGGTCTGCTCGCGACCGAGATCATTGTGAGGCTCGTGGTGGCCTCCGGGCACCAGCACCAGGCGCTTGTCCTGGGAGCGGGCCGCCTCGAACACCAGGCGCGCTCCCGCGGCGGTGTTGATGCGGTCCGAGTCTCCGTGCACCACCAGCAGCGGCAGCTGCAGCCGCGAGGCGTGGGCCTTGCACCAGGCGATGGCATCCAGACACTCGGTGCCCCAGCGCGCCGAGCCCAGGCCGTGCACCAGCGGATCCGCGATGTACTCGGACACCACCTCGGGGATGCGCGACAGCGCCGCCTTGTCCAGCTTCACCGCCATGGACAGGGTGGGCCAGATGCGAGACATGAGCCGCGCGGTGGCCACCAGCAGCGGCGTGGCCGCGCCCACCGGATCCACCGCCAGCCCGCTGAGGATCAGCCCGCTGAGCCCCAGCGGGTGGTGCAGCGCGTAGTCCAGCGCGATGATCGAGCCCAGGCTGTGGCCCAGCAGGAACACGGGCCGGCCGGGCTCCTGCCTGGCCACGTGGCCGAGGAAGGCCTTCACGTCCTCGCGGTACTCGGCCCACGAGTTGATGTGGCCACGCTGGCCCGGAGAGCGCCCGTGGCCTCGCAAGTCGAAGCCGTGGACCGCGTAGCCGCGCGGGACGAAGTGCCGCACCACATTCGTGTACCGGCCGCTGTGCTCTCCGAAGCCGTGGACGATGGCCAGCACCGCCTGGGCAGTGCCCTCGGGCCGCCAGCTCTGGGAGCACAGCTTCAGGCCACCGGCACCCTCGAATGCATCTTGCGTGTGGTTCATGTGCCCGCAAGCCTACCCGAGATGGCGGGTGGCTGGCTCACGACGCATAGGCACGGGCGACGACCTGGCCATAGAGCGCCGTCTGGGCGGTGAGCAGCGCCCGCTCGGCCCGGGTCCAGCGCCGGGCGGGCGGAGTAACACCCAGCCGGGGAAAGGACAGGCGCTCCAGCAGCAGCACCGAGGCGCCCAGCACCACGCCCGTGGCGCCAGGCCCCCGCCCGGCCAGTGGACCGCCGAGCCGCGCGAACAGCACGCCCAGTGTCGTGCCGTAGGCCAGGCGGAACAGGGCTCCGGCCACGCGCGCGCCGCCCGGCGAGAGCCTCCAGCCCGCGTGCCGGGCCAGGCGCGAGACGAAGCGCTGGGACGAGTAGGGGGGAAGCCTCCCCAGCAGCCGGTTGCGCAGCGCCGCCGCTGCCGCCACGGCCAGTGCCCCCAGGGCTCCCGCCCGTGCTCCGCGACTCAGCTCATCTGGAAGTCGACTCATTCACACCCGCCTTGGTGAGGCCGCTGTTCGTGAAACTGCATATGGATGGAGGCAAGGCCCGGGAACCTGTGATGGGCCTGCCCCCTGAGCAGGCAGGAGAGCGTGCTCCAGTGGGCCGGGAAGGCGGGAATGCCCAGCCTTGGAGGGCTCAAAGGAGCCAACGTGGGAAAGCAAGAACTGCGCGGACAGGTGGCCATCGTGACGGGGGCATCCAGCGGGGTGGGCTGGCAGTGCGCGGTCCGGCTGGCGGAGCAGGGCGTGCGCCTGTGCGTGACGGCGCGGCGTCACGAGGCGCTCGAGGAGTTGCGTCAGTTGCTGGAGGCCCGGGGCGCCGAGTGTCTCGTGGTGGCCGGAGACGTGTCCGAGCAGGAGGACGTGGACAACGTCGTGCGCCAGTGCGTCGAGCGCTATGGCCGGGTGGACATCCTCGTCAATGACGCGGCGGTGCAGTCCTATGGCCTCTTCGAGGAGCTGCCCTGGGAGCACATCACCCGCACCTTCGATGTGACGTGCTTCGGCTACATGCGCTTTGCCCGCGCGGTGCTGCCGCACTTTCGCAGCCAGCGTGGCGGCCACATCATCAACGTCCTGTCCATGCTGTCCAAGGGCGCCGCGCCGCTGCTGTCCGTCTACGCCGCGGCCAAGCACGCGCTGCTGGGTTGGCAGAAGAGCCTCACGCTGGAGCTGAAGGGCTCGGGCATCCAGGTGTCGGGCGTCCTGGTGCCCAGCGTGTCCACGCCAATGTTCGATCACGCGCCCACGCAGCTGGTGCGGGCGCCGAAGCCCCTGCCTCCGGTCTACGAGCCGGACGTGGCCGCGCGCTGCGTGGTGCGGTGCGCGCTGTACCCGGGGCGCACGCGCGTGCCGGTGTTCCTCCAGGGCTGGCTGATGCTGTTCGCCGACACGGTGGTGCCCTTCGTGGGCAACGCCATCATGGCCCGCTGGGGTGTGCCCATGCAGCAGCGCCCCGAGCCCATCTCCCGGCCGGACGGCAACCTGTTCCACTCCACGCCCGAGGGCGTGGGCCAGTACGGCAGCGTGCCGCCCACGCCGCGCTGGGTGCGCGCGGGCATGACGGCCGGAGTGCTCGCCGCGGGGCTGGGGCTGGTGGGCAGCGTGCTGCTGGGAGGCCGCGAGCTGGCGCGCGCGGTGCGCTAAAGGCTTTAGTACCGGCGCCGCGCCAGGGTCTCCGTCACCAGGGAGAGGAGCTGCTTGCGGCCCCGCTCGGACAGCCCGAGCGGCTCGAGCTCCGCCGCCAGCGACTCCACCGGGCGGTAGCCGCCCACGTACCCGTTGAGCCGCGCCGCGACGGTGGAGTCCGTGAAGGACTGCTCGCCGTAGCCTTCGAACTCGCTCATCAGATTCGAGTACCGGCGCAGGTAGTACTTCTGGTGGTAGTCCTCGGCCCGGTAGAAGGTGGCCAGCGGCCGGATCGGCGTGCGCAACGTCACCGTCTTGCCCGCCAGGCGCTGCTTGCCCGTCTCGAGCGCCTGCGCCCACTGCGTCGTGTCCGCGTAGAACACCGCGGACATGTACTGGACGTTGTAGGGCTGCTCGCTGGGATCATGATCCTCCCAGAAGAGCTTCAGCAGCTCCGCGTAGGAGATGCGCTGGGGATCGAAGTCGATCTGCAAGGACTCGGTGTGATCTCCCAGGTGCTCATACGTGGGATCCGGCAGCGTGCCGCCGGTGTAGCCCACGCGGGTGCGGATAACTCCAGGTAGACACCCGAACCGGGCGTCAGGGCCCCAGAATCAACCCAACGCGAAGGTGGCCGTCTCCACCCCCGTGGGAGCCTGGGCATCCAGGGGCAGCAGCCGGGCGGGCGATCCATTCTGGGACAGGGCGGGCTTCATGGCGCTACCTCCACGAGCTACTACGGATGAACCCATTCTCGGGTTACCCGCCTTCCCGGGCGAGGATATTCTCCCTGGCCAAGGAGCTTCATGCCCGAGCCACTTCGAGGACCGCGCTTCTCTCCGCTGCAGACGCTGAGCTTCATGAAGAGCCCCGCGGTGTTCTTTCGCGAGAACTCCCAGCGCTACGGAGATCCCTTCATCGCCAAGCTGCCCATGGGCACCATCGTGGCCACCGGGGAGCCGGACGGCATCCGGGAGATCTTCTCCGCGGACCCGTCCATCTTCGAGCCGCTGTCGCGCGTGGTGCTCGAGCCGGTGGTGGGCGCCAACTCCATGCTGCTGCTCTCCGGAGAGCGGCACAAGCGCGAGCGCCGGCTGCTCATGCCGTCGTTCCATGGCGAGCGGATGCGCGCCTACGGCACGCTGATGCAGCAGGCCGCCCTGGAGGCCGTGCAGGGGCTGCGCGTGGGCGAGCCGCTGGTGGCGCTGCAGCGGACGCAGGCCATGTCCCTGGAGATCATCATCCGCGCCGTGTTCGGCGTGGAGGAGCCAGAGCGGGTGCGGCGCTTCATGGAGGCGATCGGGGTCTATGCCGACGCGTACACCCCGCTGCTCATGCTGCTGGTGCCGCTGCGGCGCTCGTTTGGCGGCATCGGGCCGTGGGCCCGCTTCGAGCGGCACTCCCAGGCGCTCGATGCGCTGCTGAACGAGCAGCTCGCCCGCCGACGCGCGGACGGCCGGGGAGGGGAGGACATCCTCACCCTGCTGCTGTCCGTGCGGGACGAGGAGGGCCAGCCGCTGTCCGAGCGCGAGCTGAAGGACGAGCTGCTGACGATGCTCATCGCGGGCCACGAGACGACGGCCATCGGCATGGCGTGGGCGCTGTACTGGCTTTTGCGCACACCAGAGGCGAAGCAGCGGCTGGAGCAGGAGCTGAGCACGCTGGGGCCCCGGCCCGAGCCCGAGGCGTTGGCGAAGCTGCCCTACCTGTCGGCGGTGTGCGACGAGACGCTGCGGCTGTACCCGGTGGTGGGGCTCGTCACGCGCAAGCTGCGCGCGCCGCTCACGGTGCGCGGGCACCCGCTGCCCGAGGGCATGGGGGTGATGGCGGCCATCACCCTGGCCCACCACAACCCCACCACCTTCCCGGAGCCGGAGCGCTTCCGGCCCGAGCGCTTCCTGGAGCGCAAGTACTCGCCCTTCGAGTACCTGCCCTTTGGCGGTGGCGCCCGGCGGTGCCTGGGCGCGGCCTTCGCGCTCTACGAGATGAAGGTGGTGCTGGGCACGCTGCTGGCGGCCCACCGCTTCTCGCTGGCGCATGATCGGCCCATCAAGCCCGTGCGCCGCAACGTCACCCTGGCCCCGGAGGACGGAGTGCCCCTGCGCTACGAGGGCCCGGTGGTGCCAGGCCCCCAGGCTTGAGCCCTCAGCCCGGCGCCGTGGGAGGCGCGGGCGGTGACGCCTTGCGCTCGCGCAGCATGGCGGCCACCGCTCCGGACAGGCCGATGATGCCCACCAGGTTGGGGAAGATCTGCAGGCCGTTCATCAGATCGCCCCACGCCCACACCGTCTCGGGCTTGCCCACGGCGCCGAAGTAGATGAGGCCGCAGTACACCCAGCGGTACGGCTTGGTGACCTTTACGCCCACCACGTACTCGAGGAACTGCTCGCCGTAGTACGCCCAGCCGATGAGCGTGGTGTAGCCGAACAGGAACGAGCAGAAGGCCACCACCCAGCCGCCCACCGTGGGCAGCGCGGTGTTGAAGGCGGTGGCCACCAGCGCCGTGCTCGTCTCTCCCGAGCGCCACACGCCGCTCACCAGGATGGTGAGCGCGCTGATCGACGAGGTGACGAAGGAGACGATGAACACCTCCATCACGGCGTTGAGCCCCTGCTGCATGGGCTGCTCGCTGCGCGCGGTGCCGTAGGCGACCGCCGCCGTGCCGTACCCGGCCTCGTTGGCGTAGATGCCGCGCGCGATGCCGTAGCGCATGGCGACCATGATGCCCACGCCCGCCGCGCCGCCTCCGGCCGCCTCCATGGAGAAGGCCTCGCGGAAGATGAGGGCGAAGACGCCGGGCACCTCGCCCGCGTGGAAGAGGATGACCCACAGGCCGCCCACCAGATAGAGGCCGACCTTCAGCGGAGCGAGCTTCTCGGCCACCCGGCCGATGGAGCGCACCCCGCCGATGATGACGAGCCAGGCCAGCACGGCGATGCCGATGCCCGAGGCCCAGGTGGGAATCTGGAACTGGCTCTTGAGCACCACCGCGATGGAGTTGGGCTGAGTGAAGGGGGTGGTGGTGAGGGCGGCGATCCCCGCCACCAGCGCGTAGATCCACGCCAGGGTGGGCGAGCGCAGCCCGTCGCGCAGGTAGTGCATGGGCCCAGCCGACAGGTGCCCGTCCTTGATCTGCCGGTAGCGGATGCCCAGCACGGCCTCGGTGAGCTTGATGACGGTGGCGAAGAAGCCGTAGCACCAGATCCAGAACACCGCGCCGGGGCCGCCGGACACCACGGCGGTGGCCACGCCGGCGATGTTGCCGGTGCCGATGGAGGCGCCCAACGCCGTCATGAAGGCCTGGAAGGGAGACAGCGCTCCGCGCGCGCCCTCCTGCTGCGCGGGGATGAGGGTGCGCGCGGCCTCGGGGAAGCGCGTCACCTGCACGAAGCGGTAGCGCAGGGTGAGGTACAAGCCAGTGCCCAGGAGCAGGGCCAGGGTCCACGGACCCCACACGACGTCACTGGCCCAGAAGATGGCTTTGCGGATCGGCTCGGGGAGCATATGGGGCGCGCACCCTAGCACCGCGCCTGGCCGCGAGGCGTGTTAGGAGGCGCGGCCATGACTTCACGCCAGCCGATGCTCCTTCCGTTCGCCGTGCTCTGCCTCCTGGTGCTGCCCCAGGGCAGCGCGGCTCAGCCAACTCCCGCGAAGCCCCGGGCCCGGGAGCTGGGCATTGCCCTGGGTGGGCAGCCCGGACCGCTGGATGCCATCACGGACGTGCCAGGCATCGAGGTGGGCCACACCACGCTGATCTCCGGAGGCGAGGGGCAGTTGGTGAAGGGCAAGGGGCCGGTGCGCACCGGCGTGACGGCCCTCTGGCCCCGGGGCAAGGCGGGCACGGCGCCTGTCTTCGCGGCGACGTACGCGCTCAACGGCAACGGAGAGATGACAGGCGCGCACTGGGTGAACGAGTCCGGGCTGCTCCACGGCCCGTTGCTGCTCACCAACACGTTCAGCGTGGGCACGGTGCACCAGGCGGTGATCGCCTGGGCCTCGAAGCGCAACCGGGCGTGGGAGCTGGGCCTGCCGGTGGTGGCGGAGACCTACGACGGCATCCTGAACGACGTGGAGGGCTTCCACGTGAAGGCCGAGCACGTCTTCCGTGCGCTGGATGGCGCCAGCGGGGGCCCGGTGGCGGAGGGCTCGGTAGGCGGAGGCACGGGGATGCTCTGCCACGGCTTCAAGGGTGGCATCGGCACGGCCTCGCGCAAGCTGTCAGAGGCACACGGGGGCTACACGGTGGGCGTGCTGGTGCAGTGCAACTACGGCCAGCGCAGGCTGCTCAGCGTGGCGGGGGTTCCGGTGGGCAAGGAGATCACCGATCTGCAGTCGTGCACCACGCGGGATCAGCCCCCGTCCAATCCGCTCATCAAGCGGATAAGCGCGTGCACGCCGAAGGGGGCCTCGCTGCCCTCCTTCCCCGAGGGCATGGGCTCGATCATCGTCGTGGTGGCCACGGACGCGCCGCTGCTCTCGCACCAGCTGGGCCGGCTGGCCCGGCGCGTTCCGCTGGGCATTGGCAAGATGGGCGGGTTGGGGGAGGACTCCTCGGGCGACATCTTCCTGGCCTTCTCGACGCAGCCCACCCAGTCGGCCGGCGAGAGCAAGGTGGCCAACGTGTCCATGCTGTCCAATGATCACATCACGCCGCTCTTCGAGGCCACGGTGCAGGCCACGCAGGAGGCCATCCTCAACTCCATGCTCGCCGCGGACACGATGACGGGAGCCGACGGCATTCGCGTCTTCGCCCTGCCGCACGACCGGCTTCAGGAGGCGATGCGCAAGTACGGCCACAAGTAGGCCAGGGCAGCTGCCTGAAACGGCAGGCGCGCAGAGGGAGCAGGCAACCGAGGGCCCAAGCCTGGCGGCTGCCTCTCCCTCTAGCAAGGAATGCGGTATATAGGCCGCGCCATGGGCCGCCCAGGGGGGTGTGTATCCAGGGCGTTCGTAAGGTCCAGCGAGCCGAGCATGAGCGAACCCATCATTCCCTCCGTCACGTCGTCATCGGAACCCCCGCCGGAGCCCGGCAGCCTCCACTACTGGAAGAGCCTCGATGGCTCCGTCTATCAGGAGATGAGCCGCACCCGGATGGGACAGGGCAACCGCGCCTACGGCCAGCAGGAGCAGTTTCTCACCGCGCTCATCCAGGCCGAGCAGCGGCGTCTGGGCCGCCCGTTGGACGTGCTCGAGTTCGGCTGTGGCTTTGGCCGCCATGCCTCCTACCTCGCGGGGCTGGAGGGGGTGCGCTACCACGGGTTCGACATGTCCGAGCCCATGGTGGCGCCCCTGCGGCAGGCGCCTCCGGCGGGCATGAGCCCGTTGGACGAGCGGCTGTTCGTCGGCGATGACCCGCTCACCACCCTGGGCTCCCGCCGGTTCGACCTGGTGTTCACGGTGTCCGTGCTGATCCACAACCCCTCGGACAGCATCTCCCGGGTGATGGAGAACCTGGGCCGGTTGGTACGGCCCGAAGGGCTCATGTGCCTGGTGGAGAACCAACTCGTCCCCTTTGGCGTCTGGGAGAACGCCAGGCACCAGGGGTGCTGGCTGCAGTCCTTCGCCGAGGCGATGGCCCCGGGGTGGGATCTCCACCACGGCGCGCAGTTCATCGACACCCATGACATCTACGTCCTCAAGCGCAATGGGGACGAGGCCCGCCGCTACTTCAAGCTGCGGGGGCCGGAGCAGGCGCGCGACGAGTCCCAGCCCCTCACTCTGGAAGCCCTCAAGCTCCAGGGGCTGCCGCGGCTGTCGAAGTGGGCGTCCGGGGCCGCGCACGCCCTGCAGCACGCGGCCACCAGCGTCGAGGACCGGGTCCATGAGCTGCAGGAGCGGCTCCAGGTGGAGACCGAGCGCACCCAGCGCCGCCAACGGCTGTTCGCCCTGGCGGAGGACCTGGCGGAGCTGCGCAACCGGTCGGTGAAGCCCCCGCGGGTGTCCGAGCCCGCCCCCGCGCAGGCACCGCAGCCGGGCGTGCTCTTCAACGCGCCGCTGGACATCACGTGGGCGCATCACGCGCCCAGCCTGGCCGGAGTGCTCCACGTCTTCCACCAGCAGTGGTACGGCATCCGTGCGGCCGCGGGCTACTCTCCCGGGCGCAAGCTGGCCATCACCGCCGAGCGCCCGCTCTCGACCGAGGAGCTGCGCCAGGCCGTGGAGTTCTGCGCCAACTCGAGCTCACCGGTCGTCGTCATCCACAGCTTCTCGGCCAATGCGCACGCGTTGATTCTGGCGCTGCGCAAGGCGCTCAAGCGCTCGGTGCGCATCCTGGGCGTCTGGCACGGCTCGTCGGCCCAGTTCCACTACCCCCACGAGTACGAGACGTTCGCCAGCCTGGTGGAGCTGCGCGCGCGGGGCATCATCAATGGCGTGGCCTGCGTGAAGCCGGACATGCACCTGGTGTCCAGCCACATCTCCCCCAAGACGTTGCTCAACCTCCCGCCCCGGGTGGATGCACGGATGATGAGGCCCCTGGGCGCCCGGTCGGACGCGGCCCTCATCCCCACGCCCAATGACTGGCGGAAGAACTTCCACACCAACCTCTACGCCTGCATGGCGGCCCCGCGCGTGGGCCAGGTGTACGTGACGGCCCAGTTCAGCCAGCCCGAGAGCCTGGAGCTCGTCTCCAAGCCCGTTCACCGCCTCAAGAGCATGGGCCGCGGCGAGCTGTTCCAGTTCATGCGCAAGGTGGACGTGGTGCTCAATGCCTCGTTGTCCGAGTGCCAGCCCATGACGGCGTTGGAGGGGCTCGCGCTGCGCGTGCCCTGCATCACCGGCCCACTGGGGCTGGGCGCGTTGGATGAGCATCCGTTCCAGCAGCTCACCCAGATCGCCCGCGTGGACCAGGTGGGCGCCGTGCGCGATGCCATCGAGCGCGTGCTGGAGCTGCAGGAGAGCTCGCCCCAGAAGCTGAGGGAGATGATGGACAGCTATGAGGCCCGCCTCTGCTCCGAGGCCATTCAGCGCTACGAGGACTTCATCCACTCATGAGCCACAAACGCGTCTGCCTCGTCACGGACGAGCTCTACCCCTTCACGGCGGGGGGTATCGGCCGGCTGCTGCATAACCTCATCCGGGACTCGCTCACCCGGCAGGCGCCGGTGGAGTTTCACCTGCTGGTGCCCGCGTACGCGCGCATCGAGGCGGCGAAGGTCGAGGCCTACTTCGGCCCTGGAGTCCGGCTGCACGTGGCCGAGGCGCGCCCCGAGTGGAGCACCTCCCTTGACGAGGACGGCATCTACCCGCCCCCTGGCGCCTTCACCGACTCGCGTTGGCATGCGGAGTCCATGGACCTGATGCTGCGCCTGAAGGAGCTGGCGCGGGAGGGTTACCGCTTCGACGTGATCGAGTTCGGCGACTACAGGGGCTGGGCGTTCTGCACGCTCCAGGAGAAGTACCTGGGCCTGGCGTTCGCCGGGACGGAGGTGGCGGTCCGGCTCCACTCCACCATGGGCATCATCTCCCAGTTCGAGCCGCCCGTGATGAGCCGCGAGCACCTGGGGCGCTTCGAGCTGGAGCGAAAGGCGCTGCTGGATGCCGAGCGGGTGATCGCCCACATTCCGGGCATCGCCGAGGCCAACCAGCGCTTCTACGGCTTTCCGGACTCATGGCTGAGCAAGGTCAGCCTGGAGTTCCCTCCGGTGCTCGAGGGCCCTGCCGCGCCCTCCGGGGTGGGTGAGGTGAAGGAGCGGGATCTGCTCTTCCTCACCAAGGTGCAGTGGATCAAACGGCCGGATCTGTTCGTGCGCGGCGTGGCGCTCTTCATGCGCCGGCACCCCGAGTACAAAGGCCGGGCGGTGCTGGCCTGCCATGCTCCGTTCCCCGAGTACACGGCGGCCCTCCAGCGGATGGTGCCCGCGGACCTGCGCGAGCGCTTCGTCTTCAGCGGCCCCAGCCAGGACCGGGAAGCGCTGATGGCGCGGGGGATCGTGGTCATCGCGTCCGACCACGAGGCGCTCAACCTCACCGCCTACGAGGCCTCCGCGGCCGGGGCCACGCTGGTGCTCAACACCGCTTGCCCCGCGTTCGCGCCGGGGACGCCCTTCGTGGACGGAGAGAACTGCTACGGCTTCGACGGCAGCGTCGAGGGGCTCGCCTCCGCGGTGGAGCGCGCCTGGCGGACTCCCGCTCCGCGGCCCGTCACCTGGAAGGTGGCGGCCCCCTACTGGGAGCGGGGCGAGGCACGTGCCGCTCCCGCGCCGGCCGCCCGGCAGCGTCCGCCCCGCGTCTCGGTGATCATCACCAACTACAACCTGGGGCGCTACCTCCCGGAGACGCTGGCGAGCGTGGCCGCCAGCAGTCATGCCGAGGTGGAGGTCGTCCTCGTGGACGATGCCTCGACCGAGCCCTTTGATCACCAGCTCCTGGCGCGCATCGAGCAGCAGTCCGGTGACGAGCGGGTGCCCATCCGGCTTGTCCGCAACCCGGTCAACCGGGGGCTGCCCGCGTCGCGCAACATCGGCATCCGGGCGGCCACGGGCGAGTATGTGCTCCCGCTGGACGCGGATGACTGCATCGCTCCGGCCTTCCTCGAGCGGGCCGTGGCGGCGCTGGAGCGGCACCCGGAGTTCGACGTGGTGGCGCCCGCGACGGGCTACTTCCTGACGGACGAGGCGCTGGATGCGCGCCAGTTCTGTGACTACGCGCTCTTCCTGGGAGATGTGCCCTCGTTGGGCCTGGTGGCCAACCGGTTCTCCTGTGCCACCTCGCTGATGCGCCGCAGCCTCTTCGAGCAGTGGCGCTACAACGAGCGGCTGACGAGCTACGAGGACTGGGAGCTGTACCTGCGGCTGGCCCATGCGGGGCACCGCTTCCTGGTGACCAACCAGATCCAATTCCACTACCGGCGCCGTCAGCAATCCATGATCACCGGGGTGAGCCCGCGTCGGCACCTGGAGCTCGTCAACCAGCTCTATCGCTCGCTGCCGCAGCCGCTGCGCCATACCGTCTTGATGGACACCTTCATCACGCTGGGCCCGCCCCCATCGAATCAGGTGAGGCCCGCGGAGCCAGCCCCGGCGCCCGCGTCCCACTCCGCGGAGCGCACGCTGCGCCACGGGGTGATCGACATGATGAACGCGACGCTCAAGCGGATGCCGGTCGTCCACCCGCTGCTCAAGCATGTCGCGCTGCGCGTCAACACGGCGCTGGCGGGGGAGCTGGCCCCGAATCAGCCGCTTCGCCATGCGATGGTGGATCGGGTGAACAGCACGCTCAAGCGCGTGCCCGCCGTACACACGGTCCTCAAGAAGGTGATGAGCTCCGCGCGCCGCGCGTAGGCTACTTCCCCAACCTCACCGTGCCGCGCAGCGCACGGTGGAGGAAGCCCAGGCGCTGCTTGACGGCATCGTTCACCTTGTCCGCCAGCCGGTAGCGCAGGGGTTTGTCCAGCGCCTGGGCCAGGCGCTCGTGTTGCCGCTGCAACTCCCCGAGCTGGATGCGCAGGGCGCGGTTGGCTCCCGTTGGGAGCTCCGGGTGCTTCTGGAGCAGGTAGGCGATGAGCGGGTGACGGGACTGGGTGGCCACCGTGCGCGTCATCGAGTCCAGGCGCACGCGGTAGTGGAAGAGGAACTCGGGGATGACCATTCCCTCGTAGCCGCGCTTCGCCATGGAGCAGAAGACGTCCCAGTCCTCGAAGGAGGTCAGCCACTCGTCATAGCCGCCGAGCTCCTCGAGGAGCCGGCGCTCCATGAGCGCGGTGCAGGTGGAGGCCACGTTCTCCAGGCAGAGGGCGTCGCGCTCCAGGCCCCAGGGGACCCAGCCGCCCACCGGCTTGCCCGGATCCTCGGTGAAATAGGACACCAGGGACGTGGTGTAGCCGAGCTTCGGCGAGCGGCTCATCACCTCCACGGCCTTGCCAAGGAACGTGGGCGACAGCAGGTCATCCGCATCCACCGGGAGGATCCACCGCCCCCGTGCATGGCGGAGGCCCTCGTTGCGCGCCGAGCTCAGCCCGCCATTGGGCTTGTGGATGATGCGCAGCCCCGGCGTGCCCTCCAGCTCGCGCAGGAGGCGCTGGCTGTCGGGCTCCGTCGAGCCGTCATCCACGAGGAGGATCTCATAGTCCTCGAAGGTCTGCGCCCTCAGCGAGCGCAGCGTCTCCGGGAGGTAGCGCCCCATGTTGTAGTACGGAACGATGATGGACACCGCTGGCGCGCCCGCCGGGCCCAGGCGGGGAGCGGGGCTCGGCTCCTGAAGCTGGCGGGAGCTGGCCACTCGCTTCACGAGCGCCTCGGTCTCCGCGACGAAGCGCTCGGGGGCGCAGTAGCTGCTGATGCGCCGCGGTGCCTCCTGGCGCACGCTCTGCCGCAGGGCTTCATCCGTCAGGGCCCGCTCCAGCCGCTGGGCCAACTGCCCGGCATCCCCTGAAGGGAAGAGCAGCCCGCTCTTTCCGTCCTCGATGAGTTCCCCCATGCCCCCTGCATCGCCGCCAACGACGAGGGCACCCTGCGCCATGGCCTCCAGGCACGCGTTGGGGAAGTTGTCCCAGAGCGCAGGGAAGCAGCAGACGGCCGCCTCGCGGATGAGGCCGCGCAGCTCGCCGCGGGGGCGGGCCGGCTCGAAGTGGAAGCGCTCGCGCCACGAAGCGGAGATGCGGCGCTCGAGCCACCCCCGCATGGACTGGCCAAAGGGGCCGGTGGAGGTGTCGTCCCCGACGAGCCGCACCTCCACGTCGAGCTGCTTCTCCAGCAGCCGCTGCGCCGCCTCGATGAGCAGGTGGACGCCCTTCCGGTACTCGATGCGGCCGAAGTAGAGGATGCACGCCCGGCCCGGCCGAGTGCCCGGGGGCTCCGCGTGGGGTGCCGCGGAGGGCTCGGCGACGAAGGGATGGGGAATGACCGAGCTTGGTTGCTGAAGCCTCAACCGCCGCGTCACCCGGTCCAACAGGGAGCCCGTAGGAGACACGATGACGTGCGCCTCTCTGAGAGACACCTCCTCCGCGTACTCCTGGGAGGCGACGTCCAGATCCAGCGCGGAGAGACGGTTGAGCTCCCGGCGCTCGAAGCTGGGGGTGTGCAGCCGTACGGCGAGCACGGCGGAGCCGAACTGCCCCAGTGTCCTCTGGGCTCGGAGCGCAAAGGCACCCTCGCCTCCGAACTCGGGGAACTCGACGAAGTCGAAGGGGAGGCGCGCGTGGAGCCGCTCGAGCGTGTGGTGGACGGCAAGGGCGCGCTGCATGGGCTCATTGCGGGCTGCGCCCATCCGGCCAGGCCCTTCATTGCACGCCGCGACATGCACCTGCACACCGGGAAGGACCGTGTCCGCCCGCTCGAGGCCCGGATGCGCCGCGGTGATGACGTGGACCTCATGCCCCGCCGCGACGAAGGCACGGCAAGCCTGCGTCACGTAGGTGCCGATGCCTCCACCATGGAAGGGGGCAAGTTCCCGGGAGACGAAACAGATGCGCATAGAGAGCCAGTGCAGTCCACGGCGGTGGAAGATGCAGCTTGCCATATGCCCTGCTGGACAGCGCAGCGGCAGTGCCTTGCGGGTTCTGTCCGAGACGCGGAGAATGAGACTTTCCTCGTGCGCCAGACCGGGCCGGTGGGCACAGGGGGAGCCTCTTCTTGAACGTGCGTCTTCTGCCTCTGCTGTGTCTGTCGCTGCTCGCGGCCCTGGGGTGTGATGGTCACCCCCTGCCTGTCTTCACCCTTCAAGTCGATGTGCCCGCCCCGGCGGTGCAGCGGGGCACCTCGACGGAGATCCCCTTTCACATCGACCGCTCTGGCCCTGCGCAGCCGGTGCAGGTCTTCCTGCGGGACCCTCCCGACGGGGTGAGCGTCGAGCCCATCAACGTGCGCGCCGACCAGGACTCCGGCGTCCTGCACGTGCATGCCTCTGACCAGACGGCCGTGGGGGACTACACCCTGGACGTCATCGCCAGGGGCTTCAGCCGAGACGATACGGACAGCATCCTCCTGCAGGTGAAGGACATCCCGGCGAGCGCGCCCATGGTCGTGGTCACCGAGCAGCAGACCCCTGTCCTGGTGAAGGGCGGGACGACCGACGTCTCCTTCCAGGTGGATCGCTCCGGGGGCTTCAGCGGCAGCTTCCGCGTAGAGCCCGAGGGGCTGCTTCCGCCCTGGATCTCCTTCGAGCCCGTCTCGGTTCCCTACGATGCCACCGGCTTCACCCTTCGGGTGAAGGTGGACGAGCCCCGGCCGGTAGGAGGCATCTCGTTGGCGCTGAAGCTCACCTCCGGCTCGCGCTCGGGCAGCGGGGAGCTGGTGGGCGAGATCATCACTCCTCCCGAAGCCCCTCCCCAGCTCACCTCGGTCGAGCCTTCCGCGTACATCCGTGGCACGAGTTACCGTTTGACCCTGAAGGGCACGGGCCTGAGCGATACCCGCGCCGTGGTGGCGGCGGGCTTTGGCACCGTCACCATCCTGTCGGCCACCTCCACCGAGATCCAAGCCGATCTGAGGATGTACATGAGCCATTCCCTGGGGGTGTTCCCTGCCACGCTGCTCGTGCGGACCTCCACGGCGGAGGCGACGTTTCCCGTCACCGTCTCGAACATCCATGTGGACCCCATTACAGGCTCGGACACCACGGGCACGGGTGCCGTCCCGCGGCCCTTCGCCTCGCTCTCGCGCGCCCTGGGTGCCTGCCCACCCTGCGTGGAAGGTGGGTTCGGAATCTCGTGCTGGTGGTGTCCCATCACGCTCGCTCCGGGTATCCACCGGGCTGGCTCGGTGGGTATGGGCCGCGCCGTCACTCTCGTGGGTACGGGGGAGCTCTACGGCGGCAACCCGAGCACTCTTGAAGCCACGGCGGAAACGCACTCCTTCCGGATATACGGGAGCGAGGTCCGTAACCTGAAGCTCTCCGGCTACAAGCAGGGCCTCGAGGCCTTCGCGGGCTACCGTCTGGGAGACGAGTTGCAGCGTGTCCCCGTCTACCCTGTCGTCGAGGACGTGTGGCTGACCGGGGGGGACTACGGCCTCTCCGTGTGTGAAGGGGTGACTGTGCGAGCGGTGAAGGCCCCCGTGCGCATCTCGCACAATCGGATCGCGGGCATCCACTGCAACGGGCGCTTCACGCTCACGGGCTCGGCGACCCGGCCCGTGGAAGTCATCCACAATGGGGACGGATCTCCTGAAGCCGGCGGCGTGATCGCCGTGGCGAACGTCACCGCCGAGTACCTGGTGGCGAGCCACAACCAGGGCGCGGGGATGAAGGCCCGTTATCTCACTGCCCGCGATTCCATCTTCCAAGGGAACGCGGGCCCCGGGGTGTGGGCCTTCATGTCCGGTGCGAACCTGGGTACGGTGGCAGCCCCGGGGGGCAACACGCTCCAGGACAACGCCATCAACCTCCGGATCGACGGAAACTCCAGCGAGTCGGTCACGGCCGTGGGCAACTGCTGGAACCCACCCACGGGCAACGACTACGCGGATACCACGCAGGACGGCGCCTGTGGCCGTATCCGCAAGCCCTTCTCGCTCTCGGGGACGGACTACATCGACGCGCAGGGCAGGGCGGAGACGCCCTTCACCTGGACGGAGCCTCCGCGCTTCAACTACTTCCTGTCTTCCACGGGCCAGGGCACCCCCGTCATCCAGTTCTGACTCAGGGGCAGGTACGGACAACGCTCCCATTCGATCTCAGGAGCCACACTTCCGCGCCGCGCAGAGTGAGCGCGCGCGCCCCGTCCCTGCCCAGCGCTACGCTGTTCCACTCCTGGCCATTCCAATGGAGCAGCGAGTGCCCCTGGCTCGCGACTTCCCCGCCGCCAAAGTAAGAGGCTCCGAGCCAGAGATCACCCGGCCCTCTCACCGCGAGCTCCGTGAGCCCGTTGAGCCGGCCAGCGGGTCCGTCCAGGGGTAGGGACATCCGGCGCCAGCTCGAGCCATCCCAGTGCAGGAGCGAGCCCGGGGTGCGGCCCGCGATCCAGACGTCGTTGGCTCCCGAGCCGCCAATCCACCACAGGGGCGGTGCACCCTGGACCACGGTGTTCCAGGTCCTTCCGTCCCAATGCAGGATCTCGCTCTCCGTCGCCGCCCAGAGATCCGAGGCGCTGACTCCCCAGAGGGCGTGGACATTGGACTGCGTGCCGCTCGGCACGGAGCTCCAGGCCCCACCGGCCCTGCGCAGCAGCGTACCTCCCTCCCCAACCGCCCAGACCTCACCCGCGCCGTCGGACCAGACACCGCGGAGCACCTGGCTGGTGGTGCTCTGCTCCACCTGCCAGGCGCTTCCATCCCATCGCAGGATCGTACCGGCGTCTCCCACGGCCCAGATCTCGGTCTCGTTCTGAACCCATACCGCCCGGAGCGCGTTGCTCGTGGGGCTCTCGGCATTCATCGGGGTGGTGCCGTCGAAGCGGCGCAGCCGCCCGGTCTCTCCCACCAACCACCCACGCCCCTGGGCCGTCATGCCCAGGTCCTGGAAGAAGTAGCCAAGGGGAGTGGGTACCGCACGCCAGGAGCTTCCATCCCAGCGGAGGATCTCCAGGCCCCTCTGGCCCACGGCGAAGGCATTGCCGGAGGCTGGCACCCAGACACCGTTCAGGTCCCAGCTCACGCCGGTGGGCACCTCCACCCAGCGGGTTCCCTCCCAGTGCAGACTCTGGCCCTTGCTCCCCACGGCCCAGACGTCGTTCGGCCCAGCCCCGTGCACCTCATGCAGGAAGCCCTCTGCTCCGGGGCGGGGGACCTGCACCAGCGAGGCCTCATGCCATCGGTGGATGTTGGCGCCCACGAGCCACACGTCCTCCGGCCCGCTGCCCCAGATGGACCGGACGTTCAGGGGGCCCTGCTCGAACCACGCCCAGCTCGAGCTCGTCCGGTGATACGCGTAGCCTGGGAAGCCCGACAGCCAGAGGTTCTCCGGGCTGGCCCACACGGTGTCCCCCCGTTCAACCGCTGGCTGAGACGACCAGGAAACGCCGTTGAAATGGTGCAGCGTGCGGCCATCACTGACGGCCCACACGTCGTTCGGCCCGCTGCCGTGAATGTCGGAGACACCCCGGGTGATGTCGGGCAGCTGCCAGCGTGTCCACTCACTGCCATTCCAACGCAGCAGGAAGGGGAAATCTCCGCCGGCCCACACGTCGTTGGAGCCACTGCCCCACAGGGTGCGGATGGCGCCCTGCACGCCGCTCTGGACATGCGACCACTCACTGCCGTTCCAGTGGAGCAGGGTTCCTGCCTCCCCCGCGGCCCAGACATCCTGGGGGGAAGCGCCCCAGACATCCAGCAGAGGCGCTTCCGGAAGGCCGGCGGGCAGCACCTCGCACAAGGGCACCGGCCGGCTGGGAGAAGCCAGGGGCCCGGTGGATTGGACCTCGAGCATTTCGAAGGGCACGCTCTCCGGCGGCTTCGGCTCGGGGTCCTCCTTGGGCTCACGGCAGGCACAGACGGCGGCGAAGCAGATCGCGAGCAAACGAAGACGCTGAAGGGTCATGGGTCTTTCGGAAGCGTGGCTCAGTCGTGCAACTGCACGGACATGGAGTAACCGTTGCCTCCGTCAGGCCGGGTCAACCCCAGGGTCGTCCGGATGTACAGCTCGAAATTGGAGGGGTAGATCTGCTCGGTGTTCTCCCGCCAGATGAAGAGCGAGCCCTCTCCAGGCTCATACGTCCGGAGCAGATCTCCTGGAATGATTCCGGCACCTGCGTCTGCCGGGAAGCGGCACACGATCTCCCGGCCGCTGCCCCGTGGCAGGGGCCGGGACAGGCGCACCATGACGTGGCCGGCCCCGGCTCCCGCCCAACGAACGTCCACGTCCGCTCCTCGCCGCAGTGGCAGGGGGAGCGACGACGGCGTGGGCTCCGTGACGCTCACCGGGGATGGCAGCGTCATCTCATGCGAGAAAGCGGCGATGTGGCGACCGCCTGGGGCGGAGACCCGCAGCGTCTCCCCGCCTGAGAAGAAGGGACCGGCTCCGGAAGCATTCGAATAGACGTTCGGGTGCCTCTCTATGTAAACGAGCGTGGCGGTGCTGCCAGCGTCCGTCGCGAGCGTGATGTCCCCAGCGTGGTAGTCGTCGCCTCGGTCGGCCCCTCCACAGATGAAGAACTCCTCCGAGCGCACCTCGCATTCGCCGCAGCGAACACTCAGGTAGGCGTCCACGACATTCGCGGGCCAGAGCTGCTGGCGCGCGAACCATTGGGTGGGATCGCCGCTCAGCTGGATGAGGCCCATGCCAACGCCGCCGTCCCCTGGGCGCCGGCATTGAGCGCGGGTGGCTCTGAACACATCCGCGGGAGCCGGTACCCCCTCACACTGGAACGCCGAGATGGGCCCCTCATCGGGAGCTGTATCGACTGGAGCTCCCGAGTCAGGAGTCTCCGTCATTCCTCCATCCGGAACGGAGTCCTGGCCGTCGTTCTTGCACCCGGGCGCCCAGCACAGCAACACGCTCAGCAACAGCAAGCGCTGAATCACAGTCATCACAACACCTTCCAGGGAACACTGAAGCATGGCGCTACGCCGGCCCGGCCACCTGAGCCACCCGCTTCTCATTGTACAAGCCGCGCCAGGGGCCCAGACCACCAGGACTCTCCTGCTGGCGCTCGATGACTGGAGGACACGCAGCGTGGACATTCCCAGAAGTGGGAAAGCGGTTCTGTTTCTGGGATTGGCGGCGCTGCGGAAGAGCTCAGACCTCGGCGGTCCGGGGCGGCGCGAGCTCCACGGGGCGGGCGGCTTGCACCGACCAGGTGTGAGGAGGCCGCATGACACCGTGGTCCTCGATGCTCGAGCGGACCTTCAGCTGGTAGAGATCCCGCTGCAAGTCATAGTCCGGCCCCTGCTTCGGGCGCGCGCTCACGTGCACGGAGTAGTCCCCCGCGGTCAGCCCCACCCGCGAGAGCGAGATGCGCACCGCGCCCGAAGGTGGCAGCGGCTGCGGCAACGCCACGCCATCGATGAAGGTATTGGTCCCGTACACCTGCGTCCCGTTTTTATCGAAGAGCGCGATGCCGAACCCCACGTCCTCCATCGGGCGCCGGGTCATGAACTCGATGGTGATGTCCAGCGCATCCTCGGTGTCCACCTCCTGCACCGCTTGGCCCGAGGGCCGGGAGAAGCGCACCGCGGAGATCTCCACCTCGTAGCTGCCCGAGCGCGTCTGGGTGCCCTGTGGGCCCGTCAGCGGAGCGGGCGCCGGGGCCATCTCCACCTGGGGCAGCGCCCCACCGTCCTTCGAGAGCGCCGGCGGGCCCAGGGCCACCGACTGCTCCTCGGCCAGCGCCACCGCCCGCCGGTACTCCTCCACCAGCGTGACGGAGTTGCCCATGCCACGGATGCGCCCAGCGTCGATCCACACCCCGACGTCACACCACCGCTCGATGGTGCTCAGGTCGTGCGTGACGAGGACGATCGTCTTGCCCGCCTTCTTGAACTCCATCATCTTCGCCATGCTCTTCTTGGCGAAGTGCTCGTCTCCCACGGCGAGGATCTCGTCCACGATCAGGATCTCGGGATCCACGTGGGTGGCCACCGCGAACGCCAGCCGCGCGTACATGCCGCTGGAGTAGGTGCGCACCGGCTCGTCCACGAACTCGCCCAGCTCGCTGAACTCGATGATTGTGTCCATCCGCGCGCGGATCTCCGCCCGCGTCATGCCCAGGATGATGCCGTTGATGAGGATGTTCTCCCGTCCGGAGAAGTCCGGGTGGAAGCCCGCGCCTAAGTCCAACAGCGCCGAGATGCGGCCATTCATCTCGATGGTGCCCGAGGTGGGCGTGTAGATGCCCGTCATCAGCTTGAGCAGCGTGCTCTTCCCCGAGCCGTTGCGCCCCAGGATGCCCACCGTCTTGCCCTTGGGGATGGTCAGATCGATGCCGCGAATGGCCTCGATGTACGTCTTGTCATCGGTGCGCTTGCGCTGGCCCGTCAGCCAGCGGACCAGCTCGGACTTGAGCGTGGTGTGCTCGCGCCGCAGGGTGCTCTTGCGGAAGCGCTTGACGAGGTTGCGAATGACGATGGCGTCCATGATTTCCGTGCCGCTCAAATGATCTCCGCGAACTCCTCGCGGCGCCGCTCGAAGATTCCAGAGGCCAGCCACAGCAGCACCACGGCGATGCCCATCCACATCGCTAGCGGCCCCAGCGCGGGCACCCGCCCGTCATAGAAGATGGCCTGGTAGGAGGTGACAATCACCGCCATGGGGTTGGCCAGCAGCATCACGTCCCGCAGGTGCTCGGGGATGCTCTCGGCCCGGTAGAAGATGGGCGTGACGAAGAACCACATCATCAGCACGTTGTTGAGGATCTGCTGCAAGTCCCTGAACGTCACGTTGATGGCCGAGAACAGGTAGGCCAGCGCCAGCGTCACCCATAGCTGCACGAACAGCACCACCGGGAACAGGACGACGTGCCAGGTGGGGGAGTGGCCGAAGAGCAGCCCCAGGATGACCAGCAGCGGCAGCGACAGCAGGTAGTTGACCAGGTTAGTGGCCACCACCGTGGCCGGCAGCACCTGGGCCGGGAAGCTCACCTTGGTGAGCAGATCCCTCCGGTCGCTGATCGCGCTGGCGCCTCCGCCCACGGAGGTGGTGAACCAGATCCACGGCAGCAGGCCGATGAAGACGAAGTAGGGGTAGTGCGCGATGTTCTGCCGCATCCACACGGAGAACAGCAGCGAGTAGACGAGCATCTGCATCGTCGGGTTGAGGAACGTCCACAGGAACCCGAGCACCGAGCCCCGGTAGCGCGCCTTCAGCTCCCGCTGCGTCAGGCTCAGCAGCAGGCCGCGGTACAGGTAGAGCTCTCGGAGGTTGCGAAGCATTTGGGCGGTATCCCTACACCAGAGGCAGGCGGCCCGCGAGCGTCCCGACGCCGTCCATGCAGGCAGGCGGCCAACGCGGTGAATGACACGGCCCGCGCCCGGCGGCGCTATGATGAGCCGCTGTTATGAGCCTGCCTGCTGCTGTACATCTGCCCACAGACACCCACGGAGAGCGGCTGTCCTTCGTGAAACTGCTCGTCGCGGATGGCGAGCGCTCGGCGCGGTGCTACGAGGCGCTGGGCTTTGCGCGGGTGCAGACCGAGCCGCCCTTCATCCACCTGCGCTGGAACGAGAGCGCCGACGTGTACCTCGTCTCGCTGCCACCGGGGGCGAACCTGGAGGGCAAGAGAGGCCTGGGGGTGCTGGTGGGGTTCCGGGTGGGGGCCGAGGGCCTGGACGCGGTGAGCACCCGCGCCCACGAGCAGGGCCTGAGCGTGGAGGGCCCCACGCGCCAGCCCTGGAACACCCGCGAAGTGGTCGTCACGGATCCGGACGGCTACCGGCTCAACTTCATCGAGCCGGCCTGAGAGCCCGCTTCACGGCGTGGGCTGCCGGCCCGGGGCGGGGAAGAGGTAGGTGAGCACGTCGTCGAAGCGCTCGGCCCAGGCGCCCTCGGAGTGGTTGGCGCCCGCCACCTCCAGGTAGCGCAGGTCCTTGCCCTCCGCCCAGCCCTCGGCCACCAGCGCATCTCGCAGCAGCCGGGTGTCCTCCACCGTCTCCTGGCTGCCCTTGGACTCCTCGGTGCCGATGTCCACCCAGAGCTTGAGCGGCGGCTTCTTCTTCAGCGCCTTCACCCGCTCGACGATGTCCTTGTTGCCCCAGAACACCGAGGGCGACACCACCGCCAGGCGCCGGAAGACGTTGGGGTGCTTCAGCCCCAGGTGCAGGGTGACCAGGCCTCCCAGCGAGGAGCCCGCCAGCCCCGTGTCCTGCGGCGCCGTCTTCGTGCGGAATGTCCGGTCGATCAGCGGCTTGAGCTCCTCGACGAGGAAGCGGCCGTAGGCGTCCGCGTTGCCGCCGCCCAGGTGGGCGTACTCGCCCGGGTCCTTCACCTGGGTGTACTCGGCGAAGCGATCATCGGTGTTGTAGATGCCCACGATGATGAGCGGCTCGACCTGGCCGGCCAGGACGAGCTGCTCGGCCGTCTCGTCCACGCGCCACTCGCCGGAGTGCGAGGTGGCCGCGTCCATCAGGTTCTGCCCGTCGTGCATGTAGAGCACCGGGTAGCGGCGCCGCTTGTCCTCTTCGTAGCCGGGCGGCAGCCAGACGATGAGGTCCCTCTTGCGAGGCAGGAACTTCGAGCTGATGGCGCGCAGATAGCGGATGTTGCCGGTGAGCGTGCGCTTGACGGAGGGGCCCGTCTGGTCCGCCCAGCGGGCGACGGTGACGTTGACGCGCTGGGCGCGCGCGCCCACCTTGAGGGTGCGGTTGCGCAGCTCGTCTCCCGCGGCGCCCTTCTCCACGGTAGCCCAGGAGCCTCGCGTCACCTTGAATTCGAGCGCCGTGCCCTCGGGCAGCGGCAGGGTGAGGGTGTAGATGCCATCCGGAGTGCGCTTGAGCTTGACGCCCGGGGGCTTCCACTCGCCCAGCGCGGCATGGTTGCCGGAGAGCCACACCTCGGCGTCGGCCGGCGTGTCGGGCGGGACGAAGACGTCGAAGATGACGTCCGGAGTCTTCACGGGCTTGGCGGGGCCAGCGCCACAGACGCCCAGGCCCACGGCCAGCCACAGGGCACAAGCCAACCGGAACGAGAGTCGTTCAATCATGGCCAGACCATAGCGTAGGGCCCCGTCTTCGGGTCGCTCCCGTGCACCGCGTGCACTAGGTTGAACTCCGCGTGTCGAATCCCGAGCCACCTTCCGAGTCACCTTCCGAGTCACCCGCCGCCCCCGTGACGGTTCCCGAGCCGCCACCGGAGCCGCCAGCGCCACGGGTGCGCCCCTTCAGTGACGCGGTGACGGCGATCTGCACGCTGCTGCTCGTCGTCGGCGTCATCGTGTCGATCGTGGGCTCGCTGGACGGGGGCGTTTACTTTCAGTCCTTCCGGCAGCCCCTGTCGGTGACGGCGCAGTTCTTCGATCGCGAGCTGGAGCTGGCCGAGGTGCCACCGTCCGCGACGTGGGCCCGGCCGCTGGTGACCTTCCTGGCCGTGCCGCTCCCCGAGGTCCGCGAGATGAGCATCCGCGGATTCCAGCAGGCGCTCGAGGCGCATCGCGCCGGCCGCATCGAGGCCACACCGGAGGAGGTGCGCCTGGTGGAAGGGCGGCTGGCGCTGGTACTGGGCGAGGCCGGCAAGAAAGAGCTGTTGGAGGATCGGCTGCGCTCGCTGGCGGCGCTGGGGCCGAAGGAGGCGGAGCTCGCGGCGGTGGTGCGCTACGCCTATGGGCTGTCCGAGGAGCCGCCCGGCCCGGGGCAGCTCGAGGCAGTGCTCCCGCTGCTGACGGATCCCGCGAGGCCGGGCCACTCCTGGGCCACGGATCGATTGGCGCAGCGCACGCTGGCGCGCCTGGGCGACGCGGAGCAGGCGCGCGCGGCCGAGGCCCGCGGCCAGGAGCGCGGCTCCCGGGCCCTGGTGAGGGACCTGTGGCTCTATGGCGTGCTCGTCGCGCTGGTGCTGGTGGGCCTGGGGGTGGGGCTGCTCTGGCTGGTGCGGCGCCAGCAACTGCCGGTGCTGTCCTCGGGCGTCAGCGCCGGACCCTGGAGCGGCACCGAGGGTTACGCCATGACGGTGCGCGCCATCGTCTTCTCTCAAGCCGGCTTCCTCTGCGTGCCGTACCTCGGCGCGGCGGGCCTGCTGCTGGGCTTCCTGCTGGGCTGGGTGCCGCTGATGTACTACCTCACCCGGCGGGTGCCCGCGGCGCATGGCATCCAGCTGGTGGAGTTGTTCGGGCTGCGCTCCAGGGCGCCCCTCAGGTCCCTGGTGCTGGTGACGCTGCTGCTCATCGCCGTCGAGCAGGCCCTGACGATGGGCCTGGGCCTGGCGGGCCGCGCCTTCGGTGAAGAGCGCTGGTACGAAGGCGTGATGGAGGAGCTGATGCGCGGCACTCCCGCGGAGGTCGCGGGGCTCTTCCTGACGGCGGTGGTTGGGGCGCCCCTGTTCGAGGAACTGGCGTTCCGGGGGCTGCTCTACACCTCGCTGCGCATCCGGTTCGGCCCCTGGTTCTCCGCGGTGGTGAGCGCGGCGCTCTTCACGCTGCTGCACCTGTACTCGGTGTTGGGCACGCTGGTGCTCTTCACCGGCGCGGTGGTGAGCGCGCTCGTCTACGAGCGCACCCGGAGCCTGCTGCCCAGCATCATCGCCCACGCGGTGAACAACCTCTGGGTCGTGTGCACCAGCCTGCTGGTGTACCGGGGCGCGTGAGGCTGCTTTCCAATCCTCCGCCTTGTGCGCGTAGATTGCCGGCCATGACCGTCTTCTCTCGTCGTCCCTCCCGACTGCTGCTCCCGCTGTTCACCTGCGCTTCGCTGGCCCTCGGCGCTTGCTCCGATGAGGAGCCCACGCCGCCGCAGCCCGTCGACGTACCGGTCATGACGCGCAACATCTACCTGGGCGGCAACATCTTCGAGCTGGCCCAGGCCCGGTCTCCCCAGGAAGTGCCAGTGATTGCCGCGCGGCTGTACTCGACCGTGCGCGCGACGAACTTCCCACAGCGTGCCGAGGCGCTCGCGAAGGAGATCGAGACGGCCCAGCCGGCGCTGATCGGGTTGCAGGAGGTGTCGCTCTACCGGACGCAGAAGCCCAGCGACTTCTCGTCCAATGGGGCGGTGAACGCGCAGACGGTGGAGTTCGACTTCCTGGCCATCCTGATGGCGGAGCTGGACAAGCGCGGGCTCGGCTACCGCGTGGTGGCGAAGGTCCAGAACGCGGACTCGGAGCTGCCGGCGGCGCTCTCGGGCAGCGCGAGCGATCTGACGGACATCCGCCTGACCGACTACGACGTCATCCTGGCGCGCGCGGACGTGACGGTCACCGGGGCGGTGGAGCAGAACTACACGAAGAATCAGGCGGTGCCGGTAGGCGGCTCGACTGTCACCTTCAAGCGGGGCTTCACCAAGGTGGACGCCACGGTCGGCGGCGCGAGCTTCACCTTCGTGAACTCTCACCTGGAAGGGCTGATGCCGGCAAACGATGAGCAGTCGCGCGAGCTGGTGGAGATCCTCGCGGGCTACGCCGAGCCGCTCATTCTGGTGGGCGACCTGAACACCGGCCCCGGCAGCCCGACGCCCGCGTACGGGACGCTCACCACCGCGGCCAGCCTCACGGACGCGTGGACCGCGGTGCGCACGGAAGCCGGCTTCACCTGCTGCGTCAGCGCGAACGTGAACGACACGAGCACCCAGGGCTTCGATGAGCGCATTGATCTGGTGCTCTATCGCGGCCAGGGGATCGAGCCGCTCTCGGCCGAGGTGGTGGGAGACGAACTGGCCGACCGTACGGCCTCGGGCCTGTGGCCCTCGGATCATGCCGGCGTCGTGGTGACCTTCCGGCTGCAGCGCTGAGCGCTCCAAGGTGGTGCACACCGCCCTGATTTGGAGCAGCCAAGCGGCTCCATTCTGGAGCGAGCCCTCTCCATTCTAGAGCGGTTCTCCTCTGAAGACAGATGGCACGCGGCTGGCAATGGGGGTGGGTGAACCCCCCAACGGCAGGTCTCTCCCGTGCCCCCTTCGAACAACGCGGCTGAAGCCATTCAGCGCATCTCCCTGAAGAATCGCGAGTACGCCTATATCGAGGACGCCAACCGCGGCGTCGTGCTGGTGGAGATCGGCCCCAGGGTGCTCACCCTGGAGGCCCACCTCACGCTCGTCACCAAGAGCCGCATGATTGAGCTGGGCACCGGCAGCTGGTGCGTGGTGCGCAACCCCGTGGTCCGCGCTGACGGCAAGGTGGCGCTGGATGACTTTGGCCAGGCCCGCATCGCCGTGGGGGATCGCGAGGTGCGTGTCGGCCCCCAGGTGTTCCCCCTCTACCCGGGCGAGGAGCTGGAGGGAGAGATCACCCCCGAGTACGTGCTGGGTGTCTACGATGCGCTGCGGCTGCGCGCCCTGACGGCCTTCACCGATGAGCGGGCCCCGGGTGGCGCGCGCCGCCGCGAGGCCGGTGACGAATGGCTGGTGCGCGGCCCCGGCCGCTATGTGCCCAGCGAGGCCATCTCCGTGGTGTCCGCCGAGAAGGCCCGCGTGCTCAAGGAGACCGAGTACTGCGTGGTGCTCAACCCGCTGGATCGCGCCACTGGCCGCATTCAGGAGGGCCGCCGCAAGGTCATCTCCGGCCCGGACGTGTTCTTCCTCGAGCCCGGTGAGGTGCTGGAAGGGGACGTGCGCCGCAAGCACGTGCTCTCCGAGATGCAGGGGCTCAAGCTCCAGGCGCTGGATGACTTCTCCGAGCCCGAGGAGGGCGACGAGCCCCGGCTGCGCAAGGCCGGTGACACGTGGATCGTCCGCGGGCCGCGCACCTATGTGCCCAACGAGCGCGTCGTCCTCCACAAGGAGATCGTCGCCCTGTCGCTGGGCCAGGGCGAGGGCCTCTATGTGAGGGATCTGCGCTCTGGAAAGGTGTCCCTGGTCCAGGGCCCGTGCCAGTTCATGCCCGAGGCCCACCAGGAGCTGCACGAGAAGCGGCTCTCGCCGGACGCCGAGGCGCTGCTGGGCCTGGCGCCTCCGGCGGCGGCGCCCCTGGCCGCAGTGGAGGGCAAGGACGCCAAGGCCCCCCGCCCGTCCTCTCAGGCCCTGGAGCGCGTGGACCGCACCCGCGCCATCGTGCTGCGCATCGAGGACAACACCGCGGTGCTCATCAACGACTTCGAGACCAACCACGCCCGGGTGGAGTTCGGCCCCGCCAAGGTGATGCTGCGTCCGTACGAGGACGTGACGGTGTTGGACCTGTCCGGCGGCACGCCCAAGCGGCCCCGGCAGCTCAAGGTGCTCATGCTGCGCCTGGGGCCCGACTTCGCCACGGACCTGTTCGAGGTGGCCACCAGGGATCACGCCCGCCTGCGCATCAAGCTCTCGTACAAGTGGCAGTTCGACGTGGAGGGAGACTCGGAGAAGGACAAGGCCATCTTCCGGGTGAACGACTTCATCGGCTACGTGTGTGAGAACCTGGCCTCGCGCATCCGCCAGGTGGCGGCGGAGAACGAGTTCGAGGCGTTCCACAAGAACGCCAGCGTGCTCATCCGCCGGGCCATCTTCGGCGTGGACGAGGCGGGCAAGGCGCGCAAGGACCGGCTGTTCTCCGAGAACCAGCTGCGCATCATCGACATCGACATCAAGGACATTGCCCCCGTCGATGACAAGACGGCGCTGAAGCTGCGCGAGGCGATCGACACCAACATCCAGATTCAGCTGGATGCCTCGCGGCAGGAGGCGCAGGCGGCCGCCGAGCTCAAGCGCATCCGCAGCGAGGAGGAGAAGAAGCTGGCGGACATCTCCAGCCACCGCAAGGCGGAGGCCGAGCGCCAGTCGCTCATCGAGCTGCAGAACAAGAACCACCAGCTGGCCACGCTCAGCCACGCCAAGGTGGAGGCCGAAGCCCAGCTGGAGAAGGCGAGGGTGGAGAGCGACGAGGTGCTGGCCCGCGCCGAGGCCGAGGCCCGCGCCTCACGCATCCGCACCGAGGCGGAGCTGGAGCGCGAGCGGCTGATGAGCGAGATGACGCTGGCGCGCCAGAAGCAGTTGAACGATCTCGAGGTGGACCGGCAGGCGCGGCTCGCCGAGGTGGAGGCGGGCCAGTTCCGCCAGCGGGTGGAGGCGCTCGGCGGCGGGGAGAACTTCGTCAAGGTGGTGGCCGCCCAGGCCCAGGCCGCCGTGGTGGGCGGGCTGGACAAGGTGGTGTTCCTGCCCAGCGGCTCCAACCTGAACCTGTTCGACTCCATGCAGGGGCTGCTCGGGCCGGGCACCCCGCGCAACGGCGCTGGCGGGGACAAGCCTCTTCCCAGCGCGAGCTGAGCCCCGCTGTACCGTTCGTCTGGCTTACCCCGAGCCGCTTCAGCTCGCGGCTCGGGGCCCAACGTCAGTCCAGGAAGAAGTCCGGCAGCAGCTGCTCGCCCTTCACCATGGCGTAGGGCTCGAAGTCCGTCACTCCGCGCGAGCGCAGCAGCTCCTCGTCGATGAAGAAGTTGCCCGTGCACGAGCGCGCGTCGCTGGTGAGGATGGCGTGCGCCGCGTCGGCCATGATCTCCGGCTTGCGGCTCTGGCGCATCATCTCCTCGCCGCCCACCATGTTGATGGCCGCCGTGGCAATTGTCGTCCGGGGCCACAGCGCGTTCACGCCGATGCCGTCCTCCTCGAGCTCGGCCGCCATGCCCAGCACGCACATGCTCATGCCGTACTTCGCCATGGTGTACGCCACGTGGTTCTTGAACCACCTGGGCGACATGTTCAGCGGCGGCGACAGGTTGAGGATGTGCGGGTTCTTCGCCTTCTTCAGGTGCGGGATGCACGCCTGTGACACCGCGTAGGTGCCGCGCATGTTGATCGAGTGCATCAAGTCAAAGCGCTTCATCGGCGTCTCGAGCGTGCCGGTGAGGCTGATGGCGCTCGCGTTGTTGATGCAGATGTCGATGCCGCCAAACGTCTCCACCGTCTTGGCCACCGCCTGGGCCACCTGCTCCTCGTAGCGGATGTCCACCATGAGGGGCAGCGCCTTGCCGCCCGCCGCTTCAATCTCCTCGGCGGCGGAGTAGATGGTGCCGGGCAGCTTGGGGTGCGGCTCGGCCGTCTTCGCCGCGATGACGATGCGCGCGCCGTCCTTCGCGGCCCTCAACGCAATGGCCTTGCCGATGCCGCGGCTGGCGCCAGTGATGAACAGGACTTTTCCTTCGAGGCTTGCCATGGGGAGCTCCTTTTCTCAGTTCCGCTGCTCGATCAGTTCCACCCGGTAGCCGTCCGGGTCCTCGACGAAGGCAATCACCGTGGTGCCATGCTTCATTGGCCCCGGCTCGCGGACGATCTTCCCGCCCGCCTGGCGGATGGCCTCGCACGTGGCGCGGATGTCCTGCACCCCCAGGGCGATGTGACCGTACGCGTTGCCCAACTCGTACTTCTCCGTGCCCCAGTTGTGGGTGAGCTCCAGCGCCGGGTGGCTGTCCTCGGGGCCATAGCCCACGAAGGCCAGGGTGAACTTACCGTCTGGGTAGTCCTTGCGCCTGAGCAGCTTCATACCCAGCACGCGGGTATAGAAGTCCAGAGAGCGCTCCAGGTCCCCCACGCGCAGCATGGTGTGCAGGATTCTCATCCCCCCGCTCATAGCGCGGATCACACCGCGACGCGACGCGCAACAGGGGCGCCGAGCAGCCAGCCGGGGGCCTCCGTCATCGAATCGCTGACGTGTTGGCGGCCGGACATATACGATGCGCCCCACCCTCGGAGGGGAATAACGAATGGCGAAGAAGAAGCCGACGAAGAAGGCCGCTGCCGCCAAGAAGAAGCCGGCGAAGAAGGCCGCCGTGAAGAAGGCCGCGCCGAAGAAGGCCGCCGCGAAGAAGGCCGCGCCGAAGAAGAGCGCCGCGAAGAAGGCCGCGCCGAAGAAGGCCGCGCCGAAGAAGGCCGCCGCCGCAAAGAAGGCCGCGCCGCAGAAGGCCGCCGCGAAGAAGGGCGCCGCGAAGACGGCTGCCAGGGCCGCGCCGCAGAAGGCCGCCGCACGGAAGTCCACCCGCAAGGCCCCCAGCACCCAGGCCCGCAAGACGCCGCCGCCCAGCAGCCCCAAGGCGGCCGAGCCTCAGCCCAGCGCCCAGTCCGAGCAGACGGTGGGCCAGGCGATCCGCAGCCTGCGTGGGTCCTCCCACGCGAGCTCCCAGTCCGCCCAGCCGCTCGTCGAGGTGGTGGAGACGACCTCCGCCGGCACCCAGCCGCTGGCGCCCGAGCATGCCGCCGTGGATGACCTGACCAGCTCTGGCAACGAGCTGCTGGATATCTTCCAGAAGTATGATCGCAACCGCACGGGTTACATCGAGGCCCCCGGCTTCGCACGGCTGCTCGAGGCGCTGGGCCAGAACATCACCGACGACGAGCTGGCCATCGCGTTCGACATCATCGACACCGAGCGCACCGGGAAGATCTCCTGGAAGCAATTCAAGAACTGGTGGACGAGCCGCTGAGGCTCGGAAGTGACAATGAGACCGCTGTCTTCTTCCCTCGGTAGGTTGAGCGGGCACTGGCCCGTGGTTGTCGTTGGTTCTGGTTACGGAGGAGCCATTGCCGCCTCGCGGCTGGCTCGGGCGGGCCAGAAAGTCTGTGTGCTGGAGCGAGGGAAGGAGCGGCTGCCCGGAGAGTTCCCCAAGAACAGCACCCAGTTCCTGCGCGAGACGCAGGTGACGGGGCCTGGGGGCTCGATGTTCGGCAAGCTGAAGGTGGGCTCTCCCACGGGCCTGCTCCAGCTGCACCTGCTGGGAGACCTGGCCGTCGTCACCGGGTGCGGCCTGGGCGGCACCTCGCTGATCAACGCCAGCGTGGCGCTGCGGCCGGATCCGCGCGTGCTGCGGGAGGAGAGCTGGCCCGCCCGCTTCCGCGAGGACGTGGGGGGCATGCTGGAGGACTGCTTCAGCCACGTCGAGCGGATGCTCGCCGTGCAGGCCTACCCGCAGAAGCACCCGCGGCTGCGCAAGCTGGATGCGCTGGAGCTCTCGGCCAAGGCCACGGGGGGCAGGTTCTACCGCCCACCCCTGGCGGTGAACTTCACCTCGGGCGTCAACCCCGCGGGGGTGCGGCAGGGCGCCTGCACGCTGTGCGGCGACTGCGCCAGCGGCTGCAACGTGGGCGCCAAGAACACGATGCAGATGAACTACCTGCCGGACGCTCAGCGCCATGGCGCTGACCTGTTCACCCAGGTGGCCGTGCACCACGTGGAGCGCGCCGGGGACTGCTGGCGCGTGTACTACCGGCTGGTGGGCGTGGGGCGAGAGCTGTTCGACGCGCCGCTGCAGTTCCTCACCGCCGATCGCGTCATCCTCGCCGCCGGCACGCTGGGCACCACGGAGCTGCTGCTGCGCTCGCGCGAGGCGGGGCTCAGGACGTCCTCCCAGCTGGGCAAGCACTTCTCCGGCAACGGGGACGTGATGGCGTTCGGGTACAACCTGGACGTGCCGGTGAACGCCGTTGCCCACGGCGACCACGAGCTGAAGGACCCCGAGCCCGTGGGCCCCACCATCACCGGCATCATCGACACGCGCGACGCGGCGAACGTGGACGAGGGCATGGTGATCGAGGAGGGCGTGGTGCCCGCGGCGCTGGCCGGCTACCTGCCCGCGCTGTTCGCCGCCATGTCTCCGCTGATCGGCGAGGACACGGACGATGGCGTCATCGACGCCATGCAGGAGCAGGCCCGTGTCGCGGAGAGCCTGGTGCGCGGGCCCTACCATGGCGCCATCCACAACACGCAGACGCTGTTCGCCATGACGCACGACGAGGGCGACGGCGAGCTGCGGCTGGAGGGAGACTCGCTGCGCGCCGTGTGGCCCGGTGCGGGCCGGCAGGAGGGCTTCCTGCGCGCCGAGGCGAAGATTCGCCAGGCCGTGGCCGCGCTGGGCGGCACCTTCGTGCGCAACCCGGTGGGGGCCCGGTTGCTGGACAACGCCCTGCTCGTCACCCACCCGCTGGGGGGCTGCGTGATGGGCGATGACGCCACCCAGGGCGTGGTGGACGACGAGGGCCGCGTCTTCTCCGGCGACGAGGGCACCGGCGTGCACCCGGGCCTCTACGTGTGTGATGGGGCCGCCATTCCGCGCTCGCTGGGCGCCAACCCCCTGCTCACCATCTCCGCCGTGGCCGAGCGCTTCAGCGCCAAGCTGGCCCAGCGCCAGGGGTGGCGCATCGACTACTCGCCCCTGTCCGAGCTGCCGTCCCCCGAGGCGCCGCTGCCCATTGGCATCCGCTTCACCGAGAGCCTCAAGGGCTTCGTCTCGGACGCGGTGGACCTGGACTACCGCCAGGCCGCCCACCCGGATCGGCCCGGGGCCTCGGAGCTGCGCTTCGTCATCACCGTGCTGGTGGACGACTTGAACGGCATGCTGGCCGACTCCGAGCACCCCATGGAGGTGACAGGGGTGGTGATGGCGCCCGCGCTGTCCGCGCACTCGCTGACGGTGACGCACGGCGTGCTCCACGTGCTGGTGCCGGACCCCGAGCGGCCCACCTACGAGCAGCTGCGCTACAAGCTGCACCTGCTGTCGCGCGAGGGCGAGCGCTTCTTCCTCGAGGGCTTCAAGCGGCTCACGGACGATCCGGGCATCGACTTCTGGGAGGACACCACCACCCTGTTCGTCACCGTGTGGCGCGGCGAGGGGCTTGAGGCCTCCGAGGCCTACAAGGGCATGCTGAAGATCTCCGTCGATGACTTCGCCCGCCAGTGCTCCACGTTCCGGGTGACACACGCACCCAGCGTGAAGGAGCAGCTGGAGGCGGTGGGCCGCTTCGGGCGGTTCTTCCTCGGAGGACTGTTCGAGCTGTACTTCAAGCCCTCTGCATTCGAAGAGGGAGCGGCCTGATCCCCCGCTGGCTGGCTATGCTTGGCGCATCCAGCCAGTGGAGGATCCGCGATGCGTTCCAGGGCCCTTGGTCTCGCCGTGTTCGTGCTGTGCATGGGCGGGTACTTCTACGCAGGCACGATGGGCTGCGGCCCACAGTCCGGCATGGAAGGGGATTGGCCGGGAGCACACCAGCGCGCGGGCCTGGACAACCAGTGCTCGTCGCCCATGCTCGTCAAAGACCTGGATCCGCGGCCCGCGGGCCCGGCACCTGACGCCGGCCCCACGGTGACGGGGTTCACGGCGGCCGCCAACGGGACGCTCTATTTCGTCGGCAGCGACGATGCTGGCAGAGAGCTGTGGCGCAGCGACGGCGGTCCGGATGGCACGCAGCGGGTGAGGGACATCCGGCCAGGCCCCGGGGGCTCGGACATCCAGCAACTGGTGGTGGGCCATGGAGGCCTCTACTTCGCCGCCAACGATGGGACGTCCGGAAGAGAGCTGTGGCGCAGTGACGGGACGGAGCAGGGCACGGTGAGGGTGACGGACGTGCTCGCGGGGGCGGGCAGCTCGAGCCCGGAGGAGATCACCATCGCGGGTGACCGGGTCTTCTTCGCCGCCAACGACGGCACGAGCGGCAGGGAGCTGTGGAAGTACGAGCGCACCGACGGCGGCGTGACGTTCCTGAAGGACGTGCTGCCCGGGCAGGTCGGCGGCTCCATCTCTCGGATGAGGGCGCTGGGCGACAGCGTCCTGTTCGTGGGGGAAGACGGCTTCCGCGGCGAGGAGCTGTGGCGCAGCGACGGCACCCCGTCGGGCACCGCGATGGTGAAGGACATCTGGCCCGTGGTCCGCAATGGCTCCTCCCCCGGCTCGCCGGTGGTGATGAACGGCAGGCTCTACTTCTCCGCGGATGACGGGCCGCTGGGACGCGAGCTGTGGACGAGCGACGGGACGCTCGAGGGCACCACCCGGGTGAAGGACATCTGGGAGGGCTTCGCCGACTCGTCGCCCACGGAGCTGATCATCGCCCAGGGCAGGCTGTACTTCATCGCGGATGATGGGAAGACGGGCCGCGAGCTGTGGGTGAGCGACGGGACGCCCGGGGGAACGGGCCTCATCCGTGACGCCTTCCCCGGGCCCAACCTCGAGGGAGGACAGAAGCTGACGGCGGCCGGCAAGAAGGTCTTCTTCGAGGCGTTCGATCCCGTCACAGGCTCCGAGCTGTGGGTGAGCAGGGAGGGGGATGCAGGCACCTACCTGGTCAAGGACATCTTCCGCGGGGACGGGGGCGCGGAGCTGTCCAACCTGCGCGGCGTGGGCAACTCGCTCTACTTCGCGGCCAGTGACGGGTTGAGTGGCCAGGAACTTTGGAAGAGCGATGGGACGCCGGAGGGCACCGTACAGGTGATGGACATTGCCCCGGGCCCCGCCAACTCGGCTCCGCACGGCCTGACGCGCGTGGGCTTGAGGCTCTTCTTCTTCGCCTGGAGCCCCAGTGCCGGCGAAGCGCTGTGGTCGGTGGATCTGTGCGATCGGGAGCCGCCGCTGCTGGAGTGTCCCTCGGACATGGTGTTCGAGGCGACGAGCTTCCCCGGCACGCCCGTGCGGTACTCGGTGACCGCCACGGACGATCTCACCGACGAGCCCCAGCTCGAGTACAGCCACCCGCCGGGCACGGCCTTCCCGGTGGGCAGCACCGCGGTGAGCGTCCAGGCGCGCGATGAGGCGGGCAATGTGTCGGTGTGCACCTTCCAGGTGACGATGCGCGACTCCGCGGCTCCCGCGCTCACCTGTCCCCGCGGCCTGTTGGTCGACGCCGCCAGCGCCGAGGGGACCGTGGTGGACTACCCCGAGGTCAAGGTCCTGGACACGGCCTCGCAGGTGTCCCTGGTGTACGAGCCGCCCGAGGGAACGCTCTTCCCAGCCGGAGAGAGCACGCGCGTCACCGTCACCGCCACGGACCAGGGGGGCAACAAGTCCACGTGCCAGTTCAACGTGACGGTGGAGCCCCTGCCTACCCCCGAGGACGTGGGCTGTGGCTGTGGCGCGCACCCGGGCAGCGCGCTCGGGTGGGGCTCGCTGCTACTGCTGCTTGCACTCACCCGCCTGCGCCGCCCCCGGGGGTAGGTCCCTGGGGTGGGCAGGGAAGGTAAGCTCTGCACGTATGGAACCCACTGCTGCCCCTGCCCAAGCCACCTCTACGCCCCGCGCGCTGAAGACCCTCCCGGGGCCGCGTCCACTGCCTCTGCTGGGCAATGCCCTGGCGATTCGGCCTGAGACGATTCACCTGACGCTCGAGGATTGGGCGCGGCGCTACGGTCCGGTCTATCGGTGCAACCTCGGCCCCAGTCCCACGCTCGTCCTCTCCAACCCCGAGGCGATCCGCAAGGTACTGGTGGACCGGCCGGCGGCCTTCCGGCGCATCCGGAGCATCGAAGCGACCATGGCGGACATGGGCGTGCTGGGCGTCTTCGGCGCCGAGGGGGAGAACTGGCGTCGCCAGCGCAAGCTGCTCAACCCCGGCTTTCAGGCCGCGCACCTGGAGACTTTCTACCCCGCGCTGGTCACGTTGACTCAACGGCTGCAGGGCCTGCTCGAGCGCGCCGCCCAGGACAGCAGCTCCGTGGACATGCTCTCCATGCTGATGCGCTACACGGTGGACGTCACCTCCATCGTGGCCTTCGGCAAGGATATCGACACGCAGCTGAAAGGCCCGGACGCTCTGCAGCGCCACCTGGAAGTCATCTTCCCGGCGATTCAACAGCGGGTGGTGGCGCCGTTCCCCTACTGGAAGCTTCTGCCCAGCGCCCGGCGGGTGGATCAGGCCCTGGCCGCCACGCGCAAGGTGCTCCTGGAGATCATCGATGAGGCGCGCCGCACGCTGGAGCGCGAGCCCGAGCGGGCCGTCAAGCCGCGCACCCTGCTGGACGCGATGCTGGTGGCGCAGGATGAAGAGGGTGGGGCGCGGTTGTCCGATTCGGAGGTGTACTCCAACGTGGTGACGCTGCTGTTGGCCGGCGAGGACACCACGGCCAACACGCTCACCTGGATGCTGCACTTCCTGAGCGTGATGCCAGCGGTGCAGGCCCGGGCGCGGGAGGAGGTGGACGCGGTGTTGGGCGCCGAGGCCATTGCCACGATGGCGCACCTCAAGCAGCTTCACTATGTGGCGGGCGTTGCCCAGGAGGCGCTGCGGCTGCGCTCGCCCGTGCCGCTGATGTACTTCGAGGCCAATGCGGACACGGTGGTGGAGGCAGTGGCGGTGCCGAAGGGCCGCGGCATCATCGTGCTCACCCGGCTGCCGTGCCTGGACAACGCCTACTTCGGTGACGCGGAGCGCTTCCGCCCGGAGCGCTGGTTACCCCAGCCTCCGCCCGACACGCTGCCGCACTCGGCCCGGCTGATGATGCCCTTCGGTGCTGGCAGCCGGGTGTGCCCCGGGCGCAGCCTGGCGCTCATCGAGTGCGCGCTCGTCACTGGCATGGTGCTGCGGCACTTCGAGGTGGAGGCGGTGGACCCGTCCGCGCCGGTGCGCGAAGTCAACGCGTTCACCGTGCAGCCCGAGGGAGTGCGCCTGCGCTTCAAGCGGCGGCAGCCGCGCTAAGGTGGGCCACCGGAGGTCTTGAATGGTCCGTCGTACCGTGCCCCGGCCAACCCGGAGCACGGTGCCATCCTGCATGAGCTGCGGCGCTAGCGCTTGAAGTGCGCGGACACCACGCTGGCCACGCAGGCCGTGAGCTTCTTGCCCGTCGGGATGTGCAGGAACTCGTTCGGCCCGTGCGCGTTGGAGCCCGGCCCCAGCACGCCGGTGATCAGGAACTGCGCCTCGGGGAAGCGCTTGCCCAGCATCTCCATGAACGGAATCGTGCCGCCCTCGCCCATCGCCATGAAGGGCTTGCCGAAGAACGCCTGGCTCGCCTCCGCCGTCGCCTTCTCCAGCCACGGAGACAGCGCCGGCGCGTCCCAGCCCGCGCTCGCCTTCTCGCCGTCGAACGTCACCTTCGCCCCGTACGGCGGGTTGCTCTCCAGCGTCTCCTTCAGCGCCTTCGTCGCCGCGACCGGGTCCAGCCGCGGAGGAATGCGCATGCTCAGCTTCACCGAGGTGTAGGGGCGCAGCACGTTGCCCGCGCTGCCCAGGGGCGGCAGGCCGTCCACGCCCGTCACCGACAGCGCCGGCCGCCACGTGCGGTTGAGGATCAGCTCCGTGCCGTCATTGCTCACGGGCCGCGAGCCCTGCACCCACGGGAAGCGGTCATACACCTCCGTGCCCAGCACCTTCGCCACCGCCTTGGCCTGCTCCTGCCGCGCCTGCGGAATCTGCACGTGCAGCCCCTCGACGCGCACCCGCCCCGTGGCCACGTCGTCCACCCGGTCCAGCAGCTGGCGCAGGATCCGGAACGACGAGGGCACCAGCCCGCTCGCATCGCCCGAGTGCACGCCCTCGGTGAGGATGTCCACCCGCAGGTTGCCCGACACCAGGCCGCGCAGGCTCGTCGTCATCCACAGCTGCTCGTAGTTGGCGCAGCCCGAGTCCAGGCACACCACCAGGCTGGGCTGCCCGATGCGCGGCGCCAGCGCCTCGATGTACGCCGGCAAGTCGTACGAGCCGCTCTCCTCGCACGCCTCGATCAGCACCACGCAGCGCGAGTGGGAGATCTTCTGCTCGCGCAGCAGCCGGATGGCCGCCAGCGACGCGAACGCCGAGTACCCATCATCCGCTCCGCCGCGCCCGTACAGCTTGTCGCCCTCGCGCACCGGCTCCCAGGGGCTCAGCCCCTGCCGCCAGCCCGTCATCTCCGGCTGCTTGTCCAGGTGGCCGTAGAGCAGGACGGTGTCCTTCCCCTCGCCCGGAATCTCCATGTAGATGACCGGCGTGCGCGGCTCGCCCTTCTCGTTCTGCAGCCGCACCACCTCCACCTTCAGCCCAGGAATGTGGGCCGCCTGGCCCTGCGCCCAGTCGGCGATGAGCTTCACCGCCTGCTCCATGTGGCCCTTCTTCACCCAGTCGGGCTCGAAGGAGGGCGACTTGTTGGGGATGCGGATGTAGCGCTTCAGCTGCGGGACGATCTCCTGCTCCCAGATGCGATCGGAGGAGGCAAGTACGGTGGTGTTGTTCATGGCGCCCTCTTATCCACGTGACCCCCGGTGGGATGCAAGCTGCTGGGGTTCAAAACGAACCCCGCCCCCCAGCCCCGGTTTGACGCGGCATGTCAAGGACCGCGGGACGCAGGGCTCAGGCGGGCCGGGCCGGCTCGGCGGCTGCGGGGGCGGGGCCCGAGGCGGACAACTCGGTGCCCAGCACCTGATCGAGCACGGGCAGCTGGAAGCCGTAGTTGCCCTGCACCTTGCGGTGGTGCAGCCCGTGGTGCTCGCTGGCGCGCAGCGGCGCGGACCACCAGTGTCCCGGCAGCACCGAGTAGTTCAGGTGCCCCAGCGTGTTCATGGTCAGGCTCACCAGCGGGTAGAAGATCGCCCCGTAGATGCTCACGTCGTAGAACAGCTGCAGCAGCACCATCACGCTGCCCAGCAGCGTGGCCTCCACGGGGTGGAAGGCGTAGGTGGAGAACGGCGTGGGCACCCGCGAGCGGTGGTGCACCGAGTGCACGTGCCGGAACAGCCACCGCGTGTGCAGCAGGCGGTGGCACACGTAGAAGTGCACCTCGTTCCAGATCGCCAGCACCACCAGATCCCTCAGCAGCCCGCCCGCCGTCAGCTCCCAGCGAAGGGTGGCGAACCCCCGCGTGCCCAGCCACAGGGTGAGCGCGCCATAGCCGCCAAAGATGGCGATGGACACCAGCGACCAGCGCACCTCCTCGCGCACCTGGCCGGGGCGCAGGGGCCGCTCGTCGATGACCCGGCCCACGCCCCACCGGGGCAGCACGCGGCGGGCCATCAGCCACCCCAGCCCTCCAAGGCCGAAGTAGATCCCCGCGAAGCCCACCGCGGTGATGACACCCAGCATCGCCAGGGGGGTGCGCTGAATGAAGTCCTGCATCGCCTGCTCGAGGTTCATCGCCCGTGATTGTGCAGCACCCGGGCCGCCGCGGCCACCCGGTGCCAGGGCGGGGACCGGGGGGTGACCTGATGCGTCATCCCTGGAAGGATGGCTTGAGCCCCAACGAGCCCCCTCATAGGGGGGCACTGCGGGGATGTGTTAGAGCCTGCGTGTCTCCACGGAGGAAGAATCATGCACGAGTCCAGGCGCGCTCCCCTGTCTCAGTGGGCCGCTCGCATGTTGTCCGGCGCGGTGGTGGTGCTGGGGCTGGGGTGGATGAGCTGTGGCTCGGATCCGGAAGAGCCGCCTCCGCCGAATGAGGATCTCGTGGCGCCGGGGCGCATCGAGATCACCGGCGGGGTGATGGCGGGGGAGTTCATCTCGGGCCAGCGCAAACTGGAGGCGATCGCGGAGGATGACTCCGGACGCGTGGCCAAAGTGGTCTTCTATGCCTCAGGCGAGCAGGCGTGTGCGGACAACCAGGCCCGGGACTCCGGGGCCACCTTCTCATGTGTGTGGGATGCGAGCCGGCTACCGCTCGGGTCCTATCAGCTCACGGCCGCCGCGCTGGATGGCGCGGGCAACACCAGCGTCTCGGCGCCCATTGCCTTCTCGGTGGGCGTGGCCAACCGGCCGCCCGTGGCTTCCGCGAGGGCCTCCAACCCGGCCGTCAATGAAGGGCAGGGCGCGGCTCTGGAAGTGACGGCGAGCGATCCCGATGTAGACACGCTCAGCTATGCCTGGAGCCAGGTCTCGCCCGCCTCCCCGCAGGGCGCATTCGACGATGCGGCCGCGCCCACCCCCACGTGGACCGCGCCGCTGCTGTCCACGCAGACGGTCTTCACGCTCCAGGTCACCGTCACCGATGGCAGGGGAGGCTCCACGGTGTCTCCGGTGGAGCTGACGGTGGCCAATGTCGCCGCCGCCAACCGCGCGCCTACGGTGGATGCCACCATTGCCGGGCCTACCACGGTCGTTTCGGGTGACTCCATTGCCGTGTCCATTGGCGCCACGGATCCGGATGGGGATGCGCTGACGTACTCCTGGAGGACGAACCCCACGGGCGTGGGCGCCTTCACTAACGGCACCACCTCCGCCGCCAGCTGGCGCTCGGGCGAGGTCATCGCCAACAGCACGCGCACCGTGCAGGTGCAGGTGGTGGTGTCCGACGGAGTGGCCTCCGTCACGCGCACATTGAACGTGGGCATCACCGTGCCTGCCTACGGTGCGCACATTCAGTCCATCTGGAACCAGGCGTGCACGAGCTGCCACGGCGCCACCTCGCCCAGTGGAAGCTTGAACCTGCTGCAGGGCAGTTCCTACGCCAGTCTCGTCAACGTGAACAGCGTCAACGCCACGTGCAACACACTGCGGCGCGTGAGGCCCCTCCAGCCGGACTCCTCGTCGCTGGTGAGGAAGATCAGCGGCACGGACTGTGGCAACCGGATGCCGCGCAACAACCCCACCTTCTTCGTTACCAACCCGGGCCTCGTCACCCGCATCCGTTCCTGGATCATCGCGGGCGCGCCCAACAACTGAGCCTGGGCAGCAAGAGCCTAGCGGCGTGCCGGCACCCGGCAGGCCGCGTGGCCCAGGATGACGTCACCCTCGCGGGTGGAGGTGGGCACCGGTGCCCAGCCCGCCGCCAGCCGGGCGTCCAGCAGCTCATCCGCGGTAGGTAGGTGGTCCCACACGGAGACCGAGTTCACCCCGCCCAGTCAGGTGGTGTCGAACACCAGGTAGAGGTGCCGCCAGGGCAGGACGACATCGTGGGTGAACTCGTCCTGGATGACGACGCTAGCCACGTCACTGGGCGGTGACTGGGAGAAGCCCCACCGGAGCACCTCCTGGAGGATCGACAGCCCGTCGAGCTCGGCCTTCAGCGAGGCGAGCAGCTCCGGGGCAAGCCCCGCGTGATCCGTGAGCGCGGACATGGGCACAGGCTACTCCTACTCCGCCGGCTGCTTCATCAGGTGGTCGCCAAAGTCCTCGCGCAGCTTCGTCTTGAGGAACTTGCCGGTGGAGGTGCGGGGAATCTGCGGCACGAAGAGGAAGGCATCCGGCAGCCACCAACTCGCGAAGTGCTTCTCCAGGTGGGCTGTCAGCTCCTGCCGCGTGGCGGACTGCCCCGGCTTGAGCACCACCGCCGCCAGCGGCCGCTCGTCCCACTTGGGGTGGCGCCCGGCGAACACGGCGGCCTCGAGCACCGCCGGGTGCGCCATCAGCGCGTTCTCCAGCGCCACGGAGCTGATCCACTCTCCGCCGGATTTGATGACGTCCTTGGACCGGTCGGTGATGCGCACGTAGCCCTCGGCGTCGATGGTGACGACGTCGCCCGTCTTGAACCAGCCGTCCTGGGTGAAGCGGTCCTTGCCCTCGTCTCCGAAGTAGGACGAGGCCACCCACGGGCCGCGCACCTCGAGCTCGCCCATCGTCTTGCCGTCCCAGGGCAGCACCTGGCCCGTGTCGCTCACGTGGCGCTGATCCACGAAGGGCACCGGGTAGCCCTGGCTGGCGCGCAGGGCCAGCTTCGTCGCGTCATCCGCGCCCGCGTGGTGGCGCTTGAGCCGGGCCACCGTGCCCAGCGGGTTCATCTCGGACATGCCCCACGCGTGCGTCACCAGCAGCCCGTGCCGCTTGAGGAAGCCGTCAATCAGCGCGGGCGGCGCCGCCGAGCCGCCGATGATCATCGAGCGCATGGCGCTCAGGTCCCAGCCCCGGGGCTTCTGGTCCAGCAGCGCCAGGATGCCCAGCCAGATGGTGGGCACGCCGCCAGCCAGGGTGACGCGCTCCTGGGCCATCAGCTCCAGCAGCGAGGGGGGATCCAGGTGCGGCCCGGGCATGACGATCCTGGCACCGGTGGCCAGCGCGTCGAAGGGCAGGCCCCAGGCGGCCGCGTGGAACATGGGCACCACGGGCAGCACCACGTCCGACTCACACACCCCCAGCACGTCGCCCATGCACGAGGCCAGGGTGTGCAGCACGATGGAGCGGTGGCTGTAGAGCACGCCCTTGGGGTTGCCGGTGGTGCCCGAGGTGTAACAGAGCATCGCCGCGGTGCGCTCCTCGAGCGCGGGGAAGTCGAAGGTGTCCGGCTCGGCCGCCAGCAGCTGCTCGTAGTCCAGCCGCCCGCTGGGCGCGGGGCCGTCGTCAGGCACGACGATGACGTGCTCGATGGAGGGCACCTCCGCCTGGAACTTCTCGAACAGCGGCAGCAGCGAGCGGTCCACCACGAGGATGCGGTCGCCCGCGTGGTGGGCGATGTAACCCAGGTCCTTCGGGTGCAGGCGCAGGTTGAGCGTGTGGATCACCGCGCCCATGGCGGGCACGGCGAAGTAGAGCTCCAGGTGCTGGTGGTGGTTCCAGCACAGCGAGGCGATGCGGTCTCCCGGCTTCACCCCCAGCCGGACCAGGGCGTTGGCGAGCCGGCTGGCGCGGCGGTGAAAGTCCGCGAAGGTATAGCGGTGCAGCGAGCGATCCGGCCGGCGGCTGACAATCTCCGAGGCGCTGTGAATCGTCCTTGCCCGCTCCAGAAAGTGGGTCAGCGTGAGCGGAAAGTCCATCATCCGGCCTGCGAGCATCGGGGCTCCTCGAGAGGCGGCTACTGCACGGTGAGGGTGAAGTGGTACGCGGCGGCGCCCCGAGTGAGGCCCTGGGCCTGGTAGCCGGTGAGCCACAGGTCCACCGTGCCATCCGCCTCGTTGAAGCCTTCCACCTGCCGCGCCTGGAAGGAAGCGGGCACGGGCAGCAGCTTCGCGGACCAGACACCGTCCTTCTTGCGCAGGACACACGCCGTATCGAAGGTGACCCACACGTCACTGCCGTCCCACTTTACCCACACGTCCTGGGCCTCGGAGAGCTTGCAGTCCGGCGGCAGGGTGGTGGGCAGGGACTCGGGAGCCCAGGCGGTACCGGTCCACCGCAGCACGGCCTGGCCGCCCACGGCGTAGAGGTGCTCGGCGCCCGGGCCGGAGATGGCACGCAGCGTGGGGGCGAAGGTGATGGGAGTGGGGCCGGCCCAGGTGCCATTGGCCAGGCGCTGCCAGTAGGCGCCAAGCTCGGCGGAGAGTTCAGTGGAGCTGACGCCGCCCACGGCGAACAGCGGCTCGGGGGTGTTGCTCCAGAAGGCCTGGATGTTGCCCCGGGCGGTGCCGGCGGGAGGCTCGGAGCGCCAGGTGGCGCCATCCCAGCGCAGGGCGCCACCGTGCGAGCCGGCGACCCAGGTGGCCTCGGGCCCGGTGAAGAGCGCGGGAGGCCGGATGGACGGGCCTGTGTTGGGCACGGGAATGGCGGCCCAGCTGTAGCCATCGAAGCGGGAGACCGGAGACAGGCCAGGCCCGGATTGAGCGGGGCTGATGGCCCAGAGGTTGTCCGGCGTGGTGCCGTGGAGCTGGTAGGGCTGGGTGCCCATGGGCGCAGTGGGCGCGAAGCCGTCGTTGAACTTCACGACCTGAGCGCCCTCGGTGTGGGCCAGGTAGACGTCATAAGGATCGAAGATCCACAGGCCGTTGAAGCCGTCACTCGCGGAGCTGAGCGCGTACTTGTGGCGCAGGCACAGGTCCTCGGCGCAGGCGCCGATAGGAAGCTCGGGAGTGATGAGTCCACCGTCGTTCGTGCTGGGCAGAGGACCTGCGTCCCTAACGACAGAGCCACCGTCGAAGCCGAGCCCACCGTCTGGTCCGCCACCGTCCGTTTCGCCACCGTCCGACTCGCCACCGTCCGACTCGCCACCGTCCGTTTCGCCACCGTCCGACTCGCCACCGTCCGTCTCAGGGCCGCCGTCTGTGCCTGGGCCGCCGTCTGTGCCTGAGCCCGCATCAACGCCGGTGCCCGCGTCAACGCGGGTGCCCGCATCAACCCCGGCGCCTGCATCAACCCCGGTGCCCGCATCAACGCCGGTGCCCGCATCAACGCCGGTGCCCGCATCAACCCTTGTGCCCGCATCAGGCGTGATGCCGCCGTCCGTGCCAGTACCGCCGTCCGTGCCAGTACCGCCGTCCGTGCCAGCACCACCGTCTGTGCCAGTACCACCGTCCGTGCCAGTACCACCGTCTGTGCCGGTGCCACCGTCGTCCGTGCCAGTGCCGCCGCCGTCCGTGCCCGTCCCACCGCCGTCATCCCCATCGCCAGGGTCAACAGGGTCAACAGGACAGGGACCTATCCACTCGCTGTCCTTCTCACACGTCAGCTCCGGCACCTCGAAGATCCGGCAGCCCGAGAGCGCCAGCAGGAAGAGCACTCCTGCCCACCACCCGCCGCGTTTCAGGCCCCGGAGACTCACCATGGCAGCTCTCCCGCGAACCCCAGCGAGACCTGATCCTTGCCCACGGCCACCTGTGGCACCGCGGCCGGCGGATCTCCGAAGATGAGCATGGCGACGCCCGTCACTACCAGCGCGCTACCCACGCCCACGCCCACCCGGGCCAGGGTCTGCTCACGCTCGCCATCCACTTTGAGCTTCTCCGAGTCCTTCGGCGGGCGGGACATGCCATCCTTGAGCTGCTGGTACTTCGCCTCCGAGGTGCTCCAGAACACGAGCCCGCCGCCCAGGGCGATGCCCCCCACGGTAGCGGGCACCCAGGCCCACCGACGCGCTCCACCACCCCGCACCTCGTACTTCACCGGAGCAGAAGGCGGAGGACACGGAGCGGGCTCCGGCTTCACCACGGGCTCGGGCGGAGGAGGCGGAGGCTGCTCCACCACGGGCGGCGGAGGCGGCTCCTCCACGGGCGGCGGCGGCGGCTTCACCACCGCAACGGAGGTTCGCCCGAACTTCTTGTTACCCGCGGTCACCAGCTGCTTGGACGCCTTCTCGATTTCATCGAGCAGCGCCTCGTAGCCCGCCACGCGCCGGCTATAGGTCTTCACGCGCGTGCCCTTGGTCGAGTCCAGCATGCGCAGGTTGAGCTGGTAGCGGTCCTTGGGCAGCTTGGCGATATCGCCCAGCACCAGGGCGTCCACGTCGACCGCGTCGGTGAGCGCGGTGGCGCACTTGCGGCCGGTGCACCCCAGCAGCTGGCGCTGGCGCTCCAGGCCCAGCAGCACGGTGAGATCCTGCGCGTTGGCCACCTCGGCCCCCTCGTCGGACAGCTGCTGCGACAGGTGCTCGGACAGGAAGCTGGCCTGCTGCTCATTCATGTCCACGACGGTGAGGCCGGGCACGGCGAGCTTCAGGGGCTCGGCCCAGGCCAGCACGGGAAGCAGACACAGGACCCACCAATGGCGCATGGCCGCACACGGTACTGCAACCGGACTACCGGTGAAATAGAGGCGGGGCGGTGTCGCGCCGCTCGCGCCCGGAGGCGAACGCTGTGGTGTAATCACGCCCCCTTGCCGCGCAAACGGAGGAAGCGTGTCTCGACGGTCTACCTGGTTGGCCCTCACTGTTCTCATGGTTGGTAGTGGTGCGCTCGCCGCGGAGCCAGCAGGCTCGGCGCCTCGGGTGCTCCAGGGACTGGAGAGCCTCTACCCGGAGCTGGACACGCTCTACCGGGATCTGCACCAGACGCCCGAGCTGTCGATGAACGAGGAGAAGACGGCGGCGAAGCTGGCGGCGAAGCTGCGCGCGCTGGGCTTCGAGGTGACGCAGAAGGTGGGCGGGCACGGCGTGGTGGGCCTGTTGCGCAACGGCCCGGGGCCCACGGTGATGGTGCGCGCGGACATGGACGCGCTGCCGGTGGAGGAGAAGACGGGGCTGCCCTACGCCAGCAAGGTGACAGCCAAGGATCCCGAGGGCAAGACGGTGCCGGTGATGCACGCCTGCGGGCATGACATGCACATGTCCGTGTGGGTGGGCGTGGCCTCGCTGCTGGCGAAGTCGAAGGATCGCTGGAAGGGCACGGTGATGATGGTGGGCCAGCCGGCGGAGGAGCGGGGCGACGGGGCGCGGGCGATGCTCGACGCGGGGCTCTTCAAGCGCTTCCCCAAGCCGGACTTCGCGCTGGCGGTGCACAACTCGTCCACGGCGGCCGCTGGCACGGTGGAGTACGTGCCGGGCTTCGCCCTGGCGAGCGTGGACTCGGTGGACGTGACGCTCTACGGCAAGGGCGGCCACGGGGCCTACCCGCACACCACGGTGGATCCGGTGCTGCTGGCGGCGCGGTACGTGGTGGCGCTGCAGTCCATCGTCAGCCGGGAGCGCAACCCGCTGGAGCCCGCGGTGGTGACGGTGGGCTCGCTGCACGCGGGCACCAAGCACAACATCATCGCGGACGAGGCGAAGCTGCAGCTCACCGTGCGCACGTACAAGCCCGAGGTGCGCGAGCGGATCCTCGCGGCCATCGAGCGCATCGCCAAGGGAGAGTCCCTGTCGGCCGGCTCGCCGCGCCCGCCCGAGGTGTCCATCATCGAGGGCACTCCAGCCACGTATAATGATCCGGAGCTGACGCGGCGCATCGTCGGCGCGGTGAGCCGGGTGCTGGGGCCGCAGAACGTGAAGGAGGCTACGCCGGTGATGGGCGGAGAGGACTTCTCCGAGTACGGGCGCGCGGGAGTGCCGGCCTCGCTGCTGTGGATTGGCACGGTGGAGCCGGCCAAGCACCAGCAGGCGCAGAAGGCAGGGGCGACGCTGCCCTCGCTGCACTCGGGGGTGTTCGCGCCGGACCGGGAGCGCACGCTGCGCACCGGGGTGACGGCGCTGACGGCCGCGGCGCTGGAGGTGCTCGGCCAGCCCTGAGCGGCGGGGCAAGAGCGCGCGGAGATGGGACGGCCCGTGGACGAGTACCGGCTGCGTCTGGAGGGCCGGGCGGAGCTGCTGGAGGCCGCGCAGCTGCGCTACCGCAAGCTGTGGGAGTGGCTCGGCGCGCGGGGCTGGGAGGAGCGCGCGCGCCAGGAGCTGGGGCTGCTGCGCCAGGCGCTGGAGGCCCAGCCAAAGGTGGACGAGACGCTGAGCGCGGCCTTGCGCCGGGCCCAGGCGGAGAGCTGGCCCACGCGCAGCCCCACGGTGGTGGGGCTCAAAGACGTGCAGGCGCAGCGGCAGAAGCTGGCGAAGAGCCTGGCCCAGCGGCTCACCCGCCGCGAGGACGAGCCGCTCACCGAGCTGATGCGGGCGCTGGAGGAGCGGATCCTCCTCATGCCACGAGAGGTGCTGCCGGCGCAGCGCGAGGCCACGGCGCTGGAGCTGCTGCCGGAGACGCTGCCCACGGTGAGGGAGCTGGCAGGGTTTGGCCGGCTGCTGGAGTCGCTCTTCGCCCAGGAGGTGGATCCGGAGGCGAGGCTGCCCTGGACGGCCGAGCAGGGAGAGGCGCTTCGGCGGGAGTGGGCGAGGGGAGAGGCGGTGTTGGCGGCGGCCTGGTCCCGGCTGGCGCGGGTGGACCGGACAGGAGGCCTGGCGGGCGAGCTGCGCAAGCGGGCGCAGTGGGCTCCGGCGCACCCGCCGCGCACGGGCCCGGAGCAGCTGGTGCACGCGGAGCATTGGCGCGTTGCGGCACGCAAGCGGCTGGAGGCGATCGTGCGCGCGCAGTTCTTCCCGCTGACGCCGTCAGAGGCAGAGCGGCTGGAGCTGGCGTGCTGGCTGTGCGCGCGGGAGCGGGAGCCGGAGGCGCGGCTGGCGGCCTCGGCGACGGTGAGTGACGCGAGGGCGGGGCTGCTGGAGCTGGCGCACGAGCTGTGGCGAACCCTGCGGCCGGACAAGGCGGACGAGCCGGCCCCCCTGGGAGAGGGGGCGTGGGAGCGGCTGAGAGATCGGGCGCACCGGGCGGAGAAGCTGCCCCAGGGGCTGGAGGCCAACCGGGTGCGCGACGTGCTGCGCACCTTCATCCGCCGGCGCACCATGGGAACCACGGTGGCCAGGGGCTGGCAGGAGCTGCCGCACTCACTGGAAGCGCTGGTGGAGCAGGCCTGGAGCGTGGACCGCTGATCGCGCCAAGCCGGGGTACTTCCTGGGGATTTCCGGGGCACGCAACTTCGAGCGGGCCCTTGCGAAAATCTCAATACCTATAGCACCTACGCACTGCCCACGTTGCTCTCCCGACCGGTGACGTGGGCAGTGCTCTTTTTTTGCCCTCGCTTCAGCGCGCGGGACGCGCCGGGCGAGCAGCCCCTCCCGACTGAGCGCGGCGGCGCGAGGGCAGGGTGATGCGGGCCATGAGCAGCGCGGCCAACGCGTTGCCGGCATACCAATACAGCGTGTAGGCGGCGGGAATGAGCGGCACGCTGGCGCCACCGAACGCCTTCACGGCGAGGTAGGCGCTGAAGCCCACTCCGAGCCCCGCGGCGAAGCGGCGCAGCAGCGGCACGGGCCCGGAGATGATGGCGAACACCATGGGAATGGCGGCGCTCAGGCCCACGGGGTGGGCCACCTCGAGGGACAGGAAGCGGTGCCACTCGGGCATGGGCATGGAGAAGATGTCGAACATGCCACCGGAGTGCCCGGTCCACCGGAACACGAACACGCCCAGGGTGGACACGAGGAAGGGCACCAGGAAGACGGGGTGGAGCAGCACGTTGAACAGGCCTGGCCGCTCCGCGGCGCTCTTGGTGATCAGCGCGAGCACGAGCAGGAACAGGCCCAGCACGGGCGGCTTCCAGTCCGGAGTGAAGGGCGCGGCCACCACGGGCGTCACCGGCTGCGCGGAGGGCGAGGGCGCGGAGGGCGAGGGCGCGGAGGGCTGAGCCGAGGGCGCGGGAGACTCCACCTCCTTCTCCATCCCGAGGGTGCGCGTGGCATTGGCCAGCTGGGTGGGAGAGAGGTTCGCGGAGGCCTGGCCCACCGCGGCATAGGGAATGGTCATGGTGCCGCGCAGGCGCCCCTGCGCATCCACCTCCAGCACGGCCTTCTCCAGCGGGTCGCGCAGCGGGCGCGTCTCGGACAGCGGGTTCACGGTGGCCTCGAGGATGATGGCCTTGCGCATCACCTCCAGCGTGGCGTGCAGCGCCTCACTCTCCTCCTTGCTGCCGGTGGCGACGATGGCGCGCAGCTCGACGCCGCTCTCGGTGGAGTCAATCGCGCCCAGCACGGACTGCATCTTCTTCATTTGAGACGGGGTGCTCTCGTCCGCCAGGCGCGAGCCGGACACCACGCCGCCCACCAGCGAGTGCTTCCAGCCCAGCTCATCAATGGCCTTCACCAGCGCGCTGTTGTCATTGAGCCCGGCGCCCTGGCGCTTGCGGGCAATGGCCCGCTCCAGCGTGCCCCGCGGGCCCATGAGCAGGTAATTGCCATCCAGGGCCAGATCCGGCGCGGCGGACTTCACGGCTCCGGGCACGCCCGCAAGCTCGGTGAGGGTGTAGCCCTCCGTCTGCAGATAGGCCGAGAGCTTCTTCCAGTCGAAGCGGCCCCGGGCAGCGCCGAGCCCATCAGCCAGGGCGACGGCGTCCACGTCCTTGGCCACGTTGATGCCCGTCTTGGCGTGGAAGTCCTTCCAGTCCTGCTCGTAGCGGCGCTGTTCCTCGTCGGAGAAGCGCAGGTCGAGCTCGGTGACCTGCAGCAGCAGCAGCTCACGGGAGTCCGGCCCGAAGTAGGCCAGCAGGTTGGGATCCTTGGGGATGACGCGGTTGGCGCCCAGGCCCAGGCGGTCCAGGAGGCCGAAGTGGTACGCGGCTCCAGCCCCGACGGCCAGCAGCACGACGAACACCAGCAGCTTCTTCATTGCGCGCGGCTCCTTGGCGGGGACCGTGAGAGGTCCTCCCCCACCTTACGATCGAAAGGCCCCACCATTGCAGGGCTTTGCAACCCCCTGAAAGTGGACGTTTTTCTGCCGGAGCGCCACTTCTCGCCTGACGGGCGGTGGGCGGCACGTAACATCCCGGCTCGTGCCCCATCCTCTCGCTGGCAAGCCCCCGCCTGACTCCTTCCTCATCAACCCCGAGACGCTGCGTACGCAGTACTACTCGGAGCAACCCGACGTCCGGGAGCCCGAGCAGCGTGTCGCGTTCGGCACCTCGGGCCACCGGGGCTCGGCGGCGCGGCGCAGCTTCAACGAGGCGCACATCCTCGCGGTGACGCAGGCCGTCTGCGAGTACCGCAAGCAGGAGCGCATCGACGGCCCGCTGTTCCTGGGCATGGACACGCACGCGCTGTCCGAGCCGGCGCAGCGCACGGTGCTGGAGGTGCTGGCGGCCAACGGGGTGCAGGTGCGCTACACGGACGGGGCCACGCCCACGCCGGTCATCTCGCACGCGATCCTCACGTACAACCGGGGCAAGAGCACGGGGCTGGCGGACGGGGTGGTGATCACCCCCTCGCACAACCCGCCCGAGGACGGAGGCATCAAGTACAACCCGCCCAACGGCGGCCCGGCGGACACGAAGATCACCGCGTGGATCGAGAAGCGCGCCAACGAATTGCTCGGCGGTGGCAACAAGGGCGTGGAGCGGCTGGCGTACGAGAAGGCGCGGGCCGCGTTGCACCTGCGCACGTATGACTTCATCACGCCGTACGTGGCGGATCTGGGCAACGTGGTGGACCTGGAGGTCATCCGGGGGGCGAAGCTGTCCATCGGCGCGGATCCGCTGGGCGGCTCGAACCTGGACTACTGGAAGCCCATCGCGGAGCGCTACGGGCTGAACCTGCAGGTGGTGAACCCGAAGGTGGATCCGACGTTCCGGTTCATGACGCTGGACCATGACGGGAAGATCCGCATGGACTGCTCGTCGCCGTACGCCATGGCGAGCCTGGTGGCGCTCAAAGACAAGTACGACATCGCGTTCGGCAATGACACGGACTCGGATCGCCACGGCATCGTCACGCGCAGCGTGGGGTTGATGAACCCGAACCACTACCTGGCGGTGGCGATCTCGTACCTGTTCCGCAACCGGCCCGGGTGGAAGGCGGAGGCGGCGGTAGGCAAGACGCTGGTGAGCAGCAGCATGATCGACCGGGTGGCGAAGGATCTGGGCCGCCGGGTGGTGGAAGTGCCGGTGGGGTTCAAGTGGTTCGTGGACGGGCTGCTGGACGGCTCGCTGGGGTTCGGGGGCGAGGAGAGCGCCGGAGCGTCGTTCCTGCGGCGGGATGGCACGGTGTGGTCCACGGACAAGGACGGCATCATCCTGGATCTGCTGGCGGTGGAGATCCTGGCGCGCACGGGGAAGGATCCGGGAGCGCATTACGCGGAGCTGACGGCGAGGTTCAGCGCGCCGCTGTACACGCGCATCGATCAGCCGGCGACGTCAGCGCAGAAGGCGGTGCTCAAGAAGCTGTCGCCGGAGGCGGTGAAGGCCACCACGTTGGCGGGCGAGCCGATTACCCAGCGGCTGACGAAGGCGCCGGGGAACAACGCGGAGATCGGCGGGCTGAAGGTGGTGACGGAGAACGGGTGGTTCGCGGCACGGCCTTCGGGCACGGAGGACGTGTACAAGATCTACGCGGAGAGCTTCCGTGACAAGGCGCACCTGGACGCGGTGGTGGAGGAGGCGCGCGCGATCGTGAGCGAGGCGTTCTCGCGAGCGTAGGGCGTCGGCCATGACGATCACGGTTCGTCCCGCCAGACCCGCGGACGCGGAGGCCCTGGGCCGTATGGGCGCCGCGCTGGTGAGGCAGCACCACGGCTTCGACGCGCGGCGCTTCATGCTGCCGGAGGACGTGGAGTCGGGCTACCGCTGGTGGCTGGGCAAGGAGCTGCGGGCGAAGGAAGCGGTGGTGCTGGTCGCGGAGCGGGACGGCGAAGTGATTGGCTACGTCTACGGGCGAGTCGAAGCGCGCGACTGGGCCACGCTGAGAGACCGGCACGGCGGGCTACACGACATCTGGGTGGACGAGGGCGCGCGGGGCACGGGCGCGGGGACGCTGCTGGCCCAGGCGCTGCTGAAGCGCTTCGCCGAGCTGGGCGTTCCCCGCGTCATCCTCATGAGCGCGGCGAAGAACGAGCCAGCGCAGCGCTTCTTCGCGAGGCTCGGTTGGCGCCCCACGATGGTGGAGATGACGCGGGAAGTCCCGGAAGCTACTCCGCCCGGGTCCTCGGAAGGATGAGCTCGAAGCGCGCGCCCTTGCCGGGCCCGTCACTGTGCGCGTCGATGTGCCCACCCAGCGACTGCGCGCTCAGCGCGGCGCTGTGCAGCCCGAAGCCGTGCGCCTTGGGCCGGGTGGTGAACCCATAGGTGAACAGGCGCGCCTTGACGCGCTCGTCGAACCCGATGCCGTTGTCGCTCACCGTCACCGACGTCCGGTTCTCGTCCTGGTGCACCGTCAGGGTGATGCGCGCCGCAGGCCCCTGCCCCCGCTCGCGCACCGCGTTCTTCGCGTTGGCGATCAGGTTCACGAGGATCTGCATGATGACGTGGCGCTCGTACAGCCCCGGCTCCTCCGGGCCGTACTCACGGTGGATGACTTCGTCGAACCCCTCGGAGATCCCCGCCAGGCGCAGCGCGTCCTCGGCCAGCTCACTGAGCCGCAGCGTCTCGCGCAGCGTGATCCGGTTGCGCGCATACGTCTGCTGCGCGGCGATCACGCTGTTGGCGCGCTCGACCTTGCCCGCCATCGCCGCGCACTCCTCGAGCAGCAGCTGCCGCTCCTCGGCGAACCGCGCGCGCAGCTTCTTGAGGAACTCCGGCACGTGCCGGCCCTTCTCGTCGTGCGCCAGGAACGCGCCCAGCGCCTCGGGCGAGCGGTCCATCAGCGTGGCCAGCCGCTCCAGTGAGCCGATGGGCAGCCCCTGAACGCGCTCGCGCAGCAGCGCGCTGCTCACGGTGATGCCGGTGAGCGCATTGCCCAGGTTGTGCAGGATGCTGCTGGCGATCTCCGCCATGCCCGCGTGCCGGGCGCGATCCAGCAGCTCCTTCTGCGCCGAGTGCAGCTGCGTGGTGCGCTCGGACACCCGCTGCTCCAGCTGCTCATTGGCCTGCTGCAGCGCCTGCTCGGCCCGCTTGCGATCGGTGATGTCCGTGGAGATGCCGCAGACGGAGTGAGTGCTCCCATCCTCCGAGCGCAGGGGAAACTTCACCGAGATGTACGTGCGCAGCTCCCCCCGCACCGCCAGGCTCTCCTCGAACTGAGAGGTGAGGCCGCTGGCCAGGACGCGCTGATCATTCTCCATCAGCTGCCGGGCGTGCTCGGACTCCGACAGCTCCAGGTCCGTGCGGCCCAGGATCTGCTCGCGAGCGATACCGTAGGCGGACTCGAAGCGGCTGTTGATGACGCGGTAGCGGCCCTCGCTATCCTTCACATAGATGGCGGCGGGGGAGTGCTCGATGAGCTCCTGGAGCTGGTACTTGGCGACCAGCGTCTCGCGGCGCGAGCGCTCCTCGGACAACCGGTGCGCGGTCGCGTGCTGACGCAGGTAGGCATTGTCCAGCACGAGCGAGGCCTGGTTGATCAGCAGCTCCAGCACCGCCTGACGCCTCTCCTCCAGGGGCGCGCTGCCCGTGGGCCGCTCCAGGTAGAGCAGCCCATGCGAACGGCCGCGATGAACCAGGGGATGGCACTGCGCCTCGGCCTGCACCACGGGCACCTGGGTGGTGCGGGCCTGCTCCAGCACGCCCACGGGCAGCGCCGCGGGGGTGCGCGGGGCGTCCTCCAACTGGCAAAGGACTTCCCACTCCTGGCCCTCGTGGAGGCTCAGCAGCGCGGTATACCGGGCTCCCGTGCTCTCCCGGACGAGACGCAGGATCGTCTGGTGAAGTTCACCGAGGGTCTGCTCGCGGGACAGATCGCGAGCCGCCCTCGCCAGGGAGAGGAGATCGAGCACAGTTAGACTTTATAGAGCAGGTCCATGTACTTCTTGAGCAGATCGCTCAACAGACCCCGGAAGGGCACCGTGGCAGCCATGCCATAGACGGGGGCCATCGTCCCTTTCTCGCTCGGGTGGGCACGCACATGCTCCACCGCCGCCCGGAGATCCTCCAGGAACTTGTCCGCCACCCCGGGTTGTGCGTGTCGCAATGTCACGCACAGGTGAACTGCCGAGGGCTTGTGCAGCCCGTTGAGGCTCCACCCAAGGGCGCTCATGCGCTCCATCACCTTGAAGATGTCCACCGTGCGCGAGGCGAACGCGATGACGAACAGGGGATCGCCCAGCACGTACAGGTCCGGCATCGCCTGGATGCCGCGCTTGATGGCGGTGGCCGTCTCGAGGATGCGGCGCGAGGCCTCCAGGTAGCCCTCTTCGCCCATCGTCACCAGGGTGGCCCAGGCGGCGGCGATGAGCCCCCCGGGCCGGCTGCCCGAGAAGGTGGGAGAGAAGTAGATGCCGCCGGGCCACTCGGTGGCGGTGAAGTACTGGTGCGAGCGCAGCTCCGTGCCCCGGTACAGCACCACCGAGGTGCCCTTGGCGGCGTAGCCGAACTTGTGGGTGTCCGCGGACATCGTCGTCACCCCGGGCAGCCGGAAGTCGAACGGCGGCACCGGGTAACCCAGCCTCCTGGCCCACGGCAGCACGAAGCCCCCCAGGCACGCGTCGGTGTGGAACCCCAGGCCGCGCTTGCGCGCCAGCTCCGACAGCTCTTCGATGGGATCAATGACGCCATGGGGGAACGACGGCGCCGAGCCCACCAGCACGATGGTGTTGCGGGTGATGGCCTTGCGCGTGGCGGCCACGTCCGCGCGGTAGTCCGGGGCCACGGGCACGCGCACCATCTTGATGCCGAAGTAGTGCGCGGCCTTGTCGAACGCCGGGTGCGCGCTGGCCGGGGCGATCATCTCCGGCCGGGTGATGCGCCGGGTGGCGCGGGCCCAGTCCCGGTACGTCTTCATGGCCAGCATGATGCTCTCGGTGCCGCCCGAGGAGAGCGAGCCGCAGATGTGCTCCTCGGCGGGCTTGCCGGCGGTGGCCTCGGTGGCGCCGAGCATGTTGGCGGTCATCGCCACCACCTCGGCCTCGAACTTGGTGGCGCTGGGCCACAGGTCCGCGTGCAGGGGGTTGCTCTGCGAGTGCAGCGCGTACACCTCGTTGACGAAGTCGATGTGGTCCTCGGCCCCGTGGTACACGGCGCCGGACACGCGCCCCTGGCGCCACTTGTCCTGCTCGTGGGACTCCAGGTGCGCCAGCTCGCGGAGCACCTCGTCGCGGGGGCGGCCCTGCGCGGGCAGCCGGTCGAAGGTGGGCACCTTCTCGCGGTAGGGCTTGAGGCTGCTCTCCAGGTCGGCGAGCAGCGAGCCGGTCTCCTGGTCCAGGCGGCTGCGCACACCGGGAATCGCCTTGAGGTAGCGCTCGGCTATCGCGAGCAGTCGGGGGGGAAGGTGGTTCAGCAGGTCGAGATCAGGCAGCGCCATGGCTTCCTTCCTAATGGCGGACGCGCGGGTGCGCCGGGCTTCAGGTGCCGCGGGCCCGGTTGAGCCGCGCGAAGATGGCCTTGTTGCTCTTGTAGAGGTTCAGGAACTCGCCGAACAGCTCATCGTAGAGCCCGCGGTGCTGGGGGTTGGGAGAGTAGGTGTGGGCGATGGGGACCAGCCCGGAGATCTCGCTCACCGTCAGGCGCCCCAGGGCCAGGCCCGCCTGGAACGCGGCGCCCCGGGCGTTGGCCATCACCGGCTCGTCCACCTGGTGAATGGGCCGGTCCAGCACGTCGGCGAGGATCTGACACCACAGCTTCGAGCGGGCGCCGCCGCCAATCAGCCGGATGCCCTCCAGCTTCCGGCCGATGAGGGGCTCCACGTACTTGAGCAGCCAGCGGGCGTTGTAGGCCACGCCCTCGAGCACCGCGCGCACCAGGTGTCCCCGCGTTGTCTGCAGCGTCTGGTTGAAGAACCCGCCCCCCGTCAGCCGGTCCTCGATGGGGGAGCGCTCGCCATTGAGCCACGGCATGAAGATGAGCTGCTCGCTGCCGGCGGGCACGCGCTCGGCCTCGCGCTCCATGAGCTCGAAGACGTCCGGCGGAGCGCTGGCGTCAGGCGCTCCGAAGAGCAGGTTCTTGAGCGAGGTGAGGCACACGCCCGCCGAGTCCTGCTCGTTGACGAGCAGGTAGCGGCCCGGCAGCGCCGAGGGCATGGTGCCCATCTGGTGCAGCAGGTCGGTCTTCTTGAAGGGCACATGGCAGCTGAGCCACGCCGAGGTGCCAATACAGAGGTGAGCCTCGAAGTCGCGCACCGCGCCCGAGCCCACCGCGCCGGCGAGGATGTCCGGGCTGCCGGTGGCCACCTGCACATGCTCGCCCAGGCCCAGCACCCGCGCGGCCTCGGGGCTCAGCGGGCCCAGCACGGTGGCGGGGGGCACCAGCTCTGGCAGCTTCTCGCGCGGCAGCCCGGAGATGCGCAGCAGCCGCTCGTCGTAGCGCACCCGGGACAGGTCCCGGTTGTCGGTGACCCAGTGCACGTTGATCGAGTCATACGAGGCGGCGAACCGGCCCGTCAGCTTCAGGTTGAGCCAGTCCTTGGGCTCGAGGAATTTGTAGGTGGCGTGGTAGATGTCCGGCAGCGCCTGCTTAAGGTACAGGATGTGGCCCACCGAGTCCTTGCCGGACATGCTGGGCGCGCCGCCGGTGAGCCGGATCCACGTCATCAGCTTGCGCAGGCCATAGCCCTCGATGGGCAGCAGGCCATGGGCGGCGCGCCGCACGTGAGAAGCCCCGCGCGAGTCCATCCAGATGATGGCGGGGCGCAGCGGGCGGCCCTGCTCGTCCACGGCGACGGTGCCGGCCCACTGGGCGCTGCAGTTGACGCCAATGAAGTCCCCGGCGGCCACCGCGCCGCTGCCCAGCAGCTTCCGGGTGCCCCGGACGATGGCGGCCCACCAGTCCTCGGGATCCTGCTCGGCGCCGCCGTTGGGCAGCAGGGACAGCTGGGTGGGCTCGACCTGGCTGGCGACGATGGAGCCACGCAGGCCAATGGCTGCCAGCTTGACGGCCGAGGTACCGAGATCGATGGCCAGGATGAATGGTCCGCCCGCCGTAGGCACTTGCCCCCCGTTCCCAGTCCCTCGCGCTCGAGGTGGTGGTTGGGGCAATCTAGCTGGGCCCATGTCCCGCCTCCATCTCCTCGTGCTCGCCTTTGTCGCGTTGTCGCTCGCCGTGTCCCCGGTGGCCCGGGCCGCGGGAGGGCGCGCGCAGCTGAACATGTTCTTCCAGGCCACCCTCACGGACGCCAGCTACCAGAAGAAGTTCTTCGAGCGCGTGGCCAAGCAGTACCGGCAGCCAGCGGCCAGACATGCTCCCAAGCCGGGCCATCGCGCGGTGGTGCAGATCACCGTGGGCAAGGATGGCCAACTGCTGGGCGCGGTGCTCACCACCTCGTCGGGCTCGAAGACGTGGGACGAGGCGGCGCTGGCGGCGGTGAAGAAGGCGGCCCCCTTCGGAAAGCTTCCCACCGGCTATGCGGCACCTGCTCTGGACGTGCACTTCCACGCCTGGTGGGAGCCCAGCCCGTAGTCTTTGGCCCCACTCCAGAGCAGCGTGTGCGAAGGCTCCAGCAAATGCTCACGTATTCATTCAATTGCTCACGTATTCATTTTCCCGGAATCGAAAACCTGGGTCCCATAAATGAAACACTAAGGGCTTCATTCATACCTGAAACAAGGCTTAAACCTGTTTTACTGGGCAAGAAAGCAGCGATTGGACCCTTGTCACGTTGTTTGCAGTACTAGCGGGCGTAACGGAGATAGCGGTTAATGAGTGGTCCTCGTTACTGACGGAGAAACCCCTTAAGGAGGGGTGCCCCTTGGCCGCGCAAGAGCCCACAGTCGAGTTCGAGGCCGACCCGCTGCGCTTCCTTGATCAGGCGGTGCAGAACGCGCGCGATGCCTTCTGGCTGCCGGGGCGCAGGCTGTGCCTGGTGGATCCCGAGGCCTCCAAGGCGGTGCTGGCCAACGGCGAGGGGCTCTACGAGGAGCACGGGGACTTCTTCCACACCCGGCGCGGCCTGTTCGGTCCGCGTGAGGCCCAGGTGCGCATTGCCAGAGCGGGCCGCGCGCTGCTGCGCGACTACGTGGACGCGCAGGGCAGCAGGTTGGCCAGCTCGGTGGGACAGGTGCTGGAGCAGCCCAGTGAGTGGCCCGATGCGGGCAACTGGCTCATGTACCGGCACCTGGGCAACGTGCTGCTCGCGCCCGACAGCCCGGCCCGGCTGCGCGACACGTTGGAGCAAGTGGTCCGGCGCGGAGTGCTCGCCGGAGCCAAGCAGCGCTACTCCTTTCTCAGCCGCGCGCTGTTCCGCTTCCGGGTGGGGCGCGAGCTGAAGCAGGAGATCGCCCGGAGGCGCGCGCGGGGCATCACCCAGCCCGCGGATCTGCTCGACGTGGTGATCAGCGGGGCGGAGCCTGGCGCGCCGGCGGCGGATCTGGTGGAGGTGTTCCTGTCGTTCGTGTTCGCCGTGGTGGGCTCGATGGGGTTGCTGTTGGGCTGGTCGGTGTACCTGTTGGGCACCCATCCGCCCACCGACGCCCAACCGGGCTGGGTGGTGCGCGAGGCGCTGCGGCTGTGGCCGGTGGCGTGGTTCCTGGGCGCCAGGCCCGCGAAGAACCACGAGGTGGCCGGCATCGCCGTCACGCCTCGGGACACCGTGGTGGTCTGTCCGTACGCGATGCAGCGCAGCGCGAACAACTGGGACGAGCCGGCCCGGTTCCGGCCCGAGCGGTGGGCCACCCTCAAGAATCCTCAGGCGTTCCTGCCCTTTGGCTGGGGCCCGCACACCTGCCCCGCGTCACTGCTGGCGCTGGAGCTGGTCGAAGACATTCTGCGGCTGCTGCTGGAGGGCCATCAGCTCAGGGTTACCCCTCACGACACGCGCCCCTGTGTGGCCGCCGCGCTGGCACCCCCGAAATTCGTGATGAATAGGGTCTCCCCATTTTCTCAGTAAACGTGATACTGTTGAAACAGTGAAACAACTGAAACACATGAACGGAAGGGAGGTGACTCACATGAAGAAGATGATCCGCGCCGTCATGGCCGCGCTCGCGATTCGTCCCGGGGGCAATAAGATGTACTGGTTCAACTACAAGAATCTGTAACAGCACATATGGGTGAGGGCGGGGTACTCCCGCCTCCATCCCGCAGGACAGAGGACGTATGGCTACCGAACTCGAGGAGAGTGACTTCGCTCGCGAGATGCGCACCCGGAGCCAGGCAGAAGGGGGCGTCTTCTGGATTAGAGAGGGCCAGTTGGGCGTGTTCGAGCCCGAGGCAGCACAGAAGATTCACACCCTGGACTTTGCGGATCAGACGCTTCCGGACAAGCTCGAGGATCTGCTGAGGGGCCGCAAGGGTGAACCTGTCTCGTGGAAGAACGTGCGGGCAGCGTGGCACGCACAGATGCGCCGCCTGTCGGACGGCGAGGCCGTCAGGCGGCTTGCAGAACGCATGATCCAGCAGATCGAGGAGCGCCTCGAGCGCCGCCTCGATCTGGTCTGGGCCGTGCAGGAAATCGTCAGTCAGTCCCTGGCGCCCGTGGTGGTAACGGGCCTGCCTGCCGCAGATGTAGAGCGAGTGCTGCGCGACCAGACACTCAAGCTGCGGCGGTTGGTGACAGTGCCTCGGGTGCGGGAGACGCGCTGGCAGGCGCTGCGGGGCGTGTGGATCAACATGGGCGCTGGCTCCGCGGTCCGCCGCGAGCTCAAGGGCCGTGCCGAGGGCAAGAGGCCTCGTCAGCTCGATCTGGCGGATCCCATCGTCGAGCTGCTGCCGGCGCTGGGCATCGACCGGGCCGTGGACGCGGTCACCGCCGTGCTCACCGCGATTGCCGGACCTCCGGGGGCCGCGGCCGCGTGTCTGCTTTACGAGCTGACGCGAAGGCCCGAGTGGGCCGAGCGGCTGACGGGCGAGCTTCAGCCGCTGGCGCTGGAGGACTTCTGCGAAGCGCCCACCCGCCTGGCACCGGTGACGCACCGCTTCGTCAAGGAAGTGCTGCGCATGTGGAGCCCGCCCATGTTCACCACCCGGACCGCGCGCACGGACATCCCGTTGGACTCGGCGCGCCTCGAGAAGGGGCAGAACTACGTCGTCAGCCCCTACCTCGTTCACCATGATCCGAAGCACTGGAAGGACCCGGACATCTTTGATCCCGACCGCTGGCTGGCTGGCGCGCCACACGGGCCCTGCTCTGGAGCCAGCTATGTGCCGTTCGGCTGGGCTCCCTCGACGTGCGTTGGAGCCGGCCTGGGCACCGCGCAGTTGATGCTGCTGTGTCACCTCATGTGTACCCGCTATCGACTCCAGGCCTCAGCGCCCGAGGCGGTCCGCATGACGCTGTTCGCGATGGCGCAGCCCCATGGATTCCAGGGCACGCTTTCCCGGCGCTGAACCGGCGGCCCCGTCACGACAAGGGGAAGTTGACGTAGGGCCAGCTCGGGGGCGTGGCCGGGCTGACGCCGCCGTAGGAGCGCATTGCGGCGTCACACACCGCGTAGCCCCAGTTGATCAGCCGGTTCTGCTCCTCGGGCTTGAACTCATTGAGGCGCGTTCGCATGGCGGCGAGCGCATCGCGGGATTGGGCACTGACGCTCAGCGCGGGCGGCGTCAGCGCGGGGAGGTTTCGCTTCAGGCGCTGCTGGGTGTAGTCATCGATGTTGGTGTTGATGCCCCAGTACGCGCCCTGGTGCTCGCCGCTCTCGTAACTGTCGACGATCTCCCGCAGCCGCAGCCCCTGCACCTGGTCCATGGTCACGTCGAGCACGCGCATCATCAGGCGCAGATCGGCGGCCAGGATCATCGAGTTGACGTCCACGCCATACTCGAAGGGCTTGCCCGCGTTGCTGATGAGCACCGTGCGGCAGCTCTTCCACACGGGCTCGAGGCCCAGGTTGTCGTAAACGCCGCCATCTGAGAGGCTCATGCTGGAGCAGTACTCGGGGTTGCCGGCCAGGTCCGCGCCCTCCACCTTCTGCCAGTGGGTAGGCTCCGTGTCGAAGGAGATGGGTGAGAACAGCGGGGGAAAGCCGCTGGAGGCGGCCACCGCCATGGACAGCGTGTTGCCCGGCGCGGCCAGCGCGGCCGTGTCCAGCAGGCCAATGCGGTAGTCGGACAGGTACCTGCGGGTGAAGCGGAAGTTGCGGCCCGCCTTGAGGTTCGTCGCGTTGAAGATGAACCTGGGGGCCTGCGGCGCTTCGGGCAGGTCCGTCAGCTTCGCGCCGTGGAAGAGGTACTCGTCATAAGCGTCGCGCAGCTTTTCCCAGGCGTGCTGGCCGGGGAGGAAGGCCTTGGCGATGGCCCGCGTGTCGATGTCGAAGGAGCAGAAGCGGCGCAGCGGCTGAACCACCAGCGCCTCGAAGTTGCGGGCCACACCCTGGGCGTCGAACTCCAGCCTGGGCCAGGCCAGCGCCAGCACGCCGTTGGTGATGGAGCCGCCGGACACGCTGGAGACGCGCGTCAGCGAGCGCAGCAACCCCAGCTCATTGAGGCGCCAGAGGCTGCCGGCGTGGAACAGCGTTGCCCGGAAGCCTCCGCCGGACATCGCCAGGCCTGTGCCGCTCTGGGGGTGCTGACCTGTGCCGTTGCTCATTGCCGTCTCCGGTGTCGCGCCGCTATGAGCGTAGGCCGAACGCGCCCCTGGTGACGAGGGTCGGCAAGCGCACCCCGCAGCTGATACTGTGCGTCCCAGGTCTGAGAACTCATCGATGAACGGACGCCTGACGGAGCTGCGCGACGATCTCCGCTTCGCCGCCCGGCTCTTGCGCAAGAGCCCTGGCTTCACCGCGGTGGCGGTGCTCACGCTGGCGCTGGCCATTGGCGCCAACACGGCCATCTTCAGCGTGGTCAATGGGGTGCTGCTGCGGCCACTGCCTTTCTCGCAGCCCGAGCGGCTCTTCGTGGTGGAGCGCTACAGCCCGGACCGGACCGCTCAGCACATGTCGGTTCCGCAGTACGCCTTCCTGAGCGCCCAACCGCAGCCGTTCTCCCGCGTCACCACCTACCCCGCGTTCAACTCCACCTTCACCCTGGGACTGGACCAGCCTCCCGAGCGCGTCTGGGGAGCGCAGGTGACACGCTCTTTCTTCGAGGTGTTCGGCGTGCGGCCGGCGCATGGCCGGGGCTTTCTGCCCGAGGAGGATGTGCCGGGGGGCCCCCGCGTCGTGGTGCTGAGCCATGGGCTCTGGCGGAGCCGCTTCGGGGGCCAGCCGCAGGCAGTGGGCCAGTCCCTCATCATCAACGGGCAGCCTCACACCATCGTCGGCGTCGCGCCCGCGGGCTTCCGGCACCCGTCGGACGCGGCGCTCTGGACTTCCCTACAGCTCAACCTGGCGGAGACCGACACGACGCACTACCTCACGGTGGTGGGCCTGCTGAAGCCTGGGGTGCCTGCCGAGCAGGTGAGCGCCATGGTGGAGGAGCAGGGCGAGCAGCTGCGTGCCGGCCGCCCCGAGCTGTTTCGCGCCGGGGTGGTGATGAAGGCCAGATCGCTCCACGAGGCCATGTCCCGCGGTGTCAGGCCCGCGCTGCTGGTGCTGCTGGGGGCCGTGGGGCTGTTGCTGCTCACCGCGTGCGTGAACCTGGCCAACCTCCAGCTGGCCCGGGCCACCGTGCGCGAGCGTGAGCTGGCGCTGCGCACCGCGCTGGGCGCCAGCCCCGCGCGTCTGGTGCGCCAGCTGCTGACCGAAAGTGTCCTCCTGTCGGGTGTGGGAGGCGTGCTGGGCCTGGTCCTGGCGGTCGGCGCGCTGCCGGGGCTGCTCGCGCTGGCGCCCGAGGGCCTGCCGCTGCGGGACTCCATCCGCATGGACGGCATGGTGCTCGCTTTTACCTTCGGCGTGTCCGTGCTTTCGGGGCTGGTCTTCGGGGTGCTGCCGGCCTGGCAGTCCTCCCGGTTGGCGCCTCATACCTCGCTCCAGGTGGGCTCGGTGCGCGCCACGATTGGGGCCCGGGGCGCCCGCACGCGGCGCATCCTGGTGGTGTGCCAGGTGGCGCTCGCCGTCATCCTGCTGACCGGGGCCTCGCTGCTGGTGAGGAGCTTCATGGTGCTGAGCGGCGTGGAGCCGGGCTTCGATCCGCGAGGAGTGCTGGCCATCAAGCTGTCGCTGCCCCTGACACGCTACGGCAGCGTCGAGGCCGTGGAGTCGTTCGTCCAACAGATGGCGGTGCGGGGCAAGACCGTGCCAGGCGTCGAGGCCGTGGGCTTCACGACGGTACTGCCCATGGAGCAGGGGCCTGGCGTCGACTTCTACATTCATGGAGGCCCGCTCGAGCCAACGCAGACCCGGGTCGGTGCCGCGCTGTACCGGCCGGTCTCTGGCGGCTACTTCAAGGTGCTGAAGATCGCGCTGGCGCGTGGGCGGCTGTTGGACGAACTGGATAGCCAGGGTAGCCAGCCCGTCGTGGTCGTCAATGAGTCCGCGGCACGGCGCTTCTGGCCTCGCGAGGACCCGCTCGGACGGTTCGTGACGCTCGGAGTCTCGGTCCCCCTGCTGGCGGACATTGGCCGTCGGGAGATCATTGGCGTGGTGAAGGACGTGCGAGAGCAGGGGCTGCACGTCGATCCGCCTCCCATCATCTACGTTCCGCTGGGCCAGATGCCCAAGCGGTTCCATGCGTGGGGCGTGGCGCTGCTGCCGCAGAGTCTGCTCGTGCGCGGCACGAGCAGCACCGTTCCGCTCTCGGAGTCCCTCCAGCGCGTGATCTGGGAGCAGGATCCGCAGTTGCCCGCCTCTCAGTTCACGCCCATGGAGCAGCACATCAGCGGCTCGCTGGGCGCTCAGCGCTTCAATACGCTGCTCATGGGGCTGATGGCGGGGCTGGCGCTGCTGATGGCCGCGATCGGTATCTATGGCGTGCTGGCCTACCTGGTGAACCAGCGCACCCAGGAGATGGGGGTGCGCATGGCGCTGGGGGCCACGCGCACCCAGCTGGTGTGGCTCGTGCTGCGCCAGGGCCTGGTGACGGTGGGGTTGGGACTGGCGCTGGGCGTGCTGGGGTCCCTGTGGTTCACCCACCTGCTGTCCAGCCTGCTCGTCTACGTGAGCGAGCTGGATCCGGTGGCCTTCATCGTCGCGCCGGTGCCGCTGCTGCTGGTGGCGCTGGTGGCCATTCTGCTGCCCGCGCTGCGCGCCTCGCGCGTGGACCCCATGGTGGCGCTGCGCACCGAGTAGCCAGGCGCGCTCAGCCCTTCGCCTTGGCCTTGGCGGCGCGCTTCTTCTCGCGGGCGGCCCTGGCCTTCTCCAGCTTCGTCACGGTGCGCTGCAGCGAGTCCACCTTCGCGGTGCACCCGGAGCCCACCGCCTTGGGCGTGGTGGCGCGGCCGTCGACCTGAATCGCGGTGCGTTCCAGCTCGGGCGTCTTGGAGATGAGCTGCTGCGAGGCCTCACCGCAGCGCCGGAAGCGCTCGCGCGCGTCCGTGTAGAGCGTCAGCTGCGCGTCCGGCTCCTTCTCCGCCCTGGCCTTCTTCTCCAGCGCCTCGGCCTCCAGCCGCGAGGCCACTGGCCCCGCCGTGTAGGCGAACACCTGCTGGGCGAACTGGGCCCTGGCCGTGGCCTGCGTCAGGCGCTGCTCGGTGCGGCGCACCGAGGCCGCGTAGTCCTCGCTCCGGGACTCCAGCGACTTGCCCTCGCGCAGCCGGGCCTGGGTCCGCTCCACCGCGGCGAGCACCGCCTCGGCCTGGGCCGGGCCCGCGTCCTTGCGCTCCAGCGCCTCGAGCGCGGTGTTGAGCGCCTCCTGGGCGCGCAGAATCTCGTCGCGCTGCTTCTCCACCGCCGCATCCAGCTCGCGCCGCTCGCGCTCCTTGCGCGCGGGCACCACCTGGGCCTGCAGCTCCGCCAGCCGCGAGCGCAGCATCTCCGACTCGGGCGACAGCTCGATGTCCGGCTGCGCCACCAGCTCCTTTACCTCCGCCAGCTGCTCCTCGGCGCGTTCGGGCTCCAGCTTGCGCAGGCTCTGCTCGGCGTCGTCCAACAGCGACGAGGCCTCGTCGGACAGCTTCTCCCCGTGGCGTGTGCGCTCTTTCAGGTTCCTGGGGCCACACGCCGACAGCGCCACCGCCAGCAGCAGGGGAATGAGCCATGTATGGGAATGGGGGAAAGCGGCGTGCATGACGGTTCCTTCTGGATTTTCACTCGGGATTTCCAGCTCTGCAGCGGAGTGCTGGAATCGAAGCCAGTGTTTCATAGGACAGATCGCCGCCCTGGGGCTCGCGATATCGAAACGAGGCAGGCTCTCTGGTTATGATCGGCGGCATGAGCAAGGGGGACGTCATGGAGTCCGCGCACTACAGCGTGAAGAATGATCCGTCGCAGCGCACCATCTACATCCGCATGGAGGGGGTGTTCGACGAGCAGCAGATGAAGGATCTGGCCCGCCTCTACCTGGAGACCACCGAGCTGTACAAGGGTGGCCAGCACCTGGTGCTGGCGGACATGCGGGGCATGCACATCGCCAGCCTCGAGGTGGCGAAGATCCTCGGCGAGGCGATTGGGCAGGCGCGGAAGATGGGCGTGGCGTGCTGCGCGCACGTGTCCTCGTCCACCGTGCAGAAGCTGCAGGCGGCGCGGCTGGCGCGCGAGCACTCGCCGGATGATGACGTGACGGTGAACGTCGTCTCGTTGGAAGAGGCGAACAAGGTGCTGGAGGAGGCGCGGCTGTGGCTGGGCAACAGCCCCCTGCGTGGCCCGGCGCCCAACGGCGCGCTGGCGGCGATGGCGCGCTAGCTTAGCGGGCAGTGTCCGCTCGCTCTGGGGAAACCCGGGGCCGACGCGTGTCTCTGTCGCGCGGCGGCTGTCCGGGTGCAGCGGGAGGAAGACGTGGGGAGGTCTGTCGTACGCAACAGGGCGCGGTGGGCGGTGGTGCTGGCGGGGCTGCTGGCCTGGGGGGCGAGCGCCGCCGAGAAGGCGCCGCCTCCGCATGACATCGCGCTCACCATCAGCGGAGGGGTGAGCCTGGGCGCCTATGAGGCCGGGCTCACGTGGGGCTCGGTGCGCTTCCTGCGGCTCTCGCGCTCGCAGCCGGTGGCGGGGCCCTCGTTCCGGCCGAACCTGGTGGGCGTCACCGGCGCCAGCGCTGGCAGCATCAACGCCCTGCTCGCCGCCGCGCTCTGGTGCCAGGCGCCCGACTCCACGGCGGATGACAGCGTGGACTCCAACCTGCTGCGCGACACCTGGCTGCCCGTGGGGCTGGATGACCTGCTGCCCGAGAACGCCAGCGTGTACCGCTATGACGATGGGCTGCTGTCGCGCGCTCCGATGGAGCGCGTCATCGCGGAGCTGCGCGCGAAGGTGTTCACGCCCAACTCCACGCGCCGCTTCCTGCCCGGCTGCAGCGTGCCGCTGGGCATCACCGTGACGCGGCTGACGCCCGAGGTGCGCCACATCGAGGGCCTGCCGGCGATGACTCAGCGCTACGTGGTGCCCATGGCGCTGGAGGTGACGCAGCGCGGGCGGGTGCGGCTGCGCCACCAGCCGCTGCCGAGCGATGGCGAGCTGTCGCCCAGCGTGCTCGCCCTGGGAGAGCGCCCGGATCCGGAGCCTCCCGGGTATGTGCTCGACTCGGACCAGGTGAGCCAGGCGGTGCTGGCTTCGGCGGCCTTCCCGGTGGCCTTTGGCCCGCGCGAGCTGTGTGACTGCGCGGCCTCGTGCCCGACAGAGCAGCGCGTGCAGCGGGGCACCTGTCCCGGGCCCGAGGCGAACCGCCCGCTGACGCAGCTCACCTGCGAGGGGCGCTCCACGCCTGGCAATCCGCTGACGCTGTGCCGCAGGCCCTATGTGGACGGAGGCGTGTTCGACAACGCGCCGGTGGGGCTGGCCATCGAGCTGGTGGAGTCCCGGCGGGGGCCCAGCCTGTGGAACCCCGTCTCCTACGTCTTCGTGGATCCGGACTTCCGGCGCTTCCAGGCGGCGGCGGCCTCGGGCGCCAAGGCCCGGGTGGAGCACGGGGCGAGCATCGCCGGCAGCGTGCAGCTGCTCAGCGGGCTGGTGGCCACCGCGCGAAACTCGGAGCTGGGACGCGCGGCGCGGGCGATGAACTGGAACCGCACCACGCGCACGCTGCTGATGACGGCGGCGGACGCGGGCCGGCGCTACGCCGGAGTGCACGAGGCGCTGGCGACACTGGCGCAGGGCCGCGCCATCGACGTGCGGCTGCCCGAGATCCCCGCCCGCGGCGCGATGTCCGTTCCCGAGCGGCTGCGGCGCGGGCGCGTGCTGCTCTCGTGCGTGCGGCGGCTGTCAGGGGCCGATGGAGGGCTGAACAGTCCCGGCCTGCTGGAGCGCTGCGCCCGGGAGCTGCGAGGCGTGCAGGGAGAGGATCCCCTGGCGTCGGACCCGGTGCAGGCGGAGAAGGTGGGCGAGCGGCTGTCCGTGGACGAGCTGGTGTCGCTGGGCACCTCGCTGGCCCGGCTGATGGATGAGCGGGGCCAGTTCCGCCGCTTCGTGGACGAGCCCCTGAGCCAGATCAGCACGGACGGCCTGGGCGTGCAGGATGCGTTCCGGGACGGCGTGGAGCTGAGCTCCTCCATCGTCGAGTTCTTCGCCGGGGAGCTGGATCTGCTCTCGCGCAGTGAAATCAGTGAGGCGCAGCAGCAGCAGCTGCGCGAGGCCTTCCTGACCACCCTGCGCAACAGCGGAGGGCTGAGCGCCGCCACGCACCAGCTGGCCAACATCGTGCTGGACGAGCAGCTGCGGTGGGTCGAGGCCATGCCGGACCCGAAGCTCTCCGCGCTGGCGCGAGAGGCCCGCGCCCAGCTGCGCGAGCTGCCCCGGGGCGCGCTCCAGTCGCCCGAGCCCTCCGAGCGTGTGCTCCAGGCGGCCTACGAGCGGCTGCTGCAGCCGGAGGTCGCGGCCGCGCAGCGGGAGTTCGACGGCGAGGAGCACCCGGGTGACCTGAGCCTGCTGGCGTACCGGACACGGGTGATTGGCGTGCTGACGGGGCTGGTGCCCACGCTGCAGCAGCTGGCGGCCTCGCTCAACGGCCTGTCCGCGCAGGCGATGGCGCTGCAGCGGCCGCGCGCTACGGAGCGGCGCCTGTTCGTCACCACGCGCTTCGCGCCGCTGGCGGGCTCGCAGCTGGGCAACTTCGCCGGCTTCCTGGACCGGCCCCTGCGCGAGCTGGACTACTACGCCGGTGTCTACGACGCGGTGCACTCGCTGTCGGTGCAGGGCTGCGCGGCGCAGGATCCGTACTTCACCGGGCGGCCCGCTCCGGCCCGCCGGCCCGGGCCCTCGGACGAGCTGGACCTCTCTCATCCCCAGACGCAGCGGTGCGTGGGGATGATGATGCGCGAGAACGCGGAGTGGATGGGGGTGCTCTCCTCGAAGCGGGCCCGGCACGTGCTCACCGCGCTGGCCCAGGAGGAGCTGGCCACCGCGCTGGGCAGCCGTCAGCAGGCCCAGGCCCTGCTGGCCGAGCCCGCCTGGTCCTGGGCCGTGGAGCCCGCTGCGCTGCCCGAGGGAGACCCGCTGGCCGCGGCGCTGGCGGCGGCGCGCTCGCACCGGAGGCCGTGCAGGGAAGGGGACAGAGAGCGGCTGTGCCTGGCGGACCCTGGCTTCGACGAGTTCCTCGCGGGCCTGAAGGCCCACGGCTTCCAGGGCCAGGAGGCGAACATGCGCCTGGCGCTACAGGATCCGGCCCGCTGGTGGGGCACCACGCTGCGCCGGGCCATCGATCGCGCCACCGTGTTGGAGCTGCGCCAGGAGCCCGCCGAGGGCACCACGGCGGCGGCGGCGGCGCGGGGCGTGAGGCTGGGGCTGGCGGCGGGGCAACTGCTGGCGCGGCGGGACGTGAGCAGCGGCCCCACGCCGCGCTTCGAGCTGGACCCCTCCAGCCTGCCCGAGGCGCCGCCTCCGGGCTCGAGCCAGTGGAAGCTGCGGATGCTGCACCTGCTGCCCTACCGGGTGGCCTTCGACGCGGCCCAGGGCGGCGTGGCGGTGGCGTGGGTGGAGCCAGCGCTGCGGCTCTCGCCCCGCTTCTCGCTGCTCTCCAAGGTGGAGCCGCTGGACTTCGAGAGCCGCAATGATCGGCTCTCCAGCACGCTGGGGCTGCGGCCCACGGTGCACCTGCCGGGCGTGTCCCTGGGAGCGGGGCCCCGGGCCTCGCTGCACTGGAGCGGCGAGCGCCGGCTGGACTGGGGGCTGGAGGTGCACGGCGCCGTGCTGCAGGACCGGGTGGGCGTGAGCGTGGGCGTGCGGGAGAACCCCTTCTCCGGCGCCGCCATGCGGGGCTTCTCCGTGGCGCTGTCCCTGGGAGACCTGAACGGGCTGGTGTACTGGCTGACGCTGTGAGGCTCAGCGCAGCATGTCGATGTGAGGGATGCCGTCCTCGTCGTACACCTCGCTGCCGCGCTTGAAGCCGAAGCCCTCGTAGAAGCGCTGCAGGTAGTGCTGAGCGCCGATGCGCACGGTCACCCCCGGATAGTGGGCGTCGATGAAGGCCAGGCCCTTCTCCACCAGGACCTTGCCGTACCCGTGCCGGCGCGCGGTGGGCGCGGTGACGACGCGGCCGAAGCTCGCCTCGGGGTACTTCAGCCCCGGCGGCAGTACCCGGAGGTAGGCGGCGAGCGGGGGCTCGCCCGGGCCGGACAGCTGCCCCAGCAGATGATGAGCGCCCCGGTCATACCCGTCCGCGTCCTGGTAGATGGACTTCTGCTCCACCACGAAGACCTGCTCGCGCAACGCGAGGACCGAATAGAGCTCCTCGAGCGTCAGCTCTGAAAACCGCTTCCACTTCCAGTGAAGCATGGGGCTCCCGGCTACAACGGCAGAGCACCCAGGCTAGCATCCGTGGGCGGAGAGGTCCGCGTGAACGAGCCCCACAGAGAGCAGCCCCCCGCCGAGTCCCCGCCGACCGCCACGGCCGTGCCCCCGCACGCGGTGCCGAGCCGAAGAGCACCCCGGAGCACTCGGCGTTCGTGACGACGCTGGTCGCGCTGTTCGGCGTGGTGCTGCCCGCGTTCACGCTCGGCTTCGAGCTGACCCTGCGCTGGTGCAGCACCGAGCTGTTCGATCCGGTGCCCACCCTCGTCCATAGGGTCCTCGTCGGCGTTGTGCCGGTGGCGAACCTGCTGGCGCTGGACGGCAGGGGAGGCCACTGGACGGATGTCTCCGCCTGGTACTGGAGCGCGCTGCTGGGAAGCTCCGAGGGCCCGTGGTGGGCCCTCACCGTGGCAGAGAACGCACAGCCCTGACTGTCTCGCTTGGCTGCCTGCTCACGGAGCGGCGTTACCAGGCGTTCCACATGTCTACAGGTGTTTCAGTTTTCGGGGGGGAGCGGAACTCGGATCGACCACCCTGGGCCGCCCTCTCGAGTTCTGCTCCGTGTTCTGAGCTCCTCACCCATCCTGGGGAGGCCCACTCAGAGATACAAATAACCGCACGCTGCGTGTTTCATTCTTCCCCCTGTTGAAAAACAAACTGTGCTGCCTGCTGCTACTGCCTACATCCACTGATACAGCCACTGCATACAGGGTGCTGAGGTTTACAGGGTGGCGGGGATGTCCAGGATGCGGCGGCGGCCGGCGGACAGCTTCTCCTTGGTGCACTCCAGCGCGCTGCTGCTCACGTACGTCAGCATGCACCAGCGGTCCTTGCCGTCGTAGTGCGCGGCGAAGGGCGAGCGCTTGTGCACGCAGCGGCGGTTGTCGAACAGCACCGTGTCGCCGGCCTCCAGCTTCACGTGCTTGGCCTTGGACTCCAGCAGCGCGTCCAGCGCCGCCAGCGCCTCGGCCGTCTCCTCGTCGGTGGCGCGGTGGATGTCCTGGTCGTAGAAGATGTAGGGCTGCTGCTGGGTGCCGCGCAGCACCGGCACGTGGTGGTGGCGGTTGCCGCGGTCATTCACCTCGTCGTAGTCGTACTCCACGCCCTCGGCCAGGAAGCGAGGCTGGGCCAGCACGGCGCGCAGGCGCTCGGGCAGCTCC
>DATHBR010000034.1:0-144769 GCA_035296065.1 Myxococcaceae bacterium | reverse complement strand
CCCGACAACGTCATCATCAGCTACGAGGGCCAGGTCAAGATCGTCGACTTTGGCATCGCCAAGGCGCGGGAGCTCAGAGGCTTCAACACCGAGCCCGGCATCGTGAAGGGCAAGTTCCTGTTCTTCTCGCCGGAGCAGGCCCACGGCGAGGAAGTCGATGCGCGCACCGATGTATGGGCCACGGGCGTGGTGCTCTACGAGATGCTCTGCGGCCGGCTGCCGGTGGAGGGCCCGCAGTACGTGGCCCTGCCCAAGCTCGTCAGAGGCGAGTTTCCCCGGCCAGGCGTGCTCAACGCGGATCTGCCCGCCGAGCTCAATGCCATCGTCATGAAGGCGCTGGCGGTGGATCGGGAAGAGCGCTTCGAGTCCTGCCACGCCTTCGGGGATGCGCTGGCGGGCTTCCTGTACTCCACCGCGCCGCGCTTCTCGGCCATGTCGCTGGCGCACTTCGTCCAGGAGCTGTTCCGAGAGGACCTGGCCAGCGAAGGCCGCTCGTTCCAGGTGCCACGCTCGTTCCTGGAGCAGCTGGCCCTGTGGCGCGGTGCTCCGCCGCCCACGGCGCCGCTGGCTCCCCAGCCGCTCCAGACGCAGCCCCTGCCACCCCCGGAGCCCCGTACCCCCAGGACCTCGGCTGTCCGGCCAGCTCGCACGCCCCCTCGAGGCGTTACCGCGCCTGCGCCGGCCCCTCCGCCCCGGATGACACCGCTGGCCAGCGCGGTAGCCGGGGCGGCTTTCATGGGGAGCGTCCTCGCTGTCGGGTTGGTGATGACGAAGGAGGAGCCGCCTCCGGTGGTGGAGGATCCCTCGCGGCCTCAGCCGTTGGCCGTCGCCCGTCCCGTGGCACCGCGAGTCGAACCGCCTGCTCCCTCGCCGCGCGTGGACCCGCCTGCTCCCGCGCCGCAACTGGCGGGCAAGCCGCCGCGAGGATCCGCCAGGTACCCCATCAGCAGCGTGGTGCTCGAGGCGCAGCGAGACCTCATCGACGTGACGGGGGTTCCAGAGCGGCTCCCCCTGTCAGAAGAGGCCAGCTATCGCATCTACGAGCCCAAGCCACCCCCGAATGCGCCACCCCTGTTCTTCTATCTGTCGGGCTCCGGTGCGCGAGCGGAGGATTCAGTCGGGGTGCTCTCGCGGCAGCCGCGGCAGATCACTCGCGCGACAGGGCTGAAGGTCTTCGCGTTGGCGCCCATGTCCTCGGAAGAGGGGAAGCTGCGCGAGGTGATGGTGGAGAACCTCAAGACCCGCGGCATTGATCGGCTCCTCGTCACTTCGCCCGACAAGGCGGATACCTCGCGGGCGTTCGAGCTCACGATGCTGGATGAGAAGGCCGCCTACCAGCTTGAGCTCCTTCCCATGGCACAGAGCGCCTATACCCGGGGCCAGAGCTCAGGGCCGGTCGGAAATGTGGCCTGCGCGCGGCTCTCGGACCCGGGGTTCGTTCCCGAGGGCGTGGAGCGGGGACAGTTTCAGCGGGAGCAGCAGCTCTTCTTGCCGATGGAGACGAAGGTCGTGCTCTCGGGTGCAACCGGGCTTTTGTGCGGCTTCATCGACAGTGAGGCCTCGGACAACCTGGGCGAGGTGCGCCTGCGAATCACCCAGCTCAACTCCCAGGAGGCACAAGCGAAAGCCGTCACGGAGCCGGCGCCCGTCATGGCCGCGCCGACGGGCCGGCCTAAGCCGTCCTCGCGAGAGCAGGCAATGATTGCTCACGACGATGCCCATAACCTCTTCAGAGCCAAGCGGTATGACCAGGCGATCGCCCTGGCCAGTAAGTGTCTCGAGCTCGACCCGGGAAACGCGAAGTGCCACATGCTCATGGCGGCCAGCTACGCCCGGCTCAGCAAGCATGAGCAGGGCGCGAAGCACTACCGCGAGTTTCTGCGCTACGCCCCCAAGGACGACCCGAACGTCGCAAGGGTCCGGGAGCTTCTGAGTAACTACGAGAAACAACAGCTCCGATAGCCTCCAGCGGGCCTTCAGCCGCTCAGCTCACCGCGAGGCCGAGGCCGGAGCGCACTGCTTGTCGGAAGCGCTGGCGCCCGAGAGCCGCTGGATGCGCCCATCTCCCTTGCGCAAGGGCGAGGGCTGGCCGGTACGCAGCGCGTCGCCGAGCACCTCGCGCGGAGTGCGGTCATCCTGGAGCGCGGAGCCGGTGTCCAGGCCGCGGAACATCTCGTAGCCGTCCTTGCCTCCCGCCAGGAAGCTGAGCGTGGCCACGCTGTACGTGGCAGTGGGGGACAGGGGCTTGCCATTCACCGTCACGCAGAGCACCCGCTGGCCTTTGGGCCGGTTCACATCGAAGGCGAAGCGCAGGCCCGACACCTGGAGGAACCGCCCCGGCTCCGGATCCTCGGCGCTCTTGCTCACGGCGTTCTCCAGCGCCGCCAGCAACGTGGTGCCCGGCACCTGCAGCCGCACCAGCTTGTCCGCGTACGGGAAGATGGAGAGCAGCTCGCGCCGCGTCAGCTCGCCCGCGGCGAACACGGTATCGCCGCGGATGGCGCCGCCGTTGACCAGCGCCACGTCCGTGCCGGACGCCTCGCGCAGGGCGTCGGCGATGAGCGTGCCCAGGTTCGTCTCCTGGCTGCGCACGGCCTTCTTTCGTGCCTCGAGTGGCACGGGCGTCTGGCCCACCGGCTGGGCCAGCTCCGCCACCAGCGAGTGATACCGCCGCATCGCCTCCGCGAAGGCGGGATCCTCGGGCACCTTTCTCGTCACCTTCAGCACCGACCAGTCGAGCTTGCGCACCGCGCCGCTGCGCGCATCCACATCCAGCGTCAGGCGGCCCAGCTCCACCGCATCCGCCGCCACCTTGAAGATGGGAGTGCCCGTGGTGCGATCCTCGACGCGCTCGTGATCATGGCCCCCGATGATGGCGTCCACCTGGACGCAGCGCGCCAGCTGGCGGTCCTGCTCCAGCTCCAGGTGCGTGAGCGCGATGAGCACGGTGGCGCCCTGCGCGCGCAGCCGTGAGACGGCCGGCCGGGCCGCATCGCAGATGTCCTTGATGTGGGTGTCCGGCCCGACGCTGGAGCTCACCTCCGTCTCCGGCAGCAGCACGCCGAACAGGCCCACCGTCACCCCGCCCAGCTCCCGCAGGGTGTAGGCCTGAAGCCCCTCGAAGGGCCGGCCCGTGTGGTTGTCGAAGATGTTCGCGGCGAGCCACGGGAAGCGCGATTCGCGGATGCGATCACGCAGCACCTCGTCCCCGAAGTCGAAGTCATGGTTGCCTGGCACGGCGTAGTCCACGCCCAGCGCGTTCCAGGCGTCGATCATCTGGCGGCCCCGCAGCGGCTTGCCGTCCACCTCGGTGATGGACTCCACCGAAGGGGCCAGGGTGTCGCCGGCGAAGAGCGTCAGCGTGTGAGGCGACTCAGCGAGCACCTGCTTGCGCAGCGTGGACACGCGTGCGAGCCCTCCGACGCGCCCGCCTTCCATGGGGGCGAACTGGTACACGTCATTGAGGTGCAACACGGTGAGGCGGACAGTGTCCGCGGGTGCCACGGGCTGCGTGCTCGTGAGGCACCCGGTGAACAAGAGCGGGAGCATCAGCAGCCACAGGCTGCGGGGGAGAGGGCGGCACACGGCGTTCACGGACGTTACCTCCGGGGCGCGGACCTTACCCTCCCAGGGCTCGCGCTACATCCACTTGAAGTAGCGTACCGCGAGCCCGAAGGGAATGAATCCCCACACGCCCAGCACGAGCAACTGAGGCCACAGGGCAAGCAAGGAAGCACCGTCCGTCATGATGGCGCGCAGCCCATCATTGAGCGCGGTGAGCGGCAGCGCCTTGAGCAGCGGCTGCATCCACCCGGGGAAGTTGCTCGAGGAGAAGAACACCCCGGACAGCACCATCATCGGCATGGTGATGAGGTTCATCAGCCCGCTGGCCGTCTCCGCGCTGGCGGCCCGGCTGGCGATGAGCATGGCCAGGCCTCCGAAGGACAGCGAGCCCACCAGCCCCAGCAGCACGAAGGCCAGGAGGCTGCCGAACATGGGCACATCGAACAGCAGCCTGGCGAATGCGACGAAGAAGAGGATCTCCACCACCGAGAGCACGCAGCGGCTCAGCGCGAAGGACAGCAGGAAGTGGCTGCGCTTCATGGGGGTGGCGGCCAGGCGTTTGAGCAGCTTGCCGGTGCGCATCTGCACCACCGCCCAGCCCAGGCCCCACACGCCCGAGGACATCAGCCCCAGCCCCAGCAGGCCGGGGATGAGGAAGTCGATGTAGCGCGAGCCCGCCGCCGTGACGGGCCGCTCCTGGACCACCAGCTGATCAACCCGGCCATTCAGCCGTTCGAGCGCATCCACGGTCATCAGCCGGGCCGTGCGGCCCTCGGGCTGCGTGGGGTCCATGAGCAGCTCGGGCTGCGCTCCGGGGATGAGCACCAGCGCGACCTTGCCTCGCCGCAGCGCGTCGCGGCCCTCGGCCTCGGACATGCGCCGGGCCATCAGCCCTGTGGCCGCGTCCAGCGAGGTGGCGATGCGGTCCGCGTCGGTGCCGTCCACCACGGCGACGGGCAGCTCGGGCAGCTCGCGGTTGCGGAACGCCAGGCCCAGCGCCACCGAGGTGAGCAGGGGGAAGGCGAACGTCCAGAAGAGGGCCGCGGGCTCGCGCCACATGGCCCGCATGCGGAAGATGAAGAGTTCCCAGAGGGGGTGGCTGGTCTTCATGGCGTGTTGTCCTCGCGCAGGCTGCGGCCGGTGAGGGCGAGGAACACGTCATCCAGCGTGGCCTGGCGGGTGGAGAGGTAGCGCAGGTGCGCGCCGCGCCCCGTCACGGTGGACAGCAGCCCCGGCAGCGCCAGGTGCAGCTCCTTCACCGTCAGGGTGTGCCCATCGCCCCGGGGGTGGTGGGACACATACGTGGGCACGTCGGCGAAGGCCTCGGCGGGCAGCTCCGGGGTGGTGGCGAACTCGATGACCTGGTCGCCGCCGATGGAGGCGATGAGCTGCGCGGGAGTGCCCTGACCCACGATGCGGCCGTGGTCCATGATGATGACCTGATCGCAGAGCACCTGGGCCTCCTCCATGTAATGCGTGGTGAGGACCACGGTGCGGCCCTTGCCCTTGAGGCCCTCGATGACGTCCCACAGGGCGCGGCGCGACTGGGGGTCCAGACCGGTGGTGGGCTCATCGAGGAAGAGCAGCTCGGGGTCGGCGACCAGGGCCACCGCCAGCGCCAGCCGCTGCCGCTGGCCGCCCGAGAGCTTCACCGAGTGCGCCCCGCGCTTCTCCTCCAGGCGCACCAGCGCGATGGCCTCTTCCACCGTGATGCCCCGCTTGTAGAAGGAGCGGAAGAGGCGAATGGTCTCCTCGACGCTCATGCGCTCGTAGAAGCGCGTCTCCTGGAGCGCGATGCCGATGTGCTCCCGGAGGTAGTCGTTGTCCGTGTCCCAGCGGCGCCCGAGCAGCCGCACCTCGCCCTCGGTGGGCTTCTGCAGCCCTTCGAGGATCTCCACGGTGGTGGTTTTTCCCGCGCCGTTGGGGCCGAGCAGGCCCACGCATTGGCCCGCGGGCACCTGGATGTCGATGCCGGCGACGGCGACGGTGTCGTCGAAGCGCTTGACGAGCCCGCGCACCTCGATGGCGAGCGGAGGGGAGGCGGGGGTTGGGGCAGGCGAGGTTTGCAAGGGCCTCGTCATACCGTGTAGCGGCGCCCCTGGGCGAGCGGTTCGATGACGCTCGCGGCGGTGTCGAAGTCATCCGGGTAGTGGATGAGGCGCATCTTGGCGCGCAGCTCGGCGGGCAGCGCCGCGAGCTTCGCGTAGGGCGTGTGCACGCCGTAGTTCGTCTCGTGCACCACGAGGTCCGCCTGGGCCAGCCAGGCGATGAGCCCCTCGTCGAAGGAGGTGTCCGCGCTGTAGCCCAGGCAGCGGCCTCCGGCGCGGATGCGCAGGGCGGTGGTGGGCAGGTGGTGGTAGGTGAAGCGGCACTCGATGGAGAAGGGCCCGAAGCGCACGGGCGCCTCGGTGGAGAGCGGGGTGTGAGCGAAGTAGTCCTCGAAGTGCTTGGGCTGGGGGGACTCGCCGTGCTTCTCGATGAGGCACTCCATGCCGGCGGCCAGGTGTCCGTCCCACAGGCGCCGAGCCACGTCCGGGTGGGTGAGCAGCGCCAGCTTCCGCTTGAGCAGGAAGAAGGAGAAGTAGCCCAGGCCCTCGAGGCCCGAGCTGTGGTCGGCGTGCAGGTGGGTGAGGGCGACGCCGGCCACCCGGTCCGCGTCGAGCGCCACGCCCGAGGACTGGGAGGCCTCTCGCATCATCTTCCGGATGGGGTGGGGGCAGTCGATAAGGAGCACCTGGCCCTCGGCCTCCACGGCGATGCAGGAGGAGTAGCGCAGCGCGGAGAAGGCATCACCGACGCCGAGGGTGAGGAAGGACAGGCTCATGACGGGCTCCAGGAAGCGAGGGCGCAGCTTCGCAGCCGCCGGGGCCGGGTTGAAGCCCGAGATGGCCCTGGCCGCGGTTGAGGCGAAGCACCTCTCCGCACTGGACGGAGAGTCCACCCCAGTGGTAGCCCCGCCCCATGTCATACGTCGATCCGAACCTGCGTCGCGAAATCTTCGGCTGGTACAGCCCCCGCCTGGGCATGGATGTGCCCATCGTCCGCTACGGCCACTGGGGCCCGGCGCTGCTGCTCTTCCCCACCGCGGGCGGAGACTTCCTGGAGGCCGAGCGCATGGGCCTCATTCAGGCGGTGGCCCACCACCTCTTCGCGGGCCGCGTGCAGATCTTCGGCATCAGCAGCATCAACCCCCACGCTTGGCTCAACAACAGCATTCCCATTCATGAGAAGGCGCGCCGCCAGGTGCTCTACTCGGACTACGTCGAGAACGAGGTCGTCCCGCACATCCGCGGCGTGCTGCAGAACGGCTCCGCGCGCATTGGCGCCACGGGGGCGAGCTTCGGCGCCTTCCACGCGGCCAACGCCTTCTTCCGCAGGCCGGACCTCTTCGAGGTGCTGGTGGCGATGGGCGGCATCTACGATCTGCAGCCGCAGTTCCTGCACGGCTTCTGGAACGACGACGTCTATTACAACAACCCGGCCTCCTACGTGCCCAACATGCAAGAGGGGCACGCCATGGACCTGCTGCGCCACCACAGCCGCATCAACCTGTTGTCCAGCCGGGGCCAGTGGGAGCACCCGCACCTCACCGAGCACTTCAGCTACCTGCTGAACAAGCGCGGCATCCCCCACAACCTCGACATCTGGGGGCACGACATGCCGCACGACTGGCGCACGTGGCACCTGCAGCTCGACCACTACATCTCCGAGCGCCTGGGCTACTGAGGCCCCAGGCTGAGGCCTCACCGATGTTCACCTCGTGCCCGATGTGAAGCGGGGGATATGCGCGAGCGCCACCTATGAGGTAGGGTAAGTACAACCCTACCGGAGACATATGTCGGCGCACCTTCCCCCGGCTCCTCGCTTCCCTGAAGACGGCTCGCTCATCGGCTCCTGGTTGGTGCAGGAGCGCATCGGCCATGGCAGCCATGGCGTGGTGTTCCGCGTGGTGCGTGCGGACCAGCCCGACGCTGGCCGCTACGCCCTGAAGCTGGCCATGCGGGCCGGGGACGAGCGCTTCGAGCGCGAGGCCTGGATGCTCTCGCAGGTGCAAAGCCCCTGGGTGCCTCGGCTGGAGGACAGCGGCTTCTGGAAGAGCCCTGAAGGCGAAGCTCACCCGTACCTCGTCATGCAATGGGTGGAGGGGCTGAGCCTGTATGCGTGGGCGGCTGAGTATGAGCTCACCGTGCGCGATGCCCTGAATCAGTTGGCGCAAATCGCACGCGCGCTGGAGGCCACGCACGCCTACGGGGTGCACCGGGACGTGAAGGGCAGCAACGTGCGGGTCAGCCCCAAGGGCCACGCGATGCTGTTGGACTTCGGTTGTTGTTCGTACCCGAGTGCCACCGCGCTGACAGGCAGGGCCATGCCTCCAGGCACGAACTTCTACCGCAGCCCTCAGTTGCTGACGCTGAAGTTCGCCCTGGAGCTTGGCTCGAGCGGAACGTACGTGGTCCAACCCTCGGATGATGTGTACGCCCTGGGTATCACCGCCTATCGGTTGCTGGCGGGTGTTTACCCGCCGCGCGACTCGGAGGGGACCGCGCGGCCAGAAGCGCCCAGGGGTCTAAACGACGTATGCCCGGAGCTTGGCGACCTCATTGTGCGCATGCTCGCCGAGGATCCCGATGCGCGGGGCAGTGCCAAGCAGGTGGCTGAGAGGTTGGAACAACTGCGGGATTCCTCGCGATCGGTGCTGGACCAGCGCTGGGTGGCGAAGGCTTCGCGGCTGTCCACCGAGAAGGCCCGCCCACCGGAACCTCCCAGCCCCGCGCGCCCGGAACGCGGGCCGCGCATTGCCCTTGTCGGTGGTGGCCTCATGTTGGTGTTTCTGGGAGTGCTGCTGGCGCGCAACGTGGACCGGAGCAAGGCGGCCTATTCGGAGGTGGAGCCTGAGCCGCCAGCACCTGGGGAGCCAGATGCAGGCACTTCCGTTGGGAACGAAGCCCTGGCCTCCGTGACACCGGCCGAAACGCCTCCTGTTTCTGGAAGGGGCATCCGGCAAAGAGTCCCCGAGAAACCGCTTCCAGGCCAGAAGCGTCCACCCTGTAACCACCGGTCGGCGCTGGTGATCAATGGGGGCTGTTGGGTGCCGTTGCCAGTAGGAGGCGAGAAGGCGCCTTGTGAGGAGGGCGACTACGAGCATGGGGGGCGGTGTTACATGCCATTGCTCACCAACCCCATACGCGTGCCCACCTCCGACGAGCCGCAGTAATTCGATAGATGAATTCAGAAGCCGCTATTTCAGTCGGACCCTCAAGCGTTCCTCATCAGCATTGGGCCTGCCCATGAAGGCATCTAGCAGGCGCTCCTCGATGGCTTGCTGCTCCCAAACAACCGCTCTTTCAAGACCAATGCACTCTTGGGGTTTAGCGGCTCTCTCGTTCCCGGCCGTGTCAAAGATCGTGCAGCGACTGAAGTCTCCCACGTCCTGCATGAATCTGATGAGAGGCTGAGTCAGGTGAGCCTCAAGTTCTCTCCATCCGATGAGCTTCCACGAGTCCAATGCCAGATGGCGGACAGCGGTCTTGAAGAGGATGGGAGCTGCCGTGATTCTGTCTAGATCTGGATCCGACCTTGAAGTTCTATACTTGTAGAAAGCCGCATATGGCGATTCGAGCAGCCTTCCATAGCCAAAGGAGCCGTCGCCGAGAGGAATGCTAATAATCGTTCCTGGTTTATAAGGTTGCTTGCGCACTGCTCAATCTCCTGTGTACTTGGCAAGCAGACCCCATTTGCTTGTTGCGGCTTCGTGAAACTGCCGACCAAGTTTATGGTCTCGAGCCACCGCTCGGTTAGTGTTCTCAGTCTTGCTTGGCAGTCCCGTTTTTCGGGTGTCGGATTGAGCTCCTCCATGAAAGTCGATTAACTGCTGCTCTCTTCCGCGGATCCGGATATAGGCGATGTCGCCATATCGATTCTCGTAGGCGACCGCAGTTCCGACGTCGAATGCATCAATTTCGGCACCTCGGAATGCAGGGTCTTTCGGTTCATCGTTTTCGTCGACGTGATGATTCGAGTCACGTGCGGCGACGGCGGCTTCAGCTTGAGGGCGGAAAGGTTTATCCATATTGATGATCATGCTTGTTCGCCCTGAGTAGAAGCGCTTGGTTTTCTGGTTGAACTTCGTGTAAGTCACATATATGCGGCCCTGTTTTTCGTGTCTGTCTTCAGAAGGGCCTGGACTTGTGGCATCGGGAAGAGGAGTCCAGGGCTGTTGTTTTTTGCTTTGCTGGTTGCCAGGAGCGCCCTCTTGAGCATGTCGAATGGTCCGTCTATACGACTCCGCCGCCAGCGAAGTTATTGCGCCAATTTTGACCGCTTCAATGATTAGTATTTCCGCTTCCGCGTAGTTGCCAGCAGCGATTGTGGCCGGGATGCGGGCTGTGAGGCTGTTGCCTGCGAGCGCGGTTATACTCAGGAGTGAGATTAACAGGCTACAAAGTACAAACTTTGCTCTCTTTTCCACGGATCGAATCCTCAGTTTGTAGCCCGTATTCTCAGTGCATCAAAGCCTTGGGGCACTGGCGTATGTTGTTTGTCAGGACGTTTCGACTAGGCGGCGGGGGGAGGCTGCTAGGGCGCTCCGTGAGATTCTCAATTCGTCGTAATGCTTAGATATCCAGGTTTTGCAGAAATAGTCGTGATAGGAAGCTACCCAGCGGTATTTTGCCCAGATGGTAGGATTGTTTTTGTGGGTGCGCAGTTTCTCTTCCACGCGGATCTTGTGTTGCTTAATGGTTTCAACGTCAAGTTCGTAGTCAATGGCGATGTAGAGATAGTTTATGAACGGGTGGCCATCGATGTCTCGTAGGATAAAATTGTTTTGCGGAGCTTCGTGGTTTGGATGGTAGTATTTTAATTGTTTTTTGATGAGTTTGGCGACGGAACTGCTTAAGACTATGCGAGGGTCTCTGGCATAGCTAGACTCAAGAACGTACGCATCAACAAGAGCGGGTCCGAATACAGTTAAATCATCCATGAAGAAGCTGCCCATGGTGAAGCCGCCACGGAGAAACCAGCCTTGAAGAGCAAGGCGGAATTGAAACTCAGCCGCTTGTGAGGAGATCGTACCGAACCCTCCTTCACCACCGTCTAGGTTGTGTCTTCCGACTGGCGATGCAATAACAAAATTGTCGGTAAATCCGCGGTACTCCCAGATCGGCAGATCTTGCGAAGGGATCAGGACCTTGCGCACCGTTTCTGCAACGGTCGACTGAAACCTTTCTAGCAACGCAGCGGCCTCGTCAGGATGTTTAGCAATCCTGGCCATCTCCTCTCGAAATCCAAGAAGGTCGATGAACGCGACAAACTGCTCGCTTAGCTTTGCCGAACCGTTTGTTTTGGCTTTTTGAGAGGGCATGGGAGTTGCCTTTGCTGTTAGAGTTGATTGGTTTTAGTCTGTTGGGAATGGGGCCCGCTATGAGTTCGCTAGTGAGGCCCCGTTGAGCAAGCCCACTGCCATGCTCCTCACGGTGCTCGCCGCCGAGCCGGGCGGCACCAGCCCTGGCACCGAGGCGGCCAGCACGAAGTAGCCCTGGATCGCCGCGAACAGTCCGGCCGCTACCACCCGAGCCCGGTGCTTGCCCGTCACCGCGCTGACCAGCTCCTCGAGGTGCTCCAGGTCCGTGCGCACCGCCTTCTCGTAGAGCGCACGCACCTCGGGCTGCCGGATGGCCTCCGCGCTGATGGTGACCCAGCTGGCTACCGAGGCTGGATCCGCATCCGGACCCATGGCCAGGAACGCGTCCAGGAACGCATCGACCCGCGCCCGCGCGTCCTCGCCCTGCACCTGCGCTAGCCGCTTTGCTAACCGCTCGCGCACGCGCGCAGTGAGTTGCTCCACCAGCGTCAGCAGGATCTCCTGCTTGTCCTGGAAGTGGTAGTGCACAAGCCCAGGACTCAGGCTCGCCGCCTTGGCGATCTCCGCGACCGAGGCGCGCTCGTAGCCACGCTCGGACATGACTCGCAGCAATCCAGCTACGATCTGCTGGCGGCGCTCCTCGGTGTTGGATGGACGACCCATCGCACGGCCTCGTTAATTGGTTGTGCGACCAAATTAATCGCGACCGGCTTGGGTGTCAATGCTGATTGGTGCCCGTTACAGCGTGAGCAGGCTGCGCACGCGGTCGGCGCCCAGGCGCTTGGCTCCGTCGAGGAAGCCCAGCACCATGAGGAAGCTGAAGCCCACCACCTCGCCGCCAATCTGCGCGGCCAGCTTCGCGGTGGCCTCGGCGGTGCCACCGGTGGCCAGCACGTCATCGACGATGAGCACGCGCTCGCCCTCGAGCACGGCGTCCTGGTGCATCTCCAGCCCGTCGGCGCCGTACTCCAGCGAGTAGCGCTCGGCCACGGTGCGGTGGGGCAGCTTGCCGGGCTTGCGCGCGGGGACGAAGCCCGCATTCAGCGCCAGCGCCACCGGCGCGCCGAAGATGAAGCCTCGCGCCTCCACGCCCACCACCTTGGTGATGTGCTGGCCCCGGAACGGCGCCGCCATGGCGTTGACGACGCGGCCGAAGAGCACCGGATCGGCCAGCATCGGGGTGATGTCCTTGAAGACGATGCCGGGGCGGGGGAAGTCCGGCACGTCGCGCATACGGGCCATGACTTCATCGACCAGGGAGATGTCGGGGTTCATGTGAAGAGCTCCGGGTTGACGCAGTGGGGCGGACGCCGACCATCCAGCGCCGCGAGCAGGTTGTCCACGGCCATCGAGGCCATTCGGCCCCGGGTGGCATGGCTGGCGCTGGCGATGTGCGGTGCGATCAGCACGTTGGGCAGCTTCAGCAGCGGGCTGTCCATGGGCAGCGGCTCGGGCTCGGTGACGTCCAGCGCGGCGCCGCCCAGGTGCCCACTGGCCAGCGCCTCGATGAGGGCGGCCTGGTCCACCACCGTGCCTCGCGCGGTGTTGATGAGCATGGCGCCGGGCTTCATCGCGGCCAGCTCCGCGCGGCCCAGCCAGTGCCGCGTCTGCGGCGTGAGCGGCACGTGCATGCTCAGGAAGTCCGACTCGGCCAGCAGCGTGGCCTTGTCCACGCGCCACAGGCCCAGCTCCGCCTCCAGCTCCGGCCGCGGCTGGCGGCTCACGTACAGCACCCGCATTCCAAAGCCCCGGGCCCGCCGCGCCATGGCCGCGCCAATCTGCCCCAGGCCGGCGATGCCCAGCGTCGTGCCATGCACATCCGCGCCCAGCAGCAGGGTAGGGGACCACGTTCGCCACTTCCCCGCCCGCACGTACGCATCCGCCTCCGCCACCCGCCGCGCCAGCCCCATGAGCAGCGCGAAGGCGAAGTCCGCCGTCGTCTCCGTGAGCACCCCGGGCGTGTGGCCCACGGGCACCCGCCTGGCGGTGCATGCCGCTACATCGATGTTGTCGTAGCCCACCGCCACGTTGCTGACCGCCCGCACGGAGGGCGCGGCCTGTAGCAAGGGCCCATCTACCCGGTCGGTCAGCAGGGTGATGAGCCCGTCTGCCTCCCGGGCGCGCTCCAGCAGGGCCTCGCGGGGAGGAGGTAGCTCGTCCTCCCACACCCGAAGGTCCACATGCTTGCTCAGCCGGCCGAGGGCCTCTCCAGGAAGCTGGCGGGTGACGAAGACGCGGGGGCGGACGTGTGGGGCCATGGTGGGCGTTGATGATCTCACAGCCGCGAGTTGTCCGGAGCAGCGTCTGCTTCGATCTGAACGGGCTTTTCATTCCCGTCAACGCGGCAAGCCCTCTGTGTGGTATGGCAGGGGATTCCCCCCGTCTGGGCCATCGCGACTCGTGCAATCAACCGTCGACACTCGAGAATCTCTCTCCCCGCAGGACGGCCAGTGGCTTCGCAGCCTCAAGGCCGAGGTGCAGCCCACTACCTTCAAAAAGGGCCGCGAATGCGCGGAGGGCCGCCGCGTCTTCGGCGTCCAGCGCGAGGCGGACACCATCCGCGCTCAGGTCGCTGGCTCCACCGGCGAGCGCTATGACGTGGCGCTCGAGCCCAAGGACGGCAAGCTCACCTCCCGCTGCTCCTGCCCCTCGTGGAACACCTACGGGCCGCACTGCAAGCACGTGGTCGCCGTGGCGCTGATCTACGCGGCGCGCTTCCGCCCGCTGCCTCCGCCGCCCAAGCGCGAGGAGCCCGTGCCCGCGCCCATCCCCGAGCCGGAGATGGTGGAGGAGGAGGAGGTCCCCATGCCGGACCTGCCTCCCCCCGTGGATGCCGCGAGCTTGCCCGCCCTGGCCAAGGTGGAGAGCTGGCTGGGCTTGTCCGCGCAGCCGGACTACGAGTTCCTCTACCGCCTGACGCCCTCCACCACGGGCCCGGGGGGCCGCCACTGGATCGTCGACGTGCGTCGCCAGGACGCGCAGATGAAGGGGCCCATCCACGTCAAGCGCCTGCTCCAGGCGGGCACGCGCATCGCTCCGTCCGACGAGCGCGTCTTCCTCATCCTCTCCAAGCACGAGCACCGGTACGACTCGCGCATCGTCATCTCGGATGAGGACCTGGCGGACATGCTGGACCTGCTGCGCCAGCGCCGCGTCATCTACCGGGGCACCGCGCTGGTGTTCGCGGATGCTCCGGCGCGCCCGCAGATCCACCTGGAGTCCCGCCCCGACGGGGCCACCGCGCGCATCGAGATGCTGTTCCCGGACGGGGCCAGCCTGCCGCTCAAGGACGTCATCCTGCTGGCGGGCAAGCGCACCTGGGCCCTGCAGGCCCAGCAGATGCACCCGGTGGAGCCGGACTTCCCGCCACGGCTGCTGCGCAAGTGGCTGCTCGAGCCCAGCATGGCGTTCCCGGCCTCGCAGCTGGACCGGGTGCTGACGTTCTTCGCCGCGCACCTGCCGCGCTTCCGCATGGTGCTCAAGGCGGACAACATCGACGTGGACGAGTCGGTGGAGCCGCACTTCATCCTCACGATGGAGGGCAGCCCCGAGAAGGTGAAGGTGCAGCTGGCCGCGCGCTACGGGCAGACGACGGTGCCGGTGTCTCCCACGGCCAACCACCTGGGCTACGCCAGCGGCGTGGGCAACGACAGCCGCAAGCTGTACCGCCGCCGCGAGGAGCTGGAGCGCGGCGCGGGCAAGCTGCTCACCGAGCTGGGCCTGCGCTTCGACACCCAGTCCAACGTGTACGAGGCCAGCGCGGACGCGGCGCTCGAGTTCTGGGCCCGGGGCCTGGCCTCGCTGCCCAATGAGTGGGAGCGCTTCGGCGTCCAGGCGCCCAAGGTGCGCCTGCGGCCCAAGCTGCGCCCGCGCGTGCGTGTGGGCATGAGCGGGGTGAACTGGTTCGAGCTGGACGCCGAGTTCACCACCGATGATCAGGCGGTGGACCTGGGCGCGGTGCGCATGTGGCTGGAGTCGGGCCGGCGCTTCGTGCCCCTCAAGGACGGCACCTTCGCCGAGGCCGACCCCGTCGAGCTCAAGCGCGTGGCGGACATCCTGGAAGAGGCCGGCGCGATGCCGGGCCGCACCCGCACGCGGCTGCCGCTGCACCAGGGCGTGGCGCTGGATCTGCTCGCGGACCTGGGCGAGTTCACCGAGGTGGAGGCCAAGGCGCGCCAGGCGATGATGGAGCTGCGCGACACCGCGGGCGTGCCCAAGGTGTCGATGCCCGAGGGGCTCAACGCCACGCTGCGCCACTACCAGGAGGCGGGCCTGTCGTGGCTCTGGTTCCTGCACCGCCACGGCCTGTCCGGCATCCTCGCGGACGACATGGGCCTTGGAAAGACGGTGCAGTCGCTGAGCCTCTTGCAGAAAGTCACGAACGAGGAGGGCCGCAAGCCTTCGCTCGTGGTGGCGCCCACCAGCGTGCTGGCCAACTGGGAGCGCGAGGCCGAGCGCTTCACCCCCAACCTCAAGGTCATGGTGTGGCACGGCCAGGATCGCAAGGAGCGCGCCGAGGACCTCAAGGGCATGGACCTGGTGCTCACCTCCTACGCCCTGGTCCGTCGGGATCTCGACCAGCTGGCGCAGGTGGGCTTCCGCTACGTCATCCTCGACGAGGCGCAGAACATCAAGAACGCCGACAGCGCCACCGCGCAGGCGTGCAAGACGCTGCCCAGCGACACGCGCCTGGCGCTCACCGGCACGCCGCTGGAGAACCGCCTGAGCGAGCTGTGGAGCCTCTTCGACTTCCTGATGCCGGGCTTCCTGGGCACCGCCGAGGGCTTCAGCGACCGGTACGAGCAGCCCATCCAGGTGGCCAATGATCCGACGGCCCGCGACAGGCTGCGCCGCCGCATCCAGCCGTTCATCATGCGCCGGCTCAAGACGGAGGTGGCCAGTGACTTGCCGCCCAAGACCGAGAGCGTCGCCTGGTGCGAGATGGAGCCCGGCCAGGCCGCGCTCTACCGCGAGGTGCTCGAGGAGAGCCGCCGCAAGGTGCACGAGAGCATCGAGAAGGTGGGCTTCAAGCGCAGCCGCGTGTCCATCCTCGCCGCGCTGATGCGCCTGCGGCAGGTGTGCTGCGATCCGCGCCTGCTCAAGCTGCCGCCCAACACGCTCTTGCCCTCCAGCGCCAAGCTGGAGCGCTTCGGCCAGCTGGTGGAGGACCTGGTCGCCGAGGGCCACCGCGCCCTCGTCTTCAGCCAGTTCACCGAGATGCTGGAGCTGCTCAAGGGCGAGGCGGACCGGCGCGGCATGGGCTACCTCTACCTGGACGGCCGCACCAAGGACCGCATGGCCAAGGTGGACGACTTCAACCGCCCGGACGGCCCGCCGCTGTTCTTCATCAGCCTCAAGGCGGGCGGCACCGGCCTGAACCTCACCGCGGCCGACTACGTCATTCACTACGATCCGTGGTGGAACCCGGCCGTGGAGGACCAGGCCACGGACCGTACCCACCGTATCGGTCAGACCCGGGCCGTCATCAGCTACAAGCTGATTACCCGCGGCACTGTGGAGGAGAAGATCCTCTCCCTGCAGAAGCGCAAGAAGGACCTTGCCGCCGGAGTGCTCAGCGCCGAGGGGGACTTCGGCAAGATGCTGACAGAGCAAGACCTGGAAGACCTGTTCACCGAGACGAGTTGACCTACTGAGTCGCCCACTCTCCTACCCGTCCGGCAGGCAACGCCTGCACGGAACACCTGTGCAGTGCCATCGTTACCTGCTAGGGTGTTCAGTGCCAGTGCCGTAAGCCGACATCGGAGGGCGTGTGCTGCTGGGACTTCGGATTTCGAACGTCGCGGTGATTGAAGAGGTAGAGGTGGCCTTCGGGGCCGGGCTGACCGTGCTCACCGGAGAGACCGGAGCCGGGAAGTCCATCCTCGTGGACGCCCTGGGACTGCTGCTCGGCAGCCGGGCGGACGCGGATGTCATCCGCTCGGGGTGCGACGAGGCCTCGGTGGAGGGCGTCTTCGCCTGCACCCCGGCGATGGGGGCGCGCCTGGAGGAACTGGGCCTGCCGGACATGGGCGAGGAGGTGCTGGTGCGCCGGGTGGTGGGGCGCAACGGGCGCGGCAAGGCGTACGTCAACGGCTCGCTGGTGACGGTGGGCATGTTGGCCCGGCTCACCCGGGGGCTGGTGGACATCGCCGGCCAGCACGAGCACGTGAGCCTGTTCGACTCCAGCCTGCACCGCGCGCTGCTGGACACCTATGGAGACCTGGGCGAGGCGCTGGCCACGTACGGCCAGCACTACGCGCGGCTGCGCGAGGTGGACGAGCGCATGGAGTCGCTGGGCGGCGACGAGGCCCGGGTGCGCGAGCGCGCCGAGTTCCTGCGCTTCCAGCTCGAGGAGATCCTCCGGTTGGATCCCGAGCTGGGCGAGGACGTGAAGCTGGACGCGGAGCGCAAGCGGCTGGGCAGCGCCGAGAAGCTCAAGCGCCAGGCCTCCGAGGCCGAGCTGCTCATCGTCGGCGACGAGAGCTCCGCGCTGGAGACGGTGGGGCGCGCGTTGGGGCTGCTCAACGATGCGGTGCGGTACGACGCGACGCTGAGCCCCATCGTCCAGTCCATGGGCGCCGCGGTGGCCGAGCTGGAGGAGGCGCAGCGCCGGCTCAACCGCTACACCGACGCGCTGGAGTCGGATCCCGCCCGCCTGTCCGAGGTGGACGAGCGCCTGGATGCCATCAAGCGGCTGTGCCGCAAGCACGGCACCTCTCTGGAGGGCGTGCTCAAGAAGCGCGCCGAGCTGGAGAACGAGCTGTCCACGCTGGAGAACCGCCAGCAGATCCTCGAGGAGCTGGCCCGGGAGCGTCAGGCCGTGGAGGCCAAGGCCCGAGAGAGTGCTACAGGCCTGTCGCGCGCGCGTGCTGCCTGTGCGGGCCGGTTCGCGCTCCAGGTGCGTGAGGGCCTGGCGGGGCTGGCGCTGGGCAAGGCCGCCTTCGAGGTGCGGGTGATGCCGGGCGACACGCTGCGGCCCGAGGGGGCTGACGAGGTGGAGTTCTTCTTCAGCGCCAACCCGGGTGAGCCCCCCCGTCCGCTGGGGAAGGTGGCCTCGGGCGGTGAGGCCAGCCGCCTGTTGCTGGCGCTGAAGCGTGCGCTCGCCGACAGCGACGGGTGCGGTTGTTACGTGCTGGACGAAGCGGACGCGGGCGTCAGCGGGGCCATCGCGGACGTGGTGGGCCGGATGATCAAGGAGGTCAGCGGCTACCGCCAGGTGCTCTGTATTACGCACCTTCCCCAGGTGGCCGCCTATGCGGACGCCCACCTGCTCATCCGCAAGGGGCTCAAGCGCGATCGCACCGTTTCCGAGGTCGTCCCCCTGGCAGCCGGGGAGGCTCGGACCCAGGAACTGGCCCGCATGCTCTCAGGAGTCGAGGTGACGCGCGAGGCGCTGGGGGCGGCCGAGGCCCTGGTGCGGTCGGCGAACCGAGCGGTAAGCCAGCCCCCCCGTCCCAGGCGCGAGTCGGCGCCTGGCGGCTCTCGGGGGAGGCTTCGACGAAGCGCGTAACTCACGTCGGCAGATCCGCGTCCTTGCTCCGCTCGAAGTCGTCACATAGCATCCCGCCCCGTGTCCAAAACCGCAGGACAGAGCGCTGCACCGCGGCTGAAGGTCGTCTCGGCGGGTCAAACCGACGTCGGTCGCAAGCGCAATCACAACGAGGACAGCTTCCTCATTGACGAGGAGCTTCAGCTCTACGTCGTGGCGGACGGCATGGGTGGTCACGCAGGCGGAGGCACCGCCTCCCGCATCGCCGTCGAGACGATCGACAAGGAGATGCGGCGGGCCCGGGAGTCTCGGGACAACCCCTTCATCTCCACCTCCAACCTCCAGGACTCGCTCATCCCCGAGGCGCTGCGCGCCGCGGTGGAGAAGGCGTGCCTGGCCATCTACACCGCCGCCCAGGAGGACCCACGCCTCTCCGGCATGGGCACCACCGTCATCTCCCTGGTGGTGAAGGACGATCAGGCCTTCTTCGGCCACGTGGGTGACAGCCGCGCCTACCTCATCCGGGGCGAGCTCATTCAGCAGATCAGCGAGGACCACTCCCTGGTCAACGAGCAGATCAAGGCTGGGATGATCACCCCCGAGGAGGCCAAGCACTCGCGCTACAAGAACATCATCACCCGCTCGGTGGGCTTCGAAGAGGAGGTCCAGGTGGACGTGATGGGCGTCATCACCGAGCCCAATGATGTCTTCCTGCTGTGCTCCGACGGCCTGGCCAACATGCTCGAGGACCGCGAGCTGCACGAGCTGGTGCTCAATACGCCCGACGTGCAGGCCATGCCCCAGAAGCTCATCGACATGGCCAACGAGCGCGGCGGCGACGACAACATCACCGTCATCGTTGTGAAAGTTCAGGCCTGATGGATCTTCCTGGCCGAGTGGAACCGGCCAGGCGGCCCAGCGGTCTGTTGACCTTGACACCTCAGAAATGCGGATGATAGCAGCGCAAACTGTTCCACCGCTGGCGAAATGCCAGTGACTGGCGGACGGAAGGTGCGGAGGTGGGTGGGTAGGGGAGGTGTGGCGCGGGGGCAGAGGGTTTAGGATTCCGCGCCGAAGAGCGCACACTCAAGAGCATCAGCAGGGGAGCGGTTCGTGGCGAAGAAGACCTACACAGTAATGGTGGTGTCGGACCACAACTCTCCGGTCAAGCGCTACCACATTCAGAAGAGCTTCCTGGTCCAGTTGGGCGTGGGAGTGGCGCTGTTGGTGGGCATGGTGGCGGGCGGGACGGTTCATTACTTCCGCGTGGCGCAGGACGCCGCGGAGAACCGGGTGCTGCGCGAGGAGAACCTGACGCTGCGCGGGCAGCTGAAGTCGGTGCGTGAGCGCATCGAGCACATCGGCTCGACGCTGGACCGGGTGGAGCGCTTCGACCAGAAGCTGCGGGCCATCACGCTGCTGTCGGATCCGCAGCGCAACCTGGCCATGGGCCCCACCGAGCCCGAGGCGGGGATGACGGGGCCGGCGACGGACACGCAGTTCTCGCAGCTGGCGGCCACCGAGACTCCGGCGGCGCTGACGGGCCGGCTGGACAAGCTGTCGGCGGAGGCCACGCGCCAGGAGCAGAGCCTGCAGGAGCTTCAGGCGTACTTCCAGGACCAGAAGTCGATCCTGGCCTCCACGCCGTCGATGTGGCCGGCGCGCGGCTGGGTGACGAGCGACTTCGGCTCGCGGCTGGATCCGTACACGGCGGACCGGGTGATGCACGCGGGCCTGGACATCGCGGCGCCGCACGGCAAGGAAGTATTCGCGCCGTCGGACGGCACGGTGGTGTTCGCGGGACTCGAGGGCGGCTACGGCAACGTGCTGGTGATCGACCACGGCTACGGCATCAAGACGCGCTACGGCCACCTGGCGAAGATGCTGGTGAAGGCCGGCGACAGGGTGAAGCGCGGGATGCTGATCGCTGCGGTGGGCAACACGGGCCGCTCGACGGGCCCGCACCTGCACTACGAAGTCCGCGTGAACGGCGTGCCGCAGAACCCGCGCAAGTTCATCCTCGAGGAGTAGTCGTAGCGGACGTAGCCCCCTCTCCCGCGGGAGAGGGCCGGGGTTGAGGGTGTCTCACCCCCCCGGGACGAAGCCGTCCAGACGGATGCGCCTGCGCTGCACGGGCTCCGTCGTCCGGCTCAGCCGCTCCATCACGTGAGCGCGCTCCAGCTCGGCCCACAGCAGCGGGCCCAGCACCTGCCAGTGAGAAGGCTGGTCCACGGTGAACTCCAGCAGCGTCACCGTGTGTCCGGGCATGTCCTCGACGGCGGTGCCCGCGGGCAGCACCCGGGCCACATCCTCCGCGAGCCGCTTGCGCGTGGCCTCCTTCTGCTCGGGGCTCACGGTGAGCTGCGAGGTGGGCGTGAGCAGCGCGGCGAACGCGTCCGGGTGAATGCGCACCACCTTGGCGCCCGGGTACTGGGCGCCGAGCGAGTCCACCGTGGCCTTGAGCACCGCGTCGCCCACGCCGAAGCCGAAGCGGGCGTTGACGCTGATCATCCCCCGCACGTCCGCGATGACGGCGCCCACGCTCCAGCCGTCGTGGTGAGCGTGGGTGGACAGATCGAACTCCTCCTTGAGCAGGTGGCCCTGAGTGAGCGCGAGCGCCTGGAGCGCCCCCAGCTTGTCGGGCTGGCCCCGGCGGGCGCGCTCGGCCTCGAGCAGCGTCTCCACGGCGAGCTGAACGGGCTGGGGGCTGCGGGCAACGGCCCAGGGGTGGAGCGCGATGAGGCCGGTGGCGGTGGTGTCGTCGATGGAGTAGGGCATCGCCCCCTCTTGTAGCGCGGCGAGGGCGCTCAGGCACGGTGCGCGGTGACGGTCACCTCGTCGCGGTCATGGTAGAGCTGGCGCATGGTGAGCCCCTTCCACCCGCCGTCCTCGACGAGGGTGTGGCGCACGCGCAGCAGAATGGGGTTCTTGTCCTTCATGGGCAGCTTGATGTTGGCCACCAGGTGCGAGGCCCAGCCGCGCCGGCCCCACTTGGCCAGCAGCTGAGCCACCTCGAGCGGGCGCCAGGCCATGTCGCAGAAGAGCCAGTCCGCGGGCTCCTCGGGGGCGAAGGCGAAGGCGCTCTCCTGCACGTGCCGCACGCGCGGGTTCGAGGCCAGCTCCGGCATCAGCCGGGCGGGATCCACCGCGATGACGCGGGCGCCCCGGGCCACCAGTCGCTGCGTCCAGCCCCCGGGGGCCGCCCCCAGGTCGACGCACACATCCCCCCGGCCTGGCTCGAAGGCCAGGCCGTGGAGCGCCTCCTCCAGCTTCATCGCCGCCCGGGACGGAGACTCCCCCGCGCGCCGCATCCGCTGCCGGCCGCCGGACGCGAGCGAGAGCGCCTCACGGGCGTGCACCGCGCCCACCACCGTGACGCCCGGCGCCAGGCACAGGCAGACGAGCACCGCCCCCGCCTCACGGGCCCGCTCCCCATCCTCCAGCAACCGGCCAGGGGGCAGGCGAGCACGCAGCGCCTCGCGCAGGGCCTCGGCCTGGGGGGCGAGCGCATTGGCCCGGGGCGTGTCCGGCGTGAACGCCTGGAGCACCAGCGGTGAGGAAGGGGGCAGGGCCGCCACCACGGGGGCCATGGCGGCGGCAAGCGCCTCCAGTTCCTGAGCCGCGCTGCTGGCCAGCACCCGGAAGCCCTGCCGGGCGAAGGCGGGGGCAAGCCCCTGGCGCCCTTCGCTCTCCACCAGCGCCTCGCCCACCAGGCGCGGCGCGGCGCCCGCCCAGGCCAGCTCCTCGTACAGGTGGGCCTCGAAGCCCGCCCGGCACGTCCACAGCCACCGCCCTGTCCTGGCCTGTAGCGTCTGTGGGGGCATGGCGGGCATGGGGACCCGGGGTGGGATGCGTGGCCCGGCGGACGCGGCCGCAGGCCGCTCGGAGGCCTGGCCCTGAGGGCGAGGGGGGCGCGGTCCCGAAGGACGAGCGGGGCGCTGCCCAGAGGGGCCAGAGGGGCGCTGCCCAGAGGAGCGCGGGGAGCGAGGGGGGTGTTTTCGACGGTGGGGCATTGCGTGGACCTGGTTCCGCTTTACTCTGTCCCGACCGCGCGCAGGGCAGACGGGCAAGAGGAATGCCCCGGGAGCGCGCGTGGTTTTCCCGGGGTTCCCTCTTACATCTCCTGGGATTTCCCTTCACTCGTTGCCGTCCTTCAGGGATTCTCCGGCGCGAGAGAGCACGAACGAATGATTGAATGGACTTTAAAGAAGCTCATCGGGACCAAGAATGAGCGCGAGCTCAAGAAGGCCCGTTCGAAGGTAATCCGCGTCAACGAGCTGGAAAGCCGGATGCGGGAGCTCAAGGACGAGGACTTCCCCGCTGCCACGGCCCGGATGAAGCAAGAGGTGCAGAACGGCAAGTCGCTGGACGATCTGCTGTTCGAGGCCTTCGCCCTCACGCGCGAGGCCGCGCGCCGGGTGATCGGCCAGCGTCACTACGACGTGCAGCTCATCGGCGGCATGTTCCTGCACGAGGGGAACATCGCCGAGATGCGCACCGGCGAGGGCAAGACGCTGACGGCCACGCTGCCCAGCTACCTCAACGCGCTGTCGGGGCGCGGCGTGCACGTGGTGACGGTGAACGACTACCTGGCCCGCCGTGACGCCGAGTGGATGGGCCGCATCTACCGCTTCATGGGGATGAAGACGGGCTGCATCCTCCACGAGCTGAACGACAAGCAGCGCCAGGAGAGCTACCGCGCGGACATCACCTACGGGCAGAACAACGAGTTCGGCTTCGACTACCTGCGCGACAACATGAAGTTCCGGCTGCAGGACTACGTGCAGCGCGAGCTCAACTACGCCATCGTGGACGAGGTGGACTCGATCCTCATCGACGAGGCCCGCACCCCGCTCATCATCTCGGGCCCCACCGAGGACAGCACCGACAAGTACTACCGCGTCGATCAGGTCATCCCCGGCCTGGTCCCGGACCAGGACTACACGCTGGACGAGAAGTCCCGCGCGGTGTCGCTCACGGACGACGGCATCGAGAAGCTGCAGAAGCGGCTGAACATCGCCAACCTGTACGATCCGGGCGAGATCGAGACGCTGCACCACGTGGAGCAGGCCCTGCGCGCGCACACGCTGTACAAGCGCGACAAGGACTACGTGGTGAAGGACGGCGAGGTGATGATCGTCGACGAGTTCACCGGCCGCCTCATGCCCGGCCGCCGCTGGTCGGACGGCCTGCACCAGGCCGTCGAGGCCAAGGAGGGCGTGAAGATCGAGAACGAGAACCAGACGCTGGCGACCATCTCGTTCCAGAACTACTTCCGCATGTACTCGAAGCTGTCGGGCATGACGGGTACGGCGGACACCGAGGCCCAGGAGTTCGCGAAGATCTACAGCCTGGACGTTCGCGTGGTGCCCACCAACCGCGCCATGGTCCGCAACGACATGGAGGACGTGGTCTACAAGACCGAGCGCGAGAAGTTCGAGGCGGTGGCCAAGTCCATCGAGGAGCTGCACAAGAAGGGGCAGCCGGTGCTGGTGGGCACGGTGTCCATCGCCAAGAGCGAGGTGGTGTCCACCTTCCTCAAGAAGCAGGGCGTGCCGCACAACGTGCTCAACGCCAAGGCGCACCAGCGCGAGGCGGACATCGTCGCGCAGGCGGGCAGCCCGGGCGCCGTCACCATCTCCACCAACATGGCCGGCCGCGGTACGGACATCCTCCTGGGCGGTAACCCCGAGGTGATGACCAAGACGGCCATGGGCTCCGAGCCCACGCCGCCCGAGCCGGTGGACGGACAGCCGGTGCCTCCCGAGGCCCTGGCCGCGTACGAGCAGCAGCTGGCCGAGTACAAGAAGAAGTACGAGGAGACGAAGGCCAGGTTCGAGGCCCAGACGAAGGCCGCGCGCGAGCAGGTGATGGCCGCCGGCGGCCTGTTCATCCTCGGCACCGAGCGGCACGAGTCGCGGCGCATCGACAACCAGCTGCGTGGCCGCGCTGGCCGCCAGGGTGACCCGGGCGTCAGCCACTTCTACCTGTCGCTGGAAGACGACCTGATGCGCGTCTTCGGCTCCGAGCGCATCCAGGGGCTGATGGAGCGCCTGGGCATGGAGGAGGGCGAGGTCATCGAGCACAAGTGGCTCAGCCGCGCCATCGAGGGAGCCCAGAAGCGCGTCGAAGGCCACAACTTCGACATCCGCAAGAGCCTGCTCGAGTACGACGACGTGATGAACCAGCAGCGGCGCACCATCTACAAGCTGCGCCGCCAGGTGCTGGCCGCGGGCGCCGGCCTGCCGCTCGTCGAGTACGAGGAGGACAAGAAGACGCGGGCGAAGATCCGCAGCGAGCGGACCATCAACTGGGCGGACTTCAAGGAGATGGTGCTCGACGCGCTCGAGGACGTCATCGTCGCTCAGGCCGACACGTACATGCCCACCAAGAACCCGGGCACGTGGGACCTCGAGTCGCTGCAGCGCAACGTGAAGGAGGTGTTCAACCTGGACATGTCCTTCAACGGCAAGGGCGAGCGCGAGGAAGTCGAGGAGGACATCTACAAGGCGGCCGAGAAGGCCATCGTCCAGCGCGAGCAGGAGTTCGGCGAGGAGTACCTGCGCTTCCTGCAGTACCGCTACCTGGCCACCATCGACCAGATGTGGAAGGACCACCTGCTGGCGATGGACCACCTGCGCCAGGGCATCGGCCTGCGCGGCTACGGCCAGAAGGACCCGAAGCAGGAGTACAAGAAGGAGGGCTACAACGGCTTCATCCAGATGCTGGCGGCCATCAAGACGCAGTTCGTCAGCCAGATGATGCGGGTGCAGGCGCGCAGCGCTCAGGTGGCCGAGGAGACCGCCCGGCTGCAGAAGCAGATGGCGCAGCGGCAGAAGCAGGCGGTGGAGGGCCGCGCCGGCGAGGACGGCAAGCTCGATCCCGCCGCCGCGGTGCCCAAGGCGCCCGTGAAGGCCGACGGGCCTCGCGTGGGCCGCAATGATCCGTGCCCCTGCGGCAGCGGCCGCAAGTACAAGAAGTGCCACGGCGCCGCCGAGGCCAACGCCTAGGCAGCCCGTCCGGGGGCCCCCAAGCCCCCCAGCCACCGGCGCGGTGCCTGTCCCTCTGGGAGCCAGGCCCGCGCCGGAAGCGTTTCAGGCGCCTGCTTGCCTGCCTGGGGCGCTGACAGGTACGGAAGTGTGGCCATGTACGCCTCCGGGTGACGCGAAGCTTGCGTAGTCCGGAGGGGTTTTGTTAGGAACCGCCCGCCCCTGGCTTCGGCCGAGGGCGGTAGGACGCAGCACCCACTTCACACACGCCCGTAGCCGGCATCCGGTGCTCCGAGAGAAGGGCCTCATGGTGAGGCACTCCGACTCGCGGGGCAAACGGCCGGTGCATCACTCGGGCGTGGCGGAACAACCGGAGAGAAACACATGTCGGAAGAGATTCAGACTCAGGCGCAGGCGATGGCCGCCGCCACTGGCATCACCATGAAGCAGCTGCTGGAGGCCGGCGTTCACTTCGGCCACCAGACCAAGCGCTGGAACCCGAAGATGAAGCCCTACATCTTCGGCGCCCGTAACGGCATCTACATCATCGATCTGCAGAAGACGGTGGTGATGGCCCGCTCGGCGTTCCGCTTCGTGGCGGACCTCACCTCGCGCGGTGGCCACGTGCTCTTCGTGGGCACCAAGAAGCAGGCGCAGGACGTCATCCGCGAGGAGGCGGCGCGCGCTGGCCAGTTCTTCGTCACCAGCCGCTGGCTGGGTGGCACGCTGACCAACTTCAAGACGATCAAGCAGGGCATCGACCGGCTCAAGACGCTGGAGAAGATGGCCGAGGACGGCACCTTCGAGCGCCTGCCGAAGAAGGAAGTGGCCTCGCTGGAGCGCGAGCGCGAGAAGCTCGAGAAGAACCTGGGCGGCGTGAAGGAGATGACCAAGCTGCCGCGCTGCGTGTTCGTCGTCGACCCGAAGAAGGAGCACATCGCCATCCACGAGGCCACCCGCCTGGGTATCCCCGTCATTGGCGTGGTGGACACCAACTGCGACCCGGACGGCATCGACTTCGTCATCCCGGGCAACGACGACGCCATCCGCTCCATCAAGCTGTTCACCTCGAAGATCGCCGACGCGTGCATCGAGGGTGGGGCGCGCTACCGCGCCTCGGGCGCCGCCGAGCGCGACGAGGAGGAGGCTCGCGAGGGCCGTGACGACCGCCGCAATGACCGCGATGACCGCCGTGGCCCGCGCCGCGGTGACCGCGGGGACCGTGGCGACCGCCGCGGTGGTGGTGGTGACCGGGGCGGCGAGCGCCGGGGTCCTCTGGTGGAGATGAAGGGCACGGCTCCGGCCGCCGCTGACGCCCCCGCCGAGGGTGCCGCCGCCGAAGGTGGTGGCGAGGAGCCCGCGGCCGAGTAGGCCGCCGCTTCCACGCACCAGCATTTCGAAGTCCGGCCGGGTGGTGGGGCCTCCCGCCGCCCGGCCTTCTCATTTCCCCTTACAAAAACTGGAGACGAACATGGCCGAAGTCAGCGCCACGATGGTGAAGGAACTGCGCGAGAAGACCGGCGCGGGCATGATGGACTGCAAGAAGGCGCTGGCCGAGACCGGCGGCGACTTTGGCAAGGCCGAGGAGTGGCTGCGCAAGAAGGGCATCACCAACGCCACCAAGAAGGAGGGCCGTGTCGCCGCCGAGGGCGTCATCGCCACCTACGTGCACGGCGGCCGCATTGGCGTGATGGTGGAGGTCAACTGCGAGACGGACTTCGTGGCTCGCAACGAGGACTTCCAGGCGCTGGCCAAGGACATCGCCATGCACATCGCCGCGGTGGGCCCGCAGTACGTGCGCCGCGAGGAGATCCCCGCCGACGCGCTGGAGAAGGAGAAGGAGATCCAGCGCGTGCAGCTCAAGGAGGCCAAGAAGCCCGAGGCCATGTGGGACAAGATCCTCGTGGGCAAGCTGGAGAAGTTCTACGAGACCGTGTGTCTGGTGGACCAGTTCTGGGTCAAGGACGACAAGAAGCGCATCCACGAGATGGTGACCGAGCGCGCCGCGAAGATTGGCGAGAAGGTGTCCATCCGCCGCTTCTCGCGCTTCGTGGTGGGCGAGGGCATCGAGAAGAAGAAGGATGACCTGGCCGCCGAGGTTGCCAAGACGCTGGGCACGGGCCAGGCTTAAGCTTCAAGGGCACGCCGCCACCCGGCGGGCCTGACGTGGGGCCGCGCGCCTCGAGTCCTCAACGGCTCGGGCTCGCGGCCCTTCGTTTTTGGACTCTCTGGGCCCTGCCCCCGACGTGGACGTTGATCGGGGCCAGGGTGGGGGATACAAGCGGGGCCGAATGTCCGACCCGACCCGCACTCTCCGTTACAAGCGAATCCTCCTGAAGCTCTCCGGCGAAGCCCTGATGGGTGATGGCAAGTACGGCATCCACCCGCCCACGCTGACGCGCATTGCCTCCGAGATGAAGGAGGTGGTGCAAGCGGGGGTGGAATTGGCCGTCGTCATTGGCGGCGGCAACATCTTCCGGGGCGTGGCGGGCTCCACCGAGGGCATGGACCGCGCGAGCGCCGACTACATGGGCATGCTCGCCACCTGCATCAACTCCATGGCGATGCAGGACGCGCTGGAGAAGCAGGGCGTGCACACCCGGGTGCTGTCGGCCATCAAGATGGAGCAGATCGCCGAGCCCTACATCCGCCGGCGCGCCGTGCGCCACCTGGAGAAGGGCCGGGTAGTGATCTTCGCCGCGGGCACGGGCAACCCGTACTTCACCACGGACACCGCGGCCAGCTTGCGCGCCATGGAGATCAACGCGGAGATCATCCTCAAGGCCACCAAGGTGGATGGCATCTACAACGCCGATCCGAAGAAAGAGCCTTCGGCGCGCCGCTACCGCTCGCTGACGTACATGGACGTGCTCAAGCAGAACCTGAACGTGATGGACTCCACGGCCATCTCGCTGTGCATGGACAACAAGCTGCCCATCGTCGTGTTCGACCTGACGGTGAAGGGCAACATCGGCCGGGCCGTGCTGGGCTCCGGCGACATCGGTACCGTGGTGGGCGCGGCCGAGACGGCCTGGGCCTGACCTTTTCCTACCTCTGAGGAGCTCACAATGGCGAACGACGACGTGCTTGGTCAGCTGAAGGCCCGCATCGACAAGACGCTGGATGACTTGCGCAAGGACCTGACGAAGGTGCGCACGGGGCGGGCCAGCACCAGCCTGCTGGACGGCATCCGGGTGGACTTCTACGGCACGCCCACGCCGCTCAACGGCGTGGCGAGCGTGAACGCCCCCGAGCCCCGGCTGATCACCATCAAGCCGTGGGACAAGGGCGTGCTCAAGGAGATCGAAAAGGCCCTGCGCGAGGCCAACCTGGGCATCAACCCGATGAACGACGGCGAGATGATCCGCCTGCCGTTCCCGCCGCTGACCGAGGAGCGGCGCAAGGAGATCGCCAAGCAGGTGAAGACCAAGGGCGAGGACCACAAGGTCGCCATCCGCAACATCCGCCGCGACGCCAACGAGGCGCTCAAGGAGAAGCTCAAGGCGAAGACCATCACCGAGGACGACAACAAGCGCGTCCAGGAGAAGGTGCAGAAGGAGACCGACGCGGGCGTGGCCGAGGTCGACAAGATCGTCGCCGCGAAGGAAAAGGAGGTCATGTCGGTCTGACCGATTTGGTTAAATGGCGATCATGCGCGCCGCATTGATCGCCGAACCATCGATCCCCGTCTCCACGGCCCTGCGCCGCTTCCTGGAGAGCGCGGGCTACGAGGTGATCGCGGTGAGCACCGCGGTCGAGGCGCTGCGCGAGGTGCGCGGCAGCCCGCCCACGGTGCTGATCGCCTCGCAGTCCAACCTGCTGGATGGCGAGGCGCTGTGCCGCGAGGTGAAGCAGGAGGCGCCCGCGGTGCCGGTGCTCCTGCTCTACATGCCGGAGGAGGATCACCCCGAGGATCGCTCGGCCGCGGTGGGCGCGGATGCCTGCCTGGTGGGGCCGCTCAAGCGCACCACGGTGCTCACGTGCGTGGGGCTGCTGGTGCAGCTCGTCGAAGCCAGGGCCTCCGCGCGCTTCACGGACACTTCTCCCGCCGCCGAGGATGCCCGGGCCGCCGAGGCCCTGGGTGGCAAGCAGGAGGGCCCCGGCTCCGCGGACTTCGAGTTCCTCAAGCGCCTGCTGCTCATGGAGGTGAAGCGCAGCCGGCGCTACCGCTACCCCATCGCGCTGCTGCTGCTGGAGCTGGATCACCTGGCAGAGCGCACCGCGCACCTGAGCGCCACGCAGCGCACGGCGATGCTGGCGGAGATGCTGGGGCTGCTCTCGGGCGGGGTGCGGGACATCGACGTCATCGTCCCCACCTCCGAGGGCCGCTTCGTGGCCTTCTTCCCGCACACGCCGAAGACGGGCGCGCTGGTGGTGGCCGAGCGGCTGCGGCAGCGGGTGAAGACGCTGGCGCCGCTGCCCAACATCTCGGTGTCCATGGGGCTGGCCGTCTTCGAGCCCTCGCCGGTGCGCGGGCAGACGCAGGTGAGCTTCGGCAACCTGATGAAGGACGCCACCGAGGCGCTGCGCAAGGCTCAGGCGGAGGGCGGAGACCGGCTGGAGCTCAACGAGCGGGAGAAGGACGAAATCTAGCTGGGGTAGTGCAGCTCGGCCCCGCTGATGGCCTTCACCACGCTGGCGACGAAGGAGAACAGCTCCAGCCCCCGGCCCTTGTCGTCCTTCCAGGTGCCGGTGGCCTCGTCGAGCGAGAAGTGGATGCCTTGGCTCTGGCCGGCCACCCAGATCTGCCGCACGGCGCGCTGGGTGTTGACGATGCACTTCTCGCGCGAGCTGGCGGTGAGGGTGACCATGTCCCCGGTGCTGTCAGCCTCGAGCACGTCGGGATCAATGGTGTCCGCGGCGGCCATGATGCGCTTGAACACCGCGGAGACGAGCTGGTTGTAGCGCGACTCGTCAATCACTGGATGACGTCGAGCAGCTGCAGCCCAGGAGGCGCGTAGAACAGGAACTTCACCTGCAGTGTCTCGCCGCTGCCCTCCAGGTGCTCCAGGCCAATGACGGTGCCGGGGTTCACGGGCTTGGGGAACGACTGCATGCCGAGCAGGTGCGCGGCCAGCGCGCCCATGGAGGGCTGGTGCCCCACGAGCACGAGGTTCTGGTCCGAATGCTCCTTGATGACGGGCTCGACGGCGCCCACGGGCATGTCCGGCAACAGGCAGCGGTGCACGCGCAGCAGCCCCTCGTGCTTGACGGCGGCGGAGAGGATCTGCGCCGTCTGTACCGTGCGCACCAGGGGGCTGGTGAGCACCAGCGAGATGGGCCCCATGCGCTCGGACAGCGCGGCGAAGTGTTGGGCGGTGTTGATGCGGGCCTTCGCGGTCAGGGCGCGTGCCTCGTCGCCGAGTCCCTCGGGGATCTCTGCGTCCGCATCGCCGTGCCTTACCAGGAAAATCCTCAAAGTCCCTCCACCGCTCTCGCAACGAATCGCGGTTCGTACACGACCGTGACCGGGTTGGTCAAAGGTAATACAGCGATTGTTCAGTGGAGCGGATCCCTCCCGGTAGGTTGTAGAGGAAGCGCCGAACCCGCTCGCGAAGACCGCAGAATATACTGGCCTCCTCTAGTTCCGTGGCTTTGCGAGGAGTGGGCATGCGTCGGTCGTTGTGGGTTCTGTGCCTGGCGTTGGGAATTTGCGCCTGCAAGAGGGACAAGGAAGCGGCCCCGTCGCCGGTGGCGGCGCGGGCCTCCGGGGCTTCGTCCGAGGGCAAGCAGGCGGAGGAGGGGCTGGAGCCTGGGGCCGAGTACGGGCCGAGCGCGTACGTGGTGACGCAGCCGAAGCTGGAGGCGTACGTGGGCTACCAGCGCAAGCTGCTGGAGGCGTACGAGGCGCTGCTGCGGGACATGGCCAAGGTGCATGGCCGGCTCAAGGAGGGCGAGGGGGAGATGGTCGCGGACGTCAACGCGGCGATGAAGCTCATCGAGAGCAAGGCGAAGGCGGAGGAGCAGGCGCGCAAGGAGGCGGGGCTCACCGAGGAGGACGTGAACGGGCTGGCCGAGGTGGTCACGGCCGTCATCAGCCAGCGGCAGCTGGCGCAGGCGCTGCAGACGGAAGAGGAGCTGAAGAAGCTCGAGGAGATGGCGGCCAAGCTGACGCCCGAGCAGCGCGAGGAGCTGGAGCCCCAGCTGGCCGCCATGCGCGAGCGCAACGAGGAGCTGCAGAAGCTGGCCGAGGTGCGCCGCACCTATGGCGACGCGAACGTGGACCTGGTGCTCACCCGTGAGGCGGAGCTGGCGAAGAACTACCAGGACATGCTCAACACCTTCGGTAGGAAGCAATGACGCCGGGGCCGCTCCTCCTGTTGGGTGTGCTGGCGGTGCTGGTGCTGGCGGCAGGGGCGGCCTGGGGGTGGTACCGGCGCGGGGTGCGGCGGCAGCAGCGCCTGGCCTCCTGGAATGAGCTGTGTCTGCGCCTGGAGCTGGCGCCCCAGCCGGGAGAGGGCCGGGTGGCGGCGGGCCAGCTGCCGGACGTGGACTTCCAGTTGCATGACACGGGCTCGGAGTGGCTGGTGGCGGTGGAGCTGCCGGGGCCGCTGCTGCCTCGTGGCGTGGTGCTGCTGTCTCCCAGGGCCTGGAGGCCCCGGGCTCGCGGCAGGCTGTACCCACTGTGGTGGGGCTCACCGGCGTCCAGGCCTCCGCAGGGGCTGGGCTGGTACGCGGACTGGGAGAAGCCCGCCAGCAAGGTAGAGGCGCCTCCGCCTTTTCTGGAAGAGGCCGCGCGCGCGGCCCGGGCCCACGCCCCGCTCCGGGTGGAGCAGCGGCGGATCATCCAGTCGCTCCGCGCGGGGGCGCAGCTGTCCGTGAGCGAGGTGCGCGAGGCGGCGCGGGCCCTGGACGCCACCGCGCGGGGCTGGCTCGAGGTGGCCCGCGGCCACGGGCTTCCGAAGGTGGAGGCCCTGAACTGGCCCTCGGTGTGGTGGCTGCTCCAGGAGACGCTCCGGCAGCGTCACGCCTTGAAGTGGCTGCGCTACCTCAACCTGGGCGTCCCCGTGAGCCTGGGAGCGCTGATCTGGGGCAATGAGGCGGCCTTCTTCGGTGTGTTGGCGTTGGCCCTGTTGCTCGCCTGGCGCTTCAATAAGGCCAGGCCCTTCGGTGTCCGGGGCTTCGCGCTGTGCGCGCTGATGCTGGTGACCACCTTCGTTGCTCCCTGGTGCTGGATGAGCAGCGTGGGCCGGGGCACGACTCCCGCCGTGATCCCCGTGAGAGATGCCGCCAACAGTCCCCATCGCAGGGCGGAGTTCTTCCGCTTCCGTGATGCCGTGGTCCTCGAGGATCTCCGGGGCAAGGGCAACGCTCCCGTGCCGGTGCTCCCGGTGGACTGGAAGCCCGGGGAGCTGGTCACCGTCTGGGCCACGCGGATTCCCCCGGAGTCCCGGGCCTCCGGCACCCTGGGCGGCATCGCGGTCGACCGCGGCAACCTGGGTTGGTACCGCTCCGCCGCCATCAAGCAGGCTCAGCAGCATGGGTTCCCCACTCACTCCCATGCCGTCTTCGTGGACTTCAGCACCCACCCGGACACGGAGGTGCTGCGGCTGCGGCTGATGGCGCTGCTGCTGTGGGGCGTGCCCAACGTGCTGTGGCTGGGCTGGGTGCTCTTCCGGTGGCGCCAGAAGATCCTCGCGTCCCGGGGGCGGGAGCGGCTGAGGCTCGTCCAGTAGCGGGAGCCTCAGCCGGTCGCGGCGGCCTCAGACGCGCTTGAGCTGTGGCACGCGCTCGAGCAGCCGGGCCAGGAAGATGTCCGACACCTTCTCCAGCACCGTGTTGCCGCGCAGGCGCTGGTTGAGGTTCACGAAGTCCACCTGGTCCAGCTTCTGGTCCTGGTTGAAGCAGGAGAACACCCACGTCTCCTTGCCCGTCGCCGGGTCCACGTGCTTCTGCAGGCACTGCGCGCAGATCTCCTTCATCATGCACTGCATCGGCGAGTTGATGGAGCCGATGGCCTCGTGCTCGGGCTTGAGGAACGGCTGCAGCACGGTGTGCCGGGCCTGCTGCACCGCTTTCATCATCCGGTCCGAGCCGATGGCGATGATGCGATCCACCTCGCTCAGGGCGATGAGCGGCTTGGGCCCCAGCGTGCCCTGCGCGTACGCGAGCATGGCCTGGACGACGTTGCCCCGGAACGCCGAGTCCTGCGGGCGCCGCGGCTCGATCGTCTCCCCGCTGTCCACGCTCCAGATGATCTGATCGGTGCCCGCTTCGATCTCATCCTGCTTGAAGCTGTCCACCTTCTGCCGGTAGCCGGCGAAGTAGACGACGCGGCACCCGGCCGCCTTGAGCGAGCGGGCGATGGAGAAGAGCACCGCGTTGCCCAGGCCACCGCCCACCAGCGCCACCGTCTCGTTGCGGGCGATCTCCGTGGGCGTGCCGGTGGGGCCCATGAGCACCACCGGCTCACCGGGCTTGAGCGCGGCGCACAGGCGCGAGGAGGAGCCCATCTCGAGGACGATGGTCCCCATCAGCCCCTTCTCCTTGTCCACCCAGGCGCCGGTGAGGGCCAGGCCCTCCATCGTCAGCTTCATGTCGTCCACCACGGGCGCCAGGCGCTCGTAGTTCTGCAGCCGGTAGAACTGGCCGGGCTCGAAGTGGCTGGCGGCGAACGGGGCCTTCACCACCACCTCGACGATGGTGGGCGTCAGCCGGTTGACGGCCACCACCGTGGCGGTGAACGCCTCGTCCAGCTTGCTGAAGTGGGCGGCCAGCTTCTCGTCCCGCTTGCGCTGGGCCAGCGCATCCGAGAAGTCCGTCGCCTGAAGCTCGCGCTGGTAGAGCGCGGACACCCGCGGGTGCCCGTCCTTGGCGCTGGCCATGGCCTTCACCACGTTGCCCGCGTAGGTGGGGTGGTTGTCTCCGTAGAAGGAGATGAAGCGCCCATCCTTCTTGTACGAGGTGAAGAAGCCCGCCTTGTTGGCCAGGTCCTCGTTGGGCGGCACCGGCTTGAGGTCGAAGCTCTCGCCGGCCTCCTCCAGCTCGAAGCCCTGGAAGTACTCGCCGTTGGAGTCCAGCTGGAAGGTGCCCGGGTACTCCTTCTCGTAGGTGACGTTGGGCGAGGTGCCCGCCGCCACGCACACCGTGCGCGCCGGCAGCTCGAAGAACTCGCCGCTGCCCTTGAGCTTGCCGTCCTTCGTCACCATGCGCTCGAAGCGGATGCCCCGCACCGCGCCGCTGGCGTCCGGCAGCGCCTCCACCGGGCTCATGCGCTCGATGAAGCGGATGCCCTCCTCGAGCGCCTTCACCACCTCTTCGTGGTTGAGCCGGTAGGCCGGCGACTCCGTGAGGCTGCGGCGGTACACCAGGCTCACGCCGCCCCAGCTGCGCACCAGCTTGATGAGGTCCGGGTGACGCCCCTCGGCCCGGGCCCGCTCCCGCTCGGCGCGCACCGCGCGGCCGTGCTCCAGGAACGTCTGGTAGGTGGCGCGCTCCTCCGCGTCCAGCTTCGAGAGGACGGCCTGCTCGCCGAGGTCCGCCGCCAGCTGCTCGTGCCGCGCCAGCGTGCGCTCCACCTGCACCGGGTAGTACGCCATCAGCTCCGTGGCCGTGTCGATGCCCGTGAGGCCTCCGCCGATGACGATGGCGGGCAGCTGCACCTGGAGGTTGGCCAGCGAGTCGCGCTTGAAGGCGCCCGTGAGCTGCAGCGCCATCAGGAAGTCGCTCGCCTTGCGGATGCCCCGGATGAGGTTGTTCTTCATCCCGATGATGGTGGGGCGGCCCGCGCCCGCCGCGATGGCGATGTGGTCGAACCCCAGCCCCCACGCGTCATCGATGGTCATCGTGCCACCGAAGCGCACGCCGCCGAAGATGCGCAGGTTCTCCCGGCGTGCCAGCGTCAGGTGGATGAGGGTGAGGAAGTTCTTGTCCCAGCGCACGGTGATGCCGTACTCGGACACGCCGCCGAAGCCCTCGAGCACGCGCTCGTCCAGCTCGCGCGTGAGCGCGTTCCAGTTGTAGACGGGCTTGAGCGCCTTGCCGTTGCGGCCCACCAGCTCGTCCTCGAAGGGCTCGATCTTCAGGCCGTCCACGCCGGTGACGCCGAAGCCCTCGTTGAGCAGGTAGTGCGCCAGCGTGTAGCCCGCGGGCCCCAGGCCCACGATGAGCACGTTGCGGCCCCGGTACGGCAGCGCGTACGGGCGGCGCCAGTTGAGCGGGTTCCACCGCGTGAGGAAGCCGTAGATCTCAAAGCCCCACGGCAGGTCCAACACGTCGGTGAGGGTGGCCGTCTCGGCCAGCGGGATGTTCACCGGCTCCTGCTTCTGGAAGATGCAGGCCTTCATGCAGTCGTTGCAGATGCGGTGGCCGGTGCCCGGGCACATGGGGTTGTCCAGGATGACCATGGCCAGCGCGGCCACCGAGTCACCCTCGCGCTTGAGGGCGTGGGCCTCGGAGATGCGCTCGTCCAGCGGACAGCCCGTGAGCGGGATGCCCAGCGGGTTCTTCTTGTAGCTGTGGCCCTCGGCCACCGGATCCTTCGCCACGAAGCCCTTGGAGCACGAGTCCTTCTCGCGCTCGTGGCAGATGACGCAGTAGTCCACCTCGTTCATCACGTCGCGCGGGGTGCCGCGGCGATCCGTGAGCTTGAAGCCGTCGCGGAAGCGCAGGTGGTGCTCGGGGCCCTCGGTGATCTCCGGCACGTTGGCGTCCGGCCGGTGCAGCTGCACCAGCTGATCGAACACCAGGGGCTTGGGCACGCGGTGCGTGGGCCAGGCGTGGAACAGCTCCTTGGCCTCGGGGTGCAGCGCGCGGGCATAGGTCCACCGGTCCGCCAGCGAGAGCAGGGCGCGCACGGCCTGCAGCTCCGCGGCGTCGTCGCCCTTGGTCACCAGGCTGGAGCCAAAGGCCTCGCGGCCCTCGGGGGTGGACAGCAGCGCGGTGCGCAGGGCTGCCCAGCGGGCGCGCAAGAGCTCGGCGCGCGCCTGGTGCTCGGCGGGCAGGTTGCCGCTGAACAGGCGCTCCACGTCCATCAGCGTGAGGACGGACTCGGCCAGGCCGCGCTCCACGTCGCGCTGCTCGAGCGTCTCCGGGAAGCCCAGCTGCAGGAGCAGGCGCATCCGGGCGTCCAGCGCGGGGTACTCGGCGAGCGTGGGCCGGTCCGGCGCGCCCTTCTTGAAGACGCGGCGGGTGATGAAGTCGCGCTTGAAGTCGAACAGGGGCAGCTCGCCCGTGAGGCTGCGTGCCAGGTTCTCCTTCTCCTGCTCGATGTTGAAGAGCCGGGCCACGAAGGCGCCCACGTGGCGCGAGACGCGGATGAGCAGGTCCGACTCGGCCGGGCCCTTGAGGCTGGTGCCCCCGGACTTGCGGTAGGCCTCGAAGGCCTGGAAGAGCTGGGGCTCGCGCTCGGCGAGCAGGGTGTCGAAGTGCTCGGAGAGCCGGCGCAGCCCGCGAGGACGGTACAGGTCCTCGAAGGTAAACCCTGGAATCCCCAGGGTCAGCGTGGGGCTGGAGTCGGTAGGCTGAGCAGTCAAGGCGCGCATATCACTGGAGGTGTAATGGGGTAACCCTGGGAAACGGCTCCCAAATCGCGCCTATTTCGCGGTCCGGTGCCCGGAAAGCAAGCAGGCTCGACGTTTACCCAGCGTAGCGACGATGGGAGCGATTCCGCTGGCTTCATCCACCAGGCGGCCAGGAGGGCAGGCGAGAGTGCTACAAAGGCGCGCCCCGCCTGAGGAAATGCCCGAGAACGAGTCCGCTCAGAATGCCGCGCCGGCGCTCGCACCCCCGCCCACCGAGGGCTGGGTGCTGGCCGCCTGCTGCCTGGGCGCCGCCACGGTGCTGGGACTGACGCTGCAGCTCACCAATGGCACGCTGCGGCAGGACGCCATCCAGGGGCTGACGTTGGCCCTGGGGCTCAGCGCGGCGGGGGTCGCCGCCTCGAGGCTGGGCCGGTGGACGCTCCGGGCCGAGGCGGTGCTGGCGGTGCTGCTGGGCGGGGCGCTGCTGTTGCAGCTTCGGGAGCTGGTTCAGGCGCACCCGGGCATGTACCTGCACCTGCGCGGCGACTGGCCCTACGCGCACGTGTACTGGACGCTGGGCGCCGAGGCGCTGGTGGTGGGGGCGCTCCTGGCCGCCTCGGAGCGGGTGCGGCGGTGGCTCGTCCCCGTGCTGCTGGGGCTGCACCTGTTGCTGGGCGCCTGGGTGCTGAGGACTTCTCCGGCGCCCTACATCGACGTGTTCGTCTTCGAGGCGATGGGGGCGGACGCGATGATGGCGGGGACGAACCCGTACGCCATGACGTTCCCCAACATCTACGGCCATGGCGACTTCTATGGGCCGGGGCTGGTGGAGAACGGGCGGCTGATGTTCGGCTTTCCGTACCCGCCGCTGAGCCTCTACCTCTCCACGCTGTCCAAGTGGCTGACCACGGATCCGCGGTGGGCCCAGGTCATCGCGCTCACGCTGGCGGCGGGCTTCATGGCCTATGCCCGGGGCGGCAGGCTGGCGGCGGGCGCCGCCGCGCTGCTGCTGATGACGCCGCGCGGGCTGTTCATCCTCGAGCAGGCGTGGACCGAGCCCTTCCTGATCTGCCTGCTGGCGGCCACCGTCTTCTGCGCCTGCCGCTTTCCCCGGGCGCTGCCCTATGTGTTCGGCCTGCTGCTGGCGGTGAAGCAGTACACCGTCTTCATGGTGCCGCTGGTGGTGCTGCTCACTCCGCTGCGGGGCCGGGCGCTCTGGGGGCTGCTCTGGCGCGCGGGCGCCACCGCGTTGGCGGTGAGCCTGCCGATGATCGTCATCAACGTGCCGGCCTTCATCCACAGCGCGGTGACGCTGCAGCTGCGGCAGCCGTTCCGGATGGACTCGCTGAGCTACCTGTCCTGGTGGGTGGCGCAGGGCAACGCGCAGCCGCCGGTGTGGGTGGCCTTCGTGGGAGTGGCCGTGGCCAGCGCGGTGGCCCTGTGGCGCGCGCCGAGGACTCCCGCGGGCTTCGCCGCCTCGATCGCCTTCGTGTACGGCGTCTTCTTCGCGCTCAACAAGCAGGCCTTCAGCAACTACTACTACCTGGTGGTGGGCGCGCTCTGCGTGGCGCTGGCGAGCAGCGGACGCACAGGCTCAAGCACTGCGGCGCGGGTTCTTCCGTGAGCCCTTGGCGGGCGGCTTGCTGGCCGGCTCGCTGCTGGTGGCCTGAGCGTTGCTCTGGCGCTTCATCCGCAGGGCGCCGCGGGCCTTCGAGTCCTTGAGCACGAAGCTCACGTCGGGCGTCGTCTCCGCCTCGACGTAGATCTGGTACGAGAAGAGCGACTTGCTCAGCCGGATGAGCGCCAGGTTGGCGTTGAGCGCCGTCTTGCCGAGCAAGCCGTCGCCGAGCACCTTGGGGAAGGGCGCCGGCACGCCGCGGATCTCCTTGATGCGGAAGCCGTTGTCGCGCAGCAGGTGGCGCAGGCTGCGGAAGGTGAACAGCCGCGTGTGCGTCCGGTCCAGGATGCCCGCCTTGCCGTAGTTGAACTGCCCGGCCAGCAGCATCAGCCGCTGCACGATGAAGGCCACGTTCGGCGTGGTCAGCACCAGCTTCCGGGGCGTGTAGTCGAACTGCTGGCGCAGCTCGCCCATGAAGCGCTCCGGGTCCTTGATGTGCTCGAGCACGTCCAGCAGCAGCAGGTGATCGTACTCCGCCACGTCGAAGCGCAGCGGCTCGTCCAGGTTCTGCACGAAGACCTGAATGCGCGGATCCGGCTCGACGGGCGGGAACTGATCCACCACCGCCGTGGTGCAGCCCTTGTTGGCCAACTCGCGCGCGATGCCGCCCGGGCCGGCGCCGATGTCCAGCACCTTCGCCCCGGCAGGCACCGCGTCCAGCGCCCACGAGTGGCTGCTGGCGTACCCCAGCTTCAAGTCATAGTGGTGGTTGTCCTGGGTGATGGGATCGAACCGGCGCTGGTACAGGAAGCCGGCGCGGTGGGCCACGTTGCGCAGCGTGGCCAGCATCACGTCCTTGGCGTACTTCATCCCGTTCACCCGGGAGATCTCGTCTCCGTAGTAGGTGGGGATGGACAGCTCCTGAATGCGCGCTCGCGCATTGAGCAGCTGGATGATGATCTCGGTGTCGAAGTGGAAGTCGTTGGAGTTGAGCTGGAAGGGGATGCGCGCCAGCGCCTGGGTGGAGTACACGCGGTAGCCGCTGTGGAACTCGGACAGCCGGGTGCCCAGCAGCGCGTTCTGCACCGTGGTGAGGATCTTGTTGCCCACGTACTTGTAGAGCGGCATGCCGCCCTTGAGCGCCCCGAAGCGCTCCATCATCCGGCTGCCGAAGACGGCCTCCGCCTGGCCCTGGTGCAGCGGCTCCACCAGCCGGGGCAGCTCCTCGGGCGCGTACTGCCCGTCACCGTGCACCATGGCCACGAAGTCGAACTTCTCGGCGATGGCGTAGGCGTAGCCGACCTTCTGGTTGCCTCCGTAGCCCTGGTTGTGCTCGTTGCGCAGCACCGTCATCCGGATGTCCGGGTGGGCCTCCTGGTACTCGCGCCCGATGGCGAAGGTGCGATCCTCCGAGGCGTCATCGACGACGAGCACCTCGCAGTCGTACGTCTCGAAGATCGAGGCGGGGATGCGCTCGAGCACCCAGCGCAGGGTGGACTCGGCGTAATAGGCGATGACGAAGATGAGCAGCCGGGGCTGCTGCGACTGCCTGGACATGGACAGCGCTATAGCCGCGAGACACCGGGGGCTTCAAGCCCAGGGCTCTGGAGGCTCACCTGACGCGGAGTTTGCACGGGGCGCGCTCCTGGGGTCTGCTGGCGGCAGATCATGAGGAGGCGCTCCGTGTCGGCGATTGGCTTCATCTTGCTATTGGCGGGCCTGGGCTTGAGCGTGGGCGCTGTCGTCTCCCGCTCGCGCACGCAGCGGTTCGTCCAGAGCGCGCTGCAGACTCAGGCGCAGGTGACGGGCCTGCAGCAGCGCCGCGGCAACCAGAACACCCTGCTGTACCACCCCGTGCTGCGCTACACGACGAAGGACGGCACCCAGCACGAGGTGGTGTCCGCCGTGGGCTCCAACCCCGCGCCCTACAAGCCGGGCGACACCGTCACCGTCCTGTATGATCCCGCCCGCCCCCAGGAGGTCCGCATCCACACCTTCCTCCAGGTGTGGCTGTTTCCCCTGGTGCTGGGCGGACTGGGCATCACCCTCTCCCTCGTCGGCGGGGGCCTGCTGCTGCTGGGGCGGTTGATCCGCTGAAGCTGTAATCTCTGTCGGAGGATGTGTGACGGAAGCGTAATAAGCCGGGGGGAGTGCGTCTTTCCTGTCGATAGGCCGATAATCCCAGAAATCGGATTATTGCCCCTACAGGAGAGACCCCCATGGCCGTTGATCGCGCTGGTGGAAATTCGCCCCGCCCTCAGATTCGCAATGAGAAGGCGGAAGCCCCCAAGAAGCCGGTAGAGACCACCAAGAAGAACGAGATCGTCAAGGCGGAGGCCAAGCCACTCAAGGACACCTTTGGCATCCAGGGCCAGGCCCAGGCCAAGGGCGCCGCCAAGGCGAACGTCCAGGACAGCGGCCCCTTCAGCATCCTCAACCGCGCGGCGGACGCGTTCGGCGGCGCGGTGCGTCAGGGCGGTCAGCTGATCGAGCGCGGTGGCCAGCTGCTCGAGGGCCGGGTGCCGGGTGGCAGCGAGCTGCGGGACTTGGGTGAGGCGGCGCAGCAGGTGGGCCGTGGCATTCAGGACGCGCCCGAGGTGGCCGTGGCCACCGCCACCGCCGTGCAGGGGCAGGTCAACGGGATGGTGCAGCAGGGCCAGCAGATCTACCAGCGCGCCGAGGCCGCCGCGCAGCCGCTCATCGCCCAGGGCGTGGAGACGCTGCGCACGGGCCTGGACAACGTGCGCTCGGGCCTGGACACGCTGAAGAACGGCGTGACGGACTTCGTCAAGAGCATCACCGAGGCCACCAACTTCGGCTCCAACATCGACGCGCTGGGCGCGGGAGACAAGTACACCCTCGGCCTGGGCGGCTCGGCCAGCGTCGAGGGCGCCAAGGCGTACGGCGCGGGGCAGATCGAGGTCTCCAAGGGAGAGGACGGCTCGTACACCGTGGCGGTGGACGGCAAGGTGGGCGGCGGCATCTACGCGCAGCTGGGCGCGTCGGTCGGTGGCAAGGCCGAGGCCTCGGGCGAGGCCACGCTGGGTGTGGGCGGCAAGGTGGAGTTCAAGTTCGCCAGCGCCGCGGATGCCAAGCTCGCCACCGAGGCGCTGCTGCGCCAGGCGGCCGTGGGCGCCGTGGCCGCCAGCCCCGCTGGCATCGCCGCGGGCCCGCTGGCTCAGCGGGCCATTGGCCCGTCGGCGGATGACCTGAAGCTGCTGGGGCAGAACATCTCCGCGGTGGAGTTGCGCGGCGAGGCGGCGGCGAAGCTCGGCGGCGAGTTGGGCCTGGGCGAGCGCGGCGTTGCCGTGGCCGGCGCGTTCGGCGAGGCCAAGGTGGAGACGGTGGCCGCCGCCCGCATCGAGTTCGAGAAGGGCAAGCCGCCCACGCTCGTCTACAAGCAGGACTTCACCGGCGAGGTGTCCGCGGGCGTCAAGGCGGGCCTGGACTACAGCAACGGCGCGGCGAAGAACCCCAACGAGGCCTCGCTGCTGCCCAGCCTGGGCGGCTCGGCCAAGGGCACCGTGTCGGTGGAGTCGCGCATCACCCTGCCCAGCAACATCAACGTGGACAGCCTGAAGCAGGATCCGCTGGGCACCATCAAGGCCGCCGGGGTGGAGATGGCCAACTCGGCGCAGAACAAGGTGACGGTGACGCTGGAGGGCAACGGCCAGGCGATTGGCACCGGCGGCGGGCTCGAGGCCAAGGCGGAGTTCAGCGCCAAGCCGGCGGACCTGCTGCGCAGCGGGGCCATTCAGCAGGCGCTGGCGGGCAACTTCGAGGGCGCCTTCAAGGCCGCGGGTGACAAGACCGAGGTGAAGGCCAGCCTCACCCCGTTCACCAAGCACGGCGTGAGCCTGTCGCCCGAGGTGAGCATCATGGGCTTCGGCGTGGGCCTCGAGGGCCAGGCGGTGCGCCAGGACATGGCGGACAAGACCCTGTGGGAGTTCAAGGGCACCGGCACTCAGGCCGGCCAGGGCGTGGACAAGTTCCTCAAGGATCACCCCGAGCTGGTCGAGGCGGCGCGTGCCTCGGCGAGCACCGCCGCGCAGCTGGCGCCGATCGTCGGCATCCCCATCCGCGGGTAGCCGGTACGGCGGGTTATTGCCTGGCTCTGGGGCGTTTGGGCACCACGGGTGCCGGCGCCCCAGGGCTTTTCTGGGCCTTGAGCTCCTCCACCTCGCGTCGCAGCCGCAGCACCTCGGCGGACAGCTGCGCGTAGGACTCGCGCACGTGCCCGTTGAAGACGCGCTGGCGGCCCAGCGTCTCGTTGATCAGCACCTGGCACGTTTTGCGGAAGGCCCACTTGGCCACCAGCACCAGCTGGCCCGCTCCGCCCCGGTGCGTGTGCAGCGGCAGGGGCTGCGTTGGATCCGCGTGCTCCTCCATGGACCGGAGGTTGAACGACAGCGGATCCACCCGCGGCTCCACGCCCTCCTGGGGCGCGTGCGCGGGCTCTGAAGTCGGCAGGCCGCGCACGCGCAGCCGCTCCTCGATGCGGGCGATCAGCTCGCGCGCGGGAATGTCCCGTCCCAGCAGCTTCATGAGCGCTTCTCCTCGACGATACGATTCAGCTCTTCCTGGAAGGCCGCCACCACCTTGGGCCACGAGTGCTGCCTGGCGTACGCCAGGCCCCGCTTGCCCATGGGCTCACGCTGCTCGCCCACCTGGCGCAGTCCAGTGATGAACGAGTCCAGGCTCTCGTAGGCCCAGCCCGCGCCGCTGCGCTCCACCTGGCCGCGCAGCACCTCCGAGTGGCCGTTGACGAGCACCGGCGTCGACTGCGCGAAGGCCTCCAGCGTGAGCAGCGACAGGCTCTCGAAGCGCGAGGGCACCACCACCGCCAGCGCTCCGGCCAGCGCGTCGTGCTTGTCCTGCTCGCTGATGCGGCCCACGTAGCGCACCCCTTCGCCCCTCAGCTCCATGTGGGCCTCGCCCGCGAGCACCAGGTCCGGCGCATCCTCGTAGCGCGCCTTGAGCGCCTGGTGGTGCGAGAGCAACTCGGGGATGCCCTTGCCCGCCTCCAGCCGGCCCACGTAGAGCAGGTAGGGGCGGTGCACGGCGTGCCGCTCGCGGAAGCGGGCGGGCTTGGCGCTGGGGCGATCCACGCCCACGCCGACGACGCGGGCGCGGGCGTGCTTCGGGTAATAGCGCTCGATGAGGGCGATCTCCTCGGGCGTGTTGCACATGAGCGCCCGGGGCCGCTCGAACACGTCCCCGTACACGCCGAAGCGGATGGGAGGCTCGTCATGCGCGGTGGGCACCAGCAGCGCCCGGTCCGCCACCATGGGCAGCCCCCACACGGTGGGCGCATACAGGTAGGTGAAGAAGATGAAGCCGTCGTAGGCGTCGTGCTCCGTCTCCAGGTGCGAGAGCAGCCCGGGGCACAGCGGGCCCTGCTCGGCCACCCAGTGCTCCTCGCGCAGCCGCTCGTTGGGCTTGTCGAACACCGCGCGCGACAGGGTGTTGAAGGGGCGGATGTTGCGCGTGCGCGTCACCGGGAAGCGCAGCACGCTCAGCCCGTCCACCTTGTCCGGCCCGGGAGGAAACTCGTTCGCCCAGGTGAGGTGGTTCTTCGCGGTGGTGGTGAGCAGGGTGAGCTGGAAGTGGGGCGCCAGGTGCTCGCACAGCTGCTGGGCGTGGCGCTCGGCGCCTCCGGTGACTTCGCCGTAGCGCTGCACCACCACGCCCACGCGCGGACGCCTGGGCTTGCGGGAAGGGCGCCGGGCACGCGGGGCCTGGGGCTCACCGAGCGCCTGGGCCAGGGCGCGCTGGCTGTTCTCCGCGGAGAAGTGCCGCAGGCGCCGGGCCTGGCCCGAGAGCAGGCGCTGGCGCAGCTCCGGGCGCTCGGTGGCCTCCACCACCAGCTCGGCCAGGAAGGCGAAGTGCTTCTGATCAAAGGCGATGCCCGCCCCGCCCAGCGTCTCCGGCACGGCGGCGGCGCCGAAGGCCAGCACCGGCACCTCGGCGGCCATGGCCTCGAGCAGCGGGACGCCGAAGCCCTCGTGCTCGCTCATGGAGACGAAGACGCTGGCGGCGCGGTAGGCCGCCACCAGCTCCGCGTGGCTCAGCCGCCCCAGGAAGTGCACCCCCGGCAGCTGCTGGGCGGTGCGCCGCAGGCCCTTGAAGTAGCGGCCGCCGGGCTCGTAGCCGCCCACCAGCAACAGGCGCGCGTCGGGGCGGATGCGCACCAGCTCCGCGTGCAGGGCGAGCAGATCCTCGAAGCGCTTGTGGGGCGCCACCCGGCTGACGCTGAGCACCACGGGGCCTGGGCCCTCCAGGCGCTGGCGCATGGCGGCGTCCGCGTTGGCCCGGGAGAAGCGCTCCGGCTCGATGAAGAGCGGCACGGTGTGCACGTTGCGGTAGCCCGCCGCGCGCAGCTCCGCCGAGTTGAAGTCCGACACGCCCAGGGCCAGCTCCACGAAGGGCGCCATGGCGGCGAGCTGGGCCCGGCCGGAGACGAGGGCCTCGGCCAGCGGGGTGCCCGCGTAGAAGCGCGCGGGGCTGATGTTGTGGAACACCAGCCCCCGGCGGCAGGGCAGGTGCATGAGCCGGCTGCTCAGGGGCGAGGCGATGCCGTGGTGGTAGAGGACCCAGTCCCCGGGCGCCGGGCGCAGCGCGGACACGGGGTGCGCGAGGGACTCCAGGCCGGGGCCGACCTCGCCAGCGTACAGCTCGCCGAAGTGGCCCATGCGGCGCAGCAGGTGCTGCAGGTGCAGCGCGGCCTGCCCGGTGGCATCGCCCGCGACGAAGCTCGGAATCAACTGATGGACCGCCATGGGCTGGCTTGCCTATCACAGGCCCGTGGTATGAGGCGCCCCGTGTCCATCGGCCCCATCGCTTTCGACGCGAGTCTCTGGGACGAGCCCACCACGGGTATCGGCCTGTATACCCGCTGTCTGGCCTGGGCCCTGGAGGAGCAGGGCGTCACGCTGGAGCGCTTCGGCGCGCGGGTGACGGGGGCGCACCCCCGGGGGCGCATGGGGCGCACGGGCTACGCGCTGTCCCGGCTGCCCCGGGACCTGAAGGGCTCGGCGGCGCCGCTGTTCCATGCGCTGGGCAACTTCAACCTGCCGCTCACCCGGCTGCCGGGCAAGGCGTACGTGCTCACGGTGCATGATCTGATTCCGCTGACCATGCGGCAGACGGTGTCCAGGGCGTTCCGGTGGCAGTTCCGGCTGTGGTTGACGCGCAGCCTCATGCTGGCGGACCGGGTGGTGTGCGTGAGCGGCTTCACGCGGGACGAGCTGCTCTCGCGCTTCCCCGAGGCGGCGGGCCGCACGCACGTGGTGCACAACGGGGTGGACCACGTGGGCGCGGAGCGGCTGGATGCCACGGGCGAGGCCTTCGTGCGGGCGCTGGCGCTGCCGAAGGACTTCGTGCTGTACGCGGGCTCGCTGGACGTGCGCAAGAACGTGGGGCTGGTGCTGGATGCGCTGGAGCGGCTGCGGGCCCGGGGGCGCAAGGCGGCGCTGGTGATGGCGGGGCAGAGCTGGTTCGGCTCGGGGGCGGTGGAGAAGCGGGTGGGGCGGATGCGCGCCGAGGGGTTCGAGATCCTTCCGCTGGGCTACCAGTCCGCGCCCGTCTTCTACGAGCTGATGCGGCGCGCGGCGGTGTTCGTATTCCCCTCGCGGGGCGAGGGGTTCGGGCTGCCGCCGCTGGAGGCCATGCGGCTGGGGACGGCGACGATCGTCTCCACGGCGGGCTCGCTGCCCGAGGTGTGCGGCGACGCGGCGCCCGCGGTGGGGCCGGACGATGCGGAGGGCCTGGCGGACGCCATCGACCGGCTGCTGCGCTCGCCGCAGGAGCGGAAGCACTGGCAGGAGAAGGGCCGGCAGCGGGCCGCGGACTTCACCTGGAGGCGCGCGGCACAGCAGACCCTCGAGGTGTACGAGGCCGCGCTCCGGGGGCCGTGAGGGCTCAGTTCCTCAGCTTTTCGAGCAGCCGGTTGAAGAGGCCGCGGGGCGGCTCGGTGTCCGCATCAGCGACTCGTACGAGCTTCGTCACCTCTTTGCCCTCCATCCAGAGGAACCCGGAGATCGTCCCATCCTCGATGAGCAGGGGTGTCGAGCAGATGGGCTCGGCGTCCCCCCGTTTGTAATGCGCCTGGCAGAAATCGGCGAACATCTTCAAGAACCTGGGATCCACACGCGCGCTCATCACGAAGAAATAACCCCTGCGAGGGATCCCCACGAGGAGCGATGGGCTCCGCAGACGCTCGTGCAGGCTGCGTAAGAAGTCAGCGTCCAGCACCTTCTCCGCGGCGTAGGGCTGGCCGAGAGCGACGAGCATCTCGAATGAGTCCTGCACGAGCTCTCTCGGGTCCAGCTCGATGGCCTTCAGGTGCTCGAGAGCCTGAGCGTGCAGGTCTTCGAAAACTCCTTCCTTGAGGCTGGCCTTCAACAGAGGGTTGAACGAGTCTGGCAGCTCCTCGCCGTAGGCGATCCAGGGCACGGCCACACGAGGATCCCGCCAGGTGACCAGGGGCTGACAGACCATCCCGTAACGGCCGGGCCAGGAGGTGGGCTTGAGCATGAAGCGCGCGGGCCTGACGGCTGTCTCCGGAGGCTCAAACTCTTCGGCGCTGCGCAGCAGCCCCATGGCGCCCCCTTGGCCGCCGTTCTCGAGGAACTGCTGGGTCTTGCCCACCACGTTGCAGAGGATGTACCTGGAAGCGCTGTTGATCCCAAGGCGGAACGCGAAGGGGACGACCGCCAGGCTGGGAGCGGTGACCCACTGTCCGCCGAACTTCGCGCGCAGCAACTCCCCCAGGACAGCCGAGAGCTCGATGAGCCGGGTCCAGAAGGGCAGCTCGTCCTCCTGCCGGGTGGGGACCTCCGGCAGATCATGCATGAGCGTCTCCAGCGCGGGCTCGTCCAGCTCGGCGTTGCGCTCACGGAGCACCCGATACGCCAGGCGGCGGAAAGCCTCATCCGCGAGATCCTCGGGCTGGTCCGGGACGCCTTCGTAGGCGAGCGGCGGCTCTTTGCGCACCTGGAGCTTGCCCCCCGACGCGGCGACGGCGCGCCGTAAGAAGTGAGGGGGCGGCTCGACGCTGCAGATGTAGAACACCTCGTTTGTCACTCCCCGGGCGAGGGGACCCAGCACCCGCGTGAGCGCGAACAGGGTGGAGAGCTCCGGTTGACGCTGGATCTCCGCCGCGGGGCGCTCGTCCACCTGGAACAACGTGAGCCCCGAGGCTTCAGCGAGCCGCACGTCGGCACGATCGAGATTGTAGAACATGATGCCTCCCTGGCGCCAAGAACTCCTGAGCGCGCATCCAATCTGACAGGATGCCTATCATCGAGACGACGTGCTGGGTAGGATTTTTCGACGTGAGAGCTCAGGTGGCTTGAGTGAGGCAGGGCTTCCAATGGGACTGAAGCCCTGGGCCCGCCACGGAGAGGCGATCCTACGCGGGTGAAGGGCTATGGCGTACGCTCCCCGTGAGGTAGGGTGGCCAGGGCCGAGGCGGCCCTCGGTGCGCCACGAGCAGGAGCCGGCCATGGAGAAGTTGCACACGGTCCTTGTTGGAGTGTTGTTCCTAGGGCTGCTGGGGTGCGGCAAGTGTGCTGGGCCTCTCCAGCGTCCGCTCGCCGCCGAGGATGAGAGCGCAGATTCCTCAAGGCGTCAGGCATCGGTAAGTCCCGAGGGTCGTGATGGCGCTTCGGCGGCCTTGATGGATGTGGAGTCGCTCCGCGCCCGTCAGGTCGTCTTATACGGCGAGATCGACACGGCGAATCGTTACGCGGCAACTGTCACGGTCAAGCCGTACGACGTAAGCGGCGAGCAGGATGTCAAGGAATGCAGTGGTGCGTTGATCAGCAGCCGCCTGGTCCTGACGGCGGGGCACTGCGTATGCAAGCCACGCAGCCAGGAATGTGCCACTCACGCCCTCGTGACGACCTTCACCTATGAGCCGTCGGAGGAGGCGCGAGGGGAGGCGGGGTTGGCGACCCGCGTCTACCGAGGGCAGGTTCGTCCTTCTCCAGACCTGAGCCTTCCACCCGATACCGGAGCGGGCACAGCGCGGAGTACCGCGGAGCTTGCCTTGATCCTCCTGGAGCGGCTTCCGTCAGAGCAACTGCCTGCCATCCCACTCGCCGAGACGGAGGTCCAGGAGGGGGAGAGCGTTGTCATCGTCGGCTATGGCTATGACGAGCTCATCGGAGGACGGTATGGAACCCGGCGTTTCGTCAGGCTACAGGTCACGAGAGCCCCCGAATTGGGGACTGGAAGAATCTCGTTCGAACAGCCGGGGATGCGTTTCTATCCTGCTGATGATGGGGGACCGTGCCTTCGCGAAGACGCCGACGGGGTCTCACTGGTGGGAATTCTGTCAGCCAGTGAAGCTGGCGGCTCGACCTTCACGAGCACGCACGTTTACCGGGACTGGCTGCGTGCCGAGTTCGTGAATGCGGCCAAGCAATCCCCTGATGCAGGAAGAGTCTTGAGAGGGCCTGAATGAGTTATTGGCAAATGCGGCGCTTCGTAGAGGGATGTACAGCCCTCGCGGCCCTGATGGTGAGCGGGTGCTTCGCGACCGCTCCTCAAGGCACCATTCCTTCACTCCGAGATGGAGCGTCCCAGGTTCTGGCCGGAGGCAGCCAGTTCGCCGTGCTCTATGGGAAAAGGGACATCGAGAACCAATACCGCTCGGCTGTCTTTGTCAGGCCCTATCTCCCAAATACCAGCAGCACCCAGAAGCCCGCTCGCCCTCAAGAGTGTAGCGGTGTCTTGCTCGCTCCCCGGCTCGTACTGACAGCGGCGCATTGCCTGTGTCAACCGCGCCCAGCCGGAAACTCGCTCGTCATCGACGGGGCGGGTTGTGCGAAGGAAGCGGTGGTGGAAGCGTTTGATGCCAAGCCTTCAGCCGACGTGGAGGGCGAGGTGGAATGGAGCTCCAAGCTCTACAGAGGGAGCATTCGGCCCCATCCTGACCTCAACATTCCGTTCAGCAGCCCCGACAAGGCGATCCTTCTGGGTACAGCGGATCTGGCCGTCATTCGATTGAGCAAGCCAGTCGAGGGCAATATCCCAGTGGTAGGCATTGCCGATGCCGAGGCTCAAGAGGGCCAGGATATAATCATGGTGGGCTACGGCTTCATGGGCGACGGTGGAAGATTCGGGGTGCGCAACTTTGGTGAGAGCAAGGTGACGCAGGTCCTGAAGTTGAATGAACGGAAATTCTTCGTCTCTCAAGCTGGGGCGCACATCCTTCCTGGTGACAGCGGGGGGCCGTGTCTGAGCAAAAAGGACCGAAGGCTTGTGGGTATCGCGATGCTCGTTGGTGACTTCGACGGGCAGTTGGTTTCTTTCTTCACCAACACGTACACATATAGAACGTGGCTGCGAGAGGAAATCCGTGGCGCGGCGTTGTAACAGGGTATTGAATTCCTCCCCGTGAGGGAGGGTGGCCAGCAAACCGAGGCTGCTCTCGGTGAGCGACAGGCAGGAGCCGGCGATGGAGAAGTTGCACACGGTGGATGCCGCCGCGCTGCGGCCGGGGACGCAGGTGGGCTCGTGGCGGGTGGTGAGCCGGCGTGCCCAGGGCTCTTATGGCGTCGTCTATCTGGCCGAGCCGGTGGGCGGGGCGGGCTCGGGCCCGGCGGCCCTGAAGCTGGCGCTGCACGCCGAGGACGTGCGCTTCGAGCGGGAGGTGGAACTGCTCTCGCGCCTGCGCCACCCGAATGTGCCTCGGCTGCTGGAGTCGGGCACCTGGAAGTCCCCGGAGGGCAGCACCTTTCCGTTCCTGGTGATGGAGTGGGTGGACGGCGTGCCGCTGTACGAGTGGGCCCAGCGGCACAGGCTCACCTCGCGCCAGGCCCTGAGGCTGCTGGTGCAGGTGGCGCGCGCGCTGGCGGCCACGCACGAGGTGGAGGGTGTGCACCGGGACGTGAAGGGCGACAACGTGCTGGTGACGGAGGCGGGCCATGCGGTGCTGATGGACTTCGGCTCGGGCTGCTACCGGGGAGCGCGCGTGCTCACGCACCCGAAGATGCCGGTGGGCACGCCGCGCTACTGGAGCCCCGAGGCGCAGCTGTTCCAGTACCGCTTCGGCCGCCATGCCTCGGCGCGCTACGAGCCAGGCCCGGCGGATGACGTGTACGCGCTGGGAGTGCTGGCCTACCGGCTGGTGACGGGGGAGTACCCGCCCGAGGCGCTGATCTGGGAGCAAGAGGGCGGCACGCCGCGCCTGGCGAACGCGGAGCACCTGCGGCCCGAGGAGCAGGTGACGGTGCGCCCGGAGCTGGCGGCGCTCATTCGCCGGATGATGTCGCAGGAGCCTTCGCGCCGGGGCAGGGCGGTGGAGGTGGTGCGGGCGCTCGAGGACGTGGAGAAGAAGGCGGGCTGGAAGGCGAAGCGTCGCATTGCTCCACGCCAGTCCCGTGAGCCGGTTGAGCGAACGGAGCCGCCGGACTCACGGCCTGCCGCGGTGGCGTGGCTCGGGTGGCTCATGGCGGCGGCGCTGGGCGGGGCGCTGGCCGTCAGGGGCAGTGCGCCCGGGTACGGAGCGCAAGTGGAAGCGCCCGCGCAGGTGGCTCAGGAGTCGAGTGGCACGGATGCGGGAACCACGGCCCTCGCGGACGCCGCAAACAAGGCTCCGGGCGAGGCAGGGAGTCGTGCGGTCGAGCGGAGAAGCGGGGTGAGCGCCGAGATGCTGAAGAAACCGCTCCCCGGGCAGCAACTGCCTCCGTGCGAGAAGCCCGAAGTCGAGATCCGCGGAGGGTGCTGGGTAGCCCTGCGAGATGCGAGCCCTCCCTGCGGGCCCAGATCGTACGAGTGGAACAACGGGTGCTACTGGCCCGTCTTCGTGCCCCGGCGCCCCGATACGTCACAGCAGCCGTAGAGGCTCAGCTCTTTTCAACCACGGGAGGCTTCTGGTTCAACCCCAGCACCTCGCGCAGCGCGTCCGTCACGGTGTGCTGGGGCTGCCAGCCCAGGGCGCGCAGCTTGTCCGGCGCGCCCACCATGTTCTGGATCTCCGAGGGCCTCACCCGCGCCGGATCCAGCTCGATGCGCGCCGAGACTCCCGAGAGCGCCAGCATCTCCTCCAGCACCGAGCCGATGGTGCGGCCCACGCCGCTGCCGATGTTGTACGTCTGCCCGGGCACTCCCGCCGTCAGCAGCAGCCGGTAGGCGGCCACCACGTCCTTCACGTGCAGGAAGTCGCGCACCGTCTCCAGGTTGCCCGTGCGCAGCACCGGGTCCGCCTTGCCCTGCTGGATGGCGCGCAGCTGCGTGGCGAACGAGGGCACCACGAAGATCGGATCCTGCCCCTCGCCCAGGTGGTTGAAGGGCCGCGCCACCACCACTTTCAGCCCGTAGCTGCGGTGGAACTGCTGCCCCGCCAGCTCCGCCGCCACCTTCGAGGTGGCGAACGGGCTCAGCGGCACCAGCGGCTGCTCCTCCGTGGCTCGCGCGCCCTCGGCCAGCGGGCCGTACACCTCTCCCGAGCTGATCAGCACCACGCGCGCCTCGGGCACCAGCTCGCGTACCGCGGTCAGCACGTTCACCGTGCCCAGCGCGTTCACCGCGAACACCCGCGCCGGGTTGCCGTGGCTGCGCGCCACCGAGCTGAACCCCGCCAGGTGGATGATGCCGTCCGGCCGGGCCCGGTCCACCGCCGCACGCACCGCCGCCAGGTCCGCGATGTCGAAGTTCAGCGCGTCGCTGTTGACTCCCTCGGCGCGCGGGCCGTGGGCCTCCACCACCTCGTCTCCCGACGCACGCAACAGCTCGCACAGGTGGCGCCCGGCGAACCCATCCGCTCCCGTGACGAACACGCGCATCTAGCGCCCGCCCTCTGTGAGGCCTGGCCTGGCCTGAGAGCCACTGCCATTCCGAGCCGGGGTGCAGAGGATGAGCGCGCGTCTGTAGGACATGCCGAGTGTTCCCTGGAGGAAAGCATCCCGGTTGTATCCGACGCTTCGCCTTGCGCCAACCATCCCAAGCGATGATCGCTTGCGCCACCACCCTCGGGTGGCTACCAGGAGCCCCACCCCGGAGGTCCTCATGCGTGCTACACCCCCTCTCATCCTGTTGGCGTGTCTGGCGAGCCTGCCCGCCGTGGCGCAGCTCGCCAGCGTCCGGCCCGCCGGCGAGACGCAGGTCGTCGTCCGCGGAGGCGCCGGAGACCAGGATGTGGCGCTCTGGCCCAACTCGGCCAACCCGGCCCAGAGCCTGCTGGTGGTAGCTGACTCCACCGTGGGGCTGACCACCTACCGGCTGGACACCACCGACGAGCTGGAGGTCCTTCAGGGCGAGGTGGCCTTCGGGGTGGACGTCGAGGAGGGCTTTGCCCTGCCCGGAGGCAGCGTGCCGCTGGTGGTGGTGGCTAATGGCGCGCGCCAGGCCCTCACCGCCTACGTGGTGGATGCGGTGACGCTAAGGCTGCGCCGGGTGGACACGGACACGCTGCGGGTGACGAACTTCGATCCGCGCGTGGTGGCCCTGTACCGCAACCCCGCCAATGGCCAGGTCTATGCCTTCGCCGCCGACAGCGGGGGCACCGTGCAGCAGTTCGAACTGCGCACCAACACCACCGGGGGCGTCGAGGGCACGGCGGTGCGCACCTTCGAGGTGGGAGGGGCCGTCTCGGGCATGGTCGCGGACGAGGCCCAGGGGGTGCTCTTCGTTGCCCAGCAGAACCAGGGCATCTGGCGCTACTCCGCCGCGGCCAATGGAGGCACCGCGCGCACCGCCGTGGCCAGCGCGGGGCAGGGGGCTCTCGCCGCGCCGCTGGGCGGCCTGGCGCTCTATTCGATCAATGCCGGCGGTGGGTACCTGCTCGCCGCGAGCACCTCGGGGGACAGTGTCGCCGTCTACGGCCGGCAGCCTCCGCACGATCCGCTGGGCAGCTTCCGCGTCATCGTGAACGCCACCGGGAGCATCGACGCGGTGACGGGGCCGCGCTCCATCGAGGCCTCTTCCCGGGCGCTGGGCACCACCTACCCCACGGGGATCGCCATCGTTCACGACACGCTCAACTCTCCGGCTCAGAACCACAAGCTCGTCGCCTGGAGGGATCTTGTCGTCGCCTTCACTCCGCCGCTGGCGGAGAACAGGCTGGATGGGGGCAGTGACGGAGGCGTCCTCGACGGAGGCACGGACGGGGGCACAGGCCGCGACGGGGGCCCTACCACCGGCCCTGGCGGAGGCACCATCGATCCCGATCCGGAGAGCGGGTGCGGCTGCGCCACGGCCTCCGTGTCTGGCACCGTGCTCTTCGTGCTGCTGGGCCTGGCGCTGCGTGGCCGGCGGCGGCAGCGGTGATGAAGCGGGTTGCCAGCGGGCAGGCTCCGCGCTGAAGTGCACGCCCCTATGCGTCGACTCCGATTCCTTCTTTCGCTGACGGCCCTGGTGGCCGTCTCCTGCCGCAGCGCTCCCGAGACGGTGGAGCCGACCGCGGCCCCGCCCGCGCCGGCCCCTGTCGCCGAGCCCATTCGCCTCACGGTGGTGGGCACCAATGACGTGCACGGCTGGATGGCGCCTCACCGCACTGCGCTCAAGAGCGGGGGGGAGATCCGCGAGGGCGGGGCGGCCACCTTCGCCAGCTACCTGGCGCGGCTGCGCGCGGACAACCCGGACGGGGTGCTGCTGCTCGATGGTGGAGACATGTTCCAGGGCACCCTGGCCTCCAACCTGGGCGAGGGCGCGGTCGTCATCGACGTGTTCAACCACCTGGGCTACACGGCCGCGGTCGTGGGCAACCACGAGTTCGACTATGGGCCCGTGGGCCCGTCGCCCGTGCCCAGGAAGCCCGAGGATGATCCGCTGGGTGCGCTCAAGGAGCGCATCAAGCAGGCGCGCTTCCCCATCCTCTCGGCCAACACCCGCGAGGCGGCCACCGGCCAGCGCCCCGCGTGGCTCGGAAATGACGGCACGCACCTGGTCACCGTGAAGGGCGTGAAGGTGGGCATCATCGGCCTGACGACGCCCTCCACCCCCGAGACGACCAACCCCACCAACGTGGTCAGCCTGCGCTTCGATCCGCTCACGCCGACGATCCTCGAGAGCGCCCGCAGCCTGCGCGAGCGGGGCGCGGAGGTGGTGCTGGGCGTGGCGCACGCGGGCGGCCGGTGCCCGCGCCTGGACAACCCGCGCGACATGTCCAGCTGCGAGCTGAACAACGGAGAGATCTACTCGGTCCTCGAGCCGCTGCCGCCGGGCACGCTGGACGGGCTGGTGGCCGGGCACACCCACCAGGTCATGGGCCACTTCATCCACGGCGTGCCCGTCATCGAGACGACGGGGCTGGGGCGCTCGTTCGGCCTGTTCGAGCTGTTCGTGGATCCGGTGAGCCGCAAGGTGCTGCCCGAGCGCACGCGCATTCAGGCCGCCATCCCGCTCTGTGTCCAGGTGGACGAGGCCAGCGGCACCTGTGACGGGCGCAAGCTGCGCGACCAGGCCGAGGTGAAGCTGGTGCCCGCGACTTTCATGGGCGCGCCGGTGGTGCCGGATGCCGCCGTCGAAGCGCTGATTGCCCCCGCGCTCGCCCAGGTGGAGCAGGAGCAGCGCCGCGAGCTCGGCGTCACCGTGCCCGTGGCGCTCAAGCGCGACTACAACGCGGAGAGCCCCATGGGCAGCATTCTCGCGGACTCGCTGCGCGCGGCGGCGGGCGCGGATGTGGCGGTGTTGAACCCCGGCGGCCTGCGCGCGGACATCGACGCGGGCCCGCTCACCTTCGGCGATATCTACGAGGTGCTGCCCTTCGACAACACCGTGGCCCTGGTCTCCATGACGGGCGAGGAGCTCCAGCGCCTGCTCCAGGTCATGTTCGCCGACCGGGGCGTGTACCAGGTGTCCGGGCTGAAGGTGTCCCTGGCCCGTTGCCCCGGGCCGCAGCGTTTCAAGGGGGCCACGCTGGCCAACGGCAAGCCGCTGCAGCCGGCCAGGCTCTACCGCGTCGCCTTGCCGGACTTCCTCGCGCGCGGCGGTGATGGGCTGGGCGTGGTGTTCGAGAAGCTGCCGCCGGGGCGGATTGATCTCGGGCTGGCACGGCCGGGCAGCCTGCGCGATGAGCTGGTCGCCTACTGGCAGGCCCAGAAGAAGCCGCTCACGGCCCCCCCTGCTGGGCGCATCTCCTATGTGGAGAGCGGCGAGCAGTGCCCGCCGGTGAGCCCGCGTTAGCGGATCCGGACTCCCCGTGAGGTAGGCTCGCGGGGGGCCCCGGGGGGCAAAAGCCCCGCAAGTTGGCGAGATCTCAGAGAAATCGCCCTGAAGGCCGATTTTTCGGCCTGGGAGCAGTTTTCAACTCGCCGATTCCTCCTTACTCTAGGGCCAGCCGCGCTCTGTCGGAGGGCTCCTGAAGGGCCCACGAGACGGGCGCGTGCCGGGCAGTCTGGGAGGGTTGAAATGCTTTACAAGGTTACCCCGATGATGGCGCCGCCTGCGCCTGAGAAGGCCAAGTCGCGCGAACCGGGGCAGCCGCGCAAGCGGCGCAAGTCGGCCGTCTACGATGCGGAAGGCCATGAGGTGCTCATCTCGTTGATGTGCCTCAAGTGCAAGTCGCTCAAGCCGCTGGCGCAGTTCGGCCTGCGCAAGATGGCGGACGGGGCGATTCGCAATCAGCCCTGGTGCCGCACGTGCCGCTCGGGCGCCGGGACGAAGAAGCCCAAGGGCGAGGCTGCCGCCGCCGAGGCCGTGGAGGCCGCCGAGGCCGCCGAGGCCGAGGCGTCAGGAACCGAGGAGTCCGCGGCCGCGCTGCAGGTGATCGCCGCCGAGGCCCCGATTTCTGAGCCTGCGCGGGCCGGGTCCGCGCCTGCTAAGCCGGTGCTCGCCGCGTCCGTGACGGGCGGCGAAACCCAGGCACAGCCTGCCCTTCCGCCGTCCGAGGGCTGATCGCCCACGGTCCGGAAAGCGCCGAGGTCAGAGCTTCGCTCTGACCTGACGGGAGGGATCCGCTCGGGGCAGGAGGCTAGAGCCTCAGGCCCGCGGGCAGGGTGTCACCCAGAGCCCGCGCCTCGTCGGCGGCCTCCAGCGCGAGCACCTCGTTGACCATGCGCACCCACGCCTCCGAGGCCCTGGCCCCGGTGAGCGCCTGCGCCGTGCGGGCCCGCAGCGCCGGATCGATGTCGCGGGTGCGGTCGCCGGTGAGCCGCGCCAGCTGCGCGGCCGCGAAGGAAGCGCCATCGATGCGGCGCAGGTCCAGCTCCAGTAGCAGCGTGAGCCAGGACTCGGCGGTCTCGATGTCCACCACCTTGTGGCTGCTGCCGTAGAGGGGCACGCGCGCGCCCAGCCGCCCGAGCGCCCAGGCCCAGGGGCCGCCGGACTTCGCCTCGGCCTTCAGCCGCGCCGCGACCCAGCCGCCCAGCTTCGCCTTCTCGGCAGGGGGCAGGTGCTCCAGCGAGGCGGCCGCGCGCACCATCTCGTCGAGCCCTTCGGGCTGAATGCCCTTGAGCTTGCCTGGGGGCGGTGGGCCCGGGGGCACGCGGCGCACGAGGTGCGGCTCCAGGTAGGCCCAGAGCTTCGTCTGCTGCGCCTCGGTGAGGCCTCCGGCGATGCGCCGCCACATGACCCAGAATTCGATCCACACCGCCTTGTCCGTGTGGAACTGCACCTGGTGATCGAAGAGCCCGAAGGTCTGCTCCGCGCGCCAGTGGTCCAGCGGGTAGCCGAAGCCGGGCCGCAGCGTGTAGCCCGCCAGGCTGTAGAAGACGCGCTCGTGGTCCTCGGAGCGGCGGCGCTTGCTGGCGCCGACGAACAGCGAGCTCCACAGCTCGCGCAGCACGGGGGCCCGCCAGGTTTCGCGCGGGCCCAGCACCTTCTCCAGAGTCTTGGACAGCTGCTTCACGTCCTTGGGGCCGATGGGCAGCGGCTTGTTGCCGTACACGCGCTCCACGTTCTCCTTGGCCTCGGAGAAGCGCGCGGGCATGGACTCGGTGACGGTGATGTCCCGGCCCGCGGCCGAGCCCCGCAGCTCGAACTCGAGCCGCCAGCGCTCGTCGGCCGCGTTGGAGACGCAGAACAGCTCCAGCGTTCCAATCTCGGTGAGCGAGGCGCGCAGGTGCACGGGCACCTCGGCCGTCTTGCCCGAGGCGCCCTTGAGCAGCGTGTGGATGGGCGGCAGCGGCTTGAGATCCTCGGCCAGGGGGACGATGTCGCCCGGCTTGTCGATGCGGTCGCTCGTGGTGGAGTACAGGGTGAACTGCACGGGCCGCCCGAGCGTGAGGGTGAAGGGCTTGTCGCCCAGGTCCACCGCCTGGCCCTCCTCGAAGCCGCGGGGAATGAGGCACAGCACGGGCTGCTCGCCGCTGTCCGCGGGGCGCTCCAGGCCCACGTAGTAGGCGCGCGCCGCGCCACCGCCGATGCGCAGGCCGTGCCCGCGCCGCACCAGCCCGTAGTAGGCCGCCCCGCGCGCCACCGCCTTCTCCAGCGAGTCATGGCGCAGCAGCGGAATGCGCGGCGCGCCGGGCCACCAGGCGGACAGCGCATCCACCAGCCGCTCGGAGATGCGCGCCGAGTTGAAGACGCCGCCGTTGAGCAGGATGGCGTCCGGGCGGGGCAGGGCGCCCTCGGAGGCGGCGGCCTCGCCGAGCGCCGCGAAGCCCGCGGCCGCGTGCTGGTGGAGGAAGGCGGCCAGGTGGCGCGTCACCGCCGCGTCCTGAGCGTAGGGCAGGCCCAGCTCCTGAAGCGCCATGCGCGCCGCGCGCTGAGGCCGCTCGGCGGGGCTGGAGCGGGGGAAGAAGCCATCGAGGATGAGGGCCTCGGCCTCCTCGCGGGACAGCTCGGTGGACAGCGAGCCGCCCAGCAGCCGGCTGCCCTCGGCCACCAGCGAGACGCCGTAGCGCTCGGGCGGGTTGGGGCCCAGCAGGGCCTCCTTGGCGGTGCGCGCGGCCTGAATGGCCTGGGTCCACTGCGTGGCGGACAGGCGCTTGCCGCCCGAGAGCAGCTTCTCCTCCACGCGGCGGGCCAGGGCGGCGTCCATGTTGTCGCCGCCCAGCATCAGGTGGTCTCCCACCGCGAGCCGCCGCAGCATGGGGCCCTCGGGAGAGACGCCCGCGTGCACCAGGGTGAAGTCCGTGGTGCCGCCGCCCACGTCCACCACCAGCACCAGCCGCACGCTGGCCAGCACCTGGGCCAGGTCCGTGCGGTGGCGCGCGGTGTAGTCGTAGAAGGCCGCCTGGGGCTCCTCGACGAGGGTGAACTTCTCCAGGCCCGCCTTGCGCGCCGCGCTCACCGTGAGGGCACGCGCCGCCTCGTCGAAGGAGGCGGGCACGGTGATGACGACCTCCTGCTGGGCCAGCGGCAGGTCCGGGTGGGCGTGGTTCCACGCCTGGGCCATGTGCCTGAGCAGCAGGGCGCTGGCGTCCACCGGCGACAGCTTGGCCACCTCCGCCGGGGCGCCCCACGGCAGAATGGGCGCGGAGCGGTCCACCCCCGGGTGGCACAGCCAGCTCTTGGCGGAGGCCACCAGCCGTCCCGGCACCCGGGCTCCCTGCCAGCGGGCGAACTCGCCGACGACGTTGGGCTCGGCGCCGCCCCACGGCAGGGCCAGGGACTCCGCGGCCAGCTCATGGCCCGCGGGCACGTAGACGCACGAGGGCAAAAGCGAGCGCGGCGCCACCTCGCCCTGCCGGACGAGCTGAGGAATGGGGAAATCCTCCAGGGGCGCGCTCGGCCCTCGCGAGGGGTCCACGGACGCGACCGCGCAGTGGGTGGTGCCCAGATCGATGCCGACGATGCGCATAAGCCTCCCGTGCCGCCGCCCTTATTACTCCTTCATGCGCACGTTGAGCTCGAGCTTCCAGCGGTCCGCGCCGCCGCGCTCCAGGCAGCGCAACTCCAACGTGCCCACCTCGGTCACCGCCGCCTGCAGGTTCACCGGCGTCAGGTCTCCATACGGCTGGGGCTGTCCCGGCAGCGTCGTCTCGATGGGGGCCAGCTCCTCCAGGTCCTCCCGGCCGGCCACGTCGTCGAGCATGCTGCCCACCTTGTCGTCGCGGCGCACGGACGAGGCGAAGAAGCGGAAGCGCGTGGGCTCGCCGGTGACCAGGCCGAACTCCTGCGGAGGAATGTCCGCCTGCGTGCCCTCCTCCATGCCGAAGGGGGCTACGCACAGCGCCTTCACGGGGGGCTCCATGCCAGGCACCGCCGGCATCGCCGTCTCCACGCCCACGTAGTAGGCGCGGGCGGTGCCGCCGCGGATGCGCAGCCCGTGCCCCTGGCGCACCCATCCATAATAGGCCGCGCCGCGCGCCACCGAGAGGTCCAGGTCCGCGCCCTCCATCTCCTTGGCCAGAGCGCCCCCGTCCGCGGTGAGCCAGCTGTTGAGCACCTCCATGACGCGGGCCTTGAGCGGCCCGGCCTTGAAGACGCCACCATTGAAGAGCACCGCGGTGGGGTGCAGAAACGCCTTGCCGCCCACGTTCACCGGGGCGTCCGGAGAGCTGGCCAGCGCCTGCGCCTGCCGGGTGAGGAAGGCGGCCAGGTGCCGGGTGACGCCCGCGTCCTGGGCGTACGGCAGCGCCATCTGCGCCAGGCCCGTGCGGCGCGCGGTGCGCGGCAGCTCCGTTACCGGCGTCACCGGGAAGAAGCCGTCGGTGAGCAGCCGGTTCAGCTCCTCGCGCAGCAGCTCCGTGCGCAGCGTGCCGCCGATGAGCGACGAGCCCCGGCCCGGAATGGAGATGGGCACCTTGTCCAGCTTCGCGTCGCCGTACAGTGTCTCCTTGGCCTGGCGGCAGCCGTAGGTGAGCGCGTTGAACTGCCACGGATCCAGCTTCTTGCCCTCGGCCGTCAGCTTCTGGTTCAGCGTGTGGGCCAGCGCCAGGTCCATGTTGTCGCCGCCCAGCAGGATGTGGTCTCCCACCGCCACGCGCACCAGCTCCACCTCGCCCCCGCGCTCGCGCACGGTGATGACGGAGAAGTCCGTGGTGCCGCCGCCCACGTCCACTACAAGGATGACTTCGCCCGGCTTCACCTTCTTACGGAAGCCCTCGCCCTGGGCCTCCAGCCACGCGTAGAGCGCCGCCTGCGGCTCCTCCAACAGGGTGATGTTCGGAATGCCCGCCGCCTGCGCCGCCTCCAGCGTCAGCTCGCGCGCCGCCGCGTCGAACGAGGCGGGCACCGTGATGATGACGTCCTGGGCCGCCAGCGCGCTCGCCGCCTCCTCGCGCGTGCGGGCGAACGTATGGTCCCACGCCTCGCGCAGGTGGCGCAGGTAGCGCGCCGAGGCCTCCAGCGGCGACACGCGCTGCACCTCGGGCGGCGCCTGCCACGGCAGCATGGGCGAGCGCCGGTCCACGCCCGGGTGGCTCAGCCAGCTCTTCGCCGAGGACACCAGCCGGGTGGGCACCTTGGCCCCGTGAGAGCGAGCGAGCTCCCCCACGAACGTCGTGGAGTCCGGCTTCCAGGGCACCCCCAGGCTCCCCGCGGGGAACTCCGTGTCGCTGGGCAGGTAGAGGAACGAGGGCAGCAGGGGGCGCGGCTCCACCGTGCCGGGCGCCGTCAGCTGCGCGATGGGCAGCATGGACTGGGCCGCGCCCCGGGGCCTGGCCTCCTCGAGGTTGAAGTAGGACACCGCGCAGTGCGTGGTGCCCAGATCGATGCCGATCGCGTAGCGGGCCATGAAAGGAGGATGCTCCTTGGCGAAGGTCAGGGCAGCTCGACTTCAGCGGGGGCCACCACCCGGGGATCCAATGAAGGGCTCACCGTGGGGAAGCGCACCTCCGTCGCCACCCAGCCGTGGTGCTTGAGCGAGCCGGAGTAGGGCGGCTGGCCCGCCACGTTGCCCGTCAGCCGGATGCGCTGCGCGTCGAAGCCCACGGGCACGGTGACGCTCGCCCCCTCGGACTCGGGCAGCACGGGCTTGATCGCCACGTACTGCTGCACCACCTTGCGGCACCCCTCGTGGATGATGCGCGCCGCGGCGCCCACATCCGCGTCCGAGAAGCTGGCCACGTTCTCCTGCAGGAAGTCGATGAGCCGCCCCTCGCGCTGCAGCATCGCCAGGAGCTGCAGCGCGCTGGCGTGCTCGCGCTCGGGAGGCAACGCGGGCGCCGGCGGCGGGGTTTCGGGCCTGGGCGGTAGCGCCGGTGTAGGCGTACCAGCACCCAGTGTACCCGCATCGTAGGCCTGGCTCAGCGGGAACACCCGCTGGGCGAAGGGCTGCGACACCAGGATCCGCCAGAAACAGAGGAACGCCAGCCAGAGGCGGGCGAAGAACGAAAGCTGAGGCTGTTCCATATCGGCCCCGGATAACAAAGCCGGGGGCCAAAGCAATTCGCTTGTGCTCCAAATGCAAAGGGCCTCACTGTCTCCAGTGAGGCCCCTTGTTACTTCCAGTGGAGGTGACCGGGATCGAACCGGTGACCTTCGCATTGCGAACGCGACGCTCTCCCAACTGAGCTACACCCCCACAACGTGAATGGGCTGATACCGGAGCCCTGTTGTGCTGTCAAGCAACAGCGCAGAAGGTGCTTAACTCCCATTTGACGCGCACCACCGTGGGTGTCATAAAAACCCTCCTTCTGAGGCGCATCTTCCGGAAATGTCTACCTCTCCCTTGAAGACGTTGAGCCCGGCCGAGCTCGCGAAGTTAGAGCACGCGTTCGCCGCCGATCCGTCATCCGACGCTTATAAGCCCCTTGCCGAGGCCTACCTCGGCATGGGCCGTTTCATGGAAGCGATGGTGGTCTGCAAGAAGGGCATCAAAGCCCATCCCAATGCAGCCGACCCTCGCCTCCTGCTCGCCCGTGTCTATGCCCAGCAGGGCAAGGACAAGAAAGCCCTCGAGGAGGCGCTTGGCGGGCTCCAGGTCCAGCCCACGGACAAGCAGGCCCTGCGCATGGTGGGCGTGCTGCAGCTGAAGACGGGCGAGACCGAGCCTGGCAAGGAGAACCTCCTCAAGGCCTGGCAGGCGGATCCGAACGACTCGGAGACGATGTCGCTGATGCAGCAGCACAAGATCGAGCCGCCCCGGCCCGCGGCGCCCGCGCCGGTGGCCGCTGCCCCCGTGGCCGCGGTGCCCGCTCCGGTGGCCGCTGCCCCGGTGAATCCGGCCGCGCCCGTGGCTCCGCAGGCCTCTCCCTCGCAGCCGGCTGCCGCCGCCACGGGCCCCGCGCTCACGTCGGTGCCCACTCAGGGCGCCGCGCCCGAGCGCCGCGCGCCCGCCGCCAGCAACCCCGCCGTGCGTCCGGTGCCCGCGGGCCCCGCCGCTCAGGCTCAGCCGCGCCCGCAGCCGCGCCAGCCCGTGATCATCCAGGAGGTGGATGACGACGATGATGACGAGTCGCCGCGGGGCAAGGACCGGCAGAAGAAGGCCGCCACGGGCAAGTACATCTTCCTGGGCCTGGCCGCGTCGCTGATTCTTTTCGTGGTGGGCTTCAGCGTCATCTCCAGCCGCACCAAGGAGCGCAAGCTTCAGTTCAAGAAGCACATGGACGTGGCCACCGAGCAGCTCAAGCACGACTCGTACGACTCGTACAAGAAGGCGAGCGATGCGGCGCTGGCGGGGCTCGAGGTGTTCTCCGATTCCACCGTGGCGCACGGCTACCTGGCTTATGCCTGGGCCATTCGCTGGGGCGAGCACGGCGGCGGTGACGACGCGCGCCGCCGGGCCGAGGAGCACCTGGAGGCGGGCAAGAAGGGCGGCGAGGTCAGCTCGCACCTTTATGCGGCCGAGGCGCTCATCAAGACGTACGGCGGCAAGGGCAAGGACGCCCTGGGCGAGCTCGAGGGGCGCGTGAAGTCCTTCGACGAGCAGGGCAAGAGCAGCTCGCTGCTCTACCTCACCCTGGGCCTGGCGCAGATGAACGCCGGAGACCTGGAGCGCTCGCGCGACAACCTGGAGAAGGCCCAGGGCCTGGCGCCGGATGATCCGCGCATCTACTCGGGCCTGGGCGCGGTGTACCGCCGGCTGGGCCAGGACGTGGTGGCCTGGCAGAAGTACGACTTCGCGCTGCGCTACGAGAAGGACCACCCCGAGTCGCTGCTGGGCAAGTCGCTGCTGATGCTCGAGCAGGACGAGCCCACCTACCAGGCGTACGCGGAGGCGGCCAAGAACATCGAGAAGCTGCTCAAGGCCGACCCGCCGCCCTCGCCGCGGCAGCTGGCCGCGGCGCAGCTGGCGCGCACCCTGCTGATCAGCCGGGTGAGCACCGCCATGGCCACCCTCAAGCCCGAGGAGCAGACCAAGCTGGCCGAGATGACCAAGGTGCCGGTGGAGAAGGAGAAGGCCCGCGCCGAGCTCACCCGCGCCGAGCAGGACGGCTTCGCGCTGGACAAGGCCAACCCCGAGCTGCACCTCATCAAGGGCCGCCGGCTGATGCTCGAGGGCCAGCCGGACCAGGCCGCCGAGGAGATGCGCAAGGCCATCAAGATGGACGGCAGCCGCGCCCAGTTCTACGTGGAGCTGGCCCGGGCGCTGATGGCCAAGCAGGGAGGCGAGAAGGAGGCCGCCGAGGCGCTCACCACCGCGCTCAAGACGATGGGCGAGAGCCCCAAGCTGGTGGTGATGCTGGGCAACGCCTACCGCCGGCTGGGAGACCTCAACCAGGCGCTCACTCAGTACCAGCGCGCGGTGAAGGACCCGAAGTCCAAGAACCCCGAGGCCCGCACGGCCATGGGCACCATCCACCGGGAGCGCTCCGAGTGGGACAAGGCCATCGAGAACCTGGAGAAGGCGGTCCAGGAGTCGGTGGGCCAGCCGGACCGCGCCGCCGTGGCGCTCACCGAGTTGGGCCGCGCCTACCAGGGCAAGGGCGATCTCGCGAAGGCCGAGGAGGCCTTCCAGAAGGCGCTCGATGCGGACGAGAACTACACCGCGGCCTACTACTTCTACGCCTCGGCCATCAGCAAGGACCGCAAGCAGACGGACAAGGTCCGCATGCTGGCGCAGGAGTACCTGCGGCGGGACCCCAAGGGCACTCACGCCCCAGACGCGCAGCGGCTGGCCTCCGGAGGGTAGGGGGCCCGCTGTGTCCGAAAAGCCGGGCTGATACGCCCGGCTTGCGGGGCGCCCGGGATGGCTGTATGGGAGAGGCGCCTCATTCCCGGAGTCCTCGTGAGCGCGCGTGCTGTGTCTCTGTCGACGACCGCGACTGATCTCCTGTCGCTGACCAAGCCGCGGCTGTCCAGCCTGGTGCTGGCCACCACCGCGGGCGGCGTGTGGCTGGCGCCCGGGGAGCTGTCGGTGCCGCGAGTGCTGGTGACGCTGTTGGCCACCGCGGGCACGGTGGGCGCGGCCAACGCGCTCAACTGCTTCATCGAGCGCAAGAGCGACCGCTTCATGGCGCGCACCCAGAACCGGCCGCTGCCCTCCGGGCGCATGGAGCCCGGGGTGGCGCTGTGGTTCGGCCTGTCGCTGGCGGCGGTGTCCCTGCCGGCCCTGGCGCTGGGGGCCAACCTGCTCACCGCGGGGCTGGGCCTGCTGGCGCTGCTCAGCTACGTGCTCGTCTACACGCCGCTCAAGTCGCGCACTTCGGCGGCCATGCTGGTGGGCGCGGTGCCCGGCGCGCTGCCGCCGCTCATGGGGTGGACGGCGGTGACGGGGCAGGTGGACAACGCCGGCTTCGTGCTCTTCTCCATCCTCTTTCTGTGGCAGATCCCCCACTTCCTGGCCATCTCGCTGTTCCGCAAGGAGGAGTACGCGGCGGCGGGGCTGAAGTCGGTGCCGCTGGAGCGCGGCGACGAGTCCAGCCGGGCGCAGCTGGTGCTGTACCTGGTGGCGCTGCTGCCGATGACGATGCTGCCCTACCAGCTGCGTATTGCCGGCGGGTGGTACCTGGCGGTGGCCGCGGCGCTCGGGCTGGCCTTCCTGGGGCTGGGCGCGTGGGGTTTTTTCCGGCAGCTGGGAAAGCCCTGGGCGCGCCAGACGTTCTTCTTCTCGCTGCTCTATCTCATCGGCCTGTTCGCCGCGCTGATGCTCGACAGCCAGACGCACGGCTAGTGGCCTGGTTTTCCCTTCGATAGGAGTCCACACATGAAGTCGCGCTCGCTCAGCCTCGCCATGTTCGGCGCGGCGGGATTGATGGTCCTGTCCGCGTGTAAGAACGACGCGCCGCCCGCGCAGCCAGCCGCTCCCACGCCTACCGCGTCCGCCAAGCAGCCGGAGCAGGCTCCCGCCACGCCGCCCGCGGCGCCCGCGGCGCCGGTGGGGGGACGGGGCTCGGTGCGCGGCGTGGTGAAGTTCAATGGCACGGCGCCCGCCCTGGCGGACATCGCCCCCAGCGCGGATCCGGCCTGCGAGGGCATGGCGCTGAAGGAGCAGTCGGTGGTGGTGAAGGAGGGCAAGCTGGCCAACGTGCTGGTGCGGGTGCGTGGCGAGGTGGCGGGGGCCGCGGCGGCGCCCTCCGAGGCGGTGGTGGTGGACCAGCAGAAGTGCACCTACGTGCCGCGGGTGCAGGGCGCGATGAAGGGCCAGTCCATCATGGTGAAGAACAGCGACGGGACGATGCACAACGTGCGCGGCCTGGCGGGCACCAAGGGCCTGTTCAACCTGGCGCAGCCGCCGTCGGCGCCGCCGGTGACCAAGCCGGTGCCGGGGGACGTGGAGGTGCTCAACCTCAAGTGCGACGTGCACCCGTGGATGCGGGCCTTCATCGCGGTGAGCCCGCACCCGTACTTCGTCACCACGGGCGAGGATGGCAGCTTCTCGCTGGCCAACCTGCCCGAGGGCACGTACACGCTCGAGGCCTGGCACGAGTCGCTGGGCACGAAGACGGCGGAGATCACCGTGAAGGACGGGGCCGCGGCCGAGGCCTCGTTCGAGTTCTCCGCCACCGATAAGGGGTAGTGGAGCGGGTGGGCGAGGAGCGCGGCCTGGCGCGGGTAGGGTGGCTGTACCTGCGCGGGCTGGGGCTCGTCTTCTGCCTGGCCTTCGCCTCGCTGTTGCCGCAGCTGCCGGGGCTGGTGGGGCCCGAGGGGCTGGAGCCCGCCGGCGCCCTGCTGGAGTGGGCTGGCGCGGAGCTGGGCGCCGAGCGCTACCTGCGGCTGCCGACGCTGCTGTGGCTGCTGGGCGCGGGAGAGGGGGCGCTGTACGCGGTGAGCCTTCTGGGCCTGGCGCTGGGCGCGCTGCTGGTGGCGAACGTGGCGCCGCGCTGGGCGCTGCTGGGCGCCTGGGCCTGCTACCTCTCGCTCGTCGTCGCCGGGGGCTCGTTCCTGAGCTTCCAGTGGGACGTGCTGCTGCTGGAGGTCGCCCTCGTCTCCTTTGCGCTCGCGCCGGGCCACCTGCGGCCGCCCGGGAGCGTGGCCGAGCCTCCTCGCGGCGCCGTGCTGCTCGTGCGTATTCTCCTGGCGCGGCTGATGTTCATGTCGGGCGTGGTGAAGCTGGCCAGCGGGGACCCGGCCTGGCGCGACTTCACCGCGCTCGGGTTCCACTACTGGACGCAGCCGCTGCCGAACGTGGTCGCCTACTTCGTGGATCAGCTCCCCGCGACGCTCCACCGCGCGAGCGTGGCGCTGATGCTCGCCATCGAGCTGGTGGCGCCCGTGCTGCTCTTCGGGCCACGGCGGGTGCGCCGGGGGGCCGCCCTGGCGCTCGCGGCGCTGCAGCTGGGCATCCTCACCACGGGGAACTACGGCTTCTTCAACCTGCTTACGCTCGTGCTCTGCGTGGCCGCGCTCGATGACGGGCTGCTGTCGCGCTGGCGCCCGCTCCAGCGGCTGGTGCTGACTCCCGCGGCGCCCGCGAGCTCCTCCCGCGTGGGGACGGCGGGGCTGGTGGGCTTCGGGCTCGTGTACACCGTCCTGGCGCTGTCGCTGGACCTGGGGCGGAGCTTCAACGTGCCCCAGCCGGCCCCGGTGGCCTGGACGCTCCAGCAGCTCTCCGGCTTTCGCAGCATCAACTCCTACGGCCTCTTCGCGGTGATGACGACGCAGCGCCACGAGATCCTCATCGAGGGCAGCGCCGATGGGCAGACCTGGCGCGAGTACCTGCTGAAGTGGCGCCCAGGCCCGGTGGACGAGGCGCCGCGCTTCGTGGCTCCGCACCAGCCCCGGCTCGACTGGCAGATGTGGTTCGCCGCGCTGGGCCGCTGCGAGAACAACCCCTGGCTCATTCATCTGCAGCAGCGGCTGCTCGAGGGCGCTTCCCTGGCGCGAGGCTTCTTCCGGGAGGACCCCTTCGCCGGCGCCCCGCCGCCGCGCTTTGTCCGCACCCGGCTCTTCGACTACCGCTTCTCGAGCTTCTCCGAGTGGCGGACCACCGGGGCCTGGTGGACGCGCCGCGAGCTGGGGCCGTACTGCCCACCGCTCACGCTTTCACAAGGCCAGCTGCGGCGGGCGGACCTGCCCGCTGGACCGTGAAGCCCACGCGGGCCCCGCCACCGGGCCGGTTCTCCGCGAAGGCCTCGCCGCCGTGGGCCCTGGCGATGCGCTGCACCAGCGCCAGCCCCAGCCCCAGCGAGCCCGCCTCCCGCGCCTCGCCACCCCGGTCCTTCCGGTAGAAGGGCGCGAAGATGCGGGTCTCCTCGCCGGGCAGCAGGCCCGGGCCGCGGTCGTCCACGCAGAAGGCCAGGAGCCCCTCCCGCTCGAAGATTCGCAGCGCCTCGGCGCCCTGGCCGTGCCGCCGCGCGTTCTCCAGCAGGTTGGCCAGCGCCCGGCCCAGCAGCGTCGCATCGCCCACCAGGGCCATGTCCGGGCTCTCCACCGAGAGCAGCTCCGCGGCAAGCCCCGTGCGCTCCAGGGCGCGTGCCGCCAGCTCCCGGGCCTCCAGCGGGCGGCTCGTCACCTGCCCGAAGTCCAGCCGCGAGCTGGCCAGCAGCTCTCCCACCAGGGCATCCAGCTCCACCACCTCGCGGTCCACCTGGTCCAGCGTCTTCGGGTCCCCGGCGCCATCGCGCAGAATCTCCGTGAGCACGCGCATGCGCGCCAGCGGGGTGCGCAGCTCGTGAGACACGGCGGCGAGCAGCTCGCGCTGGTCGGCCATCTGCCGCTCGATGCGCGCGGCCATGTCATTGAAGGCCTCGGCCAGCACACCCATCTCTCCGGAGGCGCCGCGGCCCAGCTTCACGCGGGCCTCCAGCTTGCCGGCGCCCAGCTCGCTGGCGGTGCGCACCAGCTCGTCCATGGGCCGCGTCAGCCGCCGGGCAATGGCGCCCGAGAGCAGCCACAGCATGGCCCCCGAGAGCACCAGCGGCAGGATGAGCCGCCACGGGCGCCGGGGCCGCATGTGCCAGTAGCAGGCCTTCACCAGGCCCAGCTCGGTGCCCTCGCGCATGACGGGAAAGGTCAGGTCCGGCCGCTCACACGGAGCGCCCGTGCGGGACAGCAGGGCTCCCGAGGTGTCCAGCACCTCCATGTCCACGTTGAGATCCCGGGAGATGCCCTGCACCAGGGCCTCGCGGCGCTCGGGCACGTTCCACACCTCGGCGAAGCGGTTGCTGGCGAAGACGCGCGCCCTGTCCATCTCCTGGCGCCACGAGGAGCCGCCCGCCAGGTTCATCACCGTGGACACCACCAGGCCCGTGACGAGGATGGACAGCCCGAACCAGATGAAGATGCGCCGGTGCAGGCGCGCGCGGATGTAGCGGCCCAGGCGCGTCATCCTCCACGGCCCGCGGCGGTGCGGAGGATGCGGCGGGTGCGGGTGCATCACGGGCCCTCTTTGGCGAACACGTAGCCCACGCCGCGCACCGTCTTGATGAGGCGCGCCCCGTCATCGCCCAGCTTCTGCCGCAGGTGCGAGATGTGGACATCCACCGTGCGCTCGCTCACCACGGTGTCGCCGCGGCCCGCCTCGCCCAGCAGCGCGTCGCGGGGAATGACACGGCCCGCGCGCCGCACCAGCGCCACGAGCAGATCGAACTCCAGGCCAGTGAGCTCCACCGCCCTGCCGTTCACCCGCACCTCGCGCCCGGCCACATCGATGGACACGCCCGCGGACTCCAGGCGATCGGCCACCGCCGCGGGCTGAGCGCGCCGCAGCACCGCCCTCAGCCGCGCCAGCAGCTCCCGGGGGCTGAAGGGCTTGGCCAGGTAGTCGTCCGCGCCCAGCTCCAGCCCCACCACGCGGTCTGTTTCATCACCCCGCGCGGTGAGCATGAGGATGGGGATCTGCCGCTTGGCCCGGATGCGCTTGCACACCTCCAGGCCGTCCATGCCCGGCATCATCACGTCCAGCAGCACCGCGTCGTAGGCGTTGGCCTCGAGCGCGGCCAGCCCGCGTCCTCCGTCCTGCGCGTGGGCCACGGTGATGCCGTTCTGCCCCAGGTACTGCGCCAGCAGCTCGTACATCCGGGTGTCGTCGTCAATCAGGAGGACGCGGGTCGCCATGGCCAGGGGACTCTAGCGCGGGGTGGAGGGGGCAGGGGCCTCCGCGCGCGGGGCGTAGTAGGGCGCGTGCGTGGGGTGCGCGCGGGACTCCGTCCACGCCTTGCGGCAGTGCGAGCGGTAGCGAAGGCTGGCGATGCCCGAGGAGTAGCCCCCCACGGTACCCAGGGCGAGCAGGACGATCAGAATGCGGCGTTTCATGGTGATGTCTCCTTTCGTGTGAGTGCCCAGGCCTCAGGCGTGCCGGTACCCGCCGCCGCGCCAGCCGCCGCAGCCTCCCCCGTACCCCCGGTAGCCGTAGCCCCAGCCGTGCTCGATGAGGTCCGCCAGCTCGCGGCGCTGGCGCGGATCCAGCGCCTCGTGCAGCTGCGACAGGGACGCGCGCAGCGTCTGCCGCATGTTCTCCAGGAGCGCGTCATGCTTCTCGTTCAGCTCGCGCATGGCCGCCGCGTCGAAGTGCTCGGCGCGCAGCGCCCGCGCGATGGCGGCGCGCGTGGCCCCCAGCTCATCGCGCATCTTCTCGAAGGCCTCGGTCAGGTCATCGGCCGCCTTGACGAAGACCTTCTCCTGGCCGGGCGAGGTGTCCAGCCGCTCGAAGACCCAGCGCATACGGCCCCGCCAGCTGAAGCGTCCGCCCCGGCCGTGGCGGTGGTGGTGGCGCCAGGGGCCCCCGCGCAGCGTATAGAAGAGGCCCACCAGGCAGGCGGTACCGAAGACGAATCCGAACATGGTTTTCTGCTCCTGAGAGACCAGGCGACCGTTCGCCCGGGTGTCGTTTTGTTCGGAGCAGAAGGTAGAGAGCGGGTGTGAAGCCCACCCCCCGGCCTTGGTGAAGAAGTGTGAAGGCCCGGAGGGGGTACTCCCCAGGGGGGCTGGCTGGAAATGGCGATCGAGCGGAAGTGGTTACATTTGCGGCGCCCCGGTGTTACAGGGGCGGTGCCGGGGCGATGTGCGTCCCGGCCACGAACGGCTCAGCCGTACGAGCCGTGTCTCAAAGCGGAAAGAAGAAGAGCAATGGCAACTGGTACTGTGAAGTGGTTCAACGATTCCAAGGGCTTCGGTTTCATCGCGCAGGAGGGTGGCGAGGATGTGTTCTGCCACCACACCGCGATTCAGTCTGACGGCTTCCGCACGCTCGCCGAGGGGCAGCGCGTGGAGTTCGACGTCAAGCGCGGTCCGAAGGGGCTCCAGGCAGAGAACGTTCGCGTTCTCGGCTGATAGGCGGCACTCTCCCGCCTTATCTTAACGAGGCCCAGCCCTCCTGTAGGGTTGGGCCTTTTGTCTGTCCATCGACGCAGCGCCGCTCAAGGAGGGCACCGTGCCGCAACACCCAGGAATGTCCAAGCGCCAGAAGGAACTGGCCCGCAAAGAGAAGAACAAAGAGAAGGATGTGCGCCGGGAGCAGCGGAAGAAGGAGAAGTCGGAGCGCACCACTCAGCCTGGTCAGGAAGGCGTGGACCCTGACATCGCCGGCATCGTGCCCGGCCCGCAGCCCCTGCCGGATGGCTTCTGAGCCTGCGGCTGCTCCCCCCTCGGGGGGGGAGCGGTCAAGCGGGGCTCGCCGGAGCGCGGACCCGGCCTTCCTTACCTTCCAGTCAGGGTCGTTCACTGAGCGACGCTCTGAACTGGAAGGAGACGAGGCATGGGAGACACCAGCGTCAAGAAGGTAGAAGCGCGCCATTCTCCCCGGGGGGAGATGGGGCAGAAGTACCTCGCCTCCGGCGTCCGCGTGTCGATGCGGCTGTGGGAGGACGAACTGCCGGCGGAGCCGGCCCCCGCGGTGGAGCGGGACTACGAGACAGTCGGCTACGTGATCAAGGGCCGTGCCGAGCTGCATCTCGAGGGGCAGGTGATTCTGCTCAGCCCCGGGGACTCCTGGCTCGTGCCGCGCGGCTCCAAGCACACCTACCGGATCCTCGAGTCGTTCACCGCGGTGGAGGCCACCAGCCCGTCGGCGTCGGTGCATGGCCGGGACGAGGATCCGCAGAAGGGCTCGGCGAAGGCCTGAGCCAGGGCCGCTTCAGGGGCCCTCGGTCTCGAGCAGAGCGGCGAGGAACAGGGCGTAGGTCAGCTCGGCCACGGGCCGCTGCTCGCGGCGCGCCTGGGTGCGCAGCGCCTTCGGCAAGGAGCAGGGCTTGCCGTGGGCGCCATCGCGCATCTGCACGTAGCCTCGCTCGGAGAAGCCCGCCACCTGCCACCCCCGCTGGCAGAGCGCCTGGCTGAGGTCATCGGTGAGCTGGTGGTGAAGGGCCTTGGCGAGCGGCAGCAGGCCGAAGATTTCGCTGCGCCAGCCGCGAGCGTCCTCATGCCACCCGCGCGCGCGCAGGTAGTTGGCTTGGCGGGCCCGCGAGAGCCCGCCCACGTGGCGCACGAGCTTCACGGGACCGCGCCCCGGGGCACGGGAAGAGGGGACAACAAGTGGGCCCTCCTGGATTCGAACCAGGGACCAATCGGTTATGAGCCGACAGCTCTGACCGCTGAGCTAAGGGCCCGTGAAAACACAACGCCGGGCAGGGGATTGAGTATCCCGACGCCCTTGCCCTGACAAGGGCTCCGAAGTGGCCTGTGTGGCCTGGCTCAGGGCTCGACGCGAAACGTCTCTCCCCGGCGCTTTACCTGCATGCCCTCGGCGCCCAGGCGCTTGGCCTGCTCGTGGGCCACCGCGGGCGCCAGCGTCCGGTCCGCGCGGATGACACGCCACCAGGGCACGTTCTGCAGCGTCTTCAGCTCGCGCCCCACGCCGCGCGCCGCTCCGGGTCGGCCCGCGTACAGCGCCACCTGCGCGTACGAGCGCACCTCGCCTCGGGGGATGGCGCGCACCGCGCGGCGCACCGCCTCGGAGAAGGGCAGGGGCTTCTGGGGCTTGGTCGGCACGGGGCGGACTGTAGAAACGACAAAGCCCCCGGTCCACTGACGTGGTGGCTTGCCGTTGGGCTCATTCTCCCAGCCAGTAGAGCCCTCTCTTGGTTCGCAGCACCTGCTCCAGGAACTCTGCGAAGCAACCGGCGACCTGCTTACAGTACGCAGGGGCTGGCCACGCCTCGTGGTCGCCGTCGAAGAGCGGGTAGCGGCCGTTCTCCTCGCGGGAAACGTCCACCAGCACGTAGTTGCCGTCTTGCACGTCGCAGAGGGCGTACGCCGAGGCCGGGCCCCATTTCTCGTCATCCTCGCCGTAGATGGCCACACGAGCCCGGACAATCTTGGTGAGAGGAAGCACCTGGTAGGGCGAACTCGGTAACCGCTTGATCAGCTCTGCCCCGTTGCAGTGCAGGTAGAAGGCCCGAAGGTCCGGATCCAATCTCCAGCCCACCCGCTGCTCGAACTCCTCGATCTGCTCGGCGGTAGCAGGGGGGTACGGGAAATGCTCCCGGGAGACTTCTTCAAGCAACTGGCTCATGGGCGCAGCCATCGTCAGTTATCCGTGTAAGGCAGGTTAGGACCCACTGTGTTCCACGGGGCCTGGCCGGCGTAGCAAGCGGGGTAGGCCCGGTTGAAGAGGGCATGAGCGTGCGGCTGCGCGGGGATGATGTTGTCAGGGTCTACCGGGTTCCCTCCATGGTGCAAATCCCGGATGTGGTGACCTGGCCACGCCTTGCTGTCCTCGGTCGGCCATTCTCCGAATTTCCTGCCCCACCTTTCGCGGAAGGAGTCCCGGAACCCATCCCATCGCTTGCGTTCAGCCTCTTTTTTGTCTGGGGCACCGTGGGGTAGTCGCAGCAGCAATGGAAGATGCCGTAGCGGCTACCGGCTTTCACAGGTAACGGTGGGACAACGAGGCGCCCTTCCCAGTCCAGCTTGATGTCTGCCAGCCACATGCAGCCCATGAGCCGGCGGCCCTGCTGGGCACACTCCCGCTGGCACATCCCCATGAAATCCTGTCGGCACTGCCAGGGGCCATAGAAGAGGGTCGTTCTCATTCGCCCGCCGAGCACCTCCAGCCAGGGCAGTTCCTTCTTCGTCGCAGGTTGGGCCTCTGGTGGCGGGGAGAAACCAGAGCCACCTGTGCCGTGGTTTGTTGCGCAGCCGGCAAGGAGCACGGCCATCATCGCCGCTCGGTTCATGGCGCGGACTGTAGAAACGACGAAGCCCCCGGTCCACAAGGGACGCGGGGGCTTCTGTACTTCAACCGCTGCTTGAGCCTAGCTGCCGCCTAGCTCTCGACGAAGGAGCGCAGGCGCTTGGAGCGGCTGGGGTGGCGCAGCTTGCGCAGCGCCTTGGCCTCGATCTGCCGGATGCGCTCGCGCGTCACCTCGAAGTCCTGGCCCACCTCTTCCAGCGTGTGGTCGCTCTTCTCGCCGATGCCGAAGCGCATACGCAGCACCTTCTCCTCGCGCGGCGTCAGCGTGGCCAGCACCTTGCGGGTCTGCTCCGCCAGGTTCATGTTGATGACCGCGTCGGCCGGGGACACCAGGCTCTTGTCCTCGATGAAGTCGCCCAGGTGGCTGTCCTCTTCCTCGCCGATGGGCGTCTCCAGGGAGATGGGCTCCTTGGCGATCTTCAGCACCTTGCGCACCTTGTCGAGCGGCAGCTCCATCTTCTCGGCGATCTCCTCGGGCGTGGGCTCGCGGCCGATCTCCTGCACCAGGTAGCGGCTGGTGCGGATGAGCTTGTTGATCGTCTCGATCATGTGCACCGGGATGCGGATGGTGCGGGCCTGATCCGCGATGGCGCGCGTGATCGCCTGGCGGATCCACCACGTGGCGTACGTGGAGAACTTGTAGCCGCGCTTGTACTCGAACTTGTCCACCGCCTTCATCAGGCCGATGTTGCCCTCCTGGATCAGGTCCAGGAACTGCAGGCCGCGGTTGGTGTACTTCTTCGCGATGGACACCACCAGGCGCAGGTTGGCCTCCACCAGCTCGCTCTTGGCGCGCTCGGCCCGGCGCTCACCCAGGCGGATGGCGTCGTAGTTGCGGCGCAGCAGCTCCGCCGGGAGGTTGGCCTCCTCCTCGACCTTCTTGATCTTCCGCACCGCGGTGCGCACGTCGCGGTCCAGCGCCTCGAGCTGCTCGGGCGTGAAGTTCAGCTGCTTCTGCAGCTTCTTGGCGGTGACCTGGTTCTCGCGCGCCTCCTTCAGCTGAGGGCGCAGCTCCTTGAGGTTCACCTGGTTGCGGCGCTCCAGGTCGCGCAGCTCGTCCTCGGCCTTGTCCACGCGCTCGATGAGCTGCTTGAGGTTCAGGACGATGCGGTCCACCTGCTTCTTGTTCAGCCGCATCTCCTCCAGGACCTCCATCATCTTGGTCCGGAGGTCCTTCACCTCCTGCTTCACTTCCTTCTTCTTCACATCGGTGAGCTTCTTCTTGCCGCTGAGCTCCTCCTCGAGGACTTCGCAGTCCTTGGCGATCTTGCGGAAGCGCTCGATCTGCTTGCAGATCTGCTCGATCTTGTTGAGCTCGCTCTGCGCCAGCTGCTGGGGCTGCTCACCCTCGGCGCCCTCCTCGGGCGCGTCCTCGGCACCCTCGGCCTGAGGCTCCTCGGGCGCGTCCTTGATGACGTCGCGCACGCGCAGCTTGCCCGTCTTCAGCCGGTTGCCGATGTCCAGGATGTCCGCCACCGCCACGCGGCAGGCCAGCATCGCCCGGAGCACTTCCTTCTCGCCCTCTTCGATGCGCTTGGCGATCTCCACCTCACCCTCGCGGGTGAGCAGGCTCACGCTGCCCATCTTGCGCAGGTACAGGCGCACCGGATCGTTCGACTTGCCACCCGGCTCGTCGTCCTCGTCCTGCTCCTCCTCGTCGGCGTCCTGCTTGTTCTCCTCCTCGACGGCGACGGTGGGCTTGATCTCGTTGGACTGCGCGGCCTTCTGCGCGTCGACGATCTCGATGTCGTTGTCGCCGAACATGCTCATCACGTCGTCGATCTGATCGGACGACACGATGTCGGCGGGCAGCGCGTCATTCACCTCGTCATAGGTGAGGAAGCCCTTCTCGCGCCCCGCGGCCAGCAGGTCCTTGACTTCCTTGCGCTCGGCGATGGCCTCTTCCTCGATCTCGTCCTCGACGGCATCGGGATCAACCTGGACGGCGGCGGCAGCCTCCTCCGCGGCCTCCTCGGGATCGATGTCATCAGCGGAGGCCTCGGTGACGGCCTTGCGCTTCTTGAGCTTCTCGATGGCCTTCTCGGTGGCCTCCGCGCTCGCCGCGGCCTCTTCGGCGGCAACCGCCGCGGCCTTGGCACCCTTCGCTGCCGCTACACTGTCCGTGGCCTTCTTCTTGCGGATGGTCGGTTCCACCTTCTTCTTGGTGGGCTTCACGGACCCCTTCGCGGGCTTCTGCGTCGGCATTCGGGTACTTCTCCTTAGAAAACAGGTGCTTGGCCTGGAGCGAGCCGGCCGATCTACAGCAAATTGCAGGATACTTACAAACGCGAACTCAAACCGGTTGCATTGGGGCCTTTGTTCCCGGTAGCGCCGGTTTCAGTTCCTCGAGGACGCGTTTTTTCAGGGCGAGCAGTTCGATGCGTTCGGACAGCAGCCGACGGGTCTCCTCCGTGAGGTCATAGGCGCCAGGAGCCTGCTTCGTGGCTTTTTCTATATAGCCAAGCTGCTCGTCGATGCGCCGCAGCATCAGCTTGCGACACACGGTGAGGAACGTCTGTTCCAGAGCGGCGCCCGCCTCGGGCAGCTGCCGCAGGGCCACTTCGATGGCCCGCTTCACCGGCTCGGCCGCCTCGAAGAGCGCGTCCTCCGTGCCCTGGCCCGAGGTCGCCTGGGCAAGGACCATGCGCAGCCCCGTGTGGGACAGTTCATCACACACCCTGAACGTATCCCGAGCAACCAGGCGAGGCTCACGCAGGGTGGCGGCGACGTACATGGCCTCCAGAGGGTCCGGAGGGCGCACGGGAGCAGGGCGGGGGGCGGCAGCCTGGGGCGGCGGGCGCTGAGCGCCTGGAGCGCCTGGAGCCGGGTAGGAGGGCTGGCCCGGCTTGGGCGCGGGCTTGGTGGTGACTTTGCTGCGCAGCACGCTCTCGAGGTCTCCGGCGGGCAGGCCGAAGTGAGAGCCCACGGCGTTGAGGAAGGCCGAGCGCACCAGCCCCACGGGGAGCTGGGCCGCGGTGGGCTTGAGGCGCTCGAGCGCCCCCATCTTCTCCTCGAAGCTTGCCTGGGCGCCCTGCGGCAGGACGGTGGCGAAGATGTGGTGGGTGAGCGCCTGAGCCGACTGGATCAGCTTCTCCACACCCTCCGGCCCTTCCCGGCGGGCGAAGGTGTCGGGATCGTCGCCCTGGGGCAGCAGGGCCACCCGGGCGGCCGCTCCGGCGGCGAGCAGGGGACCGGCAAGCCGCTCGACGGCGTTGAGGCCGGCCTGATCGCCGTCCAGCAGCAGGATCAGATCGCGGGCCTCGGCACGGCGCAGCAACTGGAGATGGCCGGGGGTGATGGCGGTGGAGCACAGGGCCACGGCGTGGCGCACTCCCACCTGGTGCAGGCCGATGCAGTCGAAGTAGCCCTCCACGAGGATGGCGGCCTTGCGCTTGCGCACCTCGTCACGGGCCTGGTCCATGCCGTACAGCGTGTCGCTCTTGTTGTAGAGCGAGGACTCCTTGGAGTTGAGGTACTTGGGGCCCTCTTCCCCGCCCACCAGGCGTCCGCCAAAGGCGATGGGCCGGCCCTCGGGGGCGCGGATGGGCACCATGAGCCGGCTGCGGAAGAAGTCGTAGTAGCCGTCGGCGTTGGGGCGGCGCTGGACGAGGCCCGCCTTCACCCCCCAGTCCACCATGCCCGCCTTGGTGAGCTTGTCGGCCAGAACGCTCCAGCCAGTGGGGGCCCAGCCCAGCCCGAAGTTGTGAGAGGTCTCCTCGGAGACGCCGCGGTTGGCCAGGTAGGCCCGGGCGGCGCGGCCCTCGTCCTGCCACAGCAGGGCCTTGAAGTGCTCGGCGGCCAGGTCCGTCACCTCTTTGATCTGCTGGCGCTCTCGGGAGGCCGGGTCCTGCGCGGCCTCGATGTCCACGCCTACCTCGCGGGCCAGATCCTTCACCGCGTCCACGAAGGTTTTACCCAGGTAGCGCTGGACGAAGGACACCGCGTCACCGCTCGCGCGGCACCCGTGGCAGAAGTAGAAGCGCTTCTCCGGCACCACGTAGAAGGAGGGCGTCTTCTCCTGGTGGAAGGGGCAGCGGCCCTTGAACTCGCGGCCGGACTTCTTGAGCTCCACGTGGCGGGAGATGAGGGAGACGATGTCCACCCGCTCGAGGATTTCTTCGATTTTGTGCTCAGGAATCACGTGGCCTGCCCCTCTGAAACGGGGAAAGTGCCACGCAGCATGCCCCGGCGATCCGACGCCCCGGGTGAGTGGCTCTGCGGAGTGGGCACAGGTGCGACTCTCCTCCCACCCCCCAGCGTCCGCTGGTGAGCGGAACGCGGCAGAGCGGGCCAGGAGTAGCCCTTAACGGGAGAACGGGCCCGGAGCAAGTTCAGGCCCCCCTGGGGAGCCCGATCGCAAGCCGGACAACTGATCAGGAACTGATCAGGCCAGCTTGGCCAGCTGGGCTTTGACTTCCTCGGAGACGAGGCGGCCCTCGGCGCGGCCGGCCACCTTGGGCTGCAGGTGCTTCATCACCGCGCCCATCTCCTTGGCGCTCTTGGCGCCCACCGCGGCGATGGCGGCCTGGACTTCGGCGCGCAGCTCGTCGGCGGTCAGCTGCTGGGGCAGGTAGGCCTGCAGGATGGCGATCTCGTCGGCCTCTTTCTGGGCCAGATCGTCGCGGCCGGCGGCCTTGAACTGATCAACGGAGTCGCGGCGCTGCTTGATCAGGCCGGCGATCACCTTCTCGATGCCCGCGTCATCCAGCGCGGAGGCACCGGGCTCCACTTCCTTGTACTTGATGGCGCTCTTGAGCATCCGCACGACGCTCAGCTTCAGCTCGTGCTTGGACCGCATCGCGTCCTTGAGGTCCGCGTCGATGCGCTCTTTGAGGGTGGGCATGGTGAGTGCTCCAAAGGGTAGGGAAGGGGGACGACGGGCGAGGGCCAGGGCACCTGACGGCGCGCCCCGGCACCTCACGGGGCGGCTAGAACGACTTGCGCGCCTTCTTCACCGCGCGCTTCTTGGCGGCGAGGGCCTTCTTCTTGCGCTTCACGGAAGGCTTCTCGTAGTGCTCGCGCTTGCGGATCTCGGAGAGGATACCTGCCTTCTCAGTGGCCTTCTTGAAGCGCTTGAGAGCGCTCTCGATGGACTCACCTTCCTTGACTCGAATACCGGGCAATGCAGTCACCTCCCTTCAGCTTTGCGTCAAAAGTGTCCTGGAAAAGGGCAGCGGGTATGGCCCAGAGGCAGGCAAAACGCAAGGACACGCTCTAAAAGGATGTGGGCATTGGTCTAGACTGGGTGCCCGTGAGTCCTGCTCTCCTGCTCGCAGTCCTGCTCTCGGCCAGCCCCCGCGGCGGCACCGGGGCCACTGAGTGCTGGCTGTCCTGCCAGCGGCACATTCAGGACGCCTCGCTCCGGGGGAAGATCTGTAAGACGTGCATCACCCAGGGAGGCGCCGACGCCTGGTTGCCGCCGCTCGCCAGCCTGAAGCCCGTGCCCCAGGAGCCGCTGCGCTCGGCGCTCAAGGATGACGACTGGCGGGTGCGCTGGGCCGCCGTGCGCGTGGGCGCCCGGAGCCGGGGAGTGCCCGAGCCGCAGGCCCTGGCCGAGTGGGTCGCCGCGACGCCGGACGAGGCGGACCTGCCCGCCTGTCTTACCGCTGCCCGGGCTTCCGCCGAGGCGGGGCGTACCCCCGCGGCCTTCCTCCAGGGGGCAGGCGAGAAGGTCCCCGCTACCCTGGCTCGCATCCAGGCCCGCCGGGACGCCATCCGGCAGGCGCTGGAGGTGGAGGTGTACGCCGAGAGCCCCAGCGTGGGGGAGCGCGCGCTGTCCCACCTGGCCGCCTTCCTCAAGGTGACGCCGGCCCGGGCAGCGCTGGAGGCCATGAAGGGGCGCCCCGAGGAGTCGGATGCGGTGGTGGCCAAGGCCCTGCGCACGGTGGCCGAGCGCAAGGAGAGCTCGGTGGGGAAGATGCTGGTGGATGAGGCCAAGAGCACGGATCAGGCGCATGTGAACCGGCTGTTCGCCGTGTACTCCCAGGAGCTGCAGGCCCTGCAGCCGGAGCTGACGGCGGGCGATGCGACGAAGCGGCGCACCGCGGTGTCCACGCTGCGGCTGTACGGCCCGCTGGCGCAGCGCGAGCTGGAGCAGGCCCTGAAGGATCCGGATGCCCAGGTGCGCCAGCGCGCCGCGCGGGGCCTGGCCGAGGCCGAGGGGCTCACAGTGCCCCAGGCGGTGGGCAAGCGGCTGCAGTCCGGCGCGGACCTGGAGGCCCAACGGCCCTGGCTGGAGCTGCTGGCCAAGGACAAGCGGTGCCAGGCGGCGCTGCTGGCCGTGGCGGATGACGCCAGGCAGCCCGCCGCCGTGCGGGGCGAGGCGGTGGCGCAGCTCGCCGAGTGCAACATGGCGGGCCGTGAGCGGCTGCAGCGGGTGGAGCCTTTCCTGAAGGACGCTCAGGCGCCGCTGCGGGCCGGGGCCGTGCGGGCGCTGGGGACGGTGGCTTCGGACGCGCGGATGCTCGAGGTGTTGACCGTGGCCCTGGCGGATCCCTCGCCCGAGGTCGTCACCGCCGCCATCGACGTGGCGGCCCTCAAGCGGCTGTCGGGCAAGGCGGATGAGGTCGCCTTGCTGCTGGGCTCGCCGCATGAGCCGGTCCGCCACGCCGCCGCCCGGGCCCTGGAGCGCATTGGGCGCCCTCAGCACGTCAAGGCGCTGGCCGAGTGTCTCCAGGGGGATCCCGCGGCGCCCGTGCGCGTGTCCGCGGCGGAGGCGCTGGGGGTGATTGGAGGCCCGTTCGCCGTCTCCGCGCTGAGCCAGGCGGTGAAGCAGGACACGGACACCCACGTGCAGCACGTGTCCCGCGAGGCGCTCAAGCGCCTGGGGTTCACGGGCCGCTGACGGCCTTGGCGTCCACCCGGTTACGGCCCGCGCGCTTGGCGCGGTACAGGTACTTGTCCGCCGCCGCCAGCAGGTCCTCGGGCTGCGAGAAGTCCGAGTCCAGGAGCGTCGCCACGCCCAGGCTGATGCTCACCTTGATGGGCGTGCCGCTGAAGATGAAGTCGCTGCGGTCCACCGCCACCCGGCACCGCTCCGCGCACGCCAGCGCCTGGTCCTCGGCAGACTCGCGCAGCATCAGCGCGAACTCCTCGCCGCCGTAGCGCGCCAGCAGGTCCTCGGTGCGCACCGTGTCGCTCACCCGCTGCGCGATGCGCGTCAGCACGTAGTCGCCCGCCGGGTGGCCGTACACGTCGTTGATCTTCTTGAAGTGGTCCACGTCGAACATCACCAGCGACAGCGGCACCCGATGGCGCAGGCAGTAGGCGAACTCCTTGCGCATCGTCTCCATGAAGTACTTCTTGTTGTAGAGCCGCGTCAGGCCGTCACGCGTGGCCGACTCGTAGATGCTGCGCTGGTACTGCTCCTCGAGCTGGTCCTGGATCGAGAACTTGAGGACCGTGTTCGAGCCGATCTGGATCTTGTCGCCGTCGTACAGCGGCGCGGTGTTGACGCGCAGGCCGTTGAGGTAGGTGCCGTTGGTGCTGCCCAGGTCCACCAGCTGGAAGCGGCCGTCGCCCAGCGCCACCACCTTGGCGTGCTTGCGGGAGATGCCGTCGTCCTCCACCTGGAACTGGGCCTCGGTGCTGCGCCCGAGGATCGTCTCCGAGCGGTCCAGCTTGAACATCCGTCCAATGCCCGCCGCGGACTTGGCGCTGATTACGATCAGATACGCGCTCTGCTGCTGAGCACTGCTCAGCAGGTCCTCGATGCGGTGGACGTTTGTCTTCTCCTCGGACATCGGCCCCATCTTAGGGGCCGGTATTTCGCGGCGGCAAGCATACGGTCGTCTCTTGTGCGAGTTCCGCCTTCACCGGGAGTGGTTCCTACGGCTGGCCCTCTCTGGCTGGGTAGGAGGAACGGCGGGTCGCCCGACCGTCAGCTCTCCAGCGATGGGAGTCTGAATGAAGCGGCCCACCGCCTCGGGGGTCGGGTGGTAGGACAGCGCCTGCATCAGCTTCACCAGCGCCGCCGAGGGTGTCATGTCCCCTCCGCTGATGGCGCCCTGAGCCAGCGAGGCCGCCCCGGACTCGTACAAGGTGAGGTCCACCCCGTTGCGGTAGGCCTGGCTCACCACCACGATGGGAATGCCCCGCTCCCGCGCCTGGGTGAACAGCGGGTGCAGCGAGCGGCCAAGAGAGGGATCGAGCGGAAAGTTACCCGCCCCATAGGCCTCCAGCACCAGCCCCCGGATGTGGGGCAGCAGCGCCAGGGGCAGCGCCGGATCCAACCCCGGAAACACCTTGAGGAGGAAGACGCGCGAGTCCAACCGCTCGAAGAGCCGGAACGCCCCCTTCTGGCGCAGCCCCGGCTCATAGGTGGCGTCCACCCCCAGGGTGCCCAGCACCGGGAAGTTGGGGCTCTCGAAGGCGTCGTACTCGGCCACCTTCACCTTGCGGGTGCGGTTGCCTCGGTAGAGGTGGGAGTCGAAGCAGATGGTGACTTCTCGCGGGCCGTTGAGCGCCGAGAGCACCGAGTCGATCAGGTTCAGCCGCGCGTCGGAGCGAATCTCTCCCAGCGGGCGCTGCGAGCCGGTGAGCACCACCGGGCGGGGCAGGCCCCGGAGCATGAAGGAGAGCGCACTGGCGGTGTAGGCCAGCGTGTCCGTGCCGTGCGTCACCACCGCCCCATCGAAGTGGGGCAGTCTTTGGTGCAGGTGCGCCGCCATGCGGCTCCACAACTCCGGCTGCATCTCCGAGCTGTCCAGGTTGGAGAACAGCTCCAGCTCGATGTCGGCCAGCCGGAACAGCTCGGGGACGCGCTGCTTCAGCGTCCGGAAGAAGGCCGCGGGGCGCAGCGCGGAAGGGCGCCCTCCGGCCATTCCCAGGGTTCCACCGGTATGTAGCAGCAGGACTTTGGGCATGAGCGGCCCTTCACTGACAAAGCCCGCCTTCCTTTACAAGCCCTGCGCGCATGGCTAAGACCGGCGGCGTGTTCTCTCACTGCTGGAAGCGAGTCGTCCTGCTGCTCGCCACCGTGTCTCTGACCGGGGTGGCGTGCACCAAGAATCCCGAGGTTGCCCCCGCTGACAAGGCCGCGGCAACCCCCACGGCGGCTGCTGCCGCCCCCGCGGCCCCTGCGCCCGCGGCTCCACCCCCCGAGGCCAACTCCGCCAACCCCCTGGCGGGCATTCCGGGCATGGACTTCTCGTCGCTGCCGCCGTCGGCCCAGCGCGAGCTGGCCACCGTGCTCAGCGACGAGTTCTGTCACTGCGGCTGCCCCCACACCCTGGGCGCGTGCCTGCGCCAGCACACCACCTGCAAGCACGCCAAGAAGACGGCGCGGCTGGCGGCGATGAACGTGGCCAACGGCATGCCCGCCACCGAGGTGATTCTGGGCCTGTCGCGCTACTACGCCTCGTTCCGCGCCACCCGGGCCACCCTGAAGGTGGACCCGCGCATGTGCATGGGCGACGAGAAGGCCCCGGTGACGATCGCCGAGTTCGCCGACTTCGAGTGCCCCTCGTGCGCCCACGCCCGGCCGCTGCTCGAGGGCTTCGCCAAGAAGAACACCACCAAGGTGCGCTTCTGCTACCTGCCGTACCCGCTGCCCAGCCACCCCAACGCGCTGCCGGCCGCCCAGGCGGCGCTGTGGGCGCGTGATCAGGGCAAGTTCTGGGAGATGCACGACATCCTCTTCGAGAACCAGGGCAACCTGGCCCCCGCGGCGCTGCCGGCCCTGGCCGACAAGATTGGCCTGCCGGGCGCCAAGCTGGCCGAGGCGCTCAAGGCGGGCGCCTATGTAAAGGAGCTGGAGGGCATCAAGGGCCAGGGCAACGCGGCCGGCATCACCGGCACTCCGTCCGTCTTCCTCAACGGCCGGGCCCACACGATGGGCATTCAGGCGGACCAGCTCAACCACGCGGTCGATGACGAGATCGAGTGGCAGGCGAACAACAACGCGTGGGCCGCCGACTGAAGTCACGCTCATGACGCCTCGCTTCCGCATCGACGGGCCCCAGCTCGTCCCCGAGGAGCGTCTCGGTCCGTCGGCCTTCGTGAGCCGCTCGGGCTCGTACGCGCTGATGCCCACCGCGCCGGACCTGCTCATTTTCTCGCGGGTGCCGGCCGAGGGGGGCTCCATCCCCGCGCCGCGCGTGGTGATGGCGGGGGACGCGGGGGGCTTTCCGCTCTCGGATCTGATCGCCTTCCTCAGCCAGTCGCGCTGGAGCGGGCTGATCCGGGTGCGCACGCCCGGCGGAGAGCGCTCCATCACCTTCCGCGAGGGCGAGGTGCGCGGGGCCAGCTCGGATGACCCGTCGGACCGGCTGGGCGAGGTGCTCATCCGCCTGGGGTATGTGGAGCGGGCCCAGCTCGAGGAGGTGCTGCGCGAGCAGCCGCCCTCGAAGGTGGGCCGCGCGCTGGTGGAGCGGGGCTACCTGCAGGCGCACGATCTGTTCAAGTGCGTCACCCACCAGGTGAGCGAGATCTTCCACGCCATCGTGCTGTGCCGCGAGGGTTCGTTCTTCCTCATCGATCAGCCGATGGATGACAAGACGAACCACAACATCCAGCTGTCCACGCAGAGCCTGCTGATGGACAGCATCCGGAAGATCGACGAGATGGCGCACTTCCGGAAGCGCATTTCCCACGGGCGGCTGTACGTGGGCAAGAAGCGCGCCTCGGACGGCAAGCTGGAGGCGGACGAGGACCGGGTGCTGGCGCTGATGGACGGGCGCCGCACGCTGCTGGAGCTGGGCCACGCGGCCAAGCTGTCCGAGTTCGACATCACCAAGGTCGTCTTCCGGCTGCTCGAGGGCGGCTTCGCGGTGCTGTCGGACAAGCCGCTGGCGCCGGTGGCCGCGCCTTCCGAGAAGGTGTCGCCGCCCACGCCCTCGCGGCCCACGCCCGCGGTGCGCCAGGGCCGGGTGGACCACCATGAGGTGGCGCGCGTGTTCAACCGCATCTTCCGGGAGATCCGCGACGAGGTGGCCAGCAAGCAGGGCATGTCCAACGAGTTCATCGCCGCGGCCAACGCGGCGCTCTCCGGGCAGGCGCTCACCTCGTCTCCGGTGCTCGAGGGCCTGGAGCTGGCCGACGATGGCACCCTGCCGCTGCCCAAGCTCATCCAGGCCTTCGAGCGCCACCGCACGCACCTGGGCTCCGAGCCGATCGCCTCCTTCAAGCAGGCGCTCAGCGACGTGATGTTCTTCCTCCTCTTTCAGGCGGGAGAGCTGCTCGAGTCCCGCGCGGACGAGGACCTTGCCCGGCGCGTGAAAGAGCTGCTCGCCACGCTCGAGACGCCGTGACGGGGCTGCCGCGGCTGACCGAGGGAGTGCCCGGCTGCGGCGGGGCCTTCAAGCTGGTGCCCGAGGACTTCGAGGTGGAGGAGCTGCCCGCGTACCCGCTCAGCGGGGAAGGGGAGCACCTGTTCCTCTGGGTGGAGAAGCGGGGCCGCGACACGCGCGAGGTGGTGCGCGCGCTCACCCGGGCGCTGGCGGTGCCCGAGGGAGACGTGGGCGTGGCGGGCATGAAGGACCGGCACGCCATCACCCGGCAGCTCATCTCCGTACCGGCCCGGGCCGAGCCCAAGCTGGGGGACTTCTCGCTGGAGGGGGTGCGCGTGCTGTGGGCGCGCCGGCACGGCAACAAGCTGCGTACCGGGCACCTGAAGGGCAACCGCTTCCGGCTGCGGCTGCGCGGGGTGAGGGACGTGGGCGCGGCGCGCGAGAGCTTCTCCCGGCTGACGGCGCGGGGCGTGCCCAACTACTTTGGCGAGCAGCGCTTCGGCCGCGAGCGGGACAACGCGGACCTGGGCAAGCTGCTCCTGCTGGGCCAGCGGCTGCCGAAGCGGCCCGATCGCTTCGAGCGCAAGCTGTACCTGTCGGCCTTCCAGTCGCGCCTGTTCAACCGCGCCCTGGCCGCGCGCCTGCGCGAGGGCACCTTCGACAAGGCGCTGCTGGGCGATGTGCTGCGCAAGGAGGAGACCGGCGGGCTCTTCGTCTGCGAGGCCCCGGAGGTGGACGGCCCCCGCGTGGCCTCCTTCGAGGTGAGCCCCGCCGGGCCCATGTTCGGCCCGAAGATGACGCCCTCCGCCCACGGCGTGGCCGAGGTGGAGGCGGCGCTGCTGAAGGAGGAGGGCATGACGCTCTCGGACTTCGTGCGCGGCGGCGGCGAGACGGAGGGCACCCGCCGGCCGTACCGCGTGCGGCTGGGCAACCCGGAGCTCTCGCCGGAAGGCGAGGACCTGGTGCTCACCTTCGAGCTGGCCCGCGGCGCCTACGCCACCGAAGTGCTGGCCGAGCTGCTCAAGGAGGCCGAGGTTCCGGTCGCCGCGGGGTAGGGCACCCTCTCCCGGCCTGGGAGAGGGGCCTTTCGAAGCCGTTACTGCTCGACGACGTTGAACTCGATGCGGCGGTTCTCCGCCCGGCCCGACTTCGTCGCGTTGGACGCGATGGGCTGGGTCTCTCCGAAGCCCACCGCCTCCAGCCGGCCCGGATCGATGCCCAGCTTGATGAGCTGCGCCATCACCGAGTCCGCGCGCTTCTGCGACAGCTTCAGGTTCCCCGTGTCGTTGCCCACCGAGTCCGTGTGGCCCTCGATGCGCAGCTTCCTGATGTTGGGCATGTCACGCAGCGCCTGCGCCACGTCTCCCAGGATGGCGAAGCTCTCCTTGCCGATGATCTTCGCCGAGGCGGTGCCGAACTTGATCTGCTTCTTGATCTCGATCCGGTCCTTCTTGATGACGACCATCTTGTACTGCTTCGCGCAGCCCTTCTCCTCCTGGACGCCGTACTCCTCGGGGCACTTGTCCAGCCGGTCGACGATGCCGTCCGCGTCCTTGTCGCTGTCGGGGCAGCCGCCATTCTCCGCCGGGCCCGCCTCCGGGCACTTGTCCTGGCCGTCCGGCACGCCGTCGCCGTCGTTGTCCAGGTCCGGGCAGCCGTCCTCGTCCTGGAAGCCGTCCTTGTCCTCGGGCTCGTCCGGGCACTTGTCCTTGTCGTCGTTGGTGCCGTCGCCGTCCTTGTCCACGATGGGGCAGCCCAGGTTCTGCAGCGGGCCCGTGTCGGTGGGGCACTTGTCCGACGTGTCGACGATGCCGTCCTTGTCGTTGTCCAGCTCGGGGCACCCGTCCGCGTCCTCGAACGAGTCGTAGTCCTCGGCCTGGTCACCGCACTTGTCGGCCTTGTCCACGATGCCGTCGCCGTCGCGATCCTTCGGCGCCTCCTCGGGGCAGCCGCCGTTGTCGGTGATGCCGGCGATGAGCGGGCACTTGTCGCCCGCGTCGTTCACCCCGTCCTTGTCGTTGTCCGGGTCGGGGCAGCCGTCCTGGTCCTCGAAGTTGTCCTTGTCCTCGGCCTGCTCCTGGCACGGATCATCCTTGTCCATGATGCCGTCGCCGTCGGTGTCCGTCTCCTCGATGCGGACCACCACCTGCTGGGGCTGCTGAGGCTGCTCGGCCGGCTTCTGCGCGGGGCCCACCGGCTGGGTGGGCTGCTCGGGCTTCTCGCGGATGACCACCGTGGCGGTGCAGCCCCGGGACAGCTCCACCGCGTTCTTCGACGAGGCCTCCGCCACGCGGATGTGCTCCGAGGCGCGGAAGCTGCTGCCCTGGCTCAGCTCGCCGCGGGCAAAGGCCAGGTTGGCCTCGGCGGTGGCCAGCTCCTTGAGCAGGGCGGGCTTGCCGCAGTTGAGCGCGCCGGCCTGGCGGGCGCTCTGCAGATCACCTTCGATGACATCGGCCTTGGCGCGGACCGTCGCTCCGCTCACGCACGCGGTGCAGGCCAGCAGCAGCGCGGCGGCAAGAAAGCGCTTCATGGCGTGGGGCTCCCGCTCTTCTGCTCCGCCGTCTCCGGGTGGCACTCCCGGCGGGCCTTCTCGGCGGCCTCGGGGTCCTTGTTGGTGGCCTTCAGCCGCGCCGCGTTGGCGCACTGCGAGGCCTTCTCGGCGAAGGTGACGCCGGACTGGTAGTCCGAGTAGCCCACCTCTTCGCGGGCCTTCTCGATGTAGAGGTTGGCGGCGGTCCACTCGTAGGTGGCCTTCTCCTCGGCCCCCGCGGTGCGGGCCGCCTGGATCTGCACCTCGGCGTCGAGGATGTTCGCGGTGGTCCGCACGGGGCCGCACCCGGCGAGGGCGCCCGCGACTGCCACCAGCAGTAGGAACGGCTGCTTCATGGGGAGGCCTTGGGGCTAGGAGCTGGAAGACGAATGTTCAGGTCGTATCAATCGTGTCCAGGGGGGTCAAGAATCGGGCGCACCCGGCTACCGGCAGAGCGGCCTGGCAAGAGGTTTTGACAGGGTGGCTCGCGCCTTGCGATCTTCCGGCCCCGTGCCCACCCCCCTTCGTTCCATTGCCCTGGCCGTTCTGCTGCTGGCCCCGCTCGCCCAGGGCGCGTCGCCCACCGCGCAGAAGCGCATGCGCGCCCGCGGCGAGGTGAACGCGCTGCTCGAGCAGCTGGCCAACGGCGGCTCGCTGCAGACCACCATCTCCCGGCTGAAAGTGGTGGGCGAGAAGGACTACGCGGCCGGCAAGCTGATGGAGGCGCTGCCCAAGGTGGTGGATGAGCGGCTGCGGCGCGACTTCACCGCCGTGCTGGCGTCGCTGGAGGCGCGCGCCGCCGAGGGGACGCTGGTGGGGCTGACGGAGGATGACGACAGCGCCATCCGCTTGTACGCGGCGCAGGGCCTGGGGCGGCTGAAGAGCCGCAACGTGGGGGCGCTGCTGCCGCTGTTGCAGGACAAGAGCAGCGGGGTGCGCAAGGAGGCCGCCAGGGCGCTGGGCGCCTCGGGCGCGGCCGCGGTGGGCAAGGAGCTGACGGCGGCGGCCAAGAAGGAGACGGACCTGGAGGTGCGCGCCGAGCTGCTGGTGGCCGCCGGGAAGGCGGGAGATGCCAAGCAGGTGCCCGTGCTCAAGGAGTTCCTCGCCAGCGACTCGGAGAGCACCCGCTTCGCCGCGGCCAAGGGGCTGTGCCAGCTGGGCTCCGCGGACGGCTTCACCTTCGCCAACAAGCTGCTGGGCGCCGAGGATCGCTTCATGCGCCGCCAGGGGCTGGCGCTCTACGAGGGCGTGGCGGCCAAGAAGGCCGAGCCGGCCCTGCGCCCCCTGCTGGAGGACAAGGACCGCGCGGTGGCCGCGACCGCCGCCCGGATTCTGTACCAGGGCGGGGACAAGAAGATGCTGGAGTGGCTGGTGCTGGCCTCCTGGAACTCCAAGAGCCCCAGCGAGAAGGACTCGTACGAGAAGGAGCTGGAGCAGCTGCGGCTGGCGGATGACGAGCGCAAGGCCATTCTGCGCAAGGCAGGGATGGTGAAATGATCGGCCTTGCTGGCGCGCTCGCCACGGCGCTGCTCCTGGCGCAGACCTCCGCTACCCCCGTGCCGCTCACCGCGGGCGGCTGGGCCGCGCTGTCCGTGGAGCAGCGCGCCGCCCTGCTCAAGGCGGCCGAGTTGGAGGCTCCGCTGCAGCAGCGGCTGCTGAGGGTGAGCGAGCGCTTCATCGGCACCCCTTATGTCGCCTCGCCGCTGGGCGAGGGGACCGGGGTGGATCCGGATCCCACCTTCCGCACCGACGCGGTGGACTGCCTCACCTTCGTGGAGCAGACGCTGGCGCTGGGCCTGGCGCGCGACGAGCAGGAGGTGGCGCCGCTGCTGGAGCGCATCCGCTACGCCAGCTCGCCGGTGTACGAGGACCGCAACCACCTGATGGAAGCCCAGTGGCTGCCCAACAACATCCGCAAGGGCTTCGTGGTGGACGTCACCCGCCGCTACGCCGGCGAGGACACCGTCAAGGTGCAGAAGACGCTCACCCCGCGCACGTGGACGTCCAGGTCCTCGCAGGAGCTGGCGCTGCCCCGCGAGCGCCAGGTGACCGGCTCGTTCTCGCTGAACATGATCCCCCTGGACAAGGTGATGGACCATGCGCGCAAGCTGCCCACCGGCACCATCATGGTCATTCTGCGCGATGATCTGCCGCTGAAGGCCACCCGCATCACCCACCTGGGCTTCGTGGTGCAGAAGGGCAAGCGCACCTGGCTGCGGCACGCGGCGCGCAACGGCTACCTGCGCGTGGTGGACGAGGACCTGGAGACGTTCCTCGCCCGCAACGGGCGGTACTCGAAGTGGAAGGTGACGGGGGTGAGCCTGTTCGAGGCCCGCCGTCCCTCCGAGAAGAAGGACGGGGACACCGTCGTTCGCTCACCCTGAGCGGCGCCGCTCAGCTGGCGGCGGGCGGAGCGCTGGAGGACTCGGACTCGAGCTCCTCCTCTTCCGCGGCCCGAGCGGCCTCGTCCGAGCTGGCCTCCATGCGGGCCTTCTCCTGAGCCAGCAGCTCGGCCGCTCGCTGGGTGTGCTCCTCGGGCACGAGGATCTCCCACCAGGGCATCGGGTTGCCGGTGGTGAGCACATCCACCGTGCCGGCCCGGCGCGGCCGGGAGAAGACGGGGATGTTCTGGGATTCCAGCAGCCGGACGAACTGCTCGGCCGTCAGCGGATCCTCGGCGGTGGTGACGCGCAGGAACTCCCGGGTATCACGCTCGTGTGACAAGGGCAGCCCGCGCTGGCGCATGCCATCGGCGTCCACCAGCTGGCTTCCGGGACAGTCCGCGCACTCGCTGACACTGTCCTGGTACTCCGAGCTGCACTCGACGCAGTATTTCATCGCACCCTCCCTGCCCTACATACTGGGGCCGGGGGGTGAAATTAGCACGGGCCGTTCAGTGCCGAGCGGCTTCTCCCAGACTTTCCACGGCGGCCGACAGTCGATCAACGTCAATCGGCTTACGGAGCACCACGTCACAGTGTTCAGAGCCTTCCACCTGGGCGTAGCCCGACACGAGGATGACGCGGGCCTCGGGGTGGATCTGCTTCACCCGCTGGGCCAGCGCCGTGCCGCACATGCCCGGCAGTGACTCGTCCGTGACGACGACGTCCGGGTGGTCAGCCTCGAAGGCCGCCAGGCCCGCCAGGCCGTCGCCAGCGGTGCGGACCTCGAATGCCTCCTCGAGGATCTCCGCCAGCAGCTCCCGGCTGTCACCATCGTCTTCGATCAGCAACACCTTGATGCGGTCCGTGGCAGTGCCCATGCGCCTGGGGAACCCACGCGATGTTCCGAAACGTCCGCGCCCTGCGGGCCCCTTGCCCCTTGTCCGGACAGAGAGCAGGGAAGCGTGGCCACCCCACTCACCAGCCGGGGGCAGGCTGCCCATGTTCTGGACCGGAGGTGATGCCATGAAGGTACTGTTGCGGGGGGTGCACCTGTCGCTGTCGGACGGGCTGAAGTCGTATGTCCAGGAACACCTGGTGGAGCACATGGAGCGGCTGTACGACGACGAGGCGGCGGAGATCGACATCTCGCTCGTCGACAACAACGGCCCCAAGGGTGGCGTCGACAAGGACTGCCGCGTGACGGTGCGGCTGCCGGGGCTGTCCTCGATTCACGTCGCCGAGACGGCCGAGACACTGCACCAGGCGATTGATGCGGTGCGTGACCGGTTGGGCAACACGCTCAAGCGCACGCTGGAGAGGCGCCGGGATGTGAGCAACCAGGGGCTGCCCGAGGACGTGGCGTCGAATAACCCCACGTACTGAGCGGGCAGCGGAGCGGGGGCTCGGGCATCCAGGCCGCTTGCCTGGCGCCCGAGCCCGTAGTCAGGGCGGTGCGCGAACCTTGCTGGCCCGGAGCGGTGAACGCTATAAGCGTGAGCCTCTCCCCCCGGGTCAAAGGACGGCGATGATCCGCCTCAAGTTCCTCATTTTCGCGTTCCTGGCCGTCGGGCTGGGCCTGGCTCACCTCTTCTTGCTCTCCGGGCCCATGGAGGCTCAGGCGCTGCGGGAAGCGCAGGTGCAAGCCGGCTCGGGCACCGCCGAGGTGATGCGCACGCTGGAGGCGCGCCGTGGCATCGCGCGCGCCCTGGCGCTGAAGCTCGCGGGCAGCCCCGAGCTCGTCTCCTCCGCGCAGCAGATGACCGAGCCCGAGGCCCCGGCCGCCGAGCGCTTCGCCGCCGTGCGCGCCGCCGCCGAGGCGCTGCTGCCCAAGGAGCAGCAGGGCGTGGTGCTCGGGGTGGTGACCGAGGCCGGCGCCTGGCACGTGCGCTCCGGTGGGGAGCCGTCCTCGGACGCCGCGGTGCTGGATGTGAAGGCGCTCACCCAGGGCGAGACGCCGCTGGTGGTGGAGGCGTTTGGCGCCCCGCACACCTTCGCCGCCGTGCCGCTGGTGTGGAAGTTCGTGCGCATTCCGGGCGCCGAGCGCCTCGAGGTGCGGCTGGACGCGACGCTGGTGGTGGGCGTGCCGCTGCTGCCCGAGGGCGTGCTGGACAGCGCCGCCACGGCCTCTGGCGTCTCCGCGCTGGCGGTGGTGAAGGAGCAGACGGTGGTGGCCAGCGGTGGGGCTCAGAAGGCCCTGGTGGACAGCTTGAAGGAGCAGCTCAAGGCGGGCGAGCCCGCCAAGGCCGTGAAGCGTGGCCAGCTGCAGGCGCTGGGCCCGGTAAAGCTGCCGATGCTCACCACGGGCAAGGACTTCCTGGGCGGCCAGGCCGTGCTCGAGGTGGGCACCCGCCGCGCCGTGGAGGGCACGTCCTACGAGGTGATCGCCATCGCCAGCCCGAAGCTGATGGGCACGCTCGCGGCGTACCAGCGCGGCGCGCTGTTTGGCCTCCTTGGGTTGCTGGGGGCCAGCGTGCTGTGGACGGTCATCATGGGCTCGGGCAAGCGCGGTGCCTCCGAGCAGCAGGCGCAGGGCGGCGACACGCTGAGCCTGAGCAACGCCATGCAGGCCATGGGCCCGCCGCCGCAGCCGTTCACCGCCGAGCCCGTCACGGCGCCCACCGCGCCCTCCGCGGCCGCGCTCGCCGCCTCCGCCTCACCTTACGGCGAGGTTCCGCCCGAGACGCACCCGGGGCTGCAGCTCACCGGCGCCACGCCGGTGGAGCCGGAGATGGCGCCCGCTCCGCCGCTGAACGACTTCCCCTTCGGTCCTCCCCCGGAGTCCGTGCCTCAGCCTTACGAGGCCGCGCAGCCTCCTGCTCCCGCGGAGCCGGCCGCCGCCGAGCCCTTCGCGTTCCCGCCCACTCCGGAGCCCCTGGCTCCGGAGCAGCCGCTGCCCTACGAGTCCATGGCGACGCCTTTCGACGGGGAGATCACGGTGCGCAAGCCCGAGATGCCGCTTCCGTCGGTGTCCACCGCCGCGCCCCGCGCCGGCGCCTTCAACTTCGAGGAGCTGCCCACGGCGGCCTACTCGCTGCAGCAGGCGGCCGATCCCTACGCCGCCGCGTCCGCGCTGGATGACAACCCGGAGACGACGCGCGTGGCGGCCATCCCGCGCGAGCTGCTGCAGGCCGCGGCCCGTCCCGCGACGATGGACGTGCCCACGGTGCACGCCCGGCCCTCCGCGCCGCCGCCGCAGGTCTCCGCGCTGGCTCCTCCGGTGCCGTGGAACGAGCCATCCTCTCCCGCCATCCCCCTGCCGGGTGCCGCCTACCAGAGCGCTCCGGGCAGCTCGGCGGATGCCTTTTCGGAGGAGGAGTTCCACTTCCAGGAGGTGTTCCGGGAGTTCGTCCTCACCCGCGAGCGCTGCATGGAGGCCGCTGACGGGCTCACCTACGACAAGTTCGTCCAGAAGCTGCGCAAGAACAAAGAGCAGCTCATGTCGAAGTACGCCTGCCGCACGGTGAAGTTCCAGGTGTACGTGAAGGAGAACAAGGCGGCCCTCAAGGCCACGCCGGTGAAGGACTGAGTTAACGGGCGCGCGGCAGCACCACGCTGAAGCGCGCGCCCTCGCCGGGCTCTCCGCCCACCTCCAGCTTGCCGCCGTGCTCCTGGAGGATGCGGGCGGCAATGGCCAGGCCCAGCCCGGTGCCGCCCTCCTTGGTGGTGAAGTAGGGCTCGAAGATGCGGGCGCGGTGCTCGGGGGGAATGCCCGGGCCGCTGTCCTCCACCTCGACGATGGCATGCGCGTCGCTGCCCTTCACCCGCACGCGCACCGAGCCGCCCTTGCCCGCCATGGCCTCCTCGGCGTTCTTCACCAGGTTGACGAGCACCTGGGTGAGCTGATCGCGGTCCGCCAGCGCCACCACCCCCGTCTGCAGCGAGGGCAGCAGGGTGATGCCCTCGGGCGGCGTGGCGTAGAGGGCCAGCACGCTCTGCGCCAGCTCGCCCAGGTCCACCGGGGACAGCTGCGGCTTGGGCAGCCGGGCGAAGCGGCTGAACTCGTCGACGATGCGCCGCAGCCGGTCCACCTCCTCGAGCACCACCGCGGCGCTGTCGCGGAACAGGGTGGGGAAGCGCGCGTCCTGGGCGCTCTGCGCCGCCAGCAGCGTCTCGAGCGACATCTGGATGGGCGTGAGCGGGTTCTTGATCTCATGCGCCAGCCGCCGCGCCACCTCCTGCCACGCGGCGATGCGCTCGCTGGCCACCAGGCGCTCGGTGGTGCTGCGCAGCTCGGACGTCATGTGGTTGAAGGCGCGCACCAGCTCGCCCACCTCGCCGCTGGCCTTCAGCGTCACCTGCACGTCCCTGGCGCCTTCGCCCACGCGGCGGGCGCCCTCGGTGAGCGCCTCCACCGGCCGGGTGATGCGGCGGGCCATCAGCAGCCCCAGCAGCATGGCGAAGCTCAGCCCCAGGCCCGCCAGCAGGAGGAACGCGCTCGTCACCCCCTGCTCGGCCTCGAGCGCCGCGGCGCGGCTGAACACCAGGTGCACCGCGGCCGCCTCGCCCAGCGGCAGCACGCGCTCCACCGTGGGCGGCGCGGCCGTGCCCGCCCTGGCCACCACGCTGTCCGCCGAGCGCAGGGAGACTTCCGCCTGAGTGAGCCGGGCCAGGTGCTGGGCCACGCCCTCGTCCAGCAGCACGCCGCCCACCGCCCACAGCCGCAGGTCGCCGTAGTCCACCGGGCGCGCGGTGACGAGCGCGGGCACCTCGCGCAGCCCCTCGGCGCCGCGCACGCTCACGCGCACCGTGACGGGCTTGGGGGACTTCTGCTGGGTGACGGCGAAGAGCGCGGGATCCGGATCGCCCCGGCGCGCGGGCAGGTGGCCCGAGGACAGCGTGGTGCCCTGCTTGTCGAAGAGGCTGAGCACGGTGAGGCCCCGGGTGCGCATGAGGCCCTCGGCGGTGTCGGCCTGGATGGCGCGGGTGGGCCGCTCGTGCGCGTCGCGGGCCAGGTCCTCCATGGCGGTGCTCTCCACCAGCTCCTCTACCGCGCGCCGGGCCCGCTCGCCCGAGCGCTCCAGCGACTCCTGGGCGGAGGTGGTGGCCCCCTCCATGCGCGTCTCCAGCTCGCGCGAGAGGGTGGAGCGCAGGCGGTTGACGGTGACGGGCACCACCACCGTGAGCGGCACCAGCCCCAGCACGGCGAAGGCGAGCGCCAGCCGGGTCCTCAGGCGCATGGCGGCCTCACCGGCGCGCTCCAGGCTGCGCGGGCTCCGCCGGCAGGAAGTAGGCGCCGTCGAGCACCGGCAGCCCCTGCGCGTCCATCACCACACCGCCCACCTCGGGCGCCACGCGCACGCCCAGGCCCTGGGCGTACAGGGGGATGATGGGCACCGTGGGCCCCAGGGCCAGCGCCCGCTCTCGGGCCCGCGCGTCGCGCATGGCGGGGTCGGCCACCGAGCCGATGAGCGGCAGCTCCACGCCGAGCAGATCCTTGCGGCCCGCCGCGTCCAACACCACGGCCAGCGCGGGGCCGGGCAGGGGCGGCAGCAGCAGCGAGTGGAGCATCAGCTCGTAGTCGCCCTTGGCCCAGCGGGCGCGCAGCGTGGCCCGCGTCAGCGGCTCCAGCGCCACTTTGTAGCCGCGCTCGTGCAGCTTCACCTGGATGCGCTCGGCCACCGCGCGCTGGTCCTCCAGCCCCGCGTCATAGCTGAGCGTCACCGACCTCATGCCGCCCGCGGCCGGTGCGCCTGGACGGGGCCGGGGCGCCTGGGGCAGCAGCGCGGGAGGCAGCAGGTGCGGCATGGCCACGGCGGGCGCGCGCACGAAGAGGCGGGTCAGGTCCTCGCGATCCAGGGCGCTCTCGAAGGCCTGGCGGAAGTCGGCGGGCACGCGGCTCGGCTTGAAGGCCAGGTACGTGGCGTGGAGAGCTGGGCCGGTGAGGGTGCCCGGCTCGTTTGGCACGCCCAGCTCCATGTGCACCTGGCGCGCGGTCCACAGCCGCGCCAGCCCCCGCTCATCCGTGGCGGTGAGCATCAGCCGATCCAGGTAGGGGCGGCCCTCGGGGTAGCCGAGCCGGGCCTCCAGCAGGCCCTTGCTGGCGGTGGCGGCGAAGGGCCCCAGCGAAGGGGCCACGGTGGTCAGCGGCAGGGCGAGCGCCGGGTGGCACAGCGAGCGCTCCAGGTCCGGCCAGGGGAAGGACAGGGTCAGCTCCACGGTGGAGCCGCTGGAGGACAGCTGCCGGGCCTCGCCCTGCACGGGGAAGAGCAGCGCGCGGTAGGGCGAGGTCTCCCTGGGATCCGACAGCCGCATCCACGCGCGGGCCAGGGTGGTGGCCAGCACCAGCGAGGGCAGCGTCGTGCGCACGGACTGCGCGGTGGGGCGCGACACGTCCCGGGCGAGGGCGAGCTGGAACGCGCCCCCCGCGCCCAGCCGGCAGACGGGGCGCGAGTAGAAGCCGAAGAGGGTGGCCTCCACGGGGCTGTCGGCGAGCGTGGGGTCTCCCAGGTCGCCCGAGGCGCCCGTGTAGGCCAGGCGCAGCTCACCGCCGTAGGGGACACGGCCCGCCGCGAGGGCCGGTGTGGCGCACAGCAACAGCAGGCTTGCGAGAGCGTGGCGGAGCATCATGGCGCACCCTGACGCATGAGGAAGACTTCACCGGTACCGTCCGCGTGCCACACGCCCACCAGCACCTCGCGCTGCTTGTCCTGATCGAGATCGGCGGTGGTGACATGGAGCGCCCGGCCCGTGGGCAGCGTGCTCTGCCACAGCGGGCTGTGGGTGGTGGGATCGTCGCCGGTGAGGGCGTAGACGCGCACCACCTCGGGAGCGGGGAACAGCTGGGGCGCGGTGGTGATCAGCTCCGGCGTGCCGTCTCCGTCGAGATCTCCCAGCGCGCTGCCGGCCCCGAGCCCCTGAATGCGCACGGGCGCGGTGGTGGGGCGCGGGTAGAGCGAGCCGCTGCCATCCGGGTGGACGAAGAGCATGCGCGGAGGAACGATGCTGGCGCTGGTGAAGGGCGCCGGAGCCGAGAGCAGCCGGCCCTCGCCCAGCCGCACCTCGGGGGTGAAGTTCGTCTGGCCCGGGGTGAAGGTGGCGCGCTCGAAGGCGCCGATGGGCGCGGTGTCCAGCGGGCCGATGGAGCGCAGCGTCCCCTTGGCGCGGTCAAGCAGGAGCACCTCGCCATGCGAGTAGCGCGTGGACCAGGCGGCGAGCCGGGCCGGCTGGGGGACGATGGACACCATGCCGAACGGCTCGCGCGGCGGCGTGGGGTTCAGGGGCAGGCCCTCAAACTCCCGGCGCGCGAGCAGCTGCCCGTCACCGCCGTAGACGGACACGGCACGCTCGGTGAGCACGGCCACCTCGTCCTTGCCATCGCCGTCCAGGTCGCCCGCGGCCAGGCCCGTGGGAGCCGAGTCCAGGCGCACGAGCGCGGCGCCCATCAGCCGCACCGCCCGTGGCCCGCCCATCGTGGTGGGCAGCGGCCCCGAGGACATCAGCTGCTGCGGCTGCACGGCGGCGAGCGCCAGGGCCCCGGCATCCGCTTCCACCGAGCGCACCACCGCGGCGGCCGGAGCGGGCGGGCGGCTCGGAGTCCGGCCGGCCCAGAAGTTCACCCACGTGCCCAGCGCGTCTCCACTGGCGCGCAGCTCGCCTCCGCTCACGGAGATCGTCAGCCGCACCAGCGTGCGCGCGCCCTGCTCCCTCGCGAGCGTCTCGGCGGCCTCGGGGGAGGGCGCCTCCAGGACGAGGGGGCCCAGCTCCAGGGCAGACAGCTGCGCGGCCAGCAGCGTGCCCACCGCGCGCCGCAGCTCGGGCGAGGCGCCATTCAGGTGCAGGGCCACGGGAGGCTCGGGCTTGAAGGCGCGCACATCCTCGGCCACCAGCTGCGCCAGCCGGGCCACTGAAGGTGGCGCGGAAGGGGCCGGGGCCGGGGCCGCGGCCAGTGTCGACAACAGCAGTGTAGTGAGAGCGTGGCTCACAAACCTCTCCGCTTGCCGTCCTCGAGGAAGAAGTCGCTGGTGTCCACCTGGCCCGGCGGCGGGGCCTCGGCGGTGGGCTGGGTGCCTTCGAGGAAGGGCTCGAGCCGGCCCGGTACCGACTTGCCCGCCAGCAGGCCGGTGGCCGGATCGATGCGCACGGAGACGACACCCTGGGGCACCTCGAACTCACGCGCTGGCAGGCCCTGGTGCGCCTCGCGCATGAAGTTCAGCCAGATGGGCAGCGCGGCGCGGCCACCCGTCTCGGTGCTGCCCAGCGGCGTGTTGTCATCGAAGCCCACCCAGGCGCTGGCCACGTAGTCCATCGTGTAGCCGGAGAACCAGGTGTCCTTGGACTCGTTGGTGGTGCCCGTCTTGCCCGCGGCGGGGCGGTTCAGCTCGCGCACCGCCATGGCCGTGCCCTCCTCCACCACGCTGCGCATCAGCGTCGTGGTGAGGTAGGCCACCGCCGGAGGCAGCGTCTCCTCGAAGGCCGGAGCGTGCTCCTCCAGCACGATGGCCTCCCTGTCCTTCACGCGCAGCACCAGCAGCGGCTGCGCGTACCTGCCGTTGGCCTGCAGCGTGGCGTACGCGTTGACGGCCTCCAGCATCGTCACCTCGCCGGTGCCCAGCGCCAGCGTGAGGTTCTCCGGCAGCGCCGACTGGATGCCCGCGCGCCGCGCGAAGTCGATCGCCGTGGCCGGGGTGATGGCCTCGATCAGGCGCACGGACACCGTGTTCTTCGACTTGGTGAGCGCCTGGCGCAGCGTCATCGGCCCGTCGAAGCGGTTGTCGTAGTTCTTCGGCTTCCACTGCTTGCCGGTGTACGGATCGCGAATGGCCTCGGGCGCGTCGTTCACCGTGCTCAGCGGGGTGTAGCGCCCGCTGCCCAGCGCCGCCGCGTAGAGGAACGGCTTGAAGGACGAGCCCGGCTGCCGCTTGGCCTGCGTGGCGCGGTTGAAGGACGAGCGCTCGAAGTCATAGCCGCCCACCATGGCCACCACGTGCCGGTTGGCGGGGTTGACGACCACCAGGCCGCCCTGCACCACGGGGATCTGATCCAGCGTGGCCTCCACGTTGGCCGGCGCCGGCAGCGCCTTGAGGATGCGCACCCGCACCACCTCGCCCACCTGGAACACGTCGGAGATCCCCGACGGCGAGCCCTTGCCCTTCTGGCGCGCCCACTTCACCGTGGCGAACGACACCTCGGCGGTGCGGCCCACCAGGTCCACCTTGGCGGTGCCCTTCTTGTCATCCACCGCGGTGACGTAGCCGCTCAGGCGCAGGCCCTCCTTCAGCGGCCGCAGTGGCACCGAGCGCGCCAGCAGCTCCTCGGCCGACGGCGGCGCCTCGCCCTCGGGGTTGAGCTCCGGCCGCTGCTCCTCGGCGCCCACGTCCTCGGGCTTCTCCGGCTCCGGGGCCGCCTTGGCCAGCGGGGCCAGATCCGCCACGTACTCCGCGTCCTTCTGACGGCGGCCCGCCTCCTCCAGGCGCTGGGCGATCATGCCCCTCAGGCGCTCGAAGCGCGGGGCCTCCATCGTGCCCTGCGGGCCGCGGTAGCCCTGGCGCCGGTCCACCGCCTCCAGGCCCTCGCGCACCGACGTCTCCGCGGCCGCTTGCAGCTTGGGCACCATGGCGATCTCCACGCGCAGGCCGCCCTCGAGCACCGCCTTCTCTCCGTAGCGCTCGATCAGCGTGCGGCGGATCTCCTCCGCGTAGTACCCGCCCACCGGAGGCGGCGGCCGGGGCGCCAGGACGATGGGCTTGTCCAGCTCCGCCTCCACCACCTCGCGCGGCAAGAAGCCGTGGTGCGCCAGCTGCCCCAGCACGTAGCGCTGGCGGTTCTTGGCGCGCACGATGTTCGTCTCCGGGTTGATGCGGTGCGGAGACTGCGGCGTGCCTCCCAGCACCGCCGCCTCGCCGATGCTCAGGTCCTTGGCGTGCTTGCCGAAGTAGTAGAGCGCCGCCTCCTCCAGCCCGTAGCGGCGCTGCCCGAAGTAGATCTGATTGATGTAGAGGTTGAGGATCTGATCCTTCGTCAGCGCCTCCTCCACGCGCGGAGTGAGGATCCACTCGCGGATCTTCCGGCTCAGGCTGCGCTCGGGCGTGAGCAGCAGGTTCTTCACCACCTGCTGTGTAATCGTCGAGGCCCCCGACTTGCGGCTGCCGGGGATGAGGTTCTTGATGGCCGCGCGGGTGATGCCGAAGGGGTCCAGGCCCTCGTGCTTGTAGAAGTCCGCGTCCTCGGCGGCGAGGAACGCGTCGCGCACGTGCTTGGGCAGATCCTCGATGCGCACCAGCGTGCGGCGCTCGTTGTAGAACTCGGCGCAGATGGAGCCGTCCGCGCACGTCACCTTCGTCACCTGCGGCGGCTGGTAGTTGCGCAGGGCCTGCACCGAGGGCAGGTCCCGGCTGTAGTACATGTAGACACCCGTGCCCGCGGCGATGGCGAGCACCAGGAGCACCAGCCCGGTGACGAGCAGGCGCTTGGTCCACTTCCAGATGCGGGAGCGCAGGTGAGGGCGCTCGGGCGGCATCGGGGCCGAGGGCAGCTCAGGGGTAGGAGGCGTTTCAGGAGAGGAGGTCATCGCTCGGGCCGGATTCATGGGGCGCGCGGAGAGGCAGCGCACGTTAAACCGATGGGAGCGGAACGGGAACCGGCCCGGTCCATCTCCCGGAAGAAGGCCTCATAGGCCCGTGTCCTGGGAGAGCAGGCCCTCCCTGGGGCTGGGGGGGACGTCGAGCCGGGCCAGGTTGTTCATCCGGTGGGCGTTGACGCGCGCGTTGACATAGCGGGGGGACAGCCGGGTGGCGTCGGAGTAGGCCGCCTGGGCCTCGCCGGTGCGGCCGAGCCGCTCGTAGGCCACCCCCAGGTTGTTGTGGACGTAGGCCACGTGGGGCAGCAGGGCGGCGGCGCGGGCGAGCACCTCGGCGGCCTCGGCGTTCCGGTTGGAGCGCAGGTAGGCAAAGCCCAGGTTGTTCAGCGCGTGGCCGTGCTCCGGCGCCAGGTGCACGGCTTGCTGGAGGCGGGAGATGGCCTCGGAGAGGCTGCCGGCCGCCAGGTGGGCCCGGCCCAGCGCGTGGTACGCCTCCGGCTCCTCGGAGTCGCGCGAGAGGGCCTGCTCTCCCACGCGCACCGCGTCCGCGTACCGGCCTAGAGAGGTGAGCAGGCGGGCCTGCTGAATGAGCGGGGCGGTGTCCTCCGGCTGGAGCTGGCCCAGCCGCTCGAAGGCGAGCACGGAGAGCTCCTGCTGCCCGGAGAGCTGGCCCAGTCGGGCGATCGTGCGCAGGGTCGCCTCGTCGTCGGGCGTGTCAAAGAGGGCACGGCGGCACTCGGTGAGGGCGCCTGAGAAATCCCCCAGCTCACGCAGCGTCCGGGCCCGGGCCAGGTGGTTAATGCGGCTCAGGTGCTCGTGCTCCAGGGGCAGCCCCTCCGCGGGCGCGGCTTGCTGGGCGGCGGCGGCGGGAGCGGGGCTCACCGGCACGGCGGTAGGGGCCAGCACCGAGGGCGCGGCGGCCATGTCGGACGAGGTGGGCCGGGTAGAGAGGGAGAGCTGAAACCACAGGGAGGTGGCGAGCGCCAGCGCCGCGAGTGCGGGCAGGAGGGACGGAGCCAGGCAGGACTTGAGGGCGGGGGCCATCGTCTTCATGGAGTCCCTGCATTGCGATGCTCATGCCAGGAGGAATTCCCTCGAAAGCGGGAAGAGGTGTGTCCCCATGGCCACAGGTGAGCGGAAAAGCGTGGAAGGCATGGGGGTGGAAGTGCGACGGTGCCGCGCGATGAAGATCGCCACCTGGAATGTGAACTCGGTGCGTGCTCGCCAGGAGCGGCTGCTCAACTGGCTGAAGACCCACCAGCCCGACGTGCTGTGCCTGCAAGAGCTCAAGTGCACGGAGAAGGACTTCCCCACGGAGGCGGTGCGCGAGGCGGGCTACCACTCGGCGCTGCACGGGCAGAAGACGTACAACGGCGTGGCGATCCTGGCGAAGAGCGAGCCCCAGGACGTGGTGCGCGGCATTCCGGACGACGTGGATGACGCGCAGGCGCGGGTGATTGCCGCGACGGTGAACGGGGTGCGGGTGGTGAGCGTGTACGCGCCCAACGGGCAGGCGGTGGACTCGCCGGCGTACGGGTACAAGCTGGAGTGGTACACGCGGCTGCGGCGCTACCTGGACCTGAAGCACAAGCCCACCGAGCCGCTGGTGCTGTGCGGAGACTGGAACGTGGCGCCCGAGCCCATCGACACGCACGATCCGGCGCTGTGGGAGGGGCAGACGCTGTTCTCGGTGAGGGAGCGCGATGCGCTGCAGCGGCTGTGCGCGTTCGGGCTGACGGACGTGTTCCGCAAGCTGCACCCGGACGAGCAGAAGTTCAGCTGGTGGGACTACCGGATGCTGGGGTTCCCGAAGAACCTGGGCCTGCGAATCGATCACCTGTTCGCCACGGCGCCGCTGATGGATCGCGCGGTGAAGTCGGAGATCGACCGCGAGGAGCGCAAGGGCAAGCAGCCCTCGGATCACGCACCCGTGTGGGCCGAGTTCAAGGACTGAGCCTTGGAGCGCGTAGCTCCATCTCTTTGAAGGGGCTTACAGGCAGGCAAGGGCAGGGGGTCCCCCCAGCCGAGGCAGGGAGGGACTGCCTCACGGCGTCACGCCTGCGATAGTGAGGCTCTTATTCAAAGATGGAGGACCCGATGGACTGCGATTTCCTCATCATCGGCTCGGGATTCGGCGGCAGCGTGAGCGCGCTGCGGCTGACCGAGAAGGGCTATCGCGTCGTCATGCTGGAGAAGGGCCGGCGCCTCGGGACCAACGATTTTCCCAAGACGAACTGGAACCTGAAGCGGTGGCTGTGGATGCCGCGGCTCGGCTGGCGCGGGCTCTTCAAGATGACCTTCTTCCGCCACGTCACCGTGCTCTCTGGCGTGGGAGTGGGCGGCGGCTCGCTCGTCTACGCCAACACGCTGCCCATTCCGAAGGACCACTTCTTCCAGAGCGGCAGCTGGGGCCAGCTGGCCAACTGGAAGCAGGAACTGGCGCCCCACTACGCCGAGGTGCGCCGGATGCTCGGCGCCCGCGAGAACCCGCTGCGCACCTACCCCGATCAGCTCGTCCAGCAGATCGGCAAGGAGATGGGCCGCGAGGACTTCCAGCCCACCACCGTGGCCATCTACTTCGGCGAGCCCGGCGTCACCGTGCCGGATCCCTACTTCAACGGCGAGGGCCCACCGCGCACGGGCTGCAACTCGTGTGGCGGGTGCATGCTCGGCTGCCGCGTGGGCGCCAAGAACACGCTGGACAAGAACTACCTCTACTTCGCCGAGAAGCGCGGGCTCACCATTCACGCGGACACCGAGGCCACCTGGGTGCGCCCCCTGCCCGAGGGGGGCTATGAAGTCGAAGCCCTGGAGGGTGCCTCGTTCTTCCGGCGCAAGCGGCGCTTCACCGCCCGCAACGTCATCTTCGCCGGTGGCGTGCTGGGCACCATGGACCTGCTGCTCAAGCTCAAGGAGCGCCCGGACGGGCTGCCCAGGCTCTCGGAGCGGGTGGGCGATGGCGTGCGCACCAACTCCGAGGCCCTGCTGGGCGTGGTGACCCCCAAGAAGGACCGGGACTTGTCCCAGGGCATCGCCATCGGCTCCATCCTGCACACCGACGAGCACTCGCACCTGGAGCCCGTGCGCTACTCGGCCGGCGCGGGCTTCTTCCGGCTCCTGTCGGCCCCGTACGTCACCGGGGACAAGGTGGTGACGCGGCTGGCGCGGCTCATCGGCACCATGCTTCAGCACCCGCTGAAGCTGCTGAGGGTGATGACCGTGGGTGACTACGCGAAGCAGACGGTCATCCTCCTCTATATGCGCACGACGGATGGGTACCTGCGCATGCAGCGCGGGCGGGCGCTGACGACGGGCCTGCGCAAGGGCATCACCACCTCGGTACAGGCTGGCGAAGCCCCCACCGCCAACATGCCCGAGGCGGCCGAGTTGGGCCGCCGCATGGCCGAGAAGCTCGAGGGCATGCCCATGAGCCTCGTCAACGAGACGGTGCTGGGCATCCCCACGACGGCGCACATCCTCGGCGGAGCCTGCATGAGCGACTCGCCAGAGACGGGGGCGATTGACCACCAACACCGCCTGTTCGGCTACGAGGGCCTCTACGTCATCGACGGTGCGGCGGTCTCCTCCAACCCGGGCGTCAACCCGTCGCTCACCATCGCCGCCCTGGCCGAGCGGGCCATGACGTTCATCCCCGCCAAGCAGCAGCTGGAGTCCGGGCAGAGCCTCCCAGCGTCCAGGCCCCAGGCCGTGCTGGCCGGGTAGGCTCGGCCCCCAGGACACACCGAGGCATCCCTAGAAATTCACGACGAGCCGGTCCCAGTTCCCGCTCATGGGCACCTCGAGCACCCCATCCACCAGGGAGCGCAGCTCCAGCGGCCCGGTGATGGAGCGCACGCCCTTGAGGCCGTAGATGCGCAGCGTCTCCGTCTTCCGGGCGGGCGGCAGGGCGCCCTGGACGCGACGCTCGAGGAAGAAGCGGCCCCGGTCCATGCCTCCGGTGATGGTGGTGAGCCGGGACTCGCCGTAGCCGTCGCCGTCGTCCTCATAGAGGCGCAGCCTCACGTCGGGCCCGGCGTGAATGTGCCACTCGAGCGACTCCCAGTTGGCCGTGGTGGTGAACTGCGCGGGCTGGGTGAGCGCCACGCCGCCACCGGCGCGCAGAAACAGGGGCACCGTGTCCAGCGGGCCCGAGGCGATGACGTGCTGGCCTCCCTCGTGGATGGCGCCGGGCTTCTGCATGTTGGGCCACTCCAGCCACTGGCCCCGGGGCAGGTAGGCCAGCCGCCGGGTGTGGCCCGGCCTGGTGATGGGGGCCACCAGCAGATCCCGCCCAAAGAGGAACTGCTCGAAGGCGCGCAGCGCCTCGGGGTCCGCCGGATCGATCATCAGCAGGGGGCGCAGCGCCGGCAGGCCCGTCTCGGCCGCCTCGTGCATCAGCGAGTACAGCGTGGGCAGCAGCCGGTAGCGCCGCTCGAGCGCCGCGCGGGCCAGCTCCACGTACCGCTCGCCAAAGCGCCACGGCTCCTGGAAGGGCATCGTCTTGGCGGCGTGGTTACGCATCAGCGGGTAGAAGGTGCCCAACTGCGTCCACCGGGCGAACAGCTCGGCGCTGGGCTTGCCGATGAAGCCGGGGATGTCCACCCCGGTGAAGCCCACCCCCGACAGCCCCAGCCCCACCAGCATGGGCATGGACAGCTCCAGGTGCTCCCAGTGGCTGGAGTTGTCTCCGGTCCACACCGCCGCGTACCGCTGAATGCCCGCGTAGCCCGCGCGGGTGAGCAGGAAGGGGCGCCGCTCGGGCTCCAGGCGGCGGAAGCCCTCGAAGCCGGCCTTCACCATGCCCATGCCGTAGACGTTGTGCACCTCCAGGTGGCGCCGCTTGCCGTGGCGCGCCGCGAACGGTAGCGTCTTGCCCTCGGTGCGCCGGGCCTCGTCCATGCGCCCGCCGCTGGCGTGCACGCTGCCGCCCGCTTCGATCAGCGAGAAGCACGCCGGCTCGTTCATGTCGTTCCAGATGCCGGCGATGCCCTGCTCGAGGAAGCCCTGGTGCCAGTCTCCCCACCAGCGCTGCACCTCCTCGCGCGTGAAGTCCGGGAACACCGCGGGCTTGGCCCACACCTCGCCCACCAGCACGTCTCCGCTGTCGGCGCGCACCAGGAAGTCGCGCTGTTTGGCCTCCTCGTAGGGGGCGTAGCCGGGCTCGGCCTTCACGCTGGGGTTGATGATGGGCACCAGCCGCACGCCCTGATCGGCCGCGTCGTTGATGAGCTCCTGCGGATCCGGAAAGCGCGAGCGGTCCCACGTCCAGACCTTGAAGGCCTCCAGGTAGTCGATGTCCAGGTACACCGTGTCCAGCGGCAGTCCGCGGGAGCGGTACGCCTGGATGACGCCGCGGATGTCATCCGCGTGCTCGTAGCCCCAGCGGGACTGCTGCGCGCCCAGGCTCCACAGCGGTGGCAGCGGCGGGCGCCCGGTGAGCGCCGTGTAGCGGCGCACCACGTCGCCCGGGTGAGGGCCGCAGATGAGGTACACGTCCAGCTCCGGGCCCCACGTCTCCCAGCGCACCGCCTGCGGATCTCCGTACGCCACGTCCACCTCGGAGCGCCACGTCTCGTCCAGGAAGAAGCCCCAGGCGACGCCGCCGCGCAGGCCGATGAAGAACGGAATGGAGACGTAGAGCGGATCGGTGTCCGGGTGGTGCGGCATTACGTCCGTGTTCCAGAACGTCAGGTGCAGGCCGCGCTTGTCCAGCGGGCCCACCTTCTCACCGAAGCCCAGGTACGCCTCGTCCTCGGGCGCGTGCAGCGACAGCTGGGCGCGCGAGTGATTCACCGGCATGCGCGGCGAGTACTCGCCGGACACCGACTCGCACCGCGCCAGCACCCGGCCCTCGGTGTTCTGGAAGCTCCAGGTGCCGTCGGCCAGGGCCACCTGCAGCACCACGCCCTCGGCGGTGACGTGGAAGGTGTCCCCCTCGCGGCGAACCTCGAGCGGCTGGGCCTCGTCCGTGACGACCGCCCAGGACTGCTTGGGCGCCAGCCGCGGGTGCACGAAGCCCGCGTGCGCGGAGGACGGCGCGTGGCGCAGGCGCAGCACGCCGGGCAGGGGGCTCCACACCTCGAGCGCGGCGCGCGGTCCCCAGAGATGCAGGCGGGTGGGCTCGATGGCGAAGTCGACGAGGCGCATGGCCGCGATTGTATGGAGGCCTGGCAGCCAGGCGATCTGAATCGGAAGGCTCGCGGCCTCGCCAAGCGTTAACCCAGGACATCCTGTTCATGACGCAGCGTCCCAAGCACCTGGGCGGTCCGCCGCCAGAGAGCCCGAGGCGCTGAAGGCTCACCACGAGGGACGTGACATGAGGGCCTGGGTTCCAACGGCGGGGCTTGGAGTGGTGCTGCTCCTGGGCGGGGGATGCGAACGCAAGGACCTGGGAAGGACAGCAACAACCATGGCGATGGATGGAAATCAGGGAGTTCGTTCCAGCAGCAACAACCTGGCACGGCAGGGCCGGCTGGCAATCCGCGTGCGGCCCCCCACGGTGGCGGGCGCGGGCGAGGGCCTCGTGCCGCTGGGGGAGGTGGCCGGGGGGCTGCTCTACGTGCCAGCAGGCTATCGCGCTGACCAGCCCGCTTCGCTGGTGGTCATGCTGCATGGGGCGGGAGGCGACGCGCGGCAGTCCATCGGCCTCCTGCGCAAGGTGGCCGATGAGCGCGGGCTGCTGCTGGTGGCCACGAAGTCCCGGGGCTCGACGTGGGACATCATCCTGGGAGACTTCGGGCCGGACGTGGCCGCGCTGGACCAGGCGCTGGCCTGGGTCTTCGAGCGCTACGCGGTGGATCCGGAGCGCGTGGCCATCGGAGGCTTCTCGGACGGGGCCTCGTATGCGCTCTCGCTGGGGCTCACCAACGGAGAGCTGTTCAAGCACGTGCTGGCGTTCTCACCGGGGTTCGCCGCTCCGGCGGCGCAGCACGGCACGCCGCGGGTGTTCGTGTCGCACGGCACGGTTGACGCGGTGCTGAGCATCGACGCGTGCAGCCGGCGCCTGGTGCCCCGGCTCCAGCGCGCGGGCTACGAGGTGCTCTACCACGAGTTCGACGGGCCCCACACGGTGCCGGATGACATCACCCGTGAAGCGGTAGAGTGGTTCGTGCCCGCCGCGAAGTAGCGCCGCACCTTCTTCCGGGCCCGGGGCAGGGGAGCACGCATGGAGCGCTTCGACGAGGTAGCCACGCTGGACACGGAGGCGCTTCGGGAGTTGCTGCGCTCGGGCGAGCCCCGCGAGCGCGTCTGGGCGGCGTGGGCGCTCAGCCTGCGGATGGGCGAGGCGGCGAAGCCGGAGCTGCTCAAGCTGGCCCGCCGTGAGCCGGACGCGGGCGCTCGGCGGCACTTCACCGTGGTGCTGGCGGGCTACCGGGACGTGGATGCGCTGGCGGCGCTGGCCCAGCATGATCCGGATGGGTACGTCCGCGCCGCCGCGTGCCAGTACCTGGCCGCCGTGTCCGCCCCGGAGGACGCCGCGGTACGCCAGCTGCTGCGCGAGCGGCTGGAGGCGGACCCCTTCGGCGAGGTGCGGCTCACCGTCACGCGGGTGCTGAAGCTCACGCGCGGCGAGGACTCCGCCACCCTGGCGCGGCTGGTGGAGGATCCCGAGCCGGAGATCCGCGAGGCGGCGCTGGAGGCGTTCTCGGACGACGTCGATCGCTACCTGGAGCTGCTGCGGGAGCGGGTCCGCGTGGAGCCGAACGTGAGCCTGCGCCGCAAGTGGCTGAAGCAGTGGTGGGAGCTGGAGGGGGACGGCGTGCTGCTGGCGTACGCGGCCGCTCAGTCCCACGAGCGGGCCCTGGAGGTGCTCTCGCTCATGGAGGAGCAGAAGCACGCGCGGCGGTTGTCCTGGGAGGACCTGGCGCCGCTGGCCGAGCAGGAGCGCACGGAGTTCGACCAGCGGGTGCTCTCGTGGCTCAACCCCCGGGGCGCGCCGTCCGCCGCCCGGGAGTGGCTGCTCTCGCTGGCGCTGCGCGAGACGCTGCCCCTGCCCGTGGGCGCCCGGCTGTCCCCGCTGGCCCGTCAGGCCGCGCAGACCGCGCGCTACCTCCTCATGGAGGCGCTCGAAGGCGTGAGCGGCGACGAGCTGGGCACCGGGGAGCGTCCGATGCTGCGGGGGCTTCGGGACTCGCTCGAAGCTGCCCACAAGCCTGGCCAGGAGGACGACCAGGTGGAGATCTACGACGAGGAGACGGACAGCTGGGTCTACGGCCCCAGCCTGGAGACCCAGCTGCTGCGCAGGCTGCGCGAGCTGTTGGGCCCGCGCTAGAGCCGGACCTGGATCTCGTAGCGCCGGTTCTTCGCCTTCTTCGCCGCCGTGTCATCCGGCTTCACCAGCATCTGCTCCGAGCCGCGGCCCACCGCGACGATCTCTGCCTTGGGGATGCCCCGGGCCACCAGCTCCTTGACGATGACGGCGGCGCGCTTCTCGCTCAGCGCCTTGTTCTTCGCCGCGTCACCCGCGGAGTCCGTGTGCCCGGAGACTTCGAACTTGTAGTTCTTCACCCCGCCCGCATCGAGCTGCTTCTTGGCCTCGATGAGCGCGGCTACCAGGTTCTTCAGCTTCTGCTCGCAGCCGGCCTCCAGCACGTCCGTGCCCGACTTGAAGCTGCACTGGTTCCTGGTGGCCTCGGTCTTGAGCTTGTCGTTGACCTTCTTCTCCACGGTGGCCTTGCCGGCGTTGCCCGCGGCCTTCTTGAACTGATCGAGGTTGACCTGCGCCAGCGCGACTCCAGGGGCGGCCAGCAGGGACACGGCGATGCACAGCGCCTTCAGCGTCATGAGTGGCTCCAACGAAAGAGAAGGTTTCAGCGCGTGTAAGGCTGCCGGGGAGCGTGGCCCACGTCCATGCTCTTGAAGCCAGCGGGGGAGGTTGGCGTCCGCGAGTCATCGGAGCAGGATGCGCCCCCCGTCTCTTCGGAGGTCGCACCCGCGTGAGCACGCAGCGCAGTGAGCGATGGCAGCAGTTGTTGTCCTGGCACCGGCTGGGGTCCTCCCGCCCTCCCACCGGCTCGGCCGAGGACCGGACCGACTACGACAGGGACTATGACCGCATCGTCTTCTCCAGCGCCTTCCGGCGGCTGCACGACAAGACGCAGGTGTTTCCGCTCTCCACCCGCGACTACACGCCCCGCACGCGGTTGACTCACAGCATCGAGGCCTCGTGCGTGGGGCGCACGCTGGGGCAGAAGGCCGGCAGGGCGCTGCTCAAGCAGGGCGTGCGGGTGGACCCCTCGCACCTGGGCACGCTGGTGGCCGCGGGCTGCCTGGCGCACGACATCGGCAACCCGCCCTTTGGCCACTCGGGCGAAGCCGCCATCCAGCACTGGGCCGAGCAGCGGCTGGCGCCGTGGACACCCGAGCCCTCGGCAAAGAAGAGCCCCTTTGCCACCCAGGCCGAGTGGCAGGACCTGGTGAAGTTCGAGGGCAACGCGCAGGGCTTCCGCATCCTGAGCCGGTTGCAGTCCCGCGAGCGCCAGGGCGGCCTGCGCTACACCGTCGCCACGGTGGGGGCCATGAGCAAGTACCCGCGGCCCTCGGTCATCCCCAGTGGCCGCGAGCGCGACAAAAGCCGCGTGTCGGAGAAGAAGTTCGGTTACTTCCAGGAGGACGCCGCCCTGGCTCGTGACGCGTTCCAGAAGCTGGGACTGCTCGAGCGAGAGCCCGACGTCTTCGCCCGCCACCCGTTGGCCTTCCTCGTCGAGGCGGCCGATGACATCTGCTACGCCGTCATCGACCTGGAGGACTCGGCCATGCTGGGGCTCATTCCGCACGAGCAGGCCTGCGCGCTGCTCGAGGGCCTGATGGTCAAGCGCGAGCCCTCCAGCCCCTCCGAGGAGTTGCAGCCCGAGAGCCTCCTGGGCGTGCTGCGCTCGGGCGCCATCGGTGCGCTCGTCAATGAGTGCGTGGACGTGTTCTCCGAGGCCGTGCAGCAGATGGAGCAAGGCGCGTGGGAGAAGTCGCTCGTGGCCGCCCGCGACGGCATGAACAGCCAGCTCGAGGAGATCAAACGCATCACCCGCCAGAAGGGCTACGAGAGCGAGCGCGTGCTGCAGATCGAAAGCGCCGGCTTCAAGACGCTGGGCGGGCTGCTGGAGATGTTCGCTCCGGCGGTGATGACCGACTCGCCCAACAAGGAGGAGAAGAAGCTGCGCCAGCTGCTGCCGTTCGAGTTTCTGCAGCGGCCCGGCCCGCTCTTGCAGGAGCGCGGCGAGGCCATTGCCCGGCTCACGCCGTATCAACGGCTGCTGTGTGTCACTGACTACATCTCCGGCATGACGGATGGCTTCGCGGTGGAGCTCTTCCAGCGGCTGTCTGGAATCAAACTCCCCTCGTAAACCGTCCGAGTCAGAGGGGACTCGGGGTTAACGGGGTTTCGGGCTGTTATCCGGAAGAATTCAATTTTTCTATTAGCTGGGATTGACCGGATTCATCTCGAACATGTAATTTCACCGGCTGTTTCACCCGGCGCTCGCGCGCCACCATTCCCCATCCCCCGAGAGGTCGAATGAAGAGCTTCAAGCAAGCCGCGTGCACTTTCTCCCTGCTGGCCGCCGCGTCGTGTGGCCCTGGCATGGAGGAGCAGGACTTCGAGACCAACGAGCCCAAGCAGGAGATCGCCGAGATGGCGCAGCTGCTGCGCAGCTCGCGCCCCATCCCGGGTGAGTACATCGTCGTGCTGAAGAGCGACCTGAAGGAGGTGGCTCAGCGCGGTGCCGGGAGCATCGGTCAGGAGATCGCCGCCCAGCACGGTGGCCAGGTGTTCCAGACCTACGAGCACGCCCTCAAGGGCTTCGCGGTACGCATGCCCGAGGCGCGCGTACAGCAGCTGCGCGCCGACAAGCGCGTGGCGTACGTCGAGGAGAACCAGGAAGTGTTCGCCGTCGCCACGCAGACGGGCGCCACCTGGGGCATCGACCGCTCTGATCAGCGCGACCTGCCGCTGAACCAGACCTACAACTACAACGCCGATGGTACCGGCGTGCACGCCTACATCGTCGACACGGGCGTGAAGCTGACGCACCAGGAGTTCGCCGGCCGCATGGGCAACGGCTTCGACGCGGTGACCTCGGGCGGCAGCGCCAACGACTGCAACGGTCACGGCACGCACGTGGCGGGCACCGTGGCGGGCACCACCTACGGTGTGGCCAAGAAGGCGACCGTGCACGCGGTGCGCGTGCTGGACTGCAACGGCTCGGGCACCAACGCGGGCGTGATCGCCGGCGTGGACTGGGTGAAGAACAACCACGTCAAGCCGGCCGTGGCCAACATGAGCCTGGGCGGTGGCGCTTCGCAGACGCTCGATGACGCGGTCACCAACGCCATTGCCGCGGGCGTGGTGTTCGCCGTCGCGGCGGGTAACGACAACGGCGATGCGTGCACCAAGTCGCCGGCGCGTGCGCCCGCCGCCATCACCGTGGGCTCCACCACCAACACGGACGCGCGCTCCTCGTTCTCCAACTACGGCACCTGCCTCGACATCTGGGCGCCGGGCTCGAACATCACCTCGGCCTGGCACACCAGCGACACGGCCACCAACACCATCAGCGGCACCTCGATGGCCAGCCCGCACATCGCCGGTGGCGCGGTGCTGTACATGCAGAGCAACCCCACCGCCACGCCGGCGCAGGTGCGTGACGCGCTGCTGACCAACGCCACCCCGAACAAGGTGACCGACGCGAAGACGGGTTCGCCCAACTTCCTGCTCTACACCGCCAACTTCACCGGCGGCGGCGGCGGCGGCGGCGACACCACGGCGCCCTCCACTTCGCTCACCGCTCCGACGGGCGGCGCCACCCTGTCGGGTACCGCCACCGTGAGCGCCGACGCCTCGGACAACGTGGGCGTGAGCAAGGTGGACTTCTTCGCGGGCTCCACGCTGATCGGCTCGGACACCACCAGCCCCTACAGCGTCAGCTGGAACACCGCGGGCGTGGCCAACGGCAGCTACTCCATCACCAGCAAGGCGTATGACGCGGCTGGCAACGTGGGCACCTCGGCGGCCGTGTCCGTCACGGTGAGCAACACCACGGGCAGCTGCGGCATCACCGAGCAGCTGCTGGTCAACGCCGGCTTCGAGAGCGGCAACGTGAACTGGACGACCACCACGGGCGTCATCGACGGCTCCACGGGCGGCAGCGCCCCGCGCACCGGGAGCTGGAAGGCGTGGCTGAATGGCTACGGCACCGCGAAGACCGACACGGCCTACCAGACGATCACCATCCCGTCGACGGCCTGCAGCGCCAGCCTCAAGTTCTGGGTGAAGATCATCTCTTCGGAGACCACCACCACCACCGCGTACGACAAGCTGGCCATCCAGATCCGTGACAGCGCGGGCACCGTCAAGGCGACGCTGGCGACCTACAGCAACCTGAACAAGGGCACCGCCTACGTGGAGCGCACGTTCGATGTGTCCGCGTACAAGGGCCAGACGATCCGCGTCCACTTCAACGGCAGCGAGGACTCGTCGGTGGCCACCAGCTTCTTCGTGGACGACACCTCGCTGACGATCACCCGGTAGTCATCGCCGCTGACTGACTGACATCTCCCGGCGTGGGCACGGAAGCTTCTTCCGGCCCACGCCGGTTTTCTTTTGCGGGCCCTGCTCCCCGGGCGCGCCAGGTGTGCGGGGGTGAGCGAAAGGCCTGGGAAGGGCTCCCCAAGGGCGGTGAATGTAGGAGAGGCTTCAGGTCCGGATGAGGACCTGGAGACGCATCGCGGGGGGCGTTGCACTGGGCCTGGTGGGGCTGGTGCTCAACCTTGCGGCCGTGGAGGTGCTCCCGGGGGTGCACTTTCTGCTGGGGCCGGTGGCGGTGCTGCTGGCGGCGGTGCTGCTGGGCCCCGTGGCGGGGGGGCTTGCTGGGGCTATCTCCGGTGTGGTGACGCTGGGGCTGTGGGGGCACCCCTGGGGCTGGCTCAACCTCACCGTGGAGGGGCTGTTCGTCGGGGCGCTGAGCCGGCGCCTCATGCCCATCACCGCGGACGGGCTCTACTGGCTGCTCAGCCCGCTCTACTTCGCGCTCACCTACACGCTGCTGGCGGAGATTCCCGCCGAGGCCACGCTGGTGGCCGGGGTGAAGCAGGCGGTGAACGGGGTGCTGGCGGCGCTGGTGGTCCAGGTGGGGCTGCTGGTGCCGGTGTTCCGGCGCAGGCTGCGCGGGCGGCTGCCGCCTCCGGTGGAGGACATGCCCATGCGGCGCGCGTTCGCCTCGGCGCTCACGCTGGGCGCGGTCATCCCGCTGCTCGTCATGGGCGGTGTCGAGGGCCGCGCGCGGCACCAGACGGCGCTGGCGCAGGTGAACACGGAGAACGAGCAGCTGGCCCGCGCCGTGGCCCGGGAGATTGATCTGCGGCTGGAGCACGCCACCTACTCGGCCACGCAGCTCTCGCGCCTGCTGGCCACGCACCTGGCTTCACGGGGAACGCTGCCGGCGCAGGGCTTCCTGGAGGACTCGCTCGACTCGCTCGTCTCCTACTCGCCGGAGCTGATCTACGCCTACGTGGGCAGCGCCGAGGGCGTGGCGCTCGCGTTCTCGCCCCGGGTCGACCGCGAGGGCAAGCCGCTGGCGGGGCGCAGCTTCGCGGACATGGACTACGTGCACCGGGCCCGGGAGGCCCGGGTGGCCTTCGTGAGTGATGTGGTGCCTGGCGAGGGCGGGGCGGTGGGGCCGCTGGTGGTGGCGGTGGCGCCCGTGCGCGCCGATGGGCGCTATGGGGGCTACGTGCTCGCCTCGCTGGATCTGCCGGCCATGCGCACCTCCGCGCGGGACAGGAGCCGGGGAATCCAGCAGCGCGTGCTGGTGGTGGACAGGCAGGGCGGCATCGTCTTCGACTCGAGCGAGGAGGACACGGGGCGCCCGCGGAGCATCGAGGGCTCGGCGCTGGCGGCCGCGCTCGTCCGGGCGGGCGTCGATGGCACGGGCACCTATACCCACAGCACCGCGGTGCCCCGGCTGCTCCGGGACGAGGCGCTGCGGCTGTTCCGCACGGTGAGGGTGGAGCGCATGGGCTGGCGGGTGGTCGTCGAGCAGCCCAACGTGTTTCTGCAGCGCCAGGTTCAGGACGCGTATGCGCGCCTGCTGGTGACCATGGGGTTGGCCGCGGTGGCGGCGGTGCTGGTGTCGCTGATGATCTCTCGCGCCATCATCTCACCGATGCAGCGGGTGTCCGAGGCGGCGGTCCGCCTGGCCTCGGGGGACCGCCAGGCCCGGGCCCAGGAGGCGACGGAGGATGCGCCGCACGAGCTGCGCCAGCTGGCGCGCACCTTCGATCAGATGGCCGCCGAGCTCGCCAGCCAGCTGGAGGCCATCGAGCGGGTGAGCAACGAGAAGGATGCCTTCCTCTCGATCGCCTCGCACGAGCTGCGAACGCCCATCACGGTGGTGAAGACGCAGCTGGCGCTGCTGCGGCGCAAGGTGGGCCCCGAGCAGATCGAGCGCATCGAGCTGTTCGAGCGGCAGATCGACCGGCTCACGCGGCTGGTGAACCAGCTGCTGGACGCCTCGCAGCTGGGCTCTGGCCGGCTGCCGCTGCAGCGCACGCGGCTGAACCTGGCGGAGGTGGCGCGGCGCGTGAGTGAGCCGCTGGTGAGCGCCTCGGGGCGCCACACGCTGCAACTCGAGCTGTCCGCGGTGGAGGGCGAGCTGGACGAGCTGCGCATCGAGCAGGTGCTCCACAACCTGGTGTCCAACGCCATCAAGTACAGCCCGGACGGGGGCCCCATCGAGCTCCGGGTGAAGCAGCTGTCGCCGTCCGAGGCGGAGCTCACGGTGGCCGACCGGGGCATCGGCCTGGGGGGAGAGGACAAGGAGCAGCTCTTCGAGCGCTTCGAGCGGGGAGAGCGCAAGGCGCTCACGGGTATTTATGGGCTGGGGGTGGGGCTCTACGTCTCGCGAGAGATCGTCCGGCGGCACGGGGGGCGCATCTCGCTGCACAACCGCGAGGGTGGGGGCACGGTGGCCACGGTGGTGCTGCCGCTTGGTGGCTGAGCAACCGGCCATGCGCCGTTGTGCTTGGTGCGAGCAGGCGAGCCGGGCGATACTCCTGAGCATGTGTGGCCGAGTGACCGTGCAGACCTCCGCAGCAGATCTTGCCCGCGAGTTCGCGCTGACCAGCGTGAGGGCAGGGCTCGATCGTCCCCGGTTCAACCTGGCGCCCACGCAGCTGATGCCCGTGGTGGTCAATGACGGGCAGCGGATGCTGGACGCCTATCGCTGGGGGCTCATCCCGTCCTGGGCGAAGGACGCGGCGATTGGCAACAAGCTGATCAACGCGCGCTGCGAGACGGTGTCCGAGAAGCCCAGCTTCCGCTCCGCGTTCAAGCGCCGGCGCTGCCTGGTGCTGGTGGACGGCTGGTACGAGTGGAAGCAGACGACGAAGCCGAAGACGCCCTTCTTCTTCCACCGCAAGGACCGCAAGCCGCTGGCGCTGGCGGGGCTGTGGGAGGAGTGGACGGCGAAGGACACGGGTGAGGTGGTGCGCTCCTGCGCGCTGATCACCACGGGCCCCAACGCGCTGATGGAGCCCATTCACGACCGGATGCCCGTCATCCTTTCCCATGGAGCGCAGGAGCTGTGGCTGCGTCCCGATGCGCTGGAGCCCTCGGTGCTGCAGCCGCTGCTGGTGCCGTTCGCGGATGACTCGCTGGACACCTACGAGGTGGCGCGGGTGGTGAACTCACCGGCCAACGACGTGCCCGCCTGCGTGGAGCGCGTGGCGGCCTGAGAGGGGCGTCAGCTCTTTCGCCGCAGCCGGGCGTCGAGGCTCCACGGGCCGGCGCCCGCGATGATCAGCGCCACGAAGACCGTCAGGAACAGCAGCGGCTTCTCCATCACGGAGAACGGGTCCGCGCGGTGCCGGAAGGTGGCGACGAGCATGGTGAAGGCCGCGAAGGCCGCCATCGGCCGGGTGAAGAGCCCCAGCGCGATCAGCACCCCGCCCACCAACTCCGTGAGCGTCGCGCACCAGGCGAAGAAGGTGGGGAAGGGGAAGCCCAGCGAGCCGACCCCGGCGATGAAGGGCCCCATGTCCCCCCTCGCCTTGGGAAGGCCGTGCCCCAGCGAGAGCATCAATCCGAAGGTGACACGCACCAGCGTCCAGCCCAGTGCTCCGCCTTGCCCCTGCATCATTCGTCAGTCTCCGCTGGCTGCGGGTGAAGGGTCCTAGAAATCAGGCTCCAGAACCCTCTTCAAGGCTGTTGATTCCCCCCGTGTGTTCTCGGGGCTCTTCGCCTACTCCGGCTCTTCAGTCTCGGGCGGCTTCATCGAGTAGCGGGGGATGATCACCGACTTCAGATCCATCCTCTCCAGCAGCCGCGTCTTCTGCTCTGGGGTGAGGTTGCGCACTGCCTCGAGGCGCCGGCGCAGTGCCAGCGTATCTTCGAGAGCAGATAGTTTCGAATCGTCGTCGTCGTCGAGGGCCATGGTCTTACTCCGGCTGGAGCCAGGTGTCGTAAAGCTCAGCGGTGAGCTGAGACAGCAACTTCTGATGGGTGGCGGAGAGGCTGGTACCACATTCCGCCCGGATGAACTCGGTGGAGGACTTTCGAAGCGCCTCCAGGTTTCGCCTCACGAAGAGCGTCACCACCCCGTTTCTGCTCTCGGCGGCGTCCATCTGCTCGATGACATGAACGCACGCCGCGTTCATGTGCGCTACCATGCAGCGCTTGACCTGAGGGCTGAGCGCCTTCACCTTCTCAGTGAGTCCTGTGCCAGGAAGCGTCTGGCTCCAGAAGCCGACGCAGGTGTACGCGAGCCCGGCCTCCACCTTGTCCTCGGAGAGGGGCAGGCCGGGCAGAAGAACCCCGAAGAGCTCTGGCGGGGCGGGCTCCCGCTTCCGGCTCGCCCGCGGCTCGTCCCCGGCCCAGAGCCCTGGCTCCGTGGTGGGCGGCAACACGCGCGTGTGAGGCGAGCGTGGCAACACGGGCGGGGTGTTGACGTGGCCAGGCTGGCCAGTGCGGTGGGGCGCGTCCGTCGTTGGGTTGAAGGTGGGGTTGGGTGGCGGGGGCGTATAGACGCCTCGGGCGAGGTCGCCGCGGTGTTCAGGCCCGGAGGAGCAGGCGAGCAGGAGCAGGAGAAGGAGGAAGCGCATGGCGGTGTTTGAGCCTACCCCGGTCAGGGGGTGGGTTCACCCGAGCCGCTGCGCCTCAGGCCGAGCGCCTTCATCTTCTTGTAGAAGTGGCCCCGCTCCAGATCCAGCAGACGTGCCGCCTCGGTGACGTTGTCCTGCGTGTACGCGAGCGTGTGGGTGATGATCTCCCGCTCGGCGTCCTCCACCTGCTCCCGGAAGGTGCGATCCACCCGGGGCCGGAAGCCCGCGGGGGCCGGTGGCTCCGCCGCGCGGGGCGGGGCGGGTATAGAGGCCGACTCCGGCGTGGGCACCGGCGCGGCCACGGCGGGTGAGGGCACGGGCAGAGGAGCCGGCACGGCGCTGAGCGGCGGAGGCACCGCCAGGCCCCGGCCCCGGGGCAGCAGCTCCAGCGCCTCATGGCCGGAGACGACGGGCCCCTCGCAGAGGATGGCCAGGCGCTCCACCAGGTTGCGCAGCTCGCGCACGTTGCCCGGGTAGTCGTACGAGGCCATCACCGAGAGCGCCTCTGGCGACAGCTTCAGCGGCTTGCGCCCGTTACGCGCGCACGCTTCCTGAAGGAACGTGTCGATCAGGTCCGGCAGGTCCTCGCGCCGCTCGCGCAGCGGCGGCGAGTGAATCTGCACCACGTTGATGCGGTAGTAGAGATCCTCGCGGAAGTGCCCCCCGGAGATCTCCTTCTCCAGGTTCTTGTTCGTCGCGGCGATGACGCGCACGTCCACCTTGATCGTCTCCGCGCCGCCCACCCGCTCCAGCTCGCCCTCCTGCAGCACGCGCAGCAGCTTGGCCTGCATCGCCGAGGGCATGTCGCCAATCTCGTCCAGGAACAGGGTGCCCTCGTGCGCCAGCTCGAACTTGCCGCGCCGCACGCTCACCGCGCCGGTGAAGGCCCCCTTCTCGTGGCCGAACAGCTCGCTCTCGATGAGATCGTGCGGCACCGCCGCGCAGTTGAGCTTCACGAACGGGCCGCTCTTGCGCCGCGAGTGCTGGTGCAGCGCCCGTGCGATCAGCTCCTTGCCCGTGCCGTTCTCGCCCGTAATCAACACCCGGCCCTCGGACGGCGCCGTGCGCTGGATGAGCGAGAAGATGCGCTGCATGGCGGGCCCCGCGCCCACCATGTCGTAGCGGCTCATCTGCGAGCGCAGCTCCTGCAGCTCCTCGATGACCGCCTGGTGCTTGAGCACGTTGCGCAGCGCCACCAGCAGCCTGTCCCGCGCGATGGGCTTCTCCAGGAAGTCTCGCGCTCCCAGCTGCGTGGCCTTCACCGCCGTGTCGATGGTGCCGTGGCCGGACATCATGATGACGGGCAGCTCCGGCTTCATCTCGTGCAGCCGCCCCAGCGCCGTCAGCCCGTCCATGTCCGGCATCTTCACGTCCATGAGCACCGCGTCCACCGGCCTGGCGGACACCACATCCAGCGCCACCTGGCCCGAGCTGGCCAGCTCCGTGCGGTAGCCCGCCAGCTGCAGCGACTGGCTCAGCGTGAGCAGGATGTTCTTCTCGTCATCGACGATGAGCACGGACGCGGGCATGGAGCGCAGACCTCGGGCCAGCACAGTGTGGCCGCCAAGCCACACTGTGCTGGGAAACGGTGAGGGGATTCAAGGACTTCGGCGGCGATGCGCTGGGTACTTTGCAAGCCTCTTGCCGTCAGCGATCGACGATGAGCAGCGTGAAGTCGGCCACCTGCAGCCGCTCGTAGCGCAGCCCCATCTGGCGCAGCATCGCCTCATAAGGCGTGGGGCTCGCCCGGGGCTCGGAGGGATGGAAGATGTAGGCCACGCGTGGGGTCCGGTCGAAGGCCATCCGGTACGGAAGGTAGCGATCCTCTCCGGGGTGCAGCGGGATGACGATGGGGTTCTCCTCGAAGAGGAACGTCAGCCGGTAGGACAGCCAGTACTGGGCGATGGCCGCGGTGACGCCCCGCTCGCGCAGCGCCTGGGCCACCTGTTGCTCCTCGCGGGCCACGCCTCGCGGATCCAACCGGGGCAGTGGCCCGTCCACGAAGAGGCCGTAGCTCAACCACCCGCCCACCGCCGCGCTGAGCAGGTACGGCGCCAGCGCCACCGCGAAGCGGCGAGGGCGCAGCAGCAGCGCGGCCGGAGCAATGGCGAACGGAGCGAACCAGACGATGGGCGCCAGGTACCGCGCCGACCACATGTCCGCCGGCATGCCCGAGATGAGGAACCCGCCCAGCGCCGCCCCGCTCACCAGCGCTCCCAGTCCGCCCAGCCGGCGCACGCTCCAGGGCAGCCGCTTGAAGAACAGCGACAGCCCCCCCACGATGATGCCCAGCACCAGCAGCGCCGCCCCCAGCTTCTGGACGAGGGCGAACGGCAGCGGCGCCTCCCACCGGTCCGGGTAGAGGTTGTGGCCCGGCACATACACGCCGTAGGCGAGGATCCACGGCAGGCACGCGTCCCACATCAGCTCCAGGTTCCTCTTCACCGGCTCCAGCGACAGGGTGGTGGTGGAGGCGGCGGCTCCAGGGTGCGAGCGCAGCCACTGCAGGCCCCCGTAGCCCAGCACCCCGCCTGCGCCGCTGGCCACCAGGCGGCGCCACCCCTGCGCGAGCCCTGGCCACCCGTCCAGGCAGCACGCCAGGGCGAAGGCGGCGAAGCCCGGCATGAGCTGTAGGGAGAACAGATCCAGGTAGAGCGCCAGCGGGCCCAGGGCCGCGCCCGCCACGTACCTCCACAGCGGCCGGCGCGACTGGCTGGCCCCATCCAGCAGCCACAGGCCCAGGAAGATGCAGGTGATGCTCCACTGGCGCGGGGCGTAGAGCACCACGCCGCTGATGGCCTGCGGGGTGAACACCACCGGCAGCGTGGCCAGCAGCCCCGCCCACACGCCCAGCCGCCGCCGCAGGATGCCGAAGGTGCACAGCTCCACCAGCACGTGGCCCAGCAGCGGCACCCCCATCAGCACCAGGGCACTGGCCCCCGCCACCTTGAAGGCCAGCGCCACCATCAGCGCGTCGAAGGAGCCCTGGTACCCGGCGCCCCAGAGGTACCAGCTCCACTCGCCCTGAAGCATGTGCTGGGCCTGCAGCCCCACGATGGCCGCGTCCGAGTGCACCCCGCGTGCGTTGAGCAGCGGCGGCAAGCGGAACACAACCGTGACCAACAGCAGCACACCCACAGCCGTCCACCGCTGCCGCGAGGTGGCCTCGGGCACCTGCCAGCGGGTGGGCTCGGCGGCGATGGAGGAGGGGGGAGTGGACATTGGGGAGGAGGCTTGGAAGAGGGGCTGAAATCTACGCGACAGCTGGGTCAAATTGCTTTGACTCTCCTGGCTGCAAGGGACTAGACGCAGCGCCGATAATCCGTCCCGAGGGGCGGGCATCTATTCAAATCGAATGGTGCTGGAGGATCTGATGCGTCGGATTTCGATGATGGCGGGGCTGGCCCTGGCCGTGGCGGTGCTCACCGGTTGTCCTACCACCCCTCCCTATCCCAAGTGCGAGAACGACGATCACTGCAAGGAGAAGGGCGAGGTCTGCGTCCAGGGGCAGTGCCAGGAGTGCGCCACCGACGCCAACTGCAAGGAGGGCTTCACCTGCCAGGCGAACAAGTGCGCCCCCAGGCCTCCCGAGTGCACCACCGACACCCAGTGCGGCGCCGGCCGCATCTGCGAGGCCGGCAAGTGCGGCCCCGCGCAGTGCACCACTGACACCCAGTGCCCGGGCGGCAACAAGTGCGACCGCGGCCGCTGCCAGGCCCCGCGCGACACCTGCACCACCAGCGCCGACTGCGGCGAGGGCCGCGAGTGCCGCGCGGGCAAGTGCGTGACGGCCGCCCCCGAGACGTGCAGCTGGGAGCCCGTGCGCTTCGGCTTCAACGAGTCCACCCTGTCCTCCGAGGCCCAGGCCCGCCTGTCCGAGCTGGTCGACTGCATCAAGGCCCACGGCTCGCGCGTCACGCTCGAGGGGCATGCGGACGAGCGCGGCACCGAGGAGTACAACCTGCAGCTGTCCAACCGCCGCGCCGCCGCGGTGAAGCGCTACCTCACCGATCTCGGCATTTCCTCTCGTCTCCTCGAGACGGTGGGCTACGGCGAGACTCGCCCGCTTAACAGCGCAGCGGACGAGGAAGCGTGGGGCCAGAATCGCCGCGTCGAGTTCCGCCGCTAATATGAGGTAGGCTGCCGCCCGATGGCCGTTCCGGATTCCGAAGGGCGACAGACCTACCTTGTGTTTGCATGTGGGAGTAGCTGGTACGCGGTGCCTGCGGACAGCGCGGCGGAGGTGGTTACCTTCCCCGAGCTGACGCGGGTACCGGGTGCCCCGCAGCACCTGCTGGGCGTGTTCGCGCACCGGGGAGAAGTCATCCCGGTGGTGGACATGGGCCTGCTGGTGGGCACGGGCAGCCAGTCCACCCGGCGCGCGGTGTTGGTGCGCCTGCCGCGAGGCTCGCTGGCGCTCACCGCCAGCACCGTGGCGGGCGTGTCCCCGGTGTCCGGCACCCTGGAGCCGCTGGGCGTGAGCGGGGTGCACGTGCACCTGCGAGGCCCGGCCAAGGGCGCTCAGCGCGACGTGGCGGTGATTGATCCCGAGGGGCTGTTCGAGCACCTCAGCCAGGGAGGCTGAGCGATGCTGGGGCAGAACCTCACCGGGACACTGCTGTGTCAGGCGGGCGCCTACCGCATCGCCTTCCCCGCGCAGGACGTGGCCGTGATCGACGTGCCCACGCTGCACGCGGGGCGCTGGCGCTCGGCACGTCAGGCCTTCGGCGAGCCGCCGGCGGCGTTCCGGGTGCTGCTTGCGCCCTCGGGAGAGACGGTGGGCGTGGATTCGCTGGAGATCGACTCGGATGAGCACCGGGTCATGCCACCGCCGCGGGTGCTGGCGAAGTGGGCGGGAGGCTGTCTGATGGGTTTCATCTTCACGCGCGGCGCGCTCTGGCCCCTGGTGCGGCTGGTGGAGTTCGAGCACTTCCTGGCGGGCACTTCACGGGAGGCCGCATGAGCACCCACACAACCAACCCGCTCAAGGGGCTGTCGGCGTGGATGACGCGGCCCTCGTGGCTGGGCGGCGGCGTGGGGCTGGTGCTCACGCTGGTGCACTGGCAGCTGTCGCGCACGCTGCAGGAGAACACCTGGGGCTACTTCCTCGGGTTGATGGTGGTGGGGCTGGGGCTGAGCCTGGGGCTCACCAGCCTGATGGAGCGGCGCGCGCTGCGCGTGGTGCGCATCATCGAGCAGGATCGCAACGCCTGCACCGCGGAGAACCTGCGCCAGGCGCTGCAGGAGGCTCGCGCCATTCCCGAGCGGTGCTTCTGGTTCACCCTGCAGGGCTGGGTGGGCGCGGTGCTGCTGGTGGCGCTGGCCTTCACGCCGCTGGACTGGAGGCTGGGCGTGCGGGTGGCGCTGGTGGGCCTGTCGCTGGGGCCGCTCAACGCCATGCTGGTGTACCTGCTGGTGGTGCGCCGCAGCCGCACCGCCGCCGAGCGCATCTCGGACGAGGGGCTGTCGGCGCTGGAGTTCATCTCCGCGGTGCCTCCGGAGCGGCAGAACATCCGCCGCCGGCTCGTCATCTTCACCGCCATCGCCGTGCTCAGCCCGTCGGTGTTCATCCTGGATGTGTCCATCGCCCGGGCCTCCGCGGCGCTCACCGGCATGGTCGCCAAGCGCGACCAGGGCCGCGAGGCGCAGGAGCTGGCCATGAAGGAGGCGCTGGGCACGGGCACCGCGGCCGTCTCGCTGATGTCCGGGCTGGTCATCCTGCTGGTGCTGGGCACCGCGTACGCGGCGGGCACCGCGCTGTCCGAGCCGCTGCGCTCCATCACCGAGGACGCCACGCGCATCGCCAAGGGAGACCTGCGCCCGCCGCGCGTCATCCCCGGGGAGGATGAAGTCTGGGCCGCCTCGGCCGCGTTCATTCAGATGCAGGCGCAGCTGGGCCAGGCGCTGGCGCAGATGCGGCGGGCGAGCATGCAGATCTCCAGCACCACCGAGCAGCTGGTGGCCACCTCCTCCGAGCAGGAGATGGGCGCGGACGAGCAGGCCAGCTCGCTCAACGAGACGAGCGCCACCACGGAGGAGCTGGCCCGCTCCGCGCAGCAGATCGCCGGCAACGCCGAGTCGGTGGCCGGCATCGCCGAGCGCACCTTCTCCGCGGCCCAGAGTGGCCAGCGCAACGCGGCGGCCTTCCTCACCGCCATGCAGCGCATGAAGGAGGACAACCAGGCCATCGCCGACGCGGTGGTGCGGCTCAACAAGCGCGTGCAGCAGATCGGCAAGGTGGTGGAGTTCATCAACGAGATCGCCGACAAGTCGGACCTGCTGGCGCTCAACGCCGAGCTGGAGGGCACCAAGGCGGGCGAGGTGGGCCGGGGCTTCTCGCTGGTGGCCGCGGAGATGCGGCGGCTGGCCGAGAACGTCATCCGCTCCACGAAGACGATCGAGCAGCTCATCGAGGAGATCCGCGACTCGACGCACGCGGCGGTGATGGCCACCGAGGCGGGGCTGAAGACGACGGAGGCGGGCACGCTGTTGGCCGCCCAGGTGGACGAGAGCCTGAGCCTCATCCTCGAGCTGGCGCGGCAGACGAGCCACGCGGTGCGCTCCATCTCGCTGGCCACTCAGCAGCAGCAGACGGGCACCGACCAGCTGGCGGGCGCCATGGGCGACATTCTGCGCGTCACCGAGCAGAACGCCGCCGCCACCAAGCAGATGGTGGCCGCCAACAGCGATCTGTCCTCGCTGGCCAGGGATCTGAAGCTGGTGGTGGAGCGCTTCCAGCTCGCCGGGCGCGAGGGCTAGTCCATGAACCAGAACTCCACGAGCCAGGGCGCCACGAGCTCCCAACCTTTCTTCAGCCGGCACCTGATCGCCCCGGTGGGCCTTGCCAACCTGGTGGGCGCGGCGCTGGTGTGCCACTACGCCTGGTTGACGCTGCACAAGCGGCTGGGCAGCGCCTTCGATTTGTTCCTGGGGCTGGGCGCGGTGCTGGGTGTCGCCGCCCTGGCGGTGGGCGGCATCCTGCTGCGCCGGCGCCTGCGGGTGCTGCGGGGCCTGGCGTACCGTGAGCTGACGCCCACGCCCGAGCGGCTGGCGCAGGCCGTCGTCGAAGCGGCGAGCGCCGCGGACGCCAGCTTCGTCAAGTCGCTCATCCTGTGGCTGGGCACCACGCTGGTGCTGGGCCTGGCCGTGTGGGTGGTGGGCGGAGCGGGCTTTGGCGTGGGGCTGTCGGTGGCGGGCCTGGGGGTGCTCTTCGGGCCCATCACCGCGCTGCTGGTGCACTGCCTGGTCACCCTGCGCGCCCGCCGCGTCATTCTCTGGCTGGGCGAGCTGGGGCTCAGCCACTCGCAGCTCATCGCCGCCATGCCCCGCCGGGCTCAGGTGCGCCAGCGGCTCATCCTCTTCACCGCCATCGCGGTCATCACCCCCGCGGTGCTGTCCTCCAACCTGGCCTCCACGCTGTCCGAGCATGTCTATGAGCAGGTGCTCGCCACGCCCGCCGAGGGCCAGGAGCAGCTGTTGCGCCAGCTGCGCGCCGAGGCGCTCACCTCGGGCGGCGCGCTGTGCCTGCTGATGTTCGCGCTGGCGCTCACCACCGCGTACCTGGGCGGCACGCTGGTGGGCCGCCCCATGCGGCAGCTGGCCAACGAGGCGCGCCGCATCGCCGATGGAGATCTCGCCACCCCGCGGCTGATCCCCGCCGAGGACGAGGCGTGGGCCGTGTCCGCCGCCTTCGCGATGATGCGGGCGCACCTGGCCGACGTGCTCTCGCAGCTGCAGCGCGCCGGAGCGCAGATCAGCGCCACCACCGAGGAGATCCTCGCCACCTCGGGCCGCTACGAGGCGGGCGCCGCCGAGCAGGCCAGCTCGCTGGATGAGACGAGCGCCACCACCGAGGAGCTGGCCCGCTCCGCGCGGCAGATCGCCGAGAACGCCGGCTCGGTGGCCGAGATTGCCCAGCGCACCCTGGGCGCCGCCCAGAATGGACAGGGCAGCGCCGAGGCCTTCCTGGCCTCGATGAGCCGGATGCGCAACGACAACCAGGCCATCGCCTCGGCGGTGACCCGGCTCAACAAGCGCGTGCAGCAGATCGGCAAGATCGTCGAGTTCATCAACGGCGTGGCCGACAAGTCGGACCTGCTGGCGCTCAACGCGGAGCTGGAGGGCACCAAGGCCGGAGAGGTGGGCCGGGGCTTCTCGCTGGTGGCCGCGGAGATGCGCCGCCTGGCCGAGAACGTGCTCGAGTCCACCAAGGAGATTGAAGGCCTCATCGAGGAGGTGCGCGAGGCCTCGCGCGCCGCCGTCGCCGCCACCGGAGGCGGAGTGCGCGCCACCGAGACGGGCACCTCGCTGGCGCAGCACGTGTCCGAGTCGCTCAAGCAGATCGTCGATCTGGCCGGGCAGACGTCGGACGCGGTGCGCTCCATCTCGCTGGCCACGCAGCAGCAGCAGACCGGTACCGATCAGCTCGCCGACACCATGGCGGACATCCTTCGCATCACCCAGCAGAGCCTCAACGCCACCAAGCAGGTGAGCACGGCGAACGGGGATCTGCTGGTGCTGGCGCTGGACCTGCGCAACGTCGTCGAGCGGTTCCAGATTGGGGCCTCGCAGCCGAGGAGTGACGGGTGACTCCCCGGGATCGCCTGCTCAAGCAGTTCCGCGACCTGGTAGGGGTGCGGCTGGATCGCATCAACCGTTCCATCGTGGAGCTGGAGGCCGGAGGCAACGTGGAGACCGGGCGCAAGGCGCTCCGGGAGCTGCACGGCCTCAAGGGCGAGGCCCGGATGATGGGCTTCGACAGCATCAACGTGCTCGTCCACGAGATGGAGGAGCTGGTGCGCTCGATCGAGAGCGCCCAGTACGCCCTGTCTCACGACTCGGCCGACGCGCTGCTCAAGTCCGCCGACGCGGTGACGATCCTCTCCGGAGTGGTTGCCTCCGACGACGCTCCCGAGGTGGAGAAGCTGGTGGCGTGGCTGCGCGAGCGCACGCGGGTGGAGCAGGCCCAGCTGGGCATCACCCCGGCGGAGCCGCTGCCTCCCGTGGTGCCCAAGTCGGCCCAGGGACAGGGGCCGGCCGCGCAGGCTCCCGCGGGCCCGGCCCGTCAGCCCACACCTCCGGGCGGCAACCCCGTCGCCACCGCGCCCCGCGTTCCCACCTCCCCGCCCGTGGCTCCGGCGGCCACGCCCGCGGGGGCCACGCCCGCCAGGGGCACCGCGGTGCAGGCGAAGTCGCTTCAGCGTGCGACGCTGACCCAGCCGCCCATTCCCCTGGCGCAGCCGCCGGCTCCGGGCCCCGCCAACCCCCCGCCCGTGGCCTCGCCCACACCGTCCCGGACGAACGTGGTGGTGGCGAAGCCGGGGGCCGGCAACCCGCTGATTCCAGCCCAGGCGCAGCCCGCGCGGCCCGAGCGCGCGGACAACTCCGTGCGCATCGAGGCGACCAGCCTGGATCTGCTCACCAGCGCCGCCACCAACCTGTCCCAGGTGGCGCGCCGGCGTGAGCTGGCCAATGGCCGGCGGCTGGCGCTGGCCCGGGAGCTGGCGCAGCTGGCCCGCGAGGCCGAGGACCTGGGCCCGGCCGCCGCGGCGCTGGCGGCCCGGCTGAGCAGGACCAAGGAGATGGCGGCCGACCTGCACCGCGAGGCCAAGCTGCTCTCCAACGAGGAGCTGAGGGATCTGGGCCAGGTGGTGGAGGAGGTGCAGCGCATCCGCATGCTGCCCCTGGCCGTGCTCTTCGAGCCGTACCCTCGCGTGGTGCGCGACATGGCGCGCGAGCTGGGCAAGGAAGTGGAGCTGGTGACGGACGGCGAGGACACCCGCGCCGACCGGGCGGTGGTGGAGGCGCTGCGCGAGCCGCTGCTGCACCTCATCCGCAACGCGCTGGATCACGGCCTGGAGACGCGGGTGGACCGGGTCGCCAACGGCAAGCGCCCCAAGGGCAGCCTCACCCTGCGCGCCGCGCGCGAGGGCAACCGCATCGTCCTGCGCGTCGAGGACGACGGCGTGGGGCTGGACACCGGAATGCTGCGCAAGGTGGCGGTGCGCAAGGGCTTCATGGACGAGACGGCCGCCAGCGCGCTCACCGAGGCGCAGGCCAGGGATCTCATCTTCATCTCCGGCTTCACCTCGCGCGAGGTCACCACGGACCTGTCCGGCCGCGGCGTGGGGCTGGACGCGGTGCGCAGCGCCGTGCAGGGCCTGGGCGGCGACGTGAGCGTCGAGTCCGCGCCGGGCTGGGGCACCATCTTCGAGATCCGCGTCCCCGTCTCGCTCACCGTGGCGCCGCTGCTCTTCGTGAAGGCGGGGCAGGAGACGCTGGCGCTGAGCGCCGTCCATGTCTCTCAGGCCATCAAGCTGGAGCTGAGCTCCATGACGGAGATGGCGGGCCGGGTAGCGCTGGACGTCGAGGGCCGGGTGCTGCCCTTTGCCCACCTGTCCACCCTGCTGGGCCTGGCTCCCGAGCGGCCCCCGACGGAAGGCGAGCTGGTGCTGGTGGTGAAGAGCCAGGGCGTCACCGCCGCGCTCGCCGTGGAGCGGGTGCTCGAGGAGCGGGTTCAGGCCATCCTTCCCCTCAAGGGGCTGCTGGGGCGCTTCACCCACCTCACCGGCGCCACCACCCTGGCGGACGGCCGCCTGGCCATGGTGCTGGCGGCCGGCTACCTCACCGCCAGCGCCCACGGCTCCGTCTCCTACAGGCTGCCTCGCGCCACCCCCCGGTCCCCGGAGGTTCAGCGCCGCCGCATCATGGTCGTGGATGACTCACCCCTGACCCGGGAGCTCATCTCCGCCCTGCTCGAGGCGGTGGGGTACGACATCATCACCGCCGGAGACGGCGCCGAGGCCCTGCACCTGCTCACCCAGAGCACCGTGGACCTGGTCGTCACCGACCTGGAGATGCCCGGCCTGGACGGCCTGGAGCTCACCCGCGAACTCAAGGGCCAGGAGGCCTTTAAGCGACTGCCGGTCATTATTCTCACCACTCGGGGTGGAGAAGAGGACCGCAAGCGGGGGTTGGCGGCAGGGGCGGACGGCTACATCACCAAGGGAGACCTGGTCCGCCAGGACCTGGTGGACGTGGTGAAGCGACTGTTGGCCTGAAAGGCTCCTGAGGCGAGCCGGGAGCATTGGGTATACTGCCCGTGGCGCGCACGGGGTATGCACTGGTCATGAGCAAGAAAGTGTCGGTGCTGGTGGTCGATGACTCGCTCATCTGCCGACAGCTCATCTCTCAAGCACTGAGCCAGGACCCGGATCTGCAGATCGTGGGCACCTGCGCGGACGGCAAGGAGGCGGTGGCGCGCGTCAGGGAGCTGCGCCCCAACGTCATCACCATGGACGTGGACATGCCGGTGATGGACGGGCTCACCGCCGTGGAGCACATCATGGCGGAGATGCCCACGCCCATCCTGGTGCTGACGGCGGATCCGCGCTCGCAGGCGCCGGAGCTGACGTGCCGGGCGCTGGAGCTGGGCGCGCTGGGGCTGCGCGTCAAGCCGTCCATCGATGATGGGCTGGAGGCGTGGAACCTGGCCAAGGAGCTGAAGCTGCTGGCCTCGGTGCGCGTCATCCGCCACCTGCGCGGCCCCAAGCGCGCGCCGCCGCCCCGCCAGGAGAGCCCCACCGCGGTGCTGCAGCCGGCCAGCGTGGGCGTGGTGGCCGTGGCGGCCTCGACGGGTGGCCCTCAGATTCTGCACCGGATGCTGGCGGACCTGCCGGCGGACTTCCCGGCGCCCATCGCCATCGTGCAGCACATCAACGCCGCCTTCGCCGAGTCGCTGTCGGGCTGGCTGGCCAACTCGTCGCGGCTGAAGGTCCGGCTGGCGCAGGACGGCGAGCTGCTGATGCCGGGGCACGTGCTGATCGCCCCGCCGGGCACGCACATGGTCATTCCCTTCCGGGGGCGCGTGGCGCTCAAGCCAGGCGTGGAGCGCGACGGGCATATGCCCTCGGCCACGGTGCTGCTGGAGAGCGCCGCCAAGGCGTACGGCCGGCGGGCGCTGGGCCTCATCCTCACCGGCATGGGCGAGGATGGAGCGGCCGGAATGCTCGCCATCAAGCAGGCGGGTGGTGTCACCGTGGCGCAGAACGAGGAGAGCTGCGTGGTGTTCGGCATGCCGGGCGCTGCCGTGGAGCGCAACGCCGTGGATCACCTGGTGCCTGGGGATGACGTGGCCAGTGCGCTGATGCGGTTGACGCGCGGTGAGCCCATGCCCGCGGGGCGGTGAATGACGTGACGGCGCCCCGGCAAGCTGCGTCCATTCACGCGTTCATCTCGGCGCGTACGGGCATGGCGCTGAGCGGCAGCCAGCGCCGGCGGCTGGATGAGCGGCTGGAGGTGCTGCGCGGCAGCCTGACCGAGCAGCAGTACCTGCTGCACCTGCAGTCCGCGGCGGGCGCGGCGGAGCTGGCCGAGCTGGTGTCCGTGGTGGTGGTGCACAAGACGGACCTGTTCCGGGACGAGGTGCAGCTGGCCTCCTTCCGGGGCCAGGTGCTCGAGCCGCTGGTGGCGCGGGCGGCGGGGCGGCCGCTGCGGCTGTGGAGCGCCGGGTGCGCCACGGGCGAAGAGGTGGCCACGCTGCTCATCATGCTGGAGGAGGCGGGGGCGGATCCGGGCAGCACGGTGCTGGGCACGGACATCTCCGAGCCAGCGCTCAACCGCGCGCGCTCGCTGAGCTTCCACGCCGAGCAGGTGCGCCGGCTGCCGGCCCACATCCGCGAGCGCTACTTCACCCCCGACGGGGCGCGGGCCCTGCTGGTGCCGGAGCTGCGCGAGCGCGCCAACTTCCAGCTCCACAACCTCATGGAGACGCCGTACCCCGCGGCCGGTGGCGAGGGCTTCGACGTCATCTTCTGCCGCAACGTCCTCATCTACTTCACCCCCAAGGCGTTCGACCATGTGGTGCTCACCCTGGCCGAGCGCCTGGCGATGGAGGGCACGCTGGTGCTGTCCGCGGCCGAGCCCCTGCTGCACGCGCCGCCGAGCCTGCGCATCATCCGCGGCGAGCACGCCTTCTTCTATGTCCGCACGCCGGACCTCATGGCCACGCAGGCCAGGCGCAAGCACGGCGAGCCCTTCTCGCTGCCCTCCAGCGGCAGGCAGGCCGGCATGTTCGCCGCCATTGGCCCCACGGGCTCGCCGGAGGCTCCGCCCGCGCCTTCGCTCCCGGGCTCCGACTGGTCGCGGGAGCCGGGCAACCCGCTGGGGCCCGAGGGCCGACGAGACTCGGGACGCTTCGCCACCGTGAACCCCCCGGCGCCGCAGCGGGACTCGGGACGCTTCTCCACCGTGAATCCGCCAGCGTCGCAGCGGGACTCAGGGCGCTTCTCCACCGTGAATCCGTCAGCGCCGCAGCGGGACTCGGGACGCTTCCCCGCCGTGCCTTCGCCCCTGTCCTCCGGGCCGGGTGAGCTGTCGCGGCCGGAGTCCGGCCGTTTCCCCGCTGTCGGCTCCGCCCCCATGCCGCGCTTTGGGCAGGGGGACGGGGGGGAGCCCGCCCATGCCGAGGCGGATGGCCTGTTCGCCATGGTGCTCGACGGGGTGGGGGAGGGGGACGCACAGACAGAGGACTACCTGCGGCGCTGCCTGGCACTGGACCCGGACCTGGCCGCCGCGCGCTACCTGCTGGCCATGCTGCTGGAATTGCGCGAGGCCACCGCGGAGGCCCTGGCCGAGTACCGCAAGGCGCTGCGCTCTCTAGAGGAGGGCCGGGCGCGGCCCACACCGTTTTTCCTCAACCATGCCCGCCTCGCGGTGGCATGCGCCCGGGCCGTGGAACGCATGGAGGGCGGCGGCCGGCCCCGTTGAGGGGTTGGCAGCCGACAGAGCCGTGCGAGAAGGAACGGACGCGCGAGGGTTTTGTCCGTAAGATGCGCCCCCCTATGAGATGGCTTGCCCTGCTGGCGCTGCTGGCCCTGCCAGGTTGTTTCTATCCCGCGAGTCGTGGCCGCGCGCTCGAGGCCAAGGTGGACCGGCTTGGCGCCGACAACACCCGCCTGACCGAGGAGCTCAAGCAGGCGCGTGGCCAGCTGGACGCCTCGCTGCCGCTCATTGACGAGAAAGTGGCCCAGGTCACCACGGCCCTGGAGGGCCTGGACAAGGCCGCCCGGCGCAATGACGCGGACATCGGCATCCAGCTGCAGAAGACGGTGGAGGACATGGCCCAGCTGCGCGGGCTGGTGGAGACCTACGTCTACAAGATCAGCGAGCTGGAGGCGGCGCTGGGCCAGCTCACCCAGGACGCGGAGAAGAAGCAGCTGGCGCAGCAGGGCGTGGACGCGCTGAAGGAGGCCGAGGCCCGGAAGCAGGCCGAGACGCTGCAGCGGCCCACCGACAAGAAGGAGTTCCTGGCGCTGGCCCAGCAGCGGGCGAAGGCCGGCGAGGTGCCGCTGGCGCGCCAGCTCTTCTCCGAGTTCATGAAGAAGTGGGCCAAGGATCCGCTGATGGGCGAGGCGCACTTCGGCATGGGCGAGACGTACTTCGTCGAGGACAAGTGCCGCGAGGCGCTCTTCGAGTACGGCAAGGTGCTGCAGGACTTCCCGAAGACGCCCTCGGCGCCCGAGGCGTACCTGCGCTCGTCCGACTGCTTCACCAAGCTGAAGATGAAGGAAGAGTCGCGGCTGGCGCTGGAGGAGCTCGTCAAGAGCCACCCCAAGTCAGAGGCGGCGAAGACCGCCAAGACGCGGCTGGCGGAGCTGGACAAGGCGAAGAAGAAGCCGGCGCCCCCCGCGCCGGCTCCGAAGAAGGGGAGCAAATGAGATTGCGTGCCCTGGCGCTCGTGGCGCTGGCGCTGCTGCTGGTCCCGTTCGTGGCCGGCGCGGCGCCGAAGAAAGTCGTGCTGCTCTTCACCGGAGACAATGGGGGCGAAATCGCCCCCTGTGGTTGACGACACAACCCGTCTGGCGGTCTGGCCAGACGAAAGACGTTGATCAACCAGGAGAAGGCGAAGGGCGTGCCGGTGCTCGTGCTGGATGCGGGCAATGCGCTCTTCAAGCACCCCATGGCCACCGGTGAGCCCTCGGAGGAAGCCCGGGCGAAGCTGCTGCTGGCGCAGATGGATGCGCTGGGCACCTCGGCCATGGCCGTGGGCGCCCGGGACTTGTCACGCGGAGTGGAGTTCCTGCGCAAGCACGGCAAGGCCGCCAGGACGATGAAGCTGCTGTCGGCCAACCTGGTGGACAAGACGGGCAAGGCCCTCTTCCCCGCCTCCACGGTGCTCACCGCCGGCGAGGTGAAGGTGGGCATCATCGGCGCCTCGCCCGAGGGCGGGGTGAACGAGGCCACCGGCCAACCGGTGCACGCCGCCGTGGTGGCCGAGGCCAAGCGCCTGCGCCAGAAGGACAAGGTGGACGTGGTGCTGGTGCTCGCCGCGCTGCCTTTCCAGGCGGCCCAGAAGCTGGCGCAGCAGGCCGAGGGCGTGGACTTCGTCGTGCAGTCGCACGAGGGCCGCGGGCCGGGCATCCCCATGCGCGACGGCGTGGCCACGCTCATTCCTCCCGGAGAGCGCGGGCGCCAATTGGCCCGCCTGGAGCTCTCGGTGGACGGCACCGGGCCCTTCGCGGACCTGTCCCAGACGAACCGGGAGCAGGAGCGGCTGAAGATCCTCGAGACCAACCTCAAGAGAGCCAAGGAGCGGCTGGCGGCGACGAAGGACGAGACGTCGAAGCGGGCGCTCGAGGAGTCCGTCGCCTCCCTGGAGGCACAGCGGGCGTCCGTGCAGAAGAACCTCAGGGCTGGCGCAACGGGTGTGGCCCGGACGCATCAGCTGTCGTACATGTCGCTGGGAGCGGAGGTTCCCTCGGACACAGCCGTTCAGAAGCTGGTGGAGGCCATCGAGCCGCCCGGGCACGGGCATGACAGCCACGATGGCCATAACCACTGAGAACAAGGCGGTCTTGTGCAACACCCGGCGCGCCGTTATAAGCGCCGGCCACCTCAACCGCTGGACCTCCCACCCATGAAGGGTGGGGGCAAAGCGACCAGGAGTCGTCACCATGAAGGCCGAGATTCACCCGACCTACCCGCCCTCGCGCGTCACCTGCGCCTGCGGCAACGTCGTCGAGACGAAGTCCACGCGCGGCTCGTTCAGCGTGGAAATCTGCTCCAACTGCCACCCCTTCTTCACGGGCAAGTACAAACTCGTCGACACCGCGGGCCGCATCGATCGGTTCCGCAAGAAGTACGCCGCCAACACGGGCGCGAAGGAGACGGGCGCGGTGGCCGGTAGCGACATCCCCGCCGCGGCGGCTCCCGCCGAGGGTGGCAAGAAGGGCAAGAAGGGCGAGGCGAAGGCCTAAGCAGGCCTGAGCTTCACACCTGGCTGTAGCCGTCGAGCAGGGTGACGGAGGGCTTCTTCACGAAGCGCTCGCGCCCTGCTCGATGCGTTTTGAGCGGTCAAGTTTTGCCCCGCTACAGATCAGAAATTAGACGTAGCACCGAAGCGACTGCACAGTCCGCCGCGTCAACGACGTTCCTGACGGAGGCGAGATGTCCGCGGAAGCCACTGCGCTGAAGATTGCCGATCGGTCCCTGAAGGCGAGCCTCTTCGCGAAGACGGATGCGTACCAGCTGTACGAGGGCAACAGCGTGGAGCTGTTGAACCAGTTTCCCGAGCAGCAGTTCGATCTGGTGTTCGCGGATCCGCCGTACTTCCTGTCCAACGGCGGCTTCACGTGCAAGAGCGGCAAGCGGGCCTCGGTGCAGAAGGGCGCGTGGGACGTGTCGCGCGGGGTGGAGGAGGACCACGCGTTCACCACCGAGTGGCTGCGCGCGTGCCAGCGGGTGCTCAAGCCCACGGGCACGTTGTGGGTGAGCGGCACCCAGCACGTCATCTTCAACGTGGGCTTCGCGATGCAGAAGCTGGGCTTCAAGCTGCTCAACACGGTGACCTGGTACAAGCCCAACGCCAGCCCGAACCTGTCGTGCCGCTACTTCACGCACTCGACGGAGCTGCTCATCTGGGCCTCGCCCAGGCCGGCCAAGACGCTGCAGCACACGTTCAACTACGCGCGGATGAAGGCGGAGAACGGCGGCAAGCAGATGCGCGACGTGTGGAACCTGCCGCGCACGGGCGAGGAGGAGCTGACGGGCGACGGCGAGGGCCGCATGTGGACGCAGATTGCCCCGCGCCGTGAGGAGAAGGCGTTTGGCAGCCACCCCACGCAGAAGCCGGTGGCGCTGCTCGAGCGCATCATCGAGGCGAGCACCTCCGAGGACGCGGCCATCCTGGATCCGTTCAACGGCAGCGGGACGACGGGCGTGGCGGCGCTGAAGATGGGCCGGCGCTACACGGGCATCGATCTGGACCCCACGTACCTGAAGCTGACGCAGAAGCGCCTGGACGCGGTGAAGCGCTAAGCCCGCGACAGGATGCCCTCGATGCCCTGGCGGGCGATGGGGTGGTAGCGCTCCGCGTACTTCTTGAAGATGTCCTTGGCCCGGCTCCGGTACTCCTTGGAGCCGCCCAGCACGCTGTACAGGGGCTTGAGGTACTTCATGCGGCCCACCTCACCCAGGAAGGCCTCGGCCCGCTCCAGCGCGGGCGGGTAGTGCGCCCGCAGCGCCGCCACCAGCCACGCCACCAGCACCTCCGAGTTGTGGCTCTGGTTGAGGCGGAAGCGCTCATCCAGCGCCTGGATGGTGCCGCGCGTGGTGTCCGCCGGCATCCACTCCAGGAACAGCTGCCACTCGGCCGGCGTCCAGCTCTTCACCGCCTCGGCGGAGGGCACCTGGCCCTTGAGCTGCTGCAGCTGCTCCAGCCGCTGCGAGCGCGGCACCGGCGCCACCGCGGGGATGCCCGGCTGGTGCAGGTACTCCTCGCCGTGCACCTGGGCCAGCACCCCGGGCAGCTCGCGCTCGGTGAAGGCCACGAAGTCCTCGCTGGTGATGGCCTGGAAGCGGAACGTGTCGATGTACTTGCGCAGGTACTTGTCGAACGCCGGCCGCCCCACCGTGCTCTCCATGGCGCACAGCATGAGGTAGCCCTTCTCGTACGGAATCTGCGAGAACACCTCGTCCGGATCCACCCCCGACAGGTGCGTGCGCAGCACCGTCCACTGCGGGTTGGCGCGGAAGTGCTCCATCGCCGTCTCCAGCGAGCGCCGGCCCAGCGCCGCGTGCAGCGCCGCCACCTCCGTGCCCGTCAGCGCCTCGAGGATGCGCCGCTCGGCGAACACCGTGAAGCTCTCGTTCAGCCAGAAGTGCTCCGCTGAAGCGTTCGTCACCAGGTTGCCCGTCCACGAGTGCGCCAGCTCGTGCGCCACCACGTTCACCAGGCTCTTGTCTCCCACCAGCAGCGTGGGCGTGAGGAACGTCAGCCGCGGGTTCTCCATGCCTCCGTACGGGAACGAGGGCGGCATGGTGAGCACGTCGAAGCGCTCCCACTCGTACGGGCCGAACAGCGACTCGGCCACCCGCAGCATCTCGTCCACGTCCTCGAACTCACTGGCGGCCGCCTCCAGCACCTCGGGCTCGGCCCACACCCGCGAGCGTGGCCCCAGCTCCTTGCTGGCAAGGCTGCCTACCGCGAACGCCAGCAGGTAGGGCGGAATGGGCTGCGGCATCTCGTAGTGCTCCACCGCCTCCACGCTGGGCTCCTCGCGCCGCACGAAGCCCGCCGCCATCACCGCCTTGAGCGCCTTGGGAATCGTCAGCGCCGCCTTGAAGCGGATGCGGATGCGCGGCGTGTCCTGCAGCGGAATCACCGAGCGCGCGTGGATGGCCTGGCACTGGCTGAACAGGAACGGGTGCTGGCCTCCCGCCGTCATCGACGGCGTCAGCCACTGCAGCGCGCTGGCCTCCGGCGAGGTGCGATAGCGCACCGTCAGCTGGCGCACCCCCGCGGGCAGCTCCACCCGCAGCCGGCTGCCCAGAATGGGCTCGGGCGGCGACAGCAGGAAGGGCAGGGGCTTGCCCTCGGCGTCCACCACTGCACGGATGTCGAGTTCCCGGGTGTCCAGGTCCAACGGCCCGGCCGAGGCCTCCTTGAGGGTGAGTGTCACCTCGGCGTGCAGTTGCCGTGTCCGGAAGTCCACGCGGGCCTTCCAGTCAAGGGATTCGGTCTCCGGCTGCGAGCTGTCGTTGTACGAGTGTGGGTCGAGGCGGGGCATGACCGGGGGGTTGTAGTCGGAAGGGCTACCGCCTGGCGAGAGACTCGATTGACTTTTGAGTCAAACGCCGACATTTGTGCAGTCCCCTCTTCCCACCAAGGGAGCCTTTTCGAATGACGACGCGGATCCGCAAAGTCGCTGTGCTGGGCGCCGGCGTAATGGGCAGCGGCATCGCCGCGCACCTGGCCAACTCGGGCGTGCGCGCGCTGCTGCTGGACATCGTGCCCCCCAAGGCCGGGCCCGGCGAGGACACCTCCTCGAAGGCCTTCCGCAACAAGTTCGTGCTGGGCGCGCTGGCCAACATGCGCAAGCAGAAGCCCAGCCCCATCGTGTCCGAGCAGATCTTCGCCAACATCGAGATCGGCAACTTCGATGACGACATGGCCCGCATCTCCGAGTGCGACTGGGTCATCGAAGTGGTGAAGGAGGACATGGCCGTCAAGCAGGCGCTGTTCGCCAAGGTGGAGCAGCACGCGCGCAAGGACGCGATCATCAGCTCGAACACCTCGGGCATGGCCATCTCCGGCATGGTCCAGGGCCGCGGCGCCGACTTCAAGAAGCGCTTCCTGGTGACGCACTTCTTCAACCCCGTGCGCTACATGAAGCTGCTGGAATTGGTGTCAGGCCCGGACACGGACGGCGAGGTGGTGAAGACGGTTCACCGCTTTGGCGAGGAGGTGCTCGGCAAGGGCATCGTCTACGGCAAGGACACCACCAACTTCATCGCCAACCGCATTGGCGTGTACGGGATGATGCGCACCATCTCCGAGATGCAGAAGGCGGAGATGACGGTGGAGGAGGTGGACAAGATCTTTGGCCCGGCGATGGGGCGGCCCAAGTCGGCCGTGTTCCGCACCGCGGACATCGTTGGCCTGGACACCTTCATCCACGTGGCGAAGAACTGCTACGACACGCTGACGCAGGATGAAGAGCGCCAGACGTTCGCCACCCCGGACTTCCTCCAGAAGATGGTGGAGAAGGGGATGCTGGGCGACAAGAGCGGCGGGGGCTTCTACAAGAAGGGCAAGGGCGGCGGAGGCGAGAAGGAGATCCTCGCGCTGGACCTGAAGACGCTGGACTACCGGCCGCAGAACAAGGTGCGCTACGAGTCGCTGGGCGCCGCCAAGGACGTGGAGAACGTGCGTGAGCGCGTGGCCACGGTGCTCAAGGGCACGGACAAGGCCGCCAAGTTCGCCGAGCGCGTCACCCTGGACGTGCTGGCCTACACCAGCCGCCGCATCCCGGAGATCGCCGACGACATCGTCAACATCGACCGCGGCCTGCGCTGGGGCTTCGGCTGGGACATGGGCCCCTTCGAGACGTGGGACGCGCTGGGCGTGCGCGAGGGCGTGGAGCGCATGAAGGCGCTGGGCCTCAAGCCCGCCGCGTGGGTGGAGCAGATGCTGGCCTCGGGCCGCGAGTCCTTCTACGGCGTGCAGGACGGCCGTGACACGTACTGGGACATCCAGAGCAAGTCGGTGAAGCCGGTGGCGGAGAACGCGCGCACCACGCGCGTGGAGTACTTCAAGCGCGGCAACAAGAAGATCGCCGGCAACGGCAGCGCCACGCTGTGGGACATGGGCGATGGCGCCACGCTGCTCGAGTTCCACTCGAAGATGAACTCCATCGACGATGACATCATCGCGATGATGAACACCGCCCTGGACGAGACGGAGAAGAACCACCTGGGCCTGGTGATTGGCAACGACGGGGCGAACTTCTCGGCGGGCGCCAACATCTTCGCGCTGCTGTGGGCGGCCAAGCAGGGCGAGTTCGACGGCATCCGGAAGATGGCGTCGGCGTTCCAGGCGGCCAACCAGCGCATGCGCTACAGCCCGGTGCCCGTGGTGTCCGCGCCCTTCAACCTGACCCTGGGCGGCGGCGCCGAGGCGGCGATGGGCGCCAACGCCATTCAGGCCTCGGCGGAGCTGTACATGGGCCTGGTGGAGGTGGGCGTGGGGCTGATCCCCGGCGGCGGCGGCACCATGCAGCTCTTGCGCAACGTGTACGGCACCTACGCGGCGGACAAGGACTTCGAGCCGCTGCCGTTCCTCAAGAAGGTGTTCCTGTCCATCGGCACGGCGAAGGTGGCCACCAGCGCCGAGGAGGCCCGTGAGGCGGGCTTCCTCACCGCCGCCGACGGCATCAGCGCCAACCGCGACTTCCTGCTGGCCGACGCCAAGCAGCGCGTTCTGGGCATGGCGAAGGCGGGCTTCCGGGCGCCTCGGCCCACCCGCTTCCGGCTGCCCGGGCCCAGCGGCATGGCCACCATCGACATGATGCTGTACGACATGCAGCTCAATAATCAGATCTCCGAGCACGACCGGAAGATTGGCCAGAAGCTGGCGCGGGTGATCACCGGTGGCGACACCAGCCCGTCAGTGCTGCTGACCGAGGAGCGGCTGCTGGAGCTGGAGCTGGAGGCGTTCCTCAGCCTGTGCGGCGAGGAGAAGACGCAGGATCGGCTCCAGTTCATGCTGGAGAAGGGCAAGCCGCTGCGGAACTAGCGCGTGGCCCTTATCCAATGTCCCCAGGGTTTTTCGGAGTGAAGACAGTGACTGCCCGGCTGCTCGCCGGGCGAGGAGACACAAGATGCCCGGTCGAGTCGTGATTGCCAGCGCGGTGCGTACCCCATTCACCCGCGCGCACAAGGGAGAGTTCAAGGACACGCGGCCGGATACGCTCGCCGCTCACGTCATCCGCGAGGCGGTGGCGCGGGTCTCGGGGCTGAAGCCGGCCGACGTGGAGGACGTCATCCTCGGCTGCGCCATGCCGGAGGGTGAGCAGGGCATGAACGTGGCTCGCCAGGCCGCGCTGCTGGGCGGGCTGCCGGACACCGTTCCGGCGATGACGATCAACCGCTTCTGCTCCTCGGGCACGCAGTCCATCGCCCAGGCGGCGCAGGCCATTCAGGCGGGGATGATCCAGGTGGCGGTCGCCGGTGGCACCGAGTCCATGACGATGGTGCCCATGGGCGGCAACAAGGTGAGCGCCAACCCGGAGATCATGGCGAAGTTCCCCGAGGTCTACACCTCGATGGGCGCCACCGCGGAGAACATCGCCAACCGCTACAGCGTGAGCCGTGAGGACGCGGACAAGTTCGCTTACGAGTCTCAGCGCAAGGCGGCCACCGCCCGCGAGCAGGGGAAGTTCAAGGAGGAGATCCTCCCCATCAAGACGACCGTGTACGACGAGGATGGCAAGGCGAAGGAAGTCACCGTCACCTTCGACACCATCCTGCGCCCGGACACGACGATGGAGGGCCTGGCGAAGCTCAAGCCGGCGTTCAACGCCAAGGGCGTGGTGACGGCCGGTAACGCGTCTCCGCTGACCGACGGCGCCGCCGCCGCGGTGGTGATGAGCGAGGAGAAGGCCAAGCAGCTCGGGGTGAAGCCGCTGGGCTACTTCCTGGACTACCAGGTGGCCGGTGTTCCGCCGGAGATCATGGGCATCGGGCCCGTGCCGGCGGTGCGCAAGCTGCTGGCGAAGAACAACCTGAAGATCGAGGACATCGACGTCTTCGAGCTGAACGAGGCGTTCGGCGCGCAGGTGCTGCACTGCATCCGCGAGCTGGGCATCCCGCTGGAGAAGGCGAACCCGAACGGCGGCGCCATCGCCCTGGGCCATCCGCTGGGCGTGTCCGGTACGCGCCTGGTGGCCACCATCCTGTACGAGCTGAAGCGCCGCAACGGCCGCTACGGCGTCGTCACGATGTGCATTGGTGGCGGTATGGGCGCCGCGGCGCTCATCGAGGCGGCGAAGTAGTCAGCGCTCTCCACGGTGCTGCTGCTGGACACGGCCTCTCCCGGTTTCTGGGAGGGGCCGTGTTGCTTTGGGGCCACGGATTACCTCGCGGCTTCTTGTGTGTCCTCGACGGGCACCCCCGCCATCCGCAGCACCCGCAGGGCGTTCGTCGTGTCCACCACGCCCTGGCGCAGCTTGTAGTCGAACACCATCTTTCCCTCTTCGAGATGGTCCCTGAAGTGCACGTTCACCACGTGCGCTCCCGGCTCGTCCGCCAGCACCGCCAGCGACAGGTCGTGCGTCGTCACCGCTCCGCACGCGCCCGTGCCCAGCAGCAGCCGCAGCACCTCGCGCGAGGCGATCTGCCGCTCCCGAGTGTTCGTTCCCAGGAGGATCTCATCCAGCAGGAACAGGGCCTGGCCCTTGGCCGTCGCCGCCGCGTCCAGCACCGCCTTGATGCGCTGCACCTCCGCGTAGAAGTACGACACGCCCCGCTCCAGCGAGTCCTTCACCCGCATGCTCGTCAGCACGTGCAGCGGTGAGAGCGTGAATGCCCTGGCCGCCACTGGCGCTCCCGCCAGGGCCAGCACCGCGTTGGCGCCGATGGCCCGCATCAGCGTCGTCTTCCCGGACATGTTCGAGCCCGTAATCAGCAGCGCATGGCGCGGGCCCGGCAGGCTCACGTCATTGGGCACCGGGTTGTCCAACAGCGGGTGCCCCAGCCCCTGCGCCTCCACCCGGGGGCCCTCCGTCACCAGCGTGGGCCAGGTGAACTCCGGCCGGTCATGCGCGAAGCCCGCCAGGCATGAGAGCGCCTCGAACTCCGCCAGCGCGTCGAACCAGCCCCGCACGTCCTTGCCGTGCCGCGCTCGCCAGTGCTCCAGCGCGAACAGCGCATGGATGTCCCACAGCGTCAGCAGGTGCACCACCGGGTGGAACTGGTGCCGCTTGAACTCCACGAACGAGTACAGCCGGCTGAAGCGCTGGAAGTTCGTCGAGATCGGCGGCTCCCCGGGCCGCTGCATCCCCGCCTGCAGCTTCCGCAGCAGCGGGTGCTGCAGCTTCTCGCTCTCGATCCGCGCGAAGAGCGGCGCATAGCGCACGAAGCCTTCCTCTCCCGCCGAGAGGTGCCCCTCCATCTCCCGCAGCACCTTGCGCGTGGCCGCCACCACGCCCAGCTGCGCGAACACTCCCAGCCACCACAACCAGTGTGGGATCACCTCGAGCTGGCCCAGCACGAACAGTGTCAGCGTGAGGAACGGCAACACCCGCGCCACCAGCCGTGACCAGCGGATGGAATCCAGCGAGGGGCCCTGTTCGGCCCACTGGATGAACAGGCCGGGGTTCGCCTTCTGCTTCGAGACGTCCCACGCCTCGACACACACGTCCTGCCGGAACTGAACCAGCGGGGCCAGCTCCCTCGCCGCTCCCTGCCGCTCGACGACTTCGGCCGCCGGGGCCGGAGCCGACAGCCACCGGGCCAGCCACTCCTCGCCCGCCCGTGTCGCCGTCTCGTTCAACAGCTGGAACAGGCTCGCCTTGCCGAAGACGTCCAGGTCCGGGGTGTACAGGTGCGCGGGGCTGGCCCACCGCTCGCCCGTCTCAGGGAACTCGCGCCACGTGCCGCTCAGCCGCGCCAGCCCCCGCTCATTCAACGTCACGTACAACCGCTCGCGCGCCTCCCGGCGGAACACGGCGCTGTGCAGCACCGCCAGCACCGCGTACACCACCGCCGTGCCGCCCACCGCCCACCAGTACACCCGCGGCAGCTTCCCAAAGAGGATCAGCCCCGCGAGCACCGCCGCTCCCAGGAAGGCCACCGTCCTCAGGTTCGCGTAGCGCTCGCTGATCTTGTCCAGCTGCGCCAGCCTCGCTTCGGCGGCGGCTTTGCGCTCGGTGTACGTGCGGTGGGGAGTCGAGTCTGTAGAGGCGTTCATAGGGCCCGGGCCAACCTGGCAGGGGCGGGGAGGATAACGGCCAGACGGCCCAAGGCACTCTCCAAAAACACGATGGGCCCGACCGCTCCGCGCGGCCAGGCCCATCAGTGTTCGTTCGTGGTCGGGACGAAGGGGCTTACTTCTCCTTGCCAGCGATCTTGCGCAGCGCCTTCTGGTCACGCACGCACAGGATGCGGCCCACGTTGCCCAGCACGCCGTCGCGCTTCATCTCGTTGATGAGCGTGGACACGAAGGAGCGCGAGGCGCCCACCAGGTCCGCCAGGTCCTGCTGAGTAATACCGCGCAGGTCCGTCTCGCCGCCGTGCGGGCAGCGCTCACCGTGCGCCTCCACCAGCGTCAGGAGGGTGTCCGCCAGGCGGGCCGGAACCTCCTTGAAGGTCAGCCCCAGCACGCGCTTGCGCAGGGCACGCACGCGCTCGGCGTACGCACGCACCACGTCGAGCGCCAGCGCCGGGCGGGCCTCGAGCTGCGCGCGGAAGTCACGGCCCTCGATGCTCCACACCTCGGCCTCACCGGAAGCCACCGCCATCTCCTCGATGGTGGTGCCCTCGGGACGGAACACCTCGCCGAAGATCTCGCCAGGGCGCAGGATGCTCACCACCGAGCGGGTGCCGTTCTTGCCCACGCGCATCAGGCGCACGCGGCCCGACTTCAGCAGGTACACGCGGTCGGTGGTGTCGCCGTAGCGGTAGATGACCGAGTTATGCGGGAACGACTCGACCTTGAAGTAACCCTTGAAGTCGATCGCCTCCTGGCCAGGGACGATCTTGTTGGCCGTCACCATCATTCCGGAGCTGGTGGTCTGCAGCGGGGCGACGACGTTGGAACCGATGGGGCCGAGGGGGCGGTTGAAGCCGTGCATTGAGTTCACTCCTGCGTGCGGTAAGTGGGCTGAGTCCTGACCAACGAACGGACAACCCCTTCTCCAAGGATTGTGCCAACGCGGGAATAGAATGCTCCCCGGACAACAAACCTAGGAATGCTGGGTACTTAGCTCTGAAGGCTTCAATTCCCGGCCCGACTGTGTCCAAAACTTGAAACGGATCGTTCAAACAGTCTGATCAACGTGAACGAAACGTTCAATTCCGGGGGCCGAGTGTTTCAGCACGGACACTGTCCTCCAGACGACGAGGACCACCACCAACGGTCCCCCTGTCATCCCAAGGACGAGGGTACCGACTGGGAGAGCCCGTATTTCTGGAGTTTGCGCTCCAGGGTGGGCCGGCTGATGCCCAGGATCTGACACGTCTTGCCCTTGTGGCCCTTGGTGACGGCCATGGCGCGCTGGATGAGCATTCGCTCGGCTTCATCCAGGGTGGGGATCTGGCTCGGGTCGTCCACCGGGGGCGGGGCGAACATCGGGCCGGAGGAGGGCAGGGCCCGGTCGGGCTCGGAGCCGGGCTCCAGCGCGGGCAGGTCCGCGCCCAGCAGCACCTCGCCCGGGGCGAGCACCACGGCGCGGGTGAGCACGTTCTCCAACTCGCGCACGTTGCCGCGCCAGGGCAGCCGGCTCAGGTGCTGGAGCACCTCGGGGGGCACGCGGGTGACGCGCTTGTGCACCTTCTCGTTGATGCGCTCGAGCAGGTGGTGCACCAGCAGGGGAATGTCCTCGGGCCGATCGCGCAGCGGAGGAATCTGCAGGGTGATGACCTTGAGGCGCTGGTAGAGATCCTCGCGGAAGCGGCCCGTGGCCACCTCGTCGGCCAGGGTGCGGTGCGTGGCGGCAATCACCCGCGCCCGGAGCTTGATGCGCTTGACGCCGCCCACGCGCTCGAACTCGCGCTCCTGCAGCACGCGCAAGAGCTTGGCCTGGAGCATCAGCGACATGTCGCCAATCTCGTCCAGGAAGACGGTGCCGTCCTCGGCCAGCTCGAACTTGCCCAGCTTGGTGGTGGTGGCGCCGGTGAAGGAGCCCTTCTCGTGGCCGAACAGCTCGCTCTCCAGGAGGTTGCCGGGGATGGCGCCGCAGTCCACGGTGAGGAAGGGCCCCGAGGCGCGGGCGCTGGCTCGGTGGATGGACAGGGCGGCGCGGCTCTTGCCGGTGCCCGTCTCGCCCTCCAGCAGGACGGTGGCGTCGCTGGCGGCGGCGCGCTCCATCAGGGCGAAGGAGGCGCGGGAGACGGCCGAGGTGCCCACCAGCTCGCCGAAGGTGGTCTTCTCGGAGATGAGGAGGCGGTTGCTCTCCGGGCTGAAGTCGAAGCGGACGCTGACGCGGCCCAGGCGCAGCACGCTGCCACCGCGCAGCCAGGCCTCGCGGACGTGGACGCCGTCGAGCATGGTGCCATTGCGGCTGTCCAAGTCCCTCACGCGGGCGCCGTCGCGGTCGATCTTCACCTCGCAGTGGAAGCGCGACACGGTGGGCTCGTCGAGCACCAGGTCGTTGAGCGCGTGCGAGCCGAGGGAGAAGGTGTCCGCGTTGGAGTCCTTGGTCTGGCCCGGCTGGGGCCCTTCCAGGACGGTGAAGCGGAAGCGGCGG
>DATHBR010000033.1:0-37946 GCA_035296065.1 Myxococcaceae bacterium | reverse complement strand
ACCCCGGCACTCTCGCCGGGGCTGCCCGCCGCTGCAGCCGCTCGCGCAGGACGCGGCCGCGGGGGCCGATCCCTCGTCATCGGGCACCGCGGGGCGTCCGGCTACCGGCCGGAGCACACGCTCGCCGCCTACGCGCTGGAGGGCCGCGCGCGGGAGATTCTCGCGGGCCTGGGCTTCAGCCAGGAGATGATGGACGGCGACGTGGGCGCCCTGTCGGGCGGCTGGAAGATGCGCGTGGCGCTCGCCCGCATCCTGCTCATGCGCCCGGACGTGATGCTTCTCGACGAGCCGAGCAACCATCTCGACCTGGAGAGCCTGATCTGGCTGGAGGACTTCCTGAAGGGCTATGACGGCGCGCTGCTCATGACCTCCCACGACCGCGCCTTCATGAACCGCATCGTCAACAAGGTGCTGGAGATCGACGGCGGCGCGCTCACCACCTATTCGGGCGACTACGAGTTCTACGAGCAGCAGCGGGCCTTGAGCGAGAAGCAGCAGCAGGCGCAGTTCGAGCGCCAGCAGGCCATGCTCGCCAAGGAGATCAAATTCATCGAGCGCTTCAAGGCGCGGGCGTCCCATGCGGCGCAGGTGCAGAGCCGGGTGAAGAAGCTGGAGAAGATCGAAAAGGTGGAGCCGCCCAAGCGCCGCCAGACGCTGCTGTTCGACTTCCAGCCGCCGCCGCGCTCGGGCGATGACGTGGCCAAGCTGGAGCAGGTGGTGAAGGGCTACGGCAAGCGCCGCATCTACGACGGGCTGGACTTCCTGGTGCGCCGGGGCGAGCGCTGGTGCGTGATGGGCGTGAACGGCGCGGGCAAGTCCACGCTGCTCAAGCTGATCGCCGGCGAGTCCCGGCCGGACGACGGCGAGGTGACGGTGGGCTCCAGCGTGAAGATGGGCTACTTCGCCCAGCACGCCATGGAGGTGCTCAAGCCGGAGCTCACGGTGTTCGACTCGCTGGTGGACCGCTTCCCCCGGGCCTCCCAGGGCTCGCTGCGGGCGCTGGCCGGGTGCTTCGGCTTCTCGGGCGACGAGGTGGAGAAGAAGTGCCGGGTGCTCTCCGGAGGCGAGAAGGCGCGGCTGGTGCTGGCGCAGATGCTCTACGATCCGCCCAACTTCCTGGTGCTGGACGAGCCCACCAACCACCTGGACATGGCCACCAAGCAGATGCTCATTACGGCGCTGGCCAACTACGAGGGCACCATGCTCTTCGTCAGCCACGACCGGCACTTCCTGGCGGCGCTGTCCAACCGGGTGCTGGAGCTGTCCCACGAGGGCGTGCGCCAGTACGGCGGCGGCTACACCGAGTACGTGGCGCGCACGGGCCAGGAAGCCCCCGGCCTGCGCAACTGACGCCGCCTAGGCCTGAAGCAGGCCCAGCGCCTCGGGGCCCACCTGGGTGAAGCGCACGCCCATGCGGCTCGGGGCCTGGGACTGGCGGGCCGGCTGGGCCCAGACCACCTCTCCCTGGAAGGCAAGCTCACGGCCCGCCACCTCGAAGGTGCCGTGGAGCACCGAGCCCGGCAAAAAGACGAAGGGCGTCTCCAGGCTGAAGCCCCCCGCGGAGACATCCGCGGTGTGGCCCGGCAGGCGGTTTCCCAGCAGAAGCGACAGGCGGCGAGCGCTACGGACAGGGCGGGATGAGTTCATGCGCACAGGGTGCTACATGCCCGTTGCCGCGCAAGTTTCCGGCCGTCTCGCCTCACCGGCGGCACCGCCGCCACCCCTCCCGGGGTGGCAGCGGCGCGGCTTGTGGCTCAGTTCATGGGCCAGAGCGCGGAGATCTCCTCGCACGCCAGCTGCAGGTCGCCCCAGCGCCGCTGCTGCGCCTTGGGCGCCACGAACACCTTGCCGGCGAACACGTCGAACACGCGCACCAGGCGGTGATCCACCGGGCCGCGCTGCGTCAGGTGCTGCTCGGCGTAACGCTGCAGCACCGTGGTGATGTACTGCCCGGCCTGCTCATCCAGCGGCTTGTGCTTGGCGAAGTACAGCTTCAGCACCCCCGAGCGCATCTGCCCCTGGCGGTCCACGCTGCGCAGGATGATCTCCGGCCGCACGTTGACGGTGACGCCCGCCATCTCCAGCGGGGGCAGCTCCCCAGCGGCGGGGCTGGCCACCGCGTTAGTCAGCGCCAGCTCGTTGGCAGACACCAGGAAGTGCTGCAGCGCCTCGGCGCACAGCGCCATGCGGTGCGCGTCGAAGTCCGACTCGGGCGCGGCATTGAGCAGCCGCCGCTGGTGGTAGCGCACAATCACCTCGTCGCGCCCCCCGCAGAGGAACTCGACAATGGCCTGAGCGGCCTCGGGGTAACGCAGGTACTGCGGATCCGGCGGGTTCTTCTGGGCGTGGATGATGCGCTTGCGCAGCGCCGGCGTCGCCGTCAGGTACTGGCCCAGCTTGTTGACCGAGACGCACGGATTCTCACGGATTTCAGCCATGGATCGACCCTTCCTTGCCGTTGCGGGAATGAAGAGAGACTACCGTTCAGGTCTGACATTCCTCCGAGCGCGCGGCTGCCTCTCAGGCCCCTCTGCGGCGACCCCGTACGTGCGCCATTTCGCCGCCTACCTCCCCGGGCTGAATCCCCTCAGGAAGCACGTGCGTGCGGGCCCGGCGCGGAGCACAATAGACCAGTGAGATACCCACCTAGATTAGGCCACCTCGCCACGCGCCCGGTGGTGGTGAACAAGCTGGTGCCCACCTACGCCCAGGCGCACCAGATCGACGAACAGGAGGCCGGGCAGCGGCTGACGCGCGCGCTGGCCGGCGGAATCTGGGAGGACCTGCTGGCGGCCACCTGGGAGGCGATGAAGGGCCGGGTGAAGCGGCTGGACGAGGAGAAGCTGCTCGAGAAGGTGGCCACCACGCTCGGGGAGCGCCCTCTGCGCTACGGCAAGGCGGTGCTGGAGACCAACCCCTCCTGGAGCGCCTTCATGATGCTGCTGGACATGGAGATCGGCACCGCGGGAGACGCCGCGCGCCGCGTCATGGAGAGCGAGCAGGGCCGGAAGATGATGGCCGCGGGCCTGGCCGAGGCCGGGGCTTTTCTCGCCACGGAGCTGACCCGCGGCAAGTGAGGCGCCCAACCCGTCAGGGTGGCATTTTCCCCGCCTCCTGGCTGTTCTCGACACTCTCACCTGAACCCTCCCGCCCCGAGGCCAACCGGGCGGGCAACCCCCGGGAAAGACGCACGTGCTCGTCCGGTACTCCGACTGGAAGCGGCCCACTGACGCCGCCTACGCGTTCCAGCTCCGCGCCGTCACGGGCCCGGGCCACTTCACGCCCGCCCTGCCCTCCCGCGGCGAGCGCAGGGACATCCGCGACGTGGCCCGCGAGGTGCTCGAGGACGGCGAGGCCGAGCGCTTCGAGCAGCGGATGTACCGCTGGTCCGGCCCGGAGGACGTGGTGGGTCAAGCAGGTGAGCAGCCCTACGCGGGGCAGCAGCTCACCTTCACCGAGTCCGAACGCCAGGGCGCGCTCCGGCGCGAGGATCTGGACACGGTGCTCCGGGGCACCGTGCTGGTGCTGCGTGGTGCTGGAGGGCAGACCGACTACGTGCTGCGCGATCACCACATGCTGGATGTGGCGCTCTACCACTACCGCACCACCGGCGAGCTGCCGCGCGCCCTCTTCCACGCGGACCGCCACTCGGACTGGTGCAAGGACAGCTACCTGGAGGCCCGCAGGCCCCCGCAGGCCGCCACCTGGTGGAAGCTGCTCGAGGGGCTCAAGCGGCCCCACACCGGGGACTCGCTGCTGCGCGAGCACGACGTCTTCTTCACCACCGGCGTGGCCTCGCGCACCACGAAGATGAGCGGCAGGGATGTGGGCGTCTCTGTCCTGGTGCCCTCGGCGTTGGATGCCGGGCGGCTGGGCTGGAGCGACGTGCTCGAGCAGCCCGAAGCGACCCTCGCGGACTGGGTTTCCCTGGACCTGGACTTCTTCCAGCCCGCGCCGCAACTGAGGGTCAGCCGCGGACTGATCCGGGACGCGCGCTTCCACGACATGATGGGCCGCGCCCGGGTGCGCGTCTTCGTCCTCTCGCCCCAGTTCACCAACGGCGGCGACCGCATCGATCCCTGGAGGATTCAGGGCGGGCTCGCCTCGTCCCTGCGCCTGCTCAACTTGCTGCGGTACATTCCTGAAAGGGCCGCTTTGCGCGGATAACGCGCCCTTCACTCCCACGAAAGATTTGCGTTCGGGCTTTTCTTTCTACGAGAGACGGAGAAAAATCGCGGTGACACTGGGGAGTGTGAGCGCACTCCCCTTTTCAGGGGGAAGGACAGACTCTGGCCGTGGATCCCAGCTCCTCCAAGCCACCTGATGGCCCCCAGGCTCCGGAGCCTCAACCCGCGCAGCGGGCTGAGCAGACCGCGTTCATGGGCAGCCCCGCGCCCATCCCCGCGCCCGCCGAGTCGCTGTCGCCCACCAGCCTGCGCCCCGGCGCGGAGGACGCGAACAGCGCCCCGGCGCCCGCGAAGGCCGAGGCGAAGGACGCGCTCATCGGCCTGGTGGTGGGCAGCTTCCGGCTGGTGCGCAAGCTGGGCGGTGGCGGTATGGGCACCGTTTACCTGGGCGAGCACACGCTGATTGGCTCGAAGGTGGCGGTGAAGTTCCTGCATGACCACTTCGCCTCGAACGAGGCTTTGGTCCAGCGCTTCCTGGCCGAAGCGCGCGCGGTGAACCTGATCGGCCACGAGAACATCATCAACATCTTCGACATGAACCTGCTGCCGCCCCGGCGGCACTACCTGGTCATGGAGTACCTGGAGGGCAGCCCGCTGTCCTCGATGACCGGGAGCCCGCAGCCTCCGGCGGTGGTGGTCTCCATCCTCACCCAGGTGTGCGACGCGCTGCAGGCGGCCCATGTCAACGGCGTGGTGCACCGCGACCTGAAGCCGGAGAACATCTTCCTGGTGCGGCACGACCGCACCCCGCACTTCGTCAAGGTGCTGGACTTCGGCATCGCCAAGCTCTTCGACGGCTCGCACTCCAGCGGGCAGACGTCGCTGGGCACCATCATCGGCACCCCCGAGTACATGGCCCCCGAGCAGTGGTCCGGCAAGGTGTCCGACGGGCGTACGGACCTGTACGCGCTGGGCATCATCGCCTACGAGCTGCTCACCGGGCGCACGCCATTCGCCAAGGGCGGGCTGGGCAGCCTGCTGAGCGCGCACCTGCAGGAGATGCCAGCGACGCCGCGCGAGGTGAACCCCACGGTGCCGGCGGCGCTCTCGCAGGTCGTCATGCGCGCCATGTCCAAGCGCGCCGAGGACCGGTTCCGCAGCGCCGCGGACATGCGCGCCGCGCTGGAGCAGGCACTCGCGGGCCAGGCGCCGCCGCCGCTCACCCCGGCGCCCCAGGCCCCCCCGCGGCCGGCGACTCCGGGGCCGGTGCTGGCCTCGTCCGACACGCTGATGGGCGCCGCCTCGCCCTCTCCGGCGCCCGCGGCCGCGTATGCCCCCACGCCTCCCCGGGCCTCCGGCGCCATCCCGGCGGTGGGCGTGCTGGCCCGGCTGAAGCTGGCCCCCAACGCCGAGCCCGTGCGGCTGGCGTGCACGGACCTGTCCCGGGCGGGCGTGTTCCTGTGCACCGATGGAGCCCTGCCCCCGCTGCGCACCCGGCTGCCGCTCACCCTGGACATCGCTGGCCGCATCCTGGCCTTCACCGGCGAGGTGGTGCGCCACGTCACGCTGGCGCAGGCGTCCGAGTGGGGAATGCACGCGGGGTTCGCCCTGCAGTTCGTGGAGCTGTCCACCGAGGCGCGCGAGGCGCTCGCGTCGCTGGCGCAGGGGCACACCCCGCCCCCCGCGGCGCCCCTGCACGATGATCCGCAGGCCGAGTCGCTGCTGTCGATGCTGCAGCAGCGCATGAACAGCGATCCGTACGTGCTGCTGTCGCTGCCGCGGAACGCCACCTTCGACGAGGTCCGCCAGCACGCGCGCGCGGCGCTGCACGCGCTGGAGAACATCGCCGCCAGGCCGCTGTCCGCGCGCCAGACGAAAACCCTCAAGGAGCTGCGCATCCGGGTGGAGAAGGCCTGCGAGACGCTGAGCCTGCCCCGGCAGCGCATCGAGCATGACGCGTGGCGGGGCAACTACCCGGGCGTGGCGCGCTGCATCTCCAGCGGGCTGACGGCCACGGAGATCGACGCCCTGCGCGTGCGCTTCCTGGCGGCGCACCCGGGCGCCGAGGCCAAGGAGCGCATCCACGCCACCACCGCCCAGGCGTGGGAGTCTCAGGGGAAGATCGATCTGGCGCTGGGGGAGTACGAGAAGGCGCTGACGTACAACCCGCTGAATCTGCAATTGCAGCAGCGCTACTGGACGCTCAAGCAGCGCGGCGCCAAGCCGACGCCGCCCCCGGACTCCACCGGTGGCCCGGGCATGCCCGGGATGGGCCGCCGCCCCGGCCGTTCCTGAGAGTTGCCTGCCAGGTCCTCTTCCGGCCATGCTACCCACCAGGTCAGGGGTGGAGCGGATGGCCAGGCTTGCAAGAGTTCGACTGTGGGTAGGCGGAGCGGCCGCGGCCGCGATGATCATGGCGGTCCTCGCGCTGGCGCTCCTGCCGCGCCAGCCTCCGGTAGCGCCTCGGGTTGCGCTGTTCAGGGCGTGGCTCGCGCTGATGCAGCCGGAAGTGGTGCACGCCTTTCCCCCGCTGGACTTCCCACGGACAGGGGCCGACCACCGCCCCGCGCCTGGAGACGCGATGCTGTTTGAGAACATCTCCAGCCGCGAGCGGCTCATGATATCCCCGTGGCTTTTCTGGGAGCTGTACGAGTTCATCTGCGGTGGGGAGCGCGTAGAACCCTGTGGCTACGAGGACGCAGTGACGCTCTTGGAGGATGCGCGCCTCGACTATGAGAGCGCGTATTTCGACTCTCTGGAGAGCAGCGCCTCCACCTCTGCATCCGAACAGCAGAAAGGACACCCGACTGTGCTCTCTCCCGGTCCCACGGCTGAAGCGATGAACAAACCGCCTCGCCCAGGCGGCACCCTGCTGGCGGCCTGCGCGGGGCTGACGCTGGCGGCATGTTCGGCCGTGCAGGTGCGCCAGGTGGACGCCGAATGGCTAGAGGACTGTCCCGCCAAGGCTCATGCCGCCGTGGGCGAGTTGGGACTGAGATCCGGAGAGCCGTACCTTGTCGAATTGCTCAACGAGACGGGCCGGCGCAAGGAGACGCCGTACTTCCTCAAGCCGGGGCCCGTGGAGGCGGAGTGGGATGGACGATGGCCAGGCACGGAGCTTCCCCCAGCGGTGCGGAACCGGCTCAAGGGCGCGAAGCTGTTCGGGAAGGCTACGGTTCTGGGCAACCGCATGTCCGTGCACCTCGACCGGTTGGAGACGGCTGACGGGCGGGAGTTCCCCATCTGCGCCGTGGGCTACGACGTTTGGCTCACGGAGCCTGGAATGGAAAGGTGGGGCCCCGGCTCGCACGCGGGAGTCGACGTGGGCAACGACAGCCCCCGGCTCCTAGCGGCGCTCGCGGACCTTCGGCCGGGGGAGTTTCCCGTCCCCTCGCCCGCGCTCTGGATTAGCTTCAGCACCTTCTTCCGGCCCGAGCTCGTCACCCGGAACGCCCCGCGCCGACAGCGCTGAAGCGAGAGGCCACGGGATGACGTCCGCGACGAGTTGGCGCGGCCCATCCTTCTCGGAGACAGACAGGGTGTAGAGAACCCCGTCGGCCTCGTCCGCAGGCCGCTCGACCACGATTGCGATGGCACCGTCCGCTTGTGGAAGAGCGCCCAGAACCTTCAGGCGCCCCGTGGGACTGTGGAAACGCGCTCGCTCGAAGAGAAACGGGGCTTGCGCCTCTGACGTGATGCGCAGGCCAACGATAGCGATTCGCGAGAACGGAAGCGCACCCCAGACTTGCATCGTCACACCATCTGCGTCTGCCCTCCGGTTGCGCTCCTGGAAAGCGCTCTTTCTGAGCTGATCGACAGGCTCACGCAGCAGCAACTCGACCGCCGCCAGGTCGAGTTCCTCCTCCGTGGGACAGCGCCCCCGGCGGACCCGCACCTCAGTGTCCGGCGCCACGGCGTCACCCACGAGCGGGAACACATACCGGATCCCATCCTCGGCCGTGACCGTGAGCATGGGCTGCTCCTTCGCGGAGAGCGCTCCGCCCGGGCGGAGGAAGATGATCTGGCGCCCCATGCGCTGCACGCCGACCCGCTCCGAGCCTGGCCCATTGAGCGACACCTCGCTCACGGGTATCTCCAACTCGAGGGTGGTGGTGAAGTTCGTGGCGACAGCGATCGGCTCGGAGTGAACCGTGGCGCCTGAAGGTCCCGGAACCGTCAACGTGCGCGCGGGCCGTGGGGCTCGTTCCTGGGCCCAGGCGGGGCTGCCCCTCAAGATGCCGAAAATCAGGAAGAGCCCCTGGACGATGGTGAACGCGCGCATACTCCCTCCCGGGATGCAAGCCTGGCACTCTACCTCACGGGTTGGGCCGGGGTGAACGCCCGTGCGACGCTGACCCGTATTTATACCGGCACCGGTGCGGATGTAGCTTGTTCACCAGTTGCTAGTGGACCTGATGTGGAATTGCCCTGGCGCGGTTGAGCGGCGGGCTTGGCGGAGTACGCCCCCGCGCGGTTCCCCAGGCTCCACCCTGAGTGCCCGGCGCGGGTTCGATTCCCGCCGCCTCCATCCCCAGAAGCCCAGCAATCTTAAGGAGTTGCTGGTTCTTAAACAGAGGCCAGGTGATCCCAGCAACTCCCCTATCCGTGCTTCCGGTGTTGCGCCCCAAACCAAGCTGCGGGACTGCCATGCGCAAATGCGGTCCTCTGACTCATGCACTCTCTGGTCCGCTTGTCTTCAGAAGACTGGTATCTTCCCATACGTCTTCATGCCCATCCGCAATCATAAAACGCCAACCAGGAGGCAAACCCATGAAAGGAATTACTTCTGGGCACCAGTCCGCGAGATGCTCGACATGAAGTGGAACGAAAAAGTCCGAATCAGCCGAGATTTCCCCGCCTGCCCAAATATACCATCCCGTTGTATCACCTTCTGGCGGATGGCGCAGCCCATTGATTGGCCTTAGACCAGAACGAACGTTCTTGGCGATACCCACCTTCAATATTCTTGGCGCATCGACGAACGCTGTCGCATGGCGTCGACACACCTCGTGTTGTTTCTTAGTCCATTCGTTAGTCATGTTCAGGCCCAGGCCTGATTCATAGTCAGGCTGCGAAGACCCGAAGGTGAGCAAGGTCGGGCACTTGTGCTGGAGGAGGCCTGTCCAGGTAGTCACTGTTCGCCGCGCTACTTCGGAGTCTACTTGGCGTCCTCGTAGAGGATCGTGCTCCAATCAGGGACACCTTTCCATATCTCTTCAAATATAAGTGTCCCGCTCACCTCGAATTCGCCAGGCACATACAACACCACAGGCGCCCCCGCCTTGATTACAGCCTTGTATTTTTCCAAATCTCTCAGCGAGCCAACAGTATTGAGCATTACTCGGTCCTGCTCGTCGCAACTATTGAAATCCGCGTAGATACGAATTTTTCCCATACGCTTACCTCGCAGGCCCCGGATTGGGTCTCTGGTGAAATAACGTACTGATCGCGGCGGCTTGCGGATCTGAAAGTGGCATTGGAGTAACAGCGGTATTGTGATACCCCTTACCTGGGCTTGGCACTACCAAAACACCGGCCAATTTCAGGGCACGAACTGTTGTCACGCTTATCTGCTTGTTCCTGAACTCCCCCGCTGCCGCAAGCTCCTCTATGGTCTTCCCTGGTGCCGACTGAACAGAGAAACCAATAAGACCTGGAATCTTGCTGTGCTCAGCAACACCATCTTGAAGTTGCCTTGATGTCGTTACGCCTGCTCGCACTACCCACACATCGCCGCTTTGCTTTTCTTTATCTTCAGGAGCGCTTGGAGCCGGGCCGACTCTTGGTGTTGGGTCTGGCTTAAGCTCAGGCCTTCCCTTCTTCGCGGCTTCGTCCTGCATGGAAGAGCGAGGTTGAGACGCGGTACTCTCCACTTCACGGGATGCCTCTGTTTCCGGGGCAGTCCTCCGCATTGGCTTATTCTCTTGATAGTATTCGATAGCCTCTACAATCAAGATAGCAGCAACTACACCAACGACCACCACCCCAGCAGCAATAATCACCGGTGCTGCTACCGGCGCCGCTGGCGCTAACAAAGGCAACGCCGCAGCTCCTGGCAGTGCGGCCAGCCGTGCTCCTACCAACGACGTTCCTGCCAATGGTGTTTCAACCGCTGGCACTGCTGCCAACAAGCATTTCCCCAAGGCAGTCACATCCGCAGAGGCGACAGCGCACTTTCCCGTAGATACGGCGAAGCGAATTTTCTGGAGATCGAGCGCATAAAAACACCTCTCCACCACCACCGGCCATTCATTGAGTGCTTCTCGTACCGCGCAACTTCCGTCGTCCACCCAAGGTAGCTGTACGGCTTTCCTAAGATTATCGATTCTTGTGCTCCGGTTAATACTATCGCCAAGAGAGTGTTGTCGACTTCCAGCACAGCCAGTTAGGAATGCCAAAAGCAGAATCGAAAAATTTGCTCTAAAAGAAGCCGTATTCACGAATGCCTCTGGTCAAAACGACAAGGCATTAGAGTTTAGCAGAGGCCTCGCCTTAGACGCATCTGGGCACGGTTCACAGACTCATCACCACAGTGGTTCAGAGCACTTGCGATTACCCGGGGCGTGACGCAGTGCCTGGCACGGAGCGCGCGCTACTTGGGCATCAGCTTGAAGGCCTTGAGCATGGCCACGGCGATGCCCATCAGGCTCTCGCCCGCGATGAAGCCCGAGCCCACGGGCAGCACGGCGGACTCGGCCAGCTTGGGCTTGCGGCGGCGCAGCAGCTCTGCCACGGCCGCGCCCAGGAAGAAGCTGAACGAGTTGGCCGCCGGCAGCACGATGGCCAGCCCGAAGCCCGAGGCGGACGGGATGAAGGGCTTCATCCGCTTGGGAGCCCAGCGCTCCAGCAGCACCAGCCCGATGCCCAGGATGCCGCCGCACAGCGCGGAGATGCGCGCGGTGGTGTGCAGAGAGGAAACGCCCTTGGAGAGCATCTCCGCCACGCCCGCCCACACCAGCGAGGCCGGCGCGGGGAACTCCTTGGAGCCCAGCAGCTTGGGGTCATCGATGATGAGCGTGAAGGCCGGCACCACCACCATGGCCCCGGCCACCACGCCGAACAGCTGGCCGAAGAACTGCTGGCGGGGGTTGGCGCCCAGGAGCCACCCGGACTTCAGGTCCGTGAGCAAGTCCGCCGAGTGCAGGCCCACGCCTCCAGTGGCGTTGGCGGCCATGAGGTTGGCGGTGATGTTGCCGGGCACCAGGCCGCCATAGATGAACTGCGTCACCGGCCCCAGCGCCTTGGTGGGCGTGTTGTCCGTCTCGCCCGTCACGCGCGAGGCGATGATGCCCATCATCACCGCCAACGGCAGCGCGATGACGCCGGCCCACACGGGGATGTGGAACAGGTACGCCATCAGCCCCACCACCATGGGCCCCAGCACCGCGAAGCCGATGGGGAACCAGGCGGGAGGACACTCCACGCCAGCCAGTGGATCGACGGGGGCATTCTCCTTCTTGCCGAACAGCCCCGAGAGCGAGCGGAACGAGCGCGCCACGCTGCGCCACTCGAACGCGAAGGACAGCAGGCCCGAGGTGATGAGCAGCGCGGCGCCCGTCCACAGCATCCACCCGTTGATACCCTTATAGGAGATGGTGGTGATGGCCCCCGCGTCCGCCATGGCGGGCGCCAGGAAGCCGTAGGCGAGCACCGCGCCCAGCAGCATGGACCAGCCCGTCTTCCAGCTCATCAGCGCCCCGGCGCCCACCAGGAGCAGGCTGGGCTGCACCGACAGCGTCCAGTCCCCGGCGGGGCGATCCCTCAGGGTGAAGGGCAGGCTCCACTCTCCGGGCAGGAACGGCAGGCGCAGCCACTCGGGGAACTTCGCCTCCATCCACGCGCTCTTGGCATCGCGGCTCAGCGCGATGACGGCCCCGATCAACCCGGCGATGCCCAGCAGCTTCGCCTTCTGGCGGGCCACCTCACCGTGGCCGTGCAGCGCGTTGATCGTCTCGGCGGTGGCGGTGCCGGTGGGGAACGGCAGCGCCTCGATGTTGATGAGCTGGCGCTTGATGGGGATGGCGGCCACCACGCCCAGCATGGCCACGACGGTGAACCACACCATGAGCCAGCCGGGGCTGGGCATGGTGCCGGTGAGCATCAGCACCGCGGGCACGGCGATCATATTGCCGCCACCCGTCATGTACCCCGCCGCCGAGGCCACCGAGCCCATGGCGTTGTTCTCCAGCGGGGTGAAGTCGTCCTTCACCAGCTTGAGCCCGCGCAGCACGTTGAACACGGTGAAGGCCAGGATGCACGAGGTGATGGTCACCCCCATGCTCCACCCCATCTTGAGGATGACGTAGAGGTTGGACAGGCACATCACCCCGCCGATGATCATCCCGGAGATGACGGCGCGCACGGTGAGCTGGCGCACTCCCCCCTGGTAGACGTTCTCCAGCCAGTAGCGCTCGGGGTCCGAGATGGGAGAGGGACCGGCGCCCGGCGGCGCGGGGGCAACGGGCGGGGGGGTCGAGTCGGAGTGGCTCATGGGGGCCGTGAAGATAGTTCAACGGCCCCCCACTCACGAAGTCTTCAGTGCCCGCCGGGACTACCCGTGCTCGTGGCCTTCCGGGCCATGGGCGTGGCCGTGGGTGAGCTCCTCGGCGGTGGCGTCGCGCACGCCGCGCACGGTGACGTCGAAGTGCAGCGTCTTGCCGGCCAGCGGGTGGTTGAGATCGACGATGACCGTCTGGCCCCTCACCTCGTGAATACCAATGGGGATGACCTCGCCGCCGTCGGTCTGCGCCGCCAGCCGCATGCCCGGGGCCAGCTCGGCATTGGCCGGGAACATGGTGCGCGGCACCTCCTGGAGGCCCCGGGCGTCATGCTCGCCGTAGCCCTGCGCCGGAGCGACGACCACCTGCTTGGACTCGCCAATGTCCAGGCCCTCGAGGGCGCCTTCCAGGCCAGGGACGATCTGCCCGCCGCCGTGCAGATAGGACAGCGGCTTGCCAGGCTCGCTGGAGTCGATGACCTGGCCGTCCCCCAGGTGCAGGCGGTACTCCAGTTCAACGACTCGATCCTTGCCGATTTTCATAAGGCTGCTCCTCAAGTGGGTACGGGGTTGGAACTGCGTACAGCGGAAACATGGCGTGCGTGCCCCTGCCTGTGCAGGCACCTGACAGCCCCGAACAGGCATACGCAGCGCCTGTCAGCAGGGCGCTCCAGCCTGCGAGCAGGCGAGCGATTCGTCACGGGGCGGACGATTCCGGCGCGGTGGAGGCCTGGGGCTGCTCCGGCTCGCCGCGGGCGACATAGAGGGCCGCGGCCAGATCCCCACTGACGTTGAGGGTGGTGCGGCACATGTCCAGGAAGCGGTCCACGCCGAGCACCAGGCCAATGCCCTCGGTGGGAATCTTGAACATCCCCAGAATCATGAGGATGACGGGCAGCGAGCCGGCCGGCACGCCCGCGGTGCCAATACCCGCGAGCACGCAGATGAACATGATGACGGCCTGGTCCCCCAGGCTCAGGGGCACGCCGTACACCTGCGCGAGAAAGAGCACGGTGACGCCCTCGAACAGGGCGGTGCCGTTCTGGTTCATCGCGGCGCCCGCGGTGAGCACGAAGCGGGACACGTGGCGCGGCAGCTTGAGGTTCTCCTCGGCGACCTTGAGCGCGGTGGGCAGGGTGGCGCTGGAGGACGCGGTGGAGAAGGCGGTGACCATGGCCAGGCGGATGTCGCGGAAGAACTGCACCGGGTTGCGGCCGCTCAGGAAGCGCACGGACAGCGAGTACACGCCGAACATGTGCAGCCCCAGCGCCAACAGCACCACGGCCACGTACTTGAGCACGTGCTGCAGCACCTCGAGCCCCAGCTGCGCCATCACGGAGAACAGCAGCGCGGCCACGCCAAAGGGCGCCAGCTTCAGCACCCCGTCGATGAGGCGCATCATCACGTCATAGATCCCCTGGATCGTCTCTCGCAGCCGGGTGCCCCCGGGCGACTGGGTGAGCGCCAGCCCAGCGCCGAAGATGAGGGAGAAGATGATGAGGCCAATCATGTCCCCATCAGCGGCGGTCTTGATGGGGTTGCTGGGCACCATGTTGACGAGCAGCGCCACGGGCGAGGAGCCGGAGGGACTGGGCGCGGCCTTGAGGGCCGACGGGTTGTCCTTCGCGGCGGCGCGGATCTCGTCGCTGAAGCCGGCTCCGGGCTGCACGACGTTGACCAGCAGCAGCCCCAGCAGCACGGCCAGGGTGGAGAAGACGACGGTGTAGCCCAGCGTCTTCGCCCCCAGCCGGCCAAGCTGCTTGAGGTCCAGCTCACACACGCCAATGACGAGCGCGGAGAACAGCAGCGGCACCACCATCATGAGCAGCAGGCGGATGAAGACCTGGCCCACGGGCTGGGTGACGTTCGTCACCGTCCACGTGAGCCAGTCCGCTTTACCCGCCGCCGCGTGGGCGACGAGCCCGGCCACGGTGCCCACGACAATGCCCACGAGCATCTTCTGGTGTGCCTTCATCCGGCGCGCAGCCTAGCGGCGAATGAGGGTGGCGCATACCTTCCATTCGGCTCAAGCTCTCTTCCCCGTGGAAACCCTCGTCCAGCTAACTGAAGGTGCCCTGCCCGAGGCCCTGTTCCGCCGCCTGCTGCGGCGCGTGGGCGCGCTGGGCTCCGAGCGCCTGCGTGACACCTATCAAACGACCTTCTGGTACGACTTCGGCCCGCCCGCCAACGTGGTGGAGGAAGTCATCCTCGCCCTGCGCCCCCAGGTGGTGGGCCGGCGCCGCATCGCCGGGGTGGAGTGGTGGCTCTCACGCATGTCCACCACGGACGTGCGCGTGGACTTCCACCAGGACCGGGACGAGAAGCTGGCGCTGCGCACCGGGAAGCTGGTGCACCCGCGCCTGTCCTCCGTGCTCTTCCTCAACCGGGCTCGCGGCGGCGCGCTCGTGGTGACACGGCAGCCTCCGGATCCGGACAACCCCTCGCTGGCGCCTCGGAGGCTGGATGACCTGACTCTGGTGGCGCCGCGCCCCAACCGCTTCGTCGTGTTCGACGGCCGGCTCACCCACGGGGTGCTCGATGCCAACAACCAGGTTCCGGATGGCCGGCTGCCCGGCAAGTCCCGGCAGCGGCGCACCATCCCGCTGAACTGGTGGGCCTTGCGCCCCACCGGCGTGCCCACCTGGGCCGAGACGGGCCTCTACCGGGCGCTCGGCCTCTGAGTGGCCCGCAGGCGCTGCGTCACCCGCTCCGCCCACTCGGGCTCTATCTCCATGCAGGCCGCCCACCGCCCCAGCCGCAGCGCCGCCGCGGGTGTCGAGCCACTGCCCGCGAACGGATCCAACACCGTGTCCCCCGGCCGGCTGTAGGTCCGCACCAGCGGCTCCAGCACCGAGAAGGGCTTGTGGTGCGGGTGGCTGCCCCAGCGCTCCGCCTCCGCGTCATCGTCGTAGCCGCCCACCACCGCCCAAACGGTGGGCGCCTCCCCCAGCCCCGGCTCGGGCGCCGGAGTGCGCGAGAACACCAACCCCACCTCGTACACCCGCAGCAACTGCTCGTTGGCGTTCTTGTCCGTGGTGCGTTTGCCCCAGGTGTACTCGCCCAGCAGGTGCGTGTAGCCCAGCCCCCGCGCCACCGTGGTGATGGGCTCCTTGCCCAGCAGGTTCGTCCAGATGACCAGCCGGGCCTCCGGCGTCAGCCAGGACACCGCGCGCGTCATCCACGCCTCGGTGAAGGCGCGGTAGTCCTTCACGGTCTCGAAGCGGACGATCGGGTTGCGATCGATCTTCTTGTGGGCGCGCGGATCGCGCTCGTCCCCACCCTTGCGCCTGCGCGTGAGCAGGCAGTACGGCGGGTCGGTCAGCAGCAGCTGCGCGCGGCTGTCTCCCAGCGCCGCACGGTAGCCCCCGGGCTCGCGCGCGTCGGCGCGCTGGCACCTCGGGGGCTCGGAGGGAAGATCGATGCTCATGCCGCCGCGCACCCTACACCGGGCAGCGCCACGCTCAAGCCGGGCCGCTCGTCTCCGCGCGCGTCACGGCCAGGATGTCGCCCACTGGAACCCGGGGGTGCGCCTGGAAGACGGCGAAGTCATCCCCCTGCTCCGTCACCACATCCACCACCTGATCGATGAAGGCCTCACCGCCGCGCAGCTCCACCGCCACCGGCCGGCGCCGCAGCACCGCCTCCTCGAGCACGTCGATGAAGTCGCACCGCCCCACCTCGTCCTGGCACATGCGCGTCATTCGATCCTCCGAGGCCTGCTCGAAACAAAGCTCCGGCCCCGGAGAAGCTCCAGGGCCAGAGCCACACGATGCCCGCGCTTAGCGCTTGCCCGCCGCGAAGTCCGTGGCGAAGTCCTTCACGGTGCGCGCCGGCCGGCCGAGCACCTCGTTCACGCCGTTGGCCGGCGTCGCGGACCAGCCCTGCTTGATGATGTAGTTGAGCTCCATCATCCCATCCACCATCCACTTGGGCATGCCCATGTCCGTCATGCCCTTGCTCGCGGCCGCCTCGGGCACGTCCACGTAGTTGTACTTGTGGCCGAACGCCTGGCTGAAGATGTCCAGCACTTCGGCGTCGCCCAGCGCCTCGGGGCCCGTCAGGTCATACGCCTTGCCCTCGTGGCCCGGCGTGGTGAGCACCGCGGCGGCCACCTCGCCCACGTCACGCGGGTCCACCCACACCACCCTGGCGTTGCCATGCGGCAAGTACACGGTGCTGTCCTTCTTCGGGTCCACGCCGTAGAAGTTGACGAAGTTCTCGGTGAAGAACGTGGGCCGCAGCATCGTCCAGGCGACGCCGCTGTCCTTCATGGCCTTCTCGGCCGCCTTGTGCTGCCGCCCGAAGTAGATGTTCGGCTCGGCGTCCACGCCAATCACTGACAGCTTCACGATGTGCTTCACGCCGGCCGTCTTCGCCGCGTCCACCAGGCTCTTGGCGTACTGGTCCTGCTTGTCGGAGGTCGGCGTGAGCAGGAACACCTTCTCCACCCCCTGCAGCGCGGGGCCAAACGTCTCGGGCTTGTCCCAGTCGAAGAGCACCGTCTCGACGCCCAGCCCCTTGGCCTTCTCCGGCGAGCGTACGCCCACCTTGAACTTCGCGCTCTTGGCCTTCAGCGCCTTGACCGTCGACGAACCGATGGTGCCCGTGGCACCCGTCACCAGAATCATGTTCTCTCCCGCGAAGTAGTGGACAGCCCGCGCACCATGCCACAAGCCCGAGCGAGCCGTCAGCCCACCGCGTGTCACGGCCCCGTCACCCGGGCTGATCAGTCCCGCGCCGCCAGCCGCTCCTGCCCGTAGGGACACAGGTCCAGCACGGGGCAGCGCTCACACGCGGGAGACTGGGGAAAGCAGCAGCGCTGGCCGTGCAGCATCAGCGCCTCGTGGTGATCATACACCTGCTGCGCATCCCAGTCGGCGGGCAGCAGCGCGGCGAGGATCGCATGCGCGGGGCCCACGGGGATGCGCGCGGAGACCAGGCCCAGGCGCACCGCCACGCGGTAGTGGTGGCTGTCCACGGGCATGGCGGGCATGCGCAGGCGGCTGAAGAGCAGCACGGCGGCGCTCGTCTTGGGCCCCACTCCCGGCAGCGACTCCAGCCAGGCGCGGGCCTGGGGCACGCTCAGCTCCTTCAGGAAGTCGAGCGCCATGTCGCCGCCCCTGCGCGCGGCCAGCTCCCGGAGCACGGCCTGAATGCGTGGCGCCTTCTGCTCGGGCCAGGTGACGGAGGCGATGGCCGCCTGCACCTCGGACACGGGAGCGTCGCGGACGGCCTGCCAGGTGGCAAAGCGCGCCCGGAGCTGCCGGAATGCCCGGCCCGAGTCCTGGTTGCGGGTGCGGTGCGACAGCATCGCGGCGACCAGCTCGCTCAGCGGCTCCTGATCATGGAAGAACGGAATGGGACAGCCGTAGGTGACGCACAGGCACGCGTGCACCCGTAGCGCCTTCTCCCTCGGCGACAGCGACAGGGCTCCAGCAGTCTCCACGAGTCAGGTGCCTCCCGGCCTCACGGGTTGTGAGGCACGTGTGTTACCTGGCAGGTTATACCGGAGCAGACAAGCGGCCAGCCCCCAGGGCGTGCACAGCGGCCCAACTGTCGGGTCCCTGGCGTCCCTGCCTACCTCCGGCGTAGCGTTCACACCTCCTCCAGTCCAGGCGCCCGAGAGTCGATTGAGCCGGAAACCCGTCCGCGTCCCGCCGTACGCCCCCCCTGCGTTCATGTTGCTGGTGTGCCTGGCCCTGGCTCCCACCGTGGGCTGGGCCGAGGAGCCCGCGGCGCCCCCGGAGGTGCCCGAAACCGTTTCGGAGGCGCTTGACGCTCCCGCGCGCCGCAAGGGCTGGGACTTTCAGGGCGTGCCCATCCTCAACTTCAACACCGATGACGGCGCGGGCTACGGCGCGCTGGTCATGCTGGTGGACCGCGCGGACGGCACGTACGAGCCCTACCGCTACTCGGTGCTGCTGCAGTTCTTCCAGACGACGCGGCAGGTGGCCACGCACATCGTCAACATCGATGCGCCGCGCTTCCTCCAGTCCCAGTGGCGCATGGGCGTGGACTTCGCCTACCTGCGCATCCGCTTCTCTCCCTACTACGGCCTGGGCAACACGGCCGAGCACATCACCCCCTTCACGGACTGCGAGGATCGGGACGCGCTGGAGACCCACCCGGATGTCTGCCCGGGCAACCCCGAGTTCCGCGGCCTGCGCTACTACACGTATGACGAGGAGAGCCTGCCGCGCGTGCGGCTCAACGCCCGCCGGCAGCTCGCCGACGACTGGCGGCTGTTCCTGGGCTACCGGCTGCGGATGAACCGGCTGCGGCTGCGCTACTCAGCGGAGGACCTGGGCCAGAGCGGCGACTCGAAGCTCCTCGAGGACGCGGCGGTGGGCGTCTTCGGACAGTACGAGGGCGGGCTCCCGGATCGCCTCACGGAGCGCTCCTCGGAGCTGCTCGTGGGCGTGCAGTACGACACGCGGGACATCGAGACTTCGCCCACCTCGGGCATGTTCCACGAGGTGGCGCTGCGCGCGAGCCTCACGCCGCTGGGCAGCCAGTTCAACTACTGGGGTGGCACGCTGCACGCCCGCTTCTTCCACCCGGTGGTGCCCGGCTATCGGCGCCTGGTCATGTCGTGGCGGGGCCTGTTCGACGCGATGGGCGGGGATGTGCCCATCTCGCTGCTGCCCATCTACGGCGGGCTGGAGGGCAAGGACGGCCATGGCGGCGTCTACTCCGCGCGCGGCATCCTGTCGCGCCGCTACCAGGGCCCCGTCAAACTGCTGCTCAACGCGGAGCTGCGCTGGGTGCCGCTGTCCATCGCGCCGGGCGGGCAGCAGTTCGACTTCACCCTGGCGGGCTTCGTGGACTCGGGGCGCGTGTGGAAGGATCTGAAGTTCGCGGAGGGCGGAGGGCTGAAGACGTCCGTGGGCGGAGGGTTGCGCATCGCATGGAATCGCGAGTTCGTCATCCGCGCGGACTACGGCGTTGGCATCACCGAGCCCACCACGGGCTTCTATCTGGACTTCGGCCACATCTTCTGACACGGGCCGGGCTACAGAGCGCCTGGCGGCCCGCTGCCCTGGAAAGCTCGTGGTTGTTACACTGGTGGAGACGCAGCGAGGTGACTCATGAAAGCCCCTACCTGGAAGCCCGCGACCTACGAGGATCTCGTTCAGCTCCCTGAGAACCAGGTGGGGGAGATCATCGATGGTGAGCTGTATGTCTCGCCTCGGCCCGCAGTGCGTCATGCCAAGGCCGCTTCGGTGCTCGGCATGGACCTGGGTGGACCTTTCCAACGAGGCCGTGGAGGGCCTGGCGGCTGGTGGATCATCGACGAACCAGAGCTGCACCTGGGTAAGGACATACTTGTTCCGGACCTCGCGGGTTGGAGGCACGAGCGTCTGCCCCGCCTCCCGGACCTTCCGCACTTCGAACTGGCGCCAAACTGGATCTGCGAAGTCCTCTCCCCATCCACCGCGAAGCTCGACCTCGTTCGCAAGCTTCCCCGATACGCGCGTGCGGCCGTGGAGCACGCGTGGGTGATAGACCCTCTCCACCGGACGCTCGAGGTGTTCCACCAGGAGCATGAGCGCTGGGTGCTGCTGGTCTCCTTCGCGGGAGATGACAAGGTGCGTGCCGAGCCTTTCGACGCCGTCGAGTTGGAACTCGGCGCGTTGTGGATGGACGAGCCGGAGCGCTAGACAGCGCTCAGCGCGGGCGGCGCGCGCTGGCCGTCTTCTCCAGCGGGTGCACGTCCCGGAACACCGCGTGCGTATTGCCCTCGGAGTCCTTCACCCTCAAGTGGATGCGGTACCACGTGGTGGGCTCCGCCTCCGCTAAATCGGGCACCGTGAACGAGCCGCGCGCCATGCCGCTGATCGGCGGCACGAAGGTGTAAGAGCGGCTCTCCGAGTGCACGTCCACGCTCCACGTGAAGGCACTGGCCGGTAACGCCCCGTCCTCCGCGTCCAGGCCCCGCCCCTCGAAGGTGATGACGCTGCCTCCCTGGTAGCGCGTCCCCTCCTCCGGCGAGCGCAGCAGCGCACGCGGCGAGCCGTCTCCCTCCCAGCTTTCCTCCTGCGAGGGCGGCGGCATGCGGGGCTCGATGAACTCCGCACCGGAGCATCCCCAGCAGAGGGCGAGCAAGCAGGCCTGGGCAACGGAATTCTTCAGACGCATGGCAAGAGTTGGGCCGGCACCTGCCGGCTCTCAGGAACCTGGGGCGCCCATGGCTCCGCGCCCATTCCCCTGTCCCATCCACCGTTCAGCACTGAATGCTGCGCCAGCGCGATTGCCTCTGAGCGAACCTCACCGGGCCCGGGGACGTTTGCCCCGACTCAACCCGCGCGCCACCTCCACCCAGCGGCCCCTGATGCGCGCCTCGGAGGCCAGCGCCTCCTGCCACGAAGGTCCGTCCGGCAGCAGACGTTGCGCATGCATGAGCACGAGCCGCTCCAGCGCGCGCTCCTCACACAGCCTGCGCAGGCCGGGCCCATCCAGGCCACACATGCTCAGGAACTCCTCTCTGCCCGAGGGCCGCACCCCGTGGTGCCGCCACCACTCCGCCTCCGCCGCGTGCACCTCTTCCTCCGTGGGCACCAGCCCCTGCGTGCGCGCCCACCCCGCCAGCAGCGCCCGGTACAGCCCCGCCTCGGCCATCTCCAGCTGGTCCGGCTCCCGCTCCAGCGCCTCCAGGACCTGCGCGGAGCTCACCGCCTCGCCCTTCACCACCGACACCCCATCCACCAGCCTCCGCCGCCGCACCAGCGAGGACGGCGGAGCACGTGGGCCCCTACGCCCGGGCTGCGCCGACACCGGGGACGCCAGGAACTCCGCCGCCGTGCGGATACAGGCGATGGCGTCCAGGCGCTTGAGATCCTCCACCCCCTGCGACCACCAGCCCTCCCAGGTGCCGCGCGTGGCCGGGGACCAGGTGGGCCGCACGGCATCCAGAACGCGGCGCCAGGTACGCTCCTGGTAGAACAGCCCCGCCGCCGCGTTCACCAGCGCGCGCGCCTGCCCCTGGGCCAGCACCCGCATCGCCCGCGCGCGCGTGGCCACGTGCCGCACGTTCACCAACGGCACGGTGAGCGGCCGGTACCCATGCTCCGCATCCGCGTGCAGCAGCGCCACCTCCGAGTCGTCCACCAGCACCCCGTCCCGGTACCACTCGAAGATCTGCCCCACCCCCACCATGCCGTGGGCGGACAGCTCCGCGGCCCGCAGCGCCCCCATGCTGCCGCCGCCAAACACGGCCACCCCCGCCTCCATCGCCTCCAGCAGCTCGTGGTGCCACACCGAGGGCTGCGCCTCGAAGACACCATCCACCAGAACGATGATCCGGGGCCGCAGCGAGAGCGCTCGCCACACGTCCCCCTGCCGGGCCGGAGGCAACACATGACAGGGCGCCAACCGCCGGGCCTCTTCCGCCGGCAGCGAGGGTCCCAGGAAGACGACGAGATCTTCAGCGCGGCGTTTCATAGAAGCTCCGAGATACGCATGCCTGGCACCACCACGCGCTGCACGTGCAGCCCCTGCACGGGTGGGTCCAGGGTGATAGCGGCCACCTGAGTGAAGCCCGCGTGCCGCAGCTGGTGCAGCACGCGCTTGAGCCCCCTGGCGGGCGAGGCGGCGTCCGGGGAGAAGTCCGGCATGTCCACCGTGCGGCGCTTGGCCCGCGCTGACAGGCACGCCTGCGCGAAGTCCCGCGCGGCCGTCCGGTCCGCCGGGGACACATCCTCTCGCGCGCCATGAATGTCCGTCAGCCGTGATTGGGCCGCCTCCAGCAGGGCCCGCAGCAGCGCCTCATCCCGCCCCAGCGCGCACGCGTAGCCGGCGGTGAGCGGCACCGGGCCCTCCTCCTGGTCCACCAGCAGCGCCGCGGCGATGGGCAGCCCCACCGCGCCCGGCGTCCGCACCGAGGGGGTGACATCGAAGAGGTACACGTCGAAGCCCCGCTCCCGCAGCGTCGCCGCCAGCTCCGCCGTGCGAGGCGCCGCCTGCGCCAGCCCCGCGCGCCCCAGCATCCGCCGCCGCACCGCCTCCTCCGACCAGCCGCCCGGCAGCGCGCGCGCCAGCTGATCCCGCTCCGTCGCCTCGAGCAGCGCATGCAGCAGGGCCCGCCGCGGATCCGGGTGCGCTCCGGAGCCATTGCTCGTCCACGCCACGCTCACCGGCCCCAGCGCCACCGCCCCCGAGGGTGGGCAGTACACCCCCTGCGCGGGCACCCACACGGTGCGCCGCGAGTGCAGCTCCGTGGCCTGCCGCCACGCGCACCGCACCGAGTCTCCCGCCAGCCGCGCATCCACCACCCGCCCCGCCGAGCCCAGCGCCTCGATGCTCCAGGCCACTCCGGCGCTCGCATCCAGCTCGCCGCGCGCGCCCCACACCAGCGCGCCCGGCGACACGTGCTCCGCCGCCCACAGCTCCGCCGTCTCGAACAGCGCGCCCAGGGCCGCCTGCTCATAGGTGAGCCCCTTGCCGTTGCACACCTGCAGCACGTGGCCGCCCGGGCGCACCGCGCACGCCACCTCCACCCCCGTGCGGTCCAACCCCGTCACGCGCGCCACCCGGGTGACGCCCATGGCCTGGGCCAACCGCGCTTCGAATACCTGCGAGACAAGGACTTGATTGGTAGGATGCACGGCAGCCAACCTTAGCTCGAAATCGTTACTCAGAATCCACCCATCGTCTTCACACGGCGAGCGGCAAGTCATGCTAGGGGTGAATCGCGTTCAGAGGATCACGGCATGATTCAGGTCGGAGACAGGGCACCGGACTTCACCGCCACGGACTGCCAGGGGCGCGCTGTCTGTCTCTCCTCTCTGCGCGGCCGGCGCGTGGTGCTCTTCTTCTTCCCCAAGGCCTTCACTCCCGGCTGCACCATCGAGACGCGGGCCTTCCGCGACAACCACGGGCAGATTCAGGCGCTGGGCGCCGAGCTGGTGGGCATCTCCGTGGACTCGGTGCGCACCCAGTGCGCCTTCGCCGCCAAGGAGGACATTCAGTTCGCCCTCATTGGGGACGAGAACCGTCAGATCAGCGCGCGCTACGAGGTCCTCTGGCCCGTGCTCAACGTGGACCGCCGCATGACGTTCATCATCGGTCCAGACGGCATCGTCGAGTCCATCATCCGCCACGAGATCCGCGTCTACCGCCACCTGGACGACGTGCTGCGCTACCTCCAGGAGCACCCGCTGCCCGCCGCCGGGCCGGCCTCGGGCTCCCACGCCTAGTCCCAGTTGCAGTAGTACTCACAGTGCGGAGCCCCCTTGGCCACGCAGCGCGGGTGGAGCACCCGCACCGAGCGTCCGCCAGACAGCTCGATGGCGCGCTGGTGCCAACCGACGATCGTCAGACAGTCCGTCTCGGTGACGTGCTCGGCGCCAAAGGTGCGCAGGATGGCGGACTTGGGGCCGGTCTTCTCGTAGGTGCGCGAGCCGACGGCGTAATAGAAGCGGTAGATCTGTGGCGCCTGGCTCAACAGGAACTGCGGATCCCCCGGCCGCACGAAGACGTGCTGCGCCCCCTTGAGGTTCTCGTCGGCGGAGGCCCGGCCCATCTCCATGAAGGCCCGGGTGCGGTCCTCGGGCGACAGCACGTCCGCGATGGCCGCGTCCAGCCGCAGGTTCAGCTCCAGCGGGTACCAGTTGATGGGCAGGATCATCTTTCGCAGCAGCGCCTGGTCCTCGGCCGGCAGGCGCTTGAGCACGTCGTCCACCCGAGCCTGGCCGCCGTGCTGGCGCACCATGTTCAGCCGGGAAATGATCACCGTGCCCTTGATACGAGAGCTGGGAGGGGAACCTGCCATCGCCATGTGTCGGAGTCCTCGAGGGACAATGGGCGGCATTGTGTCAGCCCGCCGTACAGGGGAGCAACTTCGCCGTGCTGTCTGTATGCCCCGCGGCGCGCTCCTGGCACGCTGCGCGCCAGGGACCCACACCGCTTTTGACCCTCTGTAACCTTTCGGCAGCCCCCGTGTTTCCATCCCTGTGAAGGCACAGGACACAGAGAGCGCCCCGGTGCGCCCCCGTCTGGCGCTGGCGAGCGCCCCGGCGCCAACGGACGAGGAGCTGTGCCGCGCCTTCCTCGCGGGCGAGGAGACGGCCTTCGCCACCCTGGTGGAGCGCCACCGCGCGCTGATCTTCTCGCTGATGCGGCGCTTTGCTCCCCGGCCCGAGGACGCCGCGGATCTGGCGCAGCAGGCCTTCCTGCGGGCCCTGGAGGCCTCGGGGCGGGTGTTCTCCCGGTGGACGCCCTCGAGCCCCACGCCTTTCCGTTCCTGGTTGGTGCGCATCGCCCTGAACCTGGGGAAGAACCACGCGCGCCAGGGAGCCCGCTGGCGGCCCACGGTGCTCGCCGAGGCGACGGACACGGCGGAGGATCCGGGCGAATCCGCCCCGGAGCGGATGGAGCGCCAGGAGCGCGAGCGACGCACGCAGGCCGCGGTGCTCGCGCTGCCGCCCCGCCAGCGCGAGGTGCTCACGCTGCGGGTGGACGCAGGCCTGCCTTTCAAAGACATCGCCGACACGCTCGGCATTACCGAGAACAACGCCAAGGTGCAGTTCCACCACGCCGTGAAGCGGCTGAAGGCGGAGCTGAGCGGCACCGAGGAGGAGGAACGCCCATGAGCGCGTGCCAGGACTACGAAGAGCTGTTGACGCTGCACGCCGCGGGAGCCCTGGAGTCGGCCGAGGAGGCCCTGGTGCGCGCGCACCTGGAGAGCTGCGCGGCCTGCCGGAGCGAGGCCCAGGCCACCGCGAGCCTGCTGGGCCAGGTGGCGCTGCCGGCGCTGTCCTCCGCCGAGAAGCAGAAGCTGGAGGCGCTGCCCCAGCGGGTGACGGGCGCGTGGCGCAAGGAGCAGGTGCGCAAGGCGCTGCGGACCCGCGCCGTGGGCGCGCTGATGGCCACGGCGGCCGTGCTGCTGCTGATGGTGGCCCCGTCCATTCTGCGCCACGAGGACCCGCGCCTCGTGCCGAGCCCCCCGGCTGCGCCCTCCGCGGCCGCTACGGACTCCGCCGAGGACGCCGAGGACTCGGAGGACTCCGAGGACTGGGAGACCGAGGCCGAGTTCGAGCAATGGGCCTCCGCCGATCCGCTCAGCGCGATGGTGGCGCCAGCGGAGTACCTGGATGACGACGAGAGCCTGAACGAGAGCTGGGAAGAGGACGAGCAGGAGCTCCCCACCAGTGAGCTGTTTCTGAACACGAACCCTGGAGAGTTGCCGTGATGAACCGGATCCGAATGGCTGTACTGACCCTGGCCCTGCTGCCCGTGGGCGCGCTTGCCCAGCAGCCCGATGACGCGGCGGCGCGGGAGATGGAAGCGGAGCGGCAGATGCGCGTGTCGCGCGTGGTGGAGCTCGCCGCGGAGCTGGAGCTGGACTCGCCCCAGGCACTGAAGATGGATGAGACGCTGCGCAAGTTCGACGAGCGCCGCCGCCCGCTGATGCAGCAGGTGCGCGAGTCAGCGCAGATCCTCGAGAAGGCCGCGGACGGGGACAGCACGGCCTTCAACCAGGTGGAGCAGGCCGCGCAGCGCGCCTTCGATGCCCGGGCGCAGCTCGCGGCGCTGGACCGGGACATGTTCCAGGCGCTCTCGAAGGATCTGCCCCCTCAGAAGCGCGCGAAGCTGGCGGTCTTCATGGCCCGCTACGACAACAAGGCCATCAAGCACAGGCTCCGCGAGATGAAGCGTGATGAGGCGCGCAAGGCGCGCGAGGAGGCGCGCAAGGTGCGCGAGGAGACGCGGAAGATGCGCATGATGCGCGGAGTGGAGAACCGCGGCGGAGTAGAGAACCGCGGCTGAGCCCCGCTCAGGAGGCCGAGGTCCTCACCTTGCGCTCCTCCCCCGGAGAGAAGAGCGCCTTGAGCACCCTCCCCGTCGGCGTCTTGAGCTTCGCCAGCTCGCGCGGAGTGCCCGCGCCGACGATGCGCCCACCGGCCTCACCCCCCTCGGGCCCCAGCTCGACGACATGGTCCGCGGCGGCGATGACCGACGGGTGGTGCTCGATGACGACGAGCGTGTCCCCGCGGTCCACCAGCCGCCCCATGAAGGTGATGAGCCGCTCCACGTCTCCCAGGTGGAGGCCCGTGGTGGGCTCGTCCAGCACGTAGAGCGTTGGCTCGTGGCGCGTGGACGCCGTCAGCTCCGCGGCCAGCTTCAGCCGCTGCGCCTCTCCGCCTGACAGCGTGTTGGAGCCCTGCCCCAGCTGCAGATAGCCCACGCCCAGGTCCAACAGGCAGCACAGCGGCGCGGACACCTTGGGCAGCGCGGCGAAGACGTCCTTGGCCTCGTCGGCCGAGAGCCGCAACACCTCACCGATGGTGAGCCCGTGGTAGCGCACCTCGAGCGTCGCCGCGTCGAAGCGGGCTCCGCCGCACACCTCGCAGGGCGTCACCACGTCCGGAAGGAAGGACATCTCGTGCGAGATGGCGCCCTGCCCCTCGCACGCGGTGCACCGGCCTCCCGCGGCGGTGTTGAAGGAGAAGCGCGCGGGCCCGAAGCCGCGGATCTTCGCCTCGGGAGTGGCGGCGAACGCGCGGCGCAGCTCGTCCCAGATGCCCAGGAACGTCGCGGGCACCGAGCGCGGCGTGCGGCCGATGGGCGACTGGTCCACCGCGAGCACCCGGGACACGGCGTCCGCCCCGAGCAGCGCGTCGAACGCTCCGGGCTTCGGCGTCACCAGCTCCAGGGCCTCGCGCATGGCTGGATAGAGCACCTGGCGGATGAGCGTGCTCTTACCCGAGCCCGACACTCCAGAGACGACGTTGAGCCGGCCCACGGGCAGCCGCAGGTCCACGCGCTGGAGGTTGTTCGCGCGAGCGCCCTTCAGCTCGATCCACCGCGAGGGCTCGCCACGCCCCGAGGGCGGACGGATCTGCGAGGCCCGCAGCGCCCTGGCCGTGGGGGAGTCCTCCCGCTCGAGCACCGTGTCCGGAGCGCCCTCGGCGAGGATGCGCCCGCCGCCGCGCCCACCGGTAGGGCCGAGATCGATGAGGTGGTCCGCGGCGCGGATGGTGTCCGTGTCGTGCTCCACCACGAGCACCGTGGAGCCGGTGTTCACCAGCGCCTTCAGGTTGGCCAGCAGCCGGTGCGTGTCTCGCGGGTGCAGGCCGATGGTGGGCTCATCCAGCACGTACAGCGCGCCCGTGAGCCCCGCGCCGAGCTGCGCGGACAGCCGCAACCGCTGCATCTCTCCGCCCGAGAGCGTGGCGGCGGCGCGATCCAGCGACAGGTAACCCAGGCCCACGCGCTCCAGGAACTCCAGGCGTCGGACGAGCTCCTGGCGCGAGGGCTCGCCGATGAGCCCCCGATCTCCGCGGAACTTCCAGCCCTGCACCCGCGCCAGCGTGGAGGTGACGGAGTTCTGCACCACCTCGTGGTAGCGCGCGCCCTCCAGCCGCACGGCCCTGGGCACCGGAGCCAGCCGCGTGCCCTTGCAGGTGCGGCACGGCGCGGTGCGGCCCTCGGCGATGGCGTCGGCGCCGCCCTCCACGCCCGTGCCCTCGCATGACTCGCACCGGCCCTGCCGGGTGTTGAAGGAGAACCAGCGCGGATCCAACTCCGGCACGGCCGTGCCACAGCGGGGGCAGGTGCGCTCGGTGGACAGCAGCGTCTCACCCTTGCCGCCGCCCACCTTGAGCGCCCCCTGGCCCCAACCCAGCGCCCGGTCGAACACGGGCCGCGGCAGCTTGGCCAGCTTGCCCTCGTACATGACGAGATCGATGTCGTGCTCGCGCGTCTTCGTCAGCCGCGGAGGGTTGTCCGTGTTGGCCTTCTGCCCGTCGACGATGGCGGTGGTGATGCCCGAGCGCGCGGCGGCGGCGAACAGGTCCAGGTAGATACCCTTGCGCGCGCGCACCGCGGGAGCCAGCAACGTGCCCTCCCCCTTCATGCCGGTGAGCTGCAAGTACAGCGCATCCGGCGTGGTGGAGGCGATGGGCGAGTCATCATTGGGACAGTGCGACTGGCCCAGCTTGGCGAAGAGCAGCCGCAGGTAGTGGGCCACCTCGGTGACGGTGGCCACGGTGCTGGTGGCGCCCGCGCGCGAGGTGCGCTGCTCCAGCGCCACCGTGGGCGGAATGCTGCTGATGCGCTCCACGTCCGGCCGAGGCATGGTGGGCAGGAACTGCCGCGCGTACGGAGTGAGCGTCTCGAGGAAGCGCCGCTGGCCTTCCGCGAACACCACGTCGAACGCCAGCGAGCTCTTGCCCGAGCCACTGGGCCCGGTCACCACCGTCATCTTCCCCAGCGGAATCCGGCAGGAGATATCCTGGAGGTTGTGCTCCCGCGCGTGCTCCACCTCGATGGCCGGAGCGGCCGTGCTGGCCCCGCGCGCCTTCAACGGGCGGCGAACCGGCGGGTTGTCTCCGCGCAGCGCCGTGGCGGTGAGCCCCTTGCCGCGCGCCACCTCCTCGGGAGAGCCCTCGGCCACCAGCCGGCCGCCGTGACGGCCTCCGCCCGGGCCCAGATCGATGATCCAGTCCGAGCCCCGCATGACGGACAGATCATGGTCCACGACGATGACGCTGGCGCCCCGCTCCACCAGCGCGTGCAGCGCGGCGAGCACATGGCGCACGTCGGTCTCGTGCAGGCCCGCGCTCGGCTCGTCGATCAGGAAGAGCGAGCCCTTCGTGTCCCCCGCCAGCGCGCGCGCCAGCTTGAGCCGCTGGGCCTCGCCGCCGGACAACGTGGACAGCGGCTGGCCCAGCGGCAGGTAGCCCAGGCCCAGCTTCGCCACGGGCCCCAGGGTGCGCTGCAGCACGGTGTCATCCCCGAAGTGCTCCAGCACCTGCGCCACGGTGAGCTCCAGCACCTGCGCCACGCTGAAGCCGCGGTGCTGAACGGCCAGCACCTCCTCCTTGAAACGCCGGCCCCGGCACGCCCCGCAGCGCAGCGCCACGTCGGCCAGGAACTGCATCTCCACCGTCTCGTAGCCCTCACCCGAGCAAGCCTCGCAGCGGCCCTTGTCCACGTTGAAGGAGAAGTGCGCGGCCGTCAGCCCCCGCAGCTCCGAGCCCGGCTCGTCGGCGAAGTGCTCGCGCAGCCGGTCCCACGCCTTGGTGTACGTGGCGGCGTTGCCTCGCGAGGTGCGCCCCAGCGGAGACTGATCCACGAAGGTGATGGCCTTCACCGCCTCGGCGCCCTCCAGGGCCTCCACCTCGCCGGGGGCCTCCACATCCTTCTCGCCCAGCCGCCGCGCCAGGTGCCGGTACAACACCTCGTCCATCAGCGTGCTCTTGCCCGAGCCGCTCGGCCCGGTGATGGCGCACAGCATCCCCAACGGCACCCGCACGCTGAGCCCCTGCAGGTTGTTCGTCCGGGCGTTGCGCACCACCAGCTCGCCCGTGCGCTGCCGCGGCGTACGCGGCGCCTCTCGCGTCCCCGCCAGCAGCTGGCCGGTGGGTAGATCCTGGCGCTGCGCCAGTGCCTGCGGCGGTCCGTCGAAGCACAGCTTGCCGCCGTGCTGACCGGCTCCGGGCCCCAGCTCCAGCACCCGGTCCGCGGAGCGGATGACGTGCGCATCCTGCTCGATGACGAGCGCCACGTTGCCGCGATCGGCCAGCTCCGCCATGGCCTCGGTGAGCGGGCCCACGTCGCTGGGGTGCAGGCCCACCGTGGGCTCATCCAGCACGAAGAGCGAGCCGGTGAGCGATGTGCCGAGCGCCGCAGTGAGGGACACGCGCTGCGCCTCGCCACCCGACAGCGTGCGCGCGGGCCGGTCCAGCGTGAGGTAGCCCAGCCCCACCCGCAGCAGGTAGCGCAGCCGGCTGGCCAGCTCCTTGCGGGCCAGCTCTCCCTGGCCGGTGGTGGTGCGCAGCGCCTCCAGGCGCTCGCACGCGTCAGAAAGCTCCAGCCGGTGCCAGGCCGCCAGATCCAGCCCACCCACCCGGTAGGCCAGGGCCTTCTCGTTCAGGCGCGCCCCGTGACAGCTCTCGCACAGCGAATAGGCGCGGTAGCGCGACAGCAGCACGCGCACGTGCATCTTGTACGTGCGGCTCTCCATCCACCGGAACCAGGCCCGCACGCCGGGGTACGAGCGCCCACCCTGGTAGTCGCCCTCGCCCTCCAGCACCTCCTCGCGCTGCGTGGGCGTCAGCTCGCTCCAGGGCTTGTCCAGGGGGATGCCCATGGCTTTCGCGTACCGGTGGAGCATGTTGCGCTCCCAGTCCGAGCTCTTCCCCGTCCAGGGCCGGATCGCCCCCTTGGCCAGGCTCAGCGACGCATCGGGGATGACCTTGGCCCAGTCGATGCCGATGGTCCGCCCGAACCCCCGGCACAGGGCGCACGCGCCCATGGGCGACTGGTAGCTGAAGAGCCCCGGCCGCGCCGGCTCGAACTCACGCGCGCACTTGGGGCACACCAGGCCCCGGCGGATGCGCTGGCTGGCGCCGCCGGGCAGGAACACCCAGGCCTCGCCCTCGCTGCGGGCCCACGCGTCCTCCATGGCCTGGGTGACGCGCGACAGTTGCCCCGGCCCCAGCTTCACCCGGTCCACCACCACCTGCGCCACACCCGCCGAGTCCGTGGCCTCGCTGGGCCGCAGCTTCTCCAGCTCACGCACCTCGCCCTGGACGAGGAGCCGGTGGTAGCCGTCCTTGAGCAGCCGCGTGCGCACGTCGAGGAACTCGGCCGTGCCCGCGATGCGCACCGGCCAGGTGAACACCGCCTGCGCCTCGGGGTACGCGGCCAGGGTGGCCTGGGCGGCCACGCGCGCGTCCGTGCGCACCGCCTCCGCGCCACAGCCTGGGCACACCGGCATCGCCTCGCGGGTGAAGAGCGCCGACAGGTACGCCTCCACGTCCGCCAGCGTGGCCACCGTGGAGCGCGAGCTCTTCACCGGGGCCCGGCGATCCACCGCCACGCCGGCCGCCACCGGCTCGAGCAGGTCCATGGGCGGCCGCTCCAGCCGCTCGAGGAACTGCCGGGCATACGGGCTGAAGCTCTCGACGAAGCGCCGTTGGCCCTCCGCATACAGGGTGTCCAGGGCCAGGCTGGACTTGCCCGCTCCGGACACGCCGGTGATGCAGACGAACTCACCTTCCGTGAGGTCCACGGAGAGGGACTGAAGGTTATGGGTCCGGGCGCCTACAAGGTGCGTCTTATGCATGGAGGCCGCGTCATCTAACCGCACGATTGGCCCTCGCCAATCATATCCAGCAGGTTGGATGAGCCAGGGAGCGTCAGCACGCTTGCCCCCTGAGCCGGGCCTAAAACGAAGGGGCCGCCACGCTGGTGCGTGACGGCCCCTCGAACTTCAAACTTCAGTCTGGCCTAGAAGTAATCGTAGGACAGGCGGACGTACACGTAGCGGCCCATGAAGTCGTAGGCCGTCGGGTCGGAGCCCGCGGTGAAGCCGTTGGCCACGTAGGCCGGGCGCGTGTCGAACAGGTTGTTCACGCCCAGCTGCGCGGTGGCGCGGCCCTTCGTCATCTCCCAGTCGTACGCCACGTTCACGTCCGTGGCGTAGTAGTCGGAGACCATACGGGACGGGGCCTCGACAGCGCCCTCCTCCTGCACGGTGCAGCTGTTCTCCTGGCACTCCTTGAAGCCGTTGATCCAGCGAACGTTGCCGGCGGCGCTCAGAGGACCATTGGCCCAGCTCAGACCCAGGTTGGCCTTCCAGTCGGTGTACACACCCAGGTCGTAGTTGCCCTTGGCGCGGATGATGTTGCCGCTGGCCAGACGACGGTTGAACTTCTGCAGCCAGGTGGCGTCCAGGCTCAGCCCCACGCGGCCGAAGGACGTCTGCGGCTGGTAGCGGATGTTGAAGTCCAGGCCGGCCGTCTCGTCACCACCCACGTTGGACTGCGGGTCGAGGATGCGGTCGATCTCGCCCGTGGGGAAGCGCTCGATGCGCTCGCAGAACTGCGACTGACCACCCGCGCTGGGGTAGCAGCTGTTGAGGATGGTGTCGGAGCCCACCGCGGCGATCGACTCGTCCACCGTGATGTTGAAGTAGTCCACCGTCGCGGTGACGTCCTTCAGCGCGGCCACCTGCGGCTCGAGCACGATACCGACCGTGAAGATGTTCGCGGTCTCAGGATCCAGCTCGGGGTTACCACCCAGAATCGCGAGCTGCTGCGCGCGGTTGTCGTACATATCGTCCGGCACGCCCTGAGAGTCGCACACCGCGTCCACCGGGGTGCCCTGCTCACGCTGCAGGCCCTGGCGAGGAGCCGAGCACGGATCCGTCACGCGGGGGAACGAGTCACCCGAACCCGAGTACAGCTCGCCAATCGACGGGGCACGGAACGCCGTGGAGTAGGTGGCGCGGGCGGTGAAGTCGCGGACCGGGCTGACGCGGGTACCGAACTTGTAGGTGGCCCCCGTGCCGAACGTGTTGTAGCTGAACACGCGCGCGGCGCCGGTGAACTCCAGCAGGTCGCGGTTCTCGCCCGTCGCATCGTCCGTCATGCCAATCACGGGCAGCGACAGCTCGGCGTAGGCCTCGTTCACGTAGAAGCGGCCCTCGGTCGGCTCACCCTTGTTACCGGTGGTGTCGCCCTTGGCGGTGAGCGGGTCGGGAATCTGGGCGCCCGCCTCGCGGCGGTGCTCGTAGCCCACCGCGATGCCCGCGGAGCTGGCCTTCTCGGACAGCTTGAACAGCTCGCCGCCGATGTTGGCCGAGATGGACTGCTGCTGGTTGAAGCCACGCTGGGTGCCGCGGTAGCTCAGGTACTCCGCCATCTCCTTGGTGATGGAGCCCTCGCCGCCGAACAGGTTCAGCGGCACGCAGCCGGCGATCCGCGCCGTGGGGGTACCGCACACCGCCTCGCCGGTGGTCGGGTCGATGAAGCTCGGACCCACGGCGTTGCGCAGCAGGCTGCGCTGCAGCAGGCCGGCCTTGGTCTCGATGCCCTGGGTGCGGCCGTAGTTGAAGGCCATGTCCCAGCCGAAGCCGTTGAGCGGACCGGCGTCCTCGGAGAACTTGCCCTCCAGGCCCGTGACGATGCGGTAGGTGGTCAGGTCCTGCTCGTAGTCACGGTTGCCGAACTCGAGGAGCCGGCGGCGCATGTCCGTGAAGTTGCGGCCGAACGGGTTGTAGACGTTGTCGGCGCTCACCGTCACCGCCTCGCCGCGGGTGCCGAGAGGCTCGGCGGCCAGCTTCTGAGACGACTGACGGTTGGTGTAGGACACCTCGAAGAACGCGCGGGAGCTGGCACCCAGGCGGACGCCGCCCGTGGAGTACATGTGCGCGCGCTGATTCGGGGTCACCAGGTAGTTGGCCGGCTGGTAGTTGTAGAGGTCGCCGCCAGCCTCCGGGACGCCCACGTTGTTGAACGGCCGCCACTCACCCGTGTTCCTGTCACGGATCAGGGTCGGCGCGGTGGGGTACCTGGCGCGCAGGTCCAGCCACGTCTGGTTGCCACCACCCCCATCGGCGGCGCGAGGCGTGATGCTGCCCTCGGGGATCGTCACGCTGCCCAGGGTGTAGATCTGCCGCTCGTTGAAGTCGTAGAACTGGTCGAACTTGCTGAACTCGCGGTCACCGGCGAACACGTCATGCTGGGTGTAGTAGCCCGCGCTGAACAGGATGTTGCCGCGCTCGGTGCTCTGGCCGGTGGTCAGGCTCAGGTCATACGTCAGACCGTCGCCCTTGTCGGACATACCGGTGTAGAGGCGAGCCTCGGTGCCCGAGTAGTCCCTGCGGGTGATGATGTTCACCACGCCGGCGATGGCGTCCGAGCCGTACACGGCCGAGCCACCGTCCTTGAGGATCTCGATGCGCTGAATGGCGGCGGCCGGGATGGAGTTGAGGTCCACCGAGGCGTCGGCGCCCGTGCCACCGGCCACGTGACGGCGGCCGTTGAGCAGCACCAGCGTACGCTCGGTGCCCAGGCCGCGGAGGCTCACGCGGGTGGAGCCGCTACCGCCGTTGTTCACGGAGGTGTTGGTCGCGTTGGACTGCTCGGGGATGTTCTGGAGGATCTCACCGATCGAGGTGCGGCCGGTGCGCTCCATCTGCTCGCGGTCGAGCACCGTCACGGGGGCGGCGGTGGTGAGCTCCTTGCGCGGGATGCGCGAACCGGTGACGACGATCTCCTCGACGTACTCCTCGGCCTCGGGCGCGCCGGCGGGCTGAGCCTGCGCGGCCGGGGCCGGCGTCGGAGCCGGGGTGGCGGGAGCGGCCGGGGCGGCCTGCTGCGCCGGCTGCGCCGTCTCGTTGGTCATCGGCTGCTGGACGGGGTTGGGAGCCGGCTGCGTCTGCTCGGCAGCGGCGGGAGCGGCGGGCTCCTGCGCGCTGGCGACACCAAACGCTCCGTTGACGACGACGACCGCGGCCAGGACGGTGTTCTTGTTCTTACGGGTGGAGTGCTTAGGCACCTTGGACCCCCTACGGAAATGGTCAGAAGACATGGACAGGGTTTCCTGAGAAGGAACGGCTAGAACGGGTACAGGGCAGGGTCAGCACCGAAGCAGTTCGGATCCGGATCAGCCTCGGAGTCCTCGTCGACGGCCGCGCAGTGGGCCGCCATGCACTCGGTCCAGGCCGCGCCAGACTCGGAGCAACCATCGAAATCCTTGTTGCACATCTGCGCGGAGTTCGTCTCCCAGCACGCGATGTGGGCATCGAACTGCGTCTGGCAGCTCGCGCCACCCTGACGCGCTGCGGCGCGGGCATTGAAGTCCTCAACGTCCTCGCAGTACTCGGGGCAGTCCACATTCGTCGGACGCTCCGAGAGCTCGCACGCATTGGCCTCGGCGCAAACAGACTCACACTTACTGCTGGAACAGCCGGTCATGAGGCTCATGACAGCCGCCAGTCCCATCGACAGGAAAACAACTCTCACGCGGACTCCCTCCCAGGAGCTGTGTCCGGAAACGGACGCGTCGCCATGTTGTCTTCACTTGACCGTCCAGTCAACCGGGGGTGGGGGGAGGGCGGTATTTTTCCTCCCAACCCGGCGAGTTGGGGCGCGTCAGACACGCTTCAAGTGAAGAAACGCCGCAACACAGAGACCATGGAGATCAGGTCCGAGGCGGCGGCGAGCTCGCGGATGGAGTGCATGGACAGCATGGGGCTGCCCACGTCCACCGTGCGGATGCCCAGCTCCGCCGCGGTAATGGGGCCAATGGTGCTGCCGCAGCCCAGGTCCGTGCGGGTAACGAAATGCTGGGGGGTGACCCCCGCCTCCCGGCAGAGGGAGGCGAAGTAGGCCCACGTCTCTCCGTCGGTAGCGTAGGACTGGTTCACGTTGGACTTGATGACGGGGCCGCCGCCCAGCAGCGGCTGGTGGCGGGGCTCGTGGAGCGCCGAGTAGTTGGGGTGAACGCCGTGGGCCATGTCGGCGGACACGAGGTAGGAGTGGCGGATGGCGCGGTGGAACGCGTCGCGCCGGCCATCCGAGTGGCCCAGCACCAGCCGCTCCAGGCAGTCGCGCAGGAACGAGCCCGCGGCGCCCTGGGCGCTGCGGCTGCCCACCTCTTCATGATCGTACAGGACGACACCGCAGGTAGCCTCGCCGGGCTTGTCCATGGCCAGCAGCGCGCTGAGCCCCGAATAGCAGCTGGCCAGGTTGTCCAGGCGCGGGGCGTGGAGAAACTCCCCGTTGGCCCCCGAGCGCGCCGACGGCTGGGTGTCATAGAGGCACAAGTCATAGCCCAGCACGTCCCCGGCCTCGGCGCGTACGCCCTGCCCCGCCAGCTCGTTCACCAGCAGCGCCCGGAGCTCCGCGGGCCCCGCGCTCTCCAGGCCCAGCACGGGCACCATGTGGTCCTGGGCGTTGAGCTTCAGGCCGTCGGTGTTGACGGTGCGGTTGAGGTGAATGGCCAGGTTGGGCACGCGCAGCAGCGGGCGGCGGAAGTCCACCAGGTGCCCCTGCGGACGGCCCGAGGCCAGCACCACCACGCGGCCGGCCAGGGACAGGTCGCGGTCCAGCCAGGTGCTCAGCAGCACGCCGCCGTAAACCTCCACCCCCAGCTGGTGGTAGCCGTGGCGCGCCACGGGGGCGTTGGGCTTGAGGCACAGGTTGGGCGAGTCCGTGTGCGAGCCCATCAGCCGGAAGCCGGCCCGGTCCACCGGCGTGGTGCCCAGGTGGAAGGCGGCGATGCTGGTGTCTCCGCGGGTGACGAACACCTTGTCTCCCGCCTCGAGCGTCCACGGCTCACGCTCGTCCAGCGCGCGGTAGCCCTGCGCGGTGAGCCGGCGCGCCGCCTCGCGCACCGCGTGGTACGGCGTGGGTGAGGCGTCGATGAAGGCCAGGACGTCCTGGGCCGTGGAGTCGATCAGGGCTTTGTCAGCGGTAGGGGAGCTCATTGGCCCCGAAGGCTAGCGCCTCTGGGCGCCCGGGCCAGTGGAAACCCGCACCGGCTCGATGGCGCTGCCCCGGCGGTGTTCACGGGGCGCATCGAGGAAGGTGCCCAGCAGCACCCAGCGCCGCGCGTGCGCCTCGGCGCCGGGCCTGGCCACCAGCGGCGTGGTGTAGTGCCAGAAGGGCAGCCGGTACACCGTCACCCCGCCCACGGTGTTCACGCTGGAGATCTCCGAGAAGTGGCCGCCCTTGGCGTACACCAGCCACTGGTGCGCCACCGCGGGCGTGGCCAGCGTCACGTGCATGTCCACGTACCCGTCGCGCGCCTCCTTGTCCTCGGGGTGATGATCATTGTGGGGCCCGGTGTAGTCACCCGGGCCGTAGCACAGCACCTGAATGCCCCACTTGCGCCGCAGCGCCCTGCCGCTCACCTGGGCCGCGAAGGCCCCGAAGCTCTCCGAGCGCAGCATGGCCGACAGCCCTACCCGCTCCGCCGCGCGCCACGAGCGCGAGCGCCGGCTCTCCAGCAACGCCGTGCGCACCCGCACCGCCTTGGGCAAGAGCTCCGAGTAGTTCTCCGTCATCCCCAGGATGCTCTCGGGCGGGATGGGGTCCTCCATGCCCACCAGCGTGTCGCGCAGCTCCTCCTCGAGCGCGTTGCGGCACGCGAGGGCCTTCTTCGCGTCAATCACCCCCTGCAGGGAGATGAAGCGCCGGGGGGGCACCTGGAGCAGCGCGCCACAGGCCTCGGAGTCTCTGCCGCTGAGAATCCGCAGGCCCCGGGGCGTCAACAACTGAGAAAACTCTGAAGGGAAGGAACTCATGCAACTTCCACCTAGGCTGTCAGATAATGGCGCAGGTGTCTCTCCCCTTGCCCGGGGAGCCTAACCCTGACAGGAAATCACCATGGATCCCATCGGCCGCCGGCCCTCGACGCCCCGCCTCGTTTCGACTCCTGTTCAGGCGGACACCCGCCCGGCGGCCACCGCGAAGGCCGCCGCGGCCAGCGCCGTGGGGTTCGTGCAGCAGAGCCGCTTCGATGCTCCCGTCACGCGCGCGCAGGCCGCTCAGCCCATGCCGGGTGCGTGGCGCGGCGGGCCGGAC
>DATHBR010000032.1:0-82450 GCA_035296065.1 Myxococcaceae bacterium | reverse complement strand
CGCGTACAGGGGCACGCCGTCCACCCACTCCATCACGAGGAACGGATGGACGCGGCCCAGGCCGTCGCTCCACTGCCCGGCGTCCAGCAGCCGAGGCACGCTCGGGTGGCGGATGCGCGAGAGCAACTCCACTTCCCGCTCAAAGCGCGGATCCGCCGGGTGGATGGCCAGCTTGAGGGCCATGGGCTGGCCTCCCGAGCGCCCTCGTGGGACGGCGCGGTAGACGGTGCCGTAGACGCCGATGCCCCCAAAGCCCGTCACCTGCCAGGCGCCGACCGGTGTCCCAGGCGGCAAGGCGGTCGGGTTCAGCTCTGGCCTGTCCATCTCTTGCCTCCCATGCGGAACTACGTCCCTCGAGGCCTAGCCTACCTCACGGGTGGCCAGTCGCTTGACGTTGCCGCTGGTGAAGGCGGAGGCGGTGTACGAGCCCCGCATTGGGGCCTACTCCCAGGTAATCTCGGGGCTGTGCTCCCGGCGCCCGGGGGCCGAGGCCAGGAGTCTCCATATGCGGCGCTGGGTGGTCCTGTTGCTGGTCGTGGCCCTCTCAGGGTGCAGCACGTCAACGCGGGTCGCCGTCCGCCTGGACACAGGCCAAGGTGAGCCCGTCGTCCACACTCCTCGCCGGGGCGTACAGCCGGAGGTGGTGAGCGAAAAGGAGTTCAAGGAGGCCATCGCTCAACATGCCCCTGCTGTGCCCGCAGTCGAGCGGCCTCTGGAGCACGCCCGGCGGGTATTCGGAGTGCCCGAGCGAAGCGGCTGGTACCGCTATGAGAGCAGGACCCAGAGCCTCATGGCTTCGGAGCCGAGGGGCACCCGGAACCTGCGCCTTTTGCCCGAGGACGAGGAATTGAAGCGCCGCTACCTGCTGTGGTGTGAGCAAGGTTGGGGAGGTGGAGATTGCCTGCGCCTGTTGGTGGACGAGCCCTTCCTGGATGGGGATGCCAGGTACGCGTTGGCCATGGCGATTGCTCACAGCCAAGTACTGGGAGCCATGAAGGAGGAGCTCGCCCGGATGGTGAGCCCCCAGTCCGTGGTGGCCACAGTGGTGGGCGGCCTGACCATGTACGCGCTCCTGCTCGCACTGCCCGAGCCGGTGAGCAAGGGCATCGCCGCGCTGATGACGCTGGGGGCCATGGCGTACCTTGGCTGGGACACGGTGTGGCGGCTGATCGACGGGTGGCTGGTGCTGATGAAGGAAGTGGATCAGGCGACCACCTTCGATGGCATTTACGCGGCCGGAGAGAAGTTTGGGGATGCGATGGGGGAGAAGGCCGCTCGGGCCTTCGTCATGTTGGGCACGGTGGCCCTGGGGAACACAGCTTCGGGCATGGCGGCGGCGTTGCCCAGGCTGCCTGGGGCGGGGCAGGCGGCAAGGGTGGCCGAGGCGCAGCTGAACATCCGCTTCACGTCCCCAGCGCTGGCTCAGGTGGAGTCGGTCGCCCTTACTTCCGAGGGGGTCACCATCGCGCTTGCTCCCAACGCGGTCGCCATGGCGGCTCGCGACAGTTCGGGCAGCAGCACCGTGGGCAGATTCAGATCAGGAACCTACGGTGAGCTCAAGAACGCTGGTATCAAGGACGCTCACCATGTGATTCAAGATGCCGCCGTTCGCGATTTGCCCGGCTATGACAGTCGTGCGGCTCCTGCGGTCGAACTGAAGGGGCCCGCGACGCGCGTTGGCACGGCACACTACGAGGCGACTCAGGTTCAGCGTCAGGCTGGCGGAGGGACCTATTCCGACGAGCGCAGGATCGCCTATGAGGCACTGCGACGCGCAGGGCTGTCTCATGAGGAAGCGCAAGCGCTGATTGGCCGAGCCGATGACTACTTCCAATCGATCGGCGTCACGCTATCAACACCGACCCGAATCCCCGGCAATCGGTAGGAGGCCGCACCGTGGACGTGAAATTGATGAGCCAGGTTCGGCGCCTGATAGAGGATCTGGCGGCAGGACGGTATGCGGAGCTCGCAGCGGATGGTCGAGCAGGACGCCTGACCGAGGCGGAATTGAGAACTGCTGTCGAGCAGTACGGGGGGACGCTCGTTCCCTTACCGGCTGAGGGCGAGAGGCTTGTAGATATCTATGAGCAGACGTCTCGGCCGGATGTGGTCACCCTGGATGTCCCTCTGTGGACCCGGGAGGAAGGCCGCAGCGACCTGACACTTTCGGTGACGGCGATCAAGCAGGGCGAAAACTACTCCGTTGAAGTGGACGACCTGCACGTTCTTTAGGCGAGCCGTCTGGAAGCGGGGGCGAGTGCATTTTCTACCGGGGCGGGATCCAACTCGCGCATTCCCGGCAATGCACCTCTGGAGGAATCATGAACCCTGCAATCGCGCTTCCCGTCCTGCTGCTGGCACTCGTGGCCTGTACCAACGCCCCCCTTGACGACGGTGGCCCTCTGGCCAGGCAAACCCGTGCCTCGACGAACCTCAACCCCGTGTGTAACCCCAGCGGCTGGTGCTGGGAGAACCCTTTGCCTTTCGGCATGAACCTCGACGATGTCTGGGGCTCCAGTGGCTCGGATCTGTGGGCTGTCGGCAACGGCGGCACGATGCTGCGCTTCGATGGGACGGCCTGGCGGGCTGTCGATCCGGGCACCGACAAGAACCTGAGCGGCGTCTGGGGCACCACGGCCAACAACGTCTGGGTGGTGGGCGACAACTACGTGAAGATCCATGGCGGCCTGTTTCCGCGCACCCCCCTTGGCGCTCCCACCGACCAGCTGTGGGCCAACGTCGGCGGCTCATCCGCGTCGGACGTCTGGGTCGTCGGCAGCTTCGGCTCGAATGACTTCAACCGCTTCAAGGGCCTGGGATGGGCCGGCTACGACAACCCGCTGTTCTTCTCTCCGGATGCCGTCTTCGCCGCCTCGCCCACCCGGGCCTGGGCGGTGGGCTTCGTGGACACCGCCCTGGAGTGGAACGGCACCGCATGGACGCAGTTCCAGCTTCCCCTGGAGACGAACTACGACGTGTGGGGCAGCTCCGCCAGCGATGTGTGGGTCGCCGGGCGTGAGGGCGTGTCCCATTTCAACGGTTCCGCTTGGAGCGTGGCGTATGACACCTACGCGGAAGAAACCTACTCCGTGCATGGCACCGGCCCCAGCGATGTCTGGGTTGGAACCGAGAAGGGGTTTCTCCACTACAACGGCAGCGCCTGGACCCCGTACTCCAGCGGGTCAGCGACCCGGGGCCTGTGGGCGGTGTCTTCGAATAATGTCTGGGCGGTCGGCGACTCCGGTTCGATCCTCCAATGGAACGGCGCTGCCTGGACGCGCAAGAGCGGGTTCGGCCCGGCGCCTCGCCTGGGGGCCATGTGGGCCAACTCCGACGACGATGTCTGGTTCCTGGGGCAGTCCGCGCTTCGGTACCGCAACGGCGCGGTGGAGGACCTCGGCAAGCTCGCCTCCATCGAGTGGTACGACAAGACCGAGGCCTGGGGCTCGGGGCCCGACGACATCTGGTACGCGGCCACTGACTCCACGATGTTCCATTGGGACGGTACCCGCTGGTCCTCGATGAAGCTTCCGCTGCCAAGCGCGTACCTCAACCTCCGCGCGGTCTGGGGCACCAGCCCCACCAACGTCTATGCCGTCACGGAGGCGGTGGATCCCTTCGAGCCCTCCAACGCCTATGTCGTCCGCTGGGACGGGACGAAGTGGGAGGTGGTCCACACCATCCTCGAGGGCGCTGGAGACTCGTGGGGCCGCGACCTCAATACCATCGCGGGTACCTCGGCCAGTGACATCTGGGTGGGCGCTGACAACGGAGCGTTGTGGCACTTCGACGGCTCCGCCTGGACCCGGAGCGGGTCCATCGACACGAGCATCAACGATCTCTGGGCCTCGCCCTCCGGCACGCTCTGGGCCGCCACCCATGGTGGCGTCTACCGCAGGCCGCTGGGTGGCGCCTGGGCGCGTGTCAGCTCGAGCCCTAGCCTGGCGCTGGGACACATCTCCGGCTCATCCGACACGAACATCTGGGTCACCGAAGGCGACCTCTTGAACCCGATGCCCATCATCTACCGGTACGACGGTAGCCGCTGGACGCGCCAGAACACAGGCGCGGGCCAGGGCGTCATTGACATCGTCGCGAGCGAGAGGCGAGCCTGGGTGGCTGGCGACAGCGGCGGCGTGCTGCGAAAGCAGCTCCCGTAGGTCCGGCGGAACAGGCCACGCGCATCAGGGCGTCGCCAGACCGAGCTCCTCCTGAAAACGGTTGGAGAAGACGCGCCGGGACTCCGCGTCGAGCAGCGTGTTCCGGGCGTCGAGCCACCGGTCGACGGCATCTCCGTACATCTCCCGGACGGCTCCCGCGCCCAGCTCGAGCTGCTTGCCCCAATGAAGCGTGTGCGGGATGCCTCGCTCACGCAGGGCCGCCCACACGCGCCGGTAGAGCGACAGGATGCGGTCCGACAAGGGGCCGTCCAGCTCCAGGACACACGTGGGCTCGAAGCGCGTCCACCCGAGTGTGGCCCGGGTTTGCTTCACGTAGCGGAAGGCAATCAGCACCGGGAAGGGACCCTCCTCCCGGTTGAGGCGCTGCACCAGGTCCAGCGCCTCCGTGGCGCGGGAGATCGGCAAGCCCATCGCCGTGCTGGCCACCCTGCCTCGGATAGTGGTGTTGGTGAAGACCTCCCCCAACGTCCCTTCGACGCCATTGATGTCCGGATAGGCCCTGGCCAGCACCTGATTGACCGCGAAGGGAATGGCGGGCGGAGCCAGGTCGGTGACAAGGCCGATGAAGGCCGCCGCGTCGTCGCCTGGCCCCAATCCGTCCAGGTTGATCTCGGGCCGTGGGTAGTCGGGCCGGAAGGGCCGCCGGTACAGGGTGATGACGTGCGCGCTGGCGGTGGGCGCGAAGGGGTTGACCACCACCTGGAAGTGATAGGGCCGCTCGCGGCCTCCCGGCAGCGCGAGGCCCGAGAAGTCCAGGGTGTCGAGCGCCCTTCGCAGGGCCCCGTCCAGCGGCATCCGCTGGCGGTACACCTTCAGCAGGAAGAGAGGGTCTGTCTCCAGCAGAACCCCGTGGATGATGCCGAAGCCGCCGAAGCTCACGATGGCGGCGTCGAAGAGCGCATCGTCGCGCACCAGCTCCGCGCCGAGCTGGCGCGCGAACTCGTCCGAGGTAACTGGGTGTGAGGCGCGCTCGAGCCAGATGTGGCGCCGCGGCCCCACGAGCAGGTGCATTCCGACGACGGTGTCATGAATGGCCCCTCTGTCGATGGCCGAGCCATGCGTCCCCGTGGACAGCGCGCCGACAATCGTCTGTCCATTGCTCGCGCCGCTGGTCTTCAGCGAGCGCCCCAGCCGCCGGAAGCGCGTGTTGAGCTCCACGATGGCACAGCCACACTGCACGAAGTGCAGCCCGGCGGCCTCTCCCGTGTACCGGGTGTCCACCATCCTCGGTGCGAGGCGGAAGTAGAGGTTGAGCGGCTTGGTGTTCACCATGCGGCCATCGGTCGCGGGCGCGCCCGAGAGGGACCAGCCGCTTCCCAGGGCGCGCAGGTGGACGCGGTCCATCACCGCATCGGCGATGAGATCCTGCAGGCCCCGGGTCGTCGCGTTGTAACGAGACAGCGGCGAGCCAGCTCCGGTGGGGTTCCAGATGTCATAAATCCCCAGGAGTTGCTGCGTGTAGGTCTGATGCCTGTTCGTCCAGGTGTGCTGCCGCGTATCAATCACGAGGGGCTGGAGCCCGCCGGCTTCCTCACTCATGAGGGGCCTCCTGGGGCTGGGGCAACTGGAGCCCGATCACGCCCTCTTCCTCCGGCCGCTTGGCGCAGCGCCATTCCACCTGGACCGGAGACCAGAAGCCGAGTGTCAGCGCGGTGAGGAGGGTGTAGCCAAAGTGGGTGGAGACCTGGACCTCATCCAGCGCATTGCTGGGCTCGCAGGTGAGGGCGTTCACGTCCTGGGGCTTGTTCAACAGCCCCCAGGCCAGCGAGTGGACTGTCTTTCGCTGAGGCTCCGTCGCCGGGGCCGGATCCGGCACCCGGACACGGTAGTGGTAGCAGCCTGCGTTCAAAGCGAGGAAGAGCGCGGCGGCAACCACGCGACGATTCTTCCGAGGAACGGGTGTTTGCATGCATGCCTCTCCCTTCACCAGCCACCATCACCCGGGGAGAGTGGGGCAGGGGCGGGGGGCCCGCATCGGACTGGAGGGCCGGGCCTCGGTGCCGCTACGCTCGCCTGCCCGCGGGCAGCCCCACCCCTCCTGACACCCATGAACCATGTGACGGCCCCCTGAGCCAGGCGACCGCCGCCAGAGTGGGTCACCCGGCTGAGAGTGCGCAGCCGTAGCAGCAGGCGTCCGAGCAGGCAGCAGGGGACACACCTCACCTTTTTCCGCTTCCAACCAGGTGGGTTGTGTTCCATGGTGCCTACGTATGGCGTCCGTTTCCAAGCCTCGGGCTTTGCCCCCTCCGAGCGAGGAGCTCGCCTCGGGCACTGCGCTCGTGCCCGCGCTCTCTCCCGAGGGGCACCTCTCATTGGAGCCCACCGACGAGGCCGAGGAGCGCCTCGCGGCCCCGCTGGCCCGGCGCCTGCGTGAGGCCTTCGCTCAGGGCAGCCCCCAGGGCCTCTTTCATCTGGGCGCGGCCGAGGTAGGGCGCACGCTGCCTCCCGCGCTCGCCTTCTGGCGGGACTTCGCCCGGGACTTTGTCGCCGCGCTGTGCGCTCACGAATGCTTCGAGTCCTCTCCCGCCACGCTCCGGCTGCCCGCCCCCTCGGCTGAGGCGCTGGCTCAGCGGGCCGCGGCCGCGCCTCCCATGCGGGGCGGCGAGTACCTCTCGCCCGCAGTGCTGGCCCGGCGCTGGGAGTCGCTCCACACCGCCTGGCACGAGCTGCTCTCTCAGGCGGGGGACCGCCCTGCCCGGGAGCTGCTGCAGGCGCTCAACCCCGCCTGGAGCGGGGTGGGCCGCGTCTACTTCCACCTCGCCGAGAACAAGCGCGACGCGCAGCGGCCCTTCGCCTTCCTCGCCACCTATATCGAGGGCGTCTCCGAGCGAGGCGCCCCCCTGCACCGTCCGCTGGGCGAGGCCCTGCGCGCCTCGGCCACGGCAGCGGATGCCGCCACGCTCCGCGCCCTGCTCATCCCCGTGCAGCGCGCCGCCGAGAACAGCCCCCTGGCCCGGGAGCTGGTGGACAGCAAGGCCCTGTTTCACCCCCTGGCGTGGACGCCCCAGGAGGCCTGGCGCTTCCTCCAGGAGGTGCCCCGGCTGGAGCACAGTGGCATCGGGGTGCGCGTGCCGGACTGGTGGCGCTCGCGCCCGCGGCCCCAGGTGACGGTGCGCCTGGGAGAGGCTCCTGCCTCGGGCCTGGGCCTCAAGGCGCTGCTGGACTTCGACGTCTCGCTCACGCTGGAGGGGCAGCCGCTCACCCGCAAGGAGCTGGCCGCGCTGGCCGGCTCGGGCCAGGGGCTGGCGCTGCTGCGGGGCCAGTGGGTGGAGGTGGATCCACAGCGGCTGGAGGCGGTGCTCGCCCACTGGAAGCAGGTCCAGCGCGAGGTGGGCCCGGATGGGCTCTCGCTGCTCGAGGGCATGCGGCTGATGGCCGGGGTCCGCCTGAGCGCCGGGGGCGAGGCGCCCTTCGAGGAGGATCGCGCGTGGGTGCGGGTGCAGGCCGGGCCCTGGCTCGAGCAGACGCTGCGCACCCTGCGCGGCCCCGAGGCGCTCGAGGAGCACACCGTCATCCCCGGGCTTCAGGCCTCGCTGCGCCCCTATCAGCGCGCCGGGGTGCACTGGCTGCACGTGCTCGCCCGGCTGGGGCTGGGGGCCTGTCTGGCCGACGACATGGGGCTGGGCAAGACGCTCCAGGTGCTCGCGCTGATGGCCTGGCGCAAGGCGCACCTGCCTCCAGGCCCCGCCCACCTCGTGGTGGTGCCCGCCTCGCTGGTAGGCAACTGGCAGGCCGAGGCCCAGCGCTTCGCCCCGGGCCTGCGCGTGCTGGTGGCGCACCCCTCGGCGCGGCCCGTCGCCACCCTCACCGAGGCCGAGGTGGAGCAGCACGAGCTCGTCCTCACCACCTACGGCACCCTGGAGCGGCTGCCCTGGGCCAGGGGCCGCGCCTGGGGGCTGGTGGTGCTCGATGAGGCGCAGGCCATCAAGAACCCCTCGGCGCGGCAGACGCGCGCGGTGAAGGCGCTGCGGGCCCAGGCGCGCATCGCGCTCACCGGCACCCCGGTGGAGAACCGGCTGAGTGACTTGTGGAGCCTGTTCGACTTCCTCAACCCGGGGCTGCTGGGCACCTCGCGCGAGTTCACCCTCTTCTGCCGGACGCTGGCGCAGCACGGCAGCTACGAGCCTTTACGCGCGCTGGTGCAGCCGTACCTGCTGCGGCGGCTGAAGACGGATCCGCGGGTGGTGGCGGACCTGCCGGAGAAGGTCCAAACGCGCGCCGAGTGCTCGCTCACCCCGCGCCAGGCGGCGCTCTACCAGCAGAGCGTGGAGGAGCTGGCCGCGCGGCTGCGGCGGGTGAAGGGCATCGAGCGGCGGGGCCTGGTGCTGGCCTTCCTCATGCGCCTGCAGCAGGTGTGCAACCACCCCTCGCACTGGCTGAAGGACGGGCGGTGGGCGCCGCAAGACAGCGGCAAGTTCCAGCGGCTGCTGGAGCTGTGCGAGACGATCGCGGCCCGGCAGGAGAAGGTGCTGGTGTTCACCCGGTTCCGGGAGCTGTGTGAGCCGCTGGCGGGTTTGCTGGCGCGGCTGTTCGCGCGGGCCCCGCTGGTGCTGCATGGCCAGACGCCCGTGCGGCAGCGCACCGCCCTGGTGCGGCGCTTCCAGGAGGAGGAGGGCGCGGGGTGCTTCGTGCTCTCGCTGAAGGCGGGAGGCACGGGGCTCAACCTCACCGCGGCCACGCACGTCGTCCACTTCGATCGGTGGTGGAACCCGGCGGTGGAGAACCAGGCCACGGACAGAGCGCACCGGCTCGGCCAGCGGCGCAGCGTGCTGGTGCACGCGTTCGTGTGCCGGGGGACGGTGGAGGAGCGCGTGGAGGCGCTGCTGGAGAGCAAGCGGGGGCTGTCGCGCGAGGTGCTCGAGGGCGGGGCCGCGCCGCTGCTCACGGAGCTGCCGGATGAGCAGTTGCTCCAGCTCGTCTCGCTCGACGTGCGGCGCGCGGGGGCGGAGGCGGGGCTTTGAGGCATGAGGAGGTGACGCGATGTGGAAGGGCCTTTTTCCCGAGTACGTGAGCGTGGCCGAGCGCCAGCGGCGCGCCCAGCGCGAAGTGGCGAAGCTGCGCCGGAAGGGGGACCAGGTGGAGCCGGTGTCCACGCAGGGCCAGCGGCTGGCCAGCACCGTGTGGGGCCAGGCGTGGTGCGGCAACCTGGAGCGCTACAGTGACTTCGAGAGCCGGTTGCCGCGCGGGCGCGCTTACCTGCGCCACGGGCAGGTGGTGGATCTGCGGGTGCGGCCCGGCGAGGTGAAGGCGCTGGTGAGCGGCACGGAGCTCTACCGGGTGCGGGTGAAGGTGAAGCCACTGCCCCAGGAGCGCTGGGGCAAGCTGGTGCGGGCCTGCGCGGGACGGATCTCCTCGGTGGTGGAGCTGCTGCGGGGCCGGCTGTCCGAGCCCGTCATGGAGGTGCTCTGCCGCCCGGGGGAGGGGCTCTTCCCCACTCCAGAGGAGATCTCCATGTCCTGTAGCTGCCCGGATTACGCCACGCTGTGCAAGCACGTGGCGGCGTCTCTGTATGGCGTGGGAGTGCGGCTGGACACCGCGCCGCACCTGCTCTTCACCTTGCGGCAGGTGGACGGCACGCAGCTCGTCACGGGCGCGGCGGTGGGGCTCGCGGAGCAGGGGGCCATGGCGACGCCCACCCTGAGCGCGGGCAGCGATCTGGGGGCGCTCTTCGCCATCGAGCTGGCGCCGCCCGCAAGGGCCACCCAGCAGGAGAAAGCCAAGGCGCCCAGGCGAAGGGCGCCCCCGAAGCGAGGCAAGGGCTCCCACGTACTCTCCGAACTGCTCGCGCGGCTGGAGCGGTTGAGCGCCCGGCTCCCGGCCCGTGGAAGGCGCAAGTGAGGTGGAGCGCGTGGGCCCTACCTGGGACGCGCGCCCTTCGCGGCGTACTCGCCGAGGATCCCTTCGACCGCGGACATCTCCGGGAACTTCGCGAAGGAGTGCACCGCGGGCGTCGTCACCCAGGGCAGCTTCTCATCCGTATAGGTCTCGATGAATGGCACGTACCAGCTCGGGTCGTCGAGCATGGTCGGCCGCAGGTTCACGAAGAAGTCGATGCCCTCGGGCCGCGTGAACATCCACGTCATGCAGTAGCCGCAGAACATGTGCTTCGACGCCCCATGCAGCCCGCCCACCACCGGCTCTCCGGAGAGCAGCTGAAAGCCGGGCGTAGGCACCGCCAGCGACAGGCTGTAAGCACTCGAGCTCATGCGCTGACAGCCCGTGCAGTGACACGCCATGGAGAGCAGCGGCGGCAGGGTGACGCGCAGCCGGACTTTCCCGCAGCGACACCCGCCATCCCAGGGCAGTTTCCAATCAGATGCAGGGCTTTCCATGCCGGGAGAGTGGGGTGTAGACGGCCCCCCCTGCAAGGAAAAGGTCAGATGCGGGCGGGGCTTCCGGTGTGGTCGAACCGGATCATGCTGTGGATGGCCTTCGCGCGCTCCGCGCTGTTCTCGCGGAGGATCCCGAGCAGGCCGAGCGCCATCGTCAACCGGTCGCCCGTGGGCTCTCCGCAGGCGCTGCCTACCGCCTTGAAGTAGCGGTCCGACGCGGAGCCGGAGCTGATCGCGTCCTCGAGGAACGCGACGAGCTCGGCCGGGTGCCAATGCCTCCCTGCGCCTCGGGCTGCCCGTGCAGCGTCACCGCGTCCTGCGTGGTGTTGATGACGCGGACCTTGTTGGAGTTCTGCACCGCCAGGCGCGGAGCCACGGAGAGCACGTAGGGTGTGGAGGTGACGGTGAAGGGCAGGGCGTTGCTCTGGCCCGCCGGCTCGGAGAGCGACACCTGCACCGGGGCCGCGGACAGCGCCACCGGCACGCGGACGACGATGCGGGTGTTGGACCAGGAGAGCACCTCGGTCGCCGCGGTGCCGCCGAAGAGGACCTGGATGGCGCCCTGGCTCAAGCCCCGACGGTGAGCGAGGCGGCCGCGCTCGCCACTCCGCGCGCCGAGGCGGTGATCTGCACGGCGCCCGCCGCCACGCCGGTGGCCACGCCATTGCCGTCAATGGTCGCCGCCGCCGTGTTGGACGAGGCCCACGTGAAGGTGACTCCGCTCACCGTGGGGGCCGCAGCTCAGCCCGGTGCCTCCCGCGTCTGGAGTTCCGGTGCCTCCATCCGGGCCGCCGGTGCCTCCATCCGGACCGCCTCCCGGCACGTCCGGCACGCACTGGTTGCCCTGTACGCGGGTGCCGGGTCCACAGCTCACCGGTGGTTCCGTGGGAACGCAGATGCCTCTCTCGAGCCGCGTTCCCGGACCACACACAGATGTCTCATATGCCCCCTCGAAGCAGAGTGTAACCTGCTGAACATAGCGGCAGATTACAGAGGGGTGCTAGAGGACGGCGGAGCCTCGTGCACTGTCGGCTTACCGGGCCCCCGACTCCAGGAGGTTGGACTCGAGCTTCTTGGCCTCGGGGAAGAACTCGTTGTCCTCGGGCGCCTCACGCAGGATCTTGCGCGTGAGCTCCAGGGCTCGCTCCTTCTTGCCCAGCCGGGTGTAGGCGAGCGCCATGTTGTACGGCACCAGGTACTCGTCCCTGGGCGCCAGCCGCTGCGCCTGCTCCAGCACCAGCACCGCCTCGGAGTTCTTGGCGCGATCCTGCATCTGCACCAGCAGCGCTCCCAGGTTGGCCAGCGGCTTCCACTGCTCGGGCTCGAGCGCGATGGCCTTGCGGTAGGCCTCCTCGGCCTGCTTCTCCAGCGGCATGGCCTCGTAGAGGTTGCCCAGGTGGAACCAGGCCTCCCAGCTCTTCGGGTTGCGCTTGAGCAGCTCCTTCGTCGTCTGCTCGCTCTTCTCGTAGTCCTGATCCAGCGCGTAGAACTGGGCCAGGTTGAGCCAGCCCTGCTCATGGTTGGGCACCACCGCCAGCTCGCGCTGCACGTAGGCGATGGCCCCCTTCACATCGCCCGTGGTGATCGCGGTGGCGATGGCCTTCTCCAGCAGGGCAGGGTGATCGCCGCAGGCCTTCAGCCCCTCGTCCAGCACCCGGCGCGCCTCGTCGAAGCGCCGCTTGCCGAAGAGGATGTCGCCCAGTGTGGCCCAGCCGTCCTCGTTCTTCGGAGCCAGCTCCGTCACCTTGCGCAGGGCGCCGAGCGCCAGCTCGTCCTGCCCGGCCTCCACCGCCACCAGGCCCAGCGTGTAGAAGCCATCCGCGTTGGTGGGCTCCAGCTGGGTGGCCTTCTGCAGCGGCGCCACGCCCTCCTCCGGCTGGCCGGCCACGGCCAGCACCCGCCCGTGGTTGAGCTGGCACAGGTACTCCGAAGGCGACAGCTCCGCGCCCTTGCGCACGTGCTCCAGGGCGGTGGCCACGTCGTCACTGGCCTCGGCCACCAGGCCCAGCAGCGTCCACCCCAGCCCCACCGCGGGCGCCACGTGCGTGGCCGCCGAGGCGTGCACCTGCGCCGCCTCCAGCTCGCCGGTGGCCAGGCTGATACGGGCCAGCCCCAGGTACGCCTCGACCAGGGTGGGGTTGCGGTCCAGCACCTTCTCGTACAGCTCCGCCGCCACGTCCGGCTGGTTCTGGCGCATGGCCTCCGCCGCCTGCTTGAGCAGGGACTTCGTGTCGGCGGAGGTGCCGGCCTTGTCCTCGTTCTGTTGAAAGAGGCGCTTGGCTTCCTCGTAGTTGCCTGCCTTCAACTGCTCGAAGCCGCGCTGGGCCAGCTCGCTCTGGGTCATGAGGCGCCGTTATCCTTGCGCTAGAAGCCGAAGAAGCGCTTGACGTTGTTGGCCGCGTTGTTGACGGTGTTCCGCGCGTTGTTGATCGTGTTGTCGACGTTGCGCTGCACGTTCTGCACCGTGTTGACGACGTTGCGCTGCGCGTTCTTCACCGTCTTGTCGACGTTGCGCTGCACGTTGCGAACGGTGCTGTCGACGTTGCGCTGCACGTTCCTCACCGTCCTGTCGACGTTGCGCTGCACGTTGCGAACGGTGCTGTCGACGTTGCGCTGCACGTTGCGAACGGTGCTGTCGACGTTGCGCTGCACGTTGCGAACGGTGTTGTCGACGTTGCGCCTGGTGGTGGTGACGGCGGAGTCGAAGTTCTTCTTCGCCTTCTGGGCCGTGCTCTTCACAGTGCCGCGGGCCTTGGTCGCCACCGCCTGCGCGTCCCTCACGTCGATCTTGCCGTCCCTGTTCACATCGGCGACCTTCTTGGCCTTGTCCACGTAGGGCTTGGCCGTGTTCTGGGCCATCTTGCCGATCTGCGCGACGTCCACCTCGACGGCCACGCCGCCGCCGGCGCCCAGACCCACGGCCGCGCCCAGGCTGCCGTTGATCTTCAGCTTGCCGTTCTCGTAGCCGACGGAGCCCTTGGCGGTGGCTTCAGCGCCCGCGCTGCCGTAGACGTTGCCCTTGACCGCGAAGGGGCCCGCGTTGACCTTGGCCTCGGCCTCGGCCTTGGCCACGGCGGAGGCGCCGACGCCGCCCTCGATGATGGCCGAGCGCGGGTTGCGGGTGATCTTCACCTTGGCGTTGGCCTCGGCGGTGGCGGAGGCGGACACCTTGCCGGTGGCCTCGGCGCCCACGCTGAGCTTCTCGCCCGCGACGGTGATGCTTTTGCTCTGCGCCCTGGCCGTCGCCGAGGCCTCGACCGTGCCGCCGATCTTGGCGTTGCCGGACGCGTCCACGCCGTTGCTGTCGACCTTGGCCTTGCCCTCGGCGCTGGCCTTGAGCTCGGCCTTGCCGGCGAGGCTGAGCTGCTTGCCGCCCTTGTCCTCGTCGATCTTCCCCTTCTTCGTCTCGGCGTAGGCGCCGGCCTTGGCCTCGATGTTGCCAGAGGCATTCAGCCCGTTGATGCCCAGCGCCACCTCGTGCTTGCCCGCGTAGCCGTGGCGCGTGCCGACGAAGGTGTTCGGATCATTCTTGACCCGGTTGTTCTCCTTCATCTTGTCCTTGGCAAGCTCTCCCTGGGAGAAGACCTTCTTGGGGCCAGCGCCCGCGATCAGGTCGGCCCCCTTCTGGGCCATGCTCAGCCGGTCGTTCTGGTTCGCGGGGTTGAAGCCACCCGGCTCCTTCACGTCCTTGACCTGGTACTCCACGCCCAGGGAGCGCTCGGTGTTGAGCTTGTGCTTCTTCCAATCCACCGACTCGCCGACGGAGTACTTGCCCTCGCTGAAGCTGGCGCTCGAGCTGGTGTTCAGCTCCGTGCCCGTGGTGTTCTTGGTGCCCGTGGTGACGTTGAGCTTGTCGAACTGGCGGGCCGTCGAGGTGCTGTTGGTGGCGGCGCGGTTGCCGAAGCGATCCGTCGTCACCGCCTGGCTCTGGCTCTGGGTCTTGTGGTGCTTGTCGTCGGTGCCCGTCTTGAACTTCTTGCCGTCGGTGAGGGTCTCCTTCTTGAGGCCCCACTGATCACGCGCCTCGGTGCGGCCCTGCGTCGTGGTGAACTCTCCGCCCTGGGTCGCGTCACCCCGCGAGGTGGAGACCTCCTTGGACTGCGAACTGGTGGTGCGGCCGAACAGGTCGCTCTTGGCGGCCGCCTCGTACTTGGCCGTCGTGGTGGCGCCGTTGGCGTCCGTGGCCTTGTTGGTCTTGCTGTACTTCGTCTGCGCCTCGCGCAGCAGCCCCTTGCTGGTGGTCAGCTCCGCCTCGACCGTCTTGCCGTTGCCCGTCTTGCCCTCGAGCTTGCGCGTCTCCGAGCCGTCCTGGTTGACGGTGGGCTGCTTGAAGGAGTTGGCCAGCTGCTTGATCTGCTTCTGCGCGCTGTCGGAGAAGAGCTTCAGCAAGCGCTCAGGTGGGGCTCCTACGCCCTTGCTCTGCGTCTTCTGGGTCGAGCCGGCCTGCTTCGGCCGGGTCTCGAAGCGATCCGCCTGGGGCTGGGGCGCGGTCTTCTTGGGGGCGGGCGCCTGGGCCTTGGGGGCGGGCGCCTGAGCGGTGGGGGCCGAGGACCCGGTCTTCTTGGTCGTCGTGGGGCGAGGGGCGCCATTCTGGACGCGGGCCATGGATATTCTCCTGTGAGGTTCTTGTAGGAGTTGTCGTCGTTGGGGGGCCGGAAGTTGTGTAACGAAGGTGTCTTTTTGTCCGGTGAAACAGGGCTTCAGGTCCCTTGTCCTACCCGGGACGCATCCGCCGGCTCGAAGATGCACGCCTCTTCGTATTCCCAGGTAGATTGTGCGAGACCCAGCGCCAGCTTCTCCCGCAGCGCCTCCAGGGGGACGGTAGGGGGCACATTCAGGGCCACCAGCCTGCCGAAGGTGATCTCGCTGTCACACCCGAGCCTGGCGAACTTCTCGACGACGCCGGGGACGGCGTCCTCGCGCTGGACGAGCAGCCGGATGGTGCTGTGTCCCGAGGCCTGGACGACCTCCAGGAAGCGCGGCGACCCCTGATCCGCCGCGGCTGAAACCAGGTCTCCGCGCGCGATGCCCACGGCGAAGAAGGGGATGTTTTCGACGCGGTATTGCCCGTCTCCCGTGGGCGTGGACCAGAGCTCCTCGTAGTCCACCGGGGGATAGTCCTCCGCAGTCTTCTCCAGGGGGACGATGAGCTTGACCTGGTTCCCTTGGCGGGGCTCTTCCATGGTGCGCGTTCCCGTGTCAGTGCTAACGCACGGGATGCTACCAGAATGGACGTGGGGGGTGGGACTGGCGCCCCAGCGCCCGCTGGACCACCGGCCGGGTAATCACCGCCGTGCGCAGCGTCTCCCGCGGACGCACGTGCGAGCCGCACATCATGAGGCGGCGCGCCATGCGCCCCATCGCCTCGGCCTCGCGCTCCAGCGTCTCCTCGTCGTTCATCCCGGCTGTCCCCAGCCGCGCATCCTCGAAGCTCACCGTGCCGGTGGCGCGCACCCGGCCCTGCTTCTGCTGCACCACGTGCCACGCCTCGTGCTCGAGCGCGTCCTCGGCCTCGGGCGCCAGGTGGATCTCCGCGCCGAGCACGAAGGCCCGGGCTCCCACCCGCGCCGGCCAGGCCGAGGCCCGGTGCACGCGCACGTCGCTCAAGTCGTAGCCCGACAGGTGCTCGAGGTACCACCGCAGCTGCTCGGGAAGCGGCTCACCGTGGCTGCCCCCCGGCAGGCGGGCCCGCAGGAGGGAAGCGGGCGCGACGGCCGCGGAGGCCGCGTGGGGAACAGGGATGGTGCGCATGTAGGCCCTCGACCGGGGTGAAACGCGGAACCTGGCGGGAGAATCCAAAAGTAAGCAATTGCCCTGCCAGGGTTACGAAGGGCTCCCTGGCTGATTGCAGCGCACCTGTCAGGTAGGCCCGTTCCCGCGTAAGGCCTTGGAGAGACTGGGGAAATTGCCGCGAGCCCAGGCGCGCCGGGGGGGGCGCTTCGCGCCGAGGAGGGCGGGGCGGGCGGCGCTGCGTCCGGATGGAACGCGCCGCTTGCGAAGCGAACGCGGCCCGGCGTCAGTCGAGACGCGGATCGCCCAGCTCGCAGCCCTCGGGCAGGCGCTCACAGCGGGGCTCCCCTGGGAGCGGCACGTAGCGCTCCTGGGCACAGCCCCTGGCGAAGCCCGAGGAGTACACGCGCCCGGTCTCGAAGGCAGGCTCGCCCGGGCCGTCGGGCCAGGTGGCGCGCCAGAGGAAAACCTCGCTCTCAGCCGGGCAACAGGCCCGTGCCCCTTTCGCGCGGAAGAGCATGACGACGCGCCGCTCCTCCTCGCTGAAGTGCGCCACGGGGACGGCGTCGTCTCGCGGGGCCTCCTGCCACGCGAGGGTGCTCCAGCCTGCCGGGGTGCGCCGGTGCAGGCGGAAGCGCCGCGGTCCGCAGCGCTCGAGGGTGTAGGGCAGGGCGGTGAAGAAGCGCGCGCCCTGGCAGCCAGCTGCGAGCGGGGGCTTGCCCTCCACGAGCGGGGCGACGGTGTAGCCCGCGACCAGCCAGCTGGGCATCAGCGCGCCCGTGCGCGCAAGCTGGGGCAGGGCGAAGGCCGCCTGGGTGCCTCCGCACGCGCTCTTCGCGCATACGGGCTGATCGAGCGTCTGCGTGCGGTAGCCCGTCTCCGTCACCGAGACGATCTTGCCCGAGCTGACAAGCGGGAAGGCGCGCGCGCGCAACGTGGACTCTGGAGGGGGTGGCAGCGAGGGGACTCGCGTGGCGCGGGTGACGCCCGCGTGGCACTGCCGGGGCAGCAGCGCCAGGCCGGCTTCGATGGGGTACAGCGGCCCATCCCACGAGAGGGTGCGGCGCTCGGCGGCGATGAGGCCCTTTTGCGCCGTGTGAGCGGCCTTCTCATCGCCCAGCTGCTGGAGCACGGCGATGAGGCGCTCGATGACCTTCGTGTCACTGGGGGCGTAAGCGGCCGCGCGCTCGAGCCAGGGACGGCGGGCGCGCGGAGTGCTCGCGGCCTCCGCTCGCGCGAGCAGCGAGGCGAGGGAAGGGCGCTCCTGGCTGAGCTGGGAGGCCTGTGCCCACCCCGCGATTCCCTCGGGCGTACTGAGCTGAACCCAGCCCGCACTGGCCTTTCCCGCGCTCACCGCGGCGCCGATGCGCAAGGCGCCCACGGCCCTGGCCTTCAGGGACGGCGCGGCACGCACCTCCGCACGCGCCGTGGTGACGTAGAGCACGCTGCCCGCGGCGGTGGCAGGCACCGGGGTGAAGAGCGCGAGGAGCAGCACGGCGCGGACGAGCACCCCTCGGGTTATAGCGTGGCGACGCCGCACCGCGGCAGCGCGGCTGTGAAGCCGCTCACTTTCGGGCTGTGAACGGTTTCACAGCATGAGCTGGGAACTTCCTCGGAGACTGTGTTGACTAAGCCCGTTCACAAGGGGGGGGAACCATGGCTCAATCCAATAGGCAGTATGCGCTCGTGGTGGTGATCGGTGTGTCGCTGGCGCTCCTGAGCGGGTGCTCAGCCAGCCGGAAGAACGAGATCAAGGACGAGTGGCTGGGCAGCGTCCCCTGGGAGAAGCAGGCCGGCCTGCGCAAGTACCGGGAAGACAGGCAGCAGGCCGTGAAAGAGATTGCGAAGGCGACCGCGGCAATCCAGGACGCGCGGCCTCAGTTGGCCACCGCCGATGCCCAGGCAAGGGCCTCGAAGCTTCGCAAGGAGGCCTACCAGAAGCTGCTCGAGGCGGACCAGCTCACGGGCTCGCAGATGACCATCCATCAGGCAAGGGAGCGGCTCGAGGCGGGCAAGGCGATGCTCGCGGTGGCCGAGGCGGAGCTGCGCTGGAGCGAGGAGAACCTGAGCGACTGGCTGGCCAGAAAGCAGCTGTGGGACTTCGAGCTTCAGCTCGCGGACGCCCAGCTGAACTACGCCAGGTACCTGGCCCTGAAGGCGCAAGGCGACAGCCGCATCCAGCCGCTCAAGGATGAGGACTTCCTGCCGGAGATCTCCGAGGCGAAGGACGACGTCAAGGAGGCCCGGAGCGACTGGCAGTCGGAGTCAGCCAAGGCCCTGCGCGCGCGCGCGCGGTGGGATCAGCTGGCCGCGGAGGCGCGGGGGCGGGGCTACCTCGGCCACGGGAGCGTTCAGCGCTGAAGGGCTCGGGCCCATGTAGTGAGGGGTGGCAGCCGGGCCTGGCCTGGTTCCTGCTTCAACCTGGGTCCATGTCCCACCCCTGTGGCTCCCGTGCCGCGCCACATTCGCTAAGCTCCGCCACCGCCTGCTCGCGCCTCGCGAGCGGGCTGGGGTGAGGGTGCCGAGCATCACCATGCGTCTGCCGAGAATCACCAGGAGAAGGCTCGCCGTGGGGTTGCTGTCGCTCCTCGCCCTCGTTGGCGTGGGGCTGGCCGCCGCCTGGCTCGTCCCGCTGCCCGAGCGCCTGTCCTCGCCCCACTCCGTCGTCATCGAGTACCGCGACGGCACTCCCGCGCACGTGTTCCTCGCGCCCGACGAGCGCTGGCGCGTGCCCACTCGCACCCAGGACATCGATCCGGCCTACCTCCGGGCCCTGCTCGCGCTGGAGGACAAGCGCTTCCGCTACCACCCCGGAGTCGATCCCCTGGCCGTGGGCCGCGCCGTGCTCTCCAATGTGACGAAGGGGCGCCGCGTGTCCGGCGCCTCCACGCTCACCATGCAGCTGGTGCGCGTGCTCGAGCTGCGGCCGCGCACCCTCGTCTCCAAGGTCATCGAGTCCTTCCGCGCCGTGCAGCTCGAGCTGCGCATGAGCAAGGACGAGCTTTTGGCCGCCTATCTCCAGTTCGTGCCCTACGGACGCAACGTGGAGGGCGTGGAGGCCGCCGCCCTGGCCTACTTCGGCCACCGGGCCACGCACCTGAGCCCCGCCGAGATCGCCACGCTGCTCGCCGTGCCGCAGAACCCCAACCGGCGCTTCCCCACGCCCGAGAACGCAGCGCGCCTGAAGGCCGCTCGCGACGAGGTGGCCCGCAGGCTGCTGGATGAGAAGGCCCTGCCCCTGGGCCCCACGCAGGCGCCCACCACGCCCGAGGCCGTGCTGGCCGAGGTGCGCTCCACCGAGGTGCCCACCGCGCTCAAGGCCTTCCCCCGCGAGGCGCCTCACGCGGCGGTGTGGCTCAGGGCGCAGCGGCCCGAGCTGTCCCGGCTGCGCACCACGCTGGACGCGGGCACCCAGCGGCTGGCCGAGCGGCTCATGCGCGATGCGGCCTCGTCGCTGTCCACCCGGGGCGTGCACAACGGCGTGGCGGTGGTGGTGGACCACGAGCACAGCGAGCTGCTGGCGCTGGTGGGCAGCTTCGACTTCTTCGACACCCGGCACGGGGGGCAGATCATCGGCTTCGCCACGCCGCGCTCCCCGGGCTCCACGCTCAAGCCGCTGCTGTACGCCATGGGCATCGATCGCGGCCTGGCGCTGCCCGAGTACCTCGTGTCGGACATCCCCGAGTCCTACGGCGGCTACATGCCGCGCAACTTCGACGGGCGCTTCATGGGGCTGGTGCGCATGGAGTATGCGCTGTCCCAGTCGCTCAACATCCCCTTCGTGCGGCTGCTGCGGGGGCTCGGAGTCGAGCGCTTCCTGGGCACGCTGCGCATGGCGGGCGTGGACAGCCTCAACCCCGAGCCGGGCCACTACGGCCTGTCCGCGGCGGTGGGCGGCCTGGAGATGACGCCACTGGAGGTGGCCGGCTTGTACGTGGCGCTGGCGCAGCAGGGCCGCTCGCGCCCGCTCAAGGTGCTGGAGGACGGCAAGCCGCTGCCCGCGCCGCGCGAGCTGTTCACCCCTGGGGCCGCCTGGCTCACCCGGCGCGCCCTGGCGCTGAGGGACAGGCCGGACTTCCCCTCCCGGCGCCAGCTCACCGGCATGCCCGCCCAGGTGCACTGGAAGACGGGCACCAGCTTCGGCCACCGGGACGCGTGGGCGGTGGGCTCGGGGCCCCGGCACACGGCGGTGGTGTGGCTGGGCAACTTCGACAGCTCGCCCAGCGTGCACCTGGTGGGCTCGGACGCGGCGGGGCCGGTGCTCTTCGACTTGCTGGAGGCAGTGGGGCCGCGCGGCCAGGCCTCGGTGGTGGAGGACACCCTGCCTCCCGGGGACCTGACGCTGGTGGAGGTGTGCACCTACTCGGGGCACCTGCCCACCGACGCGTGCGTGCAGCGCAAGGAGGTGTTCGCCCGGCGCTCCGCGGTGCCCACCCGGCCTTGCCCGTACCACCAGCGCGTGGAGGTGGACGCCCGCACGGGGCTGGCGGTGAGCCCGCTGTGCCGCTCGGGCCGAGAGACGGAGTCCCGCGTGTACCTCACCTGGCCCTCGGGCATCCGCCGCTGGCTGACGGAGCAGCACCGCAGCCTGCCCACGCCGCCCTCGTACGCCCCCGGCTGCGAGCCCGGAGGCGCCGAGCACGCCCCGGAGATCGTCTCGCCCTCGGAGGGGCAGGTGGCGCTGCTGATCCCCGGCGTCTCACCCGACCAGCAGGAGGTGCCGCTCGAGGCCGAGGCCGCGCACGACCGCGAGCTGACGTGGTTCGTCAACGGCCAGTACCTGGGCAAGGCCCGGGCGGACGAGCGGCTGTGGTGGACGCCCGCGCCCGGCACGCATGAGATCCTCGTGTCGGACGATCGGGGCCTGAGCTCCCGGCGGCTGCTCGTGGTGCGCACCCGGCACTGAGGCTCGGGCGCTGCCCGGGCGCTGCTCAGGCGCTCTCGCGCACCAGGAAGGTGGCGCGGCGGGCGGCCACGTCCACGGCGGTGAGCTGGAAGGTGGGGCTCTGCGCGCCGCGGATCAGCTCGGCCGAGGCATCCAGGAAGCCGCGCATGAAGTTGGGATCCATGCCCGGGTGTGAGCCCAGGGCATCGTGGAACTCCGCGAGGATCTCCACGATGACTTCAATGTCCCCGTTGGGCAGCTCACTGGAGTGAGCGGCCAGGAAGTTGCCGCCAGTGCGCAGGGCGCGCGCCAGGCTGTGGATGGCCCGCTGCCAGCCCTGCACGCGCAGGTTGGCGAACAACGCCTTGCCCATGTTGGTGTGTGAGTAGCCGTGGGCAATGCGCTTGCCGATGCCGTACAGCGCCTCGGTGCGCGGCTGGCCGGGGAAGAGCAGCTCCGCGCTGACCTGGACCACGTCGTACCAGGTGGTGAGCGGGTAGGCGACCATGAGCGACTGGCTCAAGTCGATGCCCGCCTCCTCGATGCGGCGCATGGCCTGGGCATTGAGCTTCCCGGAGAGGGCGTGAACGATGAGCGCCTCCAGCATCTGACTGAAGACGACGGGTTCGTTCTTGAGCACGGATGCCATGGGGACCTGGGAGGCGGGTGAGCCGGAGGCCATGCTATCAAGGTTCCGGCGGGTACTTCACCACACGGCGCTGACATGCGCGGTGTGGCCAGAGGGCCGCGAACGGGCGCGCCGGGGGCTGGTCTGTTTCCTGCTGTAGCGCTGGGACACCTACCCCCGTGTGTCCATGCGCCCTCAACTGCTCCTAGCCCTTGTCGTGTGCCTGCTGTGGCCGCTGTCAGCCCGCGCGCACCTTGATCTCGTGTTCCTCATTGACACCACCGGCTCGATGTCCGGGGAGATTCGCGAAGCGAAGGAGCGCGTGCGCCAGCTCACCGAAGCGCTGCGCACGGCGCGGCCCGGCGAGCGGGTGCGGGTGGGCGTGGTGGCCTACAAGGACAAGGGAGACGTGTACCTGACGAAGGTGTCCGCGCTGAGCGAGAGCGTGGACGTGAGCTACCAGTTCCTGGCGGCGCTCACGGCGGACGGAGGCGGAGACACGCCGGAGGACGTGCTGGCGGGGCTCGAGGCCGCGCTGCGCGAGCTGAAGTGGGACCTGGGCCCGGACACCGAGCGCCAGGTGTTCATCATCGCGGACGCGCCGCCGCACCTGGACTACCCGGACCGGCCCAGCCCCGCGTCGCTGATCGAACAGGCGGTGAGCCGGCGCATCGTGATCAACGCGATCGGCTGCCGCTCGCTGAGCCCGGACGGCGTGGAGTTCTTCCGCAAGCTGGCCTACGCGACGGAGGGCAGCTACCAGCACATCGGCCGGGTGCACGCGGGGGAAGACGGCCTGGCGCGCGCGATGCTCACGGCGTTGGCGCCGGCCTCGGGCGAGGACCCCTCGCGCCATCCCCAGCTGGGAGTGACGCACCTGGGCGCCGAGGAGCGCGCGACACCGGGAGGCGTGCAGGTGATGCCCTTCGCGGATAGCGAGGGCGCCAACGTGCGCTGCGGCCTGCGGGTGGAGCTGCCGCCGAGCCTGGGGCTCACGGGGCTGCCGGTGGTGCGCCGGGGCCCGGACGCGCTCCACGTGCACCTGGCGCTGGCGCAGGGGCAAGGGGGCACGCAGCGCTACGCCCTGTCCGAGTGCGCCCCGGTGTCCCTGCCGCTGCGAGTGACCTTCTGAACTTCCCACCGTGAACGAGCCCAAAGCCATGACGACCGCTCGCCTTCTGCTGCTCACAGTTCTGTTGTCCCTTCCGGCCCGCGCGCAGGACGATCGCAAGGCGGGCCTCTTCACCCAGGCGCGCCAGCTGCCCCTGGTGAGCCAGTCCCTGCACGTCGAGGTGCGCGGGGAGGACGCGCAGGTGCGCCTGGTGCAGGTGTTCCACAACGATGGCGAGGAGGTGGGGCAGGCGGACTACCAGCTCCACCTGCCAGACGGCGCCACGGTGGAGTCCTTCGGCTTCTGGCAGGGCGAGCGCTTCCTCTCCGCCGAGCTGAAGGAGAAGAGCCAGGCGGAGGCCGAGCACACCAAGGCGGCGGACGAGGGCCGCGCCACGGCGATCCTCAAGACGGAGGCCGGGGTGCAGCGCTTCTCGGTGTACCCGGTGGGGGCGGGGGCCCTTCAGCGGGTGGAGCTGCTGCTGCGGCTGCCGGTGGTGAGGGAGATGGGACGCAGCCAGGTGGCGCTGGCGGTGGACCGCTTCCTGGGGCAGGGCAAGGCGCTGTCCACGGTGGTGGTGGACGTGCGCGCCGAGGAGCCGCTCTCGGACGTGGGCGTGGAGGGCGCGCGGTTCGCGCAGTTCGGGCGCGCGGAGCGCTCGGTGCGGGTGGCCTTCACCACGGACAAGCCGGTGGAGGTGTGGTGGAGCGAGCGCGGCGCCCCGCTGTCCTACAGCGCGGACGCGGTGCGGCTGGAGGACGGCGCCCACGCGGTGGCGCTGCGGGTGGCGCTCAATGACGCGGGGGCATGGCGCGCTCCTTATAAGGAGCTGCACGTGTACGTGGACGCCTCGTTCTCCATGCGCCGGCGCCGGGTGGCGCTCGAGGAGCTGGTGGACAGGCTGGAGGATCAGTCCCCGGTGCCGGTGCGCCTGTTCGCGGTGGGCGACACGGTGCGTGAGCAGCGCCAGCCGGGCGAGCCGGCGGCGCGGGTGAAGGCGTTGTTGGACGGCACGGTGGGCCACTCCACCACGGGCGCCACGTTCGCGAAGGCCATGGACGCTTCTCACTGCGGCGCGCCGGTGCGCTGCGTGGGCGTGACGGACCTGCAGCTCTCGGGGCTGGAGCAGGTGCTGCCGCTGCTGCCGTCCTTCGTGTTCCTGGCGGACGCGCACGAGCGGGCCCACCTGGCGGGCAAGCTGCCGCTGTCGGCGCGGGTGTTCGATCCCGAGGTGGAGGCGATGGGCAAGCTGCGCGCGCTGGCGGACGAGCTGGTGCTGCCGGTGCTGGAGGTGACGGGGCTGTCGCAGGGCGGCAGCGGGGTGGAGCCCATGGGCAGCGCGAGCCGCCGGGTGGCCGAGGGCGGGCTGCTGCGGCTCTTCTTCCGCAGCACCTCGGAGGCGCCGGTGGAGGTGACGGCGCACATCGAAGGCCGGGCGGTGGGGCAGCCGGTGCCGGTGACGCCGCGGGAGCCGGGCTCGGCCGAGGCCCGCGCGGTGCGCCGGGGCTACTTCGAGCGGCAGTTGGCCACGTGGATGGCGGCGTACAAGAGCTCGCCGGACGCGGACCTGAAGAAGATGATCATCGAGGCGAGCCTGCGCGAGGGCATCCCCACGGCCTTCACGGCGCTGCAGGTGTCCTCGCCGGAGCTGAGCCTGGACGCGATCAAGCCGGGCGATCCGCTGCTGACGGCGCGGGTGGAGCCGGGGCTGGAGGAGGTGACGGCCTGGTACCCGTTCGGCGAGGCGCGGCGGCTGAAGTACGACGCGCACGAGGGCGTGTTCGTGGATCGCTTCCTGGTGCCGCGCGGGTGGACGGATCGGCTGTACGCGGTGGAGGTGTTCAAGCGCTACACGGACGGGCGGGTGCGCCAGGAGCGGGCGTGGTACCGGCTGGACGACGCGGGCCCGGCTGTGGCGGTGGAGGCGGACCCGGAGCGCGGCGTGCTGCGGGTGGCCTCGGCAGAGGCGGGGCACGATCTGGGCGGCGTGCGGCTGGAGGGCGAGGGCGGGTGGACGCGGACGTTGAGCGCGCTGGCGGGTGAGTGGCTGCTGCCGCTGGAGGAGCTGCCGCGGGACTTCACGGTGGTGGCGCGCGACAGGGCGGGCAACACCGTGCACCTGGCCTTCTCGTGGGAGAAGCAGACGCTGAGCGCGAGGGAAGAGGGCCAGGCACCGGTGGTGACTTCGCGGGCGCTGCTGCCTCGCGAGGTGCCCACGCTGCGCATGGAGGGCCGGGGCCTGCGGCTGGACGGAGCCGAGGTGCACCTGACGGTGGACGGGCGCGCCCTGCGCTTCAACCACACGCAGGCGCCGCTCACCTCGCTGGCGCTGTCCTCGGTGCTGGCGCTGGAAGGCGGGGCGGTGCTGTTGGGCACCGAGGGTGGCGAGCTGCTGCACCTGGCCTGCCCGGGTGATACGGGCCGCTGCACGGCGCGCACGGTGGCCCACTTCCCGAGCCACCCGGTGACGGGACTAGTGAAGCAGAAGGACGGCACGGTGCTGGTGGGCGTGCTGGGCCAAGGGCTGCACGAGCTGCGCGGCGAGACGCTGGAGCGCTCGAAGCTGGAGGTGGGCAGCGTGTACGTGACGGGAGTGGCCTTCGACGGGCGGGACGTGGTGGTGGGCACGGCCTACAACGGGCTGTGGCGGGTGGCGGGCGGCAAGGCGGTGCGCACGCGCTTCCCGCACTCGCACGTGCTGTCGCTCACCCCTCGGGCCGGAGGCGTGGAGGTGGCCAGCGGCGCGGGGCGCTTCCTGCAGAAGGGCCGGGACAAGTACGTGGCGCTGGCGCCGCTGACGCTGCCCACGGGCGCGGCGGCGATGATGGCGGCCGCGCGCTTCGAGGGCGAGGTGTACCTGGGCGGCTTCGACTCGGGGCTGTGGCGCTGGGCGGACGGGAAGGCCGAGCCGGTGGCGCTGGAGCTGAGCGTGCGCGAGGCGCAGGTGAACGCGCTGGCGGCGTACGACGGGGCGCTCTGGGTGGGCACGGAGGCGGGGCTCTTGCGTGTGAGCCGGGCCGGAGCGGGGCTGCGCGCCGAGCGTCTGCACGAGGCCAGCGTGCATGATCTGTCGGTGGGCGTGGAGGGCCTGGCGGTGGCGACGAGCCGGGGGCTGCTGGTGGTGTCGCCCGGGGCGCGGGTGCGCCGGGTGGATCTCCAGTCGGGAGTGGAGGCGGGGCGCTTCTTCGCGGCGGCGTGGCAGGGGCGCACGCTGTGGGCGGGAGGAATGGACGGGCTCTACCGCTTCGAGGACGGCCGGGGCGAGCAGCTCGGCGCGCCCGAGGGGTACCGGGGCGGGTGGGTGACGGCGCTGCTGCCGCGAGGGGACTCGGTGTGGGTGGGCACGTACGCCAACGGCGTGTACTCGGTAAGGAGCGGCAAGGCCTCACAGGTGCCGGGGCTGGAGGGCCAGTGGGTGCCCTTGCGAGCGCTCAAGGCGGTGGGAGACGAGGTGTGGGTGGGCGGACTGGGAATGCCCTCGGTGCGGGTGGGGCCGGAGGGTGGCAAGCGCACGGTGCACCTGCCCACGCGGGACGTGAACGACGTGGTGGCGGTGAAGGGCGGCACGCTGCTGCTGACCACGGACGGGGCGCTGCTGCTGCCCGGGCCCACGCTGGCCGAGGCGGTGAGTGAGGTGAGCGCTGGGGTGGAGCCCTCGGGCCCGGCGGGGAAGCCGGGGCTGCGCTGGGCGCTGCTGGGACTGCCAGTGTTGCTGCTGGTGGGGGTGCTGGCGCTGCTGCTGTCGCCACGGGCAAGGACGGCCTCGCCCACGGCGCGGATGGTCTAAGGTGTGGCGCCACACTCGCGGTGGAGATGAAAGACGATGGCGAATCCGCTTCTCGGAACGGGGCTGGGGTCGGTGCCGGCGACGGCGCTGTACGGTGGGCTCAACGCGCTGCTGACGGTGGCGCTGGCGATGAACGTCAGCCGCGTGCGCGGCAAGTACCAGACGTTCCGCGGAGACGGGGGCCACGCGGAGCTGATCGGCGCCATCCGCGCGCACGGCAACAACGTGGAGTATGTGCCGGTGGTGGTGCTGCTGCTGCTGATCGCCGAGCTGTGCGGAGGCTCCTCGCTGATGCTGCACATCTTCGGCGGGGCCTTCCTGGTGGCCCGGATTCTCCATCCGGTGGGACTGATGAAGAACATCGCCCCGGCGCAGATCGCCGGAGCGACGCTCTCGTACCTGCTCCAGGCGGTGCTGGCGATCTACGTGCTCTACCTGCGCCCCTGGGGCTGACCCTGCGGAGCTCGAGGCGCGCCTTGCTCCGCTGCCTGCTCCTCGCCCGGGCGGGTGAGCCCGCGCTGGGGCCTTTCGCGTCAGTCCGGGCATCTCCAGCTTCCAGGGGCCCCGTGTGGGGCCCACAGGGAAGGGCCGGGTATGGAGACCTCGAGCAGCGCCACGCAGCGTCCCTTTGCCGTCGTCACCGGAGCCTCCAGCGGCATTGGCTTCGAGCTGGCCCGCGAGTTCTGCGAGCACGGCTTCGACGTGCTGATCGCGGCCGAGGACGCGGGCATCGAGACGGCCCGGCGGGAGCTCGCGCGGCGCGGGGGCAACATCGAGGCGCTGCGGGTGGACCTGGCGAGGCCCGATGGCGTCGAGCTGCTCTATGCGCGAATCGTCGCGGCGGGCCGGCCGGTGGACGCGGTGGCCATCAACGCCGGGGTGGGCGTGGGCGGAGACTTCGCCCGGCAGACGGCGCTGGAGGACGAGCTGAACCTCATCCAGCTCAATGTCACCTCGGTGGTGCACCTGGCCAAGCGCATCAGCCGCGACATGGTGCGGCGGGGCAACGGCCGGATCCTGTTCACCTCGTCCATCGCCTCGTTCCTGCCCTCGCCGTACGAGGCGGTGTACGGCGCCTCCAAGGCCTTCATCCAGTCGTTCTCCGAGTCGCTGCGCGAGGAGCTGAAGGACGCGGGCATCACGGTAACGGCGCTGCTGCCGGGCCCCACCGAGACGAACTTCTTCCACCGCGCCGGCATGGATGACACGAAGGTGGGCCGCGACAAGAAGGACGATCCCGCGAAGGTGGCGCGCCAGGGCTTCGAGGCGCTCATGGCCGGTGAGGAGAAGATCATCGCGGGCTCGTTCAAGAACAAGCTCTTCGGCCTGGCGGGGCGCATCCTCCCCGAGCGCGTGAAGGCGAAGATGCATCGCAGGATGAGCGAGCCGGACTCCTCTCCGGCCAGGCACTGACGCGCGTTAGCGAGGCGGAAAGCCGTGCCAGGCCGCGAGCTTGAGCGCGAGCGCCACGCCGCTGAGGAACGCGCCCTCCACGCGAGGCCCTCCGCACCAATCTCCGCAGGCCCCCAGCCCCAGTGTGGAATCGAAGAGTGACTGCTCCTCCAGCGCGGGGGAGGGCAAGGCATGGCGCCAGCGGTGGGCCACGGCCTCCCGGGGCCGCAGCGGGAGCTCCGTCGCCTGGGCAAACGCTTCCATCAGGCGCGGGGCCACGGCCTCGGGCGTCTCCTCCAGGTGCGCCCGGGTGAACTCCGGCGAGGCGTGGAGCACCCACCGCTCTCCCGGCGGCCGCCCCGGCTTGCTGCCCTCCCGCGCGGCCCACGACAGCGCGGAGCCGTGAATGAACACCCCATCGAGCGGTACGGGCACGGGCGCCTCGAAGCTGGCCATCACCGCCCAGCAGGGCTCGAGCCGGGCCTCTGCCGCGCGAGAGGCCAGCGCCGGAGCCGCCGCCAGCAGGGGCACGGCCTGTGGCGCGGGCACCGCGGCCGCCACCGCGTCGAAAGTACCCAGCGCCTCGCCGGACTCGGAGGTGAGCACCCAGCCGGCGCCCTCGCGGGCCACGCGCTCCACGCGCACGGAGCTCCGCACGGCCACACCGGCGGCCAGTTGCTGCGCCACCGCGCTCATGCCGGGCACGCCCACGTAGCGTGCCGGCCCCTCGTTCTTGGGCGTCGCCACGCCGTTCTCCAGGGTTCCGAAGCGCCCCGTCCACTCGGCGACGTGGCCCGCGTCCACCCACGTGCGCACCAGGCGCCGGAAGAGCGGATCCCTCGCGGTGAAGTACTGGGCGCCATGGTCGAAGGAGCCCCCTTCCTTGCGCCGGGTGGCCAGGCGGCCCGAGGGGCCCCGGCCCTTGTCGAACACCGTCACGGGGAAGCCCGCGTCGGTGAGCACCCGGGCCACGGTGAGTCCCGACATGCCGGCGCCGATGACAGCCACCCGTGGGGGGGAAGAGGCGTGAGGCGGCAGAGACAGTTCCGGTAGGAGTGCAGAGGGCATGATGGCCCCTCACTAATCGGAATGTCGCCTGAGCGCACGCATCGACGCCTGAAAGCCGTCCCTTGCCAGGGCGTTTCATGCTGGCGTCATGGTACGCTTCACGGCTTAACCCCTCGTTGGAGACGCCTGCCACATGAAACTGACAGCGTTTCTTTTCCACGATCAGCTCCCCGCCGAGATTGCGGTCAGCCGTCTCGAGGTCAAGGAGGGGCTGTCGCGGCTGTTCGAGATCGAGGTGGAGTGCGTATCGGCTGATCCGGACTGGGATCTGGCGGCATTGCCAGGCACCGCGGCGCACGTCTGTCTGTTGGACGATGGGGCCGTGGTCCGCGCCTTCCACGGCATTGTCGAGCAGGCGGGGTACGTGACGCGAAGGGGAGACCTGCTCGTCTACCGGCTCGTGCTGATGCCCCACGTGGAGGGGCTGGCGCACCGTGTCCGCACCCGCATCTTTCAGGACAAGAGTGTCAAGGCGCTGGTGAGCGAGGTGCTGTCGGGCGCGGGCGTGCCGGACGAAGGGCTGAAGTGGACCGTCACCGAGGGGCCCCCGCGCGAGTACTGCACTCAGTGGTGCGAGAGCGAGCTGGCCTTCATCCTGCGGCTGCTGGAGGACGAGGGCATCTTCTTCTGGTTCGAGCACTCGGAGAGCGGGCACGTGATGCACTTCGCGGATGCTCCCGCGGTGCACACCCACATAGAGGATCCCCCCGGGCTCTCGTTCCGCACCTGGGACGCGCGCGAGGAGTCCCAGGAGATCATCACCCGGCTCACCTATACGGCCCGGCAGGTACAGGACGCGGTGCAACTGCGTGACTGGGACTGGCGCTCGCCTCAAGGGGCTTCCGAGGCCATGCACAAGGTGCCAGAGGGGGGCGCGCTGGAGTGCTACGCGTTCCCCGTGCCCTTCTCCAGCGCGTCGGACGGGCGGCTGCGGGCACAGGATCGCCTCACCGCGACGAGGGTGCGCCAGCGGTTGCTGCGCGGCACCACGCCCAGCCTGCGGCTGGCGCCCGGGCGCATCTTCCACCTCTTCGAGGCGGAGCCCTCGGGCCTCAACCGGGACTACCTGCTCATCGAGGTACGGCACGTCTTCGAGAAGCCCACCGCGGGCAGCGTGGGGGATGGCGAGGGGCGCTACCACGCGGAGCTCACCGCCGTGCCCAGCGACGTGGAGTTCCGCCCTCCCCGGGTGACGCCGCGGCCGCGCGTGGCGGCCAAGGAGCTGGCGGTGGTGACGGGGCCTCCGGGCGAGGAGATCCACGTCGACAGGTTCGGCCGCGTGAAGGTGCACTTCTACTGGGACCGCGAGGGCCCGGTGGATGACACCGCCTCATGCTGGCTTCGGGTGCAGCAGCAGAACACCGCCACCAGCCAGATTCTCCCGCGCGTGGGCTGGGAGGTGGAGGTGGGCTTCCTCTATGGCGACCCGGACCGGCCGCTGGTGCTCCAGAAGCTCTACAACGGCGAGACGATGCCGCCGTATGCCCTGCCGGACAACCTGATGCAGAGCTCGCTCCAGTCCTCGTCCTCGCCGGGCGGGGGAGGCACCAACGAGCTGCGGCTCAACGATGGCAACGGCGGGATGGAGTTCTTCCTCCACGCCCAGAAGGACCTGTCGCTGGAGGCCGGCAACAACCTCACCGAGCAGATCGCCGTGAACGAGACGGTGCAGGTGGCCACCGACTTCACGTGCACGGTGGCCGGCACCGAGCAGATCTCCGTCAGCGCCAACCAGAGCGCCAACGTCACCGGGGTGATGGTGCAGGACACCGCGGGCTCGAAGACGGTGGAGGTGGGCGCGATGGACCAGTGGGGCGTGGGTGGCATGCACGCCATCACCGTCGGTGGGGCGCGCTCCGAGAGCATCGGCGGGCTGCTGAACGTCCTGGCCGAGGAGGTATCGGAGACCTTCAACGCGGACCTCTCCACCAGCGTGGGTGGGGTGCTGAGCATCAACGCCGTGGGAGCCCTGGTGGAGTCGGTGAAGGGCAACAAGACCGAGACGGTGGCGGGCGCGAAGCTGGAGCTCATCGCCAAGGCCAAGGCGGAGAACATCGGCGCCGCCAAGGTGCTGAACGCGGGCGCGGTCTCCCTGAAGACGGGCAAGGACATTTCGATGGAGGCGGGCGCCGCCATGGCCATCACCACGGGGGGGCCCATGGCCATCAAGTGTGGCGGGGACTTCAACCTCACGGGCAGCAGCGTCACCATCAACGTGGGCAAGGCCGCGCTGAAGGCGGGCTCCAAGCTGGAGGCCACACCGGGCTCGCTGAAGGTGAAGGGCAGTGCGCTGGGCGGCAGCGGCGCCTTCGTCAAGCTCAAGGGTAGCATCCACTACAAGTAGGCAGGCCCAGGAGACGAACGTGGGAGACGAGCGGAACTTGAAGTTCGCGCTGTCCATTGACGAGGGGGATCCGGCCCTGCACCACGTCGTGCGCTTCGAGCTCGAGGAGGCGCTCTCCGAGGGCAGCCGCGGGTGGGTGGAGCTGGAGACGACGCAGCCGGTGGACGCCGAGCAGCTGCCGGGCAAGCCCTACCTGCTGCGCATTCTGACGGGAGACGAGGCGCCCGAGCGCTGCTTCCACGGCCTCATCTACGCGGCGAGCGTGGAGGCATACATACCCGAGCACTTCCGGGTACGGCTGGAGGTGGGCTCGCGGCTGCACCTGCTCGAGCTGGGCCAGCAGGTGCGCCTCTTCCAGAAGAAGTCCGTGCGCGAGGTGGTGGAGCTGCTGCTCAAGGAGGCCGACATCTCCCCTGACGCGCAGAGCTGGATCCTCTCGGATCCTCCTCCCCAGCGCGATGCCCTCACCCAGTACAACGAGAGCGATTACGCCTTCGCCAGGCGCCTGCTGGCCGAGGAGGGCATCGTCTTCGCGGTGCGCAATGACGACGTGGCCGAGACGCTGGCCTTCTTCGACGGGCCCGACGGGTTGGAGAAGATCCTCGGCGAGCCAACGCTGTTGGATCGCGCCGGCACCCGCACCGATGAGAACACCGTGCTCCAGGTCAGCGAGCGTCATGGCACCACCCCGGACGCGGTGATGGTGCGGGACTACGATGCGAAGCGGCCCTCGGTGGACCTCAGCCACCGGGAGGAGGCCCAGGGGGCGCGCGGACGTGAAGTCTATGTCCACCCCGGGCGCTTCGAGGAGCTGGAGGACGGCAAGCGCCTGGCGCGCCGTAGCCTGGAGCGGCTCCAGGCCCTGCGCGTGCTGCGAGAGGGGACAAGCGACTGCCCCTTCCTGGAGCCGGGCCGCACCTTCACGCTGGAGGGCCACTCGCGCCTGGAGCTCAACGGCGACCAGCTGGTCCTCTCCGTCCAGCACCGCGGCGCGCTGCGGCGCGGGCAGGAGGGCGCGCCGGAGGAGACGTACGAGAACACCTTCCGGACGATTCCCGCCGAGCGGCCCTTCCGGCCTGATGTGCACCCGGCCCGCCCCGCCGTGGGCGTGGAGATCGCCTTCGTCACGGGCCCGGCGGGGATGGAGCTGCACGGCAGCGAGCGCGGCGAGGTGAAGGTGCGCTTCCCCTGGGACCGCTCCGGCATCACCGATGATCGCAGCTCGCCGTGGCTGCGCGTGGGCCAGCTGGCGCTGGGCGGCTCGATGATCGTTCCCCGGGTGGGCTTCGAGGTGCTGGTGGATCACGAGAAGGGCGAGCGCGACCGGCCCCTGGTGACCGGCCACCTCTACAATGGCGAGGCACCGCCGCCCTATGCGCTGCCGGATCATGCCACCCGGAGTTCGATCCAGACGGCCACCACCGGAGGCGGGCCTGGCGCCAACGAGTTGCGCTTCGAGGACGGGTCGGGCGGCGAGGAGATCTTCCTCAACGCTTCGCATGATCTCACCGTCTCGGTGGAGCACGACACCAACTTCCGGGTGGTGGTGGACGAGACCACGGAGGTGGGCAGCAACCGGACCGTCAGCGTGGGGGCCAACCACAGCCTGCAGGTGGGCGGCAGCCGCACCCTGGAGGTGGGGGCCACCCAGAAGATCAACGTGGGTGGCGATCTCTCCGACGCGGTGGGGGGCGACTCGCAGGTGCAGGTGGGCGGCACGCGCAAGCTCACCATCGGCGGGGACTTCACCGAGAACACGACGGGCTCGCTCGAGCGTACCGTGGGCGGGCTCCAGAGCGTGACGGGGATCCGAGGCGTCGAGCGCAAGGTGGTGGGCAGCGCGAAGACCACCGTGGGCGCGGCCTGGCTGGAGGCCTGCGCGGACAGCCGGAGCACCACCTGTGGCACGGCCCGCATCGAGACGGTGGGCGCGCTGAAGATGGTGAAGGCGAAGACGGTGGCGGTGTCGTGCGGGGTGGCCTACGCGATGAACGCCGTGGCGGAGAAGGTGCAGTGCGGTGGCAACCGGGTGGACAAGGCTGGCGCTGCCCTGGCCATCACCGCGGGCGGGGGCCTGAGCGTCAAGGCCGACAACATCAACATCACCGGAGAGAGCAAGGTCGTGTTACGGGTGGGCGGATCGGTGGTGGAAGTCACTCCCACCGGGGTGAAGATCAAGTCCTCGAACATCCAGCTCAAGGGCGTGAAGAAGCTGGGCTCGAAGGCGATGCACAAGAGCAACTGAGGCCAGGGACAGCACATGGCGGACGATCAGCGGCTCAAGGCGGAGTTCTTCTTCGGCGACCACGACGGCGCGTTGACCGTGCACGCGCTGCGCGGGCGCGAGGAGGTGTCTCGCCCCTATCGCTTCGAGGTGGACTTCTCCGGGCAGGACGTGGACGTGGACACAGCGCCTGGCAAGCGGGTGCACCTGGTGCTCGAGTCCCCGCGCGGCGGCCAGCGCAACCTGGGCGGGGTGGTGGAGGAGCTGGGCCTGGCGGCCATGGGGCAGGCGGGCGCGGAGGACACCCTGGCGCGCTACCGGGCCGTCATCGTCCCGCGGCCCTATCTGGTGCTCAGCCTCAGGCAGGGCTTCCGCATCTTCCAGGAGAAGAGCACCCCTGAGATCGTCAAGAAGGTGTGCGAGGACGCGGGGCTGGAGCCAGAGCTCTTCGACTGGGGCGGCGTCAGCGGCACCTACCCGAAGCGGGACTATTGCGTGCAGTACGATGAGTCCGAGTGGGACTTCATCTGCCGGCTGTTGGAGGACGAGGGCATCTTCTTCGCCTTCGGCCACACGCCGGACGGTGCGCGCATGTGCTTCGGGGACAAGAGCGCCGAGGTGGACACGCTCTCACCCGACACGCTGGACTTCACCTTCTACCCAAAAGACGGCTCGGCCACCGCCCGTGTCTGGGACGTGCACACCCAGGCGCGCCTGCGCCCCGCGAAGGCCACCGTCAACGACTACGACATGCTTCGCCCCACCAGCCCGCTGCTGTTCAGCAGCCAGGCCCCCGAGGCCGTGGAGCGTGAGTGGTACGAATACCCCGGCGGCTACCGCACCGCCGCCGAGGGCAAGCGCCGGGCTCAGGCCCGGCTGGACGAGCTGCGCACGCCCCGGCTCACCGTGCGGGGGCGCACGGACGCGCTCTTCTTCGAGGCGGGCCGCCGCTTCGCGTTGGTGGCGCACCCCACGGCTGGCGGGGACTACTTCCTCACCGCGGTGAGCTTCCACCTACGGCTGGACGAGGAGCGCGCGGAAGAGCAACCCCTGGTGGAGGCGGGGTCCTGGCTGCTCGAGGTGGACTTCGAGGCCATTCCCCAGGCCCAGGCGTTCCGGCCCGCGCGGCTGACGCCCCGGCCCCGGGTGGCGGGGCTCCAGTCGGCCCGCGTCACCGGGCCCGCGGGGCAGGAGATCCACTGCGATGCCCATGGGCGGGTGAAGCTGCAGTTTCCCTGGGATCGCGAGGGCCAGCTCGACGAGCGTTCCTCGTGCTGGGTACGGGTGACGCAGGCGCACACCACCGGCTCGATCATGATCCCCCGCATTGGCTGGGAGGTGCTCGTCGAGTTCGAGGATGGGGATCCCGATCGCCCGGTGTGCCTGGGCAAGGTGTGGAACCCCTTCTTCCCGCCGCCGGTGGAGCTGCCGGCGGGAAAGACGGTGTCGGGCCACAGCTCGCTCTCCTCTCCCGGCGGGGATGGCGCCAACGAGGTGATCTTCGACGATGCCGCGGGCAGCGAGAGCATCACCATTCACGGCCAGCACGACATCGTCATCAAGGCGGCGAACAACAGGCTCTTCAACGTGGGGCATGAGGCCAGCCACGTCGTCAGCGGCAACCGCTCCGCCAGCGTGGGAGGCAGTGAGCAGATCGCCATCCAGTCCAACCAGAACGTCACCGTCAGCGGGGACAACGCCACCACGGTGGGCGCCATGCGCGACGTGAAGGTGACGGGCAGCGCCACCGAGGAGGTGGGGGGCGGCCTGTCCCTCTCGGTGGGGGGCATGGAGCTGGTGCAGGTGGGCAGCGCCGCGTCCGCGGTGCTGGATGTCATCAAGGGCGCGGTGGTGGAGGCGGCGGTGGGCGCGGCGGCCTCGGCGGCCAACCGGGCGCAGGCGGCGCTGCTCGGGCCCATCATGCCCGTGCTTCAAGGGGCACGGGACGCCATTGGCCAGGCGGCGCAGTACGCCGGGCCCGCGGCGGCGCTGCTGGGAGGAGGCGCCCCCAACATCGATGCGCTCGCGCAGGCGGCCGGGGCGTTGTCCCAGGTGGAGGGCGCGGCCTCGGCGGGGGACATCGCCGCTGGGCTGGTGGAGTCGATCGTCGCCGAGGAGGTGACCTCGCTGGCGGACAAAGCGGCGGGCAAGGACTCGAAAGGCGGAGGCGCGGCACGTTCCGGGGCAGGGGGCGGCGGCGGAGGCGGCGGGGGCGGGGGGGATGCCGCACCCGAGGCGGCGGAGGGCCCCACCAGCGGCGGTGCAGGCAACTGGTCCACGGTCGTGAACGGCTCCGTGACGGAGAGCGTGGGCGGCCTGTCGGCCATCAACTCGCTGGGCGGGGTGGCCGTCGCCATCGGCGGCGCCCTGACGGAGACGGTAGGCGCGGCGCGCATCGAGCTCATCCGCAACGGCAAGTCCGAGACGACCGGCGCGGCGAAGCTGGAGACGGTGGGCGTCTACATGGTGAACGCGAAGGAGACGCTGGCCATCGATGCCAAGGCGGCCATCGCGCTGACGATCGCCGGCTCGCAGACGCAGAAGATCTCTGGCAGCCACAGCCTCAGCGCCGAGGGCCCCGTGGTGGTGAACGCCCCGCGGCTGGAGCTGAAGGGCAAGGGCACCATCACGCTCACCTGTGGGCCCTCCAAGGTCATCGTGAAGTCCAGCGGTGTGCTCATCGAGGGCGCCGCCACCGTCACCGTCGAGGGCTCGAAGATCGAACTCGACGAGGGGGCGCTGGGCACGTGAGCGCGCTCTCCTGGTACGCTTGACCCTCCTCACCTTCCCTTCGAAGGACTCCCGTCATGAAGCCAGCCCGACAGCGCGCGAGACGTACCCCGGCCAAGCGCCCCCCCGCCCCCCCTCATGTGCAGCCCCTGCCCACGGGGGCGGTGCTGCTGGCCACGGTGCTGGCGGAAGAGGCTACCGGCTGGCGCGTGCGCATTGGCGCCCAGGAGCATGTGGTGGCCCTGGAGGCCTCGGTGGATCCCGCGTTGATTCGCGAGGCCCTGGCCGAAGGCACGCGGGCGCTGGTGGAGGCGGGCCCGGAGCCCCGGGTGGTCGGGGTGGTGCAGACCTCGCGCGCGCTGCGCATCAACCGCCGGGGCGCGGTGGACGCGACGCTCGAGCGCTTCGAGATCCACGCGCGCCAGTCAGCCACGCTCAAGTCGGCCGCGGCCTTCGTGCAGGTGAAGGGCTCGGAGGTGGAGCTGTACGGCACACGCATTCTCACCCGCGCGCGCGAAGTGGCGAAGATCCTCGCGCGGATGATCAACCTCAACTGAGCCAACCGCCATGAGCCTGACGACCACTGGCATGGAAGCGGCCTCCTGCAAGCAGAAGCTGGTCTTCACACCGCTTGCGCCCAACGTGTGCCTGGTGCCCGCGCCTCCGCCGCCCACGGGGCCCCAGGGCATCCCGGTGCCGTTCCCCATCACCACCGACACGGGCACCATCAAGAAGAAGCCGGTGCCCAAGGTGAAGCACAAGGGCGGCAAGGTGCCCAACACCGACTCGATCTTCAGCGGCATCAAGGGCAACGAGGCCGGGGTGGGGCAGCTGCCTCCCGGTACGCCGAAGAAGGACATCGTCACCAGCAAGAACATGAAGAGCGCCTCGGCCATGGTGGGGTGTCCCAACTGCCAGGTGGGCGGCAAGAGCTTCGTGATGGTGGGAAGCGCGGGGTTTGGCAATCACGCCTAGGGTGAGCTGATGGGTAACACCGGCCAGACACCTGGGCTGTTCCTCCGTGGAGGCGGCACGGGCTTCTTTTCCGCGGCCTGCGTGGCGGCCCTGGCCAAGTGCGGCCTGAGCCCGGATGACTTCGGCAGCTACGATCACGTGAAGGGCAATCTGCGTGCCGCCAAGCGCCGGGTGATGGAGCACAAGCTGGCCAAGGCGCGCAACGATCCCCATCCTCCTCCCGAGCCCACCGCGCGGGACCGGCTGCTGGCGATGTCCGAGGCGGGGCACCTGCGGCAGAACGCGCTCTTCCAACGCGCGCGCGGCGACAGCTGCCAGAACGAGCAGCCCCGGCCTGGCTTCGGTGGTGCCCAGGGCTACCACCACGATCTGGCGCCCAGCGGCCCTCACCCCTCGGGCACGGGCAGCAGCAAGGCCGGCACCACGCACTGGGCCCAGGGTGAGCACGAGGCGACGGTCCGCCAGGGGCGCAGCCCGGGCGATCCGGTGAGCGGGCAGGAGATCCGCGATCGCTCGATGGAGACCTCCCGGCTGACGGCGCATGGCGCGTCCCAGCAGCAGCTTCAGGGGCAGAACGGCTGGGCCAAGCGCCGGCGAGAACAGGAGGCCGAGGTACGTAAGGCCTCCGCCGCCGAGCTGGCGAAGTCCCAGGGTGGCAAGCCCAAGGGCCCGGGCAAGGTGGCGGGCGGCGTGGCCGACGGCGAGACGGCCGAGGAGTGCATTCAGGCCTTCACTGATCTGGGCATGGAGGCCATGCGCCAGCAGGTGATGAGCGACTACTCGGAGGAGAACTTCGGCAAGACGAAGCAGCGCCTCGCGGCGGCCGAGGCCAGCGCGCTGAAGCAGAAGCAGGACGCGGACAAGGCCTTCGACGACGCGCTCGAGCGGGCGCGCAACTCACCGCCTGGCCCAGGCCGCTGGGACGAAGTGCAGCGCGCGGGCTTGGCACGTACGCACGCCCGGCAGGACCATGCGCAGGCCCAGGCCGCCAATGCCTCCGCCGAGTGCTTGAGGGATCAGGTCCGGGAGCTTCGGCAGGCTCAGCAACAGAACGGCGCCCTGCCGGAGATGAGCGGTAGCGTGCCGGGCTGGGGTTCGGGTAAGGCGAAGCGCGACAAGTACAAGACGATTAACGGCGGGGAGGACGATCTCTAAATGGAAAAAACCGACTACGTGGATGCATGCGAGTACGAGTTCCTCAGCGGCTCGGGCTCCTCCAGCACGGACTACGTCGCGCTGGGCTATCGCACGCCCTCCGGGACTCCCTTCTCCCCCTTCGAGCTCGAGTCGTGGGTCGTTCACTTCACTCCGCATCGCCAGGCGGACGGCACGTTGAAGATGGACTTCCTGTTTGGCAACACCCGCTGGCTGACGGGGCTGTGGAGGTCCCCAGCGGGCGTCGTGTACATCTCGGACAACCAGGGCATCGTTCACGTATGCCGGGATCTCGAGCGCGCCAAGCAGGATGAGCGCGAGGAGATGCCGGTGGATGCGCAGCTGTCCGGCGTGTGGGGCTTGTCCGACAAGTGCGTGTTCACCTGGGGCCGGGCGGCCAATAAGGACAACCGGCTGTTCCGCTATGACGGGCGCGCCTGGCAGCCGCTGCCCTCGCCCGGGTACGTGTCCACGCTGCACGGCCTGGCGCCGGACTTCCTCTATGCCGTGGGCTACGACGGGCTGATGGCCCGGTGGGATGGGCACACGTGGACGCCCATCCCGCTGGACGTGGACAGCAACTTCACGGGGCTGTTCGTGGCGGGGCCGGATGAGATGTACGCCACCACCGAGGGCGGCGAGCTGTGGGAGGGCACCAGCCATGGCTGGTCCAAGCGCGCCGAGATGCCGGGCCCGCTGCTGGATGTGGCCAAGTACAAGGGCGAGATCTGGGTAGCTGGTGGCGAGCAGGGGCTGCTGAAGCTCAAGGGCGGCACGAACGAGCTCGAGTGCATCAAGCCCAACATCGAGGCCAAGTCCTTCGATGCGCGCGAGGCGTTGATCATCACCACCAAGGACTTCGTGGCGTACTCGGCGGATGGGGTGAAGTTCCAGGGCCGGGGGCGGGACACGATGCGACAGCTGCTGGAGACGGATGTCCCCATGTGGATGGAGTGAGTCTCCAGGAGCCCCGCGCGATGTCCGCCCCTTCTCCTCCTATCGAGAGCATTGTCCTGGCCCAGGAGCCCCAGGTGACCGTGGCCCGGGCGGAGCTGGGCGTCACCCTGTACCTGACGGACATGCGCGCCTGGGCCACCGGAGGCGCCGCGCGGGCGCTCGAGGTGTTCCTGCGCCATGCCCCGCGCGACTGGCTGATCGCCTACACCACATCGCAGCTTCCCACCTGGCGGCACGCCACCGAGGCCACTCACCAGCTGCTGCTGGAGTCGCTGTCCGCGCCGGTGCTGTCCGGCAAGCCCCGGCACCTGCTGTCCTTCGAGCTGGTGGATGACATGGGCACGCCGTCCGCGGGCTTCGTGTACCGCGAGGTGGACGCCTCGCGCGCCGCCCGCTCCGGCATTCTGGAGCTGACGCTGCCGCAGGAGACTTCGCCCGAGGTGCTGCTGCGGCTGGTGAGCGAAGTGGCCGAGTGCGGGCCCTTCTTCAGCGCGGTGGGCGGGTACGTGACGCGGTGGAATGGGGCCTACCGGCACCTGGCCTTCGATCGCATCCACGAGTGGTGCCAGCGCTACTGGGGGCTGGACATCCAGGACTCCGAGGCCATGTCCTGGCTGGCCCCGCGGGGGTTGCCCGGCAGCAACTGGCTCACCCTGGTGGGGTGGCCGCTGCTGGACGCGCTGGGCAAGGACGCCCCTTCGCTCGTGGACACCGGGGAAAAGGCCGTGAGCGTCTCCACCCTCTCGCACGGGATGCTGGTGCGCGCGGGCCAGGAGCCCACGGTGGGAGACCTCAACCAGACCGAGCTGCCCACGGCCTATATGGAGGCCGCGCGAATGCTCGAGCGCGCCTTCGTCCCCGAGCCTCCCGTGCTGGGTGGCACCTTCGCCCGCAGCGAAGACGGCGGGCGGTGGTTCCGGCGGATGGTGGACTCGCTGGAGTGGGCGGCTCCCGCATGACCGAGCCCTCACACGGCTTGGATCTGCCTCGGGCCCGTGTCCTGCTCGACGAGGCGCTGGTGGGGCTGCGCGGGGTGAAGGACCCCCAGGTGCCGCTGCGCTCGGTGGAGCGCCACCTGGTGGCCTCGCTCGCGGCGCTCTACCGGGTGCTGGCGGGCGCGGGCGATGCGCGGGAGCTTCAGCACCAGGCGAAGCTCACCCATCACCGCGCCGAGGCGGCGCTGTCCTCGCTGAAGTCCGCGCGGAGCAGGGATCCCGCGGTCGCCCCGCTCATCCGGGCCGTGGCGGCCGTGGTGAGCGGCTGGCAGCAGGCCCGGCAGCGCAGCCTCCCCGAGCGGCTGAGCATGCCCCGCCCTGGGCCGGACCATGTCGCCCGCGCCCAGCGGGGGGTTCCCGCGCTGGTGGAGCTGGCGCGAGAGCCGCTGGTGCCCGTGATCATGCTTCCCGTGGAGGAGGGGCTGGAGCTGGAGCTGGAGCTGCCCACCCAGGAGGATGTCCCTCCGCCGGGCACCGCCACCCTCGCGGAGCTCGACGCGATGCTGGCCCAGGCGCGGCAGGGCCAGGCGCCCGAGAAGCAGGCGCCTGCGTTACTGCCCGCCCCGAAGCGGCAACCTCCGCCTCCGCCGGAGCACGACGAGGTGGAGCGGGCGCAGTTCGGAGAGACCCTCGAGCAGAGCGTGGTGGAGCTCGAGCGCGCGCGGTCCTTCTTCGAGGACCTGGCGATGATGAGCCTCATGCGCCAGCCGGACGAGGGGGACCTCTGGCACGAGCTGCAACCGGTGGAGGATCGGCTGCTGGCGCGCGTGGATGGCATCCTCGCGTGTGGCACGTGGGTGCTGCCCGAGCTGGTGAAGCTGCTGGATGAGCGGCCGGTGCCTGATCCCGAGATGGTGTGGGGCGCGCTCTTTCTCCACGGAGCCCTGGCGGGAGACGATGCGCTGCACCAGGTGGAGCGCCTGCTGCGCACGGTGGGGCTGGAGGTGCCCGAGGTCTTCGACGCGGCGTGTGACGCGTTGGCGTTCGTGCCGCACCCCGGGCTGCAGCCGCTGCTGCGCCAGTGGCTGCGCACGCAGGAGGGCGAGCTCCAGCGGCTGGCGGTGCGGGTGCTAGGCCGCCGGGGCTGGTGTGATGCCGCACAGGCCCTGGAGCTGGCGGGCGGCCCGTCACCGGAGCTGGCCATCGAGGGGGCGCGTGCGCTCGTCCTGGCCCGGGGAGAGCTGGACCCGCGGGAGACGGCGCGGCTGCTGCGCCACCCGAGCGGGGAGGTGGTCTCCTGCGCCATTGAAGCGCTGCTGCTGCGCCGCTCGGAGCGGGGCATTCTGCACGCCCGCGCCCTGCTGGCCGAGGGCCGGGGGGCGTTCGCGGACGCGGCGCTCTGGGTGGCCATTGGGGGAGGCAAGGACGCGCTGGCTGACTTCGACGCCGCCTTGAAGGGCCCGGTGTCCGCCGCCGTGCTGGAGGCGCTCGGCTGGTACGGCGACCTGCGGTACATGGACCTGCTGCTCGGGCGGCTGGAGGCGGGGCAGGTGGAGGCCGTGGGCGCGCTGCAGCGGCTCACCGGAGCCTCGCTCACCGACGAGGAGCCAGCGCCTGAATACGACAAGGGCCAGGAGCCCTTCGTGCGCGGCTTCGTGCCACCTCCCGTCGAGCTCGAACTCTCGAAGGATGCGCGCGTCTGGGCTGCCTGGTGGAAGCGGCACCAGGGGCGGGCCACGGGCTCGCGGCGCTACCGGTGGGGACACGCCTGGTCGGCTCAGGATAATCTGTGGGAGATGGAGCACGCCCTTGCCTCCATGCGCGAGCGCCGGCTCGCGTACCACGAGCTGGTGGCCCGTACGGGTGGCACCTATCCGTTCGATCCGCGGGACTTCGTTGTCCGGCAGGCGCAGGCCATCGCGCAGTGGGCGCAGGCCCCCGAGTTGCGGCGGGTCTCCCCCGGCTCCTGGACTCTTTCCTTCACACGGTGACATGACGCCCCCCGAGCTCAAGAGCCGCACGCAAGCGACCGTCAGGCTCCTGCCTCGGCTCGGGCAGGACGGAGCCCCCTGCGTCGTCGTGGTCATCAAGCAGCGCTTCTTCCTCACCCTCACCGGCCAGGTGCGGCGCGAGCCCAATGTGGAGGTGCGGCTGGTGGACGAGCCGTGGGATCCGGAGGCCGAGCAGAGCAGCATCCGCCGGCCCACGGACCTGTGCCTGCGCAAGCCCAGCACGGACGTGGTCGTCTCTGGCAGCGCCATGGCGCCGGGCCGCAAGCCCGTGAAGCAGCTGGATGTCTGGGTGCGCGTGGGGCCCGTGAGCAAGCGGCTTCGCGTCTTCGGCACGCGCGTCTGGTTCCAGGGCGCGCTGGGCATGACGCTCTCGGCGCCGCAGCCCTTCCAGGCGCTGCCCCTGCGCTGGGAGTACGCCTATGGCGGCATGGACACGAGCAACCCCAAGCGCGTGGCCCACGAGCCGCGCAATCCCCTGGGGCGGGGCATGTGCGCAGACCCCAAGACGCTCAATCACCAGCCCGGCCCACAGATCGAGGATCCCGAGGAGCTCATCTCCAGCGCGCGTTCACGGCCCACGCCGGCGGGGGTGGGCGCCATTGGCCCCCACTTCGCTCCCCGCGTCCAGTATGCCGGGACGTATGACGACCAGTGGCAGAAGGAGCGCATGCCGCTGCCGCCGCTGGACTTCGACGAGCGCCACAACCAGGTGGCCCCACCCGGGTTGATCTCCCCATCTCCGCTGCTCGGAGGAGAGCCAGTGGAGCTGGTGGGCTTGAACGAGGTGGGCCCTCTTCAGTTCGAGCTGCCCAGGCTCAGCTTCCACGTGGGCAGCCAGACGGCGCAGGGCCGGCAAGAGCACCGGCCCATGCTGGACACGGTGCTGCTCGAGCCCAATGAGCGCAGCTTCGAGCTGACGTGGCGCTCCTGTGTGGCCGTGCCGAAACGGGCCCATGAGCTGCAGTCCATCATCGTCTTCGAGAAGGAACGGCGCTGATGACACGCAGAGCGACGTCCTGGAGTGGCAAGGAGGAGCAGCTCGGCCCTTGCGCGATGGGGGCCTTCAACGGCCTGGCCTTCAACAGCCATCAGACGTGGGCCTTCTGGCACGCCGAGGCGGTGGGGATGATCGAGGGCCCCTTCCGCTGCGCCAACGGCACCCGGGCCACCATGGTCTCCGCTCGCACGCTCTCGCCGCGGCTGCATGGGGCCGAGCGCATGCGCGCGCTGATCGACGGTGCGCTCGAGCAGCTGCTGCCGGCGCTGTCCGCCCTGAGGAGCACCGCGCCCCTGGCGCTGTGGCTGGGGTTGCCCGAGCGGTATGGAGAGCACGCGCGGCCAGGCCACCTTGCCGAGCTGCGACGCCTGGATCAGCACGCGCGCGCGTGGTGTGTGCGGCACGCTGGGGGCGGGCCGGTGAGCCTCGTGCCAAGGGGGCATGCTTCATTCGCCTACGCGTTGCTCGAGGCCTGCGCCCAACTGGCCACGGGCAGGCTCGAGGCGGCCATCGTCGGAGGCGTGGACACCTACCATGCGCCCGAGGTCATCGAGGAGCTGAGCGCCCAGCAGCGGCTGTTCGATGGCAAGCACCTGGACTCCTTCATCCCGGGAGAGGGCGCGGCGTTTGTGCTCCTCACCCGCGAGCGGACGGCCAGGCGCGCCCAACTGCCCCTGCTGGCCCACGTGGACGCGGTGGGCACCGCGCAGGAGCCGGGGGCCATGTTGCTGGAGGCGCCGTGCACCGGGATGGGGCTGGCGCAGGCGATGCGCGCCGCCCTGCTCAAGCTGCCCGCCGAGGGCCAGACCCTGGAGTGGCTGCTCGGGGATCTCACCAACGAGAACTACCGGACCACCGAGTTCCAGTTGGCGCTCCCCAGGGCGGTGGCTCCTGGAGGGCTGGACTCCGGTGGGCGGGAGTTCCGGCCCATCGCCGCCGAGGAGGTGCGGATGGACTTCCTGCCCCTGCGCTTCGGAGACCTGGGCGCGGCCACGCTTCCGACCGCGGCGGTGATTGCCTCGCAGGCCTTCATGCGCGAAGCGGTGGAGGCCTCCCGGTGTCTATTGGTGGCCAGCTCCGTGGGCGCTGACCGTGGCGCGGTGCTGCTATCGCGGCCTCAGCCCGCCTCCCAACCCTTGGCGCCGCGCACGTAGCGCTGGCCCTGGGGCAGCGGGCCGTAGAAGAGCAGATCGAACACTCCCACCACGCCCACTCCATCGAAGAGGCCGATCTCTCCCTTCTGCGCGAACGTGAGGCCCAGCTCCCCAGCCGTGAAGCGCCGGCGCTCCCCCGGGGCCAGCGTCACGCTGGGCAGCACCGTCCCCGTGGGCTGTGCCACCATCGCCGCCAGGCTCACGCGCAGGTTCGTCGTGAGCGTCTTGCCCCCCAGCGCCATCGGCTGCGTGCCCCGGTTACCCAGCACGATGAAGCCCGCGCGGGGATCGAACTCCTCGATCACCAGGTCCGGCTTGCGCGCCGCGAGGCGCTGCAATTCCGACAGCACCACGCGGCGCCGCTGGGTGACGAAGTCACGCATGTACACCCGGCCCGCGCTGAACTTCGCGTAGCTCATGTACGGATCCTGACGCATGTACGGATCCACCAGCGCGTGCAGCGAGTCGATGTACGGGTGCATCACTTCGGGCGTGAAGAACTCGTCGAGCGCCTTGTTCAGCCGGGCCTCCAGCCGCGCGCGCAGCTCCGGGTTCATCACCACCCGCGTGCCCAGGTTCGAGAACACCGGCAGATAGCCCGGGTACTCGTGCTTGCGCCGGTCATACATCTTCTGCGTCCACCCATCCGTGATGGTGAAGGGGAACAGCGGGTGACCCACGATGGGCCGGTTCACCGGCTCCAGCGGCACCTCGTGCCACCAGCGCGCGTCCACGTTGTTCAAGTCCCAGGGCACGTACACCCAGCGCTGCCGGACCCGGTCGTGGATGAAGTAGCTCTCCGAGTCCTCCACGTAGTTGTTGGCCATCAGCGCGTCCATCACCATGGAGCGCAGCAGCCACTCCACCTCCAGGTGCTGCTCCAGCGTGCTGGCGAACTGTGGCTCCGGCGTGTGGTTGATGACGTCCAGCACCTCGTACAGCGCCGTGCTCGGCTCCTTCTCGTTCGTCTTCTTGGTCCAGTCACCCTGGTACGGCACCTTCCACGTCTTGAACTCCGTGTCCTTCCACCCGGCGCGGTAGATAGAGGCGTCATCATCGGCGAAGTCATGCGCCTCGAGGAAGGCCTTGTTCACCTGCTCGATGTCCAGGAACGCCCCCTGCGGCTGGCCGTTGAGCGTCAGGCTGACGAACTTCGCGCGCGGCGCGGGCACCCTCAGCGCCGCCAGCACGTCATAGGCGAGCTTCTCCGCCAGCAGCGTGGCATCCGCGTACTCGGCCACGAGGTTGAGCGTGGTGCGCCCCTCGAAGCGCACGCCCTTGGGAAAGCTCACGTTCCAGCTCTTCTTCGGGAAGTAGCGCGCCGAGGCGCCCCGCAGCCGCACCTTCACGTTGTAGGTGACGCCGCCCGCCTTGAAGAGCGCGTCCTGCTCCGGTGCCCACGCGTCCCGCTCGAACTCCCGCATCGCCGCCTCGGGAATGAGCAACTCATACGCCTGCACGGACGTCTGCACCGGCGGCAGCACGAAGGCCCGCTCGGGCTCGGGCTCGGGCGGAGGAGGAGGCGGCGGCGGTGGCTCCACGGGCGGTGGTGGCGGCGGTGGCTCCACGGGCGGCGGTGGCGGCGGAGGACGGGTCGGCTCGGTCGGAGCCCTGGGCTTGTCGTCCTGCAGCGGCGGCGTGTCGTCGTTGAGCGGTGGCCCATCGCCCGTGCCGCTGACCTGGCAGGCGCACAGCAACGTGACGAGAGCAGCACAAAGAAGTCGCGAGAGTTTCATCGGACTCTCGTACAGAGCAAGCCGCATGCCCTCGACTCAGACCGGCTTTAGCCCCTGGGACAAGGCCACCGCGGGCACAGTGTTGGCTCGCGCAAGGCCCATTCGCGTCCCGGTCGATCCGCGACAGGGCCATTGCTGAGCAAAAGACGGTCCGGGCTATGGAAGGATTTTCCCTACCTGCCTGCTCTCCGAGGGGCGTGCGCCGCCCACCGAGGCACGCCTTACCTTAGGAGGACGAAGAGGACCCAAGACAGCGAGGAGCGGGGATGGAGTCCTGGAACCAGACGTCGACCGATGCGGCGCGCTCGCACGTGCCAGATGAAGTGAACAAGGGCATCGATAGGCATGTGGAGGCGTGCGTGCGCCATATGGCGCAGCAAGACCGGGCGGAGATCTCCCGCTACCTCTTGAAGCTGGAGATGGAGTGGGAGCTCAACCGCGTGGTTTCGGTGGTGGGCGCGGTGCTGGCCCTGGCCGGCGCGGGGCTCGCCGGGCGGCAGGGCGGGGCGGGCCGCCTGCTGGGAGGCATGGCCGCGGGGCTGCTGCTCCAGCACGGCCTGCTGGGCTTCAGCCCGCTTGGCAGCCTGCTGCGCAGGCTGGCGGGCGTGCGCACCCGGCGGGAGATCGATCTCGAGAAGTTCGCCCTCAAGGCCCTGAGGGGCGACTTCGAGCGGATCCCCAAGAATGACGGGGGGCCCCTGGCCCGCGCGAACGCGGCGCTGGTGGCCGCCCAGTCCTAGTCAGCCGCCTCAGAGTCCGGGCCGAGCGCCGCCCCCGGTCATCCCCGGGGGTGTGAAGCTCGGTGGCCGGACGTCTCCGCGTTGGTCGAAGAAGCCGGGCAACCCCGCCAGGCCAATGGAGAAGTTCGTCACCCAGCCCGGGTCCGGCTTGCCGGCGCCAATGTCCACCGGCCGGGCGAAGTGCAGCCGCATGAGCAGCGGCCCCAGGGCGATGTTGACGCCCAGCACCCAGTCCAGGGTCCTCCTGGCCCACAGCCGGTCCGCGTCGTTGCCCACGCCGCCCACGTCCACGGCGGCAATGGCCTCCAGGTCGCTGAGGAAGGCCACGCGGATGATGTCGTTGAGCGGCACCTGCAGCTCGAGCGTGGAGTAGGCGAAGTTGCGGCCCAGCAGCCAGTTGTCGTCGCCAAAGTTCACGCCGCGCAGCGTGTCGAAGCTGGACAGGAAGTAGGAGCGCGCGTACTGGCCACCGAACGCGGTGCCGCCCGCCAGGCGGAACATCAGGTTGGTGCGCCCGTACACCGGGAAGTAGCGCTCCAGGTCCAGCCGCAGGTTGCTGTAGAGCTCGTCCTCGAAGGGCTGCGCGCCCACCGAGGCCTCCAGCAGCGCCGAGCTGCCCGACAGCGGGCCGGTGGCGTAGTGGTAGCGGATGGTGTTGTAGCCCAGCTGCGCGGTGGCCTCCGTCTGGAAGCGCACCCGGTCATTGATCGCCAGCCAGGGCGTGTACAGATCCTGCCCCGCCCGGTTGAACGAGGGGTTGTTGAGGCGGAAGGCCGTGTCCGAGGTGAGGAAGTACGAGGTACCACCCGCCGTCAGGTCTCCCTGCGCGTAGAGGAAGCTGTTGAAGGGGTAGCGCACGCTGCCCACCGCGCCGAAGTAGCGCTCGCCCGAGAAGAAGTCCACGCCCTGGTCGGCGAACGTCTCATCCAGCCGGAAGCGCAGCGACTGAAACAGGCCCGTGCCCCACGTGGAGCGGTCCTCCTGGTTGATGTAGATCAGCACGCCGTCAGCCAGCTCGAACGAGCCGTACACGGCCAGGTTGAGCAGCATCGCGTGGTCCTTCATCCGGTCGCTGGCCATGGCGAACACCTGGCCGAAGAAGCCGCCAGCGCCAGCGCCAGCGAAGCCGAAGATGGGGCCCACCTCGATGTTCTGCCCGGCGAAGGGCCGGTAGTACTCGGCCGCGTCCAGCGGGCGCACCGCCATGGGCGCGGGAGGCGCGGGCTGTGAGGCCGCCGCCAGGGGCAGGTTCAGCATCTTCGCCGGGCGCAGCAGCGAGGGCCGCCGCTCGCCGGACTGGTGGAACAGCATCCACAGGGCTCCCTCGGGGCCGGGGCCCGGCTCGAAGACGCCCGTCACCACGTCGGTGCGCCGCACGACGGAGCCGTCCGCCATCAGCTCGTGCAGATCCGAGCTGCTCTGCTGGAAGGCCACGAAGAAGATGCGCCCGTCGGGCAGCGCCAGCGGGTCGGCATGATCCTCGTTGTGCGCGGTGAGCCGCTCGGGAGCCCCGGGCGCGTCCGGCTTCACGCGGAACATGTTGAAGCGGCGGTGCGAGGTGGCATCCGAGGTGTAGATGATGCCGCTGGTGCCCCAGGTGATCTGCCGCTCGGTGTAGATGTCATCGGTGAGCTTGCGCGGCTTGGCGTTTTCGCCGTCCTCCAGCGCCAGCGCGTACACGTCGCGGATGCCCGCGTCGTTGATGCCGATGAAGGCCAGCCACTTGCCATCCGGCGAGAAGGCCACCGCGGGCACTCCGAGCAGCCCGTGCTTGCCCACCCGGTACGCCTTGCGATCTCCCAGGTCCAGGTCCACCGACAGCGCCGTCTTGCGCTCGATGCCGGTGCTGCGCACGGGGCCGCGGCGCACCAGCGCCTCGTTGGTGCGCTCCTCGGCGGTGCGCGAGTAGCCCTGCACGTAGATGACGTCTCGCGCGTTGGACTCGGCCACGAACGCCAGCTGATCCTTGGACAGGGCGAAGTTGCGCCCGAAGATGGGGTGCAGCGACTCGGTGCCGGGCTGCCCGTCACTGACGACCTTCGTCGCGCTGTCGGGCGCCTTCGGGTCCACCAGGTACAGCCGGCTCTCGCCCGTGTCCGGGATGATGGTGCGGTAGCAGATGACGAGCCCGTCCGGCGAGCTGTTCATCGCGGTGACGATGCCGGTGCGCTCCTCCACCATCTCCACGGCGGGGGCGGCCTGCTCGGCGCTCAGGTATTCCTTGAAGGCGCGGCGTTTGATCCAGTTCTCGAACTTGGCGGAGATCTGCTTGGGGTTGTCCCCGGTGAGCCGCTCCAGCAGCTCCTCGAACTTCACCGAGGGCGCCTCCTTGCCAGCGCCCACCAGCCGGGGCGACTCCTCGAGCACCTTCTGGAGGAAGCCCTTTCCGTACGTCTCCTCCAGGAAGGCCACGCGCGCCTGGCCCATCTTGTAGATCCACAGGTAGCCGTAGGGCCCTTGCGAGAAGAAGTCCAGGTACGCGTAGCCGCGCACCAGGTCCGGGTTCACCATCAGGTCGCGCGCCAGCATCTCCGCCTCGGGATCCAGCCCCCGCTTGGCATAGAACTCGGCGATGCCCTCGATGAACCACAGCGGAATGGCCTGCAGCGGATCGCCGAAGGACTTCTTCGTCTCCGCCACGGTGCGCACCTTCTGAATGGTGAACTGGTGCGCCAGCTCGTGGGTGCTGATCTCCTCGAACAGCCGGTGATCTCCCAGGTACGGCAGCGACAGCTTCAGGTCCTCGGTGCTGGTGACACCCAGGGTGCCCTCCTGCACGAGGAACACGTTGGTCTGCAGGAACTCCTGGTACGAGTTGTAGAGGATGTACGGGAACGTCTCGGTGGGCACGTAGCGGAACTCGTCCACCAGGTAGCGGTATGCCTCCTCGATGAGGGGGGTGGCGCGCTCGGCCACCTCGCGCTCGCGCTCGTAGAAGTAGAAGCGCACCCCGCCGGTGGCCGCGCCCAGGTTGGTGGCGTACTTGGGCCCCGCGTCGGCCGTGCCGCCATCCGCGCCCATCACGGCGAGGACCGAGGGCGGTAGCACCGGCACCGCCGCCACCATTCCGCCATCGGGATCCGGCACGCCGCCGTCCATGGCTCCGGCCTGGGCCACCTCACCGGGCCCGGACGGGGTGCTGGTCATCGACTCGGTGCCCTGGGGCGGCTCGGAGGGCACCAGGTTGGTGCCGCTGACGTCTGGCGTCGTCGTGGGCGCGGCGGGGACCGGGCCCCCGGGCACGCCGGGCGCCAGTGGGGCCGTGCGGTCCGGAGCCTCCGCCTCGCCCTTGGCCTCGGGGCCCACGAGGATATCGACATGGCGCCATTCGAACTCGAACGTGTTGACGGCGCTTCTCTCGGCGCGGCGGGGAACGACGAAGACCTGGGCCAGCGCGACCTCCGGTAGCAACACCAGGAGCGCGGCGGCAATGGCGGAGCGACGGTTCACAGGGACGACCTCAGGGGGCCTCGGGGGCAAGCGACGGAGCGTACGTAGTGACGGAGGCTCGCTCTCGGGAGGGGTTGGCACAAGCGTTACCTGGACATTTGCTCATCTGTGTACGTCCGGGTCGCCTTTCGCCAGTCAACCCGTAGGACTTTCGTCCTGCCGTGGCCCCCGGTATGGAGAGTCCATGAATCGCCTTTTTGGAGTGTTCACGGCTGGGCTGGTGGTGCTGGCGGGGTGTGGCAAGGACGAGAAGCCCGTCGTCAGCGAGTGTGATTACGAGGATCTGGACCTCTCGGCCTGCGACAAGTCGGGCCTGGGGGCGGTTCAGGCCGAGGGCATCTGGAACATGAACCTCGTCTTCTCGGACGGGGAGATGTCTCCCGCGGTGATGCGCTTCTCCGGGCAGGCGCAGCTCTCTGGGCTGCCCATCACCGAGACGCGGGTGGAGCCCGAGCGCTTCCAGCTGAGCAGCCAGGTGACCGCGGACGGAGTCCCGGTGAGCTACCTGTTCGCGGGCTGCCGTGCGCCGACGCCCACTCAGCTGCAGGGGGTGTTCCGCCGCTGCGTGCAGGGCAAGAAGGACCTGGAGGGCAGCTTCGACGCGGCGCGGCTGATGCGCCGCACGGGCGAGGCCGAGGGCTCGGGCGTGGAGTTCGTCTCGGAGATCGCCTTGCCGGAGGACAGCTCCGCGCGAGATGTGTTCGTGCACCAGGGCCATGCCTACGTCGCGGCGCATGAGGCGGGGCTCTTCATCTACGACGTCACCAACCCACGGGCGCCCGCCCTGGCGGCCCGGCGCGGGCCCGAGAAGGGCGAGTCGTGGAACCAGGTGTGGGTCCGGGAGCAGACGCTGTACGTCGCCAGCTCCAGGCGCGGGGTGATGGTGTTCGATCTGACGGATCCGAAGTCGCCCACCGCGGTGGGGGTGGTCGCCACCGGGGTGAACGTGACGGGGATGGCGTTCGACGGCACCCGGCTGTACGCGGCCTCGCCCTCGCCCAACGCGGAGATCCTCATCCTCGACGCCACCGTCGCGCGCTCGCCCGTCATCACCAGGCGCTACTACGTGGAGCAGTCCAACCCCATCCTGGGGGATCTGCCGTGGGACGTGGCGGTGCAGGACAACCGGCTCTACGTGAGCCACGGCACGTACGGGCTGACGATCTCGGACGTGAGCGATCCCTCGAAGCCCACGCTGCTGGGCAACTTCGAGTACTCGGGGGGCTACACGCGCAGGGCGGCGGTGTTCAGGAGTGGCAACGCCACGGTGGCCTTCGAGGCGGGCGAGGGCTGGGACGCACACCTGCGCGTGCTGGATGTGACGGCGCCCAAGGTCGTCACGCAGATGAGCGAATTCAAGCTGCGGCCCGAGGCCTCCATCAGCGCGATGGCGATGGCGGGCACCCGGCTGTACCTGGGGCACTACCAGGACGGGCTGCGCATTCTGGACGTGTCCAACCCCAACGCCTTGCGGCCGGTGGGCTACTTCAATACGTGGCGAGAGTCGGACCCCGGGCGAGGGAGCACGTTCTTCGAGGGCGTGAGCGATGTGGCGGTGCCCGGGGACGGGTATATCTACGTGGCGGAGACCTCGCGCGGGCTCCTCATTCTGCGAGAGCAACCATGACCGAAGCCCCCCAGATGAGCGAAGCCCAGCTGGCGCAGTGCGGCCGCTGTCAGACGCTGCCCGGGAAGGTGGAGGGGGTGGGGCGGCTGTTCCTGTGGATGCCGCTGGGGCACAGCCTGGGCAAGGTGATGGCGCTGGTGCGCGAGCTGCGGCTGGAGCAGCACCTGCGGCCCGAGGCGCGGTGCGTGGTGGTGAGGCTGGCGGAGGGGGAGCTGAGCCGGCTGTCCTCGCGCCTGCACGAGGGCCTGACGGAGGAGGAGCTCCGGGGCACGCGCACGCTCTTCAAGCAGGGCGAGGGAGAGCCGGACCTGGCGGACTTTCCCCTGGTGGGCTCGCTGCGGCAGTTCCTCACGCTGAGCGGGGCGGGGTGGCTGGTGGACATGCTGGCCGAGCAGCGGCTCACCTCTCACTTCCAGCCCATCGTCCACGCGCGGGACACGCGGCAGATCTTCGCCTACGAGGCGCTGATGCGGGGCCGGGCGGTGGACGGCGCGCTGGTGTCTCCGGGGAAGATGATGGAGACGGCGCGCGGGGCGGACATGCTCTTCCAACTGGATCTGGCGGCGCGCACCACGGCGATTCGCGAGGCCCGGAAGCACCAGCTCGAGGGCGCGCTGTTCATCAACTTCACGCCCACCGCCATCTACGATCCGGCGTACTGCCTGCGCTCCACGGTGGCGGCCATCCGCGAGGCGGGGATCTCCCCCAACAACGTCGTCTTCGAGGTGATCGAAACAGACCACGCCGAGGACACCCGGCACCTGCGCTCCATCATCGACTTCTACCGGCAGGCGGGCTTCCGGGTGGCGCTGGATGACCTGGGAGCGGGGCACTCCTCGCTCAACCTCATCCATCAGATCCGGCCGGACATCATGAAGCTGGACATGGAGCTGATCCGAAACATCCACGAGGATGCGTACAAGGCGTCCATCACCCAGAAGCTGCTGGAGATCGCCCAGAAGTTGAACATCCTCACGGTGGCCGAGGGCATCGAGACGCCCGAGGAGCTGCGCTGGGTGCGCACGCACGGGGTGGACTACGTGCAGGGCTACCTCATCGCCCGGCCGCAGAGCCCGCCGGCGCGGACCACGCCGTTCTTCACGGTGTGAGTACGGAGGTGTCCGCCCGGTCCAGCGTGTGACGGCGGGCCTCGCGCAGCTCCAGGTTGGCGAGGAAGAGCGCCGAGCGGGCCTCCTCCACGGAGCGGCGGCCCGCGGCCTCCAGCGCGAAGGCCAGGCGTGTGCGCACGTTCTCCACGAGCAGCACGGTCTGCCCGTTGCCTGTGTCGGTGGCGTTCTGCAGCGCCTCGGAGAGCGCCAGGTCCGCCGCGTCCACCGCATCGCCGATGTCCAACTCGCCCACCGAGAGCGCCTGATCGACCGCGAGCACCCAGACGCCCGCGTCCTCCAGCAGGGCCAGGCGCTGGGTACGCTGGCGCTCCTGCTCCTGGGCCCGCTCCTGCATCCCGAGCACCTCCTGCTCCACGAGCCCCGTGCGGGCGGTGGCCTCCTGCTGCTGGGCCTCGAGCTGTGTCTGGAGCGACTGGACCTGGGTGCGCAGCTGATCGATCTCCTGGCGCATGTTCGGCGCGGGAGCCGCCGCCTCGTTGCCCTCGGGCGCTGGCGCGCTGCTCTGGGGCGCTGGCGCGTTGCTCCGGGGCACCGCCGTGGTCTCCTGGCCAGTGTCGGAGCCCGCACCGCCAATGCCGGGAGCGTCGGAGTCCGTGGCGGCGGCATCGCCCGCTGGCGTCGTCACGGTGTCATCCGCCTGGCCCTGGCCTTCATCGGTGGCCTCGGCCTGTTGGAGCGCGCGCTCCCAGGCCTCGCGGAACTCGAGGGCGGCGGGATCCTGCACATCCGCGTCAGGAGGAAGAGAAGTGCTGCCCGGGGGCGTCTGCCCGAGCAACAACCCAAGGGAGAGTGTGAGCCACGGAGTCATCGTCCGATAAGCTGTTCACTGACGGACGCCGTGCCACCGCTGTGCCCAATCGCCTGCCTGCTCCCCTGCTGCCCGGGGGAACGTCTGATCAACTGGAGGTCTGTGCGGATGAACCCACGTGTGCTCTCGACGCTCTCGCTGCTCTCGCTGTGTCTGGCCGCGCCCTCCGCGTTAGCGGCGGAGGCCTCCGAGGATCTCCCCGTTCAGAGTGAGGGCTTCTCATTCAGCGCGCGCATCGGCGGGGCGCTGCCGCTGGGGACGGCGTTCGGCGTGAACCCGGCCGGAGGGGGGCCGCTGAAGATGAGTGACGCCGTCAACGGGATGATCCCATTTCAGCTCGACGGTGGAGTCTTCCTGGGCTCGGTGGTGTACCTGGGTGGGTACTTCATGTACGGCCGGCTGCTGGTGAAGCATGACTGCTCTCCGGGCTTCGCCTGCGGCGCGACGGATCTGCGGTTCGGCCTGAACATGAGCCTCCACCTGCCAGTCTCCGCTGGCGGCAAATGGAGCCCCTGGGTGGCAGGAGGCCTGGGCTACGAGATCTTCAAGCCGGGGGATCTGGTGCTCAAGGGCCTGGACTTCAACGTGCAACTGGGCGCCGACTACCACGTGAGCGGGCCGGTGTGGGCGGGGCCCTTCGCGATGTTCACGCGGGGCAAGTTCGCCAAGCCCAACGGGAGCGCCGAGACTTCGCACTCCTGGCTCATGGGCGGGCTGAAGCTGATGATGCGGCACTGAGCCGCTTAAGAAGGGCGGCTCCGGAGGCTCAGCGGGCCTTGAGGCGCACCCAGACTCCGTCCCGGGTGTGCAGGCTGGCGCTGAGCTGCACCTGGGCCACGCGGCCGGGAATGGCCAGGGCCTGGAAGCGCTGGGCGATGCGGGCGAGCATGAGCTGGCCCTCCATGAGGGAGAACTCCTTGCCGATGCACTGCCGCTGGCCAGCGCCGAAGGGCATCCACGCCTGCTTGTGGCGCCCGGCGGAGCGCTCGGGAGTGAAGCGGTCCGGATCGAAGCGCTCGGGGTCCTCCCAGACGTCTGGGTGATGGTGGAGCACGTAGGTGAGCAGGGCGATCTGCGAGCCCGCGGGGATGCGATAGCCGTCGAGCTCGTCCTCCTCGGCGGCAGTGCGGGGAATCCAATAGGAGGGCGAGTACAACCGCAGCGCCTCCTGCAGCATGTTGCGGGTGTACGTCAGCTTCTGCAGGTCGGCGAAGGTGGGGGCGCGCGAGCCGAGCACGGAGTCCACCTCGGCCTGGAGCCGCTGCGCGACGGCGGGCTGCTGGGTGAGGAAGTGAAACGCCCAGGCCATGCCCGCGGCGGTGGTCTCATACCCTGCGACGAAGAGCGCCACGGCCTCATCGCGCAGCTGCTCATCCGTCATCTGGCTGCCGGTCTCCTCGTCCCGGGTGTGGATGAGCAGGGAGATCAAGCTGCCGTCGGTGTCCGCGCCGCGCCGCCCGCGCTCGAGCACCCGGAAGACGATCTCGTCCACGGTGCGAATGGCCTCGTGGTAGCGCGCCCGTCCCGGCACGGGCACCCAGGCCGGGATGGAGTTCGTCACCAGGCCCTTGAGCAGGAAGTCGTTGACGTAGGTGAACGCCTGGGCGGCGCGCTCCGTCTCGGCGGGCTCCAGAGCGCTGCCGAACAGCGCCCGCACCAGCACGTTCATGGTGATGCGGGTGAAGGCCTTCGCGGCGTTGAAGGGCTCACCTGTCTTCGCGGCGCCCTCCCAGCTCTCCGCGAGGCTGAGATCAATGGCCTCGACCATCTTCTGCGTGAGCGCGACGAGCCGCTGGTGGTGAAACGCGGGCTGAATCATCCGGCGCTGGCGCTTCCAGAAGTCGCCTTCGCTCACGGGCAGGCCGTTGCCCAGGAAGGTGCGGAGCGACTCCCACATGGCGCCGCCCTTGGTGTAGTTGCGCGCGCGATCCACGAGCACGTGCTGAGCGTGCCGTGGGTGGCACAGGACCACGGCCTTTCCGAGGCCTACGTCCAGCAGGAAGGCGTCGCCGACCTGCCGCCGGGCCTGCTGGAGGAAGTCCAGGCGCTGCGTGAGCAACCGGGGCAGGTTGCCCACCAGCGGCAAGCCAGGCACCGGGGGCGGTAGACGCAGGCCAGCGGGGGAGGACAGGGTGGCCGGATCGGGCATGCGGCGCACTCTACCGGCCTGCGCGCAGCGGGGCTAACGGCGCCGGGAAGCGAGCAGCTCTCGCGCCGCGCGCAGCCCTGTCTCCAGGGCGCCGTGTACGGTGCCCTCCTCGCCCTCGGTATGAGTGGCCTCTCCGGCGAAGAAGAGGGTGCCCTGTACGGGAGTGGCGAGCGCCTCCAGCGCGTCCGTCGCCCCCGAGGGGATGACGCAGTAGCCGCCACGGGTGAAGGGCTCGGCCTGCCAATTGACGACGCGCCAGCTCTCCACCTGCGCCTGAAGCGCGGCGCGGCGCGAGCCGAAGATGCGCGCCAGTGTCTCCAGCGCCTGCGTGAGGGCCTCCTGCTCCGACAGGCGCGAGAGGGCCAGGGCGGCCGGTCCGCCCACCCAGCCCACCAGGTGGCGGGAGCGGTGCGGCTCCAGCGTCCACCACGTGGGCACGGGCAGCGTGGGAGCATGGAAGAAGCCAAACGGCCGCGTGTCCCGCCGGGCCTGCCAGAAGTCCGAGCGGAAGCGCAGGATCACCTTCATCAGCGGCCCCATCTCCAGGCGGCTCCAGGCGCGCTCCTTCTCGGGCAGGCGGGGCATGAAGCGCACGGCGCCGGGCTGAGACGGCTCCGCGCGAAGCACTCCCACGGGCAGGGTGATGATGGCGCGCGAAGCCCGGAACACGCCCAGCGGTGTGCCCTCGCGAGTCCGGGCGCGGACGCGCACCTGGCCCCGGGACCAACGCAGCTCCTCAGCCACGGCGTTGAGCACGAGCGTCTCCGGCTGCCGCGACAGCCTCTCGGCCAGCGGCCTCAGCAGGCTGGCATACCCCTGCATGATCCGAGAGGGGGTAATGCCGCCCAGCTCCGCCGCGGCCTGCTCCATGCGGGCAATGGCCAGGGTGCTCGCGGTGTCCGCCGAGGCCCCATAGAAGCCCTCCACATAGCCACGGGCCAGAGCCACCTTGGCGGCGGGCCACCGCTCGGCGCGGGCCAGCTCCCGGAGCAGCTCGCCTACGGGCCGGTCCGGAGGCTTCGCATCCGCCAGCGCCTCGGTGAACTCGAACGCCTCGCCCCACTCGCGCAGCTGCCCGCGCCAGTAGAACATGTGGCGGTCATTACACGCGCGCACGGTGAGCTTCGCGCGGCGGGTGAGCGTGCGCAGCAGGGGCGGCTTGCCGTGAAGGAACTCCGCGCCCAGCTCCAGCGGGGTGCCCGTGAGCGGATCGGACACGGTGTGCACCCGTCCGCCCACGCGATCCCGCGCCTCCAGCACCGTCACGCGTAGGCCGGCGCGGCTCAAACGGTCCGCGGCGGCGAGCCCCGCGGCGCCTGCTCCCAGAACGATGACATCCGAGGGGCGATCCATGGGCCCGAGTCTACAGGCCCACGGAGCGCGGGAGTGCCCCGCGCGAGCCTCAGAGGTTGATACGCAACCCCGCGCCCACCTGCACCGTGGGGGCGGGCGCCAGCGCCTTGCCGTCGACGACGAAGGGCGGGTAGTCCAGGGCGAAGCGGAACTCGCCGCCCTTGTTGCCGTAGCTGGCGGCCACGTACGCCTCGACGCTCAGGTACGACAGCGCGCGGTGCAGCACATCGAAGCGCGTGGTGAAGGACTGGTCGGACAGGTTGCCCAGGTTGGACAGGATGAAGGAGGTCTTGTCCCACGAGCCGGGCCCCACCAGGAGCGCGTAGATGGCGCCGTAGTGCTTGCCCACGTAGAAGGGCTGATACTGGCCCTGGGCGATGAGGTACGGGTAGGCGGCGGCGAAGTTGTAGCCGGTGGAGTTGTAGAAGTACTCGACGCCCACCGTGACGGTGTCGTTCTCGCTGTAGGCGAACGTATAGGTGAAGCCGCCGGACACCTGGGGCGTGAGCCCGTCCGGGAAGTAGCTCTCCACGGGCAGGTTCTTGATGTCCTCCAGCGTGTTGATCGGGATGTCTCTGATCTGCTCGAGGAACTCGTCGACCGTGACGCCCTGGGGCAGCCGGTACAGGGGCGTGTCCGAGCCCTTCTTGAGCGCGGCCTCGGCGTACACGTCGATGGGGCCCAGCGCGGAGGAGACATCGAACCCGAAGCGGGGCTTACGGCCGCGCTGGAGCACGGTGCTGACACCCATCTCCGCCTGGCCCAGGACGACCTCTGCGCGCAGGGCGCCGCCAATGCGGCCCAGCGTGGAGGCGGGCCCGGCGTTGTCCAGCAGGGCGATGCCGTAGAAGTTCCACCCCTTGTCCTCCCAGGGCACGTGGAGCTTCAGCATGGAGGCGCCGGTGCGCGCGTCGAAGATGGCGAGCGGATCCCTGCGCTGAGGAGACAGGAAGTCGGTGGGGTTCCAGAAGCGCGAGGTGCCCCACTTCACGTGCTGCTTGCCGGCGGTGACGAACACCGTGCGGGCGATGTCGAAGCGCAGCCAGGCCTGATCCAGCAGCACGCTGGGGTTGGCGCGCGTGCCGCCGCCCTGGCCAGGCACCGTGGTGCTCTGCGAGAGCAGGGTGGGATCGAAGCTCAGCCGGCCCACCACCATGCCGCGCAGCCGGTCGGTGGGGCGCGCATCGAAGTAGCCATCCACCAGGGTGGGCGCGGAGAAGGACGTCTCGCCAAACGAGACGCCCTCGTTCCCCTGCGCCAGGGCGCGCAGGTAGAACTGGCCGCCAATCTTCAGCGGATCCTCGGCGTGCTCCTCCGAGCCGAACTTCTCCTGGAAGCCAGTGCCGGACAGGGCCTGCTCGTCGCGGGTCTCCTCGCGGCCGGACTGCTCCACGGCCGGAGGCTGCGCGGGAGGCGCGCTGGGGTTCACCGACGTGGGCTGCTCGGTGGGCGTGGCGCCCGACGGCTCGCTCTCGGAGGAGGCGGGGCCGCCAAAGATGCTGTCCTCGCTCGGGCGGGAGGAGGGTGGGGTGTTCTCCGGAGTGGCCGGCGTCTTGTCCTGCTGCCCGCCACCGAAGAGCTCGTTCTCATCGGGCCGCGACTGGGCAGTGGCCGGCAGACACGCGAGCGCCGCGGCCAGGGCCACGGCGGAGGTGAGCGAGCGGCGGCTCATCGGCTCTTACTCTCGAGCCAGGCCTTGGTGAAGATGTTGGCCTCCAGCGGGCGCAGGTCCACCTGCTTGATGAGGATGACGCTGGAGTTGGCCTTCTCCACCTCGTCATAGATGAGGACCTTCTGCGGGTACCACACCTCGGCGCCCTTGGACTCGCTGAAGAGCTTCTGCCAGGCGGGGTAGAACACCGTGCGCATCAGCCGGCCGGACAGGGCGAACTCCTGGCGCTTGAGCACGTTGTTCGTGTCCTTGTCCACCCACAGCTGGATGACGGGGTAGGCCACGTCGATGCCGCTCTTGGCCTTGAGCGTCACCTTGTGCGCGGTGAACTTGCCCAGCGCCTCGGCGCCCTCGTACTTGGGATCGTACTCCTCGGCCAGGCGCGACTCGTCGAAGTCGGCGCGGCGGCTGTCGGTGCCGGCGATGCGCTCGCGCTCGGTGCGCCGCTCCCACTTGCCCACGCCGGGATCATAGCTCCACAGGTTCTTGTCCAGCCGCAGGTAGCCCTTGCCGGCCTCGCCCTTGGGCTTGGTGAAGAGGATCATCAGCTTGTCATCCGCGTCGCGCCGGTACACCAGCGCCTCGAACACGGTGTCCGCTTTGTCCTTCTCCTTCTGCTCGATGTAGATGAGCGACTTGTAGTCGCCGCCGTTGCGCTGCCGGTCGTCGATGGTCTCCAGCACCTTCTTCAGCTCGGCCCCCTCCAGCGCGAGCGCGGCGGGAGCGGCCAGCAGCGCCGCGACGAGCGCGGCCGGCAACAGGTTTCGAGTCGTCTTCATAGGGCTCACCCGATGTGATGCATGGCCGTCACGGGCTTCATCCGCGCGGCGAGGAAGGAGGGAATGAGGCTGACGATCATCGAGCACACCAGGATGATGGTGATCGAGACGATGACCGAGCTGGGCTCCACCTTGAGGAACCAGTTTTCGGTGAGCAGCATCACCCGGACGACCTCGGGGGCGCGCACCTGCTGCGCGTTGACGAACATGCAGAAGAGGCTGGCCAGCACGCCGCCGGTGAGGGTGGCCGCGCCGCTGAGCATGATCGCCTCGGTGAGGAACATGCCCAGCACGCGCTCGCGCTGCATGCCAATGGCGCGCAGGGTGCCGATCTCCCGGGTGCGCTCGCGGATGGCGATCCACAGCGTGTTCATGATGCCCACGGCGATGATGATGAGCAGCACCAGGGTGAAGATGAAGGTGATGCCGCCCAGCGCTGCCACCACCCAGCGCACGAAGGAGATCTCGTCCTCCCAGTTGGTGATGTCCAGCTTCTGCCCGGTCCAGCCCTCGCGGTTGACCACCTCGAACTTCATGAAGAACGCGCGCGGATCATTGTCCATCAGCTGGTAGCCCGCCTGGGGCAGCTTCTCGCGCAGCCGCTGCTGCACGGCGGGAATGGCCTGCATGTCCTTGAGGTACAGGAAGATGGCGCCGGTGGTGTCGTCCTTGAGCTGGTACAGATCCCTCAGGCTCTTGCTGGGCACGAAGGTGTTGAACGAGCTCATCATTCCCACGTTGGCGGCGATGGCGGCCACGCGCACGTCCAGCGTGTTGTTGGTGCCGCGCATGGTGGGCGCCGACAGGGTGAGCGTGTCGCCCACGCGCACCTCGAGCTTCTTGGCCTGCTCCTCGAAGAGCAGGATGGTGCCCGGCTCGCGCAGGTCGTCCAGCTTGCCCTGCTGCACCTGAATCACCTTGCGGAAGCCAGGCTCGCTCTCCACGTCCAGCCCGCCCACGCCCACCTGCATCGAGCCGGTGTCCGAGACGAGCTTGGCCCAGCCGCGGCCGCGCTGAGAGACGTAGTCCAGCTCGGGCACTTCCTTCTTGATGAAGCTGATGAGCTCCGGGTAGCCGGTGACGACGGGGGCGGACTGGCCGGCGGTGACCTTGTAGAAGCCGCCCACGTTCACATGGCCGCTCATCAGCGTGGTGGCCGACTCGAGCATGGTGGCCTGCATGCCGTTGGTGACGGCCAGCAGGAGGACGAGCACCGCGGTGACGCCGGCGATGGCGCTGCCCAGCAGCAGGGTGCGGCGCCGGTGGGCCAGCAGGTTGCGGAAGGCAATCAGGAGGATCTGGGACATAGGCTCACTCGTCTGTCTGCATCGCCGTGACGGGCGACACGCGGGTGGCGAGGAACGCCGGGTAGAGGGTGGAGAACAGCGACACGCCCACCACCAGCGCGAAGGCGGTGATCAGGTTGTCGGCGCCCAGGGTGGGCAGCAGCCGGGGGCCGCTGAAGAAGAAGTACATCTCCTCGGTGGTCGCCGGCAGGCCCACGTTGCCCAGGTAAGAGATGAGCAGGCTGCCGGCGCCCGCGCCCAGGCCGCCGAACACGGCGCCCAGCACCACGGTCTCCACCAGGATCATCGTCAGGATGAACGAGCGCTGCGCGCCAATGGCCCGCATGGTGCCCACCTCGCGCACGCGCTGCAGGGTGGCCATCATCACCGCGTTGTTGATGATGGCCAGCACCACGGCGAACATGATGACGATGACGATCCAGAGGATCACCGTCATCATCAGCGCGAACTGGCCAATCAGGCCCGCGGCCTTCTGCCAGCTCACCACGCGCATCTTCAAATCTTTCAGCTCCTGGGACTGCTGCAGCTCGGCCAGCGTCTGGTCCAGTCTGGTGGGGTCCTTGAGGATGATGGCGGCGCTGAGCACCATGCCGTCGTCGATCTCCTTCTTGGAGTAGACGCGCTTGAGCAGATCCTCGGTGCGCAGCTTCTGGCCGACCAGGCCCAGCTGCTCGTCCTCGTTGATCAGGCCCGGGGTGGCGTCGGCCACCAGGGCGGTGGCGCTCTCGCCGAAGAGGGCGTCCTCGGCGTTCTCGCGGGCCACCGCCACGGTGCCGGCCTTCTGCTGCAGCTGGGCGATCTCCGCCTTCTTCTCCTCGGTGAGGTAGCCGTACAGCTCGCGGAACGAGATGAGGTCCATCAGGTTCACGGTGCCGGCCAGGGGCGACTTCTCCAGCCCGCTGAACTGGTAGGTGCCGTAGATGGGCACGTTCACGCTCTGCACGTAGCCGGTGCGCGTGAAGGCGGTGATGGTGAGGCTGTCGCCCATCTTGATGCGGTACAGATCCAACAGCGGCACCAGCTGCTCGTAGAACTGCTTGTAGCGCAGGTCGAAGTTGTCATCCGTCACGCTGAGGAACGTGCTCAGCAGCTTGGACAGGTCCGTCTCCTTCGAGGCGAGCATGTCCTGCAGCCGCGCGGTGGCCTGCTTCGTCTTGATGGGGTCCAGCTGGAAGACGATCTCGCGCGTCTGCGTGGAGTTCTCCTTCACGTAGCGCTGCAGCAGCGGCTCGAGCGCGATGGTCTTCTTGTTCGTGTCGCGCGCCTCCTTGATGAGGTCCATGCGGCGCGCCGTCTTCAGCTTGAGGAACTCCTCGTAGAAGAACTTGGACAGCAGCATTCCGCGCTGGCCCTGGGGCACCGCCTGCCCGTCGACGATCTGCATGCGGTCGAAGCTCTTCTGGAAGGCCTCCAGGTCCGTGCCCACGTAGCGGATGTAGAGCAGGTCTCCATCCACCACCTGGGGCGCCAGCCGGTTCTCCAGGAACTCGAGCGAGGCCAGCGGATCCTTGTCGAAGCCGGCCCAGAACTCATCCGAGCGCGCGCGGGCCAGGGCCTCCAGCTCGGCCGGCTCCACGGTGTCCTCGCGCAGCATGGTGCGGCGCGTCTGCATCTCGTCCTGCACCAGGTTGGCCAGCTGCCGCACGTGCGCCTTGAGGCTGTCGATCTGCTCGCGCAGCTCGGGCGTCTCACCCTCGGCGTTGAGCTTGCGGTACAGCTCGCGCAGCCGCGCCAGCGTCAGGTCCACCGTGTTGCCCGAGGTGATGAGCGCCCCGTTGGTACCCATGGGCACCACCGTCTGCACGTTGGGGTGCTTCTCCACCGCGGCGCGAATGGACGTGAAGCTGTCGATGGCGGCCACGTCCGTCTCCCCGCCCATGGCGCCGAACAGCGACAGCTCCTCCTTGGACTTGTCCGAGTACACCTGCACGTGCCCGGAGATGGACCCGATGATGGAGCGGCTCATCGACGAGTTGACGCTGTCGACCAGCGCCCCCACCGTCACCACCAGGAAGGTGGCGAAGAAGATGATGCCGCCGATGATGAGGTTGACCCAGCTCTTGAACAGGTTGCGGAAGGCAACCTCCAGAAGCAGCTTGAGCGTGGACATCAGTGCGCCTCCGCTCCGGACGCCATCGCCATGCTCGCCTGCGCGGGGGTGACGCGGTCCAGCACCTTGCCGTCCTTGAGCCGCACCACGGCGCTGGCGTGCGTCATCACCTTGGCGTCATGCGTGGAGAAGATGAAGGTGGTGCCCTTCTCGCGGTTCATGTCCTTCATCAGATCGATGATCTGCTGGCCGGTGACGGAGTCCAGGTTCGCGGTGGGCTCGTCCGCCAGGACGATCTGCGGCTGCGTCACCAGGGCGCGCGCCACGGCCACGCGCTGGCGCTGGCCGCCGGACAGCTCGCTGGGCCGGTGCTTGGCGTGGCCCGCCAGGCCCACCTGCTCCAGCAGCGCCATCACCCGGGTGTTGCGCTCCTGCGCGGTGAACTTCTTCTGCAGCAGCAGGGGGAACTCCACGTTCTGGAACACGTTGAGCACCGACACCAGGTTGAAGCTCTGGAAGATGAACCCGATGGTGTGCAGCCGCAGGTCCGTCAGCGCGCGCTCCGACAGCGTCTTGGTGTCCTTGCCCGCCACCCGCACCACGCCCGAGGTGGCCGTGTCCACGCACCCGATCAGGTTCAGCAGCGTCGTCTTGCCGCTGCCCGACGGACCGGCGATGGAGATGAACTCTCCGGGGTGCACCTGCAGCGACACGCCGCGCAGCGCCGGCACCACCACCTTGCCCAGGCGGTAGTCCTTCGTGACTTCGTTGATGGAGACGATGGGATCGGTCGAGAGGGACATGAGTCGGTGAAGTCCTTTCAGAACTTCGGCGGCCGCGCGAGCCAGGCACACAAAAGAAGTAACGGTACGGATCCGCCTTCGCCGGGCACTGCCGGCGCCGCGCCCCAGACGGCCTACCGTTCCAACGTGCGCCGCATCTATCCGTTTCCGAACAAGCACGCAACGTGGGAAGCCCCGTGACGGCCAGGTGAACTCATGAAAAAGCCCGCGACCCTTTGAGGATCGCGGGCTGGCCTGCCCCGGTGATGGCGCGGGCTCTAGAAGTCGCCGGACTTGCTCGCGTCCGAGCCGAGGTTGGAGCTGGTGCCCTCGTCGCGGATGTCAGGCGGTGTCAGGTCGCTGCCGGTGCCGGTGCCGCTGCCGCCCGTGCCGTCAGGGAGCGGGGAGGGGGGCAGGGTGTCCGGGCTGCCCAGGTCCGAGCCGGTGTCCATGCCGGTGTCCATGCCGGTGTCCGTGCCCGAGCCGCCGGTGTCCGAGCCGCTGCCCAGCGTGCCGTCGGACCGCTGGATGTTGGTGGCCACGTTGTCCGTGTTGTTCACCTCGAAGCTGGCGCGGATCTCATCGCCCGCCTTGATGTCCTGCGCGCGCTTGAGGTTCTCGTCGCCGAACTGCGTCTGCTTGTTGATCGTCAGCGGGACGATGGCGCCCGCGTGCTCGACCCAGACCATCTTCTTGTTGCTCTTCACCACGCGGCCGGTGATCTCGTTGGCGGCCAGCTGCTGCGACGAGCCCTGCTGCGCCTGAGTGCCCTGGCCCAGCGTCCCAGCGCTGCCCGTCTGGCTGGCGCTGCTGCCCGTCTGGCTGGTGCTGCCCGTACCGCTGGCGCGCCCCTCGGTCACCGTGCCCGAGCCGCCCGTGTCGCTCTGCGTCTGCGTCTGCTGCGGCTTGTCCTTGTTCTTCCAATCTCCGCCCGCCAGCGCCGTGCCCGAGCCCATCAGCGCGACGGACGCAATCAGTCCAATCAGCTTGGTCTTCATGGAAGTCTCCCCCTTGTGTGATTTTGGTGGTGGCGGAAGTGGTGCGCTCCCCCCGTCAGGCAAAACGTAGGTGCGCTCGGGGCAGGGGACACCCCACGCCCGGCGGGTACGAGTGCATGCCCGCTGTCCAGCCTGCGCTCCGGGCCATGGGCTCGGAGGGGAATCTCCACGTGGCTTGAACAAGGAGGGAGTTTTCCCCTAGCGTCCCGGTATCCTCATCGCGTTGCCCGCCCGGGCGGCGCCCTGACAGGAGTCCCATTCCACGATGCCGCCCCCCAAGCAGCAGGCCGCTCCCGAGCCCGAGCCCCTTCCCACGCCCTCGTACCCCGCCATCGAGTCGTTCATCGAGTCGGCCTCGGCCGAGGAGATTCAGGGCCTGTTCAACCCCATCAAGGAGGGCCTCGGCGCCCTCAAGGGTCCCAAGGCCGAGCAGGGCAAGAAGGTCCAGGCCGCCATTGACAGCGCCCAGGAGTTGCTGGGAATTCTGCTGGAGACCCGCGAGCGTCTGATCGCCGAGTCCAAGGGCAACAAGGGCAGGCGCTAAACCCATAACCGCCCGGAATTACTCAGAACCCATGTTTCATGACACTGCAATTCAATGGGGCTGAGGCAACACCGGGCCTGGATCAGCGATAATCCCTGGTGAGAGCGCCGGAATGGCTGGCCTCTAAAACTTTCGCTGAGCCGAACTCTGGAGGAAGCAAATGAAGATCGACGGAAACCTGATGGGCCCGCGGATGAGCACCAACCTGTCCGTGCAGAAGCAGTCGTCGCAGACGACCTTCGGCCAGCGCGTGCAGGCGGGTGTGAACGCGGTGGGTGGCGCGGTGTCCAGCGGCGTGGGCCTGGCCACGGGCATGCTGCCCGGTGGCGGCATCGTCTCCGCGGCTGTCTCCTCGATGTCCGTGCTGTCGCAGGGCGCCACGGGCCACGCGGGCAACCAGTACTCGGCCACCATTCCGGGCGGCGCGACCACCGGTGGCGGCGCGGGCGGCTCGGGCGTTCCCTCGGTGAACACCACCGTGGGCGCTCCGGGCGGCGTGGCCATTCCGGGCACGGGCGGCGGCTCGGGCGCGGGCGGCCTGAACATCGGTGGCGGCTCCAACGTGGCGGGCGAGTTCAGCCCTGAGCTCTCCGGCATGTTCGCCGAGCAGAAGAACCTGCTGAAGATGCAGGCGGCGCTGCAGCACGAGGGCCAGCGCTTCACCGCGATTTCCAACGTGATGAAGACGCGGCACGATACGATCAAGAACTCGATCGGCAACATCCGCTAAGCTTCGGCTGAAGCGGCCCCAGGGTTCGGAAGCAGGAGGGGGGCGGCCGCGGTGCCGCCCTCCGTCCTTGCCGGGCCTGAAAAAGGAGAAGCACGTTCATGGCGGAGTCGTCGTCGGAGATCGCGGGCAGCCTCGTTCCTGTCGCCAGGCAGCAGGCGATGATCCTGCTCGAGGCGGGCTACATCTGGCTGGACATGGGCAAGTTCGACAAGGCCAAGGACGTGTTCGCCGGCGCCGCCGTGCTGATGCCCAAGAGCGAGGTGCCGCAGCTGGCACTGGGCGCTCTGGAGTTCTCGCAAGGGCGCCACGACAAGGCCCTGCAGGCCTACCGTGCGGCCCAGCGCCTGGCGCCCAACTCCGCGCTGCCGCGCGCTCACGCTGGCGAAGCGCTACTGTTCATGGGCAAGGTGCCCGAGGCCACCAAGGAGCTCAAGGCTGCCATGGATCTCGAGCCCGACAGCGACGGGGCCCGGCTGGCTCAGGCGCTGATGCAGGCCAAGGACGCGGGGGCGTTGCCTCCGCCGAAGAAGTAGGAGGTAGGCGATGTCGGTCGGTGGAGTAGGACGGGGCGGTGGCAAGGGCCGGGCAGGCGGCGCCAAGGGCGCGGCTGGCAAGGCCCCTGTGGGCGGCTCGAATTTCGGTGGCAAGGTGGACAAGGCCGAGTCTCTCGTCGGGCCCTCGGGCCTGGTGGGCTCGTCCAACGTGCAGGGCGCTCAGGCCGCGGACCCCATCTCCGCTCAGGCCATGGCCATTGCCAAGCAACTCAAGAACGGCGGCTTCAAGTCCAAGGAGGAGGCCACCCGCTCGCTCGTGGCCGAGGTGCTCAAGGAGAAGCTGCACATGAAGTCCTCCGCGCTGTCGTCCAAGATTGCGGACGCGCTGCAGGAGGATCCGCGGCTCAACCAGGTTCTCGAGCGGCTTTGGTCCAAGGCTGAGTGAGTGGCGCTTGGGGTTCGGCGACGACAAGAAGGCGATCCTCGAAAAGTACGGGCCCTACGTGCGGTCGCTGGCGGCGACTGTCCGCAAGCAGTTCAACGCCCAGCTCGAGCTCGATGAGCTGATGGCCTACGGCCAGATTGGTCTGCTCGAGGCCGCAGACCGGTTTGATCCCAAGGTTGGGGCCAATTTCCTCACGTTCGCCCACTATCGCATCAAGGGTGCGATATTCGACGGGCTGAGGAAAATGGGGGTGTTACGGGGCGCGGATGCCCGTACCGCCTTCGTGGGCGAGCGCTCGGCGGCGTACCTGGGAAATCTTTCGGATCGCGAGCAGGGCGGAGGCAACCGCGGGGGCTCATTCGACGATGATGTCAATGACATCTCCAACGCGGTGACGGGGCTGGCGATGGTGCTGGCCTCCAGCCTGGAGGGGATGGACGCGTCCGGGTACGTGGACGAGTCACTGCCAGCCGATCAGCGGCTGGAGATGGAGCAGCTGAAGCGGCGGGTGAGGTCGGCGATTTCGCAGCTCCCCGAGAAGGAGCGGCAGCTGCTGGAAGGGTATTACTTCCAGGGGAAGACCCTGGAAGAGGCGGGCGCGGAGATCGGGCAGTCGAAGAGCTGGGCGTCGCGGCTTCATGCGCGGGCCATCGAGCGGCTCAAGGAACTTCTAGACGATGAGGAGGCCCCGGCCTCCTCGGACGATTCAAGGAGGCAGTCACATGGCGGCTCCGCTAGCAGGCGTGTCGGCGCAGCAGATCGCGCAGCAGAAACTGCAGGATCAGGGCGCGCAGCAGACGAACAAGCAGGGTCCGTCGAAGTTCGACGGGGCCCTCGCTAACAAGGCCCAGGGGGCCGGCGGGGCCGAGCAGGTCCAGGCCACGCAGGCGGCTCAGAAGGCCCAGGCCGCTCAGGCGGCCCAGGCCGCCCAGCGCACCGACTCGGTGCGCCAGGTGGAGACCGTCAACAAGACGGACAAGGCGGCCCTGAACAAGGTCAACGGCGCCAACAGCGAGTCGCTGACGGCCCGTGGCGCCGAGCCCGTCAGCGGCAAGGCCGAGGCCCAGAAGGGCAACATGATGACGTCCATGGTGGACTCGCTCGAGAAGGGCCAGGTCAACCTGGAGAAGCTCATCGAGGCGGGCGCCAGCGGCAAGAAGTTCTCCAACGCGGAGATGCTGTCGCTGCAGGCCTCCATGTACAAGTACACCCAGGAGCTGGACCTCACGAGCAAGGTCGTCGAGAAGGCCACCAGCGGCCTGAAGGACGTCGTCAAGACCCAGGTGTAGCCTCCTCGCCTGCCCCTCATCCGGGCGGCGCCTGAAGGGCGATCTCTCCAGCGCGAGGGGTCGCCCTTCCGTGTTTTCCGGGCCCCATGTTGGAACGGAGCCGCTGCACCGCTAAGCTAGGCCCCGCACATGACTTACCGACCGTACTCGCGCCTCATCCCGCTCCTGGCCCTGGTTCTCGTCACGGGCTGCTCCATTGATCTGCAGCACGGCCTGACGGAGGCGGACGCCAACGAGATCTACGTTCTGTTGAGCAAGAACGGCATCAACGCCACCAAGGTGAAGGAGGGCGAAGGCGCCGACATGAAGTTCAACATCCAGGTGCCCAAGGCGGACGCGGCGCAGGCCGCGGAGCTCTTGCGCGCCAACTCCCTGCCGCGCCCGATGGAGAAGGGCTTCAACCACTTCGCCAAGGGCAGCATGGTACCCACCGCCTCCGAGGAGCGCGCGATGATGCTCAAGGCCATCGCGGGTGAAGTCTCCAACGCCTTCAACAAGGTGGACGGAGTGCTCGAGGCCAACGTCATCGTCAACATCCCCGAGAACAACGATCTGACGCAGCCGGAGAACAAGCCGATGCCGTCCTCCTCGGTGATGATCCGCTACCGGCCCAGCATCGAGGGCAAGGCGCCGCTGACCGAGAAGGAAGTGAAGCAGTTCGTCGCCTCGGCGGTGCAGGAACTGAAGGCGGAGAACGTCACGGTGATGCTGACGCCCGCGCTGGCCCCCGCGGCGGAGACCAACCCCGAGAGCCGGCTGCAGGACGTGTTCGGCATGCGCATGACGGCCGCCAGCGCCAGCCAGTTCCGCGGGCTGGTGGCGGTCGTCGCCGTGCTGGTGCTGGGCATGATGGCGCTGTCGGGCTGGGTGCTCATGCGTGGCGGTGCTTCCGGAGGCGCGGCCCGCCGCTCGCGCTGAGCCCAGGCGCCGCGCGCTCCCCGTCTTGATGGCGGCCTCATGAGGGCCGCGAGGTGACCGTTGGACCAATTCTTCACCTCGCTCAACAAGCGCCAGAGCATGCTGCTGCTGACCGCTATCACCTTCGGCGGTCAGGAGGGTGTGGCCGCGCTCGACTTCCTCGCCGCCGAGGAGGGTGAGCTGCTGCAGCACCGCGCGCAGGAGATCATGCAGATCCCCCGCGAGAAGCGCATCCCGCTGCTCGTGTCGGAGATCAAGAAGCTGGTGAAGGATCGCCGCGGCCAGCTGTGGAGCGCCGAGCCCGAGAAGCTCGCGGAGCTGCTGCGCAAGGAGCGTGGCGCCCTGGTCGAGGTGGTGCTGCGCGCCTTGCCCGCCGTGCTGGCCGAGGCGGTGCGCACGCACGTGTCGCAGAAGCCGGTGAAGCTCACCCGCGAGGTCCGCCCGCAGGTGCTGGACATCGTCCGCTGGAAGCTTGAGCAGCGGCTGTCGCGCAGCGCGGGCGGCGGGCTGGTGAGCTTCAAGTTCAGCGACGTGCTCATGCTGCAGACGCGCGAGCTGTTCACCGTGTGTGATCGGCTTGGCGCGCGCGTGCTGGGCCCCGCGCTGGCGGGGTTGCCCGAGGCGCAGAGCAGCGCCCTGGTGGCGCCGCTGCCGCCGGACCAGAAGCAGCTGGCCGTGAAGGCCATTGCCGCCAATGCCCCGCGCAAGCTGCCCGAGGAGGAGGCCAAGGCGCAGCTCGAGGTGCATGACGGCTTCAAGAACCTCTCGGGCGCCATCCGCAGCGCTGGGGTTCAGCGCCTGGCGCGCGCCTGCCTCTCGCAGTCGGCCGAGTTCGCCGCCCGCATGCTCGAGAAGCACCGCGGTGAGTTCGGCACCATGCTGGCCCGGTGGATTCGCGACGAGCGCTCGCGGCCCATCTCCCGCACCACGGATGGCGGCCGGGCCGACATCGTCGCGGACCTGGAGCGGCTTGCCGTGCGCGGACTCATCGCGCGTCCGGTGCGGCTCACCCCGCAGCGGCCGGCGCTCAACCCGCCCCCGGTGCGCTCCAGCCAGGCTGCTCCCGCTCCCGCCCCCGCCCAGGCCTCCGCGCCGCAGCCGGGCCGTGAGCGCGAGCGCGAGCGCGAGCCAGCACCTGCTTCCGGCCGTGCTCCGGCGCGCTCGGGGGTGATGCCGGCGCCCGCGCCGCGGCGCGACCTCATGGCCGAGCGCGAGGCGCGCCGCGCGGGCGTCGCCGTCTCTTCCAACCAGGGTGAGAGCGCGGTGCGCAGGGATCCCATGGCCGAGCGCGCGGCCCGCCGCGCCGGAGCGCTCTCCTCCATCGATGCCTCGCGCACCAACCGCAAGCCGCTCGAGGAGGACTCTCCCGAGGCCTCGCGAAGGCCGCGCCCTCCGCCCGAGGCCCCCGCCAGCGGCGTGCGTGACGCGACCGGCGCCCGGCGAGGAGTGGGCTCCGCGATAGCGCCGGATCCCGCGGGAGCGCGCATTGGCCCGCCGCCCTCGCGTGAGGGCTCCCGCGTGGGCGGCCGTCAGCCTCCGGCCGAGGTCAGAGAGGGCTCCCGGGTGGGCGCTCGCCAGCCTCCTCCCGAGGCAGGTGAAGGCTCGAGGACCCGTCGGCCTCCTCCAGAGGTAGGGGCGGCCGAGCCCCGGCGTGAGCCTCCCCAGAGCGCCTCCAAGCCCCGGGGGCCTCCCCGCCAGGCCCAGGAGCCCGAGAGCGCCCGTGTCATCTCCTCTCCGGGGGTTCGCAGCCTGGCCACCGGGGTGCGCCCTTCCCATACAGCGGAAGAGTCCGAGCGTCCGCCTCGCGTGCTCTCGGGCCGGTCGGGCTCCTTTGAGGCCCTGCCCAAGCACGGAGAGGGGACGAGCGTGCAGCGCCCGCGCAAGGATGGGCCTCCGGGCAACTCGGGGCGTGGACCTCGCGGCGGATCGCGCTAGCATTCGGCCGACAAGGAGCAGTTCATGGCGATCGGCAAGGTGATCAAGGGCGACGGGTCGGGCGAGCCAGCCGTGGCTCCAGAGCGGCCTCTACCCAGGCCCGCGCGCTCAGGCGTGATGAACGCCGAGGTGTTCGACGCGCGCCAGTCCGCGCAGGGCATCATCGAAGAGGCCCACCGCGAGAAGGAGCGCATCCTCGCCGAGGCCCGCCGCGAGCGCGAGGAGGTGCTCGCCAAGGCGAAGGAGCAGGGGCGTCAGGAGGGCCTGGCTCAGGCCACCGAGGTGCTGCTGCGCGCCAAGATGCAGGCCGGAGAGATGCTGGCCTCGCAGGAGAGGGACATCATCGCCCTGGCCTGCAAGGTCGCCGAGAAGATCATCGGCAGGGACCTGGAGCGCCAGCCGGAGCTGATGGTGGACATGTGCGCCACCGCCATCGAGCAGCTGCGCAGCGCCAAGGCCATGGTGCTCAGGGTGCACCCCAAGACGGCGCAGGTGCTGCGCGCGCGCAAGCCCGAGCTGATGGAGCTCATTGGCCGCTCGGTGGACCTGGCCATCCGCGAGGACCAGGAGGTGGCCCCGGTGGGCTGCATCGTCCAGACGGAGTTCGGCACGGTGGACGCGCAGCTGCCCACTCAGTTCGAGATGCTGCAGAACGTGCTGCTGCCCGACGACGGCAAGAAGGAAGGACCGGCGTAGGCCATGGCGATCGATCTCACGCGCTACTACGCCCTGCTGAAGGAAGCCACGCTGGTGCGTGTGCGCGGCCGCGTCACCGAGCTGACGGGCCTCATCATCAAGGCCAGCGTGCCCAACGTGCGCGTGGGCGAGGTGGTGCTCATCAAGAGCCGCGTGCGCGGCGCGGTGAAGGCCGAAGTCGTCGGTTTCCAGGGCGATGAGGTGATGCTCATGCCCCTGGGCGAGCTGTACGGCATCGGTCCGGACAGCGAAGTCATCCCCACGGGCAAGCCGCTGACCATCAAGTGCGGAGACGCGCTGCTGGGCCGCGTGCTGGGTGGCACCGGCGAGCCCATCGACGGCAAGCCCCTGCCAGAGGGCCTGATCGACTGGTCCGTGGACCGCGACTGTCCGGACCCCTTCACCCGTATGCGCATCGAGCACCCGCTGCCGCTGGGGGTGCGCTGCATCGACGGGCTGCTCACCGTGGGCGAGGGCCAGCGCGTGGGCCTCTTCGCAGGCTCCGGCGTGGGTAAGTCCACGCTGATGGGGCAGATCGCCCGGAACACCAAAGCGGAGATGAACGTCATCGCGCTGATCGGCGAGCGTGGCCGCGAGGTGCGCGAGTTCATCGAGGACGCCCTGGGCGAGGAGGGCCTCAAGCGCTCCGTGCTGGTGTGCGCCACCTCGGACCAGCCCAGCCTGGTGCGTCTGCGCGCCGCCTACGTGGCCACCGCCGTCGCCGAGTACTTCCGCGAGCGGGGCGGCAACGTGATGTTCATGCTCGACACCGTGACGCGTCTGGCCCGTGCCCAGCGTGAAATCGGCCTCGCTGTCGGTGAGCCTCCCGCCCGTCAGGGTTACCCGCCCAGCGTGTTCTCCATGCTGCCGCGCATCCTGGAGCGCACGGGCAACTCGGCCAAGGGCAAGTGCACCGCCATCTACACCTGCCTGGTGGCCGGCGGTGACATGGAAGAGCCCATCGCCGACGAAGTCCGAGGTATTCTCGACGGCCACTTCATCCTCAACCGGGCCCTGGGCGAGCGCAACCAGTGGCCCGCCATGGACGTGCTCGCCAGCCTCTCCCGTGTGATGAGCGGCATCGTCTCCAAGGAGCACAAGAAGGCGGCGGGCAAGCTGCGCGAGACGCTCTCCACGTACGAGAAGCAGAGAGATCTCATCCTCCTGGGCGCCTACCAGTACGGCACCGACCCCCGGACCGACTACGCCATCGACAAGTACGACGCCATCATCGACTACCTCAAACAGGACACTCACTCGAACTCTACGTTCGAGGAGACGGTCGAGAAGCTGATCGGCCTGTTCCAGGACTGACGCGCGCGGGGTTTTCCGGGTTAGGATGGGATCGCCATGCCCCCCTACCGGTTACAGACCCTCCTGGAGATGCGCGAGCGCGCCAAGGAGGAGGCTGAACAAGCGTTCTCCGCGGCCATCAAGGAGCTGGAGAAAGAGAAGGTCGAACTCAAGCGGTTGGAGGACGACCTGGAGAAGCGCAAGGCCGAGCGCAAGCAGAAGGTCATGGCCTACCTCAACGAGGTGATGGCCAAGGGCTCGGGCATCAACGGCATGAACATGATGAGCCGCTTCGAGCAGCGCCTCAAGGACGAGGAGGCCCAGGTGGCCCTCGACATCGAGCGCCAGAAGGAGACGGTGAAGGTGGCCGAGCGCACGGTGGAGAACAAGCGCCGGGAGATGGCCGAGGCCGCCAAGGAGCTCAAGGCCATCGAGAAGCACAAGGAGACCTGGCAGAAGCAGGTCAAGGCCGAGCGCCAGCAGCGCGAAGAACTGACGCAGGAAGAGATTGGAAGCGCCTTGTTCCAGGCGCGCCAGCGCAAGTAACCTTCCTTTTTTCCGCAGGTACGAAGCGATGAGCCGAGTCGAAGACGATCGTCAGGCAGAACGGGCCGCCCAGCGCCTCATCCAGGAGAAGCAGCTGGCCGAGGCCAAGGGCAAGAAGCTCAAGGAGGGCGAGGCCGCCTTCTCCAAGCTCATGCAGCAGGCCCCGCCCGAGAAGGCCCAGGTTCAGCAGCGTGAGGAGGCCAAGCCCACCGCCCAGTCGGTGCTCCAGCGCGCCCTGAAGGAAGCCGGCGCCAAGGAGACGAAGCAGACCACCCAGCGCCAGGACACCAAGGGCCTGGACGAGCGCGCCAAGACGACCCAGTCCGGCGAGTCCGAGCAGCTCTCCAAGGGCCGTCAGGCGGACACCGCGCGCGGCGGCGAGGTGTCCGTGGGCCGCAAGCAGGACCAGCAGGTGACGCAGACGCGCGCCGAGACGCGCGAGGCGGACTCCAGGGCCGACGGAGAGGCCACCAACGAGCGCAACATGGCGGCCAAGGGCGCCGCGCGCTCCAAGGGCCAGCTGAAGACGGACGCGGACTCCGGTGGGGGAGGCCAGGGCAGCGGGGGCAACAAGGACAACAAGGGTGGCGAGACGGCCGCCGCGGCGGGCTTCCGCTTCAACCCGGCGCTCATGGCCCCGGTGCCGGTGGCCAAGCCCAAGCCCAACACCGGCTCGGAGAAGCTGCGCGCCATCGCCAACGAGATCGCCCAGAAGATCGTCGAGCGGGTGCGCGTGGGCACCAACGGCGCGGGCGCCGCCGAGTTCCAGATCGATCTGCGCAGCGACGTGCTCAGCGGCTTGTCCATCAAGCTGTCGGCGAAGAACGGAAAGATTTCGGCCGTTTTCAGCGGCAGCGACCGCGAAGTGCTGAAGATGATCGAGGAGCAGAGCGAGGGGCTCAAGAGCGCGCTCAACGGGCGCGGGCTGAAGCTTGAGAACCTTCGCTTCGAGGCCCGCGCATGAGCTTGAGCCGGGATGATGAACCCGGTGTCTACGAGCGCACCATGCTGGTGGACCTCCGCCAGGTGCGCCCCAAGAGGGACTGGAAGCCCTTCCGCTTCCAGAACCTCGAGCGGGTAGATCGCGCTCAGACGAGCCTGTCTGCCCGGGCGGAGCGCCTGCTGCCGCTGCCCAGCGCCGTGGAGTCGCTGGGCGCGCGGCTCAAGGGGCTCTTCGACGCCGAGCCGCGCTTCTCGCTGGCGTCGGTGCAGATCCGTCCCGCGACGGAGCTGCGTCGGCACCTGAGCGACGTGTCCTTTCTGTGTGTCGTGGCCCCCGGGGCGCTCAAGAGCCGCGTCATCCTCGAGGTGGAGCTGGCGCTGGCCCACGCCCTGGTGGACATGCTGCTGGGCGGGGCAGGGGAGACGGTGGGGCTGCGGCCGCTGACCGACATCGAGGAAGGCGTGATGAGCTTCGTCGTCCTCGAGGCGCTCAAGGCGCTGGTGCCGGGACTGGAGCCCAACGTGCCCCGCCTGCGCCTGGAGTCCGTGGCCCGGGGCCTGGACGAGGTGGCCGCGAAGATTGGCGAGGACGAGCTGCTCATCGCCGTGCAGCTCAACACCACCCTGGGGCCTCACACCGGCATGGTGCGCCTGGTGGTGCCCTCCTCGGTGGTGAACGCCGCGGACGAGGCGCGCAAGCTGCCCGAGCGCCGCTCCCGGCTGCGCTCGGACGTGAAGGCCAACCTCAAGATGCTGTCCACCGTGCGCACCTGGCTGCGCGCGGAGATTGGCCAGGCCGAGATCGCCAGCAGCGACCTTGCCTACATCCGCGCCAAGGACGTGGTGCTGATGGACGCGCTCACCGCCCGGCCGGACAAGGGCGAGAAGGGCACCGCCACCCTGCGGGTGGGCAGCGGCAGCGCACGCCTCGAGGCCGAGGTCTTCGTTGACGCGGGGCAGTACAAGGCGCGCGTCAAGAACATCATCATCGGAGAGCCCGCCTTCCAGCGCGTCATTCCCCCCACGCCTGGCGAGGGCGAGGCGGGGCAAGAAGAAGCTTTCACCAACCCGGAGAATGACGTACCTCTGGAGTCGGAAGGGGATGCCTTGGACGACAACAAGTCAGAGGGGGGCGAGCTGCTGGCCGACATCCCGTTGCAGATCGCGGTGGAGTTGGCGCGCGTGCCCCTGACCGCCGACGAGGTGGTTGCGCTGAAGGTAGGACAGATCATCGAGCTGCACCGCTCCCCTGGCGAGCCGGTGGAGCTGTCGGTCAATGGCAAGGTGGTGGCCCGGGGCGAGCTGGTGGAGGTGGAAGGCCAGCTGGGCGTCCGGGTCCTCTCCCTGGCCGGTTAGCCCCTCGGGCCGCCAAGCGGGCAGGGGGGCGTTCCGGATCCGCAGTCGAGCCATGGCGGTCTCGCCGTGGAATGGACTAGCCTTCGCCCCAGATATGGCGGTCCTCCCCGGTTCACACTCGCGCCCGGCTCTCCTGGCCAGCGCCCTGCTGTTGCTCGCGCCCGCGCTCGGCGTGGCGCAGGCGCCTGCCGCCGCGCCGCCCGAGGCCGCTGCTCCGGCGCCTTCCACTCCTCCAGAGGCCGCGCCCGCCCAGGCCGCGGCGCCCGCTCCGGTGTCTCCCACCGCCGCGGCGCCCGCGGGGCCTGCCAGCCCCGACAGCCAGCTGCCGGATCCGTTCGCTCCGCCGCCTCCGCCGGCCAGCGAGGAGCAGGAGAGCATGGGGTGGACGCTGGTGCGCACCCTGTTCCTGCTGGGCGCGGTGCTGGCCTTCATCTACCTGACGCTCAACGTGGGCCTGCGCCGGCTCATGGGGCTGCAGGGCGTGCCCATGGGGCACAAGTCCGTGGTGACGGTGCTCGAGCGCGTGCCGTTGGATCAGCGCCGCACGCTCTTCGTGCTCAAGGCGGCGGACGAGTACCTGTTGGTGGGCGGCGGCGAGGGCGGTCTCCAGCTCCTGTCGAAACTCGATACCCAGGCCGTCGAGCGCATTCGCTCCGAGGGCCCCCGGGCCAGCGCCATTCCCATGAGCCCCTTCCTCCAGAAGCTCCTCTCTCGCCGGTCCGGCTCCTCCACGCCGCCGCAGCCTTGAAATCGCCCCTGTGATCTCCTCGTCCGCTCGCCAGTCCCTGTCCCGAGTCACTCCGTGGCTGTTCGCCGCGGCCATCGCGCTGCAGCCGGCGCTCGCCTTCGCTCAGAAACGCAAGGGCGGCGGCGGCGGTGGAGACACCATCCCCGACGATGTCGTCGCCTCCGCCACGAGCGAGTCCTTCGCCTCGCGGCCGCTCATCCTCATCCTGGCGCTGGCGGCCCTGTCGCTCGTGCCCTTCATGTTGATGATGGTGACGAGCTTCGTGAAAATCTCGGTGGTGCTCTCCATCGTCCGCTCGGCGCTGGGCACCCAGCAGATCCCGCCCACCCAGGTCATCACCGGCCTGGCCATCATCCTCACCGTCTACATCATGGCCCCGGTGGGTCAGGAGATGTACAAGGCGGCCGCGGTGGACATCTGGGCCAAGGGCCCCAGTCTGCTCTCCTCGGAGACAGTGGGCTCGCTGATGGAGGCGGCCAACCGGTCCAAGGAGCCGCTGCGCGACTTCCTCGTCAAGAAGGTGAAGGACAAGGACCGGGCGCTCTTCTTCCACCTGGCCAAGAAGATGCGCAAGGAGGAGGACCGCAAGGACATCGGGGACAAGGACTTCATGGTCATCATCCCCGCCTTCGTGGTGTCCGAATTGAAGGAGGCCTTCCAGATAGGCTTCCTGCTCTTCGTGCCCTTCATCGTCATCGACATGGTGGTGGCCAACATCCTGCTGGCGCTGGGCATGCACATGTTGTCACCCACCACCATCTCCATGCCCTTCAAGCTCTTGCTCTTCGTGCTCGTGGACGGCTGGTACCTCATCGCCAAGGGCCTGGTCATCAGCTACCTCTAGGAACGCGCCATGCACCAACTCACCTCCATTACCCAGCAGGCGCTCTACCTGGTGCTGGTCGCCTCGGCGCCGCCGGTCATCATCAGCCTGCTGGTGGGCTTCATCATCGCCCTGTTCCAGGCCACCACGCAGATCCAGGAGCAGACGCTCACCTTCGCCCCCAAGGTCATCGTGGTGTTCGTGGTGCTGGCCATGACGGGCCCGTGGATCGGCCATCAGCTGGTGCGCTTCACCTTCCACGTCTTCGACCAGTTCCCCTACCTCATCAGATGAACGCCTCGGAGGTCCTCACACGGCTGGCGGAGCAGACCAACGTCTCGCTCGTCATCTTCACGGTGGGCCTGCTCATGTGCCGGGTGATGCCGGTGCTGATCTTCTCGCCGTTCCTCGGAGGCGAAGTGGTGCCTACCGAGGTGAAGATGGGCATTGGCGTCACGCTGTCGATCGTCCTGTTCCCCGCGGTGGCCGACCGGATGGGCGCCATCCCCACCACCGCGCTGCCGTTCATCGGGCTGCTGCTGAAGGAGATCTTCATCGGCGTGTCGCTGGCCTTCATCGTCAACCTCATCTTCGACGCGGCGCGCGTGGCCGGCACCCTGGCGGACACCATGGCCGGCAGCAACAACGCCCAGCTCTACGTGCCGCAGCTGGGCCAGCAGGTGTCCCTGTTCTCCAGCCTCAAGGTGCAGCTGGCCGTGGTGCTCTTCCTCACGCTCAACGGCCACCACATCGTCATCGAGACGCTGGCCGACAGCCTCATCGCCATTCCCCTGGATCGCTTCCCTCAGTTCAGCGGCGGCGCCTGGCGCTTCTTCGAGCTGATGATCCGCGTCTTCGCGGACCTGCTCGCCATCAGCCTGGCGCTGGCCGCGCCCATGATGCTGGCCACCTTCCTCACCGATCTGGCGCTGGGCGCCATCAACCGCGTGGCCCCGCAGATTCAGGTCTTCTTCATCGCCATGGCGATCAAGCCCCTGGTCTCGGTGATGGTCGCCTCGATGAGCCTGTTCCTGTTGATGAAGCGCTTCCAGGTCGAATTCGTCACCATGCTCGCGGCCCTGAAGAAGGCGCTGCACTTCCTCACCTGAGCCGGAGTTCGTCATGTCCGACAGCGGCGATAAGACAGAGGAACCCACACAAAAGAAGCTCGACGACTCACGCAAGAAGGGTCAGGTCTGGAAGAGCAAGGACCTGACGGGCGTCTTCGTGTTCCTGGTGGGCCTGGGCGCGCTCAAGGGCTCCTGGGACATGGTGGAGGAGGAGATAACGATCCTGTTCCATTTCACCTTCGACAACATCGGCAAGCCGGACACGCTGGACGTGGCCACCGGCCACCTGATGAACATGTCGGTGCGCACGGTGATGCTGCTGACCATTCCGGTGGCGATGAGCGCGGCCATCATCGGCGGGCTGGTGGAGTTCCTCCAGGTGGGGGCGCTCTTCACCATCGACCCGCTGATACCCAAGTTCGACAAGCTCAACCCGATCCAGGGCTTGAAGAACATGTTCTCGAAGAAGGCCATCGTCGAGCTCATCAAGAACGTGGCGAAGATCTCCATCGCCGCCTACGTCGTCTTCGGCGTGGTGCGCGACGCCATGGGCATGGTGGTGCAGACGCAGATGATGGACGCCCAGGGCATCATGACGGTGATGGGCGAGTTGGTGTACCGCGTCGCCGTCCGCGTGGGCCTTGTCTTCCTGCTCTTCGGCATCTTCGACATCTGGTGGCAGCGCAAGTCCTACATGAAGGACATGATGATGTCGAAGGAGGACGTGAAGAAGGAATACAAGGAGAGCGAGGGCGACCCGCACCACAAGGCGCACCGCAAGCAGATGCACCAGGAGATCATGGAGGGCGCGCAGATGGAGTCCGTCAAGAGCGCCGACGTGATCGTCACCAACCCGGACCACGTGGCCGTGGCGCTGCGCTACGACCGGGACAAGGACTCCGCGCCCCGGGTGATCGCCAAGGGGCTGGACTTCAAGGCCGAGCGCATCAAGGAACTGGCCCGCCAGGCGGACGTGCCCCTGCTGCGCAACGTGCCGCTTGCTCACTCGCTGCTGCGGGTGGACGTGGGCCAGGACATCCCCGAGGACTTGTATGACGCGGTGGCCGAGGTGCTCAACTTCGTCTACGGGCTGAAGGGCGGCGACGCCCCGGCTCGCGCGTAGGCCCCGAAGTCGGGGTAAGATGGGTACCGGCCATGAACGACGAGACCGAGATCGCCATCGCGCTGAAGTACGACAAAGAGAAGGACACGGCGCCTCGCGTCATCGCCAAGGGGCTGCGCCTCAAGGCGGAGAAGATCCGCGAGATCGCCAAGCAGTACAACATCCCCATCATGAAGAACGTGGCCCTGGCCAACGCGCTGTACCGCATCGACGTGGGCAACGAGGTGCCCGAGGAGCTCTACGACGCGGTGGCCGAGGTACTCAACTTCGTCTACGCCCTGCAGCAAGAGCAGCAGTCAGGCGGCCAGCGGTAGGCCCGGGGCTGGACGGAGCAACCCCTTCTGGAGTGAGGTTCGGTCCGCACCATGGCGAACATCAACAATCGACCCCCGAAAGCACCGCTCTGGCCCTGGGGCGGCCCGCGCACCGTGCGCGAGAAGCTCGTCGACCCGACGCAGCTCAACCGCGCCCGCAACGCCAAGAAGGCCGGCAACGCGAAGAACCCGGCGCTGGCCTCGGCGGCCCTGCTGGACTTCATTGGCCCGGCGCACTCCTCGGAGGAGATGCGGCTGTCCTCGCCGCCCAGCCCCCGCGGCAATGACGCCCCGCTCGAGGGCTTCTCGGACCGGCCGTATCTGGAGACGGTGTCCGAGCGCAATGACACCGATCAGCGCCGGCTGCTGGAGCGCGGCCTGTCTCGCATCAACGCGCCGCCCGACCGCATGGATCGCCTCAAGGCGCTGCTGCAGCGCGAGGCGCAGATGCTGGCCCTGGTGAGCCACGTGCACTCCGAGGTGGAGGAGATCCAGCGGCGCATTCGCGACGAGCAGAAGACGGAGGGCTACTAGCACCATGGCCGCTGATCCCAACAGCCCGCAGGAAGAGGCCAAGCTCGTCGCCGCCCTGCAGAAGTGGGCCGACGGCAAGTCCACCCTGCGCGACGTGCGTGGCTACTCGGACGAGGAACTGTACGCCATCGCCAAGACGGCCTACTTCTTCTTCTACCAGGGCCGGGTGAACGAGGCGCGCACGCTCTTCCAGGGCCTGTACGCGGTGAACCCCACGGACGCCTACTTCGCCAAGGCGCTGGGCGTGGTGGAGCTGGCCGCCGGCAACCAGCAGGGCGCGCTGGCCGCCTATGACGTGGCCATCAAGTTGGCTCCCAACGACGCTCAGGCCTACGTGGGCCGCGCCGAGGTGAAGCTGGCCATGGGGCAGAAGTCCCAGGCGATCGAGGACCTGCGCCGCGCTGCCTCCCTGGGCTCGTCGCCGGATGATCCGGTGGCGCGCAAGGCCGAGGCGATGATCTCCGCGCTCTCGCGCCGGTAGCTGGGGCCCCCTCGATTTTCAGGCGCAGGCGGCTAGACTTCCCGGAATCTCTGGTAATATCGCCCATCAGCCACAGGCCCCCATCCCCACTCAGGAGAAAACCGCTTCCATGTCGACGAAAGATCAGAAGGCCTCGCCGATCGCAGTTCCCCAGGAGCCGCCCGAGTTGATCGCTCGGCGCGGGAAGATCCTCGCGGAGCTCGAGAAGCAGTCCAAGAGCGCTCAGGGCAACCTCAAGGCCTGCATGGTCAAGGCCATGCAGGTGCTCAAGTCGATGGAGCCCTCGATGCCGCTGGACGAGCAGCTCTACTCGGACATGACCGAGGCCTTCATGCGCCTGACGAAGGAGCCGGCGCCCCCGCCGCCTCCTGAGATCTTCCTCACCCTCGTCGAGTACCTGCAGGAGCGCATCGCGGTCCTCTCGCCCCAGTTCGCGGCGGTGGCGGCCGAGCACGGCATCAAGGTGTCCCCCGTCGCGGTTCCCTCGGCGGCGGCGGCTCCCGCGGCGGCTCCCGCGGCTCCCGCGGCTCCCACGGCCAAGGGCGCCCAGGACGGCTTCGAGTCGAGCGCCCCCGCCAAGAAGAAGATGTCCCTCGGCGGTGATGATGCTCCGCCGCCCCCCGGCGCCTCTTCGGACACCAAGAAGAAGGAAGAGCTCGAGTCCTTCAAGGCGTGGATGAAGAATCCCGGCCTGGGCAAGACCAAGGGCTGATCCGCTGGCCCCAACCTCCCGGATCAGAAAATAGGCAGGAAACTCCGGGAGGGTTGGGCCGATAATCCTTTTGTAAGCTTCACTTGCCGCACACACACAACTTCAGGAGACAAACTCATGGCTAGCATCGCAGGCATTGCCGGACAGGTTAGCGGGCACATCAACGGGAAGATGACGACCGCGCAGCAGACGATGGTGGACAAGGCCCCCGACGAGCAGAAGCCGTTCCTGAAGGCGCAGTTCGAGCTGGAGAACCAGGCGCAGCTGACCCAGCAGATC
>DATHBR010000031.1:0-121989 GCA_035296065.1 Myxococcaceae bacterium | reverse complement strand
CCGGCAGCCCACCTCGGAGGAACCCTGACCGGGCGCCTGCGCTTCGTTATTGGTGGCCTGGTGGCAAGCGGTGGCGCTCGGCCTCGCGGTACAGTTGAGTGAGCGAGTAGTCCAGCAGCGATTGGAGGGTTTGCAAGTAGCCGCCCAGATAGGCCCCTGCCGCCGGCCCCGCCGAGGTGTCGATCGCGACGCGCTCGAACACCCGGGGAACTCCTCGCGCCAGAAGTAGAAGTCCACGTCAGTGAGGGATTCGGGCGTCTCGGTGAAGACGGAGGGCGCCGAGGAGTGCAGCAGTGCCACCAGGTGCTCGGCCGCGGTGGAATAAGCGGCGCGTGCCGCTTCGGGATCCGACGATGATCAAAGACACCCTCGGTATCAAGGTCTACGGGCCTGAGCTGGCGGGCGATGACAGCCGTCCTGTTGCCGTTGTCCATGCCATGGAACGCGTGCTCCCCGGGTTGCGCCTGGAGTGGACCGTCTCTGACGATCATCGAATCTCCCATCTGCCGCAGCGCGATGCGTGGCTCGCCCAGGCCACGGGAAACGGAGGTTTTCCACTCGTCTGCAACAATGACGAGCACTACCCCGTGATGATCTCCTGGTTGGCAATCTCGGCAAGGTCTGGACCCGGTGGCCAGGCGCTGTTGGACGTTCACGCCAAGCTGCCCCTGGACGCGGACAGCATCGCGGCAGCGGCGGAGCTTCTGGAGGGCGTGGCGGAGGGTGCTCGCGCTTTCTGGGGGCATGCGACTCCCTTCCGCGCGAGCGCGGAAATCGCGAGGCAAACGATTCACCCACGCATGCCGGGAACTCCGCCTCGGGGGCTGCCAGCGCTCAAAGTCTCAGGGGAAATCCGCTCGCAAGAGATCCCGCATCGTCTGGGGTGGCTGAACTACTGGTCGGCCGCGACCGCACGAGCCATTGGGTTCCCGGACCCCTTGCGCGACGCCGCGCTGCTCTCTCGGGCGCGGTGCGCGGCGTCGGGCGGTTGGGTGGTGCAACTCACCGATGCGCCGCTTGATCTCAACGACCCCGATCACGTGGACGCGCTGAAGCGGGTCTATGAGCGCCTTCCGGAGATCGGCGGGCGCTCGGCGCCCTGACGCGTGGCGACTCAGCCCCCCTCTCTCCGGCTTGGCAGCGGCTGCAGATCCGGCAGGACCCAGCCCCCCTTCGCCTCCGGCGATTCCAGCGTCTCCTTGCGGTAGTAGCGCTCCAGCAACCCCGCGCTCAGCAGTTCCGGGTGCGCGGCGAGGAACGCGTCGAACGAGTCGATGTCCGGCGTCTTCTCCAGCGCGGCCTGGACGCACTCGGCCCAGGCCCGGGTGACGGTCTCGTTGTACTTCTCGGGCACCCCGAGGATCGCGGCGAAGCCCTTCACCGTGGAGCGGATGCGCTCCATGCCCGCCTCGAAGCGGGTCCCCTTGAGGCAGATCCACGCCATCCGCACGTGTCCGTGGTGGCCGAACTTCCCTCCCGGGAACTTCGCCACCGAGATCGCCGCCATGAACTCCGCGTCGGACAGCTCTTCCGCACTCATGCCGTGCCTGCCTCGCCGGGCGATTCTAGCCACCGAACGGGGTTCATCGCTTCAGGGCCTTCTTGACGGCCCTGGAGACATCCTCGTGGCCGGCCACGCCGTGCCACGCGGCCACCGCCCTGCCCTCCCGGTCGAGGATGACCGTGGTGGGCAGCTCGCGGATGGGCCCGAAGACGCTCTGGCCGGCGATGATGCGCTCGTCGGCCAGCAGCACCGGGTAGTTCAGCGCGTAGTGGTCGGCGAACGGCCCCAGCACCCGCGCTCCCTCCAGGTCCATGCCCACCGCCACCACGCGGAAGCCTCGCGGGCCATAGTCCCGCTGCAGCGCCTCCAGGGTGGGGATCTCCGCCAGGCACGGGAAGCACCACGTGGCGAAGAACGACACCAGCACCACCTGGCCCGTCAGGTCCGCCGGGTTGAGCCGCTGCGGCCCCACCGAGGGCAACGCCAGCGCCCCCAGGAACCCGCCGCCCGGGGCCTCCACGGCGTCCGGAGTGCCGCGGCACGCCGCCAGGCTCAGCAGCACGGCGCACGCCAGCGCGCGGCAGGGCCGCTTCATGCCTCGGACTTGGGATCGTTGATGAGCAGCTGGCAGTCCCGGCACAGGCCGTACAGCTCCATCTTGTGCGACGTCACCGTGAAGCCATGCTTGCGCGCCACCGCCTGCTGCATCGCCTCGATGCGATCGTTCTCGAACTCGACGATGCGCCCACAGCGCGTGCAGATCAGGTGATCGTGGTGCTCGCGCCCCGCCGCCGCCTCATAGCGCGTCTGCCCGTCTCCGAAGTTGCGCGCGTGGGCCAGCCCACAGTCGTTCAGCAGCTTCATCGTCCGGTACACCGTGGCCACCGACACGCGCGTGTCCTGCTCGCGCACCTTGCTCCACAGCTCTTCCACCGACAGGTGCCCACCCACCGAGAAGAACGTGTCGATGATGAGGCTGCGCTGGCGCGTGCTCTTCAGCCCGTGCTGGGCCATGTAGCGGTTGAGCACCGCCTCTTTCGACTTCACTTCCTCGCTCACCGGTAACGCGCCTCCGCCAGGAAGGGTGTCCTTCCATCCCTGTGTCCTAGGCCCCATTGACCCACCTTGCCCGGCCAGCCAGGCGAGGGCTCGCCTCCGCGGCCCTGCTCCTGTCGTGTACTTGAACTTGCATCACGCCCAGGCTGTTTACATTGGACTCTGTCTGGCTCATTGACACCCGTCCGCAGCGGAAGATAGAGGCAACGGGCCTCCTAAATCAGCATTTTTCCGAACCTTTCTCCCATGAATAGCCAGTGGCAGCGACGACGGCAGCCTGACGACGTACCCACGCCCGTGGCGGTGGCTGTCTCCGACTTCTGTCGGCGCGCCAGGGCCGCCGCGCCTCCCACCGAGGTGCGTGAGGCCCTCGCCCTGCTCACCGAGGAGGAGGACTTTCGCGTCCGCACGTTGACCGACACCGAGCCGGAGGCCTCGCCGCTGGGGCCCTTCGCGGTGGTGGACGTGCTGCGGGGCACCGCCCAGTCGCTCGCCGCGCAGCGGCAGGCGTGCGGCTACTATGAGGTAGTGCAGCAGCTGGCCCGGCTGCATGAGGAGAAGACGCCCGCCCCCGCGCCGGCCGCTCCCCAGGTGCCCAGCTTCGCCCCGCCTCCGCCACGCCCCGCGCCGGCTGGGGACGTGGAGCCGGAGAGCCCCCGGGGCAAGGCGGGCAAAGCGGGCCGCCAGAGCACCGAGTCCCTGCAGGAGCGCATCGCGCCTCGCAAGCGCGCGGTGACGGCCAACGAGCCCGAGGCGATGGAGGACGAGCCCCGGTTCCTCAAGCGCGATCTGCCCAAGCCCCGGGGCCGCTTCACGCAGGTGGCGGCGCCCAAGGGCAGCTACCAGACGCTGCTGCACGTGGAGGGCAAGGACATCCTCCAGGCGGCGTTGGAGCAGAACGAGCACCGCTTCGCCGTGCTCAAGACCCTGGCCGAGCAGTACAGCGGCACCAAGGGCGAGTTCAAGATGCCGGACCTGGAGAGCGCGCTGCGCCGCCACGAGCTGATGGAGGTGCTGCAGAGCCGCGAGCGGCAGACGCTGCTGGCCTCGTACACGGAGCACCGCGGCGCGGCGGGCCGGGTGGCGTGGGCCCTGGGGCTCAGCCCCTCGGAGCTGCAGCGGCTGGTGTCGCCCGCGGAGCTGCAGCGCGAGGTGGAGGAGATCCGCGAGCGCTTCCGCCGCGAGGCGCTTGGCACCCGCCACCTCACCCAGCGATTGGATCTGCTCGGCCGCGACAAGTACCTGGCGGATCTCGGAATCAAGAAGCGCTTCACGGAATCGCTGCGCAAGGAGCTGGATGCGCTCGTGCGTGAGGAGCTACCGGAGGCCCGGGATCTGTCCGAGCTGGCCGGGGCGGTGGCGCGCAAGCAGGGCGCCCCGCAGGAGCTCGTCCTTCGTGCCATTGAACGCCTGGGGTTGGCCGAGCGGCTGCGCGAGCAGCTGGGCGGCGGCTCCGATCACTCTTCGCCCTGACTGAGGTTCCACCATGCCCATCTACGAGTACTCCTGTCAGAGCTGTGGGAAGACCATCGACGTGCTGCAGAAGATCAGCGACCCGACGCCCGCCGCGTGCACCGCGTGCGGCGCCGAGGGCTCGCTGTCCAGGGTCGTCAGCCGTTCCAGCTTCGTCCTGAAGGGCGGCGGCTGGTACTCGGATCTCTACAGCTCCACCAAGAAGGACGGCGCCTCCAGCAGCTCGGACTCCGGCGGCGGCAGCGCCTCGAGCAGCTCGTCCTCGACGTCCTCGACGCCTTCCACGAGCAGCACGAGCAGCACGTCCAGCTCATCGTCGAGCAGCTCCCCGGCGCCCGCGGCGGCCGCGGCGGCTCCCAAGACGTAGCCAAGCCGGAAACTGGCGAGGGGCACGGGGGCGGCGCACACTCCGGCCCGTGCCCTTTCCTCCTTCCAAGCGCCCTCCCCGCCGCTGCGTGCTGTGCGGCCATCCCGAGTTGACGGATGCGCGGGGCCTGGGACGTTTCCTGCTCGTCGCCGATCCGGATGGGCGCGGTCCGGTGTGTCCGCCCCAGAAGGGTTGTCATGCCCTCAGTCGCTCCAGCGAGCCGCTGACGCAGGCCATCCGGTGAGCTAAGCAGGGCCTCTCATTGCTCGGGAGGCCCTCGTGAAGAGACTGCTCGTCGTCGTGCCGTTGCTCGCCCTGATCGCGGCGGGTTGCAGATCCCATACGCCGATCGCGCCGGAGGATCGCGCCTCGCTGGAGCAGACGCTCGCCGGCCCGGGCGCCTCGCGCTACCTGCGCCAGTCGCTGTACATCACCCCGTTCTTCGGAGACGCGTCCCGGCGGCTGCTCACGCCCTACCCGCCCGAGGACGTGGACATGCTCAACGATCGCAAGGGTGTGCCCATCAACCCGGGCGCAGTGGAGGCCACGCTGCCCGCGGGCGCGAAGGCGACGATCCGCCGGGTGGAGTTCCCCACCGCGTTCGTGGTGGCCGAGCGCGTGCTGTACACGCCGCGCACCTGGCCGTGGGTGTACGTGGACGTGGAGGGCGCGCCGCAGGGGGCTCCGTTGGTGCTGGTGCTGCCGCCGCACCACAAGACGCGCGAGGACTTCCTGGCCGAGGTGGAGCGCACGCTGGCCGCGCGGGATCCTTCGCCGCGCATCAACGCCTTCAACGAGCAGGTGCGCGAGGCCATCAAGCAGAAGAAGGCCATCACGGACATGCCCGCCGAGGCGCTGGAGATGGCCTGGGGCTACCCGGAGACCATCAAGCGCACGATGGAGGGCACCGTGCGCAAGGAGGAGTGGACCTACCCCCGGGGCCGGCGCCGCGCCTTCTTCTCGGACGGGCTGCTGGTCCGCGTGGAAGAAGGCGCCGTGCCCGCCGCGGCTCCCAGGTAGCGGGAGCTGTACCGGCTACGCCTTGCGGATGCCCAGGTGCACGTGATCGTAGTGCCCCTTCACCTTCCAGAGGAGCTGCAGGTTGTAGCGCTCCCCGTCGATGGTGATGGTGTGCTTCTTGTACGTGCCGATGTGGCCCTCGGGGATGCCGTACTTCTTGGCGATGGCCTTGGCCAGCTCGTCGCCGCGGCGGCCGGCGACGCCGAAGTCCACCGCGTACGCGCTCTTGTTGCCAACGTAGTGGTCCGAGTTGGTGGTCGAGCCCACGCGCTTGGTATCCGCCAGGGTGCGCTTGAGGCTCGTCACCGGGATGCCGCGCTCGCGCGCAATCGCCTTGGCCGCGTCGGCCACGCCCTCCGAGCCGGCCCAGCCGCCGCCGGCGCGGATGCCGCTGGCCGAGCCCGGCTTCGAGGTGGTGGGCTTGCCTCCCACGTTGCCATGGTCGTGATCATGGTCGTGATCATGCGCGGCGGCCTTCTTCGCCGCGTCCATGGTCGTCTTGCCCGCCTGGCCCTCCATGCCGGCCGAAGGCTTGAGGCCCTTGGCCTTCTGGAAGTCCTTCACGGCGGCCTCGGTCTTCTCACCGAACTTGCCGTCGGCCTGCAGGCCCAGCCGCTTCTGCAGCTCGGCCACCGCGGGGCCCTGCATACCCTGCTTGAGCACCGCCTTGCCGCTCTCCACGTCCGCCAGCGACGGGGCCGGCTTCCACTTGCCCGACGGCTGGTTCGCCTGCTGCAGCGCGGTGAGCGTCTTGGGCCCCACCTTGCCGTCCACCTCCAGGCCCCGGGCCTTCTGGAAGCCCTTCACCGCCTGCTCCGTGTCCATGCCGAACAGGCCGTCCACGGCCTCGCCCTTCATGCCCAGCAGCTGCTGCACCTGCTTGATGCTGTCACCCTGCTGGCCCAGCTTGATCACGCTCTTGCCCGAGGCGACCGAGTCCAGGCCCGGCGCGGCGGTGAAGCCGGCGGCGAGCGCCCGCTGCCCCGGGTTCATCTCCACCGGGCCCGAGCGGACCGGGGCGGACATGCTGTCCCGGGTCCGCTGGGCGGTGTTCTGCGGCTGCTGGGTCGACGTGGCGCGGTTCACCGCCGGCTGAGCGACGGGAGTGTGGGAGTGGACGTGGGAGGGGTGCGAAACAGTCGAAGAGATGGGCTTCATGGCGTGCTCCGGTTCAGGTAGGGCCTACAGCCGGTCTACTCATTTTCACACAGGGGTTAAGCATCAGGTATGCCGCGACCCAAGTCTTTGATTTCCTTGTGCTGGCTATCGGCGGGGCTCTCGTTTTGAGAGCATCAATCCTCGTTTTGAGTGATTCAGCCAACTACGGCGTGGTCTCGCTCGTCACGACGCGCAGCGCATGCGGGCCGGTGTTGTTGGCGGGGTAGATGGTGCGCAGGTTCAGCTCGTACGAGCCGCCCGGGGGAATGGTGAACTCGGCCATTGGCGTGCGGCTGCGCGTCTGCTGCGTCTGAGACACCGTGAGGTAGTTCTTGCTCGCCTGGGCCTCCGGCGAGGCCCGGCCGCTCACCTCGAATACGCCGCGCATTACCCGGCTGTCGTTGGAGGGCACCGGCGAGTCCAGGTAGACCTGCACCTTCTTGGGCGAGCTGGTGGGGTTGTGGAAGACGCCGCCCATGTTGAACTCGGCGCCGTAGTTCAGGTGGCTGGCGTAGGCCGAGTTGGGGTTGCGCGCGACCATGGCCGCGGACTCCACGCGCCCAGCGCCCAGATCGTTGCCCTGCTTGGTGTTGAAGGCGAAGGACTGCTCCCCCGCCCCCGTCGTCACGAAGCGGGAGAAGTCCTCCGAGTTGCTGATCACACCCTTGTAGGTGCTCGCCTCGGACACGCCCGCCACCCGGCCGAAGATGAAGGGCTTGCCCGGCTCGGGGTTGTTCGGATTGGTGGGCGTCTTGTCGTGGCTGGAGGTGGTGATCAGCGCCTCCGTCTCGAGCTGCTTGTTCACCCGGGCCAGATCCGGCGCCGTCTTGTTGTAGACGACGGCCGCCTGCACCGGGCCGCTGGAGTGCAGCGTACCCTGCACCATCATCTCGTTGTTGTTGGGCACCTGGCGCGAGGGCAGCAGGCGCGTCTGCCCGGGGGGAATGACGATGGTGCGCGAGCCCTCGGGCAGCTCGTTCTTGCCGCGCAGCACGTCGGCCGCCGTCATCATCGCCGGGCCATTGGGCACCACGCCCTGCTGAATGGACTCGCGGTTTTTGAACGCCTTGCCGTCGGGCCCCTTCTGCGTGTCCTTATAAGGGGACTCGGCCGAGGTGGTGCTCGCCCAGTTCTTCACCGTGACGGTGATGGGCTCCTTGCCCGGGTTGTGCAGCGCCACCGTCTGGTGAATGGGCGCGCCCGTGCGGTTCTGGTTGGAGGAGAAGAGGCGGAACTCCCCGTTGAACGAGTGTCCCAGCCGCCCGGCATTCACGCGCTCACGGGCCGCCACCGCCGAGGCCGGCGAGCCCGCCGGCAGCGGGGGCAGCTTGGACAGGGTGGAGACGGCGATGCCGCCCTTGTCCAGCGTGGTGATGATCTCGGGGTTGTTGTTGTTGAGCTGCTGCACCGCGCCAGCCCCGCGGATCAGCCCGCCGGCCAGCGGCTCCATGGGGCGCATGGAGCGCACCATCAGCGACGCAGGCGAGGTGGGCGCTGACAGGCTCGGCGTGGCCACGGACGCCGGAGGAGGCGCGCTGGGCCGCGGCGTGGTGACGGGCGCCTGCGACGCGGGAGGGGTGGGCTTCTTCGTCTCGAACTTCGAGCCGCCACCCAGGCCGAAGTCATCCCCCAGCATCTCGCCGTTGGGGCCGAGGACGGGGGGCAGGTCGGCCACGGGCTTCTGCGGCTGCGAAACGGTGGGCTGCGTCTGGGCAATCTGCTTGCTGCCGGGAGAAATCGTGAGAGACATGGGGCACTTCCAGGGAAGGGCCGGCAGCCACGAAAGGCCGGCCAATTAAGTCTACACCCTGAAAGACGCCCACCCCCGCCCGGCGTTGCTCAAAAAAATTCCACTCTCGGCGGTTGAAACGACCTACAACGGCACCGCGCCTTCTTCTCGGGCGGACTGCTGGTCCGCGTGGAAGAAGGCGCCGTGCCCGCGCTGCGGCTCCCAGGTAGCGGGAGCTGTACCGGCTACGCCTTGCGGATGCCCAGGTGCACGTGATCGTAGTGGTTCTTCACCTTCCACAGGAGCTGCAGGTTGTACTTCTCCCCGTCGATGGTGATGGTGTGCTTCTTGAACGTGCCGATGTGGCTCTCGGGGATGCCGTACTTCTTGGCGATCGCCTTGGCCAACTCGTCGCCCCGCTTGCCCTCGACGCCGAAGTCCACCGCGTACGCGGTCTTGTTGCCGACGTAGTGGTCCGAGTTGGTGCTCGAGCCCACGCGCTTGGTGTCCGCCAGGGTGCGCTTGAGGCTCGTCACCGGGATGCCGCGCTCGCGCGCAATCGCCTTGGCCGCGTCGGCCACGCCCTCCGAGCCGGCCCAGCCGCCGCCGGCGCGGATGCCGCTGGCCGAGCCCGCGTTCGAGGTGCTGGGCTTGCCGCCCACGTTGCCATGGTCGTGATCATGGTCGTGGTCATGCGCGGCCGCCTTCTTCGCCGCGTCCAGGGTCGTCTTGCCCGCCTGGCCCTCCATGCCGGCCGGAGGCTTGAGGCCCTTTTCCTTCTGGAAGTCCTTCACCGCAGCCTCGGTCTTCTCACCGAACTTGCCGTCGGCCTCCAGGCCCAGGCGCTTCTGCAACTCGGCCACCGCGGGGCCCTGCATGCCCTGCTTGAGCACCGCCTTGCCGCTCTCCACGTCCGCCAACGACGGGGCCGGCTTCCACTTGCCCGACGGCTGGTTCGCCTGCTGCAGCGCGGTGAGCGTCTTGGGGCCCACCTTGCCGTCCACCTCCAGGCCCTGGGTCTTCTGGAAGCCCTTCACCGCCTGCTCCGTGTCCATGCCGAACAGGCCATCCACCGCCTCGCCCTTCATGCCCAGCAGTTGCTGCACCTGCTTGATGCTGTCGCCCTGCTGGCCCAGTTTGATGACACTCTGGCCCGAGGCGACCGAGTCCAGGCCCGGCGCGGCGGTGAAGCCAGCGGCGAGCGCCCGCTGCCCCGGGTTCATCTCCACCGGGCCCGAGCCCGAGCGGACCGGAGCGGACATGGTGTCCCGGGCCAGCAGGGCGGTGTTCTGCGGCTGCTGAGTTGAAGTGGCGCGGTTCACCGCCGGCTGAGCGACGGGGGGGGGCGAGTGGGTGTGGGAGGTGTGCGAAACAGTCGAAGAAATGGGCTTCATGACGTGCTCCGATTCAGGTGGGGGGCCCAAAGCCGCTCTACGGCCTGGCCCGATACGCCTACACCTGGAAGACGCACGCTCTCGCGCGAGGTTGCGCGAAAAATTCCATTCTCGGTGGGTGATATTACCTACGACGGCGACGGTTTGCGCCGCCCTTCCCACCTTTGCCGCCACCCTTGCCGCCGCCGCTCTTGCTGACCTGGGCCTCGCCGGGCCGCGTCAACCGGGGCAGCTCTCCGGCCATCACCGGCCAGAAGCCCTCGCCCTTGAGCAGCACCTCGACGAGCTGGGCCTGGGTGGTGATCGTCTGCTTGAAGAAGGTGGCCCCGCGGCCCACCTCGTCGATCGAGCCGCGCACGTCACTGCCTCCGGTGCACGGCAGCTTCAGCGCCTCGGCCGCTTCGACGGCCAGATCATTGGCCGTCTGCTTCACCTTGGCGTTGTAGCCCTCTACCCCGCTCAGCAGGCTGAGCGAGCGGATGAAGTCCATGGGCGGGTTGGGGAAGTCGCGATCATACGGGCGCGCGGCGATGATCGCCGCGCCCAGCGACTTCACCTTGGTCAGGCACTCCACCGCATTCCAGGGCTTCTCGCGGTTGCTGCCCCACATCTGCACCGGCTCGGGCGCCAGCTCCGGCTTCGGGAAGAAGCACAGGTACTGGCCCTTGTCCGTCACCAGCTCCAGCCCGACGAACACCTTCACCTTGGACCTGGCGCCGATGTCGAACAGCTCATCGCAGCCGTCCTGGGTGTTCGTCTCGGTGAAGGCGACGGCATCCAGTCCAAAGAGCGCCGCCCGCTCGAGCACGGCGCGAGGATCCAGGTCGCAGCCCTTGGAGAGATGTGAGTGCGCGTGCAGGTCGATCAGCATGGGCGCCGCTCCCTAACAGGCTCGCTTCAGCCTGTCGAGTCTCGACGCCCCACCGAGCGCCGCTTACGCGTACGCGTAGGACTGGAACAGCCCCTTCTGGGTCTGTCCGTTCTTCTCCTCGTAGGTGCGGATGAGGTAGCCCATCAGCATCAGCGACGAGGTGTTCTCCAGCACCCGAGAGGGATCCTTGGAGATGAGGTTGGCGCTGTAGTTGAGGAAGAACTGGGCAAGGTCCTCGCCCGCCTCCTTGACGATCAGCGCGTTGAGCGCGGCCGGGTCCATCGTCCGGATCGCGTTGATGAAGTCCACGGCCAGATCCTTCTTGCTCTTCACGTCCACGTGCCCATCCCCCGTCGCCCCCACCCTCCCCAGGACCCGATTCCCGGGCTTGGCCTCTGATGCGACCTGGGAAATCTAGGCACGTTCTCCCACCTGCAAACCCCCGCCGCTTGCCTGGCTGGGTTTTTGACACGCTGTAAAAGCGTGTGCGATAACGGCTTCCAGGGACGTCCTATCAAAAGAGGAGGGGACGGCGATGTTCACGGGCGTGAAGGTTTTCTCTGCGACGAAGGCGAAGGAGCGGGAGGAGCTCGGCGAGAACGTTACCCGCTGGCTCAAGAGCAACGCGGATCTGGAGATCGTCGACCGCGTCGTCTGCCAGTCGAGTGACAACGAGTTCCACTGCTACACCCTGGTGCTCTTCTACAAAGCGAAGTCTCAGTCGTAGCGCCTCTGCCCTCGCCCGCTCTGTGGGCGAGCAGACCCGGGGCCGCGTGATGACGCGGCTCCCGGCGCACGTGCGCGTGACGGCGGCTCAGTCGCCGTCGTCGTCGTGCTTCTTGTCCTTGTGATCCTTGCCCTTGCCGTCCTTCACCTTGTCCGGGTCGCCCTGGGCGTTGAGCAGCTCGTGGAAGTCCGTCACGCGCGGGCCGCCGGGCGCCAGCTCCTGAGCCAGGAACGCGGAGAGCAGTGAGGGGCTGCCCACCTCGCGCGTGCGCACGTGCAGGAAGTTGGTCCCCGTCTCCGGCTTGTGGCAGCCGCTGCAGGTGGCCTTGGCGAAGGCGTGGCGCACCTCCTCGGACACGCCGGGCACCTGCCAGGCCAGCGTGTCGGGCACCGGCGCCGCGGCGGCCAGGAACGGCAGCCCCGCGTAGGTGCGCGGCACCTGGTGCTGCCCGGCGAGAATGGCCGGGGCGTTCGCGCTCACCCAGGCGCCCAGCGTGGCGGTGCCGTTGAGCGAGGCGCTCACCTCCTGCTTCACCGTGTCCGGCCGCAGCAGCCCGTTGCTGCCCAGCACGAACTCGCGCATCTCCCACAGCTTGGGGTCCACCACCGGCGACAGCGGCACCTCGTTGGTGCGGATCTGCAGGAGCGCGCTGCCATTTACGCGCCCGGGCGCGGCGCCGCGCTTGCTGAACTCGCGCGTCACGTTGTGCAGCTTGTCGTTGTACTGCGCGCCAAACGGGTAGCTGCCCAGCGCGTGCCAGCGCTCACCCCACGCGAGGATGTCGCTCTTGCCGGAGATGGGCAGCTGGTACTCGAAGATGACGGTGAAGACCAGGCGCGTCTGGTTGGCGCCCAGCACCCCGAAGACGAAGCGCCCCTGCCCCGCGTGGCCCGGATCCGTGAGGGTGGGCACGCGCCGCAGATCCGGCCGGTTCACGACGGCCAGCAGCCGGAACGGCGCCTTGGAGAAGTTCAGCACGCAGGCCTCGTCGCTGCCCGTGCAGCCGCTGGCCGCGCGCCACGGCTCGATGATCAGCGAGCGCACCAGCGGCCGGGCGGGAATCGTCTGCCCGTTCACCACCTGATCCCGCTCCCACGTCTTCAGCCACTGGAGCACGAACTGCGAGCGCCCCCAGTCGGTGCGCAGCGGCTCGGGCACCATGTTGTCGATCAGCCGCCCGAAGGACCAACCCCCCTGGGGATCGGTGTTCACCTTCCCCGGCGCCCAGGCCGTATAGAAGGTGTCGTCCACCACGCTCACATGGGTGATGAGCAGCTCGCGCGCCGGATCAATGGAGTTGATGTCCACCACCGCGTCCGTGCGGCTCTCGGTCAGCTCGAGCTCCTCGGAGGTCGGGGGCGCGCACGCGGCCAGTGCCGCCAGGGAGCCCATGACACACCACGCCGCCCATCCCCCTCGCCCCCTGCGTCCCAGCCCCATGTCTTCCTCCCGACGGTGAGCGGGCCCAATTGGACCCAGCTGTTTCTCAGGCGCTGAGGTAGCCACCGAGCCGTGAGAAGCAAGCGCCTCACCCAGGACACCTACGGACACTCACAGGGAAAACCATTGGCCACCCGTCAGCCGGGAGGGCACTTCGTTGGGTAGATGAATTCTCCCGGGCTGTGAGTGCGTGAAGCAGGGCTGTAGGACTTGCCGTACACCGGGCCATGCACAGCGTCTGGCCCTGACCATGCGGCCCTTGTACCGACGAACTCTAGGTGTTCTCGCCACCGCCGGTGTCCTGGCCGGGGCGGGGTTCGCCACCTTCAAACTCGACGATCGGGGCGAGCAGCAGGCGCGCGCCCGCGCGGCGCAGATCGCCACCTCGGCGATCACCGGCACGCAAGAGACGCTCGCGGGCCGCCTGCGCGCCGTCGAGGCCCGTGCGGTGGCGGGCGCCTCACTCAACCCCGTGCGAGCCCTGGTGCTCGATCATGTGGACACGGACACGCTGCAGGACGCCTTCGGCACGGAGACGTGGTGGCAGACGTTCCGCGACGAGTTCTCCTTCCACACCCTGCTCGATGGGTCGCAGCGCTTCGACTTCAGCCCCAATGGGGTGACGCATCCGGAGGATCTGGGCTCGCTGCTGAGCAGCGTGCAGGGCCGCTCCATGGCCTCGGGGCTGGTGCTGGCCGGTGAGCAGCCGCACCTGGCCGCCGTGGCGGTGGTGGACGTGCCCGTGGCGCCCGGCGCCGAGCGCCCGCTGCTGGTGCTGGGCCGCCCGCTGACGGCCACCGAGTTCGAGGGCATTGCCCAGGAGAGCCGGGCCTCGCTCGCGCTGGTGGACTCCAACGCCCGGCCGCTGGCCCGGGCGGGGGCCTCGGCCGGAGAGATTCGCCCAGCGATTCCCTGGAAGGGCGCGCCCATCACGGATCACAAGGGCGCGTGGGGAATCGCTCGGGCCGAGGTGGCTCCGGGCCTGTTCCTCTGGGCTCACGCGGACACCCGCGTGGAGGCGGCCCAGGCGCGCCGTGAGGCGCGGGCGCTCATGGTGCCCGTGTGGCTCACCGCGCTGTTGGCCTCGGGCGTCGCGCTGTGGCTGAGCTTCAGGTCCTCGAGGACGGAGAAGGATCACGCCACGGCGGAGATGCTGGCGCGCACCACGCAGCAGCTCGCCGCGGTGAAGGCCGAGCTGGAGATCGCCCGCGAGTCCATGACGCTGCCGGCGATCATCGACGGCACCACCGGCCAGCTGTGCCTGCCGGAGCGCTCGCGCAGCGAGCCGTCGCTGTCCTCGCCCGTCTCCTTTGGCCGCTACGAGCTGCTGCGCCCGCTGGGCGAGGGCGGCATGGCGCGGGTGTACCTGGCGCTGGCCCGGGGCACGGGCGGCTTCGAGCGCCTGTTCGTCATCAAGCGGCTGCACGAGCAGCTGGCGCGCCAGCCCGAGGCGGTGCGCCAGTTCATGGACGAGGCCCGGCTGGGCGCCAGCATGGTGCACTCCAACATCGTGCCCGTGTACGACTTCGGCCAGGTGAACGGCGAGTACTACATGGCCAGCGAGTACATCGTCGGCCGGGATCTGGACGCGGTGCTGCGCCGCGCCTTCGAGAAGGACGGCTACCCGCTGGAGCCCTCCACGGTGTTCCTGGCCGCCCAGGAGGTGCTCAAGGCGCTGGGGTACGCGCACACGCGCACCGATGAGCAGGGCCGGCCCATGGGCATCGTCCACCGGGACGTGTCGCCGATGAACATCATCGCCTCGGCGCGCGGCGAGGTGAAGCTGCTCGACTTCGGCATCGCCAAGAGCGCGGACCGGGCCACGCGCACGCAGGCAGGCCTGGTGAAGGGCAACGTGAACTTCATCTCGCCAGAGCAGGCGCGCGGCTTCGATGTGGATGGGCGCGCGGACCTGTTCTCGCTGGGGCTGACGCTGTTCTGGTGCCTTTCCGGCGAGCTGCTCTACGAGGGGCAGAACGACTTCGATCGGATCATCCAGGCGGCCGAGGGCCCCAGCGAGAGGCACTGGGAGCGCATCGCCCGGCTGGGCCAGCCCGCCGCGTCCCTGCTGTACCGGGCGCTGCAGCCGCACCCGGCCGACCGCTTCCAGACGGCCGAGGAGTTCGCCCGGGCCCTGCCCACGGTGCGCCCCGAGGACGCCGCCAACCTGGGGCACACGATGACGCGGCTGTTTGGCGAGGAGCTGCGCGTCGAGGCCTCCTACCGCAAGGCCCTGTCCGCCAGGAACAGCGGCTCGATACCGGCTCTCGAGCAGAGCCACACGGCCTGACACCTGTGCAGCCCCTCGTCTCCGTCCACGCGAGGCAACCCCCATGATGCGCCGAATCCATCCGCTGCTGCTGCTCTTCTGGGTACTGCTGGCCCTGGGCTGTGAGCCCTCGGGTTCCTCCACTTCACCCAGGCCCCACATCTGGACGCTGCGCCAGATGAGGGATGTGTCCTCGTCCTCGGGCGTGATTACCGGCGTGCCCGCCACCGAGTGGGTGACGCCCCGGGGCCAGGCCATTCCGCAGTGGGCTCCGCCGTTCCATGACCGCGAGCTGCTCCAGACGGCGCAGCAGGACGGCCTCAACGTGCTGCCGGCCTTCAGCGAGGGGCGGCCCGCGGCCTACGCCGTCGCCGAGGTGTGGGAGCGCGTGCCCGAGGTCTGGGTGCAGCCCTGGTACGTGCTCGTCACCTCGTACGAGCCCTCCAGCCCCGGCTCCAAGCGCCTGAAGGACTCGCTGGCGCTGGTGGACATCGAGGAGGAGAGCCTCTTCTACAGCCCCTTCTGGGAGCTCATCTACGTCGTCGTCCCCGAGGACACGCCGCCGGATCGCTACAAGAGCGCCGCGGCGCTCTTCGCCGCGGGGCTGCCCATGTACCGGGGCGGCGGGCTGCTGGCGCCGCTCACTCCGGATGACGTGCTGCCCACCATCGCCGAGGGCCGCACCAGCCCGGTGCGTCCGCTCACCGGCGAGGTGGTCGGCAACGCGGGCAAGGGCGAGGTGTGGCTGCACGGGCGCAAGGTGCCCTACCTGAGCTTTGGCTCGAACACCTTCACCTGGAGCACCGAGGCTCAGCGCCAGGGAATCATCGACGAGGCGGCGCTGTACCTCTTCGCTCGCACTGGCGAGGACGGGCGGCCTACCGCGATCGGCCTGCCGGCCGTGCTTGGCACCGGGCCTCGTGGCGCGGGCCGGCCTCCGAGGATCTCCGCCGCGGGCGTGCCGCAGTTCGGAACGCTCACCCGGCCGCACTTCGCGCTGCTGCCTCCCACCGCGGGGCCCTTCGTGCCCAGCACCATGGGGCTGCTCAAGGAGTCCCTGCGCGGCACCGGAGGCCTGGTGGTGAAGGACGTTCACCCGGACATCGAGGCGCGCCCGGACGCCAAGGACTACGTCCTGCGGGTGGCGCTCAACCCGGACTGCTTCAGCGATCCGGCGAAGTTCCCCGCGGCCTGCCGCTGGCTGGACTCGCAGGCGGCGATCGAGGCGAACCTCACGCCCTCAAGCCTCCAGGCGCAGGACGTGCTCTTCACCTCCCCTGTCCTCTTCTATGACGGAAAGAAGGTGGGCCGATGAGTCCCCGCTCCGTGCTTCTCTCCTCGCTCACGCTGCTGCTGCTCGGCGCTTCCGGGGCGCGCGCGGCGCCAGAGGCCCAGGCTGCTGCCTCCGAGCCCATCGCTGACGCCTCGGGGGTGGTGCTCCCGGAGGCGCTGCCCGGAGTGCAGCCGCCCGAGCCCACTCAGTCCCCGGTGCCCGCCGGCTACACGCCGGAGGAGGCGGCGACGCCCTCCCCTTTCCGGATCTCCGGCTATGTGGACGTGGGCTTCGCCAAGGCGCAGGGGCGCGGCAGCTCCTTCCACACCGATGACACGCGAGTGCCGGCGGACTACGGCGCGGACGCCTTCGCTCCCGCGGTGAACTCGCGCGGCGAGGTGGCCTCGCTGGATGCGGGCGGGCGCTTCGTCAACGGCTTCCTGCCGTACACGGTGGACATCGGCGGGCGCGGCTCGTTTCTGCTCAACACCGCCAGCCTGGATCTCTTCTACGAGCCCGGCTCGGCGCCGGTGCTCGTCTTCGCCCGGGCGCAGCTGTTGCCGCGCTTCGGCCAGGGCAGCGAGGGCACGCGGCTGTTGCTCCAGCAGGCCTTCGGCCGTGTCACCCCGTTCACGGGCCACGAGTTCACCCTCACTGTGGGCCGCTTCGACTCGGTGTTCGGCATCGAGTACCTGGAGAACGAGGCCCCGCTGCGCACCGGCATCACCCCGTCGCTCATGGCCCGCTACACCACCGGGCACCAGCTGGGCGCCAAGGCGCTCTACCGGCGGCAGATCCCGGCCCTGGAGTCCGCGGTGTCGCTGAACGTGGCGGTGACCAACGGCAGCAGCCGGGTGGAGAGCCTCCAGACGGCGGACCTGAGCCTGACGGGAGTGCCCTACGTGAGCGCCCGCCTGGGCTACGAGCTGCAGCTGCTGCGGCTGCAGGTGAAGCTGGGCGCGAGCGGGCAGACGGGCGCGCGCAACGATCAGAATGACTCGAACGTGCGGCAGACGCAGCTGGGCGCGGACGCCCGGCTCACGGCGGGCTGGCTGAGCCTGGCGGGCGAGTACGTGCGCGCCAGGGATGACGCGGGCACCGCGCCGGGCAAGCACACCGGCACCGGAGACTTCTTCTACGCCTCGAGCTTCGAGGTGGACGGCTTCTACGGAACGCTGGCGCTGGCGCTGCCGGTGGGCGCGGACTCGCTGCGCACGGCCACGCTGTACGGCCGGTATGACAGGCGCGAGGCCGAGTTCCACGGCTTCGGCGGGATCCTCACCTCGCGCTACACGGTGGGCACGCGGCTGGACTTCTGGAGCGTGCTGTCGGTGAAGGCCGAGTACCTCTTCAACCGCGAGAACGCCGGGGCGCCTCGCGTGGACAACGACGTCTTCGCCGCCTCGGCCGTCTACACCTTCTGAGCCTCTTCCCCGGAGTGATGTCCATGTTCTCTCGCCCCCGTACCGCGCTGTTGGCCGCGACGCTGCTGGCGCTGCCCGCAAGCTCCGCTCCGCCGCCAGAGCCCTCGATCTCGCAGCTGCCCATGCCCATGGTGGTGCGCACGCCCGAGGACAAGACCTTCCAGTCGGCCGCCGAGCGCCAGTACCTGATCCTCAACCTGCTGGCGAGCGGACGGCTCGCGTATGACCGGGGCGACATGCCCACCGCCGCGACGCAGTGGGAAGAGCTGCTGCGCATCCCCGGACTGCCGCTGGAGCTGGAGGCGGTGGTGAAGCCGCTGGCGATCGAGGCGCGGCAGAAGGCCGACGGGAAGGTGGACAGCAAGGTGGACGCGCTGCCCATGCCGCCGCCGCCGCAGGGCTTCTCGAAGCTGCCGGCGAAGCCCGCGCCCGAGGTGAAACCCGCCATCGTGGAGAGGGAGCGGGCCCGGCCCGGTAAGGCCCTCAAGCCGCAGGTGGAGGTTCGTCCGCCGACGCCCGCGGTGCCCGTGGGCACGCTGCAGGGCACGGTGCAGGGCGGCCCGGGAGGCGCCGGAGGCGCGGTGGTGTGGCTGACGCGCGCGGACGGCACCACGCCGAAGCCGAAGCCCGCGCCGAAGCAGACGGTGGTGCAGCGAGGCAAGCGCTTCCTGCCGCACGTGCTGGCGGTGCCGGTGGGCACGGAGGTGGTGTTCGTCAACGAGGACAAGATGTTCCACAACGTCTTCTCGCTCAGCCGGCCCAATGCCTTCGATCTGGGCCTCTACCAGCAGGGCGTGGCGCGCTCTCAGAAGTTCGATGCGCCGGGCGCGGTGCGGCTGCTGTGCAACATCCACTCTTCCATGTCCGCGTTCGTCTACGTGGTGGACTCGCCCTGGTACACGCAGGCGGATGCCCGGGGCCAGTTCACGCTGCACGGGGTGCCTCCGGGCGAGTACATGCTGCACGCCTGGCACGAGGGCTCCTCGAAGCCGAGCGTGCAGCCCGTCACCGTCACCGAGGGGCTGCTCATGGTGTCCGCCTCCGTCACCGCGGATGCCGAGCGCCCGGCTTTCGTCCCGGACAAGGCGGGCAAGCCCCGGCAGCCGCAGCTGGGCTACTGACGCACCCTGCCCGTTCCGCTGTAGCGTGCGCCGCGGATGAGTGACAGCGCCTCATGGCAGCCCTATCAGGGCGGCGGCACCCTGGGGATGATGGGCTCCCAGGGCGGGACGATCACCTGGGACGAGGAGTACGCGGGCCAGCTCCGGCTCACCCTGGAGCAGGACGAGAGCCGCTCCTTCCACGCGATCACCTGCTCCGTCGAGGGGTGGCTGTCCCACGCCCGCTTCTTCGGCGAGGCCTCCGAGGCGCTCGCCGCCTTCGAGCAGATGCGGCCCGCGCTGGTGGAGCTGCTGGCCCAGCTGCCTCCGGGAGGCCCCCGGAGCTCGCCCGAGGCCCCGCGCGTGGGAGGCCCCCTGCTGGGAGCCTTCCTGGCGCGCTACTCGTAAGAGGGCCCCCGCCTTAGTAGACGACGAGCGGGTGCGGGATGAAGTAGCTGACGATGCTCAGCACCGGGATGCGCGGGCCGTCATCGTCCTCGTCCAGCGAGCCCGAGGTGGTCCGCATCCCGTCGAAGCGCGCGAGGATCACGAAGTCCCGGCCCGGAGAGAGGAACGGATCGGCCTTGGCCATGCGCCCCAGCGCCTCGCGGCCCGTCTCGGTGGAGATGTTGTCGTAGGTGATGACCGTGTCCTCGGTGCGCGTGCTCTCCTCCTTCGAGATCGTTCCGCCCACCTGGCCACTGCCCAGCGTCGTCTGCCCGCCCAGGTTCCCCGCGGTGGTGGAGGACTTGTCCTTGCGGCGCATCACCCCCACCCGCTGCTCCGAGCCGACGGAGCCCAGCCCCTGCTCGACGAGCCACACGGTGGGCTTCTCCCCCTCGCTGCGCACGTCGCCTACCTGGGCGCGGATGAGGATGTAGCGGCCCTTGTACGTGTCCGGCTGCGCGATGGCCGAGGCCAGCGAGAAGATGGGCAGCTTGCGCTCGTGCAGCAGCTTCAGGTCCCCGTCCACGCTGCCACCGCGCAGGGCCACCACCCTGGCCAGCACCGTGGCGGCCTCGGGGCGGCTGCGCAGCTCCTGGGACCACTCGGGCGACAGCAGCGCCTGCAGCTGGGTGAAGTGCGTGCCCTCGACGCAGGACTTCAGCGCGGCCCAGGCATTCTCGCGGGAGGAGCGCAGGTAGCGCCGCGCCTCGCGCTCGCACGTGGCGGGGTTCGCGTACTGCGCCGTGAACGTGCTGGGGTTGAAGTTCTCGGAAGGCAGCTCCGACTGGGCCGGAATGCGGTCGGGCGCGTGCGTATCCTCCACCTCGGGAGGCGGACGGGGCGTGGCACAGCCGCCCAGCGCCAGGGCGCCCAGCAGGGCCCAGGCGGCCAGGGGGCCAGAGGACTTCGAGAGGCTCAGCGTGTCTCGTTGCATGGCAGTCACCGTTTCAGCCGCTTACAGCGAGGCGGAGCCACGGCCCGGCCGCGGCTCGCTCTTGGGAAGGGAGGCCGGAGCCTTGCCCGCGGAGGACGCGGCAGGCACCAGCGAGCAGGCCTCGGCGCAGCGATCCCTCATGCACGCCAGCGTGGAAGCGCCCGCCTCCTGGCGCACGAGGCTCGAGTAGCACTGCTCGCCCGCGCCCCCGCAGCCGCGCTGAGCGGCGCACTGGCAGCAGGGCGAGGCCACGCTGGCCATCAGCTGCGTCTCCTGCAGCGCTCCGGCCAGCGCCCGGTAGCACGCGCGCGCCGCCGGAGCGAAGCGCCCCTTGGAGTCGACCACGGACACGGCGCCGTCCAGATCGCAGCGCTCGGTGGCCGCGGCGTACTTCTTCTCGCAGAGGGCCGCGAGCGCCTTGTCCGGCTTGCCCTCGCCCGACTGGGGCCGCGCGGCCTCGGCGCACAGCGCGCGGCCCATGCCCTGAACGAGCTTCACATTATTAGTGGACTGAGCGCGATCGGGCTCGCCCGCTGTCAGCTCCGCCTCGAAGACGCACTCGCGGCCCGAGCGCAGGGTGTCCACGGTGCAGGACCAGGCGGTGGGGGACTCATCCGCCACGGGCGAAGCTTCGAGCGAGCCGTCACTGGGCCCTGCGCCCAGCAGAATGGAAAGAAACGCGATGGTGACCATGGCGCCACAGCGTAGGCCCACGCCGCTCCGCGCTCAATCGCACGGGGGTGCGCTTTCCCAATCTTCTCGCGGGTTTACCTACCCACCCCTACCCGACCACCGAGCAGGCGAACGAGCACTTACCGCAGGGTGAAGGCGGTTGTGACGCCCCGTTCGGGGACCAACCTTTCTTTCGAGGCGAAGGGAGAGCTCATGCGTCGAGGGATCTGGAGCGCGGTGGTGGGCCTGGCAGCGCTGGTGGGGCTGGGGGCGGGCTGTACGAAGGATGCGCCGCTGGAGAGCGAGGGCGTCATCGGCGGCCGGGACGTGGCGGAGCTGCGCGGCACGGTGACGGCGGTGGGAGGCTCGCAGTTCATCGTCCGGGACATGCAGGGCGAGGAGCACCCGCTGGAGATCGACGACGACACGGACTTCTTCAGCCGGGGCAAGCCGGTGGAGCGCGTGCTGCTGCAGGAGGGCAAGCAGGTGCGCACCGTCTATGACGAGCGCGAGGGCGAGTGGGTGGCGGACAAAGTAGAGATTGAGTAACGAAAGTCACGGGCGCGACACCGCCCAGGGCTTTTCTTGAAGCGGGAGCGCCACGGCCCGAGTAGATCGGCGCGCCATGACGCCGACGATCCGCACTTCCCTCCTCTCGTTGCTATCCCTCACGCTGCTGGCGGTGCTGCCAGCGTGCAAGCGCTCCGAGCCGGCCTCGGGCTCTGCTCCAGCGCCAGCCGCTGGCGCCACGGGAGCGACGGCCAGGGGCGACAGACCGCTCACCGTGAAGGGCTCCGACACGATGGTGCTGCTGGGGCAGCGCTGGGCGGAGGACTACATGAAGAAGAACCCGGGCACGTCGCTGCAGGTGACGGGCGGAGGCTCGGGCACGGGGATCGCCGCGCTGGTGAACGGCACCACGGACATCGCCATGTCCAGCCGGGCGATCAAGGACCCGGAGAAGCAGCAGCTGCAGTCCAAGCAGAAGGCGGAGGCGAAGGAGATCGCCGTGGCGAAGGACGGGGTGACGTTCTACGTGCACGAGTCCAACCCGCTCACCTCGCTGACGGTGGAGCAGCTCAAGGGCATCTACCTGGGAGACATCACCAACTGGAAGGACGTGGGAGGCCCGGACGCGCAGATCGTCGTCTACTCGCGAGAGAACTCCTCGGGCACCTACGTCTTCGTGAAGGACGAGGTGCTCAAGGGCGAGGACTTCGCGGCGACGGCGCTGACGCTGCCGGGCACCGCGGCGGTGGTGAACGCGGTGTCCAAGGAGACGCACGGCATCGGCTACGGCGGGGCGGCCTACGCCAAGGGCATCAAGGAGCTGAAGGTGAAGGCGGGCGCCGAGGAGATCGCCCCGTCTCAGGAGAACATCCAGAGCGGCAAGTACCCGCTGTCGCGCAACCTGTTCTTCTACGTCCGGGGCGAGCCGAGCGGAGCGGTGCAGCAGTTCATCGACTTCGCGCTCTCGCCCGAGGGCCAGCAGATCGTCACCCAGGTGGGCTACTTCCCGGTGAAGTAACCCACCCGGGGTGCCGCCTCACTGCACCAGGCGCTTGATCTCCCCGCAGGCCATGTACTGGCCGCCACCGGCCACGGGGAGCACCTCATCGACGACGTAGAGAATGCCCTCCTCGCGGATGTCGCGAGGGAAGCGCATGTTGAAGTTGGGATCGTACCCGTCGGAGACGACGCGGGCGCGCAGCTTGCTGCCCTCCTTGACGCACTGAACGAGCACGCCGCTGCCCACGGTATTGGTGGTGGGCAGATCCTTGGCCGAGCCCGTCACCTTGGCCGCCTTCCCATTGCTCTTCGGGGGAGCCGCGCCGCCGGAGGACGCGCGCGCGGTGCGCTCCTGGCCCGGCAGCACCAGGCGCTTGATGGCGCCCTGGGCCCGGTAGAACGTGCCGTCCGCGGAGGGCACCAGCTTCTCCACCACGTACGTCACCCCCTCCTCGCGCAGGCTGCGCGGGAACTGGATGTTGAACGAGGCGTCATAGCCCTCGGACATGGAGCGCACGCGCAGCTTGCCGCCCTCGCGCTCGCACTTCACGACGATGGCGCCCTCGGCGCTGGACACCGCCTCCAGCTCGTCCGCGGAGCCTCCGGCCGTGCCGCGCAGCGCCAGATCGCCGCGGTTGCGCGTGCCGGCCTGGTAGGACTGATCGCGCATCTCCTTGCGGATGACGGAGTCGAACTTCCGGCTCTCCAGGCGCCGGGCGTAGTGCTCGAGCTGCTCCACCTCTTCGATGATGTCGAAGCTGCTCTTGTCGATGTTCGCCGACAGCGCCGAGATGGTGTCGCGCAGCTGCTGCGAGGCGCCCTTGTAGTCGCCCCCGTCGGCCAGCTCCACGGCCCGGTCCTTCACCTGGGCGATGCGCAGGCGGTTGGTCTGCGCCAGAACGTTCTTGTCCGCTGACAGCGCGTTGGCCTCCTCCTCGGAGCCCAGCGTCACCGGCACGGCCAGCTCGCCCGAGAAGTCCTTCAGCGCCCCATCCACCAGCGCCTGGTACTTGTACGCCAGGGTGACCAGCTGCACGCTGCCCGGCTGGGCGGCCGCGTCCACCGACAGCTCCATGGCCAGCTGCCGCTCCTCGGTGGTGTACACCTCGCCCAGGCCCACCTCGACGTGCTGGCCACGGGCCTCGAACCGGTAGCGGTTGAGCACGCTGGACACCTTCACCGAAGGCGCCGGCTGAATCGTCACCACCAGGTTCTGCGCGGCCACCGAGGACAGGCCCTCCATCTCGATGCCGAACACGCCCTCGGCCTCGTCCGGAGACTGAATGAAGTAGAAGTGCCCCTCCCCCGCTCCGGCCATGCCGATGAGCAGGTCCTCATTGAAGTGCGAGCCGAACCCCAGCGCGGTGGTGGTGATGCCGGTGGCGGCCGTGTCCTTCACCTTGGCGAGGATCTGCTTCGGCTCGGTGAGCCCCACGTTCGCCTGGCCATCGGTGAGCAGCAGCACGCGGTTGATGCGCTCCTGGCGCTGCTGGCCCTTCACGTGCGCCACGCCCTGCATCCACCCACCCGTCAGGTTGGTGCACCCGGCGGCATTCACCCGCGACAGCGCCGCGCCAATCGCCGCCTTGTCCTTCACCTGCTGAGGCGCCAGCACCGTGGTGGCGTTGTCGTCGTACGCCACGATGGAGATCCAGTCCTCGGGCCCCATCCGCTCGACCAGATCGCGCGAGGCCTGCAGCGCGTGCTTCAGCGGCGCGCCCGCCATCGAGCCCGAGCGATCAATCACCAGGCTCAGGTTCAGGCCCCGCCGAGCCGAGGCCGCGGGGGCTTCTCCTCGGAAAGACACCAGCAGATCCACTTTGGAGGAGGTGCCCACCGGGAGCACCGGGCGACTCAGGGTAAATAGGGCTTTCATGAACTCCCAGCGTATATCCCACCACCCATAGCGTCACTCTCTCCCCCACTGCAGGTTAAGGTAGGTATAACCCCCCCGGGTAGGAGACGAGGAGTGCCAACTCCTAGGTCCACTCACCCTACCTGGCGCGGCTATAGTCCGCGTCCACCGGAGGAAAAATGCGTCCGTCCCGAATGATGCGCGTGGTGGGGTTCAACGTCGATCGGGTGGTGTCCGAAGCCACAACCGATCCCGAGGTGCTCCGCCTGGACAACTTCGGCACGGATGTGCCGCCGCCAGCCGAGGCGATCGCCGCCACGCGCGAGTCGGTGGGGGCCAACGAGGCCAACAGCTACACGCCCTTCACGGGCAGCTCGGGGCTGCGCCAGGCGGTGGCCGCGCGGCTGAAGAAGCAGTGCAACCTCTCGTATGATCCGGATCGGCAGATCGTCATCACCGCCGGAGGCACGCAGGGGTTGATCTCCGCGCTGCTGGCCATCATCGAGCCGGGCGACGAGGTGCTGCTCACCGACCCGACGTACGCGGGGATGATCCACCGGGTCACCTTCGCGGGCGGCGTGCCCATGTTCGTGCCGATGAAGGTGGTGGACCGCCGCTGGCGGCTGGACCTGGACATGCTGCGCGCCATGGTGACCAGCCGCACGCGCGCCATGGTGCTCTCCAACCCGAACATGCCCTCGGGGCACGTGCTGAGCGAGGCCGAGTGGCTGGCCATCCGCGAGCTGTGCGTCACGCGCAACCTGTGGCTGCTCTATGACGCCGCGCTCGAGGGCGTGCTCTATGACGGGCTGCCGCTGCGCCACCCCGCCACGCTCACCGGCATGCCCGAGCGCACGCTGATCGTCGGCTCGGTCTCCAAGGAGTACCGGATGATCGGCTGGCGCATTGGCTGGATCGCCGGCCCGCCCAAGGTGATGGCGGACGTGTTCTACACGCACAGCTACCTGGTGATCGCCCCGCCCGGCATCTCTCAGAGGGGCGCCGAGGTGGCGCTGCGCGCCGAGGACGGCGGCGTGGCGGACGCGATCGCCGAGTGGAAGCGCCGGCGCGACTTGATGCTCGAGCAGCTCGACGGGCTGCCGGTGGTCATCCCCGAGGGTGGCTGGAGCATGCTCCTGGACGCGCACGCGCTGGGCTACAGCGCCACGGACGCGGCCTCCATCCTGCTGTCGCAGGCGAAGGTGGCCGCCACGCCGATGACGAACTGGGGCTCCTCGGTGGCCGAGCGCTACATCCGCCTGGTGTTCAGCTACGAGCCCCAGGAGCGGCTGAAGCTGCTGCGCGAGCGCCTGCGCCGCACCTCACTGCTGCCGTAACAGGGCCGTCAGCTTCTCCAGCGCGAGCCGGGCCCGCGTCTTCACCGTGCCCAGCGGGTCCCCGGTTCGCTCGGCGATCTCCCGCTGGGACAGGCCCTCGAAGTAGGCCAACTCCACCACCTGGCGCTGCTCGGGGGGCAGGGCCCGCATGGCCTCGGCGACGCGGACCTGCTCCTGCCCCTGCTCAGCCGCCTCCGAGGGATTCACCGGCGTGGCGCTGACCGGGGGCGGCTGCGTGGCCACCTCCTCCGCCACCCGCGCCACCGTGCCCAGCGTCCGCTTGCGATCGATGGCGCGCGTGCGCGCGATCGTCATCACCCACGTCTCCAGCCCGCCCCGGGCCGGATCGAACTCCCGGGCGCGCCGCCATACCTCCAGGAAGGACTCCTGCAGCACCTCCTCGGCGTCCGGGCGCGAGCCCAGGATGCGCAGCGTCACCGACCATACCCGGCCCGCGCAGCGCTCATAGAGCGTGCGCATGGCCGCGCTGTTCCCCATCGCGACCTGTTGCAGCAGCGCCCGATCAATCGCCGGGTCGCTCGCTCGCGTAGCAGGGGGATCGGAAGGCGCCATCTGGCTCCCGGATACCGCAACCTCGGGTGGGGCCTCAGCTTTTAACACCGATGCCTCTGCTCGATCCCAGGGAGTGGGCCCCCCATGGGCTGGCCCCGAACGTTCATTGTCCAACTCGCCATGAACGGAAGGCGTCCGGCATCAACGTCTTCGTGACATGGCGCCCAGCAAGCACGCACCCAAGCCCTATAACGGCCGGCCGTCCTTATGAGTTCACGAATCGGAAGTGTCGTCATCGAGAGCGTCCGCCCCGAGCTGGATGGGGGCCGACATGCGGTGAAGCGCGTCGCGGGCGAATCCGTCACCGTGGAGGCGGATCTTTTCAAGGAAGGCCATGACGTTCTGGTCGCCATCGTGAGGTGGCGGCAGGTAACGCCGGTCTCCCAGCAGACCCCCTGGAGCGAGGTGCCCATGAAGTCGCTGGGCAATGATCTCTGGGCGGCTGAGTTTCCGCTGGCGCGCAACGGGCGCTACGAGTTCACGGTGGAGGCGTGGCCGGACCTGTTCGCCACCTGGGCCTCGGAGCTCAAGCGCAAGGTGGACGCGGGCCGGGACGTGCGCAGCGAGCTGCTGGAAGGCGCCGCGCTGCTCGAGGGCGCCGCCGAGCGGGCCCAGCGCGTCAACCCCGAGGAGGGGCGGGTGCTCGCCCAGGCCGCCGCGGCGCTGAAGCAGCCGCCCTCTCCGGATCTCATCGTCACCGCGCTGGATCCGGGGCTGGCGCTCACCGCGGGCCGGTACGCGGATCGCTCGCTGGCCACGCAGTACGGCCGGGTGCTCGAGGTGTTCGCGGACCGGGAGCGGGCGCGCAATAGCGCCTGGTACGAGTTCTTCCCGCGCTCGGCGAGGCGGGACGGCAAGAAGCACGGCTCCTTCCGGGACGCCGAGGAGTGGCTGCCGTACATCCAGCAGCTGGGCTTCGACACCATCTACCTGCCGCCCATCCACCCCATTGGCGTCACGGCGCGCAAGGGCAAGAACAACAGCCTCAAGGCCGAGCCTGGGGACGTGGGCAGCCCCTGGGCCATTGGCGCCGCCGAGGGTGGCCACAAGGCGGTGCACCCGCAGCTGGGCACGCTGGAGGACTTCCGGCACTTCGTGAAGGCCGCCGAGGCCCACGGCATCGAGGTGGCGCTGGACATCGCCTACCAGTGCTCGCCCGATCACCCGTACGTGAAGGAGCACCCGGAGTGGTTCCTGCGCCGGCCCGACGGGACGATCAAGACGGCGGAGAACCCTCCGAAGCGCTACGAGGACATCGTCAACTTCGACTGGATGGGCCCGGGGCGTGAGACGCTGTGGCCGGAGCTCGAGTCGGTGGTGCTGCACTGGGTCGAGCAGGGGGTGAACATCTTCCGGGTGGACAACCCGCACACCAAGCCGCTGCAGTTCTGGGCGTGGATGATCCGCCGCGTGCAGGAGGTGCACCCGCAGGTGGTGTTCCTCTCGGAGGCCTTCACCCGGCCCAAGGTGATGAAGGCGCTGGCGAAGGTCGGCTTCACCCAGTCGTACACCTACTTCACCTGGCGCAACTTCAAGCACGAGCTCGAGGACTACCTGAAGGAGATCACCTCTCCGCCGGTGTCCGACTACTTCCGCGGCAACCTGTGGCCCAACACGCCGGACATCCTCCCGGAGATGCTCCAGCGCAGCGGCCACGGCGGCTTCCGGCTTCGCATCGCGCTGGCGGCCACCCTCTCCTCCTCGTACGGCATCTACTGCGGCTACGAGCTGGCCGAGGGCCGGGGCCTGCACGGCAAGGAGGAGTACCTGGACTCGGAGAAGTACCAGCTCGTCGCGTGGGATCTGAACCGGCCGGGCAACATCCGGGACTGGGTCGCCCGGCTCAACGCCGCGCGCAAGCAGCAGCGGGCCCTGCAGCTCTACGACAACCTGCGCTTCTACCAGGCGGACAACGAGCGGGTGCTCTTCTACGGCAAGAGTACGAAGGACCGGACCAGCCAGGTGCTCATCGCGGTGAGCCTGGATCCCCACTCGCCCCAGGACGCGGTGCTGCACGTGCCGCTGAAGGAGCTGGGCATCCAGCCGGATGAGACGTACCAGGTGCACGAGCTGCTGACGGACGATCGCCGGCTCTGGCAGGGCCCGCACGCCACGGTGCGGCTCACGCCCGAGCAGCCAGCGGCCATCTGGGCGGTGTACCGCTTCCGTAAGACAGAAGAGGCGTTCGATTACTACGAGTAGTAATTCCAGAGAGGCGTATGGAACAGGACCCGCTTTGGTACAAAAAGGCCCTCATCTACGAGCTGCACATCCGCGCCTTCGCCGACTCCAACGGAGACGGCCATGGCGACATCCCCGGTCTCATCGAGAAGCTGCCGTACCTGCAGGACCTGGGGGTGGACTGCCTGTGGGTGCTGCCACACTACCCTTCGCCGCTGCGCGATGACGGCTACGACATCGCCGACTACTACGGCATCCACCCGGACTACGGCACGCTGGCGGACTTCCAGCGCCTGGTGGAGGCGGCGCACTCGCGCGGCATCCGGATTCTCACCGAGCTGGTGGTGAACCACACCAGCGACCAGCACCCGTGGTTCCAGGAGTCGCGGCGCGACCCGCACAGCCCCAAGCGTGACTGGTACGTGTGGAGCGACTCGGACGAGAAGTACAAGGGCACGCGCATCATCTTCGTGGACACCGAGCGCTCCAACTGGACGTGGGATCCGGTGGCCAAGCAGTACTTCTGGCACCGCTTCTTCAGCCACCAGCCGGACCTCAACTACGACAACCCGGAAGTGCAGGAGGCCATGCTGGACGTCATGCGCTTCTGGCTCAACATGGGCGTGGACGGGTTCCGCTGCGACGCGGTGCCCTACCTGTTCGAGCGCGAGGGCACCAACTGCGAGAACCTGCCGGAGACGCACGCCTTCCTCAAGCGCCTGCGCAAAACCATCGACACCGAGTACCCGAACAAGATGCTGCTGGCCGAGGCCAACCAGTGGCCCGCGGACGTGCGCGTCTACTTCGGTGACGGTGACGAGTTCCACATGGGGTTCCACTTCCCGGTGATGCCCCGCCTCTTCATGGCGGTGCGCAAGGAGGACCGCACGCCCATCGTGGAGATCCTGCAGCAGACGCCGGACATTCCGGACAACTGCCAGTGGGCCATCTTCCTGCGCAACCACGACGAGCTGACGCTCGAGATGGTGACGGACGAAGACCGCGACTACATGTACCGCGAGTACGCGATGGATCCCCGCATGCGCATCAACGTGGGCATCCGGCGTCGGCTCGCGCCGCTGATGGACAACGGCCGGCGGCGCATCGAGCTGATGCACAGCCTGCTGTTCACCCTGCCCGGCACGCCCGTCATGTACTACGGCGACGAGATCGGCATGGGCGACAACATCTACCTGGGCGATCGCAACGGGGTGCGCACGCCCATGCAGTGGACGAGCGACCGCAACGCCGGCTTCAGCCGGGCCGACGGCGCCCGGCTGTACGCCCCCGTCATCGCCGACCCGGTGTACGGCTACCAGGCCATCAACGTCGAGGCGCAGGACCGCATCAAGACTTCACTGCTGCACTGGGTGAAGCGGCTGATCAAGGTGCGCCAGCGCTACCCGGCCTTCGCGCTGGGCAAGCTGCGCTTCGTCAACCCGGACAACCCCCGGGTGCTCGCCTTCACCCGCGAGTATCAGGGGCAGACGATCTTCATCATCTGCAACCTCTCTCGGTTCGCGCAGCCAGCGGTGATCGATCTGCGCGACTGGGAGGGCTACGTGCCCGTGGAGCTGATGGGCGAGACGCCTTTCCCGCGCATCTCGTCCATGCCGTACCAGCTGTCGATGGGCCCCTACATGTTCCTGTGGTTCCGGCTGGAGAAGCCGCTGCCGGGGAGGACGCTCACGTGACACCCGTGGATCTCACCAAGCTACCCGATTACCTGAAGCAACAGCGCTGGTTCAGCGGCAAGGCCTGGCCCATCAAGTCCGTGGCGGTGGTGGACCACACCAACATGGACTTCGGCCCCTGCTCCTTCAGCATGGCCATCGTCGAGGTGCTGTACGAGCTGGGCCACCCGGAGCGCTACCTGCTGCCGGTGAAGCCCGCGCCGGACGGCATTCATGACGCGCTCGAGGACGTGGAGTGCCTGCGTGGCCTGTTCCAGCTCATCCGCCAGCAGCGCGAGGTGTCCTCCGGCTCGGGCCAGATGCGCGGCGAGTGGCTGGCCTCCGCCGAGAGCCACCTGTCCCTGCCCGAGCCGGTGCCCGTGCGGCGGCTGATGGTGGAGCAGAGCAACACCTCGGTCGTCATCGGCGAGAAGGTGATCCTCAAGATCATCCGCAAGCTGGAGGCGGGGGTGAACCCCGAGCACGAGATGGGGCGCTTCCTGGCCACGCGCACCTCGTTCCGCGCCACGCCCACGCTGCTGGGCGCGCTGAGCCTGGAGGGGCCCTCGGGCGCCACCCTGGCCCTGGTGCACCGCTTCGTCCCCAACGCGGTGGACGGCTGGAAGTACACGCTGGAGCGCTTCCGCAAGGCGGGCGCCGTGGACGCGCCCTTCCTGGAGGAGATGCGCGAGTTGGGCCGGCGCCTGGGCGAGCTGCACCGGGCCCTGGCCTCGGACACCACCGATCCCAGCTTCGCCCCGGAGCCGGTCCACCAGGAGGATCTGCAGCGCTGGAGCGCGTCGATCCTGGGCGAGATGGGCGTGACGCTGGCCGACGCGGGCAAGAACCACCCGGATCTGGAGAAGCAGCGCGAGCGGCTGATGGAGCACGCGCGGCGGCTGGCGCACGTGGCTCCCTCGGGGCAGAAGATCCGCATCCACGGGGATCTCCACCTGGGGCAGGTGCTGCGGGCCGAGAACCAGTGGCTCATCTTCGACTTCGAGGGCGAGCCGGCGCGCACCTTCACCCAGCGGCGCGAGAAGTACTCACCCCTGCGGGACGTGGCGGGGATGATCCGCTCGTTCGACTACGCGGAGGCCACCGTGCTGCTGGAGGGCGGCGCGCCCGGCCCCCGCATGGTGCCCGCGCGAGAATCCTTCATTCAGGGGTACAGGGAAGTCACGCGCGGGGCGCCCTTCCTGCCGGCGGATGACGCGACCTTCTGGGTGATGCTGCGAGCGTTCGAATTGGAGAAGCTGCTCTACGAAGTGCGCTATGAAATGCAGAACCGGCCGGATTGGGTCCGCATCCCCGTCCAGGCCCTCTTGAGGATGGAGGAACCGAAGTGAGGAAGCCGGCCGACAAGCAGCAGGTTGACGCGGAGATTCAGCAGGTCATCGAGCTGCGCCACCCCGAGCCGCATCGCGTCCTGGGCATCCACCCGGATGGAGACGGCGTGGTGGTCCGCGCCTTCCGCCCGGACGCCACGGCGATCCACGTGGTGCTCGACGCGGGCAGCCGCATTGCCATGACGCACCGCCAGGGCGGCGTCTTCGAGGCGCGGCTCAACGGCAAGGACCAGACGTTCAACTACCTGCTCGAGGTGGAGTACCCGGGCAACAAGGTTTTCAAGATCCGCGATCCGTACAGCTTCATGCCCACGCTGGGCGAGATGGACCTGTACTACGCGGGCGAGGGCCGCCACGAGCGGCTCTGGGAGCGCATGGGCGCGCACCTGATCCACCACAACGGGGTGGCGGGCTCGGCGTTCGCGGTGTGGGCGCCCACGGCGGCGGGCGTGTCGGTGGTGGGCGACTTCAACGGCTGGGACGGCCGGCTGCACGCGATGCGGCGCATGGGCGCCTCGGGCATCTGGGAGCTGTTCATCCCCGAGGCCGGCGAGGGCACGCGCTACAAGTTCGAGATCCGGCCCAACCACGGCGGGCCGCCGGTGCTCAAGTCGGACCCGTTCGCCTTCCGCACCGAGGTGCCTCCGGCCACCGCGTCGGTGCTGCACGATCTGCGGCGCTACTCGTGGACGGATACGAAGTGGCTGTCCACGCGGGCCGAGGGCGAGCCCACGCAGAAGCCGTGGGCCGTGTACGAAGTGCACATGGGCTCCTGGAAGCGGGTCGTCGAGGACGGCGACCGGCCGATGACGTACCGGGAGCTGGCGCCCGCGCTGGCCGACTACGTGAAGCAGCTGGGCTTCACCCACGTGGAGCTGCTGCCGGTGGCGGAGCACCCGTATGGCCCGTCCTGGGGCTACCAGGTGGGCAACTACTACGCGCCCACCGCGCGCTACGGGCACCCGGATGATCTGCGCTTCCTGATCAACCACCTGCACGAGCAGGGCATCGGCGTCATCGTGGACTGGGTGCCGGGCCACTTCCCGCGCGATCTGCATGCGCTGGGACAGTTCGACGGCACGTCGCTGTACGAGCACGCGGATCCGCGGCAGGGCTCGCAGCCGGACTGGGGCACGCTGGTCTTCAACTTCGGGCGCAACGAGGTCCGCAACTTCCTCATCGCCAACGCGCTGTTCTGGATCGAGGAGTACCACGTGGACGGGCTGCGCGTGGACGCGGTGGCCTCGATGCTCTACCTGGACTACAGCCGCAAGCACGGCGAGTGGGTGCCCAACCGCTGGGGCGGCCGCGAGAACGAAGAGGCGATCACGTTCCTACGCGAGCTGAACGAAGCGGTGCGCCGCAAGCACCCGGGCGTGGTGGTGATCGCCGAGGAGTCCACCGCGTGGCCCAAGGTGAGCCAGCCGGTGAAGGAGGGCGGCCTGGGCTTCCACTTCAAGTGGAACATGGGGTGGATGCACGACACCCTGCTCTACTTCTCGAAGGATCCGATCTACCGGCAGTACCACCACAACAACATGACGTTCGGCTTGCTGTACGCGTTCAGCGAGCACTTCATGTTGCCGCTGAGCCATGACGAGGTGGTGCACGGCAAGGGCTCGCTGTACGACAAGATGCCGGGCGATCCGTGGCAGAAGCGGGCGAACCTGCGGGCGCTGCTGGCGTGGATGTGGGCGCACCCGGGCAAGAAGCTGCTCTTCATGGGCGGTGAGTTCGGCCAGCATCGCGAGTGGAACAGCGATCGAAGCCTGGACTGGCACCTGCTGGATGACCCGGGGCACAAGGGCATCCAGAGCCTGATGTCGGACCTGAACCGCGTGTACCGGGACATCCCGGCGCTGTACGACGCGGACAGTGAGCCAATGGGCTTCCAGTGGCTGCAGCCGGACTCGGCGTCGGTGAACGTGTTCGGCTTCGTGAGGCGCTCGCGGCACCCGGGGCGGCACGTGGTGTGCGTGGCGAACCTGTCGCCAGCGGCGCAGCACGGCTACCGGATTGGCTTCCCGCGGGTGGGCAGCTACCAGGAGGTGCTGAACACGGACGCGGGCAACTACGGCGGCTCGGGCCTGGGGAACATGGGGCAGATTCAGACGGAGGCCCAGCCGTGGGATGGGCAGGAGGCCTCCGCGGTGCTGACGCTGCCGCCGCTCTCGGTGCTCTGGTTCAGCCCGGGCTGAGGCGGCAGTACGGCGAGCAGGACTCACCGTCCGTGGGCAGAGACTCACGGACGGGACTTCACGTGAGTCACCACGTGCGCTCTCAGCGGACGCGGCATTCCGCCACCTTGGCACGCGGCGTGCTCAGCACCGCTCGCGATGCCAGGGCCCCACGATCTCTTCGCGCGCTTCACCTTTCCAGGGTGGACAGCCGGTACTGCTCTACTTCCTGCTGGAGCACCAGTCCTCGGTGGACCGGTGGATGGCCTTCCGGATGCTGCGCTACGTGGTGCGGCAGTTGGAGCACTGGCGCCACCAGCACCCGAGCAGCGAAGCGCTCCCAGTTGTCATTCCGGTGGTGATGTACCACGGGCCGGAGGGAGGCTGGACGGCACCTCGGCGGGTGGAAGAGCTGTTCCAACTACCGCAAGAGCACCTGGGACGTTGGCAGAACCTGGTGCCACGCTTCGAGTACCTGCTGGACGATCTGACGGTGGAGCGCGAGGAGGCGCTCAGGGCGAGACCTGGCCCACCGTTGGTGCCGCTGGCGTTGCTGCTGCTGCGTTCGGGCCGCTCCGAGCAACTGGCGATGTTGCTGGAAGGCTGGAGGCCGCTTTGGGCTCAAGTGCTGACCTCGCCCCAGGGGCTGGAGCAGCTCCGCGCCGCCATTCACTACCTGCTGAACGTGGGGGCGGAGGAGGCACTCCAGGCACTGCGGCGCATGTTAAATTCGATAGCGGATGAGCAACAAAGGGAGACCCTGATGAGGACCATGGCGGATGCGCTCAGGGATGAAGGGCGTGAGGAGGGCTGGCGCGAGGGGTTGGCCAGGGGGAAGACGGAGGGGCTGGCTGAGGGCCAGGCAAGAGGGCGTGCTGACGCTGTGCTGCGGCTTCTGGCCGCACGCGGAATCGCCGTGGACGAGGAGGCTCGCCAGCGCATCCTGTCCTGCAGGGACCTGGCCACCTTGGACCAGTGGTTCGATCGGGCGCTGAAGGCCACGAGCCTGTCGGACCTCGACTCCGGGCACTGAGCGCTCAGGCCTCCGTGTGGCAGCACAGGCGGATGGCCTGAGACAGCTTCAGGGGGTTCACCGGCTTGATGAAGTACCCCGCCGCGTCCGGGATCTGCTCGTGCTGGTGATCGAGCTCCATGGCGGACACGGCGATCACCGGCACTCCGGAGAAGCGCTCATCCACCCGCTGCTGCGCTCGGAACTCACTGCCGCTCATCCTGGGCATCATCACATCCAGCAGGATGAGGCACGGCGGCGCGTGGGTGCGCAGGTACTCCAGCGCCTCCAGGCCATTGGTGACACCTACGGCCCGGAAGCCCTCCAACTCGAGCACCTCACAGAGGTTCTCGCGAAGATCCGGGTCGTCCTCCACCACCAGAATGATGTCCTCGTACGCGGTCGGGATCACGCCTACCCATTCTAGCCCGAGCGCGCGCCCGAGATCGGCAGAGTCACGATGAAAGTGCTCCCCTGCCCCACCGCCGAGACGATGACGACCTGGGCCCCCAGCAGGATCGACAGCTCCTTGACAAGCACCAGCCCCAGCCCCAGGCCCGGAGTGCCCTTGCGGTGCAGGTCCTCGAGCTGCTCGAACGGCTCGAAGATGCGCTCGTGATGGGCGGGATCGATGCCCCGCCCGGTGTCCTTGACCGCGATCCGGTAAGTGTCCGTCACCGCCTCGACGGAGAGCTCCACCGAGCCCTGATCCGTGTACTTCACCGCGTTGCTCACCAGGTTGATCAAGACCAGCTGCAGCAGCCGGGGGTCCGTGCGCGCCACGGCTGGCTCCGCGGGCAGGCGAAGCTCCAGGGCCAGCAGCTTCCGCTGCGCCTCGGGCCGGTACTCTTCGACTACCTCCCGCGCCAGCGCGACCAGGTCCACCTCGGACAAGGAGAGCACCAGGCGCCCGGCCTCCAGCCGGCTGTACTCGAGCACCGTCTCCGTCAGGTGATGGAGCCGGGTGGTGCCGCGGGTCAGCTTCTCGAGCAGCCCCTGGTGCCGCGCGCTGAGCGCCTCCTGCTCGCGCATCAGCAGGTGGAGGTTGAGCTGAACCGAGGACAGCGGCGTGCGCAGCTCATGAGAGATGAGCCGCAGCAGCGTCGTCTTGAACTCGCTGGCCTTCTGGGCCTCCGCGCGGGCGGCCTGCGCGGCCTCCAGCGCCGCCTCGAGCTGGCGCTTTCGCATGGCCAGCTCCTGGGCCAGCGTCTCCAGGTTGCCCGAGCGCGCCTGCAGCTCCTGCTGAAGCGCCTCACGGGTGCGCTTGATCATGGCCAGGTTGCGCACCCGGGCCACCAGCTCGGCCGCCAGGAAGGGCTTCACCAGGTAGTCCTGGGCGCCGCCGCTGAGCAGCCGCACGCGCAGCGCATCGTCCGCCCGCGCGGACAATAGCAGAATGGGCATGTCCTCCAGCGCCACCTGGGAGCGCACCTCGCGCACCAGCACGTCCCCGCTCATCCTCGGCATCATGATGTCGGTGACGAGCACATCGGGCCGCAGGGCCTCGGCCTTGCGCAGTCCCTCCACGCCATCCTGGGCCACCTCCACGCGGAACTCCCGTCCCAGCGTCTGGGCCACGAACTGGCGCAGGTCCGGCGTGTCCTCCACCACCAGGACCAGGGGCGCGGTGGCCGTGGCCTGCGAGGCCGGCGCGGTCCCCGCCAGGGTCTGGGTGCGCAGCTCCTCGACGGCCACGGCCGCCTCGGCCGCCAGCTCCCTGGCTGCGACCAACGGCTCGGACCGCACGGTCGTCCCCTCGGGGGCCCGGAGAGGAAGCTCCATCACGAAGCGCGCGCCCCCGCCGGGCGGCTCTTCCAGCCGGAGCGTGCCCCCATGCAGGCGCACGAAGTCCCGTGCGATGGCCAGCCCCAGGCCCGTGCCACCAAACTGGCGGTTGATGCCCGAGTCCACCTGGCGGAAGCGCTCGAAGATGAGCTCGCGCATGTGCTCGGGCACGCCGGGCCCGGTGTCCTCCACCACGAGCCGGGCGCGGCCGTCCAGCCCCTGCAGCGCGCAGCTCACCCGGCCTCCCTCGGGGGTGAACTTGAAGGCGTTGGACAGCAGGTTGATCAGCACCCGCTCGAGCTTCTCCGCGTCCGCCTGAGCGGCCAGCTGGCCGGGCGCGTCCACCTGGAAGGTGAGGCCGCGGTCCCTCGCCAGGCTGTCGAAGTTGCTGGCCCCCAGCCGTACCAGCACGGCCAGGTCCACCTCGGCATAGGCCGGCACCATCGCCTCGGCCTCCAGCTTGGCCGCGTCCAGCAGCGCGTTGACGTGCCGCAGCAGCAGGCGCGCGTTCCGCTCCACCACCTGGAGATCCTGCTTGCGATCGGCGGCCAGCCCCTCCGTGGCCAGCAGCCGCTCCATGGGGCCGATGATGAGGGACAGCGGCGTGCGCAGCTCGTGGGAGACGTTGGCGAAGAACCGCGTCTTCAGCTCGTCCGCCTCGCGCAGCCGGCTGTAGAGGGCCTCGAGCTCACGGTTCTTGATCTCGAGCTCCACCCGCCGCTGCTCGGACAGGCGCGCCGCCTCGGCCACCTGCACGATGGCGGGCCGGGCCTTGACCAGATACGCCCCGGTGAGCACCGAGGCAAAGGCCGTCAGCGCCTTCACCCCGCCCGCCAGCCAGTAGGCCGAGTTCCACACGTTCCACACCTGCATGAAGTGGGTGAGCCCGCACGCGCCAATGAAGACGCCGAAGGCCACCACCATGGTGCTGAACGGCAGGCGGATGCGCCGCACCAGCGCGTACAGCACCAGCGAGATGAGGAAGTACGCGGCGCCAATCAGCGTGTCGGAGACGACGTGCAGCCAGACGAGCCCGGGCTTCCACAGGTAGCAGTGCCCGTGCGGCATGTACCAGGCACCGGTGAAGATGTCCCTGAGCAGCTCCTGCAACCAGGGGCCACCGACCTGGGCGGCCTCCGTGGGGTGGTGCATGTCATGGTTCAAGGGCGCACCGATCTGCTGGGGTGGGAAGGCTCTGCGTTCTACTCTCCCTTGCGCAGCCGCTCCACGTACTCGGGCGGCAGCCCCGCGCTTTGTGCTCCGCGCACCAGCGCCTCCACGAAGCGCGGGCTGATGGGCCCGTCCGTCGAGGCGCGCCGGGGCGCGGTGGTGAACGCGGTGGCCTGCAGCTCCTGGCCCTCCACGCGCACGCGCACCGGGCGCTCCACGCACATGCCCGTCACGAAGCCTTCCTTGTGCTGGATGATGGGCCAGTCCTTGCCGGCGATCTCGAACAGGCGCCCGAAGACGCTCTTCGCGGCCGTGTCCCGCAGCCCCGCCACGCGCCCGCCCCACCACCGCGACGGAAAGTCGTAGACGAGCTCCAGCTCCAACGCCTCGGCCAGCCGGCCCTCGGGCAGCTGGAAGAACTCGTAGTTGTGCTGTGAGCGCCACTCCTCGAAGGCGGCGCGGTCGAGGATCGTCGAGTACGCGAAGTACAGCCGGGTGGCGGACGCGTCCGCCGCCTCCCGCGCCTTCATCACCTGATCGTAGTGAGAGTCCATGCCCTCACTATACCGGGCGGGGGCTAGCGGGACTTCTTGCGCAGCGCGGCCGTGTCCTCGCGCAAGACACTCAACACTCCGCCAATGTTCAGCCGCGACGTGCGGAGGAACAGGTGCAGGGCCTTCTCCACGTGCTCGGCCAGGGTGGCCATCTTCTCCAGCCGCTCCAGCCGCTCGGGATCCACGCCCCTGCTGCGCCGGGCGATGCGCTGCGCCTCGACCAGCTCCTCGCGCACCCGGGAGACGAGCCCCGCCTCGCGCTCCTCGATGACCCGGCTCACCATGCGCACCAGATCCGTCTCCGCGCTGTAGCGCCAGACGGTGTCCTGGGGCTGGCGCACCCGCAGCACCACGCCCCAGCGCTCCAAGTCCCGGAGCAGCATCGACACGCCGCCCTTGGACAGCTCCAGCTCGCGCTCGATCTCACCCGCGGTGAGCAGCTCGCCGCGCAGATACAGCAGGGCCCACACCCGGCCCTGGTTGCGCTTGAAGCCCCAGAACTCGATGACGTTGCCCACCGCTTCGATGGCCATCGACTCCCACGGAGCCAGCCGCGCCGAAGGCGTCAGGTCCACTGCAGGCGATGTCTGGCCCCCCGTCCAGAGATAGCCTTTCACGCGGCACGGCTCCTGACTTGCTCGGTGATGCCCGCGGACAGCTTGCGCGCCCAGCCCATCAGCTCCTGGCCGCCGGGCTTGTTCGCATAGGGCCCCAGCTGCTCCAGCGCCGCGTCGATCTCGGTGTTCATGCGCTGCAGCGACTGCTCCACCGCGCCGGTGGCCAGGATGCCCGCGCCAAGCTCCTGCATCTTCTCGGCGGAGATGCTCGAGAACGCCCAGGCGTCCTTGAGCTTGCGCTTGAGCGCCTCGTCCTGCGCCATCGCCAGCAGAATGGGCATCGAGGGGGTGCGCGACTGCAGGTCCGCGTACTGCGGCTTGCCCACGTCCGTGCCCAGGATGTCGCGGATGTCATCGGCGATCTGGAACGCCACGCCCAGGTGCCGGCCGAAGCTGTCGAAGCGCTGGGCGGCCTCGGGCTGGTCCGCCAGCGTGGCGGCCGCGTGGCCACAGAAGCCGAAGAGCGAGCCCGTCTTGCCCTCGCAGATGTAGCGCAGCCGCTCCAGGGGGAGATCCAGCTTGCCGCGCGCCTCCACCTCGGCGATGGCGGCGCGGGTCATCTCCGCGATGACGGCCAGCGCGCTCTTGGACAGGCGCGCGTCCAGCTGCGCCAGCATCAGCAGCGTGGTGGAGAGGATGAGATCGCCGCTCATCACCGCGACGATGTTGCCCCAGCGGGCGTTCACCGTGGGCCGGCCGCGGCGGAACATGCCCGCGTCCACCACGTCGTCGTGCAGCAGACTGGCCGAGTGGATGAGCTCCGCGGCGGTGGCCACATCCACCAGCCGCTCGGCGCTCACGCCCACCGCGTCGCCGAAGTGCAGCACCAGCATGGGCCGGGCGCGCTTGCCGCCGCCGCCCAGGCACAGGTGGCGTGCCGCCTCCATCAGCGTGTCTCCGCGCGCTCCCGGTCCCGCGTCCCCGTCCACGAGCGCGCCGCTGAGGCGCTGCTCCACGACAGCCAGAAAGTCCGCCAAGTCACGACCCAGTTCCATACTCGTCTCCCCTTAGGCCGTTCATATAGTTCAAGACCCCGTGAACTTCATCGTGAAATCTTCTTGATGTAACCTGGCCTAATAGAAGCCAGAGGCTCCATACACTTAAGTGAATGCCCCCAAAGCCTCCGACTGTCTACTGACCAGGCGAACGTGGCTGGGCCCCGGAGCGGGGTTTGAGTCCCAATCCGGGCTGTGACAGTAGGGACGCAGCCCCGTGCTCCCGTTGCATCGATTTTTCTCCCCCTCCTCGCGCCAGCACCTGCTGCGCAGCCTCGCCGCGCTGGCCAGCGCCGTGCCCTTGTTCCGCCCTGGCAATATTTTGCCAGGAGCCTCCGCGCCCCTGCTGGGAGCCCCGCCTCCGGGCGAGGCGCCGCGGCACAGCGGGCCGGCCCCGCGCGAGCGCCTGCGCCTGTCGCTGAAGGCCTCGGTGGCCGAGGGCATGTTCGCCGAGGTGTTCGCCGCCTGCGTGGGCGCCACGGCGCTCACCGCCTGGGCGCTGGCGCTGAAGCTGGGGCCGTTCCTGGTGGGGGTGATGACGTCCCTGCCCTTCCTCGCCCAGTTCGTGCAGTTCCCGGCCGCGTGGCTCACCTCTCTCTTTGGGCACCGGCGCGTGGCGCTCACGGTGGTGCTGCTGTCGCGGCTGGTGATCCTGCCGCTGGCGGTGCTGCCCTGGCTGCCGCTGTCGCTGGTGGGGCAGCAGCGGCTGCTGGTGGGGATCGCCGCCGCCTCGGCCGTACTGGGAGTGGTGGGCAACAACGCCTGGGTGGCGTGGATGGGCGAGCTCGTCCCGCGCACGCTCCGGGGGCGTTTCTTCGGCCGGCGCACCGCGCTGTGCACGCTGGCGGGCACCCTGGCCTCCCTGGCCGCCGGAGCGTTCCTGGATGCCACGCGCCACCATGAGGGCGTGCACCCGGCGCTGCCCATCCTCGCCGCGATCGCGGCCGGTGTAGGCATCATCACCACCATCCTCATGGCCCGGCAGCACGATCCCGCGCCGGGAGGCTCGGCGATCCGCATGGAGCTGCGGGCCGCGCTGGTGCCGCTGAGAGATCCGCACGCGCGCCGGGTGCTGCTCTACCAGGTGGCGTGGAATGCCTCGGTGGGCTTCGCCGCGCCGTACTTCGCGCTGCACATGATCCAGAACCTGGGGATGACGTTCGTCCTCATCGCGGTGCACGCCGCGGCCGTGGCGGCCGTGCGCATGCTGATGGCGCCGCTGTGGGGCCGCGTCATCGACCGGACGGGAGCGCAGCCGGTGGTGCTGGCGTGCTCGCTGGGCATCTCGCTGATCCCGCTGCTGTGGCTGGTGCCCACCGCCGGCATGCTGTGGCCGCTGGTGTTCGACGTGCTGCTGGCGGGCACGCTCTGGAGCGGCCATGGCCTGGCGCTGTTCGCCCTGCCGTTGGCGGTGGCGCCTCGCCAGGGGCGGCCCTTCTACCTGGCGGCCTTCGCCACCGCGGGGGGCCTGTCCTACGCGGCGGCCACCGCGCTGGGCGGCGGCGTGGTCAGCGCCCTGCCCTCGCACTTCACGCTGGGCGCTCACACCTGGGCGAGCTTCCACGTGCTGTTCGTCATCTCCGCGGTGACGCGAGTGGGCGCCGCGCTGCTCGCTGGCCGCATCATCGAGCCGGACGCGCGGCAGGTCCGCTCCGTGGGCGAGCTGGTGGGGCTGCTGTGGAGCCGCCTGCGCCCCGCCCCGGCGCTGGCCGAGGCTCGCTCCAGCAACGGCGAGCCCTGAAGCCTCAGATCTGGTAGTCGCTCACCACCTGAGAGACGCGATCGGAGTGGGAGCGCAGCGAGCCCACTGAGTTGCTGGTGGCGGTGATGCGCTCCAGGGTGCCGTCCATCAGCGAGTTCAGCTCGATGACGGCGGTGAAGATCTGCTCGATGCCCGCGGTCTGCTGGTTGACCGTCTCGGCGATCTGCCGGACGGAGGCGGAGCTGTCCTGGACGATGGCGGACAGGGCCCGCAGGGTGTCGCCCGAGTGCCGCACCTGCGCGAGCCCCGCCTCCATGCGCCGGGCCCCGTGCTCGGTAATCCGCACGGTGTTGGAGATGGCGTTGCTGACATCCGCCAGCAGATCGCGCACCTGCGAGGTCGCCCGGATGGAGCGGTCCGCCAGCGAGCGGATCTCCCGCGCCACGACGCCAAAGCCCTTGCCGTGCTCGCCGCTGCGCACCGCCTCGATGGCCGCGTTGAGCGCCAGCATGTGAGACTGGTCCGCCAGATCCTTCACCGTCTGCGTAATGCCGCCGATCTGCCGGGTGTGCTCGCTCAGGGCGTTGATCTGCGCCTCGATCTCCTTCACCTGATCGCGCAGCTCCACCAGGCCGTTGATGCTCTCGGTGATGGCGGCCTCGCCGGTGCGCCCCAGCTCGTCGGCGCGCTCGGCCACCTTGATGACCGACTCGGCCGTCTTGGAGGCCACCAGCGAAGTCTGGTGAAGCTCCTGGGCCGTCGCCTGCGTCTGCTGCAGGGCCGCGGCATACCGGGTGGCCATCAGGTTCTGGTCCGAGGCGGACTCATCGAGCACGCGCACCGAGCGGGTCATCAGCTCCGTGGAGGACTGCAGCTGTTGCAGCACGTCCTTGAGCCGCACCACCATCGCCGCGAAGGCCTGGGACAGCTGCCCCACCTCGTCCTTCGAGTCCACGTGCACCGTCTCTCGCAGGTCGCCCTCGGAGATGCGCCGCGCCGCGGAGGTGAGGCGCAGCAGCGGGGACACCAGCCGGCGGCTGAAGAGGTAGCCGCCCAGGCTGAAGGCCAGCAGCGCCGACGCCAGCACCACGCCGAAGCGCACGGTGAGCGCCTGCAGCCCCTGGCGCGCCTGAGAGCGGTTGAAGCCCACGTGGATGTAGCCCAGCGCGCCCTCGAGCACCGGCGCCGGCAGGTTGCGGATCTCCTCGCCCTGCATCACGAAGGAGTGGGCCATCTCGCTCGTCAGCAGCTTCTTGTGCTGCTTGCGCATCGCGTCGCGGAACTCGCCCGAGACGGCGATCAGCTCTCCGGCCGGGTCCACCACGGCGACGTACGCCACGGCGGACTTCGCGGCGACATCATCGATGGCGGACTGGACGGCCGCGTGCTGGTGAGCCGCCAGCAGCTCCATCAACGTGGAGGCCAGCGCGGAGGGCAGCGCCGAGCCGATCTCCTGTCCCTGCTCGTCGAACTCCGCCTCCATGCGCGGCAGCAGGTAGCCAAAGGCGAGGAGCCCGGTGAGGGCCGCGACGGAGAGCGGCCCGAGGCTGAGCTTCTGGGACAGGGAAAATCGCATCGGGCGGGAGGTACGGGGACGAGAGTCAGTGTGCGACGTCCTGCACGGCGGCCTTGTACTTCGGCCACAGGTTCTTGCCCTCGTTGAGGCTCACCGTGCCCGTGCTGGAGATCAAGCTCTGCCCCTCGGCGGAGAGGATGTACTTCATGAAGTCGGTGATCTGCGGCGAGGCCCCGGCGGACGGCACGGTGAGGTACAGCGGGCGATACAGCAGGTAGGCCCCCGAGATGAGGTTCTCGCGCGTGGGCGCCTTGCCCTCCACGCGCAGCATCTTCACCTTGCGCAGCCGCCCACTGCTGACGCCCGTGAGGGTGATGCCATCCACGGTGCCCTCCAGCGCCTCTTCCAGCGGGCGGGTGGACTCATACAGCTTCACCGAGGCGTGGTACTGCAGCTTGCGGTCCTTGAAGATCAGCTCCCGCGCCCCCGCGCCCACGCCGCTGAGCGTGCCCTTGCGCTCCATGGCCACGATGGGGCGGTCCGGCCCCCCCAGCTGCTTCCAGTTGGTGATCCTCCCCAGGAAGATGCCCTTCACCTGCTCCAGGGTGATCTCATTGACGGGGTTGGAGGGGTGCACCGCGACGACGAGCGCGTCCCACGCCACGGGGATGAGCTTGACGCCCTGCTCCTCGGGCACGTTCTCCGCGTGCCGGCACGTGCCGCCAATGTCCGCCTTCTTGGCCACCACCTCGCGGATGCCGCGCGTGGCCCCGCCGTCCACCAGGCTGATCTTCACCCCCGTCTTCTTCTCGTAGGCGCCGGCCACGGTGTCCATGAAGCTCAGCTTGGAGATGTCGCAGCCAACCCAGTTCAACTCCTTCTTGGGCGCCTCCGCCGGAGCGGCGGCGATCAACAACGTGGTGAAGAGTGGGAGCAGACTCATGAAACACCTCGTGCGTTGGGGCCGGTCCGAGTCCTCGGACCCCCTACCTGACCTTTAGGGAAGCTTCGCCCATGGATTGTGTGTGGGGACTAGAAGACAATGCAATCACTCCACCCATCCGTGAGCACCTGTGTGACCTGACAGGTTCTGAGGCGGCTCATGGCCTGACGGGGTGGACCCACTCGCGCAGTCATCCCCACATCAGGAGGCATGATGTCCGGTAGCAAGGCCCGTGATCCGAAGCAGTCCCTGCCGTCTCCCCGAGCAACCCCCTCGCGCCCCGAGGTCAACCTGAGCCGCCGTGGCTTTCTGGGCTCTGGTAGCGCCCTGGCGCTGGGAGCGGGCCTGACGGCGGCCCTGCCGGGCTGTGGCGAGGACGAAGTAGTTCCCCCCGTACCCACCGAGCAGCCGCGAGTACAGGAGGCCCGCGAGGTGCGCTTCGAGGCGGCCCGCTATCAGGCCAGCCGGCCGGTGCCCACCCACCTGGCCAACGGGGACGAGCAGCTGTACCCGGACCACACCGCCAGCTTCACCAAGGCGCTGCCCCATGACGCCAAGGGGCACGTCGTCGCTGGCGCCTATGAGGCCCTGCTCAAGGCCATGGAGACGGGGGCCCCCGAGGACTTCGAGGCCATTCCGCTCGGCGGCACGCGCAAGCTGGTGAACCCGCAGTCGGCGTTCGCCTTCGAGCTGATCGGCGCCGACAGCCACCACCTGACCATGCCTCCGGCGCCGGCCTTCGCCAGCGCGGAGGCGGCCGGAGAGATGGTGGAGCTCTACTGGCACGCCCTCACGCGTGACGTTCCGTTCGATGCCTACGCCACGGATCCGCTGATCCAGCAGGCGGCCGCCAGCCTCTCCAGCCTCTCCGACTTCCGCGGCCCGAAGGACGGCGGCCGGGTGACGGCGGCCAACATCTTCCGCGGCACCACGCCCGGCGAGCTCAATGGCCCCTACATCTCCCAGTTCCTGTTCAAGGACGTGCCCTACGGCGCGCAGGTCATCCGGCAGCAGAACCGGGTGCCGATCGCCGGCAATGACTACGTGACGAAGTACGACGAGTGGCTCGCCATCCAGAACGGCGCCGCGCCCGCCAGCGCGCGCAACACCTACGACGCGCAGCGCCGCTACATCCGCAACGCGCGCGACCTGGGTGAGTTCATCCACATCGACGTCTCCTTCCAGGCCTACCTCAACGCGCTGCTGATCCTGCTGGGCACCCGGTCGGCGTTCGACAAGGCCAACCCGTACCTCAGCACCACGAAGACGCAGGGCAACGTCACCTTCAATGACGCGTACATCGGGCCGCTGGTGTGCTCGGTGGGCAACCGCGCCCAGAAGGCCGTGTACTTCCAGAAGTGGTCCGTGCACCGCCGGCTGCGCCCGGAGGAGTTCGGCGGCCGCCTGCACAACCTGCGCACGGGAGCGGCCAGCTACCCGATTCACTCCGACGTGAAGGACAACGAGGTGCTCAACGCGGTGTTCAGCAAGTTCGGCACCTACCTGCTGCCGCAGGCCTACCCGGAGGGCTCGCCCATCCACCCGTCCTACGGCGCGGGCCACTCGGTCATCGCCGGCGCGTGCTGCACGATGCTCAAGGCCTTCTTCGACGAGGACGCCGTGGTGGCCGATCCGGTGGTGGCCAGCCCGGACGGCCTCTCGCTGGTGCCCTACTCGGGGCCGCCGCTGACGGTGGGCGGAGAGCTCAACAAGCTCGCCTCCAACTGCTCCATCGGCCGCAACATCGCGGGCGTGCACTACCGCACCGAGGCCATCGAGTCGATGCTGCTCGGCGAGGCCGTGGCCATCGAGATGCTCAAGGACGAGAAGTTCACCTATCACGAGCAGTTCGAGGGCTTCTCGCTGACGAAGTTCGACGGCACGAAGATCACCATCTGATCCCAGCCTGAGGCCCGGGGGGCGCGCGGTGCTCAGCCGCGCGCTGCCTCGAGCCGGGCCATGGCCTCCCAGGCCTCCAGCCGCCGGTCCAGCGCGGTGAGCGCCCACAGGTCCGCCGCGTTGTCCGGAGTGAGCGCCGCGATCGCCCGCCCCAGCGGCTCGCGCGCCTGCACCACGCCCCACTCCGACAGCACGCGCAGGGCCATGATCGACGAGCGCTCCGCCAAGAGCCCCCGCAGCGCCGACACCACGCGCTCGCTGCGCTCGGAGGACAGGCGCTGCACCGCCTCGTGGCGCTCCTCGGGGGTGGAGCTACCGCTGGCCAGCGTCCCGGTGAGCGCCTGGAAGCGCTCCTCGTCCAGCAGCTCATGAGGCCCCGCCTTCTCCCAGTGCTCCACGGTGATGCTGGTGCCCCCCACGGACACGCACTCGCGCTGGACTCCGTCACCGCCGAACAGGCCCAGGATGCGCTCCGGCGCCGGGGTGCCTGCCTCCAGCAAGCCCCTGGCACGCGCGGCCAGCCCCGGCGAGTCGCCAATGAGGTGGACGCGCAGCACGGACAGCTCCGCCTCGGCGCACCGCTCGGCAGCCACGCGCGGCCACTTCAGGAACAGCTCGGCCAGCCCGCGCTCGTGCACGTACCAGCGGTACTCCAGCCACACGGCGCTGGGGCGCTCGGCGAAGCGCGGATCCGCCGGCTCATGCAGCCGCGGCGCTCCCTCCACCACACCGGCGAAGCAGCGATCCACCAGCGCCTGAGCCTCATCGAGTCGCAGGGCCACCATTGGCATCTCCAGTCACGCCCTGTACAAGGTGCGGCCGAACCCTCCCTCCAGGGTTACCTCTCATGTCCGAATCCGCCACCCCCGCCCCCGCCAGCAAGCCAGCTGACTTCCAACCCTATATCTCCGCGGAGCGGAGCGATGTGGCCGAGTTCACCGCCAAGTCCATCATCATCGGGGTGATCTTCGGTATCATCTTCGGCGCCTCCACGGTGTACCTGGCGCTCAAGGCGGGCCTGACCGTCTCGGCGTCCATTCCCATCGCGGTGCTGTCCATCTCCCTGCTCAAGAAGCTGGGAGGCTCGACGATCCTCGAGAACAACGTCGTGCAGACCATCGGCTCGGCGGGAGAGTCCATCGCCGCGGGCGTGGTGTTCACCCTGCCTGGCTTCCTGTTCCTGAGCAGGGAGAGCCAGGGAGAGACCTTCTTCGACTACTGGACCATCTTCACCCTGGCGCTGCTGGGCGGTGTGCTGGGCACGCTGATGATGGTGCCGCTGCGCCGCTCGCTCATCGTCAAGGAGCACGGCAACCTGCCCTACCCCGAGGGCACCGCGTGCGCCTCGGTGCTCATCGCCGGTGAGAAGGGCGGCAACCTGGCGAAGCTCGCCTTCCTGGGCGTGGGCTTCGCCTTCGTCTACGCGCTGCTGCAGAAGATCGTCAAGCTGATCGCCGAGACGCCCGCCCTGGTGTCGGCGCAGACCAACAAGTACTTCCCGTCCGCCACGCTCAACGGCGACATCACCCCCGAGTATCTGGGCGTGGGCTACATCATTGGCCCGCGCATCGCGGGCGTGCTCGTGGCCGGTGGCGTGCTGGCATGGCTGGGGCTCATCCCGCTGCTGGCCTCGCTGGTGCCGCCGGATGCCATCGCGCTGCAGCTGGTGAAGCTGGGCTACCTCAAGGACATCGGCACCGCGGGCGGCGCCAGCGCGTGGAATCCGGTGACGCGCACGTTCGGCGACACGCCCCTGGCCATTTACCAGGCCTACGTCCGGCAGATCGGCGCGGGCGCGGTGGCCGCGGGCGGCTTCATCACGTTGCTCAAGACGATGCCCACCATCATCACGGCCTTCAAGGAGAGCCTGGCCTCGCTGCGTGAGGGGCCCGGCAGCGGCGTCACCAAGCGCACCGAGCGCGACCTGCCCATCACGGTGGTGCTCTTCGGCAGCCTGGGCCTGGTGGCGGTGATGGCGGCGCTGCCCTTCCTGCCCGGAACCTCCTTCGTGAGCCGGCTGCTGCTGGGCGTGCTCATCGTGGTGTTCGGCTTCTTCTTCGTCACGGTGGCCTCGCGCATCGTGGGCATCATCGGCTCCTCGTCCAACCCCATCTCGGGCATGACGATCGCCACGCTGATGGCCACCTGCCTCATCTTCATTGGCCTTGGCTGGACGGGTGCCGTGTACCAGCCCATGGCGCTGTGCGTGGGCGGCATGGTCTGCATCGCGGCGGCCAACGCGGGCGCCACCTCGCAGGACCTCAAGACGGGCTACCTGGTGGGCGCCACGCCGCGGGCCCAGCAGCTGGGCCTGATGATTGGGGCGGTGGCGGCGGCGGTGGTCATCGGCCTGACGATGAAGCTGCTGGACACTCCCACCGAGGAGATGCTCGCCGCGGGCATCAAGCACCGGATCGGCACCGCGGAGTTCTCCGCGCCGCAGGGCACGCTGATGGCCACGCTCATCAAGGGCCTGCTCTCGTTCAACCTGGACTGGCAGTTCGTGCTGGTGGGCGTGTTCCTGGCCATCACCATGGAGCTGTGCGGCGTGAAGTCGCTGTCCTTCGCGGTGGGTGCGTACCTGCCGCTGTCCACCACGGCGCCCATCTTCGTGGGTGGCGTCATCAAGGGCATCGCGGACTACGTGGCGCACCGCAAGGGCGAGAAGGTGGAGGAGTCCGAGCTGGGGCCGGGCAACCTGTTCGCCACGGGCCTGGTGGCGGGCGGCGCGCTGGCGGGTGTGCTCGTCGCCATCCTCTCGGTCGTCCTGAACAAGGAACAGCGCGAGCAGCTGGGTGGGCTCTCACTGGAGCCGGCGATCGAGCACGCCATCGGCCGGGGCGGCTACCACCTGCTGGGCGTCTTCTTCTTCGCGGTGATGGGCTTCATCCTCTACCGCATCTCGCGCCGGCCCTCGGCGGCCTAGCGAGCCAACGCGTCCAGCACGGCGCGCGCCTCGCGCGCCACGCTCACCGCCCCTGGCGTGTCACCGTGCACGCACAGGGTGTCCACCTCGCCTCCTCGCGCCAGCCGGGAGGCGTTCTGCCGGGCCACGGAAGGATCCGTGATGACGGCGCCAGGCTGGCTTCGGGGCACCAGGGTGCCATCCGGAAGCGTGGCCCGATCGGCGAAGCCCTCCCGGGCATATCGGAGCCCCGCCTGCTGGGCCGCCTCACGCAGCGCGCCCGTGGGCGGTCCTATAAAGGTGATCCCGGTGCCGAACACCTCGGCGACGGCGGACACCACGGCCTGGGCCAGCAGCGGATCGCGGTTCGCCGCGTGGTAGAGCGCTCCGTGCGGCTTGGCGAACTCCACCAGCACGCCTACCGCCGAGGCCTGGGAGGCCAGCAGCCCGCACTGCTCCACCACCTGGCCGCGCAGCACCTCTGGCGCCACGTTCTGAGCCTGGCGCCCGAAGCCCGCGCGATCCACGTAGGACGGATGCACCCCGGCCCGCGTGCCATGGCGCCGGCACCGCTCCAGCGCCTGGCGAACGGAGCGCTCGTCGCCCGCATGGCCTCCACAGGCGATGTTGGCCACGTGAGCGAGCAGGTAAAGCTGCTCGTCCTCCTCGGGCAGCTCTCCCAGATCGATGTTGAGCAGGCACTGTGTCTTCGTCGGGGCTGTGACGCTCATGCCACCACCTCCTGGAGCCAGAGCTGTTGTTCGCGCAGGGCCTCACGGGCCTGCGCGAGCGTGACGGCGCGGAAGGCGACAGGCTCTCCCAACCAGCGCTGCGCGAGCCTGGGCACGTCCGCCCGGATGACATAGCCAAGCCTCGGGTAGCCCCCGGTGGTCTGCCGATCCGCCATCAGCACGATGGGCTGGCCGTCCGGGGGAAGCTGGAGCGTACCCGGCGCCACGGGCTCCGAGAGCTGGAGCCCTCCGGGTGCCACGGGCAGCGTGGCCCCCTCCAGCCGGTAGCCCACGCGATTCGAGCGGGAGGAGACGCGAAAGCGCGACGCCGCGAACAGCTCCACCACCTCCGCGGAGAGGCGTGGGCTGAGCTCGGGGATGAACCGCACCACGTCCGGCTCGCCGTACCAGCGCTCCCCCGCGTCCCGGGCCGCGCGAGCCTGAAAAGGCGGCTGGGGCTCCAGCGCGAGCTCATCTCCCGCGCGCAGCGGCCGGCCCGTCAGTCCTCCGAGGCTCGCCTCCATGTCCGTCGCCGTGCTGCCCAGAAAGGAGCGCGCGCTCCGGCCCAGTCCTCCGGCCACGGCGATATAGGTCCGGGCTCCCCGCGCCCGGGCGCCGAACCGGAGCCTCTGCCCTGCCCGGGCCCGGTGCGCCAGGCCCAGCGCGAGCGGCGCTCCATCCGACGAGGGGCTGAGCTCCGCGCCAGCGAGGGCGAACGTCGCCTCCGCCTCGAACACCAGCTCCGGCCCCATCGCGGTGACCTCGAGCGCTGGCGCGCCCACCTCGTTGCCGACGAGCAGGTTGGCCAGCGACAGCGCGAGCGGATCCATCGCGCCACACGGCGAGACGCCCCACCGTCCAAAGCCCACCCGGCCCAGGTCCTGCACCGTGGTGAGCAGGCCCGGCTTGAGCACGCGCAGGCTCATGCGGGCACCTCCCCGCCCAACTCGCGGTAGCGCGCCTCGGAGATGGGCACGAAGCGCAGCCGATCTCCCCCGCTCACGGCGAAGGGCGGTGAGGCCTCGGGCGAGAAGATCCGCAGAGGCGTTCTGCCCAGCAGCCTCCAGCCGCCCGGGCTGCGCACGGGGTACACGCCCGTCTGCTGTCCGCCAATGCCCACCGAGCCCGCGGGCACCGCGACGCGCGGCGTGGCCAGCCGGGGCGAGAACAGCCGCGGATCGAGCCCTCCGAGGAACGGAAAGCCGGGCCGGAAGCCCAGCATGTACACCAGGTACTCGGGCGCGCTGTGCAGGGCGATCAGCTCCTCCACGGCCATGCCCTTCTCTTGCGCCAGCGGCTGCAGATCCGGCCCCACGGACGGGTGGTACCAGACGGGCACCTGCACCACGCGGTGGCTCGGTGGCTCGGGCCGCGCGCCCGGCAGCGTCGCCTCCAGCCACCGTTGCACCTCACCGGGCTCGGCGCGCAGCGCGTCATAGATGACCACCACGCTCGCGTAGCCGGGCACCAGATCCAGCACCCAGGCCGCGCGGGCCTCGTCCAGCGCTCGCAGCGCGCCCATCACGCGCGCGTGCACCTCCGGGGAGATGTGCTCACCGAAGCGCACCAGGAACGCCGAATCCCCCATGGGTTGGATGTGCGGAGCCTCGCTCACGCGATTCACTCTATCCCGCTTGACAGGTGACCATGGGTCATTTATTAAATGACTCAAGGTCACCAACCGAGCGGCCCTGGCCGCCCATTCGGAGGAGCACGCCATGAAGATCACCCACCCCACCGCCGCGTCCGTGGCGAAGCCCGAGCAGTCCCCCCGTCCCGCCGCCACCGTGGCGAGCCCCAGGCAGCCGGCGGTGCGTCCGTCCTCCCCGGGCGTCCAGACGGATGGCTTCGCGGCGACGGCGCCCCGGGGCCAGGCGCTGGTGGGCAGCAAGGAGGTGAGCGGCAACTGGCTCTTCCCCGTGTCGGCGCAGGACGTGAAGAAGGCCCGTGCGAGCCAGAACCCCGGGCAGCTGGCGAAGCTGCTTCACACGCTGGCCAATGATCGCTCGAACCTGCTGCTGCCCAACAACGCCACGCGGCTCGAGCGCACCCGGGAGCTGCTCACGGGCCTGAGCGCCAAGCAGATCGACGAGGTGCGCGCCTCGTACATCTCTCGGTACGGCAGCGATCCCGAGACGAACATCCGCGGCTGGGACTTCTTCCAGCCTCTGACGCGCCTGGACGACACCCTGCAGTTGGAGATGGTGGGGCTGCTCAACGGCCCGGCCCTGAAGGAGACGGCGGGGACGATGGCCAGCCTGCTGGACAAGGCGCGCGCCGGGACGCTGACAGCCGAGGATCGCGCCACCTACTACTCGCTCATGCCCATGGTGGGCCTGTGGGACAAGCCGCGCCGCGAGTCCCCGAACGGGGCGAACCTGGACGCCATGGAGCGGAAGATCCTGTCGAGCATGTGGGGCGAGCACCAGCAGCGCACGGGCGTGTCCATGGACGACGCGCTCAAGAAGATCGAGGCGGGGATGCCGCCGGCGGACCTGACGCCCAGGGGGCCGCGCGAGAAGAACGTGGCCGTCATCGTCAGCTCCGCGGGCGCGCAGTGGCAGGAGCTGATGGACTGGGCCACGGTGATGAATGACAAGGGCTACAACATCCAGCTCTTCACGCCGGAGGGCCGCCCCGCCGCGTTCCAGCACGACAGCCTGTGCGTGTGCGAGAACACCTCGCCGGTGGGCCATGGGTGCCCGCCGCACCTGGATCCGCGGGGCCCCGCGGGCAAGCTGGCCCAGAAGCTGCTGGCCAAGACCGCGGGCGCGGCGCAATTCGACGCCAAGGACTTCGGCGCCGTGTTCTCCGCGGGCGGGCTGGGCTTCAACGAGGACGTCGTCGTCGCCAACCCCGTCAAGGGCCCGGACGGCAAGACGCGCTCGAAGCTGGAGAGCAACCCCCACATCGACAAGATGATGCGCGCGGCGGTGGACGCCCGGCTGCCCAACATCTCCATCTGCCACGGCCCGACGATCCTCGCGGCCACGAAGATGACGATCAACGGCCGCGAGGAGCCGGTGAACAAGGGCCTCGACACCGCGTCGCTGCCGCCGTTCGAGGGCTACGTGGGGCTCACCCGCCGCAAGGAGACGCAGTTCACCTATGACGTGAACACGCACGACGCCATGGAGGAGGCGGGCGGCAACACCCACGTGAAGAAGGACATTCTGAACATGTCGCGCGTGGTGCACGCCCACAAGGACGGCATGGATGTCATCAGCGGCCCCGGCCCCCAGGCCGCGCGCAACCTGGGGCTGGCGACTGTTGAGGCCATGGAACTGCGCTGGAAGAAGTAGTGTCCGCTCGGCGCGGGGGTGGTACAAGCCCCCGCGTGCCAGCCTCCCCTCCCGACCCTACGCCTAATACCTTCGACTCCCTGGGCCTGAACGCCCCGCTCGTCGAGGCGCTCACCGCGCTCGGCTACGAGGAGCCGACCCCCATTCAACGCGCCGCCCTGCCGCCGCTGCTCGCGGGCAAGGATCTGCTGGGCATCGCCGCCACGGGGACCGGGAAGACGGCCGCCTTCGCGCTGCCGATACTGCAGCGCATCACCCCGGGCAAGTGCGGCGCGTTCTGCACCTCGGCGCTGGTGCTGGTGCCCACCCGCGAGCTGGCCATGCAGGTGGCCGAGGCCGTGCACAAGTACGGCCACAAGCTGGGCGTCCGGGTGCTGCCGCTCTACGGCGGCCAGCCCATCGGCCAGCAGCTGCGCGTGCTCAAGCGCGGCGTGGACGTCGTCATCGCCACTCCGGGCCGGGCGTTGGATCACCTGCGGCGCCAGTCACTCAAGCTGGACTCCGTGATGACCGTGGTGCTCGACGAGGCGGACGAGATGCTCGACATGGGCTTCGCGGAAGATCTGGAGGAGATCCTCGAGTCCACGCCGGAAAAGCACCAGACGGCGCTCTTCTCGGCCACCCTGCCCCCGCGCATCGTCAGCATCGCCGAGCGCCACCTTCACGAGCCGGTGCGCGTGCGCATCGCCCCGGAGAAGGTGAAGTCCGGCGCCGTGCCCCGGGTGCGCCAGACGGCCTATGTCGTCCAGCGCAACTTCAAGGACGCCACCCTGGGCCGCATCCTCGATCTCGAGGCCCCCACCGCCGCCATCGTCTTCTGCCGCACCCGCACGGAGGTGGACACGCTGACGCTGTCGCTCAACGGCCACGGCTGGCGGGCCCAGGCGCTGCACGGCGGCATGAGCCAGGAGCAGCGCGACCGCGTGCTCAAGCAGTTCAAGACGCACGCCATCGAGCTGCTGGTCGCCACCGACGTGGCCGCGCGCGGGCTGGACATCGACAAGCTGTCGCACGTGGTGAACTACGACGTGCCCAACGCGCCCGAGGCGTACGTGCACCGCATTGGCCGCACGGGCCGCGCGGGCCGCGAGGGCGTGGCCATCACCCTGGCCGAGCCCCGCGAGACGCGGCTTTTGCGCAATATCGAGAAGCTCACGGGCCAGCGCATCGAGATCGCCTCGGTGCCCACCGTGGCGGACCTGCGCGCCAAGCGCATGGAGCTCACTCGCGCCGCGCTGCGTGAGGTGCTGGAGGCCGGTGAGCTCGAGGCATTCCGCAGCGTGGTGGAGAACCTGGGCGGCGAGTTCGACGTGCTGGACGTGGCCGCCGCCGCGGTGAAGCTCTTCCAGGACGCCCAGGAGGACGGCGGCGGCAGTGAGGAGCAGGACATCCCCGCGGTCTCCCTGGCTCCGGAGCGGCGTCCCTCCTCCGGCCCCCCCTCCAAGGGCCCCCGGCAGGCCCCCCGCTCCGATCGGGGTGACAAGCGCCGCCCGGCGGAGCCCCAAGACGGGGACATCACCCGCATCTATATAGGTGCGGGCCGCAACGCGGGCATGCGCCCGGCGGACCTGGTGGGCGCCATCGCCGGCGAGGCGGGCGTCGAGTCCTCGCGCATCGGCACCATTCAGATCACCGACGGCTACTCGCTGGTGGAGGTCCCCGAGTCCATGGCCGATCAAATCGTCTCGGCTCTACGCCAGGCCACCCTGCGCGGCCGCAAGGTGCAGGTGCGCCGGGATCGCGGCTAAACGCCAAGCCCTTTCGGGCGTTTACGGCTAGCCCCGCCGCGCATAACAAACAATGTAGGATGTTTGTGCAACCAGGTAGGCAACTTCCGGCGGAATTCTCAGAGAATAAGGGTATCGAAGCCTTTTTCCCCTTCTGAAGTTGCCGAGGTCCCCCATGTCCGGCGTGAACCGCTCTACCACCACCCCCCGTACCCAGGCCCCCACCCAGACGCCGCGGACCGAGCAGCCGCAGCGCACGCAGGCGAACCAGACCACCCAGCAGACGCAGCAGCCCCAGCAGTCGCGGGTGACCACCTCGGGCAACGTCAACGCCACCAGCGCCAACGGCAGCGTGGGCTATGAGACGGGCTCGGCCTTCGAGGCGCGCACCTCGGGCACGCTGCCCGGCGGCGTGCAGGCCGAGGCGCACGTGGCGGGCCCCAGCTTCAGCATCAACGGCGACGCCGACGCCAGCGTGGGCGTGGGTGGCATCGACGTGAGCCTGTCGGTGGACGTGAACGCCACCCTGCTCGAGGCGGGCGCCAGCGCCACCAAGACGTTCTCGGTGGACGTGGCCGGCGAGCAGATCGACGTCACCGTGGACCTGAGCGCCGAGGGGATGGTGGGTGTCGACGGCAGCCTGAACCTGGACATCCACATCGGCACGGACGGCCAGGTGTCCGTCAACGCGGGCGCCGAGGGCTTCGCGGGTGCGCGCGGCTCGCTGACCGGCGGCATCTCGGTGGCGCACGAGGGCCGTGAGGTCGCCTCGGGCCAGGTGGAGCTGAGCGGCACGGCGGGTGTGGGCTTCGATGCGCACGCCAACATCGAGCTGACGGACGAGGGCCTGTCCTTCGACGTGGGCGCGGAGGCGTCGCCGACCGTGGGCTTCGGCGTGGACATCAGCGGCAACGTCAACGGCGGCAACACGGCGCGGCTGCTGGGCGACGTGCTGGGCGGCCTGGCCGAGGAGGGCGTGGAGTGGGCCGGCGACAAGCTCGAGGACGTGGGCGACTGGGCCGCGGACCGGTTCGAGGACGTGGGCGACTTCATCAGCAACATCGACCTGACGCCTTGGAATTGATTCGGCTCGTCAGTTGATAGCATCCTCTAGGCATGGCGAACGCGCGCAGTGCCAAAGAGGGAATGAAGTTGATGACCATGGGGCTGCTGAAGGAAGCAGCCCGTGAGTTCGAGGGGGCGCTTGCGGCCAATCCGCAAGACGCCACCGCGCTGCTGGGCCTGGCGCGATTGCACCTGGCTCAGCGCCGTCCGGACGACGCCAGACCCCTGCTGGAGCGGGTGGTGGCGCAGCATCCCAACAACCCCGAGGCACGCGGCTTCCTGGCCCGGCTGAAGGCGGAGGGAGAGAAGGACGAAGGCGCGCTCAACGAGCTGCGCGCGCTGGCTAAGCACGCCAAGGCCGGCTTCACCGAGTTCTACAACCTGGGCCATGCGCTGCTGTGCCTGCCGGGCAAGGAGGCCGAGGCGGCGCAGGCGTTCGTGCAGGCGCTGAAGGTGGAGCCGAAGAACGCGCACGCGACGACGTACCTGGGCCTGGCGGTGCTGCGCCAGGGGCAGCTGGCGCAGGCGCTCAAGTGCTTCAAGCACGCGTCCACGCTGTCGCCGCGCGAGACGCTGCCGTTGCAGCTGGCGGCGCGGGTGCTGGTGCAGCAGGGGCAGATCGGCCAGGCGCAGCTGGCGTTGCAGAAGGCGATCCAGCGCTCGCCGCGCAAGCCGGAGCTGCACGAGGAGTACATCAAGCTCTGCATCTTCGCGAACAACCCGAAGGCGGGGCTGAAGTCGGCGATCGAGCTGAGGCAGCTGGCGCCGACGAACCCGAACGGGCCGTACCTGCAGGGCCTGGTGATGCTGATTGGGGGCCAGGTGGACGAGGCCCGGCGGCTGTTCCGCGAGACGCTGGGGCTGGCGCCGGACTCGTGGGAGGCGAAGCTGGGGCTGGCCAGGGCGCTGCAGCTGGGGGCGAACAAGGATCCGGAGCAGGCGCGCAAGCTGCTGGAAGAGGCGGTGGCGAAGGCGCCGACGGAGCCGGGGCCGGCGAACGAGCTGGCGGTGCTCTACCTGGAGAAGCCGGAGACGGCGCCCAGGGCGAAGGAGCTGCTGGCGAAGGTGTTGGCGGCGCACCCGGACGAGCCGGGAGCGAACCTGAACATGGCGCTGGCGCTGGTGAAGACGGACAAGGCGGCCTCGGCGCAGCATGCGCGCAAGGCGCAGAAGAGCACCGATCCCAGCGTGCGCGAGCAGGCCGAGCGGCTGTTGAAGCAGGTGGGCTGAGCCAGGCGCCCCTGAGGGCTGGCCCTACGGAATCCCGAGGAGCTTGTGGGTCTGCAGGCCCAGCCGCCACCTGGGGTGCCCCAGGCAGTACGCGACGGCCTCCCGCGTGTTCTGCTCGCGCCGCGCATCGTCTCGCGGCTGCAGGATGAAGTGCCGGAAGGCCAGGGCTTCGAAGTCCTGCGGCCCAAGGCCCTCCTGGGGAAAAACGAGCTTGAGCTCATCCCCTTCCCGCACCTGGAGCGGAGCTCCTGCTTTGGGACTCACACACACCCAGTCCACTCCCGTCGGCACGGGCTGGGTCCCGTTCGTCTCGACCGAGACCTCGAAGCCCTCTGAGTGAAGCGCGGCAACCAGGGGAGCATCGAGCTGCAGCAGGGGCTCGCCCCCCGTGCAGACGACGAGGCGGGAAGTGTGAGTATCGCCGCGCCAGGTGCTCGCCACATGGCGGGCAAGGGCCGCGGGAGAGTCGAAGCGACCGCCCCCCTCCCCGTCCATGCCAACGAAGTCGGTGTCACACCACCGTGAGCACCCACCGGTTCCCCGGTGGCGATCCTCTTCGCGCCCGGTCCACAGGTTACAGCCGGTAAAGCGCAAGAAGACGGCCGGGCGCCCCGCGTTCATGCCCTCGCCCTGCAGCGTGTAGAAGACCTCTTTCACTGCGTACGCCATGCTGCCTCGTCAGAACGGTAGGGAGCCGGAGCCAGCTTTCCAGGTGGCCTTTTAATCGACGTGCATGGGGCTCGCACGCAGTCCGTATAGGGCCTGCCTGGGGGGCTGCCCCTCGTCCGGGAGGGCCAGCCGCATTCGCCCCTGGTTTCGTCCGCTACGGGGTGGACTCGGGGGAAAGCGAGCCAAGGCGGTCACGCGCTACCTGATAGGCCGCGATCGCCCATCGGGTGTCGATCCATCGTGTCGAGTCGCTCGCGGTGCCTTCGAGATAGCGCAAGCGGTTGACTCGGGCTTCGTCGACCATCCCGCCGTTCGCGTCGATGTCACGCGCGGCCACCACTACCCACGCGAGGTCCGTGAGACTCACGGTGCGCGGTTTGAAACCGGGCATCTGCTCGCCGTGCCCCGTCGTGACGGAGGGCGCAGAGCGTGAGAGGCCCAAGGCTCCACACAGCAGGATGGACTTCATGAATCCAGATCAACTCCACTCCGCGTTATGCCCCCAGTGTAGATTGAGTTGCCTTCAGGCTGCGCGTGCCCGCACGCATTGATTTGACGCGGAGCGCGCAACGCCGCTTGAGGAGAAGTGGGCAACGAGCACAGGCTGTTGCCCCTGTTTTAGAACAGTCAACGACCGCTCCGCGTCTATTCGCGATACTCATGAAGAGGTACATTGCCTGCTGAACGAGACGCGGGTTATAACTGTGCAGTTCAGGCCGGAATTCGCGAAGGTCCACTCTTGCCGCGAGCGCTTGGATAAACTCCCTGCGCGCGGCGTATGTCCATGGACCGCGAAACGCAATTGCTCGCAGGAAGAGATCGACATTGCTGTCGACCACGACGAAGTGAGACCAGTCCAGCCCTTCAGTCCAAGGTGCAAGCCCCTCTCCTAGATCGGGGTTTGTGAGCGCTGAGAGAAACATCGCCGCGATCTTGTCACTGACACGCCAGATGCGTGAGACCGCGCGCTCAAGCAGCAATGCGCGCTCGTGCTGATCTTGGGTCATCTCGAAGGCGTTCTCACGCAACGCTCCGAGATCGCTACCGGCCCCGGAGACCACGAGTGCCGCAGAGGTCGGCATCTTTCCGAAGTGACCGTATCGCTTCAGCAAGACCGTGTGCACTTTCAGGTGGCACTGCATCCTTGGGTTCGCGTGACAGACGCCGAGACCGTTACGCTTTGTCAGATCACAATCCTCGTGGAGTGACTCCAGCGTCCGGGCATGACGGCAGGCCGACCCCTTGGCTAGGGCGGTGAGGCGGCTCGATGTTGTGAGTTCCTCGGCAGCCTCCGGTGGGATCCCTCGAAGGATCCGCATGATCTGCGCATCCTGGCGGCGCTGGAACATCGTGACCGTGACGAGGAGCCGAAAGAGGGCCTCCGGGTCGCCCTGACGAACGAGTTCTGGCCGCACAGCGAAGGCGCCAACCCATCGAGGATCGCAGAACATTCGGAGAAGGCCCGGGTCCCACTCGGTTCTGTAATAGCGGGAGAGGTACCATCCAACTACCTCACGGGTCGCAGCCACTTGCGAAGCCGTCGGGGCCCTCCTGCTCGCTGCGACTGAGCGGGCGCTAGGCGTTGCGCGCCTCACCGGTCAACTCCTCTTGTAATAGGGCAGCGTGTGCACCAGCACATATGGCGAATAATGCTGGTTGCGGAAGAAGCCCTCGTGCGGACGCAGTTTGTCTATCTTCGTCATCACCTGGGTGGCAGTTTGTCCAGAGGCTGCTCCCGTAAGCGTTCGCGCGACCACCTTGCGGTGTTCTGGTTGCTTGTTGTGCAGCAACAACTGTGTCGCGAGATTCCCTGCGAGCGTATCTGGGATATCACCGGGGAACTGCGTCCCGATAGCGATGCCAACTCCGAAGGCGCGGCCTTCGCGCGCCAACTCTTGGAGGCGCTCACTATCCTTGACCCGCCACGCCTCATCGAAGACGAGCATGCGCCTGAGTTGGCGGGGCTGCTCCCCACGGAGCACATGTCCGTGGAACCGCACGACCAAGAACTCCGCAACGCCGTTCTTTACCTCCTCGTTAGGAAGTTTGTGAAGATCAAGGACGATGCTCTCCTTGAGCAGGCGCTCGAACGTGATCGCGGCTTGCTCAGAGGTCGGGAAGATATCGATCTCGAGGAGCTTCGAGAGCCGGTTGAGCAGTTGATCATTTTTAGCGTCTTGCTCAAGGACCTCCCACACGTCCTTGAACGATGGCGCCACTGGCAGTTTCGCCAGTTGGTGGCGCCCATCGACGGTGATCCCTCGATGCTCGTAGGCGGCGCGCAGCGCCCGCTTTAGCTTCGCCTCCTGCTGGTCGCCGAGGCGCAGCACCTTGCGCAGGATCCCCGCTATCTCATGGATATGCCGGATAGGGCTCACCTCGCCGTGCTCATCCGCGACAAGCGACAGCGGGTTGAATGGCAGGCCCTCACGGTCCACGTCATGCACACGAAGGGCGAGGGGCTTACTGAACTTGGCGTCGGCGTAGTCGTTCTTGAAGTCGAAGATGCATACCGGCAGGCCCGCCTTCACCATGTCCGCGACGAGCGCGAGCAGGACCTGTGTCTTGCCAGCGCCTGAGTCGCCAGTGACGAGCCAGCCAAAGTTATTGAGCGGTGCATCCGGTCGGTGGGGATCCCACACAACCTCCTCGTCGGCGATGGTCTGGCCAACGAGGAAGGTGAACCGCTTCGGCGCAGTCTGCGCCTGCACCGCTGGCGCGTCGCGCTGCTTGGCCGCGCTGCTCGTTGCCAACTCTTCCGATGCCTTCTGCCTGGAGCCGCCATCCCCCCCGGAGCCTGATGAGCGGGGTGGCCCCTTCTTCTTTGGCTCGCGCTGACGCTCCTCCTCTACCCGCTCGCCAGGCGCCTCACTCTCGATGAGTTCGACGACGCCAACCTCGTTGCCGTCAGCGCTCTTAGCGGGGGCCGGCGCGCTGGGGACAGACTGCGGCGGGCCCGAGATCACCTGGACCTTGAAGAGCAGGCCAGAGAAGGTCCCCGGTCCTTCGTTGAACAGTTCCTCAAGGAGGTGAACGAAGCGCGCACGCTCTGTACGTGAATATGGCCGCGAGGCGAGCGAGCGGTACAACTGATCTCGTAAGACGTCGCGCCTAGCGCGGGAGATCACAGAGCCAACTCGCGGATCAAGGATCTCCTTGAGGATTCGGAGCGTCTGGTCGATCTGGGTGATCGCGTACCCCTCAACCCTTCCACCTCGTTCCTTCGTGACCGCGGCCGGGTCGTCGTAGGTCTTCACCTCGATCGCCTCGACAATAACGGAGCCACCCTTTCCAGGGCGAACCCCGAGGAGGTCGCCGTGCCTGTCGTCTGGCTGCTGCCCAAGGATCCAGGTGCGGCTCGTCCGCTCATCTAGTGAGATCACGAGCGCGTCAGGGTAGATTTCTTCGTACCAACGGACGGCAGCCAGCACTCCTAGGAGGCCCTTGGCGATACGCGGATCCGCTGGCGCGACGCTGGTGTCAGCCCGGGCGAGTTGTAACAGGGCCTCGCTGTTTAATCGAAGCACTTGCGACAGTGTGCGCTTCACCGTCTCCTCACCTGCCTTCAGTCCGACGCTGCGGATCGCATCGCGTACGAGCTGGTCGACGGTGTCGGTATGCGCGGTGAAGGTGACGACCTCTCGGCCGCCATCGGTGCGCCAATCAAGCCGCGAGGTTGCCCCTATCCTCAACGTTGGCTCGAGCCCCTGATCAACAACCACTAGCCACACGGCGGCCAGGGCGAACTTCTCAAGCTCCCGTGCGGTGCGGCTCGCGCCCGAGCGTCGGCCGATGAAGTCCGACTTGGGCACCTCAAGCATCTCGCAGAAGAACTGCTGGTACGTAGCGAAGCCTGGCTCTTCAGCGGCGAAGACAACGTCGAAGCGATCGTCGTACTCGTCGTAGCGGTACACACGCGGCAAGAGCAAGGGCGAGAGGCGTGGAGCCCCGCTCAAGCCAACGCGAAGCTGTTGGCCCTCTCCAGGGTCGAACACCACCGCCATGTGCACGGGCGCCTTGCTGAACCTCTCTGCGATCTGTTGGAGCGGCAGGATCCCCGGTAGCACCGTAAGAGAGCCGCCAGCCTCGCGGAGCTCTCGCGAGATCTCTACGAGGTCCTCCTCTTCTTCATCGGTCGCCTCGGCGCCACGCTTACTCCTGGCAATGGTCACGTGGATCGGGACAGGCCGCTCGTCATCAAAGGCGCTCTGAAGGGAGAGCAGATCCTCAAGCGCCCCTGTCACCGTTGATGGATTGACGAGGAGGACACGAAGACCGAAAGAGGAGTGTGGGAGCAAGCTCACCATGCGCCCCGCCAACTTCCCTAGCGATCTCGCCCTGAACTTCCCGCCCTGTCTCGCCTGGGGCTCACTGAACAATGGGAGCGCCGAGAAGGTCCCAGTGGGGATGAACGGACGCGCGTGATCCAGCGCGCCATCCTCCAGCGCGAAGGGGCTCAAGACGAGCGCTGGCGCGGCCGGGGCGGGATCCGTGACGAGCGGGCGAGTCGTCTTCAGTCCGAGTTGTTGCAACTCCTCTCGGTGCTCAAGCGCGACGTCCGCGAGCGCGAGCCATCTCCAAAGGTGGAAGGGGTGAGTGGGCAGGGCCATCGCGCTCCAATCCTCCCCCGTCTGTACGAAGAGGACATCCAGCGCTAGCACCTTCGCGCGGAGCCGCTTTGCTGCATCTAGCGAGTTCCTCTGAAGCAGGCCTTGGATCGTCTCGCCGACAGTGTCTAGCGCCGCCCCGAACGTCTTCAGGACCGCCTCCGCGCGCTCGCGCAACTGCGAGTTTGGCGTCAAGGCGAGCAGTGGGTGGTTCGTGAGCTCTAGGCTGTTAGGCAGCAGCGCGGCCCGCGCCTTCGAGTAGGCGTCCCACCGATCAAGCGCCGTGCGCTCAGCGATCCCCTGATTCACCGCGCGCTGGAGCATCGGCCGAACATGCTCGTCGGCGTCCGGCCGGAACAGCGTCACCTCTGCGTCGCCTGACTCTAGGACGCGCAGCGCCGACACGATGTCGGTAGCATCCTTCGCCGCGATGAACGCGCCCCAGTTCTCCCTTGAGTGGACATCGCTCAGCAACTTCAAGAGCTGGGTCGTCCCCGTCTTCACGCGAGGCACGATCCGACGGTGGTTGACATGGAACTCCTCCGTCTCGATGGCACCCTCCTCATCTGGAGAGATCGCATCCTTGAACCGTTTGGCAGCAGCCTGCAGGCCGTGGCCGTTCTCCTCAAGGATCAGCTCAAGCGCCAGCTCATCGCCGTCAAGCCGCTCCGCACCTCCCTTTCTGCCACCCTTCCGCTCATCATCCTCGCCCCCAGCAGACTCTGGGCGCAGGAGTTGCCGCACCTTCTCCATGGACAGCCCTATTAGGTCCTCCGTAGCTCCCGACTGCTCGAAGCGAAGGATCTGGTCCGCAACCCTCTGCAGTTCGTGCTTCTTGTCATTCGAGGCCGCGACGACAATGTCGCGCTCCTTCTTAGGTAGCTTGCGCAGGCGCCGGACGAGCTCGTAGTTTTTCTGTAAGGCGCTGCGCGCGGCCCTTGGACCACGGGCATTGATTGGCATCGACAGCAGTCCCACCGTGTGCAGCAGGGCTGGCTCGGCGTCGAGAAGTCCGGCCTCGCTGCGCTGTGAAGCTGCTTTGACGGCGGCAGCCAGTTGCGTCAGCGAAGGGAGCGGCACGTCCCCTGGGCGCGCCGCGAGCGCTTGCCAGAAACTGCGGCGCTCAGGCGTGTCCAGGAGCGAGACAGATCGCTTGACGATCTCCTCGCGGACCTCCGCTGGCCCTAAGATCTTCAAGGTGTTCCGCAGGGAACTCAGTTTGGGCGCCTGACCGACAACCAAGGTGATCAGCGGAACCCCCAACTTCTTTGCTGCCTCGTTGCGCCAGTGGTTCGCCTCCAACGAATCCGTGGTGGTCTCCAAGTGCTTCCCGCCGCGCACAGCCCGGGGCCCGCCAAGAACAGCGCAGCGCAGCGCCCGATCCGAGCGCGCCCCCAGCGTGTTGACGAAGGCATTAACGTCGAGCCCTGGCAGGTGCTCGACGTAGGCGCCGAGCGACCTCGGCCTCTTGATGCGTTCCAGGCACAGTTCTGCGGCGATCTCCGCCACGAGCGCCTTCGCCTCATTTCCCATGAGCGTCTCCCACGTAGGTCACATTGTCCGCATAGCGGCGCGCGAGACCAATCTGCGCGAGTTGCGCGATGAGGGCCTCACCGTTCTCGACGAGCGCGCTCGGATCCAGCCCGATACCATGGTTGGCTAAGTACTCCGAGTCACTCCAATCCTCTGTGCTGCGGGTGCCAATGATGAGGCCAAAGCGCAACCAGAGCCGCTCAAGGAACTCATCTATCGGCACCAAGGAGCCCGCCTCAACGCAGGCTCGAACGATCATGTCCAACATCGGGACGCTCGGGCGGATGCGCTTCTCCCGGGCCCGCCCTTCGAAGTGCGGGAAGAGGAGGCCAGCTTTTCGAGAGAGCCCCTGGATGAACTCTTTTGGTCCGCCCGACTCGAACTCACGCGCGTAGGCAGCGACCAAGGCATGGCCGAGCACCAGCGTAGCTTTGTCACCAAGCCGCCGACGTGCGTCGGCATAATCAGCAATACGAGCGTCGAGCACCTCCTTGCTTGCGGGCTCACCCTGGTCGGCCTTGGACGCACCGCCGATCTGCTGAAGTACCGCGCGGATCGCCCGGGCATCTGAGGACTTGAGTTCAAGGGGCGCCTCCTTCTCGGCGAGCGGACGGCCCGCCTCAAGCCGAGCAGTGAGTTGGTTTCCCAGCCATCGCTGGAAGCCTTTGTGGATCAGATCCAGGGAGTGCTGGCTTGCGATCGCTACTGGGCTCCCGTACCCCCCACTCAGCGCGAGCAGCGCCGGTGGTCGCTTGGCGAGATCTCCATTAGCGGCGAGGGCTTGTGCGTGGACTTGGGGAGCGACACAAACGAAGTGGACACCGCGCTGCAGTGTCCGCAGCCTGTTGCCTTGCGCTCGCTCATGCTTCGCGAGGGTCCCCGCGGCATTCCTGAACTGGTCGAGGATTTGCTGGTTGTGCTTTCGCTTGAGCGCCTTCGCGGCGCGCTCGGGGCGCCGCTCTTCATGCCCTTCGCTCTCAAGAAGCGGCCACACCGCCGCCGAGATCGGATCCTGTGGCAACTCGGTCTGCAACGCCCTGCGCAGTTCCTCGGCGAGCGCCTCCGCGGCGCCCCCGCTCAGGAGGGCGGCCCCAAACTCACCAAGCCCACGATCGTTCGGGCTGAGCGAGACCATCTGGGCGCAGGTGAGAGTGAATGCGCTGTCGCGAACCGACGGGTACACCGTCTTGTCATTGTTAAGCAACCCGTGAGTATAGCGGCGGGCGCGCTCGAACTCGGTCGGCGCGTCTGCGAACGAGGCGAATACTCCTTCCGGGTCTCCGCGCTCTACAAGGGCCGCGAAAGACCGGTCCTCATCGGCCTGGCCGCCCTTCGCCGTCCACCTGACGAAGTGGTTCAACCGCGTCGTGTCATAGGAGCGCCCACATAACGCCCTCACGAGGCCGTTGGCGACGTGAACAGGCTTCACGTTGCCGGAGGCGGGGCGCCACCCCACCTCTTCGTCATAAACCGAGTTCAGCACCTGACCGATGTGCATGCGCTAGCCCTCATATTGGCGGGAGGCGACGTCCACCCGCAGCTGGAAGTTCTGCCCCGTATCCATGTCGACGAAGCGCACCTCCACGATATCCGCAGCCAAGTCCGCGCGCGCGCGGCGCGAGAGCCGATCGTAGAACGCCGCGAGGCGCGCCTCGGGCTCCCCGCTGCGGAAACTCGCTGGCAGCCCCTCCTCGGCCTTGACCAGGGCGAGCACGAGCGAACGGTCGATCCGCAGCCCCTCGGACGGTTCGCCCCCCTTGGTCCTCAGCACGACGTGATCTGGCCGGTACTCTGGGAACGCATCCGCGAGGCCCGCGCGAAGCTGTGGGATGGCTATCTCAAGCGATGACGCCGCGATGGTCAGGCTTGAGGCGGCGTAGCGATTCGGCCGCGCGTCGTACCGATGTGTGGTCCACAGATACAGCACATCCCCGCTCTTCTCATTACGGTCAAAGAACTTGTTCAAGAGACGGACAAGGGCGGTCACGCTCGATCTCCCCTCCGTCAACGCGCGGAACAGTTTCTCCTCCTGGGTGCCAGCCTCAGGCAAGAAGGCCGCACCGCGCGCATGCTCGAAGAACGCGCGGCGCTTTTGGCTGATGAAGCGCTCGCGCCGGTCGTCGAGCGAGCCGGCGCCGACCCGCTCCTCAGCGAACGGCAGCGCCCAATCGCTTGCGCTATCCATTCCCCGCCATAGCTCGTCATCAAGCAGTGGCATCGCATGGAGGCGCGGGTCGAGCGTCCGCAGCGCTTCGAAGAGGGCGCCTGAACCACCCTCGAAGGCTGCATCCCAATATGGCACCGGCGGCGCCCCGTCCTTGATCGCGGCACAGTCGGCATCTGCGAAGAGCATGAACGCCAGTAGCCCATGGAGATCTCGCATGGTGGCGTGGAAGCCGCCACGCCCCACAGCGTCAAGCAACTCCGCCAAGCGCTCGGCCACCGCCGCCTTACCTAGGCGCGCCGCGTTGCGCTGCCCAGCGCACGTGCTGACGGGGCACCCTTCGCACGGCGCGCACAGCTCAAGGTGACGTCGGATGGCCTTGAGCACCGTCTCGCTCGCGAGGTTGTTCCGCAGGTTCAGGTCGACGACTTGGAGGCGCGCCGTAGCCGCCCTGGAGTCAGGTTGTACCCGCGACCCCTGCGGGACGTACGTGAGAGGGTGGAGCAGCTGTTCCTCCAGGTCACCGACCCACCTGAGCCCGTGGGCCGCGCGAAGGAGCCCGACCAGGGTGCCCTCGTTAATGGCCAAGACTGCGCCGGTCTTACGACGCGAGGTCTGATCGATCAGCTTGATCAGTTCGGCCTCAGTTCGCACGTTCGCGTCAAGGCACAGTTCGACGCGCGCTGCCCTGAGCACCGCCTCCATCCGACGGAGCAGATGGGTCTTGCCGTCGCCAGGGTTCCCGGTCAGGAATATGATCGCGCCCATCAACGCGCGATCTCGGATGAACTGCTCAACCGGAGTCTCGATGTGCAGTGCCTCCACGGTCTTTGGGTCGTGGTGATCGGCGAGTCCCCCAACTGCCTTGTACAGGCTTTGGATCAACTCCGCGTGCGCGTCTTGAGCCATCCCGATTCTCCCTGTGCGCCCCTGAGGAGGGGGGGCTGCAGCCCTCCGCTGGGGTTCCTCGAACAACGTCAGCTGTGCGCTTGGCGGCGGCATCAGTTCTTGCCGTACCGTCTCTGGGTCAATCGCGGCGACCCGCGCGATGACGTCGCGGCGCTCGATTCTCCGGAGCAGCCAGCGCTCCCTCCATCCGCGCGCAAGTTCAGCGAACGGCGGAGGCGCGGAGGGACGCACCTCATTGAACCTCAACGAGTCGCGGGCTCCAGGGTAGAGTTCGAGGCCGTACATCCTCCGCGGCGAACTGTGGCGCAGGATCACATCGCTAGAGATCCCCAGGGTGTCCAACCCCTCGCGCACCTGGCGCATGCGCGGGCTGTTCCCTTCGCCGAAGACGTTGTTGACGTTCCTGCCACCTCTCTTGGCCACAGCTAGGCCTCGAAGCGCCGTGACGGTCTCCTCAGTGAGGTGTACGGTCCCGAAGCCCTCCGTGCTCCCCAGATCGGTCCATGAGACCGGTGGCCGGTCAGGCAACGTCAACTTCAGCCGGTTGTATTGGCTCGCCGCGACGCCATAGAGGCTCGTCGTAGTCAGGACGCAGACCTCTGGGGAGCGGACCACCTCGCGCCCTGCCATCTGGGAGGTGATCTCGCTGGCCTGTGCGCTATACCGCTCACGATACCAGGCGGCCACCTCGGCGCTGCCAGCCGCCAGTGCCGCCAACTTCCCACCAATTAAATCCCGGTACGGGGGGATCGCGCCGCACACGTTGATGTCGAGCAGGCGGCTCGCGAGGCCCACCTTCTTCACCTCACGGACCGCGATCGCGAGGGCGCGAAGGAACTCAGGGCCCATCTGAGCAGGAGGTGGCGCATCCTCGGCGGCCGTCAGCACCCTCTCCGCGAAGAGGATGTCGGCGAGCGTCTTGGCTCGCTTCATCTCGAAGAGGGGGCGTTCGCTCGCGGTCCGCCAGTCCGGGGCCCCATTCGCTAGCCGGGGGAGGTTCCGAAGGGACACGACCTCTTCACCTCGATCCAGGGACTCCTGTCGCTCCTTCAAGCCCGCCTCGCGCTTCGCCGCAGCAGCGCTCGCCAGCGAGAGCAGGCGGGCCTCCAACTCCGCGCCGTGCGCCTTGCCCACCTTCGACAAGAGATCATCGGCGCGCACCAACGAACGCGCCGACTGCAAGGTTCTGAGCAGCACGCTGCGGTGGGGCGCCCACCGCGCAGGGCCTTCCTTGGCATCGCGGAGGATCGTGTGCGGCGTCCAGCCGATCCAGTTGTCGCGCACGCGCAGTTGCGGCAGCGCGCTCGCGAGCGCGGCGATCCCCATCACCGGCCGCATAGGGCGGGCGCCGTTCCGGATGATCAAAAAGACCGTGCGGCCTGGGGTAGGCCGGTATTCGAGGGACCAGGTGTGGCGGAAGTATCGCCAGATATCGAGCAGCGGCAGCCCCGTCGTGCTGCACAACTCGTCCGCTGTCGCGATCTCAAGTTCAGGCGCGACGATGCGCTCCAGTGCGACACCTCGCTCCGAGGGCGGCAGCCCAGCGGCCTCCTTCAGCCGGAGCGCGAGGTCATGTCCGTCATCAACCAAAGACAGGACCGAGACGCGCTTTCCATCGTGCACGCGCTTCGCCTCCATCCGCCTAAGAAACGTCGCGACGGAGCGATCAGCGAGTTGGTTGTCTCGCGCCGCGACAAGGGAGGCCCGCAGACGCCCCTTCACCGCAGTCAGCGGCTCCCCGTTTTCGGGCTCTGGGTTGGGAGCCGTCACCCAAACCTCGCCTTGGAGCACTTCGACATCCCACTGCTGCTCTTCCAAGTCCGCGAGCAGCAGCGCGAAGGCGGTCTGCGGCTGCGCAGTTGCTCCAGCGCGCCCGAACACCGCCGCGAGGGCCCGCAGCTCACGTACGCGCATAGGCCCCACATGGTCAGCGACCGTGGCGACGATACGCTGAAGAGCTGCAGCAACGACCTTCGGCTGCAGACGGGCAGGCGTCCGCTGTCTCCCAACATCCGCCCTCTGCTGTTCCAGACTGGGTTCCAAACTACCCGCCACTCCCCGTGCGCTCGATGTTCGGCGCAGCAGTACCCCAAGAACACGTAACTGATCCACCGCCACTCCCAACCAGCGCTGTGCTTTTCTCAGGAATCTCGCGGAATTGCGAGATCGATCTCGCGACGAACGCACTGGCACTGAGCGTGTGGGCTGTGCTGGCGCGCGTGTCATCGTGAGCCCCAGCCTTGAGGGGCTGGGGCCCGGCTACCTACTTAACAGGTAGGGTCACTCGTTGACACAGCGTTGAGTTAGGTTGCTGCTTCTGAGCCGAGCATCGCGAAGTGCTCGTTCAACGCTCTTCGGGCGGGCGAGAGGTGGGCCGAGGCTTCTTGGAAGGCGCGTTCGCAGGGACAAAGCATTTGTCCTGGAAGAGCACGTAGCCGATCTCCGCGCACTCTTCGGGGCTCATCTGGGGCAACTCCACCCAGCAGCCTCCGTTGATGGGCACCAGTTTGCGGCCTGGGCACTGGCCTCTCTTGTCGGGCCGTAGTTGCCCGGGACGCGGTTCGGGGAGAGGTTCCTGGGCAAGGGGTTCCTTCTCCGTGGAGGGCGACATGGGCGCCCGCAGCCGGGGCGGCGCGGTGTCCCCCACGGCTGCCGTATCCGCATCTGAAGACCCCGAGGCCGACGCCCGCGGCGCATTCCCGGCCGTGAGGCCAGGTGGTGGGCGCACCGGCTGCGAGTGCCACGAGAGCGCCGTGCAAGCGCCCGCCGCCGCGAGGGCCAGCCGAGGTTTCCAGGCTCGGGGGCGCCCAAGGGGCTTAGAGTTCTCGGGGCGCTCTTCTCCTCTGGCCTCAGCCTCCAACTCCTTGGCCACCTGCGCCGCCGTACCTCTCGCCTCGGGCGCCTCCGACAGCAGGCGGACAATCAACTCCCGCAGCGGCAGTTCCACCCGGGGGTTGCTCTCAAGTTGCGGCCTTGGGTCCGGGTTCATCACCCGCCAACTGCCTTGCTCATCCTGCCGGGCATCGACGCGCGCGGGGTACTGGCCCATCACCAGGCGATAGGCCGTTACTCCCAGCGCGTACAGGTCATCGGCTGGCGCGGGCGGGTAATAACCGTCCGGGTGGCGCAGGTTGTGGAGGTAGAACAGCAGCGCCTGGGGCGACAGATACGCCGGAGTCACCGGTGGCAGTGACTGCCACGTCAGGCGCTCCGCCCCAACAAAGTAGCACGCGCCGAAGTCGATGAGCACCGCGCGCCTGTCCGACAACCGGACGAGGACATTGTCCCCCTTCACGTCCCGGTGCACCGCTCCTGCGGCATGCACCGCCTCCAGCGCCCGCGCCAGGTGCCCCAGCACCCGGCACATTTGCTGGCTGGAGGGCGCATGCCGCTCAGCCCAGGAGTACAGCGGCGGGCCCTCCACCCACTCCATGACGAAGAAGGGGTGCTCGACACCCGAGGGCGGCCACGGCCCGCCCGGATCCAACAGGCGCGGAATGCTGGGGTGGCTCAACCGCGAGAGCAACTCCACCTCGCGCTCCATGCGCCAGCCCCACGGTGACAGGGACACCTTAAGCGCTCCGGGTTGCGAGCGCCTCCAACCCACGCGCTCGGCTCGGTAGACCGCGCCGTAGCCGCCTTGGCCCTGCCAGGCTCTCACTCGCCACGCTCCGACTCGGGTGCCTAGGGCCAGCGGGTGCACTCGCTCCTCGGGGACAAAAAGTGAAGGCCCTGGAGTCACCGGCTTTCGCCAGAAACTCCAGGGCCTTCGATGGTCGGGGCGACAGGATTTGAACCTGCGACCACTTGCACCCCAAGCAAGTGCGCTACCAGGCTGCGCTACGCCCCGGCACTACTCTGCCCGTCAGAAACGGGCCGCCCTTATGCCCCCACCTGACGTCAGCGTCAAGCAGGAGCCGCAGGCAGCCGTCAGAAAACCGCCGAAGCCCCTCAGGACTTCCCGTCCGAGCCCTCATCGGACTCGAACTCATCGGACTCGAACTCGTCATTCTCGTCCGAGTCCTCGTCCCGGGCGTCGATCTCCGCGTGGTTCTCCGGCGGAGCCTCGCCATTGAGGGCGCTCTTGAGCACCTGGCTCGGCCGGAAGGTCAGCACCCGACGGGCCGAGATCTCGATCTCCTTGCCCGTCTGCGGGTTACGGCCCACACGCGCCTTCTTCTGCCTCACCTGAAAGTTCCCGAAACCGGAGATCTTGATCTTGTCCCCGCGCTCCAGCGTCTCCTTCAGGGTGTCGAAGACGAGCTCGACGATCTCCGCCGACTCCTTCTTGGAGAAGCCGACCTTCTCGTAGACGCCTTCGATGATGTCCGCCTTCGTCATACGGTCCCTCGGGAAACCTGCTGTGCGATGATGGCAGCGGATGCTGACAGCCTTTTGAGAGGCGTGTCAACCCTCTGACTTCACTCAGGAATTCAGGCGCGCAGGGCACCACCCAGCCGCTGGTTCACCTCGGCGATGATGCGCTGGTGGGCCTCGGTGACTTCCGCGTCGGTCAGCGTGCGCTCGGCCGAGCGGTAGCGGATGGCGTACGCTAGGTTCTTCTTCCCCTCGGGGATGGGCTTGCCCGTGTACACGTCGAAGATGAGCGCGTCCTCCACCAGCGCTCCGCCCACCTCGCGGATCACCTGGCGAACCTCGTCATTGCGCAGCTCCACCGGCACCACCACCGCCAGGTCGCGCAGCACGGCCGGGAAGCGGGGCAGCGAGTGGTACGCCGGCACCAGCCGGGCCGCCGCGTACAGCGGCTCGGTGTCCAGCTCGAAGGTGAACACGCCCTGGGGCAGCTCCAGCGCCTTGCTGAGCCGCGGGTGCACCTCACCCACGTACCCAAGGGCCGTCCCATCCGCCAGGAGCACCTGAGCGCAGGCGCGCGGGTGCCAGGCCGGTGCCTCGGCGGGCACGAAGCGCACCCCCTCCACGTGCAGGGCGTGGAGCAGCGCCTCCACGGCGCCCTTGGCGTCGTAGAAGTCCATGCGCGCGTCCTTCTGCGTCCACGAACGCCCCGAGCGCAGCCCCCACACCAGCCCGCCTACCCGCGGCACCTCGCGCGTGGCGGGGCGCTGGCCCTGGCCGCCCTGCGGATCCCGGAAGTAGGCGCGGCCCGTCTCGTAGATGGCCACCCGCTCCACCTGGTGCCGCACGCTGCGGGAGAGGTTCTCCAGCAGCCCCGGCAGCAGGCTGGTGCGCATCACCGACTGCTCCACGCTCAGGGGGTTCACCAGCGCCACCGGCGCGTCCTTGCCGCCCAGCACCTCCAGGCTCCGGGGCGCCACGAACGAGTAGTTCACCACCTCGTTCATGCCCATGCCCGAGAGCGACTGGCGCAGCCGCCGCTCGGCCTCGGCCGTCGCGGGCTCGGGAGCCAGCTCCGCCACCCCGCGCGGCAGCCGGGCCGGGATGTTGTCGTAGCCGTACACGCGGGCCACCTCCTCCAGCAGGTCCTCCTCGCGCTCCACGTCCACGCGGGCCCGGGGCACCTCGAACGTCGTCTGTCCGGCGCCCTCCTCCACCGCCTTGAACCCGAGCGCCCCCAGGATGCGGCGGCACTCGGCCTCCGGCACGGGCGTGCCGAGGAACTTCTCCACCCGCGCGTAGCGCAGCGCCACCCGGCGCGCCGGCTGCTTGCCGGGGAACATGTCCACCCGGCCCGCGAGCACGGTGCCGCCCGACAGCTCGGCGATGAGCTGCGCGGCCCGATCGATGGCCGGCCCCACCGCGTCGATGTCCGCTCCCCGCTCGAAGCGGTGAGAGGCCTCCGTGTGCAGTCCGTGGCGCTTGGACGTACGGCGCACGCTGGAGGCCAGGAAGTTCGCCGACTCGAGCACGATGCGCCGGGTGCCCTCGGTCACCTCGCTGTCCCCGCCGCCCATCACGCCGGCGATGGCCTGCGGCCTGTCCCTGTCGCAGATGGCCAGGTCATCCGCGTCGAGCGTGCGATCCTTGCCATCCAGCGTGCGGATCTTCTCGCCGGCCTTCGCGCAGCGCACGACGAGCTCCTGCCCCGCGAGCTTCTCCAGATCGAACGCGTGCAGCGGCTGGCCGAACTCGAGGTTGACGTAGTTCGTCACGTCCACCACGTTGTTGATGGCGCGCACGCCACAGGCCTTCAGCCGATCCTGCAGCCACTGCGGCGAGGGCTTGATGGTGACGTTCTCGACGACGCGAGCGGCATAGCGCGGGCACCGCGCCGGATCGTCGATCCGCACCTTCACCTTGTCGGCCGCGGAGCCACCGGCCTCGGCGGGCTTGGGCTCTGGCGGGCGGAACTGCGCGCCCGTCACCACGCCCACCTCGCGCGCCACGCCCAGGTGCGACAGCGCGTCGGGCCGGTTCGGGGTGACGTTCACCTCCAGCACCACGTCATCGAGCCCCAGCGCCTGGGCGATGGGCGTGCCCACCTTGGCCTCGGGCGAGAGGATGAGCAGCCCCGAGGAGTCCTCGGTCAGCCCCAGCTCCTTCGCCGAGCACAGCATGCCGGAGCTGTCCACGCCGCGCAGCGCGGCCTGCTTGATCTCCATGCCGTTGGGCAGCTTGGCCCCCACGGTGGCCAGCGGCACCTTGTCGCCCACCTTGTAGTTCTTCGCGCCGCACACCACCTGCAGCGGCGTGGGGCCGCCCGCGTCCACCTTCGTCACGGACAGCTTGTCCGCGTTCGGGTGCTGCACGGACTCCTTGATCTGCGCCACCACCACGCCCTTGAGCCCCTCGCCGGGCCGCTCCAAGCCTTCGATCTCCAGCCCCGCCGCGGTCAGCTTGCGCGCCAGCTCATCCACCGACGCCGGCAGCGCCACGTACTCGCCGAGCCACTTCACTGAAATCTTCACAGGTCTATCCTCTCAGGCTCTCAGAACTGCTCGAGGAAGCGCGCGTCGTTCTCGAACATCATCCGCAGATCGTCGATGCGGTAGCGCAGCATGGCGATGCGCTCCACGCCCATGCCGAACGCGTAGCCCGTCACCTGGCCCGGGTCATACCCCGCCGAGGTGAAGACGTTGGGGTGCACCATGCCGCTGCCCAGCACCTCCAGCCACCCCGTCTGCTTGCAGATGCGGCAGCCCTTGCCGGCGCACGAGGTGCAGGAGATGTCCACCTCCGCCGACGGCTCGGTGAAGGGGAAGAACGAGGGCCGGAAGCGCGTGCGCGTGTCCGAGCCGAAGAACGCCTTCACGAACGCGTCCAGCGTGCCCTTGAGCTCCGCGAAGCTCACGTCCTTGTCCACCAGCAGGCCCTCCACCTGGTGGAACATGGGCGTGTGGGTGATGTCCGAGTCGCGCCGGTACACCCGGCCCGGCACCACCACGCGCACCGGGGGCTTGTGGTTGAGCATGTAGCGCACCTGCACAGGCGACGTGTGCGTGCGCAGCAGCACCGGGCTGTCCGCCTTCTTCGCGTGGCCGAGCGACGGCTCGTCCATGTAGAAGGTGTCCTGCATGTCCCGGGCAGGGTGGTCCTTCGAGAGGTTCAGCGCCTCGAAGTTGAAGTAGTCCAGCTCGATCTCCGGGCCCACCGCCACATCGAAGCCCAGCCGCCCGAACGTGCGGACGATCTCCTCCATCGTCCGTGACACCGGGTGCCGGCTACCGGGCGCCACCGCGCGGCCGGGCAGCGTCACGTCCAGCCTGGGGCCCTTCAGCTCGGCCTCCAGCGCGGCCTCTTCGGCGCGCTTGAGCGCGTCACCGAGCAGCTGCTCGATCTCCGCCTTGACCTGGTTGGCGACCTCACCCAGCGCCTTGCGCTCCTCGGGAGGCAGCTTGCCCATGCCTCCCAGCACGCCGGACAGCTCACCCTTCTTGCCCAGATAGCGGATCCTCAGTGCCTCGACGGCGGACACCTCGGAGGCGACGGTGATGTCCCGCCGCGCCGCGTCCGCGAGGGCCTGCAAGCGGTCTCGCATCGCTCAACTCCCTGCTCCGCGCACCCGCGGAGACAAAAAAAAGGGCCGCCCTGGCGAGGCAGCCCGTGTACTCGTTCACGCCCGCGAAATTCAGAGACGAACTTCGCGAGCGATTCTGTCCGCCGGCCCCTCGGGCCGGAGTCGTCAGGCCGCCTTCGCGATGTTGGCGACGGCGGTAAAGCCCGCGGGATCCGCCACGGCCATGTCGGCCAGGACCTTGCGGTCCAGCGAGATCTTCGCCTTGGCCAGGCCCGCGATCAGCTTGGAGTAGGACAGGCCCACCCCGCGAGCGGCCGCGTTGATGCGGACGATCCACAGCGCGCGGAAGTTGCGCTTGCGGACGGCGCGGTCACGGCTGGCGTAGTCCAGCGCGCGCTCCACGGCCTGGTTGGCCCGCTTGTAGCAGTTCTTGCGACGGCCACGGTAACCCTTGGCCAGCTTCAAAATCCGATTACGACGGCGGCGAGCCTTGAAACCCTTCTTGACGCGCATGACACACTCCTGAACTGCTCGAGCTAGAGCCCCGTGGCGCAGGCTTCACGCCGCTCCGCCAGGGCCTGTGAATGGTTGTGACTAGTTCGCCCCGTAGGGGAACATCTCCGAGATGACCTTCTTGGCGTCCATGTCACGCAGATGGCCCGTGCCACGGTTGCGGCGCTTCTGAGCCGGCGTCTTGCCGTGGGTGAACAGGTGCTTGCCGTAGGCCTTCCCGTGCTTCACCTTGCCGCTCTTCTTCACCTGCAACCGCTTCTTCGCACCACTGCGAGTCTTCAACTTGGGCATCGTCCCAATCCTTCCTTCAAGTGACGCCGTCAGCGCTCCTGCTTTCGGCCCTTCTACAGGCCGACAGCCGAAGCCGACAGCCGAAACTTCTTATTTCGTTACGCCCGAGGCGCTTTGTGCCCCCGCCTGCCCGCCCTGCGCCGGAGCAGCCGGAACCGGCTGAGCCGACTCGGCCGGAGCGGGCCCTCCCGCCGCGGCCGCCAAAGCCTCCGCCGTCCTGCTCGGCTGCCTGCCGTCCGGCTTGGCACCGTCCGGTCTAAGCTCGTTCTTCCCCTCGCCGCCCTTCTTTCCAGCTGCCTCCGCCCTGGCAGCCACCTCGGCCTGCTGCCGAGCCTGCTCGCGCGCCCGCTGTGCCACCTTCGGGTTGGGCGACAGGATCATGAACATCTGGCGCCCTTCCATCCTCGGCGCCTGCTCGACGACGGCGACCTCCTTCAGGTCCTTGTTGACGTCGTCCAGAATCGCGCTGCCCAGCTGCTTGTGGGTGATTTCCCGGCCGCGGAACACGATGGTGACCTTGGCCTTGTTGCCCTCTTCGAGGAACCGCTTGATGTTGCGAACCTTGAACTCGTAGTCGTGTTCCTCCGTCTTCGGGCGGAGCTTCACCTCTTTGAGGTGCACGACGATCTGCTTCTTCTTTGCTTCCGAGGCCTTCTTCTTCTCTTCGTACTTGAACTTGCCGTAGTCCATGATCTTGCAGACTGGCGGCTTGGCCATGGGGTTGACCTCAACGAGGTCCATCCCGTCGGCCTGGGCGCGCTCCAGGGCCTGCTCAATCGACAGCACTCCCAACTGCTCGCCCGCGGGTCCTACGACACGGACTTCACGAGCACGGATACGGCGATTCGTTCGTTGATCGCGGACGATGTGACGAACCTCCAAAAACGGGAGGTTGGGCCTGCCTCGCTCCCTTGGAAGAAGCGCAACATACTTTTCCAGAGCAGGGAGTCAAGGGAGGTCCGCCACTTCCTGACCTGGTGCGACCTCAGGGCAGCGCGGCCTCCTTGGCCAGAATCGCCTCGAAGTCCTCGAGCTTCATGCTCTTGAGGTCCTCGCCCCCGTAGCGCCGGGGGGCCACGCCCCCCGCCGTCACCTCGTTGTCTCCGATGACCAGGGTGAAGGGGATCTTGTGGATCTGCGCCTCGCGGATCTTCGCGTTGAGCGACTGGCCGCGATCGTCCAGCTCCACGCGGTAGCCCTTGGCGCGCAGCTGGTCCCGCACCTTCCGGGCGTAGTCGAGCTGGCGGTCCGCCACGGTGACGATGGTCGCCTGCACCGGAGCCATCCACGTGGGGAAGGCGCCCGCGAAGTGCTCGACCAGAATGGCGATGAACCGCTCGAAGGAGCCAAAGATGGCGCGGTGCAGCACGACCGGCTTGTGCTGGGCGTTGTCCTCGCCGATGTAGGACAAGTCAAAACGCTGTGCGGCAAGGTAGTCAAGCTGGATGGTACCCAGCTGCCACTTGCGGCCGATGCTGTCGGACACGTCGAAGTCGATCTTCGGGCCGTAGAAGGCGCCCTCGCCGGGCTTCACCTCGTAGGGCACGTTGAGCGTCTTGAGCACGCCCTCGAGCGCCGTCTCGGCCTGGTCCCATGTGGAGTCATCGCCCAGCCGCTGCTCGGGGCGGGTGGAGAACTTGGCCGAGTACTTCAGCCCCACCGCGTTGTAGACGTGGTCCAGGAACTGGACGAAGTGGCGGACCTCGTCGCCGATCTGGGCCTCCGTGCAGTAGATGTGAGCGTCGTCCTGGGCGAACTGGCGCACGCGGGTGAGGCCGCCGAGCGAGCCCGCCGCCTCGTTGCGGTGCAGCACGTCCTGGGTGTGGAAGCGCAGCGGCAAGTCCCGGTAGCTGTGGCGCTTGAAGCCGAAGTACAGGTGGTGCGAGGGGCAGTTCATCGGCTTGAGGGAGAAGTCGTGCTCGCCGGACTCGTTGTCGAGCACCAGGAACATGTTCTCCTTGTACTTGCCCCAGTGGCCGCTGATCTCCCACAGGCCCTTGTTGAACAGCAGCGGCGTCTTGATCTCCACGTAGCCGCGCTCGGCGGTGAGCTGGCGCATCCAGCCCGAGAGCGTCTGGTAGATCGCCGTGCCCTTGGGCGTCCAGAAGGCCGAGCCGGGCGCGAACGGGTGGAAGTGGAACAGATCCAGCTCCTTGCCCAGCTTGCGGTGGTCGCGCTTCTTCGCCTCCTCGACGCGCGTGAGGTGCTCCTGCAGGGCCTTCTTGTCGAAGAACGCCGTGCCGTAGACGCGCTGGAGCATGGGGTTGCGGTGATCGCCGCGCCAGTAGGCTCCGCTGGAGGTGAGGATCTTGATGACGCCGATGCGGCCCGTGGTGGGGCCATGGGGCCCGAGGCAGAAGTCCACCCAGTCGCCGTGCTTGTAGAGCGTGAGCGTCTTGGCGCCCTTGGCGGCGATGTCGTTGATGATCTCGACCTTGAACTTCTCGCCCTTCTCCTCGAACAGGCGGATGGCCTCCTCCATGGAGACCTCCGTGCGCACGAAGGGCAGGTTCTGGGCGATCTCCTTGTTGGCCTCGGCCTCGATCTTCTCGAGGTCCTCGGGGGTGAAGGGCTTCTCGCGGAAGAAGTCGTAGTAGAAGCCCTCCTCCGTCGCCGGGCCGATGGTCACCTGCGTGCCCGGGAAGAGCCGCTGCACGGCGCTGGCCACCACGTGTGCCGCGTCGTGGCGGATGAGATCCAGCGCCTCGGGGCTCTTGGTGGTGAAGATCTGCAGCTTGGCGTCCTCGTTGAGCGGACGGGACAGGTCCGTGTCCTGGCCGTTGACGCGCGCGAAGAGGGCCGCCTTGGCCAGGCCGGCGCCGATGCCATCACGCACGAAATCAGCGATGGGAGTCCCCTTCGCCGTCTGCTTCTGGCTGCCATCGGGGAGCGTCACCGTGATCATTTCGGACATGCGAGACCTCGAAAAGCATCGGGCGGCAGGCTTGCTGGAAGCCATGCCGCCCGCTGTGAGACTTCCTTTGGGATGGGTCGTAGTGGGATCGAACCACTGACCCCTACCGTGTCAAGGTAGTGCTCTACCGCTGAGCTAACGACCCCTGTTTTAAAAGCGCGGCGGGAATAGCAGTGCGCTCCCGCAGCTGTCAAGGAAACAAGGACGGGCCTCTTCCCTCTTCCCTGACCGTGCACGGGTTTACCGCGCCTGGGTGTCCAACAACTGGCGCACCCGCGCCATGACCGCGTCGAACATGGCCGGGGTGAGCCGGCCCGTCTGCGTGTTCTGCTGGCTGACGTGGTAGCAGCCCACGAGCGTCCGGCCGCCTGGCAGGGCCAGCTCAGCACCGTGCCCGAACGCGGGCCGGGGCGTGGGCAGCGGCACTCCGGTCCGGGCCAGCGCCAGCAGCGAGGCGTTCCAGCCGATGGCCCCCAGCGCCAGGAAGACCTGGGCGGGCAGCAGCGCCAGCTCCCGGTCGAGGAACGGCGCGCAGCGGGCCAGCTCCTCGGGCAGGGGCTTGTTGTCCGGGGGCGCACAGCGGGCCGAGGCGGTGATGTAGACCCCGCTCAGCGTGAGGCCGTCGTCCTTGTGCTGGCTGTGCGGCTGGTTGGCGAAGCCGGCGCGGTGCAGCCCCGCGTAGAGGAAGTCTCCCGAGCGATCTCCGGTGAACATGCGCCCGGTGCGGTTGGCGCCATGGGCCGCGGGCGCCAGCCCCACGATGAGCAGCCGCGCGCGGGGATCTCCGAAGCCCGTCACGGGCCGGCCCCAGTAGGTCCACTCCCGGTAGGCGCGGCGCTTCACTCGCGCCACCTCCTCGCGCCACTCCACCAGCCGGGGACAGGCCCGGCACTGGATGATCTCCGCCTGCAGTTTCTCCAGCTTCGTCACCGTCTCCGACCTCTGACCGCGGCCTCCAGCCACTGAACCCAGGCCCGGGCCCGCTCCAGCGCTTCAGCGCTCGTTCCTACCTCGAGCTCCAGCTCCAGGGCGGGATCGCGGCTCAGCAGCTCCACGAGCCCCGCGTCCTCGGGAAGTCCTCTCATGACGACCCGACGCCCCAGGCTGCAACGGACCTGGCTCGCGCCCTCCTCCACCCGGAGAGCAACCGTGGCCAGGGCCGCGCGCCAGGGAAGCTCCGGGCAGGCACCCTCCAGGGGCCGGGAGAGCGCCAGCAGCTTGCTGCCAGGGAGCTGGGCGAACAGGCCCCAGGTCTCCAGCGTCACCTCCGTGGCGCCAGGAAGCCAGGTGATGCGTGAGGCACGCAGGCCCGTGATTCGCCGGGCCAGCTCCGCATCGAGGGCGCCCCGAAGCTCCACCGCGATCCTCCGGGGCCCGAGCCGGTGCAGCCCAGCGCCCGTGAGCGCCTGAGCGTCCAGCCAGGCTCCTGCCCGGGGCGCCCGGTGCAGCTGCCGCACCTGCTCCTCCTTCAAGGGAGGCCGCAGCTGCACGTAGGCCTCGGGAAAGCGGGCCAGCGCCTCCACGGTGGAGTTCTTCAGCATGTTCGAGCGGGTGCGCAGCCACAGCACGGTGCCGCTCCCCGCCAGGGCGCTCAGGGTGTCCGCGTCCACGGACTCGTCCACCACCAAGTGCAGCCGGTAGCCCGGGAGCGTCAGCTCGGACGGCCCGGGTGCCTGCGCCAACACCGCCACCAGCAGCGCGGCCGCGACGCTCACTTCCCGGACGCCTCACCGGTGTAGAGCGGCATCTTCTGGTAGCGCCGCACCACCACGCGCAGCACCACCTTGAGAATGGCGCTGAAGGGCACCGCGAGCAGGATGCCCACGAAGCCGAACAGCTCGCCAAAGGCGAGGATCGCGAGGATCACCGTCACCGAGGACAGGCCCACCTTCTCGCCCACCACGCGCGGGGTGATGACGAACCCCTCGGCGAGCTGGGCCACGAGGAAGGTCCCCGCCACCACCGCGAGCTGCCACGCGCCCTGCCAGGACAGCATCATCCCCAGCCCCGCCAGCACCAGCCCGATCGCGGTGCCCAGGTACGGAACCATGTTCCCAAAACCCGCGATGACGCCGATGACGATCGCCATGTCCACCCGGGCGAGGCCCAGCCCCGCGCCGTAGATGACCGACAGGATCGCTCCCACCGTGATCTGCCCACGCACGAAGGCGGAGAGCACGTCGTCCACCTCGGCGAAGCGGCGGTTCACCAGGCCCACCGCGCGCCGGGGAATGAGCTCGCGCACCATCTCCAGCAGCCGCGGGTAGTCCTGCAGGAAGAAGAAGCCCAGCACCGGCACCACCGCCAGGCCCAGCAGCGTCGCCACGAAGCTGGCGGTGTTTCCGGCGAAGCTCGCGAGCAGCTTCGCCGCCGCGGGCCCCGCGCTCTGGAGCAGCTCGGACGCCTGAGCGCCCAGCTCCGCGGCCCGCTGGTTCACCAGATCCGGCAAGGACAGCCCCAGCAGCGCCTCCACGCGGGGGATGACCTGGGTGCTCGCCTGGCGGAAGAAGTCCGGCAGCTTGGCCGCCTCTTCGCGGAACACCGGGATCAGGTAGAGCACCGCGCCCACCAGCGCCAGCGTGCTCCCCGCGAACACGAGCGTCGTGCCCCACGTCCGGTTCACCTTGCGGCGCTCCAGGGCAGTAACCAGCGGGTTGAACACGTACGCGCCCGTGAGCGCCAGCAGCACGGGGACCGCCACGCCTCCGAACACCGAGATCAGCACGAACACCAGCCCCAGCACCGTCACCATCGCCAGGGACCAGATCAGATCGATGCGCCGTGCCTCCTCCTCGGGAAGCGCTTCAGCGGACTCCTGACGAACCACGTGCAGGACCGGGGCGGGGGCTTCGGGCGGCGGCTCGTGCGTGGGCGAAGCCTGGGGGGCCTGCTGGCGCGCCTGGGGCTTTGCCGCCGGTACACTGCCTTTCTTGCGACGTCCGATGACGGGGCTCCTCTCGGGCTACTGGTTGCGATCCACGAACTGGCCGAAGTCGTCCTGCATGGCCTTCTTGTTCAGCGCCTTCACCACGCCACGCTTCGCGACGCCCAGCTCGGTCACCTCGACCTCCTGGCCGGCCTGGAGATTGGCGAACAGCTTCGTCCACTGCTGCGCGGTGATCTCCTGCGGAGGCGCCACCTGCGTCCGGGCCTGCTGGTTCGTACCAGAAGGAGGAGGCCGTCCCGCCATGCTCGGGGGCTGCTGCGGCGTCACCTGGGGAACCTGCACCACCACGCGCCCCTCTACCACCCGCACCACCATGCTGGGCTTCAGCGTGGTGGCAGTGACGCCCTTCGCCGTGCTGCCGTAGTCCACCCGGAAGATGGTGCCGCGCACACCCGCCACCGCGCGCTCGGTGGTCACCTCGAACTTCGCGTCCGAGCCGGCCGCCATCTGCTTCACCTTGGCCCACACCCGGCCAAACAGCAGCTTCGCCGAGAACCCCTTGCGCACCTGCCCCTCGAACGTGGCCTCGTCGAAGAAGATCTGGCTCCTGGCCCCGAGCATCATCACGCTCTCGTCCGTCAGCACCAGCTTCACGTTCGAGCCCTCACCCACGCTCAACGTGTCCCTCAGCTCCAGCTCCGAGCCGACCGCGAGCGCGTGCTCCTGGCCGCTGGCGTCCTTGCGCGTGGCCTTGCCCTCCAGGAGCGCGACTTTGCCGATGCTCGCCAGCGCCAGGGTGGGCACCAACAGCGCGCACACCATCCCCATGCGTCCAACCACGGTGAGCCAACCCTTCACGGTGCCCCTCCTTCGGGAGTCCCGGTACCTGTTGGCCGCAGCCGCACCTCCAGCGCGGCCCGGGCACCACGGGGCTCGATATAGGTGGTGTACGGCCAGAAACCCTGCTTCTTGACCTCGATCTGGTGCAGCCCCTGCCCCACCCGCAGCCCCCGGGGCGTGCCCCGGAAGTCGCTGCAGAGCCCCTGAATCACTCCGTTCAGGTACACCTCCGCGTCCGGAGGCTCGCACCGCAGCACCACATCGCCGCTGGGCTTCTCGGCGTTGCGCAGCAGCTCCCGGGCCTGGACCAGCGTTGCGGGCTCGTCCTGCCGGCTGGCACAGCCCAGCACCCCCCACACCGCCACCCAGCCCCAGCCGCGCATCAGCGCGCCACGGTCAGCTCGATGGTGTTGCCGCTCACCTTCGTCACGCTGACCTTCTTGCCCTTGAAGGATTTCCCGCCCACCGCCTCGGCCATGTCATCCGTGGTGCCCACGAAGAGCACATCGAACCGGGCCTTGCCCTCGTCGAAGCTGCCCTGCCCCATCTCGCGCAGCCCCGTGGACAGCTCCTTGGCCAGCACCTTCTTGAAGCCCTGCACCGCCGCGTAATCCGCCAGCCCCACCACGTTCATCACCACGCGGTTGCCGTTGAAGATCGAGTTCTGCAGGTACTCGCCCACCGGCTTGCGCACCTCGGCGACGATCTGCGGCCCACGCGCCTTGGCGATGTCATGCGCCGTGCGCTCGTAGGACACGGACAGCGTGCCCTCCTCCCCCAGATCCGCGCGTGAGGAGGCGAACTTGCCGGCCACGTTGGAGAGCTGATCCCCGCTGTCCGTCTCGAAGACGACCAGGTTGTACTCACCGCTGAGCATGAACATGAGCGGGGTGCCATCCTTGGCCACCGCCTCCTTCGCGGGCCTCTGCTGCCGGTAGATCACCGTGCCATAGAGGATGTAGTCCGCCTTGGTCAGGTCGCCGATCTCCTTGGCCTCGGTGTTCGACAGCGTCGTGGCACCCGGCTGCACCCGCACCTTGCCCATGGCGAAGGCCGGATCGATGAGCGTCCACCCATCCTTCTTGAACGCCTCGGACAGCACCGCGCTCAGCGTCTCGGTGGTGATGGCCTGGCCCTCGGGCGTCAGCGTCTGCTCCTGGAGCATGATCACCAGCTTGCGGTTGGCCAGCTGCTGCACCAGCATCTGGATGGCCTGCAGATCCTTGTCGAGCTGGCCCGTGCCCACCTGCGCGCGGATGGTGACCTTCATCACCCCGGCCTCCTCCTTACGGTCGACGATGTCGTACTTGCGCACGTAGCCGTCGGTCCGCGAGAGGATCTTGTCGGTGATGAGCTGGTTGTTGGCCGCCAGCGTCTGGGCGGAGACCCGGACGCCCACCACCTGCTCCACGGCCTCGCGCAGCGCCGCGTTCCTCGCGTCCCGAATGGCCTTCTCCGTGTCGCCGCCGACGATGGCGGCCTCACCCGTGGCCTCCTGGGTGACGAAGTCGGGCTGTTTGCCAGCGGCCAGGGCCGTGGCGACCAGGAACCAGGACAGTACCGTGAGCTTCAGCGCTTTCATGTCTGTTCTCTCGCGCTACTGGGTGACGATCGCGACCCGGCCCTCGGCCAGGAACGCCGTGTTCGCTTCGGTGAGCTGCTTCAGCGCTTCCTCGGCCAGCACCAGATCCGAGCCCTGAAGCTGCGAGGCCTTTACCACCAGCGGCTTCTCGCCTACCCGGGCGCTCTTGCGCGCGTCCTCGAGGCTCTTGAAGTACGCCGCCACCGAGGTGTCCTTCCGGGCGTCGGCCGAGAGCGCCTGGGCGCCGTAAACGGGCTTGCCCGCCGCGTCCAGCAGCCGCGGCGCCAGCGCCGGCTTGGCGCCCAGGCCCCGCGCGTCCACCACCAGCCCGGTGTACTTCCTGGCGCCCTGCTCGTTCACCGCGATCGCCGCGTCCGGGGCCGGCAGCAGCGCGGACGTGAGCGCCGCCAGGGGCACCTCCACGTCCACCTCCACGCCGCTGTCCGAGTAGTAGCGCTTGTTGACGACCTTGAAGCCCTTGATCACGCCCTCGACGCGGCCGCGCAGCTCCTCGCTGGCCATGGCGTCGCCCACGGTGCGGCCGGTGCTGATCTGTACGCCCTTCACCTGCTCCAGCAGGTTACGCAGCGCATCCAGCTTCGCGGCGCGCTCGGCGCCCAGCCGCGCCTGGGCCGGGTTGGCGGCCTTCATGTCCGGCGCGCCGGCTCCAGTGGCCCGCAGGAGCTGGCCCTCCCAGTTGACTCCTGCCGCCGGGGCCTTGGCTGCGGCAGCCGCGGGCGCGGCCGGCTTCGCATCCTTTCCCTGAGCCAGAGCGGACAACGGTACGACCAGGGCCAACAACCACAACGAGCGCTTCACGGGGGCCTCCGTCCTTGCCACTGCCGCAAGAGGACGAGTCAAAACTGTGGGTCATTCAACTGACCCCCCTTCCAGCAAGTCAAGGCGTGGGCCCCGCACAATCACGCCTGCTCGCTGCAAGTCGCGCTCACGTCACGCCAGGCGCGACGCGTCGCGTCAGTTTCCGCGCTCGCCCTGGGTTTCCACGTAGGCGTCGATCATCCGGCGGTGCCGCTCGGTGAGCAGGGTGAAGCGCACACCGGAGCGCTCGCGGCGGGCGGTGTCCAGCTCGGCCCACTCACGCACCACCTCGCCCTCGGCGTAGATGACTTCCTCGGAGCCCGGGAGCTGGAACTGGAGCCCCACGCGTCGGCCGTGGTGCTGCGGCTCGATGAGCTGCGCGAGGCTGAGCCCCTCGGGGCTGATGTCGGAAGCGCGGTTCATGTACGGCACGCCACCCATGTACTTGTTCAGGTAGATGTCGATGGGTGCCCGCTTCGAGTTCCGCTTGTCGCTCATCTGTTCTCTCCGGGAATGCTACAGCCCGCTCCCGGCATGGAGCAGGCTGTACGAGGGTAGAGGCAATCGTGAACCTGGCAAGAAAACTGCCGGCGGCCGTGCGCGGTAACCTCGCGGCGATGCGTTGGCTCGTGCTTGCCGGTGTCCTGGCGCTGTCCTCTGCCTGTGGGCTGCCGGCCCATGTGCGTCCCGTGCCTCGTGGGACGGTGGCGGCCGAGGCCTCCGTGGGTGGACCGGCAGTGCTGCTGGGAGCAGTGCCCGTTCCTCTGCCGCTGGCCACCGTGGGCGCCAGCTATGGGGTGGCCGAGCGAATGGATGTGCACGCCCACCTGCACCTCACCCCGCTGCTGCTGGGCACCGCGGGGCTGGACATTGGCGCGACGTGGCTGCCCCTGGCCGAGGAGGGCTGGCGCCCCGCGCTCTCGCTGACTGGGCGGGCGTATGGGTTCTCGGACCTGTCCAGCGGAGCGCTCTTCTATGGAGAGCTCTCCGCCGCCGCGAGCTACCTGCTCCGGGAGCGCTACCTCACGTACCTCTCCACCACCGCGCTCCATGACGCGCTCGCGGGAGATGTGCTGTGGGCGGTGGGAGTGGGCGGGCAGGTGCCGTTCGACCGGTTCGCGCTCCAACTCGAGGTCAACTGGTACTGGCCCAGCTATGACGCCGCCGCGGCACCTGTCACGTGGGCCAGTCCAGGAGGACGCGGCGCCCTGGGGCTGGTGCTCGGCCTGAGCTACCGGTTCGGCGGCGCGGCGGCGCCTTGAGCCGCGTTACAGCGGTTCGGTGCAGCGGACGCGGCTGTAGCCATCACGGTCATCCTCGAAGAGCACCACGGCGGTGCTGGCGTCCTGGCGGGCGACCACGCGCGGCCGGGTGAGCTGATTCGGAGCGCTGCCCGTGTCATCGAGTCGAACCGGGGTGACAGTGCCAGGCAGTGAGCCCTCGGGGAACCTCGCGCTGCCCAGTCCGTTTTTCCCGGGGGACAGATCCTGGAAGACGGCCAGGGCTTCTCCGCGCACCGTGGCCACCGAGGGCCGGAACCGGCTGAGGAACGCACCTTCGTCCGCGCCCCCCGTCAGCAGGGGCAGCGGGCTCCAGGCGCCTCCGCTCCACCGGGCTCCGCGCACGTCATGGTGTCCCCGGCGCTCACGCTGCTCGTCCCAGATGAGCAGCAGGCTGCCCACGGGTCCGGGAGCGAGCTGTGGATCGCTGGCCAGGGTCTCCGCGTCGCCCTCGGAGGAGATCTGCTCCGCGGTGCCGAAGCTGGCCTCCGCGCCCAGGGCAACGGCCGCGTACACCTCCCAGTCCCGCTCGCGGTAGTCGAGCCAGGTGACGGCCAGCGCTCCGCTGCTCCATGTCACGGAGGGCTGGAGCTGCGAGCCCTCGATCCGGTCCGCCGTTGGACTGGAAGGGTCCACGCGCTGCGAGGCCTGCCACATCCCGCCTCCATCAACCGAGCGGGCGATCCGGATCTTCGGGGCGAGCCCCTCGCGGAAGTCCGTCCACACCACAGCGACCCTCTGGCTCCCGGGCTGATACGCCAGATCCGGCTCCCACTGCGCCGAGGCCGTGGCCTCGACACGCGCGAGCGGGCGAAACGTGGCCCCGCCGTCCGAGGAGCTCAGCGTGAGGATCTGCTCCGCGCCCTCGTCCACCGCCTCCTGCCAGGCCACTGTCACATGGCCCGCGGGGCCCGCCGCCACCGTCGGTCGCAGTTGTGCGTGATCGCTTGGGAACAGGGGCTTCGGAGCCGTGAAGGTCCGCCCGTCATCGTCCGAGGTCGTCAGGTACACCTGGGGTTGTTCCGTGCTCGCATCGCTGAAGACGGCATAGAGGCGCCCTGCCGCGTCATAGGCTGCATCCGGGTTCACCTGGTGGCCCTGGGCATCGGGAGAGACCGGACGCGACGCCGCTCCGGCCCCAGGCGTCACGGGAATGACGGGGCCAGGCTTTCGCCCGGGAAACATCAGGTCCGCGGCAATCAACGACCGCGCGTACTTGCCCTCGAGCTCATGCCCCGAGCCCGCTTCCAGTCTCAGGCCCAGCTCGCGCAGTCGCTTCTGGCGCTCCTGGAGGCTCGAGGTGGGCGCTGTCTCCATGGGGTCGGGGAACGTCCACGGACCGATGTCCAGCCATCCGCGCAGCGGCCGGCTCCCCACGAACGCACGCTCGGGTTGCTCGGGCGTGGCCTTCTGGGTGATCCACGTCTGCCCATCGAAGGTGAGCTCGAACAGGTTGCCCGTCAACATGGGCGTCGCGTTGTGCCGGAAGCCCCGGTACTTCTGGGTGTGGCTCCACCCCGAGGCCAGGATGACGTCCGGCAGCCAGTCCCCCGCCTCCTGCTCGAGGGTCCACCCACTCCATGCCTCGGGCTGAACCACGAAGTCCACGCCCAGATCCTCCAGGCGCTGCAGGAAGGGCGCGTAGAACGCGTCGCGAGAGATGGCCGCGCCGATCCGCGCGAAGGGAAGCTCGAGCACGCCCAGCGTCTCCAGCGAACCGTTCGACAGATCCAGCGAGTCCTCCTCGGTGTCCGTCAGGAACACCTTGTCGATGCGGCTCATCAGCTCACCGCTGGGCCCATACAGGAGCGCGCTGTTGAAGCAGTCTCCTCGCGTGGCCACATAGGCCGGCTCGCCCTCGGGTGCGTCGGGATCGCGAAACAGGTCCACCGAGGCCTCGTCGGTCCGGCGCTCCACGTACGGCAGGTTCGCGGAGGTGATGACGTAGATGCCGTAGCGGCTGGCGATGCCTCCGAAGGTACGATCCATCGCCCGCCAGGCCACATCCCCCAGCGCGAGCGTCAGGGCCCTGGCCGCGGAGATACCCGGGAAGCGGCGGCGGTACTCGTCCGTCTGCCGGAAGTACCCGGCATACATCGCGTTGAACGCCAGGGAGCTGTTCGAGCCGCCGCGCGCCAACAGCGCCTGCCTTCCCGCGAACCACGCCACCAGGCCCGAGTCCTCTGGGAACACCACCAGGTTGGGCCTCACTGTCGACAAGCACGGAGCGATGCGCCGCATGTCCTCGCGGAACGAGGCCTCGAAGTGCTCCAGCGAGCGCGCGTCGTCCAGGCTGAAGGAATGGCCCACGACGAAGACGCGCACCTCCCCCTGCTCGCTGAACGTGAGCCCACACACCGTGTCGTCACGGGGCACGGTGGGCCCGCACGCACCGAGCAGCGGCAGGAGCGTCAGCAGGAAGATACCCAGGTGAAATGGCGCGCGATGGCTCATGGCTGGCCCTATAGTTTCCCCGCTCTTTCACGAGGAGAAATCATGCGAATGACGTTGCTGGCCGCGGTGGTGTTGGGGCTCCTGGCCTTCGAGGCGCAGGCCCAGAACAAGCCGAAGCCTCCGGAGGCCCCCGCCGCCCCGCCCATCCAGTTCCAGAGCGAGGATGAGAAGGCCCTGTACTCCCTGGGCTACAACTTCGGAAAGTCGCTCGCCGTCTTCAGCCTGAGCCCGGCCGAGCTCGAGGTCATCAAGCGCGCCATGGCGGACGGCGTCAGCGGAGCGGCCCCGGCGGTGGATGTGAACCAGTACGGCAACAAGGTCCAGGGGATCGTCCGGAGCCGGCAGGGCAAGGTCAACGAGGCCTACCTGGCCAAGGCCGCCGCGGAGAAGGGCGCCATCACCCTGCCCTCTGGCGTCGTCTACCGGGAGCTGCAGGCCGGCACGGGTGCCAGCCCCAAGCCCACCGACACCGTGAGCGTGCACTACCGCGGCACCCTCATCACCGGTGAGGAGTTCGACAGCTCGCACAAGCGCAACCAGCCCGCCGAGTTCCCCCTCAACGGCGTCATCCCGTGCTGGACCCAGGGCGTCCAGAAGATGAAGGTGGGCGCCAAGGCGAAGCTCGTGTGCCCGCCCAAGACGGCTTATGGGGATCGGCCTCCGGGCTCGAAGATCCCCCCGAACGCCGTGCTGGAGTTCGAGGTGGAGCTGCTGGACATCCCCGGCAGCACTTTCAAGAAGTAGGCCTTACTTCCTGCCGAGCGCGGCCTCCGTGGCCCTGAGCAACGGCTCCGCGCTCACCGGTGCGCCGGTGGCGTGCAGCATCCACTGATCCGGCGTCACCGAGCCGTAGCTGGACATCCGCTCGAACTCCGCGCCCAGGGGGCCCTTCTTGTGCAGGTGCTCCTCGATCTGGAACGCGATCAGGTGCCCGAGCGGATAGTCCGGCAGGTACATGGGGTAGGAGATCATGTGGCTGTAGATGCCCAGCAGCGGCGTGCCCTTCCCCCCCAGCACCGGCGCGTAGTAGCGGTCCCAGTGCTCCTTCGCGATCGCCACCGTCGCCTCGCGCAGCTGCTCCGGCGTCGCCTCGGGGTGCTCGTACATCCAGTGCCACACCGCGATGTCCACCAGCGCCACTCCGGCGATCTCCCACGTGGCCCAGAAGTCGTTGAGCACCCGCTCGCGCTCGGCCGCCGCGTCCGGCTTGCCCAGCCCCAGCAGCTCCATGTCCCGGGCCTGGAAGACGAACGCCAGCGCCTCGGTGAAGGCGTTGTTGGGCACCCCCTGCAGCAGCGTGCTGTCCACGTTGTAGAGCGAGAACACCTGCTCCACGTTGTGCCCCAGCTCGTGCACCGCGATGTTGTACCCCTTGTAGTTCATGCCCTCCTTCTCCACGCGCGTGCGCAGCCGCGGGAAGTCCCCGCGGTACATCGCCTGCATCGCGTGGCCCGCGCCGCGTGACGCGTCCACCCGGATGCGCTCGGCCAGGTACGCCGCCCGCTCCTTCGTGAAGCCCAGCCCCTGCAGCAGCCGGGGGATGTCCTTCGCGAACGCCTCGGCCGTCGGGTAGCGCTGCCGCGTCAGCTTGTCGAGCTCCTCCGTCGAGCGCCCCGCGCCCGGCCGGAAGCCGTTGAACCACAGATCCTGCGGCTCCAGCTTGCGCCCCAGCCGCTGCTCGATCAGCCTGGCCACCCGGGGCACCAGCGGCGAGGTGAGCACCTGCGTGAGCAGCGACTTCACCCGCTCCTCGGGCAGCTCGCGCTGAAGCTCGAAGCTGCGGGCGATCTGCGTGGGCGCCACCGGCACGTACGGATCCACCCGGCGCGCCGCGTGGTAGTGCGCCAGCAGCCGCTGGTAGCGCGTGTCCGGCTCGGGCGCGGTGCTGGCCTCGGCGGGCCGCGCCGGAGCCTTCTCCTCCACCGTGTTCGCCGGCGCCACCGTCACGGCGTTGGTGAACGGGTTCCAGTCCACCCGCGGGTTGTTGATCACCACCGCGGGGATCGTCTGCGTGACGATGCGCTCCATCACCTGGATGATCATCCGCTGCTTGGCCTGCCCCGCCGCCTTGTCCGCGTAGTTCGCCTTCAGCTCGTCACGCAGGTTCCAGTGGGTGATGAGCCGCATGTCCCGGGGGAAGAGCCGCTCGCCCTTCTCGTTCACCAGGTGGTGCATCCAGATGTTGTACTCGGCGATGTAGAGATCCGCCTCCGAGCCCACCCGCGACACCTGCTGCTGCACCTCGGCCGGCACCCGCCGGTTGAAGCGCCCCGCCAGCCGCGCCTCGGCCCACTGGCGCCGCGTGTACGTCTTCGCCTGCGCCGCCCGCTCCGCCAGCGTGGTGAGCGGGAAGTTCAGCAGCACCACGAAGCCCACCTTCGACTGGAACAGATCCTCGGTGACGTGGGCGCTCGGATCATACGAGGACAGCAGCGGATCCATCGGCAGCAGCGGCCCCAGGTCCAGATCCGTGGCCCACCGCACCTCGCGGTTCAGCGCGTTGAAGTGCCCGTCCAGCTGCTCGAACGTGCGCTCCAGCCGCGCGAACGTGGCGTCCAGCGCCTTGGGCTCCGCGATGAACTGCTCGCGCACGAAGGCCGCCAGGTCTCCGTCCTCCGGGCGCCACAGCGCGGCCACCTGCTCCACCCCGCGCTCGATGCGCGCCCGGTGCTCGGCGCCGTGCTTGCCCACCAGCTCGGCCTTGAGCGCGGCCGTGTCTGGCTTCTTCTGGGGCGTGGGAGCAGCCGGGCTCGCGGGCGACGTCATGGGTGAGGCCTCCGGGGAAGCGGGCGCTGGCTGAGCGGTGGACGCGGATGGCGCGGACGCATCTCCTGCGGGCGTCGAGGCACAGCTCAACAGGGTCAGCAACGGCAGCAGGCAGGCAGCGCGGGGCACGGCTGAGAGCAAGAGCGACCTCCAGAAAAGCGACGAGGGCCCGACCCTCTCGGATCGGACCCTCATGCGCAACGATGAACGAGGCGGGAGTTAAGCCGCGCGCACGTTCTGGGCCTGCAGGCCCTTGGGACCCTTGGTCACCTCAAACTGGACCTTCTGCCCCTCCTGCAGGGTGCGGAAGCCGTCCATGTTGATGGCAGTGTGGTGGCAGAACACGTCCTCGCCACCGCCGTCCTGCGTGATGAACCCGAAGCCCTTCGCATCGTTGAACCACTTCACGGTACCAGTAGCCATTTCTTCATCCTTGATGCTTCACGGACGCGAAAAGCCGTCGTCCGGTCCCTACGAGAAAAACCCGAGAGCACAAGGAATGTAAGCCGCCCCAGTACCCGTGTCCACACGTGAGAGCTACCAGCCGCACTTCTGGCCCTTGTTCTGCTCCTGAAGCCAGCTACGGAGCGGGCTGAAATACTCAATGAGTGGGGTGGCATCCATCTGCCGCTGGCCCGTCATGGCGAACAGGGCCTCGGGCCACGGCTTGCTGGCGCCCAGCTCCAGCATGGCCTGCAGACGCTTGCCCGCCTCCTGGTTGCCGTACACGGAACACTCGTGCAGCGGGCCCTTGTAGCCGGCCGCCTCGCACAGCGCCTTGTGGAACTGGAACTGGAGGATGCGCGCCAGGAAGTAGCGCGTGTACGGCACGTTGGCCGGCACGTGGTACTTGGCGCCCGCGTCGAAGTCCTGCTCGGAGCGCGTCACCGGAGCGGCCACGCCCTGGTACTTCTCGCGCAGCGCCCACCACGCCTTGTTGTAGTCGGCCGCGGCCGTCTTGCCGGCGAACACGTCCCAGCGCCACTGATCAATCAGCAGGCCGAAGGGCAGGAAGGCCACCTTCTCCAGCGCGTCCTTCATCTGCAGGTTGATGAGGTTCTTTTCGTTCTTCGGAACGTTCTTCAGCAGCCCCACCTGCTGCAGGTAGCCCGGGGTGATGGACAGGGTGAGCGCGTCGCCCACGGCCTCGTGGAAGCCGTCATGCGCGCCCGACTGATAGAGCACCGGCTTGGTGTAGTAGTAGGTGAAGTAGTAGTTGTGCCCCAGCTCGTGGTGGATCGTGATCAGATCCTCCTCGGTCTGCTTGATGCACATCTTGATGCGCAGATCGTTCTCGAACGTCACGTCCCACGCGCTGGCGTGGCAGACGACGTCACGGTCCTGAGGCTTGGTGAACTGCGAGCGCTCCCAGAAGGAGTCCGGCAGCGGCTTGAGCCCCATGGAGGTGAAGAACTTCTCCCCCAGCCGCACCATCTTCTTGGGATCGTACTTCTGCGCCTTGAGCGCGGCGCTCACGTCCAGGTTGGCCTGGCCGGGGAAGGGCTCCATCAGCGGGTAGACGTTGTTCCACTCCTGCGCCCACATGTTGCCCAGCAGGTGCGCGGGAATGGGCTTGCCGGCGGGCACCTTCGCCTCGCCGTACTTCTTGGCCAGGCGGGCGCGCACGTAGCAGTGCAGCTCGTCATAGAGCGGCTTGACCTGGGTCCACAGCCGCTGCGTCTCGGCTTCGAAGGCCTCGGGCGGCATGTCGTAGGCGGACTTCCAGAGGTTGCCCAGGTTGGAGAAGCCAATCTCCTTGGAGCCCTCGTTGCCCACGGCCACCAGGCGCTCGTACAGCGGGCGCATGGGCGGGGAGATGGAGTGCCAGCCCACCCACGCGTCCAGCAGCTCGTCGTAGTTGCGGCTCTGGGCCATCACGTCGGACAGCTGGCCCAGGTCGCGGCAGGACTCCTTACCGGCCTTGTCCTTCTTGCAGTACTTGCCCTTGCCGTAGAGGCCCTCGAGCTTGGCGGCGGTGGTGGCCAGCTCCGAGCGCTTGGCCGCGTCCGAGGGAGCGGCGATGGCGGAGTTGACGCGCAGCAGGTGCAGGAAGCGCGTGGTGTCCGGGTCCAGCTTCAGCCCGTCGAAGCGGCGCGACTCCTTGATGGCCTGGTTCATATAGGCCAGCACTTCCTCGTTCACCCAGGCCGCGTTGCGCTCGGTGTCGTCGGTGATGTGCGTGGACTTGATCCACTCGGCGGTGGCCTGGCGCGTCCACAGACGCTTGAGATCGGCGTTGACGCGCTCGGCGAACTTCTTGGCCTCCTCGGGGGTGGCCTTGGCCTGAGCGGAAGTGGCGGGGGCAGGAGTGGCCTGCGCCATCGCGGGCAGCGCGCAGAGCAGCACTGCCGCACAGGCCGCACGGAGAATGGGCGACACAGTGAGGGGTTTGGTCATGGGCGCGGACCCTAAAGGAACCGCTGACCGAAGGCACTTCGAAAACTCGCGGACTCAGAGTGAGGCGGCGCCCTGCTCCACGGCTCGCGAACGCCGCGCCGCCTGCTGACGCAGTGCGAAAAGGGCCAGGTCCTTGTCCTTGGCCTCGAGCATGAGGTCCGCGGGGGACTCGAGCGCGGCGAGCACGGCGCGGAAGTCCGCCGGGGCGATGCGATCGGAGTGGGCTCCGGGGCGGCCGTCCTTCTTCTGGCTGGCCAGGTGGTATTTGGGGCGCAGGCCCAGCGCGTGCCAGGTGGCGGCGGACTCGCGCAGCAGCTCGTCCAGCGGCATCACCGGGTCCGAGGGCAGCACGGCGTTGTGCAGGTTGTCGGCGAGGAAGGGCACGCCGTGCTCGCGGGCCAGGGGCAGCACCTCGCGCGCGCTCCACACCTTGTCATCGTGCTCGATGACGATGCGGTTGCGCAGCTCCTCGGGCATCGCGTCGAGCATGCGGTGGGCGCTCTCCAGCGCCTCGGGACGGCTGGGCGCGGCGCCTCCCACGTGAATGACGACGCGGGCCTCGGGGCCCTGGCCCAGCAGGTCCAGGACGCGGGCACCGTAGCGAAGCTCGGCCAGGGCGGCCTCGCGCACGTGCGGGTGGCGGGAGGACAGCGAGGCCCCGGCGGGCGAAGGGTGCAGTGACAACCGCTGATTCGAGCGCCGGGCGATGCGGCCCAGCCGATCGAAGGTCGAGGCGTACGTGCGCCACCACGGCAGCGTGTTCACCTTGTGGGACGCGAAGGGAACGAGCGACGAGCCGATGCGGAACAGCTCGATGCCGCGCTGCTCGTTGAAGAGGAGGATCTGCTCCAGCTCGGCGAGGTTCAGCTCGATGAGCTCCGACAGGCGGCTCGGCGTGGCACCGGCGAGCCGGACCGTGTGGCTGGCGCCCAGCTCCAGCGAGAGGCAGTTGGCGACGTAGCCCAGACGGTAAGAGGAGAGACCTTCCATGCTGATTGAGATGTGCCGGAGCGAGATCGTTGCGCCTGACGATCCGCGCCTGCCCGAGGGACAGCCAGGCGCCCCTCCCCTTTCCTCCCGTATCCCCGGTCGACGTTACAAGTTGAACGCATGCTGCTGGGACTGACCGGAGACCCGAAGTGGCCCGTGCCCGCCGAGACACTGGCCGATGCGCGTAACTTCCTGGAGCGGCAGCGGGACCGGCACGTCCTCATCGCTCCCCACACGGATGTGGATGGGCTGTCCTCCGGAGTGCTCACGTTGAGAGCGCTGCGGTCCCTCGGGGCTCGCACCACCATCCGGCTGCCCGGCAAGGGTGAGCACGCCCACTCGCCCGCCTTCCAGGAGCGCCTGCGCCGCGTCGGAGCGGATGCGTTGGTGGTGCTCGACATGGGAAGCCGCCCTGGCCCCATCCTCCCGGAGCTGCCCACGCTCATCGTGGACCACCACCAGGCCATCGAGTTTCCCGAGGGCGCGCAGGTCCTCTCCGGCTACGGCCACGAGCCCGTCGCTCCCTCCAGCCTGCTGACCTACGCGCTCGTGTCGCCCATGGTCATCCCCGGACCGCTGGAGTGGCTCGCCGTCATGGGGACCGTGGCGGACCTTGGGGCGGAGGCCTCCCTGCCCTACCTCAAGGACGCGCTGCGCCGCGCGGGCCGCAAGGCCGTGACGGAGGCGGTGGCCCTGCTCAACGCCGCGCGCCGCTCCTCCCAGTTCGCCGCGCCGCTGGCGCTCGAGGTGCTCATGCGCGCCGCGAATGCCTCCGACATCTCCGAGGGGCGCGTCTCCGGCGTGGATGCGCTGCGCGACTGCCGCATGGAGGTTCAGCGCGAGGTGACCCGCTGCGCGAAGACGCCTCCGCGCTTCGCCGGCAACGTGGCGCTGCTGCTGTTCAGCTCCGGCGCCCAGATTCACCCGCTGGTGGCGGTCCGCTGGGCCCAGCGGCTACCCGAGCACATCGTCATCGCCGCCAACACGGGCTACCTGCCTGGACGCGTGAACTTCGCCATGCGCAGCCGCATGTCCACCGATCTCATCGCTTTCCTGAAGGGGCTGGGGCTGCCGCCCATGCAGGGAGAGTTCGCCAACGGCCATGCCCGCGCGACTGGCGGCAGCCTGTCCGCCCAGGACTTCCTCATGTTCGCCGAGACGCTGGGCTTCCACGGGCTGCGCACCGAAGAGGTGGAGCGCCGAGGCGTGGCGCCAGGCTGAGCCGGGTGAGGTATGAGAGCCGGCCATGCTTCGACTCTTCTCCGCCCTTCCTCTCCTGCTGATCCTGGCGTGTGACTCCACCGAGCCCCAGGGCTGTGAGCGCTTCGAGTTCACGCTCGCACCCGAGCCCTCGGCGCCTCACCTCGCCTCCTGCGCGAGCACCTCGTGCGGTAACGGGATGAACCCTCCGTCCGCCGGGCCGCACTGCGCCACCACCCTGTCCTGCCGCGTCTATACCGCCGAGCAGCCCTCGTGCTCCTGGCTGCACAACCTGGAGCACGGCCACGCCGTCTTCCTCTACAACTGCCCCGAAGGCTGCCCGGACGAAGTGGCCAGGCTCGAACAGCTCCAGAAGGAGGCGCGGCGCGGCGCCAATGACGTTCCCCGCGCCATCGTGGCTCCCGCTCCTGGCCTGCCCAACCGCGTGGCCGCCCTGCTGTGGCGCCGCACCTACCTGGCCGACAGCGCGGATCCCGAGGCCCTGCGGTGCCTGCTCGCGCTTCAGGACCGGGAGGCTCCCGAGCCGGGCCTCGGCTGCGCTCCCTGAGATTCCGCGGACCCTTTAGACCCGATTTCGGGCTCACGCGTTCCAGGCCTGGTCCCTTCGAACGCGGAGCCCATATGTCCTCGCCCAAGCTGCACCGCCTGACTCTCTGGGGAAGCGCCTTCCTCACCCTCAGCCTCCTGCCCTCGTGCATGTCGAAGGCCTCCATGGAGCCCTCCGCGCGCTCGGAAGCGGTGCCAGCCCAGCGCATGGCGGGCCCCGCGCCGGTGGCGGCGATGGCGTCAGCCCCCGAGGCAGAGGCTGCAAGCGGCGCGCTGGGAGGAGTCGTGGCCGAGCCCATGGCCCCGCCCCCGCCGGTGAGCCTCACGCCTCCTGAAGAGCCGCGGCGCGCCAAGCCGAAGCTCATGAATCCTCCTCCTCCTCCTGCGCAGAACTCCGAGCGCGGCGACAGCGCGGCCCAGGGCACATTCGCCTTTGATCGCCGGGACGCCCTGGGCCCCAGGGATGAGGAGGTGCGCACCTCCGAGTCCGGGAACACCTTCGAGGCGCACGCGGCCAACCCCTTCACCGATGCGCGCGAGGACGCGCTCTCCACCTTCGCGGTGGACGTGGACACCGCCTCGTACTCGCTGGCACGCCGCTTCCTGAACCACGGCAACCTGCCTCCCTCCGACGCCGTGCGCGTCGAGGAGTTCGTCAACTACTTCAAGTACCGCTACACCCCGCCCCAGCAGGGCGCCTTCACCGTGCACATGGAGGGCGCGCCCTCGCCGTTCGCTCCGGGCCGCCACTTCCTGCGCGTGGGCGTGCAGGGCAAGGTCCTCTCACGCTCGCAGCGCAAGCCCGCGCACCTGGTGTTCCTGGTGGACACCAGCGGCTCCATGCGGCCCCAGGATCGCCTGCCCCTGGCCAAGGAGGCGATGAAGCTCGCGGTGAAGAACCTCAATGAGAATGACACCGTGGCCATCGTCACCTACGCGGGCGGCAGCCGCGAGGTGCTCCTGCCCACTCCCGCCTCGGACCAGGAGCGCATCCACGCCGCCATCGACTCGCTGCAGTCCGGCGGCGGCACCGCCATGGGCTCGGGCATGGAGATGGCCTACCGCCACGCGGTGAAGAAGGCCGGCGGCAACGTGGTCTCCCGCGTCATCGTCCTCACCGATGGAGACACCAACATCGGCCCCAACCTCTCGGCCGAGTCCATGCTCGAGAGCATCGGCAAGTACGTGGCCGAGGGCGTGACGATGACCACCGTCGGCTTCGGCATGGGCAACTACCGCGATGATCTGATGGAGAAGCTGGCCGACAAGGGCAACGGCAACTGCTTCTATGTGGACGGCTGGCAGGAGGCGAAGAAGGTCTTCGAGACGCAGCTGACCGGCACCCTCGAGGTGATCGCCAAGGATGTGAAGATCCAGGTCGAGTTCAACCCCGACGCGGTGCGTCGCTACCGGCTGGTGGGCTACGAGAACCGGAACGTGGCGGACCGGGACTTCCGCAATGACAAGGTGGACGCGGGAGAGATCGGCGCGGGCCACAACGTCACCGCGCTCTATGAGGTGGAGCTGACCGGCGAGCCGGAGCAGCTGGCCACGGTGCGCATCCGCGCCAAGGCGCCCAACGGCACCGAGGCGGCCGAGCAGAGCTTCGCCTTCGAGCGCGGGTTGCTGCGCTCCTCGCTGGAGGCGGCCTCCACGGACTTCCGCTTCGCGCTGGCGGTGGGCGCCTCGGCGGACATCCTGCGCCAGAGCCCCTCGGCCCGGGGCTGGAGCCTGGTCACCGCGCGCAAGCTCGCGGAAGGTGCCACCGAGGGCCAGCCCGAGCGCACCGAGTTCGTGAAGCTGGTGACCCAGGCCCAGGCGCTCATGGGAGCCTCCGCCGCGCACCAGGTCCCCTAGCCCTTGACGTTCTATTTCCAGATCGTTCACCGTCCCGCCACCTGCCGATGCCAGGGTCCCGCCTGTCGGGACACGCATCACTCACCTCAGGAGCCTCACTTGCCTCTGTCTTCTTCACGCCGCTCGCTTCGTTCCACCTTTGCCCGCCTTGTCAGCCTGTCCTCGATGCTGTCGATCACCGCGGGAGGAGCCCTCGTGCTCACCGGCTGCAGCGACTCCACCAAGCCGCTGGTGATTGGTCACCGCGGCGCCAGCGCGCTGCGCCCGGAGCACACGCTGGCCGCCTACCGCAAGGCTGTCGAGGACGGCGCGGACGTCATCGAGCCGGATCTCGTCCCCACCAAGGACGGCGTGCTGGTCGCCCGTCACGAGAACGAGATCTCCGGCACCACCAACGTGTCCGAGATCGCGAAGTTCGCCGACCGCAAGGTGACCAAGACGATCGACGGCGTGGCGGTCACCGGCTGGTTCACCGAGGACTTCACCCTGGCCGAGCTCAAGGAGCTGCGCGCGCGTGAGCGCATTCCGCAGTTCCGCCCGGGCAACGTCCAGTACAACGATCAGTTCGAGGTCCCCACGCTCGCCGAGGTGATCGCGCTGGCCAAGGAGCTGTCCGACAGCACCGGCCGCACGATCCACATCTACCCGGAGACCAAGCACCCGACCTACTTCCAGAACATCGGGCTGGCCATGGAGGACCGGCTGATCGCGGACCTGAACGCGAACGACTTCACCAGGAGCAAGGCCACCGTCTTCATCCAGTCCTTCGAGACCGCCAACCTCAAGGAGCTCAACCAGAAGATCGGCGGCACGCGGAAGAACTGGAAGCTGGTGCAGCTGATCGACTCCGCGGAGAAGAAGCCCTACGACTTCGTGGTGGCCGGTGACAGCCGCACCTACGCCGACCTGCTCACCGAGTCGAGCATCAAGGAGATCGCCACGTACGCCGACGGCGTGGGGCCCTACAAGCTGAACCTCATCAATGTGGACAGCGCGGGCACCTTCCAGACGCCCAGCCCCGTCATCGGCTTCGCCCACGCGAACAACCTGATCGTCCACTCGTGGACCTTCCGCCCGGAGAACAACTTCCTGCCCGCGCCGCTCAAGACGGCGGGTGAGCCCAGCACGCGCCACACCTCCGGCTCAGTCACCGAGATTCAGAAGTACCTGGAGGCCGGCCTCGATGGGTTCTTCACCGACGATCCCTCCGTGGGCCGTCAGGCGGTGGACTCTTTCGAGAAGCCCTGAGCCCAGCCTCCCCCCTCCCCTCCGCCCAAGGGCATGTGCACTCTTGGGCGGTAGAGGCAGGACAAAAGACCCCGGGTAAGTGACGAGTGTCCCGTGTAGCCCGTCACTTCACCCTGTGCGGAAATTGTCCCCTTGTCGCCCGCAGCCCTCATGCCGAGTTTCTGCGCGCCTAAGAGAATGGGACAACCCGGTGGGAGGGGTCTGGATGCGGGGAACGCTCAATACAAGAAGTCTCGGTGGTGCGTGCGGCTTGCTTACCTGCCTGCTCATGACGGCCTGTGAGCAAGAGTTGGTCATCAACGAGTTCGCGCCTCCCATGGAGGTGCAGGCACCACCGCTGTCCAAGGATGCAAAGCCGGCTCCCGCGGCTCCGGGGACGAAGCAGCCCTCGTCGGGGGCACCGGAGGGTACGGGGCAGAGCTGGTACGTGAGCCCCCGGGGCTCTCACTCAGGAAGAGGGACGCTGGACTCGCCGCTGAGAACGATCAGCAAGGCGCTGGAGAGGGCCGAGCCGGGTGACATCATCAAGGTGCTGCCTGGCACGTACTCGGAGCAGCTCTTCCTCGAGTCGCATGGGGCCTCGGCCGAGGCCATCACCCTGCGCGGCGAGGGCTCGCCCATGCCCACGATCATTCCGGAGGAGGACACGCAGCGCAGCGCGGTCATGCTCGTACGGGGCAACTACAACATCGAGAACCTGCGCATCGATCTGGGCGGCGCCCGGATGAGCGCCGTGGTGTTCGAGCGCGGCGCCAACCGCGCGCGCCTGGCCAACAGCGAGCTGCGCTCGGGCGCCGCTGGCGCGGGCGTGCTCGTGGCGGGCGCATCGCACGTCACGATCGAAGACAACCACATCCACCACTTCATCAAGCCCAACGATGACTCGCACGGCGTGCTGGTGACGGGGCCCTCGCGCAACATCACCATCCGCAACAACGACATCCACCACAACTCGGGTGACTCGGTGCAGTGCCAGGCCCACGGCGGTCAGCCCGCCATGGACGTGCTCATCGAGGGCAACAAGATGTCCTACGAGGGTGAGAACGGGGTGGACATCAAGCTGTGTGATCGCGTCACCATCCGCAACAACGAGATGTTCGGCTTCCCCAACTCGGCGGTGCGCCCGCGTGGCACTTCGGCGGCCGAGGGCGTGATCATCCACGACTCGGCGCGCAACGTGACGGTGCAGGAGAACCTCATCTCCAAGGCGGGCCGTGGCGTGTCGGTGGTGGCCGGCCATGGGGCACCTCCGGTGAACGTGAAGATCCTGGGCAACACCATCCAGGACATCCGCAACGTGCCCGCGGGCAACGGCCAGGGCATCCGCGTGGAGTCCGGCAGGAACGTTCAGGTGATGGACAACATCGTGGAGAACACGGCCAGCTTCGGGCTGATGCTGGCGGCCGATGACGGGGTGGTGCACGGGCTGGTGGTGCGGCAGAACACCATGCGCGGCGGCGAGAACGCCCTGCTGATGCGGCTCGGGGACGAGTTCGCCCGTCCGGGCATCTCCATGAGCCAGAACTTCTACTCGCGGGGTGGCATCCTGAAGGGAGATGGCCTGAGGGACCGGCTGGGCGGAGTGCTCTCTCCGTTCCGGGGTAAGTTCACCGGAGACCACCTGGTGCTGAGCGATCTGGACAAGCTGGAGGCCTGGCGGCACGTGCTGGGGATTGATTACGGCTCGGGCATCGTGGACTGAACCTCCCGGGGTGCCGGGGGTGTCAGATTGGGCGATAATCGCCTGAACCGCTGATGCCCTCCGCCGCTGCCACCACCGCCGTACCCGAAGTGACCTGCCAGGAGCACCCTGGCTTCAAGCCGGTGGGCACCTGCTCCCGGTGTGGCCGCTTCGTGTGCGCGCGGTGCGAGACGTGGGGCGACTTCTGCGCGGCGTGCGAGTACCGGCGGCTGCGCGAGCTGCCCTCGCTGGCGCGCTGGGCCCGGTGGGCCCGGTGGACCCTGGCGCTGGGGGCCCTGGGCGCGCTGGCCGGAGTGGTGCTCAACGGCTGGCTGAGCTTCCGGCTCCAGGAAGGCGTGGCGGCCTTCGCGGATGCCAGCCTGTACTACCGGCTCAGCCCCGTGCTGGACGTGCCGGTGATGGTGGCCACGGGGGTGTCCGGGCTGCTCTTCCTGCGGTGGCTGCACCTGGCGGTGAAGACCGCGAAGCTGTTGGGGCTGGAGCCGGGGACGACGCCCGCGTGGGCGGTGGCCTGGTGGTTCATTCCCCTGGCCAACCTGTACGATCCCTACCTGGTGGTGCGCGACCTGTGGCTGAGCCTGGGTGGCCCGCGCCGGGGCCTCGCGGCGGTGTCCGCGTGGTGGACGGCGTGGGTGCTGGGCGGCATCGCCTGGTTGGTGAAGGCGCGCGTGTTCTGGAGCCTCTCCTCGGATCCGCTGCAGCTCACCTCGGCCATGCTTGCCGGGCTGGTGACCGGAGTGCTCTTCACCCTGGGCGCGCTGCTGTGCATCCGCGTCATCGCGCAGATCCAGGCGCAGATCGACGAGTGCATGGACGAGGTGGCCGACGCCGCTTGAGCGCCGTCAGCCACCTGCGTACCCGCCCGGAGCTCAGCGCGCCTGCGTGAGCGCCTTGACCAGATCCAACGCCTGATCGATGGCCTGCCACACCTGCATGGCACTGAGGTTGTCGCCTCCCGTCTGCAGGCTGCGCTTGGCGGCGCGCTCCAGCGGCTCCAGGGCATCCTGAATGAGGGCGATCTGCCGGGGCAGATCCACCGGAGGCACTCCGCCCGAGGCGGACCGGGCCAGCGCGGGCGCCAGCTGGACGGGCCGGTCGGCCATGGCGGCCACGGCCTTGGTGAGCTGCTCCATGTACGGCGCCATGTCCGCCGCGGGCGCGGCGACCGCGGGAGCCGGCTGGAGTGAGCGCTCGGCCAGGGCCTTGAGCACCTTGGCCAGGTGCTGGAGGTACGGGGTGAGATCCGGGCCGGCCGGCACGTTCACCACGGGCGCGGGCGGCGGAGTGGCCTTCACCTCGCGCGCCACCCGGGCCACCTCGAGCACCGCCTCGCGCAGCGCCTCCAGGCGGGGGGTGACGGCGGCCACCGGGTCCGCGCCGGGCTTCTTGTCCTGCTGGCCCTGGCGCACCGTCTCGGCGGCCTGGCTCACCGCCTGGCTCACCGCGCTGAGCTGCTCCTCGATGGCGCTGAGCTGGCCGGTGACGCGGGCGACCGGATCGTCCTCCTTGCCGCCCATGCGCTTGACGCGGGCGAAGCCCTGCTTGATCTCCTCCCAGCGCTTGGCCTTCTCGGGGGTGAGCCGGCCGCGCAGCTCCTGCAGCTTGAGCAGGTTCTGCTCCGCCGCGGTGGTGAGCGTCTGGGACTCGCCCTGGTAGTGATCGTCGATGAGCCGCTCCAGCTCCTCGTCGGTCATCGCCGCGACGACCTTCTCGGTGAGCTTGCCCATGTTGCGGTAGCTGCCCTGGAGCTTGAACGGAGGCTCGGTGCGGAAGCGCTCGTCCTGCGCCGCCGAGGCGATGTACTGCATGTTCACCTTCAGCAGCACCTTCTGCACGCTGAACAGCCGCTGCATCACCGCGGTGATCTCCTGGATCTCCGCCGCCGCGTAGCCGTACGACAGCTCACCGGTGTTCACGTCCTCGCCCTGCGCCATCCGGAGGAACTTGTGGATGTCGCCCGGCTCGCGCGTGGCCAGCGGCGCCAGCACCGTGTTCGACGTGAGCGCGTTCTCGATGTAGCTGAGCGCGAACAGGTGCTCCTTGCCGTCCAGGATGTCACCCAGGTTGTACGTGTCAGCGCGGTTGGCGAGCATGTCCGGGATGCGGAAGCGCTCGCCCGTCTCGGTGTACGGGTTGCCCGCCATCACCACGCAGAACTTCTTGCCTCGCAAGTCATACGTGCGCGTCTTGCCGTTCCACACGCCCTCGATGCGGCGCTGGCCGTCGCACAGCGAGATGAACTTCTGGAGCAGCTCCGGATCCGTGTGCTGGATGTCGTCCAGGTAGAGCATCACGTTGTTACCCATCTCGAAGGACAGGTTGATGCGCTCCACCTCCTGCCGGGCGGTGGCGTTGGGCGCCTCGGCCGGATCCAGCGACTTCACCGAGTGGCCCAGCGCCGGGCCGTTGACCTTGACGAAGGTCAGCCCCAACCGGCTCGCCACGTACTCCATGAGCGTCGTCTTGCCGTAGCCGGGCGGCGACATGAGCAGCAGCATGCCCATGCGATCGGTGCGCTTGTTCTCACCGGCGGCGCCCAGCTGCTTGGCCAGGTTGGCGCCGATGAGCGGCAGGTACACCTCGTCGATGAGCCGGTTGCGCACGAAGGACGAGAGCACCTTGGGGCTCAGCTCCTCCAGGCGCAGCTTGCGGCGCTCGCGGTCCAGCAAGTCACGCAGCAGCGCGCGGTAGGCGTGGTACGCGGGCACGCGCAGCTGCCGGAACTCGCCCAGCCGGGCCAGGAACTCGTCCAGCCGGACCGTCATCTTCCGGTCGATGACGCGCGGGTGGTTGCCCAGCAGGCCCGTCACCTCCAGCGAGGTGAGCGCGCCGGCCTCGGTGCGATCCAGCTTGCGCTCGGTGAGCAGCAGCACGGTGGCCTCCAGGGCCACGTACGCCGCGTCGCCAGGGCCGCCCTCGCGCTGGGCCAGGTAGCCCTCCAGCCACGCCCGGGCGATGCGCAGGCGCTCGGGGAGGTTCTTCTCCAGCCCGCGCAGATCGTCCTCGAAGGCCGAGCGGTTGCCCTGGCGCTCCAGCTGGCCGATGAACGCGTCCTTCAGGCGCGCCGCCTCGCCGCTGGTGGTGAAGCGGGGGCGCTCCGCCAGGCCCAGCTCCTCCACGAGGTAGCGGCCGGCCTGGCGCGCCTCCGCGGGCGAGTGCTCGATCTTGTTCGAGGCGAGGAAGGCGCTCACGCGCTCGCCCAGCTCGTCTCCCAGCGTCATCAGCTCCGAGGAGCTGGAGAAGATGGTGCGCAGGCGCGCCAGGCTCCGCGCCCTGCGCGAGAGGATGGCGCGGCCCGCCTCGTCCTGATCGAAGGCCCAGTAGAAAGCCGCCAGCGCGCGCGGCGTGGGAGCAAAGCGCAGCAGGCCCGCGCCCTGGTGCAACGTCAGCAGCTTCTCGAGCAGGGCGGCGGCGTCCGAGTCATGGATGCCGCGCTCGTAGCCCTCGTCGAACTTCTCGGAAGCGTAGGCGCGCACCTTCTCCAGCAGCGTGCCCGAGGTGACGGCCTCGTGCAGCGCCGTCAGGCTGACGGAGCCCCTGCCCTCCTCCGCGTCCGCGAGGATGCAGGCGGCCAGGTACTCGGCGCGGTACACCTCGCGCGTCTCGGACACCAGGTGCTGCTCCCACAGCGGCCTGTACTGCTCGAGCGCCGGATCCTCGAGCTTCACGGCGTAGTCGGTGCCGGACAGCTGCAGGAACAGCGCGCCCTCACGTGGCACCAGCGTCAGCTCGAGCGGCTGGGTGTTCACGTTGAAGCGGTACTTGCCAAACTTGATGACGGCCTGGCCGTCCTCGAAGAGATCCTGGCGATCGCGCAGCGCGCGGAGCGCGTCCTGGCGCGCCGTCTTCACGCGCGAGAGCACCTCGTCCGCGCGCACGCTGTCCTGCAGCTCCATGAGCTGCTCGGCCAGCTGCCGCAGCTTCTGCAGCATCGAGTCCGAGGCGAAGTAGGTGTTCAGCTCATCGTCGGACTTGAAGGACTTGGCCCGGCGCTGCACGCCCACCAGGATGCGCTCGGCGGCGGTGAACAGGTTCTGCGCGCGGCGCTGCCGCTCGTCCACCAGGGCCTGCTTCTTGGCGCCGAAGGCCTCGAGCAGCTCCTCGCGCTTCTGAGTGATGGGCTCCAGGAACTCGTCGAACTCACCGAAGCGGCCCTCCAGCTCCTCGAGCTGGACGGTGAGGCGGCTCATGCCCTCGTCGCACTTCTCGGGCGAGTCGGCCACCGAGAGCGCACTCTCGATGTTCTGCCCCAGCAGCTTGAACTGGGCGCCGAACTCCGCGCGCTTCTCGCGGCCCACCAGCTCCTTGCGCTTGCTCTGCAGCCCCGCGCGCACGCGGTTGAGCCGGGAGAACAGCTCGGAGATGCCCTCGAGGATCTTCGCGCGCGCCAGCGGGTCGCCCACCTGCAGGCTGCCCACCACCTCGCCCAGCACCTCCAGGCCCTTGCCCACCTTCTCGATGTCCTCGCCCAGCGGCGCGAGCTCCATCGTCGTCTGCACCGGCTCCAGCTTGGCCAGCAGGACGTCCAGCCGCTCGGCCACCGGGGCCAGCGCCTCGCCCTTCTGGAAGAACTCCACGCAGCCGGTGCTGACGCGGTCCGTCTCCTCGATGGCCTGCTTCTCCAGCGCCTCGACGCGCGCCAGATCGATGTAGCGGATCTCCTTCAGGGAGATGAGGTGCCCCCGCTGCTGACGCAGCTCGGTGAGCGCCTGCATGTAGGCCTCGGCGTTGGAGAGCTCCTCGGGCCGCACCTGAAGAATCAGCTTCGCCTGCTTGGCGTCCGCCTCGGTGATCGCCTCGACGGCGCGCTTCTGCAGCGCCTGCACCTTCTCGAACTCATCGATGATGAGCTCGGCGGTGCGGCGCAGCGACTCCATGGGCGCCTGGAGCCCCACCTCGGCGTGGTTCAGCCAGTAGAACGCGTCAATCGAGCGCGTCACACCGGAGATCAGATCCTCGTAGGAGCGCCGGGTGGGCTTGTCCGTCTTGGCCAGGCGCTGGAGCGAGAGCGCCTCGGAGATGCCGCGCACCAGCTCCGCGTTGCCCACCTTGCCCAGGTAGCCGGGGGCCGGAGGCATGGCGGCGGCGTGCTCGGCGGAGACGAACGGCGTCTGCCACACCTGCATGGGGTGCACGCGGGTGGGCTCCTTCGAGGCGGCGCGGAACACCACCAGCCGCCCATCCCCGAAGATGCTGAAGCCGTGGGCCAGCAGCGGGTTCTGCACCTCCTTGCGCACCAGGTTGTACGGGAAGAGGACGTAGCTGCCCTCGTCGCGGCGGTAGAAGATGTAGAGGACGTCCTCTCCGTTGGGAGAGCGGACGGACTTCTTGAATTCCATCCCCTCGGAGGTGCCCTCGAAGACCTTGTAGTCGCCCGTCTGGAGGTAGAAGCCGCCGGGGAAGATGATGCCTTGATCCTCGGGCAGCCGGACGCACGCCTGGCCAATGGTGTCGATGCGCACCACGTGCTGGGTGCGCGTGTTGAAGACCAGGTAGCGGTAGGCCTTCTCGCGGAACGGCAGCACGCGCAGCAGGATGAGGCCGCCCACCTTGGTGTAGGCGAACTCGGCGTCATCCAGCGACTGGTCCGCGTCCTCCACCGGCTCGCTGTAGATGCCCAGGCCCGTGCTGCTGTTGTTCTCCACCTTGATGGTGAGGTCGCCCTTCACCGTCTCGACGAAGACCTGGTCCAGCACGTTGACGTGCGGGTGGGTGCCCAACACGTAGTTCTCGCGCGTGGCCACCGTCCACTCGAAGTCATGCGACGGCGGGAAGACGTGATCGCGCTCGCCCTGATTGTCGATGTAGGTGGCGCGGCCTTCGGTGTCGATGCTGAAGCGGAACACCTTCACGTCGCGCAGCGTCTGGCCCGTCTGGAACACGGCCAGCAGGCGGGACTCGGTGCGGCGAAGCTGCTGGAGCCTCGCGTCCTTGTAGTACTTGTACAGCTCGCCGAAGTCCTTGACGAAGCGCGGATCGGCCAGGAAGCCGCCCGCCTCCGTGGACGGCACGGCCGAGAAGTCGAAGCCCTCGTCGGTCTTCTCGAACTTGTGCAGCGAGAAGACGTCCGCGACGACCGTCTCTTTCTTCAGACCGAGGAAGACGTTGTAGCCGAAGAGCAGGTACTTGCCGACGCTGACGATGTCGCGCGGCACGCAGTTGTTCTCGGTGCGGACCCGCTCGTTTCCGATGACGGTCAGCTCCGTGCCGCCGAAGAGCTTCTTGCGGCGCGTGTTGAGATCGACCGCCAGGGTCCCCAGCTGCTCCGCCTGGTTCAGCAGGCGGGTGCGGATGACCTCGTAGCTGCCGCCCTCCAGCGTCGTCTCGCCCTTGGGTGCGCTGCCCTGGGGCTTCGCGCCGTCAGTTGCCATGGTGATTCACCGGAATGAAACGGGATTCAAAGCGAAAGAAGCACACCCCCTCACCCCCTGCCCTCTCCCAAGGGGAGAGGGGGTGTGGGGGCGAGGGTTGCGCATGTCACTGCCTCACTGCGTGGCGACGGCTTACTCCGCGGACTTGCCGGGAGCGGCCGGACGCGAGCTGCCCTCGACCACCGGGCCAGGCTGCGCGGCGACCGGAGCCGGAGCGCTGGTCACCATGCGGTGCAGCAGCGCGGCCACCGCCAGGTTCTGCGCGTCGTTGGTCAGACCCGGCTTGGAGAGGATCTCCTTGAGGTCCGCCGGCAGGTCCTTCTCGCCGGAGAGGTAGCCGGAGGCCACCGTGCGCAGCGCATCACCGTGCTCCAGCGCGCCGTCCACCGAGGTGCCGATGGACACCGCCTTGACGAAGCGCTCGAAGAAGGCGCCGTCGCCGCCGACGATCTGGAACTTCGCGTGGCTGAAGGCCTCGGCGAGCACCTTGGCCTGGGACTCGGCCATGTCCTTGCGCACGCGGATGGCCTCGAGCTCCACATCGCGCTCCTTGGCCAGCCGCAGGCGGAACTCCTCGTGCTCGCGGCCCACGCCGTCCAGCGCCTTCATGGAGGCGGCCTTCTCGGCCAGGCCCCGGGCCTCGGCCATCAGCTTCTCCTGAGTACCAGTGGCCTCGGCCAGCATCTTCTCGCGAACCGACACGGCCTCGGCCTCGCCGCGCTTCTGGATCGCCTGCGCCTCGGCCTCGAGGACGCGGGCGTGCGCCAGGCCCTTCTCCTGATCGCCAGAGGCCTCGGCCAGCAGCTTCTTCTGCGTGGCACCCGCCTCGGCCTCCTGAATGCGCGCCCTGGCCAGGCCCTTCTCCTGCTCACCCGCGGCCTCGGCCAGCAGACGCTCGCGAATCACTTCCGCCTGCGCCTGGCCCTGCTTGCGGATGACGTCGGCCTCGGCCTCCTTCACGCGCACCTGCGCCATGCCCTGCTTCTCGGCGGCCACCGCGTCCGCCTCGCGCACGCGCACGTTGGCCAGGCCCGGGGCGGCCGTCTCGGCCTGCACACCCTCGGAAAGGCGCATCTTCGCCTTGGCCGTCTTGTCCGCGGCCTCCAGGTCGGCCTCGGCCAGGGTCAGCTTCTCCTTGGCGGCGTACTTGGCCACCTCGGTGCTGGCCTCGGCGGCCTTGATGTCCTTGACCAGCTTCTCCTGCGCCTGGGCCTCGGCGCCGATGAGCAGCGCGTCCTTGCGGCGGGTGGCCTCGGCCTTCACGCGCAGGTCCTTGATGCGCTCCTCCTCCTCGGCCACCGTCTTGTCCACGGCGATACGGGCGCGCAGCACGTCCGCGATGGCCTTCTTCTCCACCTCGAGCGCCTTCTCCTTGGCGATGCGCATCAGCTCCGTCTCGCGCTCGCGGTTGATGGCCTCCAGGGCACGGTCCTTCTCCACGCGCTCGGTCTCCACGCCCACCACGCGCTCGCGGTTCTTCTGCGCCACCTCGATCTGGCGGGACTTGTTCTGCTCGTTGATGGAGATCTCCTCCTCGGCCTTGATGCGCGCCAGCTCCGACTTGGCGTGCTCCTCGCTCTTCACGCGCTCGGCCTCGGCCGTCTCGCGGGCCTGGATGCTCTCGATCTCGCGCTTCTGCTTGGCGGCCGCCTCGGCGCGCTGACGCTCGAGGGCGAAGATGGCCTCGTCCGACTCGACGTTGCGCTTGGTGATGGCCATGCGCTCGTTCTGCTTGAACTCGTTGGTGCTGACGTTCTGCACCGTGGTCAGCTCGGTGATCTTCCGGATGCCGTGCGCGTCGAGGATGTTGTCCTTGTCCAGCATCTCGACCGGGGTCTGCTCCAGGAAGTCGATGGCGCAGTCCTCGAGCATGTAGCCGTTCAAGTCCCGCCCGATGACGCGGACCACCTCGTCCTTGATCTCGTCGCGCTGGGTGTACAGATCCTCGAAGTTGAACTTCTTACCCACCGTCTTGAGGGCCTCGGAGAACTTGGCCTCGAAGAGGTTCTCCAGGGTCGTCTGATCGCTGGCGCGCACGCAGCCGATGGCCGAGGCCACCTTGAGCACGTCCTCACGCGTCTTGTTGATGCGCACGAAGAAGGTGACCTTGATGTCCGCGCGGATGTTGTCCTTGCAGATGAGGCCTTCCTTGCCGCGGCGGTCGATCTCGACGGTCTTCAGCGAGATGTCCATCACCTCGGCGCGGTGGATGATGGGGATGACCACGGCGCCGGTGAAGGTGACGGTGGGCTCGCTCTTGAGCGTGTTGATGATCAGCACCTTGCCCTGGTCCACCTGGCGGTAGAACCTGGCGACGATGATGAGGGTGCCGAACAGCAGAATGCTGCCGACGCCCACGGCTCCGGCTACGGTAGGGAGATCCATTGCGTTCCTTCTGACTGAGTATGAACCGGCGGGTTTTTAGTACGCGCCTGGAGCCCCCCGCAAACAGCCCCCGGGCGTAACGAGTCCTAGTGAGAGCGGTCCCTTGCTCGGGCGGCGATCACAGCGCCCTGACGAGGGTCCTGAATCTGGGCTACTTCCTCGGGCAGCAGCCAGTCGACCGGCTCCACCTCGTAGACGTCACGCGCGGGATCGTACCCAAGGATGAGCGCCTGATCGCCGCGCTTGAGCCCGTTCTGCTTGGCGCAGTAGACGTTGAGGATCAGCCCCGCGCCACCGTCCTCGAAGGTCGCGTGGCCAAAGACATGGGTGACGTTGCCGCTGTTGATGGTGCACACGCGGCCCATCAGCGAGTCACGGCCCGGGGCCTTCTTGGCGATGAAGATCGGCCGCAGCGGACGCACCGCCAGCGACGCCAGCATGACGCCCACCACGAAGCTCAGCAGCATCAACCCGCCGCTGAGCACGACGCCGGGCAGCACGGACCCGAGCAGCCCGAAGACGGTGTCGCGGCTCATGAGCGACACCAGCCAGGAGCCGAAGATGATGAAGCTGCCGGAGATGGTGATCGGGATGCCGGCCAGGCCCAGCGTCTCGGAGAGGCCTCCGCCGTCCGCGTCCAGATCATGGCCGGTGGCGGCCTTGGCGGCCCCTTCGAGCCCCCCACCCGCCTTGGCGCTGCCCGTGAGGGCATCGGCCGCGCCCTTCACGCCACCTTCGAGGATGCCACCGGCGGCCTTGGCGCCACCTTCGAAGATGCCACCGGCGGCCTTGGCGGCCCCCTCTATCGCGCCGTCGGCGGCCTTGGCCCCCGCGGCTACGTCGCCATCGAAGATGTCCACCCCGACGGCGCCCAGGATGACGCACAGCCAATACGTCATCGTCACCCCCAGCAGGATGGTGAAGAAGACGGTGGGGAACGCCAGGATCGACTGTAGGAAGGTGGTCATCGGTCCCACGGCAGGAGTTGCGCGGAAGTCTAGATCAGGGTCCCCCAATCCAGGAAAGCCGCCCTGGGGGTTCTGCCTGCCTGCTCTGCCTGCCACCGGCCTGTAGCGCTTTGCAGCAGGGGAGCAGGCTGCACAGCTATCCAGGGACCATGACGCACATCGAGCGCCTTCGGAGCACGGGGATTCGACGGGTGGGCAGCCCCAAGCGGGGCTTCCGGTACCTGCGTACAGACGGGCGCCCGGTCTCCAGGCAGGAGTGCGAGCGTATTCAGGCGCTGAAGCTTCCGCCTGCCTGGACGGACGTGGCGGTGGCGGCCTCGCCGGGCTCGAAGCTGCAGGCGGTGGGCAAGGACGGCGCGGGGCGGTGGCAGTACCGCTACAGCGAGGCGTTCTGCCGCAAGCAGCAGCAGGAGAAGTACCGGCGCATCGAGGGCTTCGCACGGGCGCTGCCGAAGATCCGGCACCGGGTGAGCCAGGACATGCGGCGGCCGGGGCTGGGGCGGGACAAGGTGCTGGCGTGCATGCTGCGCATTCTGGGCACGTGCTTCATCCGGCCCGGCAGCCAGGTGTACGCCGAGGAGAATGGCAGCTTCGGGCTGGCCACGCTGCGCGCCAAGCACGTGAAGGTGAAGGGCGACACGGTGTACTTCGACTTCCCGGGCAAGAGCGGGCAGCAGCAACACCGCGAGCTGAAGGATCGGCGGGTGGCGGGCATCGTGCGGCAGCTGCTCAAGGTGCCCGGGCGCGACGTCTTCAAGTTCGTGCTGGATGACGGCTTCGTGGTGGACGTGCGGCGCCGCCACATCAACGAGTACATCCGCGAGGTGATGGGGGCGCAGTACAGCGCCAAGGACTTCCGCACCTGGGCGGGCACGCTGATCTGCGCGTGCGCGCTGGCCAAGGCGCGGCAGCGGGTGAAGCAGGCCGCGGCCCAGGGCGGGCTCAAGGCGGCGAAGAAGACGATGGTGGCCGCGGTGCGCGAGGCCGCCGAGCACCTGGGCAACACGCCCGCGGTGGCGCGCTCGTCCTATATCTACCCCTCGGTGCTCGCCATGTTCGAGCAGGGCAAGGTGGTGGGGAAATACTTCGAGTCCGTGGACGAGCTGACCCAGCACGAGGGCCCCGGGCTGCACTGCTCGGAGAAGGCGCTGCTCGACATGATCAAGGAAGCGGCCACCGCATAGCGGCAATACCCCTTGAGGGGAATGCCGTCTCCGGCTCGCCCTCCGTAGGATGGGCGGCCATGAGCAACCCGGACGCGGCGATGAACTTCGGCACGGTGCGGACCGAGCCCGAGAAGAACAAGTGGGTCTTCAACATGCGGGTGAAGATCGAGCCCTACTTCGCGCGCACGCCCGAGCGCGGGCCGAAGAAGGCTCAGAAGCCCGACCGCTTCTCGGTGAAGATCGAGACGCCCAGGTACGAGCCCTGAGCGTCTGCCCTGCCCTGCTCTCTCAGGGCTTCCGGTCCGAGGGCACCTCACCCGTCAGCACGCAGATGAGCGCCACCGGGTCGCACTTCACGGGGAAGAGCGGGTTGATGCCCGAGCCACGCAGCCGGCCCGCCTCGGGATCCGGATAGGGATCGCACTTGGTCTCGTCCGGCTTACCGGCCGTGGCGCAGCTCACCACGGGCCAGATGCCCTTGACGCTGTAGTCGGCGGTGCAGCCGTTCTCCGTGTAGCGCAGCTCCGCGACGAACTGCGTGCCGGGGATCTCCGGCGTGTTGTAGACGCGCAGGTTGGACCACTCGTAGGTGATGCTCTGCGCGGCCTGCGCAGGTGGCCCACCAGACGGGCCCGCGGGCAGCGCGGGTGCCTCCAGCCGGGCGGGCGTGAGCGTGGGCACGTCGCAGAAGTTGTCCGCGCCGGGGAACTCCGTGACGATCTCGCCCACCGACGAGGGCTCATGCACGGGCGCCGGATCCGCGCGCAGCTTCAATTGCGTGGGCAGCTGCCCCATGCGCCGGCTGCGAACGCCGATAGTGTCCCGGGCGTTCTCGTCCTCGCTGAAGAACTTCTGCATGCCCACCTGCTCGGGCTTCAGCTGCGCGCAGGCCTGGGTGGCGTCCTGCCCCTCTTTCAGGGTGTAGGTGGCCGCGAACGAGCCAATGGAGCCGTCCGAGACGGCCCGGGCCACGGTGCAGCGCGCCTCGGGCGCCTGCGTGTTGCACGCACCGAGCGTGACGGCCGCGGTCGTCACGCTCGCGCTCAATGCCATCAGTCTTAGCTTCATGGAAGGTGTTCTCCGGCAAGCAGGCTAGAAGCTGAGCTTCGCCCCGAGGCGAATGCTCCTCGGAGCCTGGTAGGCGTTGGGCCGCTTGAAGTTGGGGTTGATCTCCTCGGCGGGCAGCGGCGTGGTGGTTCCCGCCAGGAAGACCTTGTTGCACGTCTGCCCCGGCGACAGCCCCCGGCAGGCCTCCAGATCCTTCGCGGAGGCCGAGCGATCCTCCACGGGCGAGACGCGGGTCAACGTGAAGTTCTGGTCCACCGAGGTGTACTGCTGGAAGTTGAAGAGGTTGAACACCGACAGCGAGAGGCTCAGCGTGTAGTTGCCCGTGAGCTTCTGGTTGAGGTTCAGGTTGGTGTCGATGTTGTGCACCCACGGCAACCGTCCAGCGCTGCCGCGCGGCAGGATGAAGGTCTCCGCGCCGCTGCGCCGCGGGTGGGCACCCAGGTAGTTGAACGGCGAGCCCGAGCGCCCACGGTACCCCCCCCCCAGGGTGAGGCTGGTGCCCGAGGTGAGCTTGAGCTCCCTGGCCCCGAAGAACTTGAGGCTGTGGGTGCGATCTCCCGGCAGCAGGCCGTACCGGTTGGCGGTCAGCGACAGCAGATCGAAGTCGCGCGTCAGGTTGGGCGACAGCTGGCCGGTGTCCGCGCGGAACAGGCCCGAGTAGTTGCCCACCAGCCGCGACCAGGTGTAGCTGGCCTGGGCCAGCCACCCGTTGGAGAACGCCTTGTTGTAGTAGAGGTTCACCCCGTTGTAGCGGCGCACCGCCTCGGGGAAGTCCGTCGAGTAGCCCTTGCCCGGGTTGCCCAGGAAGAAGGTGGTGCCGTCATCCCGGCTCATGTCCTCGATGACGTTGTCGAGCACGCGGTGGGTGAACGACAGGCCCACGCGGCCCAGCAGCAGCTCGTACTCGCCGCCCACGACGAACTCGTCCATGGACTGCGGCTTGATGTTCGGGTCCACCGGCACGGGATCGCCACCCTCGGCATTCCAGAACTGGTTGGGGCTCTCCGGGTTGCCGATGACCTGACGGTTCTCGTCCAGGGTGCAGGCGCCCTCCAGGCTCTCCTGCTCGTAGGGCTTGCACGGCGGCGTGTTGTACGTGGCCGACAGCAGCTGCTGCTGTGGGAACGAGAGGTCCGCCATGTCCAGCGGCACGTTCTCGAAGAAGCGCGCGACGTTGAGGTACAGCTTCGAGCGCCCCGCCTGCGTGGGATCGTAGATGACGCCAAGGCGGGGAGACCACTGGTTGGGCAGGTGCAGGCCCACCTGATCATCCAGGCCCCAGATGGTCTGCGTGTCGTAGCGCACGCCCACGTTGACGGTGACCTTGTCCATCACCGACCAGCTGTCCTGAAGGAAGCCGCCCATCGTCAGCGAGCGCGAGGTGCCCTCCTTGTTCGGCAGGAAGACGGGGTCATCCGGGCCCGCCAGGTAACCGTACTGGTTGAGCGTGAAGAAGCAGGCGCCGCTGGTGCACTCCTGCCAGGGGGTGCCGCCGGTGCGCGCGCGGTTGTTGTAGAAGCTCAGCGACTCGATATCGAAGCCGGCCTTGATGATGTGGTGGCCCGCCGCCTCGAACAGGTAGGTGCCCAGCGCCTTGCCCTGGAAGCGGTCCAGCTTCTGCATGTTGATCGTGTTGGGCCCGCCCGTGGTGTACGACGACACCGGGCAGCGCGTGGCGCGCTGGTGCGCGGGCAGCTCCGCGGGCGAGTCACAGACGGACGGATCCGGCAGCTCCTCGAACTCGGCGACGCTGTGGAGGTCGCGCACGGGGCGGCCGTTGGGGACACCCTGCTGGCGCGTGCGCCGCCACGAGACGCGGGACTGCGCGGAGAGCCCCTCGCCCGAGTTCAGCCCCGAGCCATCCGAGGGCAGCGTGGACTCGTCCTGGCGGTGCCAGCCCACCGTGGCGTCGATGAGCAGCTTCTTGTTGAAGAACGAGGAGCTCTGCTTGGCCGCCACGTCCATCGCGTTGTTCTTGCGCCGGGTGGCGATCGAGTCGTACGAGCCCTGGACGAGCGTGGTGCACGACAGGCCACTGCACACCTCCGGATCGCCGTCATCGCTGAAGGCGTACTTGCCCTCGCCTCCCGACGAGCGCGGCACGCCGAAGACGGACAGCGAGAGGTTGTGATCCTCGTTGAACAGGTACGTCAGCTTCGCCATGTACTGCACGTTGCGCTCGTCCGCGAAGCGGTCCACCCGCGTGCCCTCGATGGGCGTGGACACCTGGAAGCGCGTGGCCGGATCGACGCGGGGCACTCCCACCCCGTTGCAGCCGTTGGCCCGGTCCACCGTGGTGCAGATGTCCAGCGTGTTGAGCTGCCGCTCCACCTTGATGCGCGAGAACGAGGGCGCCAGGCCCACGTAGAACCAGAGCTTGTCCTTGAGGATGGGGCCGCCGAGATCGAAGCCGAAGTCCCCCTGGTTCCATGGGCGGCCCTGGGCGCTGATGACGGTGCCGGCCTGCTGAACCGCCGTCTGCGTGAACTGCAGCGAGCCCGGGGCGATGTTGCCGAACACCGAGCCGTGGAACTCGTTGGAGCCGGACTTGGTCACCGCGTTGAGCACGCCACCGGTGGAGCGGCCGTACTCGGGCATGTAGCCGCTGGTGATGATGTTGACCTCCTTGATGAACTCCACCGACAGCGGCGTGCCCAGGGTGCCCACGCTGGGATCGTTCACCGACAGGCCATCCACGACGAACTGGCTCTCCGGGGAGCTGCTGCCGTTGACGCTCACGCCGTAGCGATCCTCGTTGGCGCCGGGGGCCAGCTCCGCCAGCGACTCGAACGAGCGCGACGCGGAGCCCTTGGTGCCGGGGCGGATGACGGGCACGGTGCGCATGAAATCAGCGTCCACGCTGATGCCCGCGGCGCTCGAGCCCACGTCCACGGTGGGCGGCGCGGCGGTGATGACCAGCGTCTCGCTCATCCCCTCGGGCAGCACCTCCACGTTGACGCGGATGGTCCGGTCGATGCGCAGGGTGATGTCGCCGCGGCCGTACGGCCGGAAGCCCTCCTTCTCCACCCGCAGGGTGTAGTTACCCGGGGGCAGTTGGGGGACGCGGTACAGGCCCGTGGAGTCCGTGACGACCGTCTGCTCGCCTTGCAGCGACGGAGAAGTCAGCGTGACGGTGGCATCCTCCACGGGGCGTTTGCTCTCCGCGTCGAGGATGGTGCCAGTAATGACCGAGCTGCCCTGGGCGAGCGCGACGGAGCCAAACAGCACCGCCGCGAGCCACAGCCCACGGGCCAGATGAACAGGTGTAGACACGATGACCCCTCCCGACAATTGCGGTGCGCACTCTGTCCCAAACCGGACTCAAGCCCAAACCCCATCTGCGGGGTAGGAGGAGATGACGCGTCGAGCCGAGGAACGATGCATAAATCCTGACGGCACGTCGCAGCGGGTTGAAACAGGGAGTCTGGGTATGCCGAAGCGCGCCTCCGGGGGCCGGGGGAACAGCCAGAAGAAGGGCGAGCGGGACATCATCCCCGAGGGAGTGGAGGTGCCCGATCGCGACCTGTTCTTCAGCCGGGAGCTGTCGTGGCTGGCCTTCAACGACCGGGTGCTGCAGCTGGCCGAGGACCCTTCGCTGCCGCTGCTGGAGCGGGTGAAGTTCTGCGCCATCTACGCGCGCAACCTGGACGAGTTCTTCATGATCCGGGTGGCCCGGCTGCACGAGCAGCTGCGGGCTGGCGGCGTGGCGCGGCTGGTGCCGGACGGGGCCTCCCCGGGCGAGACGTTGGACAAGCTGCACGCGCGCATCCACGAGCAGAGCCGGCGCCACGGCGACTGCTTCCAGCGGGTGCTGCGCCCGGCGCTGGCCGAGAAGGGCCTGCGCATCCTGTCCATGAAGGAGCTGGACGCCGAGGCGCGGGCGCACGTGGACCAGCGCTTCCGCGAGCAGATCTTCCCCGTGCTCACCCCGCTGGCGATCGGTCTGGGGCGGCACTTCCCGTACATCTCCAACCTGTCGCTGAGCCTGGCGGTGCTGCTGCGCGATCCGGTGGCGGACGCCGAGAACGTGGCCCGGGTGAAGGTGCCCAAGGAGCTGCTGCCGCGCTTCATGCCGCTCAAGGGCACCACGTCCTTCGTACCGCTCGAGGAGGTGATCGCCCACCACCTGAGCGCGCTGTTCCCGGGCATGGAGGTGCTGGACTACGGCCTGTTCCGCGTCACCCGGGACGCGGACTTCACCGTGTCCGAGGATGCCGAGGATCTGCTGGTGGCGGTGCAGGACGAGCTGCGGCAGCGGCGCTTCGGAGAAGTCATCCGGCTGGAGGTGCAGTCGGGCATGACGCCCAAGCTGCTCGAGCCGCTCGTGGAGGCGCTGGGGCTGGAGCCACGGCAGGTGTACTCGGAGCAGAGCCTGCTGGCGCTGGCCGATCTGCACGCGGTGGTGGGCACCCCGGGCTTCTCCGAGCTGAGGGATCCGCCGTGGGTGCCGGTGACGCAGCCCCGGCTGCGCGCGGACACGGACGCCGAAGGCGGCAGCACCGTCATCGCGGCGATGCGCCGGGGGGATCTGCTGGTGCACCACCCCTATGAGTCCTTCGCCACCTCGGTGGAGCGCTTCGTCACCGAGGCCGTGGAGGACCCGGACGTGCTGGCCATCAAGCAGACGGTGTACCGCACGTCGGACAGCTCTCCGCTGGTGCCCGCGCTCATCCGCGCCACCGAGGGAGGCAAGCAGGCGGTGTGCATGGTGGAGCTCAAGGCCCGCTTCGACGAGCGCGCCAACATCCGGTGGGCGCTCTCGCTGGAAGAGGCCGGGGTGCACGTCGTCTACGGCATCCCCGGGCTGAAGACGCACGCCAAGGCGATCCTGATCGTCCGGCGCGAGGGCGAGAAGGTCCGTCACTACGTCCACATCGGCACGGGGAACTACAACCCGAAGACGGCGCGGCTCTACACGGACCTGGGGCTGTTCACGACGGATCCGGAGATCAGCGCGGACGTGGCGGACCTGTTCAACTACCTGACGGGGTTCGCCCGGCCGCAGAGCTTCCGCAAGCTGCTGGTGGCGCCCATCAACATGCGAGAGGGCCTGCTGGCGGAGGTGCGCCGCACGGTGGAGGCCCACACCGCGGAGCGCCCCTCGCGAATCCAGCTGAAGATGAACGCGCTGGTGGACCCGGTGATGATCCGCGCGCTCTACGACGCGTCACGCGCGGGGGTGAAGGTGGAGCTCAACATCCGGGGCATCTGCTGCCTGCGGCCCGGAGTGCCGGGCGTCTCGGAGAACATCCGGGTGGTGTCCACGCTGGGGCGGTTCCTGGAGCACTCGCGCGTCTACCTCTTCGAGCGCGGCGGCGAGGCGCGGTGCTTCATCGGCTCGGCGGACATGATGCCGCGCAACCTGGACCACCGCGTGGAGGCGCTGACGCCCGTGGAGGATCCGCACCTGCTGGCGCAGGTCCGCGACATCCTGGAGCGAAGCCTGGCGGACAACACCGCCGCGTGGGAGCTGGATGCGAACGGGGCCTGGCGCCGCCGCGCTCCGCAGGGCGAGAAGCGGTGGACGCAGGGCGAGCTGATGGATCGGGCCGTGCGTCTGGCCCAGGCCACCAGCGGCCGGCCGCTCCCATCTTCTTGAGGTGCTTCGCTCATCTCGGCGATCCTCCTGCCTGGTGAGCAGGAGGGCGCCACGCACGGTGCCCCCTCCAGGTACGGAACCCGCTACGCTTGGGCTCCGTGAGCGAGTACGTCACTCATCGCAACGCCATGCCGGCCGCTGGGCGCGAAGCCCTGCGCAAGGCCCTGCTCTCGTCACGCTTCGTGGCGACCAGCCCGCTCACGGGCTCGTTCCAGGCCAGCCGCGGCTTCGCCTTCTCGTTTACCGAGGAGGGCCGCGCCACGCTGCTCAGCCGCTTCCCTTTCCTCGCGGACTACCTGGCGCTGGTGACGGACCCGGCGACCACGCGCGGGCTGCTGCCCTGGCGCGAGCGGCTCTTCGGCCCAGGCAAGGAGCGCCGCAGGCCCAACGCCTTCTACCTGAACCTGCTGTTGCTCCAGGAGGGCAAGAGCGTGGGCCGGCACATCGACGCCACGCTCCAGGAGCCCAGCGGCGTCAAAGGCGCGGTGCCCGAGCACGTCAGCGTGCTGTACCTGGAGGTGCCCGCCCAGGCGCGGGGCGGCCAGCTGCACCTGCTGCGCAGGGACGTGTCCCTCGGCAAGGTGCGCCCGAAGCCTGGGCTACTGGTGCAGTTCCGCGGGGACCTGCAGCACGAGGTGCAGCCCTTCACGGGCGGCCCGGAGGGAGCGGTGCGGGCGAGCCTCGTCTGCGAACAGTACGCCTTCGAGCCTGAAGTGCTGGCGCGCCTGCCCGCGTTCCAGATTCAGTCCAAGGCGGGCTTCGCCGCATACCTGGACACGCACCGGGACCAGACCGCCGCGACACGGTAAAAAAAAGCCGGCCCCCCTTTTCAGGAGAGCCGGCCGAGAGTTGCGGGGGCAGGATTTGAACCTGCGACCTTCGGGTTATGAGCCCGACGAGCTACCAGGCTGCTCCACCCCGCGGCAAAGGCGGGCGGTAAGTACCGCCCTCCCCCGGGTACGTCAACACCTTTTTCGGATGCGTCCGCCCCTCGTTACTTCCTGTTCTTCAACAGGTCAGCGAAGGTTCCGAATCCCTTCGCTCCGCCACCGGACGCGGGCTTCTGGGTCTTCTGCCAGGCGTCCAGCTCCGCGCGCTCCTCCGCCCGCTCGGCGGCGGTGATCGACAGCCGGATCTTCCCGGACGCGTCGATGTCCACCACGGCCACCTTCAGCTCCTGGCCCAGCGTGTAGTGCTTGCGCAGGTCCGTGCCGCGATCGGTGCCCGTCTCGGCGGCGGGGATCAGCCCCTTGCCGCCCGGGAACACAAGGAACACGCCGTAGGGCTCGATGCGATCGACCTTGCCCGTGACGACCTGGCCCACCTTCGGGCGGGGGATCGCGGCCTCGGCGGCCTTGGCGGCATCCTTGGCCTGAGCCTGAGCGCGCACCTCCTCGACGGGACGCTGAGCGTCCTCCTCGGAGATCCGGCGCAGGCCGATGCGCTTCTCGTTGGTGTCGATCTTCTCGACAGCCACCCAGATCGTCTCGCCCTCCTTCACCACGTCGCGCGGGTGCGCGATGCGGCGATCCGACAGCGCGGAGATGTGCACCAGGCCGTCCACGCCCGGGCGCAGCTCCACGAAGGCGCCGAACTGCTGCAGCCGGACGACCTTGCCCTGCAGCCGGTCGCCCTCCTTGATGGTGGCGAGCGCCGCCTTGAACGGATCCTCCATGCGGGCGCGCATGGACAGGGTGATGCGCTCCTTCTGCTTGCCCTTGTCCGGCGAGTTGGGCTGCGCGGCCTCCAGGCGGATGATCTCCACCTCGACCTCGTCGCCCACCTTCACCACCTCGTTCGGGTGGCCCACGCGCTGGTAGGACATCTCCGAGACGGGGATCATGCCCTCGACGCCGCCCAGGTCCACGAAGGCCCCGAAGTCACGCACGCCGGTGACCTTGCCCTTGACGACCTTGCCCTCGGCCAGCGTCTTCCGGGTCTGCTCGGCCAGCTTCTTCTGCTCATCCTCGAGCAGCGAGCGGCGCGAGAGCACCACGTTGCGATCCCTCACCTCGGTGACGCGGAAGGTGAGCTTCTCGCCGATGAACTGATCCGGCTTCTCCACGAAGCGGATGTCCAGCTGGCTGATCGGGCAGAAGGCGCGCACATCGCCGATGGCGACCTCGACACCGCCCTTGTTCACGGCCAGCACCATGCCCTCGACGGGCATGCCCGAGGCGCGCGCCTCGGCCAGCATGGCCATGGACGCGCTGCCCTTGGCCAGCGCCCGGCTCAGCAGGATGCCGCGAGCGCCCGTCTCGATGACGTGCGCCTCGATCGGATCGCCCACGCCGTAGCGCAGGATGCCCTCGTCGTCCTTGAGCTCGCGCAGCTCGATCATCGCCTCGCTCTTGACGCCATCGAGCGAAACGAACGCCGTGTCGGCGCCGAGCTGGAAGATCTTCCCCGTCACCTTTTCGCCCAGGCGCACGCTGCGGCGCGCGGGCAGCCCGCCGGACTTCTCCTGCGCCTCGAACATCTGGGCGAAGGTCTCGTTCTCGGGCACCTCCTCATAGAGGGGGCTGCTGGGAGCCGGAGCCGGCGCGGGGCGCGGCGTGGGAGCAGGCGTAGGAGCGACCGCGGGCGTCTCGCCGCCAGCAGCGGCCTGTGCGCCCGTGGCCTCGGCCGTCGCCGTCGCCGCGGCGGGAGACTCACCCACCGGGCCACGCGTCTCGATGACGCCCGAGGCGCGCTTCACGACGACCATGGGGCCCTGCGGCTTGCGCTCACCGCCGCCACGGCGCTCACCGCCGCCGCCACTCCGGGGACCGCGGTCACCCGGGCCACCGCGCTGATCGCGATCCCCTCGGGGACGGCGCTCCTCGCGCGGAGCGGTGGAGGCGCCACCGGCCTCACCCTCGGGCCTCGGACGCGCGTCGCGTTCGCCGCCACGGCGGTCATTGCCCCCACGGCCACGGTCACCTCCGCCACGGCCTTCCCGCTGGCCACCGCCAGAGGGAATACCGAGCATCACGTCACCGAACGTGGCCTTGGGCTTCTTGGGGCCACCAAAACCACCCGATCCAGAACCGCTTTTCTCGTCGCTCACTGCCGAGACCTTCCTGAAGGAATTGCTGCCCAGCGTCCAGGAGAACTGGGCTCCTGAAAAAGGCGGCGCACTCTACACGCGCCACATGCTGGGAAGGAAGCCGCTTGCGGCCTTTTACGCACACCGCCTCGTTCTTCAACGCAAACGCACATGGCCGCCATCCCCTTTTACCCCCAACGAATGGCTGCCTCCCCCCCGCTCAACCAGCGCTTCGCTCACCGCCTGACAAGTCTGCGCACACGGCGGAAGATGGCCTGGGCCTGGGGCATGCCCAGAGCGGCGGTGAGGCCAAAGTACACGGCCCCAAAGGGCAATACGGTGGCGAGGCCCGTCCACACCGGGTGCAGGGCCGGAGGAGCAAGCAGGCTCCCGCCCCACTCCACCGAGACGCCCTGCATGGGCCCCAGGGCCCGCGTCAGGCCCCATTTGACGCCCAGCGCCACGAGCCCCGCGGCGGCCGCGCAGGCCCACAGCCGGGGGATGAGCCCCGGGGGTGGCCCCACCCGGGTGCCGATGCGCAGGGAGAGCTGCCGGCGCAGCAGCGTGGACTCCAGCCAGGCCACGAGGCCACTGGCCACGGTGATGAAGACGGCGCCCAGGTGCGGGGGCAGCCCCAGGGCCCTGGGCAGGTGCAG
>DATHBR010000030.1:0-96938 GCA_035296065.1 Myxococcaceae bacterium | reverse complement strand
CAGCCGGCTCACGTTGCTGTCGGAGATCCCCGCGGGGCTGGTGGCGGGCCCCCGTCCCCGGCTGGGCGGCTCGCAGTCCGCCGCGCAGCTCGAGCGCGCCATCGACATCTGCGCCCGGCACCAGCTGCCCGTGTTCCTGCTGGGCAAGTCCGGCACGGGGAAGACGTTCATCGCCCGGGAGATTCACAGCCGCAGCCGGGTGGATGGCAACTTCGTCATCCTCAACTGCGGGCGGCTGCCGCAGGACGCCAGCATGTTGCACAGCGAGCTGCTGGGGCACGTGAAGGGCGCCTTCACGGGAGCGGCCTTCGCGCGGGTGGGCAAGTTCTACGTGGCCAATGGCGGCACCCTGTTCCTGGACGAGGTGGAGTTCCTGCCACCCGCCGCGCAGGACTTCCTGATCGACATCCTGGAGGGCTCGGGCAGCCTGGCGCCGCTGGGCGCGGGCCCGGACTCGCGCGAGCCTCCGCCGCGCTTCCGGCTCATCTCCGCCTCGAAGACGCCCCTGCAGCAGACGCAGCTGCGGCCGGACCTGGCCCAGCGCCTGGCCACCGGAGACGTCATCGTCCTGCCCTCGCTGGATGAGCGCCGCGAGGACATTCCGAACATGGTGGAGACCTTTCTCCACCGCCTGAAGACGGAGCAGCAGTACGACGCGCAGCTGACCAGCGACGCCATCGCCTACCTGCAGCACGTGGACTGGCCGGGGGAGATCCGAGAGCTGGAGGCCACGGTGAAGGCCGTGGTGGCGCGCGAGGCGGCCGCCCGCGCCATCGACGGGGTGGGCTCGCCCCGGATGATGATCACCCTGGAGGCCGTGAAGGTGTACCTGTCTCAGCGGCGCGTGGGGTTCGGCGCGTCGGTGGCCGCGCCTCCACCGAGCGCCCCCGTGGCGCCCGTGGCCGCCGCTCCCGCCCCCGCTCCCGCCAGCAAGCGGCCCCGGGATCTGACCGAGCAGGAGGTGCGCGCCATGCTGGAGAAGCACGGGGGCAACAAGACCCGGGCCGCGCAGGAGCTGGGCATCGCGCTCAACACCCTCAAGGATCGGATGAAGAAGTTCGGCCTCTGAGGGCCTTGAGGACGCGGGGCCCCACGGCGCACGAGGGCAGCAGCGTGCAGCGCTCGCAGTGCTCCGCCACCGGCCTGGCCGGGCACACGCCGCTCATGCCGTAGTGGCACAGCGCGAAATCGTAGCGGACCGGATCCTGCTCATCCAGCCGCCGCAGCGACGCCGTCACCTCCTCCGCGGTGCGCCAGCTCAAGTCCTTGCGCCGCGTCAGCCCCAGGTGCCGGGCGATGCGGCCAATGTGCGTGTCCAGCGGGATGACCAGCGCGGAGGCCGGCACCCGCTTCCAGATGCCGAAGTCCACCGCGTCCGGGCCCCGCACCATCCAGCGCAGGTACAGGTTGAGGCGCTTCGCGGCGCCCGGGCCCAGCGGCGACGGCAGCAGGTGGTGCAGCCCCCGCTCCTGGCCGAGCACCCGCCGCAGCTCGCCCATCGGCACGTCCCTCAGCGCCGTCGTGAAGGCGCTCAGCGCCCCGTGGATCGAACCGTGTGCCTCCCAGCCCCGGATGAAGAGCCCCTCCAGGCTGCCGTGCTCGCGCAGCGCCTGGCCCATGCCCAGCAGCAGCACCGCCACGTCCGTGCCCACGTTGAAGCGATAGACGAACCGGTGCAGCAGCCTGCCCGCCTCCTCCACCTCCAGCGCTCGCACGTAGGCGGCCGGAGAGGAGCCCATGCGCCGCAGCAGCTCGTCCACCTTGGGCCGGAACAGATCCGCCCGGCCATACGCGAGCGCCGCCGCCAGCAGCGCGCTCACCTCGATGTCCCGGGGATCCGTGTACCGGTGCGGGAACTCCACGGGATCAAACCCGATGCGGGCCCGCGCATCCGTGGACGCCAGGAAGGACTCCAGCAGTGGGCGCAAGCGCTCGGCTGCCCTGGGCGACAGCCCTGCTCCGCGCGAACGTGTACGCCCCGTCACGAGTCAACCTCCTCCTCCTGAATTAGCAGAGGGGCTTAGGCCCTGCTCTCCGATGATTCAAAGCCTGAAAGCAGGAGATTCCAGGACAGATGCGCGAGCACTGATCAGCCACGAGATGTTCCCTCGTTGACGCTTGCCGCCGTTCTCGCGCGAATGCCACTCTGCGCCTCCCCCCTCCTCGTTCCGGAGTCATGAATGGCGTTGAAGTCTGTTGGGCTGCCTCGGTTCCTGCTGGCCCTGGTGTTGCTGCAGGTGGCCAGTGCTTGCGGAGGGAGTGATACCCCTCCCCCTGCGCCTCCTCCCGAGGACACCACGGCGCCGATCACACGGGCCAGCCCGCCGGGAGGCCCTGTCACCGCGCCGCTCCTGGTGACCCTGACGTGTGAGGACCGCGGCGGCAGCGGCTGCGCGACCACCTACTACACGACCGACGGCACCACGCCGACGACGAGCTCGCCGAGCTACAGCGCGCCCACCTCGGTCATCTCCATCATGGCCACCACCACGCTGAAGTTCTTCTCGGTGGACGCCAAGGGCAACACCGAGGCGGTGAAGAGCGAGACCTATACCTTCCACGTCACGGACACCACGGCCCCCACCGTGAGCGCCTCGCCCGCGGGAGGCTCCTACAACGCCGTGCAGACCGTGACCCTCGCGTGCAATGACGGCTCGGGCACGGGGTGCCAGGCCATCCGCTACACCACCGATGGCAGCACGCCCACCCCCGCCTCGGCCCAGTACACGGCGCCGCTCACGGTGAACGCGAACACGACGCTCCAGTTCTTCGCCACGGACGTGGCAGGCAATGCGTCCGCGGTGGTGACCGAGATTTACGTCATCACCATCGACTCCGCCCCGCCCACGGTGACGGCGACTCCCGCTGGCGGCGTGTACAACACCCCGCAGCTCGTCACCCTGGCCTGCGACGACAACTCGGGCAGCGGCTGCGCCTCCGTCCGCTACACCACCGATGGCAGCACCCCCACCATCTCCTCGGCTGAGTACACCGCTCCGCTCTCCATCTCCGCCAATACCGCGCTGAAGTTCCTCGGCGTCGACAACGCAGGCAATTTCAGCGCGGTCCGCACGGAGACCTATGTCATCGACGCCGTGGCGCCCACCGTGGCCGCCACTCCCCGGGGCGGCACGTACACCACCGCCCGGAACGTGTCGCTGAGCTGCACGGACGCCATCGGCTGCGCCTCCATCCGCTACACCACCGACGGCAGCACCCCCACCGCCGCCTCGGCTCAGTACACCAGCCCCATCGCCATCGCGGCCAACACCACGCTGCGGTTCATTGGCATCGACAACGCGGGCAACACCTCCGCGGTGTCCACGGAGACCTACGTCATCGACACCGTGGCGCCCACCGTGGCAGCCAGTCCCACCGGCGGCACGTACAACAGCGCCCAGAGCGTCACCTTGAGCTGCAATGACGGCACCGGCAGTGGCTGTGCCTCCATCCGCTACACCACCGACGGCAGCACGCCCACCGCCAGCTCGACCCAGTACTCCGCCGCTCTGTCCATCGCGGCCGATACCACGCTGAAGTTCATTGGCATCGACGATGCCGGCAACGTCTCTCCGGTAGTGACTGAGACGTACGTCATCGACACCGTGGCACCCACCGTGGCGGCCAACCCCACCGGTGGCACCTACAACAGCGCGCGGAGCGTCTCCTTGAGCTGCAATGACGGCGCGGGCAGCGGGTGCGCCTCCATCCGCTACACCACCGACGGCAGCACGCCCACTGCCGCCTCCGCGCAGTACACCAACCCCCTGTCCATCGCCGCCAGCACTACGCTGAAGTTCATCGGCATCGACAACGCGGGCAACGCCTCCGCCGTGGCGACCGAGACCTACGTCATCGACACCACTCCGCCCACCGTGACCGCCAATCCGCCGGGTGGACCTATCACGGGCTCTGTGACGGTGACGCTGAGCTGCAATGACGGCACGGGCACCGGCTGCGCCTCCGTCCGCTACACCACCGACGGCAGCACGCCCACCGCGGCTTCGGCGGAGTACAGCGCCGCCCTCACCTTCACCGCCACCACCACGCTGAAGTTCATCGGCATCGACAATGCCGGCAATGAGAGCGCCGTGTTCACTGAGACGTACGTCGCCGACGTCACGCCGCCCACCACCACCGCGAACCCTCCCGGCGGCGTGTACGGCCCGCAGCAGACCGTCACCCTCACCTGCAATGACGGCACGGGCGTGGGCTGCGCGGCCACCTACTACACGGTGGATGGCACCACGCCGACCACGAACTCGCCGCAGTACACCGGGCCGGTGCTCCTCTCGGTGAACACCACGCTGCGGTTCTTCTCGGTCGACTCGGCCGGCAACGCCGAGGCCGTGAAGACTCAGCAGTACTTCATCGGCACCGCGCCCGCGGACACCTCGGCGCAGATCGCCGCCGTGCGCGCCGCCGCGTTCGGCGCGATCAACCTGCCCATCCGGCTGGCGCTCGTCACCTACCTCAAGCCAGCGGTCGGCACGGATGCCCCGGGCTTCTTCCTCCAGGCCGAGCAGGCTGGCCCCGCCGTCTTCATCGCGGTGAACCCCGCCACGCTCACTCCCGTGCCGATGGTGGGCGACCGCGTCTCACTGGTGGCGACCCAGAAAGCCAATCCGACCAACGTGGGCGGCATGGTGCACGTGACGGCCATCTCGGGGTTCGTGGTGGAAGGGCGCGGTGAGTCGGTGGAGCCGCTCCGGGCCGAGGTGAGCACGATCGATCTGCCGGCCAACCTCGCCAACTACGAGAGCGAGCTCATCTCTGTCTCCGGCACCCTGCGCACCCCCTTCACGGGCTCGGGCACGGCGCATGTGTCCTCCAACCTGGGCACCGTCGCGACGCCCAACGGCACCAACGTCCAGCTGCGCCTGCCCACCACGCTGCAGGAGCAGCTCGACCTGAGCGCCGGATGCAATGTCACGGTCCAGAGCCCGCTCTGGCGCTTCACCACCGCGGCCCAGCCGTCGGCCTATACGACCAATGACATCACCGTGCTGAGCTGCCCCGCGCCCAAGGTGCTCAGCGCCACCGCCATCAGCCCCACGTCCGTGCGGGTGAGGTTCGACCGGCGTATCGATCCCGCCAGCGTGCAGGCCGACGGCAGCCAGTTCACCTTCAACAACGGCCTGTCAGCCATCGACGCCACCCCTCAGACTCGCGAGGTGTTGTTGAACACCGTGGCCCAGACAGGCGGCCAGTCCTACACCGTGGCGGTGGCCCCGAGCGTCCGTGACACGCGCGGCACCTCGGTGGATGCCACGGCCAACACCGCCACCTTCGCCGGGTACCAGGCTCCCGCGACCCTGCGCATCACCGAGGTCGCGGCCAACATCTCCAACGGCCGGGACCTCGTCGAGCTGTACGTGGTGCAAGGGGGCAATGTCGGCAACTTCACCCTGGTGCTGAACACTTCGACGGTGCTCGCCACCCTGCCCAATGTGCAGGTGGCCACGGGTGACGTCATCGTCGTGCACCTGGCGCCGGATGCGGCCACCAACGGTGACGCCCCCACCTCGGAGACGACGAGCAAGAATCAGTATCCCCAGGCTACGTATGCGGCCAACTACAACACGGCCTGGGACTTCCACGGAGGGACCACGGACATCGGCTTCTCGAGCCGCGTGCTCCGGGTAAGAGATGCGCTGGGCACCACGCAGGATGGCGTGTCGTTCGCGCGCACCGGCGTGACGCCGCCCACCAGTTTCCCCACCGACCTCCAGTCGCTGCAGGCCGAGGGCCAGTGGCTGCCCGTCAACTGCGGCGGCGTGCCCTGCACGGCCATGTCGACACCGACCGCGGCTCAGGTCTCCGCGCCGTGGGAGAACTCCGGCACCACTCGGACCGGAAACACGACACGCCGTGTCGCGGGTGACAACCACATCGCCAGTGACTGGGCCGTGGGCGCCAACTCACTGGGCAGTTACATCCCGTAAGCCTCACGGGCGGGAGGAGCCTGTGTCCCCGGCTCCTCCCGCGTGGGCCAGGCCGGCGCGCGGCACGGGGAAGGCCTCTGCTGCCCGGAAGCGCCGCTGACGTTGCGCCGTGGCGGCTCGACCGCCGCGCAAGCCCCCGGGCGGTGGGAGCCAGCGCCTCCCGGGTGCTAGAACGTGCGCAGCCGGCATGAACGAACTGCACACACGGGGCCTCTCGCTGCTCCGGACGGGCCGCGAGCACGAGGCGGCCCACTGTCTCCGTGAGGCGGTCGCCTCCGCTCCGAATGATGCCCTGGCGCGTTACCACCTGGGCATCGCCCACCGGCTTCGGGGCGAGCTGGACGAGGCGCGGGCCATGCTGCGGACCGCGCTGGAGCTCGAGCCCTCCCTGGTGCCGGCATGCGCTCAGCTGGGCGGGCTCGCCCTCGTCGCCGGAGAGCTCGAGGAGGCCATCACCTGGCTCTCCCGAGCGCTCCAGATGGATCCCCGCCACCGCATCTCCCGCTACCAGCTGGGCATTGCCCTGCGCTTCGCCGGCCATCGCTCGGAGGCTATCGCGCTCCTCCAGGCAAGCCTCGAGCCGGGACCGGGAGCCCTGCGGCCACTACGTGCCGGATCCCGCCCACCTGGCGCTCGCGGCCTGCCCGGGCCTGATCGGCATCATCACGCAGAACGTCGATGGGCTGCACCAGCAGGCGCACGCGCAGGTGCATGGGCCCTGCGTGCCGCCGCCTCCCGTCGTCGAGCTGCACGGCACGCTGCTGGAGACGCGGTGCCACACCTGTGACGCGCGGCCTGGCCGCACCGCCGCCTCCTATCTGGGTGCCAGCCAGCCCAGGCCCCCGCGCTGTGAGCACTGCGGCGGCCCGGTGCGGCCGGACGTGGTGCTCTTCGGCGAGCGCGTGGCACCCCCTCGCATGAGCCAGGCGCTCGAGCTGGTGCGCCGGTGTGATGCGCTGCTGGTGATTGGCACGGCGATGGATGTCGCCCCCGCGTCGGAGCTGCCACGGCTCGCGCGGCAGCAGGGCGCGACGGTGCTCGAGCTCAAGCGCACGGCCTCGCGCCTGTCCCGGACCCTGGACACCCTGCTCGTACCGGGCGAGGCGGACACAGTGCTGCCCACCCTGATCGAGGCCCTGCGCCGTCCGGAGTAGTCACCCCGCGCCCGGGCGCCGAAACCTATTCACCCTTCGCCGCATCCGAGGAAGGTGACTCGCCACCCTCCTTCAGGCCGTCGTGCAGCTTGTCCAGCAGCTGGCGCAGCGTCCGCAGCTCCTGCGCCGTCAGGTACTTGCGCACCTCGCCCTCCAGGCTCTGCAGCTCGCAGTCCAGGGCGAGCGCCTCCTCGTGCCCCGCCCCCGTTACCTCCAGGCGCACGCAGCGGCGATCCTCCCCCGCGCAGCGCTTCAGCAGCCCGTCCTCCACCAGCCGCTCCACCAGCCGGCTCGCCGCGGGCGCATCCACCAACAACCGCTCCGCGAGCGCCGCCTGACCGTGCACCTCTCCCCGGTCGATGACCCTCAAGGCCAGCATCTGCATGAACGGCCGGTCGGTGTGCTGGCTCAGCCGTCGCGTCACCACGCGATGCAGGGTACGGCGCACGGAGGCCAGCTGCTCGATCAGAGTCATTGGCTTATTAATGCTTGCGCTTTACAACTATTGTCAATTACATCCTTTGGCGAGTCCCGTGGCGGTGCAGGCGTCTAACAGTCAGGCCAGGGGAAATTCCCAAGTCCCAGGTATGCGCACCCTTCTCACTATCGTCCTCGGGCTCCTGGCCGCCACGGCCATGGCGGCGCCTCCCGACGAGCCGCTTCCGCCTCCCACGCCTTTCCAGCCGAAGGTAGAAGATCCGATGCTCGCCCCCGTGCCTGCCGCGCCGCGGCAGGTGGAGACCTGGGACGAGGCCCTGGCGCTGGTGCGCGAGCGCTCGACGGATCTTGAGAATGCCCAGGCCGGCATCGAGCGCGCCGAGGGCCGCTCACGCCAGGCCCTGGCGGCGCTGCTGCCCAACGCGCGCTTCTCGGCGGGCGTGGGCTATGACTTGCTCAACCCGGAGCGGGCGGTGCAGCCCGGCACGGGCGCGCCGGTGCCCACGGGCACCTCTCCGCTGGCGGCGGGCACGGTGTCGCTCACCCAGTCCGTGGTGGACCTGAGCGCCTGGCGAGGCCTGGCGTCCGCCGAGGCGTCCGAGCGCGGCGCCGAGGCCACCCTTCAGGACGTGCGGCGCCGGCTCACCCAGAGCCTGGCGCGCACCCTGGTCTCCGTGGTGGCCGCCGAGCGCGCCGCCGAGCTCAACCGGGTGGGCCTGCGCCAGTCGCTGGAGCGCGCCGCCCTGGTCCAGCGCACGCTCGAGCTGGGCGCCGCCACCCAGCTGGACGTGGCCCGCACGCGCCAGGACGTGGAGCTGGCGCGCCAGTCGCTGATCTCCGGAGACGAGCAGCTGCGGCGCTCCCGCGAGGCGCTGGGCCTGGCGCTGGGCTTCGATCAGGGCGTGGGTGTCAGCCAGCGCTTCGGGCTGCAGGGCCTGGTCGCCCAGACGCAGAGCAGCTGCACGCCGCTGCAGAGCGTGAACGAGCGGCCGGACCTGGTGGCGGCCCAGGCGCAGATCGACTCCGCCCGGGAGAGCCGGCGCCAGGCGTCCGCGGGCTACCTGCCCACGCTGGGGATCGCCAGCAACCTGTCCGCCAACACCACCACCGATCCCGGCCCCGCGAAGGTGTCCACCTGGAACATCGCCGCGGTGCTGTCGGTGCCCATCTGGGAAGGGGGCCTGCGCGGGGGCCTGGTGCGCGAGCGCACCGGCATCGAGCGCCAGGCGACCCAGGCCAGGGAGCGAACGCGGCGCGAGGTGGAGCTGGAGGTGGCGCGCACCCGCCGGGGCGTGGAGGTGGCCGAGGCGCTGGTGAAGACAGCGGCGGAGGGGCGCGCGCTGGCGGAGCAGACCGACCAGCTCACCCGCCGCTCATTCGAGATTGGCCGCGGCAGCAGCCTGGAGCTGGTGCAGAGTGCGGCGGCGCTTCGCCAGGCGGAGCTGGCCCTGGCGCTGCGGGAGTTCGAGCTTGTCCAGGCACGCCTGGAACGATTTCTGACGGAGGCCCGGTGCGACTGGTGAGACGGGTGCGCCCCCTGAAGGCGCTGTTGATGGGACTGTGGGGACTGGGGCTCGTGGCGGGCTGCGGAGGCGCGCCTGCGCCCAAGGCGCCGCCCCCTCCGCGCGAGGTGGAGATTCTGACGCTGGCGCCCACCGAGACGCGGGACACCTCCGAGTACCTGGGCACGCTGCTGTCCCGGCAGAGCGTCAACGTGCTGCCCCAGGTGGCGGGGGCGGTGCGCCGCATCCATGTGACGCCGGGCCAGAAGGTGGAGGCGGGCACCCCGCTGCTCGAGGTGGACGCGCGCCAGGAGACCGCGGCGCTGGACAACGCCCAGGCCCAGCGCAGCTCCGCGCAGGCGAACCTCGAGCTGGCGCGGCAGACGCGCGAGCGCACCGAGGCCCTCTATAAGGAGGGGCTGGTGAGCGCGCAGGAGCTGGAGCGCGCCCGCTCTCAGTCGGAGACGGCCGAGGCGGCCGCGCGGGCGGCCTCCGCGCAGGTGTCCCAGCGCGAGGTGCAGCTGCAGTACTTCGTGGTGCGCGCCCCCTTCCCCGGCACGGTGGGAGACGTGCTGGTGCGCGTGGGCGACTACGTGAGCGCCACCACGCCGCTGACGAGCGTGGCCCAGGCGGACGTGCTGGAGGTGAGCGTGGCGGTGCCCTCCTCGCGCGCCCGCTCGCTGCAGCCCAACACGCCGCTGGAGATCCTGGACTCGCAGGGCCGGGTGCTGCTCACCAGCAACGTGTTCTTCGTGGCTCCGCAGGCCGATGCGCGCACGCAGCTGGTGGAGCTCAAGGCCGCCTTCCGCAACACCGTGGGCCTGCGGCCCAGCGAGCTGGTGCGCGCGCGCCTGGTGTACTCCACGCGCAACGCGCTTCAGCTGCCCGCCGTCGCGGTGGTGCGCCAGAGCGGCCAGGCCTTCGCCTTCGTGGTGCAGCCCAAGGGCGAGCAGCTCGTGGTGGAGCGGCGCCCCGTCACCCTGGGGCCGCTGGGTGAGAAGGCGTACGTGGTGGAGGGCGGCCTGCGCGAGGGAGACCGGGTGGCCGTCTCCTCGCTGCAGGCGCTGCGGGACGGGGCCGCGGTGAAGCCGAAGCAGACGACGCAGGCGGCGGCAAGGCCCGACGCGGGCGGCGGCGAAGGCGCGGCGGCCAGCCCCTGAGCCCCCCGCTGCCTTCCGTCAACAAACAGTAGAGAGAGCGAGGGCGAGAGCACCGTGTTCGTCGACTTCTTTATCCGCAGGCCCATCTTCGCCGCCGTCTGCTCCATCGTGCTGACGCTGGTGGGGGTGCTGGCCATTCCCACGCTGCCCATCGCTCAATACCCGGATCTGGCCCCGCCCCAGGTGTCGGTCACCGCCGTCTACGTGGGCGCCAGCTCCGAGGTGGTGGAGAGCGCCGTCACCATCCCGCTGGAGCAGGAGCTCAACGGCGTGGAGGGCATGCGCTACATCTCCTCCACCAGCAGCAACGACGGCGTGAGCCAGATCACCATCACCTTCGAGCCCACGAGGGATCTCGAGGTGGCCGCGGTGGACGTGCAGAACCGCGTCAGCCGCGCGTCCTCGCGCCTGCCCTCGCAGGTGAACCAGACGGGCATCGTGGTGAACAAGGCGTCCACTCAGCTGCTGATGAGCTTTGGCCTCTACAGCCCGGACGAGCGCTACGACTCGCAGTTCCTCAGCAACTACGCGGACGTGAACCTGCGAGACGCCATCAAGCGCGTGCGCGGCGTGGGCGAGGTGCGCATCTTCGGCGAGCGCAAGTTCTCCATGCGCCTGTGGTTGGACCCGACCGAGCTGGCCCGGCGCAAGCTCACCCCGCAGGACGTGACGCGGGCGCTGCAGGAGCAGAACCTGCAGGTGGCCGCGGGCCAGGTGGGCCAGGCGCCCTCGCGTGAGGACCAGGCGTACCAGCTGGCGGTGCGCGCGCGGGGCCGGCTCATCGAGCCCCAGGAGTTCGGAGAGATCGTCGTGCAGCGCACCCAGGACGGCAAGCTGGTGCGGGTGCGGGACGTGGGCCGCGCGGAGCTGGGCGCGGAGAACTACGGCCAGCTCATGCGCTTCAACGGCAAGCAGGGCGTGGGCCTGGGCATCTTCCAGCTGCCCACCGCCAACGCGCTGGACGTGCGCGACGCGGTGACGTCGGAGATGGCGCGGCTGAGCAAGCAGTTCCCCCCGGGCATGGAGTACCGGCCGGGCACGGACACCACGCTGGCGGTGCGCGCGTCGATCAGCGAGGTGATCCGCACGCTGATCGAAGCCATCCTGCTGGTCATCCTGGTCATCTTCCTGTTTCTGCACGGGTGGCGCAGCGTGCTCATCACCGCGCTCACCCTGCCGGTGTCGCTGGTGGGCACCTTCGCCTTCGTGAAGCTGTTCGACTTCTCCATCAACACGCTCACCCTGTTCGGCCTGACGCTGGCCACGGGCCTGGTGGTGGATGACGCCATCGTCGTCATCGAGAACATCGAGCGGCTGATGGCCGAGAAGAAGCTGACGGCGCGGCAGGCGGCGCGCGAGGGCATGAAGGAGGTGTCTGGCGCGGTGGTGGCCATCTCCATCGTGCTGGTGGCGGTGTTCGTCCCGGTGGCCTTCTTCCCAGGCACCACGGGCGCCATCTACCGGCAGTTCGCGCTCACCATCGCCGCCTCCGTGGCGCTGTCCACCTTCTGCGCGCTGACGCTCACCCCCGCGCTGAGCGCCCTGCTGCTGCGTCACGGCCACGGCCCCAAGTGGATCGTCTTCCGGAAGATCGACCAGGCGCTGGACTGGACGCGGAGCGGTTACGGCCGGCTGCTGGGCACGCTGCTGCGGCACCCGGTGCTGGTGATGCTGGCCTTCCTGGTGTGCGTGGGCGGCACGGTGGCGCTGTTCCGCGCGGTGCCCACCGGCTTCATCCCCGACGAGGATCAGGGCTACCTCATCGTGTCAGTGCAGGGCCCCGAGGGCAGCTCGCTGGCGCAGACCGAGCGGGTGCTCAGGGAGCTCGAGGAGGTGCTGAAAGCCCAGCCCGAGACGTCGGCCATGTTCGTGGTGGGCGGCTTCTCCTTCACGGGCACGGGCCCCAACATCGCCACCGCCTTCGTCACGCTCAAGCCGTGGGAGGAGCGCCCGGGCCGGGAGCACTCGGTGGCCGGCATCGTGGAGCGGCTGCGTGGGCCGCTGGGGCGCATTGGCGGAGCGCGCGTGCTGCCCTTCCAGCCGCCGGCCATCCGCGGCGTGGGCAACGTGGGCGGCTTCCAGTTCATCGTCGAGGACGCCTCGGGCAGCGGCACGCTGGACAGCCTGGGCGCCTCGGTGGCGGAGCTGGTCGCCAAGGGCAACGAGGAGGGCCGCCTGCGCGGCGTCTTCACCTCGTTCACCGCGGACACCCCGCTGCTGGACGTGGAGGTGGATCGCCAGAAGGCCAAGGCGCTGGGCGTGCCCATCGAGCAGATCTTCGGCACCCTGCAGCTGTACATGGGCAGCCAGTACGTCAACGACTTCAACTACGCCAGCCGCACCTACCGCGTGTACCTGCAGGCCGAGCAGCAGTTCCGCGACAACCCCTCGGACATTGGCGCCTTCTACGTGCGCAACGAGACGGGGGACATGATCCCCCTGGAGTCGCTGGTGAAGGTGACGCCCACCACCTCGGCGCAGATCATCCGCCACTACAACCTCTTCCGCTCGGCGGAGATCAACGGCCAGGGCGCGCCGGGGGTGTCCTCGGGTCAGGCGCTGGAGGCCATGGAGGAGCTGGCCGCCCAGGTGCTGCCCCAGGGCATGAGCACCGAGTGGACGGGCATCAGCCTGGAGCAGAAGGAGAGCGGTGGGCAGACGCTCGTCATCTTCGCCATGGGCCTGGTGTTCGTCTTCCTGGTGCTGGCGGCGCAGTACGAGAGCTTCAGCCTGCCCTTCGTGGTCATCCTCTCGGTGCCGCTGGCCATCCTGGGCGCGCTGGGGCTTCAGGTGGCGCGGGGGCTCGTCAATGACGTGTTCTGCCAGGTGGGCCTGGTGATGCTGGTGGGCCTGGCGAGCAAGAACGCCATCCTCATCGTCGAGTTCGCCGAGCAATTGCGCGAGCAGGGCAAGAGCGCGGTGGAGGCGGCGATCCAGGCCTCCGAGGTGCGCCTGCGCCCCATCCTGATGACGTCCATCGCGTTCCTGCTGGGCGTGGTGCCGCTGATGCTGGCCCAGGGCGCGGGCTCGGCGGCGCGCAACTCGCTGGGCACGGCCATCTTCGGCGGAATGCTGGTGTCCACCGTGGTGAACCTGATCTTCATCCCCGGGCTGTACGTGCTGGTACAGCGCATGCGGGGCGAGGCCCGGCGCACGCGCGAGGAGGAGGAGCCCGTGGCTCCCGCCCCCTCGCGCTGAAGCGGGCCCAAAGCCCCTGTCAGCCCCCCATGCATAGATGGCAGGCACCAGTAACGGGGAAGGGTGGCGGACATGGAACGGGTGGGGCTCGTCTCGCAGGTGGAGGCGGAACTGGAGAAGATGTTGGCGCTGGGGCTGCTGCCGCCGGACGGCAAGCTCCCCTCGGAGCACGGGCTGGCGCGCGGCTTCGGAGTCTCCCGAGGCACGGTGAGGGAAGCCATCAAGAGCCTCTCCACTCGAGGCCTGGTGGTGCCCTACCCCGGGAAAAGAACCCGCGTGGTGGCCTGGGACCAGGCCTTGAACCTGGAGACGCTGAGCGTAGCGCTGACTGGCGACGGCCGGGTGCTGCCAGGGCGCCGCGAGCTGCTGGAGGGCTTCCTGGCCCTCAAGCGGGAAGTCACGGTGGACCTGCTGGTGGCCTGCTGTGAAACAGCCAGCCCCGCGGACCTGGATCAGCTCACCGCGGCCTGCTTCCTGCTGGAGGACACAGCGCGCTGGGACACGGGAGAGGGAAAGTGGGTATGGCAAGAGTTCGACCTGCTGAAGCAGGCGGCCTGCATCGCGGAGCGGATGGGGCACCTGCTGCTCATCCAATCGCTGGAGCGCACGTTCAGGGGCATGGCGAAATGGGCTTTACCCCACCTCAACGCCAAGGCGGTGCAGTCCTGGGCCCGGTGCGCCACCCTGGCTCTGGATGACAAGAACGTGCAGGCACTGAGGCACGAGCTGCCGCCATTGCTCAAGGCCGTCACCGAGCGCCTCCTGCAGAGCATCACACCCCCGCACCAGCCCCCATCGCCGCGCGACCTCTCACCCACCGTGGAGGAACAGTCCCCCGGCGAGCCCACCACACCGGAGGCCATGAAGGAGGGGGTGTCGGGACCCGAAAACCCAATCCTGTCCAACAGTCGGGCAGGATCGCGGGAAGTGCCGCCACCAGGGAGCTCTCCGCCTGAGTTCGGCTCCGCGGACTCCTGTCACGAGCCGCCGCCCGTGGAACAGGAGGAAGACTGCGCTTCGGCTCCTGACAGCAGTTGGAGCGCCGACATGCAACCGCGAACACCAGCCAGAACCACGGAGCACGAGTCCAGAAGGCCAGCGACACCCTCTGGGCCTGAAGCCTGAAAGTGTCGCGTCTAGCGCGTCAGCTCGCGCACCGCGTGCCCCAGCTCCGGGAGGATCAGCTCTCGCATTGCCAGCTTCACCGCCTGCGGTGAGCCCGGCATCACGAAGACGATCATCCCCTGGTAGGTGCCCGCGGTGGCTCGCGACATCATCGCCGCGCTGCCAATCTCCTTGAACGAGAGCATCCGGAACAGCTCACCGAAGCCCGGCAGCTCCTTCTCGAACAGGGCCCGCAGGGTCTCCACCGTGCTGTCGCGCCGTCCGATCCCCGTGCCGCCGTTGAAGAGCACCGCCCGGGCCCCGGCCGCCGCCGCCTCGGCGAGCACCGCGCGAATGGCCTCGGGGTCGTCCTTCACCACCTTGTAGCCACACAGCGTGTGCCCGGCGGCCTCCAGGCCCCCGCGCAGCGACTTGCCGCTCTCGTCCCGCGCCTCGTCCCGGCTGTCCGAGCACGTCACCACGAACGCGCTCACCTGCACGGGCGCGTGCGCCTTGTGCTCCTGGGCCGAGGGCGAATGGCCGTGGCCCCCGTGCGGGTGGTGGTGGTGATGGTCGTGCTTGTGGCCGTGGTCGTGGTCGTGCCCGTCGTGTCCCATGGCTGCCCTCCGCTGCTACTTCATCGAGGCGTCGTCGATGACGAGCTGCCCGTTCTCGATTTCCACCTTCACTACCGGCTGATCGTCCGCGATGCCCGGCGAAGTCACGTTCGCCCCGGTGTCCATGTCGAAGCCCACCTCGTGGCAGGGACAGACGACCAGGTTGTCCTCGATACGCCCACCCGACAGCAGGCAGCCCGCGTGGTTGCACCAGTCATCCAGCCCCTTGTAGCGGCCATTGATCTTGGCGACGCACACGTTGCGCTTGCCTACTTCGTAGCCTCGCAGTTCCTTCTCGGCGAAGTCCGCGGGTCCCAGCTTGATCTTCATCGGCCTTCTTCTTCCTTACAACGACAGGTTGGCCCCCACCGGTTACCCTTCTACCCTGCCCCGGAGAACAGGGGGAGTGTCTTCCAGCCCCTCGCCGCCCGCCTGCGCCCTGGCCTCGTTCGCATTATTTTCCCTACCGTGACACCCAACCCGCTCGACAAAACCGCCGTGGCTCAGATTCTCCGGGATATCGCCCTGCTGCTGCAGCTCAAGGGGGAGAACACCTTCAAGGTCCGCGCCTACGAGACGGCCGCCGACCGCATCGTCGGCCTCACCCAGGACCTGGGCGCCCTGGTACGGGACGGCCGCCTGAAAGAGCTGCCAGGGATCGGCCAGGGGCTCGCCGACAAGATCGCCGAGCTGGTGAGCACCGGAAAGCTCGGCTTCTACGAGGAGCTGAAGGCCGAGCATCCCCCGGGCTTACTGGAAATGCTCCAGTTGCAGGATGTAGGGCCCAAGAAGGTGATGACGCTGTGGAAAGAGCTGGGCGTGGGCTCTGTCGCGGACCTGGAGAAGGCCTGCCGGGACGGGCGGGTGCGGGGGCTCAAGGGCTTCGGGGCCAAGAGCGAGGCGAAGATCCTCGAGGGCATTGCCCTGCACCAGCGGGCGCACGGCAAGCGCAAGCTGCTGGGCGACGTGCTGCCCACCGTGGAGGGCCTGCTGGGGCTGCTCCGGGCGGCGCCGGGCGTGGTGCGGGTGAGCCCCGCGGGCAGCGTGCGCCGGCGCGCGGAGACGGTGGCGGACGTGGACCTGCTGGCCTCGGCGCCCCAGGCCGGGCCGGTGCTGGAGGTGCTGGCCTACGCGCCCGGGGTGGCGGTGCTGATTGGCAAGGGCGAGAGCAAGTGCTCGGTGCGGATGACGGCGGCGGATCTGCAGGTGGACCTGCGGGTGCTGCCGGACGAGGACTTCGCCACCGCGCTGCACCACTTCACCGGCTCGAAGGCGCACCACGTGCGGCTGCGCGGGCTGGGCCAGGACAAGGGCTTCAAGATCTCCGAGTGGGGCGTGCACCGCGCGGACGGCACCAAGGTGCTCATCCAGGACGAGGCGGACATCTACCGGCTGCTGGGGATGCAGTACGTGCCGCCGGAGCTGCGCGAGGACCGGGGCGAAATCGAAGCCGCGCTGGAGGGCCGGCTGCCGGAGGACCTGGTGGCCCTGGAGGACGTGCAGGGCGTGGTGCACAGCCACAGCACCTGGTCGGACGGGAAGAACTCGCTGGAGGAGATGGCGCGGGCGGCCCAGGCGCTGGGCTTCAAGTACCTCACCGTCACCGAGCACAGCCAGGCGGCCATCTACGCCGGGGGCCTCAAGGAGGACGATCTCAAGCGCCAGTGGGACGAGATCGACCGGGTGAACGCGGCGCTCGGCGGAGGCATCCGGCTGCTCAAGGGCATCGAGGTGGACATCCTGGAGAGCGGCGCGCTGGACTACCGCGACAGCCTGCTGGAGCACTGCGAGCTGGTGATCGGCTCGGTGCACATCCGGCACAAGATGGACGAGGACCAGATGACGCGGCGCCTGCTGAGCGCCATGGACAACCCCTACCTGAACATCATCGGCCACCCCACCGGGCGCCTGATGCCCGAGCGCGAGCCGTACCCGGTGCGCATGGAGGAGGTGCTGGACAAGGCCGCCGCCCGGGGCGTGGTGATGGAGGTGAACGGCAAGCCCGCGCGGTTGGACCTCAAGGCCGACCACGTGCGCCAGGCAACCGAGCGAGGGGTGAAGCTGGTGGTGAGCGCGGACGCCCACAAGATCGAGGATCTGCAGCACGTGGCTTTCGCCGTGGCCACCGCTCGCAAGGGCTGGGCGCGCAAGGCGGATGTGGTCAACACACTCCCGGCCGAGCGGTTCATTTCTACGCTCAAGTCCCTGCGGTGCTAACCTTGCGGCCGCGGTGACGCCTCGCCTTCTTCTTGCCCTCCTGTTGCTGTGCCTCGGCCTCACGGCTCACGCCGAAGGGGCCGAGCGTCCCTCGCGCGCCGACCTGCAGAAGGTGGTGGAGCTGCATGAGCGCTCCGTGGTGCGCGTGCACGGGCCCCGCCGGGCCGGCCCCGGCATCATCGTGGGCTCGGCGGGCCAGGTGCTCACCTCCGTGGAGCACGTGAGCCTGGAGAAGGCCGACGTGGAGTTTGGCGGCCAGCGCGTGACGGGCTCGGTGATGCTGGCCAACGCGTACCTGAAGATCGCCCTGGTGGCCGCGCCCCGCGGCACCTACCCCTCCGTGCCGGTGAAGGTGGGCCCCGAGAGCCTGGCGGGCCAGTGGCTCATTGGCGTCATTCAGGGCCGGGGCAAGAAGGCCGTCTCCCTGCCCTTCACCGCCGTGGCGAAGGCCACTCAGGAGCCCTTCGTGGACGTGGACCTGCCGCTGACTCCGGGCAGCCCGCTGTTCGATGTGAACGGGCGGCTGGTGGCGCTCGTCGTCCAGCGGCGCGGGGGCGGCTGCCGCGCGCTGCCGCTGGCCGCGGTGAAGTTGCAGCTCGCCTCGTCCACGGCGGCGGCGAGCCCATGAGCCTGTCCATGGCCCCGCTTCGGCGCCTGTCCGCGGTGCGGGAGGCGGTGGCCCTGTGGGCCGTGGGCTTCCTGAGCATCGTCATCGCCTTCGTGTTCTTTGGCGGCAGCAGCATTCCCAAGCTGGTCGCCACCGTGGGCTTCCTCTACCTGCCGCTCATCCCCATGCGCTGGCGCGAGGAGGACTACCGCGACTATGGCCTCACCCTGAGCGCCTGGCGCCAGGACCTGAAGCTGTTCCTCGGGCTGAGCCTCATCGTCTTTCCGCTCTTCTTCCTGGGCTTCGCCGCGTGGGCGGAGGTGGTGCCGCACCTGCCCGCGGAGCTGGCCCGGCTGCTCACGCCTCACAGCGGCCCGGCGCACTTCTCGCCCCGGCTGCCGCCGCGCTTCGGCGAGTGGATGGTCGATCAGCTCTTCGTCGTCGCGCTGCCCGAGGAGTTCTTCTACCGGGGCTACATGCAGACGCGCTTGAGAGACGCGTGGCCCGGGGGGCGCAAGGTCTTCGGCGCCCGGCTGGGGCCCGCCTTCTGGCTCACCGCGGTGCTCTTCGCCCTAGGCCACCTGGCCATCTTCCAGGTGTGGCGCCTGTCCGTCTTCTTCCCCGCGCTGCTGTTCGGGTGGATGCGCGAGCGCACCGGCACCATCCTGGGCGCCGCCCTCTTCCACGCCGCCTGCAACCTCTACGTGCGCTTCCTGGAGGTCTCCTTCTTCGGAGCCTGAGCCCGCGCGCCGCCCTCCCCATGGGTAGGGTTTTACCCGTTTTCACGGACAGTTCACTGGTGCTAACGATGGCCGCCGCACGTTGGCGCCCCGCATGAAGGGGCGCCCATCCGAGGGGGCATTACCGGTGAACGTTCGTCCTGAGAGAAGTCAGGCGCTGGCCCTGGCCGTGGCATTCGCGCTCGGCCTGGCGCTGTGGGCGCCTGTCGCCCGAGCGCAGCAGAGCGGCTCCGTCATCACTGGCACCGTGGTGGATGCCAGCAACCAGAAGCCTGTCGCGGACGTCACCATCGTGGCCACCTCGCCCGCGCTCCAGGGTGAGGAGGTGGCAGTCACCGACTCCACGGGCGTCTACCGCATGCCGCAGCTGCCTCCGGGCACGTACACGCTGCGCTTCGAGAAGGAGAGCTACCAGCCCTACAAGCGCGATCAGATCACCCTGCGCCTCAACCGCACCATCCGCCTCAACGCGCAGCTGCTGCCGGACGAGTTCCAGACGACCATCGAGCTGACGGGCGCCCCGCCCGCCATCGACGTGGGCTCCACCCGCACGGGCGTGACGGTGGACACGGATCTGGTGCGCAACATCGCCGTGGTGCGACCCGGCTCCAAGGGCGCGGCGGCGCGCTCCTTCGAGGCCCTGGCGGAGCTGGCCCCCGGCGCCACCACGGACGCCTATGGCATCTCGCTCAATGGCACCACCTCTCCGGAGAACGGCTTCCTGGTGGACGGCCTGTCCACCGGCAACCCCGCCATCGGCGTGCTGGGCTCGCCCATCTCCGTGGAGTTCATCCAGGAGGTCAACGTCATCACCGGCGGCTTCATGCCCGAGTTCGGCCGCTCCACCGGCGGCGTCATCACCGCCGTCACCAAGTCGGGCTCCAACGAGTTCCGCGGCTCGCTCTTCAGCAACATCACCCCTGGCGCCTTCGAGGCCAGCCCCACCCGCGTGATTACCGCGGGCAGCGTCATCACCACCGATCAGCGCCTGTGGAACATGGGGGACTTCGGTGGAGACCTGGGCGGCCCCATCATCAAGGACAAGCTCTGGTTCTACGTGGGCGTGGCGCCCTCGTTCACCCGCCGCCTGCTCGAGCGCAACCTCAACGTGTTCCTGCTCGACGACAACGGCGACTACATCAAGAACGAGAACGGCTTCAACGCCACCGAGCGCATCCCCAACACCACGAAGAACTACTTCGCCGACCAGCGCACCTTCCAGTACCTGGGCAAGCTCACCTGGCAGGCCCACGCGGACCACTCGGTGACGCTGTCCATGTTCGGCGCGCCCACCCAGTCGGGCGGCAACGGCCGCTTCGCCTACCGCGTGGAGGACAACGCCGTGGAGGTGAACAACATCGCCGGGGACTACGCGGCCTATGCCCACCGCAACGAGGTGCAGGCGAGGGACTTGTCGCTGAAGATCGCCTCCTCCTTCCTGGACAAGCGCATCCTGCTGGACACCAACGTGGGCTGGCACCACCAGATCGACTCCAGCCTGCCCTCGGACGGCAGCGGCATTGGCAACAGCACGGGCCTGTCCGGGCTGCCTCAGTTCGAGATGCAGCGCACGGCCTTCTACTCGATCAATGACTTCGAGCAACTGCCGGATCCTTCGGTGTGCGAGCCGGCCGGCACCGTGGGCGCCAAGCGCTGCCCGGTGGCCACCTACCTGCTGGGCGGCCCCGGCTTCCTGCTGGATCGCAGCGTGGACCGCTACCAGTTCAACTCCATGGCCACCGTGCTGTTCTCCGGGCTGGGCCACCACGTCGTCAAGGCCGGCGTGGACATCGAGAGCATGCACAACCGGGAGGCGCGCGCGTACTCGGGCACGGTGCTCTACCGGGAGAACGTCAATGGCCGCAACTTCCAGGACTTCCGCGCGTTCGGCTACCTCACCGGGCCCGATGAAGTCGTCATCCAGCCGGTGGTGAATACCTCCACGCGGGCGCTGGCGGTGGGCGGCTTCGTGCAGGACTCGTGGAGCGTGATGGACAAGGTGACGCTCAACATGGGCGTGCGCTACGACACGCAGAGCGTCTACGGCACGGGCGGAGACGTGGCCTTCACGCTGGGCAACCAGTTCTCGCCCCGGGTGGGCATCATCTACGATCCCACGCAGCAGGGCCGCTCCAAGCTCTACGCCAGCTTCGCGCGCTACTACCAGAACGCGGTGCTGACGATGTTCAACTCGCAGTTCTCGAACATCACCCGCATTCAGGCGACGCGTAACCGCGCCCCGGCGGGTGACGCGCCCGGGTGCGAGCCGCTGCGGCGCGAGGAGGCGCCGTACACGGGCTGCCGCGACGAGCGCAACGTCGTCGTCAACCCGAACCAGAACCTGCTCAGCCGCCGCTACAGCCAGACGTTCGCCATCAACAGCCCGGTGGATCCGGACCTGAAGCCGCAGTCCTCGGACGAGGTGGTGGTGGGCGCGGAGTACGAGTTCCTGCCCCGGGCCACGCTGGGCATCTCGTACACGCACCGGGACATGAACTCGGTCATCGAGGACATGTCGCGCAACGAGGCGACCAACTACTTCATTGGCAACCCGGGCGAGGGCATCGCCTCGGAGTTCCCCCGGGCGGTGCGCAACTACGACGCCGTCACGCTGTCGTTCAACAAGGCCTTCGCGGACCTGTGGCTGGCGCAGGCCAGCTACACCTGGTCCCGCCTGTGGGGCAACTACTCGGGCCTGTTCCGCCCGGAGAACCTGCAGCTGGCGCCCAACATCACCTCGGACTTCGATCTCATCTCCCTCACCGAGAACAGGACGGGCCTGCTGCTGCTGGACCGCACGCACCAGGTGAAGCTGTATGGGGCCCGGGAGTTCCCGATCTCCAACCGGCTGGCGCTGAACCTGGGCCTGTCGTACCGGGGCAACTCGGGCACGCCGCTCAACGTCACGGCGGCGCACCCCATCTACGGCCCGGACTTCACCTTCATCCTGCCGCGCGGGGCGGGGGGCCGGCTGCCCTTCGTGCACAACTTCGACACGCGCCTGAGCGCCAACTACAAGCTCACCGGGGACATGGTGGCCACGGTGAGCCTGGACGTGTTCAACCTGTTCAACTTCCAGGCCTACACGAGCGCGGATCAGCGCTACACGCTCAACAACACGAGCGCGATCATCGGCGGCACGCGGAAGGATCTGCAGAGCCTGTCCGTGGCGGTGAACCCCAACTACGGCCGGCCCACGGCCTACCAGTCGCCCCGGAGCCTCCGGCTGGGCGCGCGGCTGGCCTTCTAAGTGGAGCCCCCTGTCATGAAGATGAAGACACTTGGAGCGTTCGCGGTGATTGTGCCGCTGGTGAGTGCGTGCGATGTCGAGCAGCCCCTGCCGCAGTGCACGGTGGGCCGCGGCGAGCACGCGGTGCGCTACACGCTGGTGAGCGGCAGCGGGGCCTGCGCCAACAAGACGGCGGAGATCGTGGGCATGCAGATCTTCCGCACGCCGGGCTCGGGCATTCCGCCCAGCGTGGAGTTCAAGCCCGCGCCGCTGGCGGCCAACGAGGGCAAGGATGTGGACAACCCCGTGAGCGCCTCGGGAGACTTCACCACGGAGTACCCGGGCGACGAAGGGCTGTGCGAGGCGCCGGCCTTCAGCGAGGCCCGGCAGCGGGTGGCCCAGTCGAATGGGACGACGGTGGAACTGCGCTACCAGTGGAGCAACCTGCGGGTGCAGGGCTCGGCGGCGATTCCGGGCACGCAGTGGACGGCGGACCTGGAGTATTCGGAGGCAGAGTGCTCGGCGACGTACCGGGCGGTGGGCATGTTCCCGGCGCTCCGGTGCCTGCGGAACGGGGTGAGGGATCCTTCCGTCTGCCAGCAGCCGCAGCCGGGCCTGTCGATCGATCCGGCCTTCCCCACCCGGTGCGACGAGAGCACCAACCTGTGCGTGCTCAGCGGCGAGCCGCCCTCGCTGATTCCTCAGCGGTAGGGGCGGCGCCCGAGCCGATGCGACGCCGACGTATCGAAGCCCTTGGCCGAAGCACCCGGGCCTGGCTGTTGACCTGCGCTTTTCTTCTGACGTGGGCTCCAGCCCAGGTGGCGATGGCACAGGCCCATACGCCTCCGCTCGGGTCAGCCGTCCTTACGGTTGTTCCAGGGCTCCAATCGGCATTCAACGCCACGAACCGGATCGCCGGCCGCTGCGTCGACGTAGCCAGGAAGCTCAACGAAGGATTCACGGCGCTCGGGAGAGCGCCCCGGTACCTGCGAGTCACCTCCACGGAGTCGGAGGTGCTCGCCTTCGAAGTAACCGCGGGGGTCCCCGCGAGCACCGTGCAGATCTCCAACAACAACTACCATGTCGCTGTCCGGGTAGGCGCTCGCATCTACGATGCGTTCACAGGCGCTCAGGGCCTCACCGAGAGCGAATACGTTGGGCGCCTGCTCACTCCGGTGGGAAAGATCGTGTTGGAGGAGGTGGCAAGCCCATGACGATCTCGAAGCAAATGCCCGCCCCTGAAGGCTTCGGCCAACGCCCCATCCTCCTGATGGATGTCCTCCTGTTCATCCGCAAGGAGGTCGATCAGGGCCGACCGCTCTGGTTCTTTCTGGGCGGAGAGACACACGTCCAGGCCATGGTCGCGTTCATTGCCGGGTATCGGGCTGGCTGCCACTACAACGGCCTCGACAACACGCAGTACAACGCCTTCGTGACCTGGTTGCGAGACGTCAAGCACGAGTTTCCCGGTGAAGGGTGGGCTCAAAAGTATCTCGCGGATTGCGGTGGCGACCATGAGCGCGCCATCCGCAGGTTCCTCGACTTCGTCGCGGAATACACCGCGCTCACCGCGGGCCATTGACGACGCTCACACCGCGGGCAGGTGCCTGACCTGGAGCTCCTCGCTCACCACCAGCGTGGTGCCCTGCGGCAGCTCCACCCAGCCCGCCAGGCGCTTCACGTGGCTGGCCACCACTACCACCCGCTGCCGCCGGTGTGCGATGACGCCCGGCTGAGAGTCCGGCGCCGTCGGGCCAATGCCGCACACCTCGCAGCGGTCCGTGCCCTCCAGCCGCGTGTAATAGAGCGGGGCCTCGCCCGAGCGCGTGGCCAGCAGGGTGCGGCCGTTGGTGGCCACGAAGTTCAGCTCCGACATCCTCGCCGCGCCCGCCTCCGCCGCCACCCGCTCCAGCTCCCGCGCCGTCTCCGCCAGCAACCCCCCCGCCACCTCCGCCTCCAGCCGCGGATCCTCCGTGCGCCCCTTCTCCCGCAGCAGCTTCTGGAAGTAGGCGAACATCACCTCGCTGTCCGTCTCCCCCTTGATCTGCCACCGCAGGTAGTCCGGCAGCCCCTCCAGCAGCGCGCCCCGCAGCCGCTCGAAGCCGTTGAGCGCGCCCTGGTGCGCGAACAGCCAGCTGCGCGAGCGGAACGGCTGCGTGTTCTCCTCCAGCGACATGCCCACCGGCAGCCGCCGCTCGTGGAACACCAGCGCCCCCGACTCGTGCGGCGACACCAGCGAGGTGAGCGTCATCCCCGCATCGCTCGCCAGCCGCCTCAGCAGCACCTCGCCATCCGCGTACGTCCCCACCCCCACGGCGTTGGCCCGGGGCTCCGCTTGGATGGCTACCTGCCCTTTGAGCCGCTCCAGCTCACACCGCAGCAGGTTCGGATCCGACGTGAGCACCGCCAGGACTACGGACATAGAAGTGACCCCCAGAAGAGGCCCTCGGCCCCCTCATTAGATAACGACGCCCGCCCCCCCCCTCAACCCACGCTCCCTAGCCTCCCCCACAACCTCTAAGCCCTTGATTTGGCTGAGATTTACACCGACAGAACGTTTGACACGCCTGGCCAGGGCTGCCTAACATCCTCCCGCTTTACGCGACTTTGAGAGCCCCCCTGCGCTTGTGCAGGACTTCAGCGGAGACGGAATGTCGGACGAGATCGCGATCGGCATCGACCTCGGCACCTCGTATTCGTGCGTGGCGGTGGTCCAGGACGGTCAGCCGCTGGTCATCCCCAATGAGTGGGGAGAGTCGACCCATGCCTCGTGTGTGTCGTTCCTCGAGGACGGCTCGGTGCTGGTGGGCAACGCGGCCAAGAAGAACATCATCACCGCCCCCGAGGCCACGGTGTACTCGGCCAAGCGGCTCATCGGCCGGTACTACTTCTCCGACGAGGTGAAGAAGGCCCAGGCGGTGATGCCGTACAACATCGTCGAGGGCGAGAACAACTCGGTGCGCATCGAAGCGCGCGGGCACACCTACTCGCTGCCGGAGATCTCCGCGCTGGTGCTCAAGGAGATGAAGGCGGTGGCCGAGACGTACCTGGGCCGCGAGGTGCACAAGGCCGTCGTCACGGTGCCCGCCTACTTCAACGACAACCAGCGCCAGGCCACCAAGGACGCGGGCCGCATCGCCGGGCTCGAGGTGCTGCGCATCATCAACGAGCCCACCGCCGCGGCGCTCGCCTACGGCTTTGGCCGGGACGTCAACCAGCGCGTCGTCGTGTACGACTTAGGCGGCGGTACCTTCGACGTGTCGATCCTGGAGATCGGCAAGGACGTGTTCGAAGTGCTGTCGACGGCGGGTGACACGTACCTGGGCGGCGACGACTTCGACGATCGCATCATGACGTGGCTGGCCGAGGACTTCCTGGCCAAGACGCGGCTGGACTTGCGCCAGAACAAGTTCTGCCTGCAGATGCTGAAGGACGCTGCCGAGCGGGCGAAGATCGACGTGGGCCAGTACGGCACCGCGGACATCCTGTGCCAGGGCATCTGCCAGGACGCCAACGGCAACGTGATGGACCTGAAGAACCACCTGAACCAGGACCAGTTCAACCGCATGGTGATGGACCTGGTGCAGCGCACCTTCAAGGTGTGCGACGAGGCGCTGCAGAGCGCCCGGCTGACGGCCGGAGACATCGACGCCGTCATCCTGGTGGGTGGCCCCACGCGCCTGCCCATCATCCGCAACTCCGTGCGCCACTACTTCCAGAAGGAGCCCATGGAGGGCATCAACCCGGACCAGGTGGTGGCGCTGGGGGCGTGCCTGCAGGCCAACGCGCTGCTGGACGCGGGGGCCGAGACGTTCCTGGTGGACGTCACCCCGCTGACGCTGCGCATCGGCACGGTGGGTGGGTACACCGAGAAGATCATCGACAAGAACACGCCGGTGCCCATCGACCGCTCGAAGACGTTCACCACCAGCCGCGACGGCCAGGAGAAGGTGAAGATCCGCGTGTACCAGGGCGAGTCCAACCGGGCCGACGAGTGCGAGATGCTGGGCGAGTTCGAGTTCTCCGGCTTCCGCATCGGCTACCGCGGCGAGGTGAAGATCGAGGTGACGTTCGAGATCGACACCAACGGCATGGTGAACGTGTCCGCGTGTGACACGGAGACGGGCCAGCGCACGACGACGACGCTCACGCTGTCCTCGGGCATGTCCGAGGCCGACATTCAGCGTTCCATGGAAGCCACCCGCCAGATTCAGCTCGCCGGCCATACCGCCGACCTCCCCGACGTGGCCTGAGAGGCCTAGCAGGCACTGCCGATGTCCCAACCTCCTGACCCGAACGCCGGCAAACCTCCTGGACCGCCCCCCGGTCCCGGCAGCCCCGCGCGTCCCGCGGCCCCCGGTGCGGCGCCTCGGCCCGCGGGCCCGGGTGCCCCCGCCGCCGCCCCCCGCCCCGCCGCGCCCGCTGGAGCCGCGCCTCCGGCCCGCCCCGGCGCTCCCGTCGCGCAGCCGCTGCCCGCGGTGAATGCTCCGCCGCGCACGGTGTCCTCCGGAGCCGTTCCCGCCCAGCCTCCCATGCCCGGGGCCCAGCCGCCCCGTCCTCCCGCCGCGCCCGGGGCCCAGCCGCCCCGCCCTCCCGCCGCCGCGGGGCCACCGCCTCCGCCTCCGCCCACCCGGGGCACTCCCGCAGGGACCCGGCCCACCATGGCCGCGATCCCCGCGGTGCCCTCTTCCGAGCGGCCCACCGTGCCGGGCATCCGCCCGGTGACAGCCGCTCAGCCGGGCTCTCCCGGGGTGGCGGCGCCCGCGGTGCCTCCGGCCGTGGCCAACCGGCCCACGATCCAGGGCATTACTCCCATCTCCGTGACGCCGCAGCCGGGGCCCGGGCTGTCGCTGAGCACTCCCACGCCCAACTCTCCCGCCGCTCCGGTGCACCGGCCCACCGTGCCTGGCATCGTCCCGGTGTCCGTGACGGGGGGCCCGCCGCCTCCGCCTGGCGCGGCTCGCCCGGCACCGCCTGCTCCGCCTGCCCCGGGAGCTGCGTCCCGGCCGCCGCCCGTGATTGCCGCGGGGCAGCCTCCGCCGCCTCCCGTGCAGAGTGGGCCCTCGCAGCAGCGGCCCACGGTGCGGCCCACCTCTTCGCTTCCCGCGCTGGCGCCCTCGGGTGCCCGTGGGCCCGTCGCCGGCGCCCAGCGGCCTCCCGCTCCGGGAGGGCCTCCTCCGCCTCCCGCCGCGTCGCAGCGGCCCTCGCGTCCGGGCCTGCCCAGCGTGGCTCCGGCCGTGCCGCCCGCGGGCCAGCGTCCTGCCTCACGCTCGGGCATCCCCAGCGTGGCTCCGGCCGTGCCTCCCACGGGGCAGCGCCCTCCCTCGCGCACGGGCATCCCGGCTGTCGCTCCGGCCGGCACCCCTCCGCGGCCGCCTCCGGGCGTGGCTCCCGTGGGCCCTCCTCGCCCGCCGGCCATGGGCACCGCTCCCAGGGTGCCGCCCGTGGCTCCCGGCGTGGCGCCCGTGGTGCCGCCAGCGGCCTCCGCGCGGCCTCCCCCGCCTCCCTCCATGGCGCCTCCGCCGCCTCCTGCCGCGGCCACCGGCGCCAAGGGCGCGCTGGATGAGAACCAGATCGCCGAGCTGGCGGCGCGCTGCGCCCAGCTGGATCAGATCGACTACTTCGAGGTGCTGCAGCTGCCCCGCGAGGCCACTCCGGGCGACATCAAGAAGGCCTTCTACCGCGAGAGCCGCGCGTACCACCCGGACCGCTTCTACCAGCTCGAGTCCAAGGAGCTGAAGGACCAGGTGAACGAGCTCTACAAGCGCGTCACCGAGGCCTATTACGTCCTGCGCGACGACGTGAAGCGCAAGAAGTACGTGGCGGACATCTCCGGCCCCGAGCGCGCACAGAAGCTGCGCTTCACCGAGGCCTCCGAGGCGGAGACCAAGGCGGCGGCGAAGAAGGAGCAGGAAGAGCAGATCGGCACCCACCCCAAGGGCCGCCAGTTCTACCAGCAGGGCGCGGCGGACCTGGAGGCGGGCCGGTGGACCTCGGCCGAGCGAAATCTGAAGATGGCGCTCACGTACGAGTCCTCCAACGCGCGCTACAAAGAGAAGCTCGCCGAGGCGCAGAAGAAGCTCAACGAAGAGTCCAAGGCCAAGGGCGAGTCCTTCAAGATCAAGTGAGGGGCGGCCCAGCGGTAGGAGAGGTGCTGCGCGGTGGCGATCGATCTGACGATTCTCTGCGTGGTGCTGTTCTTCGCGCTGCTGGGGGCGTACACGGGGGCGGCCAAGCAGATCGCCCACATGGTGGGGCTGGTGGCGGCGTACTTCGTGTCGCGCAGGCTGGGCCCGCTGGTGGCACCGCGGCTGGCGGAGGCGCTGGGCACGCCGCTGCTGATCGGCGTGCTGCTGGGCTCGATGCTGCTGTTCATCTTCACGCTGGTGGTGGTGCGCTACGCGCTGGGCGCGCTGCTGCAGCGGGTGATGACGGGGCGGGATCCGGACAACCGGGGACTGGACCGGGCGATCGGCTTCGTGCTGGGCGGGGCGAAGGTGGGCATCATCGCGTACGTGCTGCTGAGCGCGCTGAGCTTCGTGGAGCAGCACGTGGTGGTGGCGGGCAAGCGGCTGAACACCTCGCCCAAGGACTCGCGGGCGTTCGCGCTGGTGCGCCAGCACAACCTGTTCGAGATGACGCAGTTCGCGCCGCTCAAGGACTTCGTCCGGGTGGTGCAGGCCAGCACGGATCCGAGCAAGGCCTCTCAGCTGCGGAATGATCCGGCGTACAAGGCGCTGCGGGAGGATCCGCGCTTCCAGAAAGCGCTCAAGGACGACTCGCTGCGCCGGGCGCTGGAGCAGGGAGACAGCCGCGCGCTGCTGCGCAACAACCTGATCCTGCAGCTGATCCAGGATCCGGAGTTCGCCGCCCGGCTGGGCGCCGCCTCCCAGGCCGCGGAGCGCTGAGGCTCCGTGCGCCAGCAGCCCGTGCACCCGCTTCCCCCCGGCACTCAGGTGGGAGCGTGGCGCGTGGTGGCCTGGCAGGGCCAGGGTGGTTCCGGGGCCGTGTACCGGGCCGTGCGCGTGGGGCAGGAAGCCGCGGGCCCGGTGGCGCTCAAGTGCTCGCTGTTGCCGTGGGGCGCGCGCTTTGCGCGTGAGGCGCAGCTGCTCTCGCGCCTGAGCCACCCGAGCATTCCACGGCTGTTGGACCAGGGGGAGCTGCGCCACGCTTCGGGCCCCGGGTACCCGTTCATCGTCATGGAATGGGTGGAGGGCACGCCGCTCTACGCCTGGGCCGAGCAGCAGGCGCCTTCCGCGCGGCGGCTGTGCCAGGTGCTGGCCCAGTTGGCGCGGGCCCTGGAGGAGCTGCATGCCGCCGGGGCCGTGCACCGGGACGTGAAGGGAGACAACGTCCTGGTCCAGCTGTCGGACAGGCGCGCGGTGCTGATCGACTTCGGCTCCTGCTATTTCCAGGGCGCACCGCGCATCACCTGGCAGTCGCTGGCTCCCGGCACCCCCGGCTACTTCTCGGCGCAGGCGTGTCTGTTCCACATCCGCTCGGTGGACGACCGCGACGGCTACTACGCGCCCACGCCCGCGGATGACCTGTACGCCCTGGGCGTGACGGCGTACCGGCTGGTGATGGGGCGCTACCCGCCAGCGATGAAGGTACGGCACGATGAGGCGGGCCGCTGGCACGTGACGAGCCCGGATCCCCGCCCGCTGCTGGAGGCCAATGCCCGGGTGCCGCGGGTGCTGCGCGAGTGGATCCTCCGGCTGCTGTCGGACAATCCCGAGGAGCGCGGCACGGCGGCACAGTTGGCCCAGGCGATGGAGGCCGAGGCGGCGGAGCCCCCGCCAGCCTCTGAACAAGCGCCAGTAACGGGGCGGTTGCCCGCGGATGCTGGTGCGCCGCTGAAACGCCTCAAGCCCCTGGCACGTGCGCGGGCGTGGAAGCCCTGGCTCGCCCTGGCGGCTGCGGGTGTCTGCACGGCGCTCCTGTGGTGGCTGGTGCCGCGAGTGCACCTCCGGTTCGGAGCAGCGCCCGAAGCGGGCACCACCGCCGTAGGGGACAGCGCCTCCACCGCCGCCGAGTCCTCCGACAAGCCCGCCTCGGAACGAAAACCCGTAGCCCAACATGCGCCGCCCGAGCCTCGACCGGGGCAGATCCGGCCTGACGGCAAAGGCCGGTGCCCGGGACGTGCGGAGGTGGCCATCAACGGAGGCTGTTGGGTGGAGATCCCGCTGATAGTCGCCGAAGCCTGTGTGGAGAGCGGCTACGCGCTCCTCAAGGGTAAGTGCTACACCCCTGCCCTCGAGTCCCCGAAGAGGCCCGTGCCGACCTCCAGCCCTGCGGAGCCACGCTGAGCTGTCCCACCTGCCTCTGCGCCACGTGCCTGGAATGACTGGAGCCAGAATGACCCAACGAGAAGTGGCCCGGCTGTCAGTGCGAAACGTTTCGCAGTGACAGCCGGTGGGCGCTCAGTGCGAACCGGTTCGTAGTGACAGCCGGTCGGCTGTCAGAGTGAAACGTTTCGCAGTGACAGCCCGCCCGCGCCCGGAGCCTAAGCCTCAGACGCTCAGCTGAGCCGCGTCCAGCCGGCGCAGGCGCGTGAGCACGAACTCCGCGTCCACCTTCAGCTGCCGGCGCCGGAGCTCGGGCGCCTCGAACATCACGTCCGCCATCACGTGCTCCAGAATGGACCGCAGTCCGCGGGCGCCCAGCCCCTTCTCCACCGAGAAGCGCACCACCTCGCGCAGCCCCTCCTCGGTGAAGTCCAGCTCCACCTCGTCATAGGAGAGCAGCTCGCGGAACTCGCGGATGATCGAGTCCGGCGGCTCGGTGAGCACGCGTAGCAGCTCGCTCTCCCCCAGCGCCTGCAGCTGCACCATCACCGGCAGCCGGCCCAGGAACTCCGCCATCATCCCGAAGTCCACCAGCTGCTTCACGCTGATGCGCTTCTGCACCCGCCGCGCGGCCTCCTCGGCCCCGAAGCCCAGCGCCCGGCTGGTGCCCTCGCCGTACTCGTGCAAGTCCGAGAACGTACCCGCGCAGATGAAGAGGATGTCGCGCGTGTCCACCTGCACGAAGTCGCTCTTGTTCCACGCCTGGGTGACGTTCATCGGCACGAACACCTCGCGCCCCTCCAGCAGCTTGAGCAGCGCCTGCTGCACGCCCTCGCCGCCGATGTCCCGGCTGCCCGCCCCGTTGCGCGCCCCCTGCGAGCGCCGGGCGATCTTGTCCACCTCGTCGATGAAGATGATCCCCCGCTGCGTGTCCTCGATGGAGTGGTTGGCCTTGAAGAGCAGATCCGAGACCATCACCTCCACGTCCTTGCCGTAGTAGCCGGCCTCCGTGTACTCGGTGGCGTCCACCGTGGTGAACGGCACCGAGAGGATCTCCGCCAGGTTGCGGGCAATATGGGTTTTTCCGCTCCCCGTGGGCCCGATCAGCAGAATGTTGGATTTCTTGATGAGCGAGGTGCGCCGCAGACGCTTGGCCTGGAGCCGCTTGAGGTGGTTGTGCGCGGCGATGGCCACCGCCCGCTTGGCCTCCTCCTGGCCGATGACGTAACGGTCCAACCGCTCGAAGATCTGCCGCGGCGTCAAAATCGGCGCGTCTTCCCTGCGTGCGGACGACTCCATGTACCCTCCCCTTCGGTCCACGCGGCCTCCCAGTGTTCGACAGAAGGGTAGGAATGAAACCTGAAGGGGCCCACCGTCCCCCGGGGCCGCGGGCGCTGGCCGCCTGGCCGCTTGCTCCTCGAACAGTCGGCTATTGAAGCCGGGGCGCTTTCCCTATAGTTGCGCGCGTTCAGCAGGTTGAAGCGTTAAGCGTCAGCCCCTTGCTCTGGAGGCCCCGAGACACCGATGCCCATCACCACCCCGCCGCAGCACCGCTGGACCCTGGCCGACGCCCTGGAGACGTACGGAATCCGCAACTGGGGCAACCCCTACTTCGGCATCAACGAAAAGGGCCACGTGTGCGTGCACCCGGACGGGCCCCAGGGCTCCACCATGGACTTGAAGGATCTGGTGGATGAGGTGCGGCGCCGGGGCATCGGGCTGCCGCTGCTGCTGCGCTTCACGGACGTGCTGCGCCACCGCGTCATCCACCTGAACGAGGCCTTCAAGAAGGCCATCACCGAGCAGAACTACAAGGGCCAGTACCGGGGCGTGTACCCCATCAAGGTGAACCAGCACCGGTACGTGGTGGAGACCATCGTCGAGACGGGCAAGCAGTACGGCTACGGGCTCGAGGCGGGCAGCAAGCCGGAGCTTCTGGCGGTGATGGCGCTGCTGGACAACGAGGAAGCGCTCGTCATCTGCAACGGCTACAAGGACGAGGAGTACGTGGAGACGGCGCTGTTCTTCTCCCGGCTGGGCCGCAAGGTGATCCTGGTGGTGGAGAAGCCCAGCGAGCTGCCGCTAATCGCCGAGGTGGCGCGGCGCACGGGCATCGCCCCGCGGCTGGGCGTGCGGGTGCGCCTGTCCACGCGGGGGGCGGGCAAGTGGGAGGCCTCGGGTGGAGACCGCTCCAAGTTCGGCCTCACCTCCTCGGAGCTGATGGCGTCCATCGCGTTCATGCGCGAGACGGGGCTTTTGGCCAACTTCGAGCTGTTGCACTTCCACCTGGGCAGCCAGATCTCCAACATCCGCAACGTGAAGAACGCGCTGCGCGAGGTGGGCTGCTTCTACGTGGAGGTGGCGCGGCAGGGCGCGCCGCTGCAGTACCTGGACGTGGGCGGCGGCCTGGGCGTGGACTACGACGGCTCGCAGACGAACTTCACCTCTTCGATGAACTACACCACCGAGGAGTACGCCAACGACGTGGTGTTCGGGGTGATGGAGGCGTGTGACAGGGCGGGGGTGGCGCACCCCACGCTGGTGTCGGAGTCGGGCCGGGCGATCGTGGCGCACCATGCGATCCTGGTGGTGGACGTGCTGGGCACCAGCGAGTTCGACTCGGTGGCGGCCGCGGACAAGGCGGACGAGAAGGCGCCCTCGGTGGTGCGCAACCTGGTGAGCACGCTCAAGGACGTGACGAACAAGAACCTGCTGGAGTCCTGGCACGACGCGCAGGACTCCAAGGAGGAGAGCCTCACGCTGTTCTCGCTGGGCCACCTGACGCTGGAGCAGCGCGTGGCGGCGGAGAACGCCTACTGGGCCATCTGCCACAAGATCATGCGCATTGCCCGGGAGGCGGGGGAGATTCCCGAGGAGCTGGAGGCGCTGGAGAAGCAGCTGTCGGACACGTACTTCTGCAACTTCTCGGTGTTCCAGTCGCTGCCGGACTCGTGGGCCATTGATCAGCTGTTCCCGGTGATGCCGATCCACCGGCTGAACGAGAAGCCGACGCGGCGCGCGGTGCTGGCGGACATCACCTGTGACTCGGACGGGAAGATCGAGCACTTCATCGACAAGCGCGAGGTGAAGGACGCGCTGGAGCTGCACTCGCTCAACGACGACGACTACTACCTGGGCATCTTCCTGGTGGGGGCGTACCAGGAGATCCTGGGCGACTTGCACAACCTGTTCGGAGACACGCACGCGGTGCAGGTGTCGCAGGCGCCCAACGGGGGCTACCTGATCGACAACGTGGTGGAGGGCGACACGGTGACGGAGGTGCTCCACTACGTGAGCTACAACAAGGACGATCTGGTGGCGCGGCTGCGCAAGTTCACCGAGGTGGCGCTGCGCAACGGCCGCATCTCACTGGACGAGTCGCGCACGCTGCTGCGCATGTACGAGGAAGGCCTGTCGGGCTACACGTACCTGGAGCGGGACGTGGACGCGAAGTTCGCCGCGGCCAACCCCAGTCAGCTGCGCCTGGTGCCCACCCACGACGGCAGCGCGCCGCCGCGAGTGACGCCCCCGCCCACGGGCACCTGAGACAAGGAGAAGGGCCTTGATGCGACGCCTGGGTTGGCTCTGGAGCGCCGCCGCGCTGTGCCTGGCGGCGTGCGGTGAGACGAACGGCCCGCCGGGCCCGGGCACACCGGACTCCGGCACACCGGACTCCGGCACTGCCCAGGAGCCCCAGGGCAGTGCGCGCATCCCCGCCTACCTCAAGGCGAGCCCCTACTCGCGGCTCGTCCTCGAGGTGGACTCCACCGAGGGCTTCGCCCCCCGCGCCAGCGTGGAGAGCGCCGTGCTGGACACCCTGCGCGGCGTGGTGGCCAAGCCCGAGGGCGTGCTCGTCACGCGCGATCAGACGCTGCCACGCAAGGGCTCCAGCTACGAGTGGACCCAGAGCGAGCTGTTCCAGCTGGCCGACAACACCTTCACCCTGCCCCGCGCGGCCGGCACCGTGCGGATGCACGTGCTATTCCTCGATGGCCAGTTCAACGGCGGCCAGGTGCTGGGGCTGGCCTGGGGCAGCACCCACCTGGTGGTCTTCAAGGAGACCATCGAGCGCGGGTGCCGCTCGGGGCTGGGCGCCACGCTGGGAGAGCGCGTCTGCGAGGCCGCCGAGCAGGGCGTCTGGGTCCACGAGCTGGGCCACCTGCTGGGGCTGGTGAACAACGGCCTGCCCATGGCCTCTCCGCACGAGAGTGCCGCTCACCCGGGCCATGACGGCAACGAGGGCTGCGTCATGTTCTGGGCCTTCGACACCTCTTCGTCCCTGGACAAGGTGGCCCGGCAGCTGCTGGGTGGAGAGGCCGTGAACCTCCAGTTCGACGACGCGTGCAAGGCGGACCTCGCCGCGGGCCGCGCGGCCCCCTGAACAGTTACCCACCAGGGGGGGTGCACTCCTGGCCACCCCTGAGGTAGGGTTCTCCAGCGGGAGGCGGAGTGGTCCGTCCCCACGCCGAGAGGGCTACCCATGGGACAGACCCCGCTTTCACAGGTGATGGATCCAGCCGCACTGCCCGTAGGCACGGAGCTGGGAGAGTGGCGCGTGGTGAGCTGGGGCGGCCGGGGCACGTACGGCACCGTGTACCGCGTGGAGCGCCGGGGCCACGAAGGCCAGGGGCACTACGCGCTGAAGATGGCGCTCCACGCGCGCGACGAGCGCTTCGAGCGGGAGTGGGAGCTGCTCTCGCGCATGAACCACCCGAACGTGCCGCGCCTGGAGGACCATGGCCTGTGGCAGCACCCCTCGGGGCCCTTCCCGTACATGGTGATGCAGTGGATTACGGGCGTACCGCTGTACCAGTGGGCCGCCCAGCGAAACCCCACCTCGCGCCAGGTGCTGCGGCTGCTCGAGCAGGTGGCGCGGGCGCTGGAGGCCACCTCGAAGGCAGGCGGGGTGCACCGGGATGTGAAGGGAGACAACGTGCTGGTGCGGCTCGCCGACGAGCGGGCCTTCCTCACCGACTTCGGGGCGGGCCTGTACCGGGGCGCGGCCACGGTGACGTTGCAGACGTTGCCTCCGGGCACGCCCCAATACCGCAGCCCCGAGGCGTGGGCCTTTCAAGAGCTGTTCACCCTTCACCCCGTCGAGCACTACAAGGGCAACACCTGTGATGACCTGTTCGCCCTGGGAGTCACGGCGTACCGGCTGGTCACGGACGAGTACCCACCGCCCACGGACCCACGGCAGGCGGGCTCCGAGGTCTGGGAGCCCAAGGGGTCCAAGCCCCAGTCACCGCGTGCGCTCAACCCCCGCGTGTACGCGGACCTGGACACCCTCATTCTGCGGCTGCTGGGTGCCCCCCAGCGGCGCTTCAAGGGCCAGGCCCAGCTGGCGGCCGACGCCCTGGAGCACGCCGCGGAGAACGCGGGCCACGAAGCGGATGTGCCCCTCTTCGAGTGGGAGACCGAGCAGCCCGCCGTCTGGACTCGGGAAGAGAAGCGCAGGGTGGAGCTCCACGGCCACCGCCTGCGTCGGCGCGCCAAGGAAACGGCGCAGCGCTCGGAGCAGATGGATGCGGAGGAGAAGGCCGAGGCGGCGCGTCAGAAGGCGCTGGAGCCCACGCCCAGCAGGACCCACCTGCGGCTGGTTCATTCTCGTGGCAGGGTGCTCCGGGTGCTGCCCTGGGTCGTTCCCAGCATCGGCACGTTGGTGCTGGTGTTTGGCACGCATGTGCAGCACGGGCCAGAACAGCCATTCGAAGAGCCCACACAGAAACACGCCGAAGCGGCGGACGCGGGCACCGCCGATGGAGGCACGTCCGGTGCGGCCGAGGAGGCGCTGACCTCGGTCTCGGCCTACACAGAGCCGGAACCCGACTGGAACACAGAGACGATCGGAACAATGAAGATCCCGCTGCCAGGACAGCGCAGGCCCCCCTGCCCCCAAGGTGAACACGCGATCCGCGGCGGGTGTTGGCGCCCCATTCATGAAATGGAGTCTCCCTGCCAGACCGGCTATTACGAGTGGGACAAGCGCTGCTACCTGCCAGTCTTCGCCCCGACCCGCCAGCCGACCTCCGAGCCCAGGTAGCGCCTCGCCGTGTGGTGTCAGTCCAGGAAGCGGCGCTCCCAGCGGCGCGTCTCCTCCCGGGGTTCATTGGGCGTGCGGCTTTCTCCGAAGTAGAGCCAGGGCTCCAGCACGCGCGCCAGCTCGCGGTAGGCCGGCAGCAGGTCGCCACGCTCGGTGTCTCCCGCCTTGGGCCAGGCTCCCAGGGTGATGACGGCCTTGCCGCCTGGCACCTCCTGCACCGTGGTTCCGGGGCTGTGCAGCCGCGCGCGTAGGCCCGCCACCCCACCCAGTTCTCCCAATACCGGCTGGCCGAGGAAGTTCATCCAATGAATGCCTCGCACTCGCGTCCCAATGTCCCATGAGTGTCCGGAGTAGAAGGGAATGTCGATGCCGGGGTAGCGCTTCCAGTGCGGCAGTACCTTGCGCTTCAGCCCTACTGCGTGCAGTTCGCCAATGAAGGCCAGGCCGCAGGCCCCTGAGCACAAGGGCAGCAGGGAGGCGATCTCAATGCTCAACTCCCGCACGAGCCCCGGACCGTGCTCTTCGAGAAACTCCGTGGCCAACCAGAACGTTGCCTCACACATCGCGTTCGGCTCATGAGTCCGGCTGAGGTATTCCGGATCTTTGCCATAGTAACGAAAGGAATAGCGGCTCCCGGTGGGAGAGTCCTCTTCCAACGTAGCGATAGGACATCCCCTCTCCCGCAGCTCGCGCCGACTCAAGTCCCAGCCCTTTTTATCCAGCGCCCTCCAGGTCCCTTCATCATCCGCGTAGAGCCCCAGCGCGCTGGGTCCCACGTAGCGCAGATACGTGTCCAGAGCGCGCAGTACCTCTTCTACAAACTCTGGATGCCTCGGGGGCATGTAGAAGGTGAGGGTCAACCCCTCTCGCACCCGGGTGTACCCACTCTCTGTCTCAATGCGAATCCGGGGGTAGTGCTCGCTCATCGATTGACTCCCAGATGGGGCTGAACCTGCAAGGGGTCGACCTTCAGTGCTTGCCTATACAGCCATTCCTGACTCCGCCCCGCATACGGATGCCCCACCGGGTACTTTCTCCAGGGAACCCATCTATCGGTGTTCACGCACGGGAACTTGTAGTCGTAAACGGCCTGGACCTGATGTGGCTTTCCCCCGTGGATGACAATGTCAGGCTCTAGCGTCCCCCTCAATTCCACGCCCCGCCCTTGGCTGAGCAACTCCTTGACGGCCTCTCGCGGAATGTGTACCGCCTGCTCCGTTTTCGGGTCATAGCGATAGCGCGGCGAGAGGCTGAAGCCTCCCGGCTTCAACTTTTGCAGTTTCTCCTCCGCGCACTTCAACGCCGCTTGATGCTGCTCCACGCCCAGTTGCATCGCCCGCGTGATGGGCTCGCCCCGGCTGTCCCTTCCTATCTCCTCGTCACAGTCCTCGTGCGTGGGCCTTCTGCCCTGGAAATACTTGTACATCACGTCGGAGCGCGCGGCGTTGGCACACTCCGTAATGGCCTTGTCGATGCGCTCCTGCAGTTTGGAGTCCAGGGACTCACTGGCATCAATGACCGCCTGCCCTGCCGCGGCGGCCGAGGCAGCCAACGGGCCCGCCACCGGAGGCCGCGCTGGCCTCAACGGCGGAACCACGGGAACCTTCTCACCAACCTGCGGTCTGCTGAGCGCCTGGTTCGTCAGTGCGGCGCTCGAGGCGGAGTCTCGGGCCTGGGCATACTCGCGCGGCGCGTGCTGCCTGCTCGCGCTACACGCCACCCACAGGCTGGCGCACAACACCGCCACCAGCCTCGAGCCCAGTCTCTCGAAACGCCACATCGCTGGCTCCTCTGCCCTATGCTGGCCAGGAGCCTATCGCCTCTACACCCCCTGCCCAACGGGGGTATGCAGGCCCGAGGGCAGCGGCGCGTTCGAGAAGGCGGTGTCCGCCGCCAGCAGGCGCAGCCGGTCCAGCATCTTGAGCTGGGCCTCCGCGCGGGCAATGAGCGCCCCGAAGTCGATGCCCGCCAGCCGCCGCTCCATCCGCGCCAGCCGCTCCAACGCGCGCAGCAGGCACAGCCGCCCCTGCGTGCCGATGCACAGCCCCTCGAGCTCCATCACCCGGCTGAGAGGGGAGTAGCTCACCAGCCGGCCGTTGAGCTTCAGCCGCCCCACCCGCTCCAGCAGCCACGCCGCGCGCTCCTTGAGCGGCGGAGGCGACACGCCCAGCTCCCGCATCACCCGCTCCACCACGGCCCGGTCCTGCTCCAGCTCCACCCGGAACGTGGCCAGGTAGTCGCCCACCGGGTTGCCCCGGTTCTCGTGCTCGGCGCGGCGGGCCAGCTCCAGCCCCGCCCTCGAGCCCGCCAGGTGATCCCTCAGGTAGATGCCCAGCAGCTTCACGTCCACGGTGTGCCTCCCTCGCGATCGACACCCGCGAGAGTCAGCACGCTCCGGGCGTGACGCACGAAGCCGTGCTCCAGTGCCTGGAGACCAGGCGGCCAGGCAGTCTCGTAGGGCCTCAGCCCTCGCGGGGCTCGTCCGGGTAGTGGAAGGTGACGGGCACCTTCAGGTCCGGGTGCAGGCTGCGAGCAACCGGGCACTCGTGCGCTATCTGCTCTAGCCTGGCCCGGTGGGCGCGAGAAAGCCCCGCCGGCATGTCGATGCGCAGCACCAGCTCGCCAATGCGGCGCGGCGGCGGCGTCATGCGCTTTTCCACCGTGGCCTTCGCCTCGCCGAAGGGCAGCCCCTCGCGCGAAGCCACCAGGGACATGGTGGTAAGCGCGCACGAGGCGAGCGCCGCCCCCACCAGATCCGTGGGCGAGAACGAGCCCCCCGTGCCCCCATTGTCCTTGGGCGCCTCGGTGCCCATGCGTGAGCCGGACGGCCCATGCTCGAGCTGTGTCTTGAAGGCGGGCGCGGTCGCGGCGGTCATCACCACGCCGGTGGGCTGAGAGGGCTGGCTCATGGCGGTGCTCCTTGGAGGCGGCTCGGTAGGGGCTGGGGATTAACGAACGTAGGTCTCGTGCTGCTCGGCGTCCTCGGGCTTCGAGGGCTCGGCGTCCTCGATGCTCCAGTCCAGCGTCTTCATCAGCGTCTTGCTGCGCTTGCGCACGTCAGCGTCCAGGAACTTGATGGCGTCGCCCATCTTGTCCATCAGCCGCATCGGCTTGCGCTTGTTCTTCGGCTCGGCCAGCAGCGCGTGCGTCAGCCAGGGGAACACCGCCGTCACGTCCGTGTGCACGTACACCGAGCCGGTCTCCACCGCCTCCACGGAGACCTTGCCCCAGGTGTGGCCCTCGCCAGCGGGGCAGCTGGACAGCGCGCCGTTGTCCACCGGGTCCACGCAGAACTGCACGTCGATGTCGAAGCCCGTGGTGGGCACGTTCAGGATCTGGTCCAGCAGCGGCTCGCCCTGCAGCGTGTAGTTCTTGGGCACGCCGCCGCCGAGGATCCAGATCGCCAGCTTCTTCGAGCCATTGTGGCGGCAGAAGTGCTGCATGGCCGCCATCGAGTACACGTCATCGTTGATGTCGAGCTCGAACTTGAACTCATCGCCCAGCAGCCGCTTGAGCTTCACCACGTTGAGGAAGATGGAGCCGTCCTGCACCGCGCCCACCCAGATGGGCACCGCGTGCTTGTAGCAGGTGGACAGCAGCGACGGCTGCTTCACGCCCAGCTGCTTCTCAATCCCGTGCACCGCCTTGCCCAGCAGGTAGTGGAACTCGGGGGTCGTCATCTTCCGCTGGAACTCGGGGCCGCGGATGATGGCCGAGAAGAGCCGGTCGGTGTCCAGCAGGGCCTCTTCCCAGAAGCCGAGATCATAGATGCGGATGATGCGCGCCAGCCGGTACTGCAGGTCGCCCGCGTTGGGGTTCACCTCGCGGATGGCGTGGCCGATGATGCGGTGGGCGTCGTGGTAGAGGTTGGCGCCCGTGGTGGTGATGGCGGAGATGACGCCCTTCTCCACCAGCGGAATGAGGCAGCTCTGGTGCAGGCCCGCGGGCGTCATCGCCCCCGACAGCGTGAGGAAGATGGAGGCGTCCTGCTCCAGGGACTTCGTCATCAGCTCGAACGCGGTGCGCTCCTGGCGGCCCACGTAGGCGCTGAAGGCATGGGCGAGCAGCTCGGCGGGCTTCTCCTTGCCGGTGATGGGACGAGGGTCCGCCTTGCGCGCCTGCGCGTAGGCGGAGCGCAGCGACTTCTTCTGATTGGGGGTCTTAGCCATGGCGCGCGGCTATACCATCCACCGCGCCCCATGGGGAGCACCGCTTAACGGCGCTTGGCCGGCTTGCCCTGGGGCCCGGGCTCCGGCTCGGGCTTGCCCAGGACACGGTCCCTCACCTGCTCGGGCGTGAGGTGCTGGGTGTCGGCGACGACGCAGGACACGTACGCCAGCTCCGCCAGCGCCCGCCGCGCCCGCTCCTGGGCCGCCGCGTCGCCGGAGCCCAGCATCTCGGAGGCCGCCGCCACGTAGCTGCTCGCCAGGGACTCGAAGAGATAGACCCGGTTCTCGATGGTGTCGTCCGTCTTGGCCATAGGTACCCGGCACTCTACGCCCGAGCGCCCCACGGCGGCGAGCGCCCGAAAGCCCAGGGTTCAGTGCTGGCCAGTCGCACCCGGTGCGTGTGTCCTCCAGGGGGCTTCGGGTAGAAAGCTGGGTGCAAGCACCGCTACCCGCGCTCCTGGAGCCCCCCGTGATCGATCTGCACTCGCACACCACCGCCAGCGACGGCCAGCACCCGCCCGAGGAGTTGCTGGCGATGGCGGCCGCCGCGGGGGTGAAGGTGCTGGCGGTGACGGACCACGACACGGTGGCGGGGCTGGCCCGGGCGAAGGCCGCCGCGGTGGCCCAGGGCATCGAGCTGGTGCCCGGCATCGAGCTGTCCGCCTTCGTGCTGGGGCGCGAGGCGCACATCCTCGGGCACTTCCTCAACCCGGAGGACGCGGACGTCTCGCGCTTCGCGGACCGGCTGCGCACCGAGCGTGAGCAGCGCATGGAGCAGATGGTGCAGAAGATGCGCACGCTGGGCTTCCCGGTGCGCATGGAGGACGTGTACGCCATCGCGGACAAGGCGCACCTGGGCCGCCCCCACCTGGCCCGCGTGCTGGTGGAGAAGGGCTGGTGCGTGGACACGAAGGAGGCGTTCGACCGGTTCCTCGGAGACGGGCGCCCCGCCTGGGTGGACCGCTACCGGCTGGAGGGCGCCGACGCCATCCGCCTCATCCGCAACGCGGGCGGCACCGCCACCCTGGCCCACCCGGGCACCTCGAAGATGAACCGCATGGAGGTGCTCACCCTGGCCCGCGAGGGGCTCTCCGGGCTGGAGGTGAACCACTCGGACCACAACCCCAGCGTGCGCGAGAAGTACCTGGCGCTGGCCCGCGAGTTCGAGCTGATTGCCACCGCGGGCAGCGACTTCCACGGAGAGAAGGTGGCCCCCGGCAGGCACCTGGGCACGGCCTCCATGCCCCCTGAACTCTTCGAGAAGCTGCGCTCACGCGCCCGCGTCTGATTCTGGTCAGAAGCCAACAGCCCGGCCTGGGAATCGTGCATGGGTTTTCCCTGAACGGATTCCACTTCCGCAAGGCAGGTCGCATCCTCTCCCGCGGGAAGCCTTGTGAACGCACCAGGACATACGGGTGAGCGCTCCGCTGCGGCGACCATCCTCAACGTCAACGATCATCCGGCGACGCTCTACCTCGTCAGCCAGACGCTCCGGCTGGCCGGCTATCAGGTGACGGAGGCGGCCACGGGCCGCGAGGCCCTGGCGATTGCCGCGGGACGGCCGGACCTGGTGCTCTTGGACGTTCACCTGCCGGACATCGATGGGTACGAGGTGTGCCGGCGCCTGCGCGCCAAGCCCGAGACGCGGGATCTGCTCATCGCCCACCTGTCGGCCGTCTCCGTGCAGCGCGAGGACCGCATCCGGGGCCTGGCGGTAGGCGCGGACGCGTACTGGACCACGCCCATGGAGGAGGAGGAGCTGCTGGCCAACATCGAGGCGCTCTTGCGGCTACAGCGCCGGGCCCACGACGCCATCCGCGTGCGCGACGACTTCCTCTCCGTGGCCGCCCACGAGCTGAAGACGCCGCTCACCGCCATGCGGCTCAACCTCGAGCGCACGCTCTATGTCACCGCGCGCGCGCCGGGAGACTCCCTGCCCAAGGCCACCGTCGAGCGGAGCCTGGCGCCCGCGCTGCGTCAGCTCGATCAGCTGCGAAAGCTGCTGGACACCCTGCTGGACGTGTCGCGCCTGACCAGCCACCGGCTGAACCTGGAGATCGGCGCCACGGACCTGGTGGAGATCGCCTGCGACGTGGCGATGCGGCTGGAGGCAGCCTCCAGGGCGGCCGGCGTGGAGCTGCGGCTCGAGCTGCCCAACGAGCCCGTCATCCTGTTTGGCGATCGGCTGCGGCTGGAGCAGGTGTTCAACAACCTGCTGACCAACGCCATCAAGTATGGCGAAGGCAGGCCAGTGCACATGCGGGTGGAGCAGCAGTCCGACATGGCCTCGCTCACGGTGAATGATCAGGGCATTGGCATCGCGCATCAGGATCAGGCGCGCATCTTCAACCGCTTCGAGCGGGCGACTACTACCCGGCAGTCCGACAGCCTGGGGCTGGGGCTGTTCATCACCAAGGAAATCGTCACCGCGCACGGGGGCACCATCACGGTGTCCAGTGAGCTGGGACGGGGTACAACGTTCCAGGTGCTCCTGCCGTTGCGCCGCACCGAGCGTTACTGAAAGGAGAAGAGGCGTGGCCTCCAGAGGCAAAGGCGAGGGTCAGGGCGAGAAGGAGCGCAAGAGCGGTCAGGCCCGGCTCACCACCCAGGTGCCCCGACTGGACTTCATCACCAAGGGCGGCCTGCTGAAGGGGGCGTCGTACTCGGTGATGGGGCCGCCCGGCTCGGGTAAGACGGTGCTGGCCAACCAGATCGCCTTCAACCACGTGAAGCAGGGGGGGCGCGCGCTGTACGTGACGCTGCTGACGGAGTCTCACGCGCGCATGCTCGCCAACCTGGAGGAGATGACGTTCTTCGACGCGAGCCTCATCCCCGACAAGCTCCACTACATCAGCGGCTACCACGAGCTGGAGCAAGAGGGGCTGCGAGGCCTGTTGGATCTGGTGCGGCGCGCCGCCCTGCGCCACCAGGCCAGCCTGCTCATCATCGACGGGATGGACGCGGCCAAGGAGTTCGCCCGCTCGGACCTGACGTTCAAGCGCTTCCTGCAGGACCTGCAGACGTTCATCAGCATCCTGGGCTGCACCACCCTGCTGCTGTCGCCCCACCACGAGGGAGAGATCCACCCCGAGAGCACCGCGGTGGACGGCGTCTTCGAGCTGTCGCTGCGGCTGGTGGGGCCCCGGGCGGTGCGCGAGCTGGTGGCGCTGAAGTTCCGGGGCAGTGACTCGCTGCTGGGCAAGCACGAGGTGGAGATCTCCGACCGGGGCATCGTCATCCACCCGCGCACCGAGGTGCAGTTCTCCAACCCGCGCGAGGAGGGCCGCGAGGACCGCATCCGCATGTCCTTCGGCATTGCGCGCCTGGACGAGTCGCTGCGAGGCGGGCTGCTGTCGGGCTCCACCACCCTGTTGCTGGGCAGCCCCGGCACGGGCAAGACGCTGCTGGGGCTGCACTTCCTGCTGCAGGGTGCCCGCGAGGGGCAGCCTGGGGTGTACTTCGGGTTCTACGAGACGCCACCGCGGCTGATGGAGAAGGCCGCGGGGGTGGGCATGGGGGACCTGAAGAAGTACGTGGACAAGGGGCTGATCGAGATTCAGTGGCAGCCGCCGCTGGAGCACAACATGGACGCGCTGGCCGAGCGGCTGCTGGAGCGGTTGCAGGAGCGCAACGTGAAGCGGCTGCGGCTGTTCATCGACGGGGTGGCGGGCTTCCGCTCGGCGGCGGTGTACCCGGACCGGATGGGGCGCTTCTTCTCGGCGCTCTCGCACCAGCTGCGCATGCTGGACGCGACGACGCTGTACTCGGAGGAGACGCCCCTGCTCAGCTCGGGGGTGGAGGCGCCGCAGCCCGAGGCGGCCGCGTACGTGGAGAACATCATCCTGTTGCGCTACGTGGAATTGCGCTCGCAGCTCTACCGGCTCATCTCCATCATGAAGATGCGCGAGAGCCAGTACGACAGCGGCATCCGCGAGTTCTCCATCACCGACGGGGGCATCCTCGTCGCGAACACCTTCTCCAGCGCCGAGGCCATCCTCACGGGCCACGCCCGGGTGAGGGCCGACGCGAAGGGGGAGGAGGTGTCTCCGCCCATGAGCCAGCTGAGCAAGAAGGAGCGGAAGAAGCTGATGAAGCCCAAGAAGGGCGGCCTGCTGCGACGGAGGCGGACATGAAGACCGTGCTCGTCGTGGACGATGAGCTGGACATCGTCGAGGCGGTGAAGGCGATCCTCGAGGAGGAGCGCTACCGGGTCATCACCTGCCCCAATGGGCGCGAGGCGCTCAAGTGCCTGAACGAGTCCAAGCCGGATCTGGCCATCGTGGACATCATGATGCCGGTGATGAACGGCTACGAGACGATCAAGGCCATTCGCCAGCAGAACGCGTTCGAGCAGCTGCCCATCCTGATCATGAGCGCCATCGTGCCGTCGGTGAAGACCAGGGAGCACACCTGGGAGGGCTTCCTCAAGAAGCCCTTCTCGCTCAAGGATCTGCTGGACAAGGTCCACCGGCTCGCGCCGAAGGACTCGGATCAGGAAGCGCCCTAATCCCAGTTGACGTTCTTCGCGGCCCGGGAGAGCGGGTAGATGGCGCGAAGGTTGACCCGATAGTGATACGCGGCGAGGTGAAGCTCGCCCGCGATCTGGATGAAGACCTGCTTCGGAGGTTCAGGCTGGCTGTGCAGCCAGGTGTTCGCCTCTTCCTGGGTGTCGAAGGTAAACGCGGGAGGAGGCACTCCGTCGCGGATCATCTCCGCGAGGTAGTACTCGAGTGTTTCCGAACGGCGGATCGTACGGTCGTTGTGCTTTCGCGAATACCAGACGTAGTGATACTCGCCTGCAACCAGAATTTTGGCATGGCGAGGCGGGTGGGGATGGTTTCTGAGCCACTCATCCGCCTGCTCGCGCGAGCTAAAAGCCGCGATGACAAGAGGTGGAGCATTGACGTCGAGGCCCGCGCGATAGTCATCGAAATCATCGTCTAGGCCAATATCGAAGATAAAACTGAGCGCGTCGCGAGCAAACTGCAAGCGCTCCTTCTCCTCCGGGGATTGGCTCTCTTCCCAGAGCCGCCCAAGCAGCTCTTGGGACTCGAGATCAAGCTTCTTGGAGTTCATGGTGTGGCTCCCGCAGCGTAACCTGGATGATCAAAAGCCGGCGCCGCTAGGAGCACTGCTGGTGCGAGGATGACGAGCCCAGCGCCACCAGAGATCACCACGAAGGCTACCCCAGCAATAACCACCACGCTGCCTACTAGAACCAGTTTGTGGTTGCGCTTCAGCCAGTCTAACGCGCCATCTACCGCCATGAACTCTTGCGGCTTTAACTTCTCAAGCTCGCGGCAATCAGCATAGGCTTGCTGACACTCCTTGATACAAAACTCTTCTTTCCCGCCCCTTTTTCGACCACCCGAAGTGGTGTGCCCAAACCCCCGGGCCAAGGGACGGTCCATACACTTTCGGAAGCATTCGTCATTCTCCTCATCGCAGTCGCGCTTCCTGTTCGCGGCAAGCACAATCGTCCGCTCCGCCGCAGTCGCGCCTGACAGATGCCTGTATTGCGAGAGATCGAAATCCTCGGCTCGCCGCCAGTGGTGGACAACCTGCCCATCTGGCAGCTCCCGAATCAGAAGAACCGAGCGAGCGAGGTCAGGGCCTTCTACGCGAGCGTGAGAGCTTGCGGCACATGAGGCAAGTATCGGGCACAGAAAGAAAAGCAGCAGCTTCGGCTGAGCCATGAGCGTTCACTTTACTGGTACTGGGACAGCTCAGTCGCGGGCGACCTTGAAGCGGCCCGTCACCGCGGTGAGGCCCTCGGCCACCGCCTGCAGATCCTGAGCAATCCGCGTGGTGCGCCCGGTGGCGTCCACGCCCTGCTTCACCAGCTCCGCCACGTTGCGCGCGCCCTGCACCGCCTGCTCGCTGGACTGGCGCTGCTGACGCGTCGCGATGGTGATCTGCCGCGCCGCCTCGCTCGTGCCGCGCGCCAGCTCCACGATGCGCTCGAACACCGACGAGGCCTGCTCGGCCACCTCCACTCCGCGATCCGACGTCGCCATGCCCACTCGCGCCTTGGACGCCGCCTCCTCGCCCGAGTCCTGCACCTTCTCGACGATGCGGGCGATGTCCCGCGCCGACGCCGACACGTTCTCCGCCAGCTTGCGCATCTCCGCCGCCACCAGCGAGAAGCCCCGGCCCACCTCGCCCGCCTTGGTGCCCTCCAGCGCCGCGTTGAGCGCCAGCAGGTCCGAACGCTCCGCCACCTGGTTGATCACCTGGGCGATCTTCGACACCTGCTGCAAGTCCTGGTTCAGCCCGACGATCGACTCGGCCACGCCCTTGGACTCGATGCGGATGTCGTTGATGCCCGCCACCACCTGCGCCACCACCGCCATCGCCTCGGCCACCGCCTCGTGCGTGCGCCGGGCGCTGGACTCCACCACCTCGGTGGAGCTGGAGATCTGCTCCGCCGTGCGGCTCAGCTCCTCGAACGTCGCGGCGATCTGCTGCGCGTACGCCGCCTGCTGGCTGATCACGTGCTCCTGATCCGCCGACGCCCCCGTCAGCCCGCGCGAGGCGCTGGACAGCTGCTCGGTGCGCGACACCAGCTCCGCCACCGTGCCGCGCAGCGTGTTGAGCATCTCGCTGAACGACTTCGCCATCAGGTGCACCTCGCCCGACGCGCTCACGTCCAGGTTGCTGCGCGACACATCGCCCTTGGCCACCTCGCGCGCCGCCTCCGTCATCTTCGACACCGGCTCGGTGATGGCGCGGCCGATGAAGAACGCCAGCAGCAACCCCAGCAGCGCCGCCGCCACGAAGAACACCCCGCCCGGCAGCAGGTAGCTGCTGACCTCCTCATGGATGAGCGCGGTGCTGTAGCCCAGCACGTAGCTGCCGCCGCCCTCCAGCACGCAGCGGACCATGACCATGCCCATGTCCCGCATCAGCTGGGACTCGCACCCGTCCGTGGCCTTCAGCGCGCCAAGCCCCTGGGGCAGCGCGCCGCTCTGGAGAATCGAGCCACCGCTGGCATCGAGCACCGCCTGCAGGCTCACGCCCTTGCCCTTGTCCACCTCGGCGAAGAGCCGCTGCAGCCGCGGCATCCGGTCCGCCTCGGGCGCAGTGAGGATCTCCGCTGCCTGAGCCCGCACCAGCAGTCCCACCGCCTCGCCGTGGCCCTGGAGCCGCTCGATCGCGTACTGCCGCTGCTTCGGTGGGAAATAGACGTTGCTGAGGCCGGAGATGGCCAGCGAAGGCAGCAGCACCGCCAGCGCCACCTGCCACCTGAGACTGAGCCGACCCCACATGCAGAGACTCCCGGAGTTATTGAAACAGGGGGCGACGGTAGGCCCCGGGAGCCAAGAGCGTCAAACACGCCGTGCGTGCCTGCACCCTCTGCTTCCTCCCTGGCCGGAGCCCTGGCGGCACGGCAAGCCGCACCCGGCCTGCCTGGCCCCGCTTTCCGCTGTCATCTCAACGGTTTAGGGCATATCGCGGGCGGACTTTCCCTTTGACACGGCGCGCCCGGTGTCCCTATGGTCCGCCGCCGATGACACCCCTCGCCCCCTACCTGCCGCTGGCCGTGGTGCTGCTGCTGGCTGGCATCCTCGCCCTGGCGATTCCCACGCTCGCTGGCCTGCTCGGTCCGCGGCGGCCCAGCCAGATCAAGTCCATGGCCTTCGAGGCTGGCTCCGAGTCGAGCGGCCTGGCTCGGCAGCGTTTCGCCGTGAAGTTCTACGTCGTGGCGCTATTGTTCATCGTATTCGACGTCGAGGCCGTGTTCCTGTACCCCTGGGCAGTGAACTTCCAGGCTCTCGGCTGGTTTGGCTACGTCGAGATGCTGGTTTTCGCGGCAACGCTCGTGGTCGGCCTTATCTACGTATGGAAGAAGGGCGCTCTCGACTGGGAGAGCTGAGAACACCATGGCCGAATCTGACATCGCCCCCATTATCGCCACCCGCCGCGACGAGACCATGAGCTGGCTCCAGCGGACCATCTCCAAGGGCCTCGGGTGGGCCCGGAAGTACTCGCTGTTCACCTACCCGTTCGCCACCGCGTGCTGCGGCATGGAGTACATGTCCGTGGCGGCCAGCCGCTACGACATCGCGCGCTTCGGCGCCGAGTTCCCGCGCTTCTCGCCGCGCCAGGCGGACCTGCTGATGGTGGTGGGCACCATCAACCTGAAGCAGGCGCCGATCCTCAAGCGCGTGTACGAGCAGATGACCGAGCCCAAGTGGGTGGTGGCCTTCGGCGTGTGCGCCTCGTCCGGCGGCTTCTATGACAACTACGCGGTGCTGCAGGGCATCGACCGCATCATCCCGGTGGATGTGTACATCCCCGGCTGCCCGCCGCGCCCCGAGCAGGTGCTCGACGGTCTGATGATGCTGCAGGACAAGATCGGCGGCCAGGTGCACCGCATCGCCGACAAGGGCGAGCCCAACCCCACGGTGCAGAAGCACAACCTGCTGGCCTCGATGAACAAGTAGCCTCGCGCACCCAGTGCGTGAAGGGCCCGGGCCCCGTGTGTCTCCTCTCGAGGAGGCGCCGGGGCCTTCGGCTTTCCGGGGGCTACCAGCGGTGGTAGGCGGGGTGGCCCGGCTTCACGGCCACGAAGGTGCCCCGGCAGGTGGCCGTCACCTTGCCGCCCGCGGTGAGCGTGCCTTCGATGACGGCGCGATCCTCCTTCATCTCCACGGGCCTGGCCTCCAGGCGCACGGGGCCCGTCATGGGCGTGGGGCGCTTGAGCTGGATGGTGTAGTCCGCGGTGACGGTGCACGGAGGCGAGTCCAACCCGCCCTGCGTCATCAGGTGGTAGGCCGCCGTCCAGTTGCAGTGGCAGTCCAGCAGCGAGCCGATGATGCCGCCATTGAGCACGCCCGGAAACGCCTGGTGATGCTCGGCGGGCGACCACTCGGCCACCACGAGCCCGCCCTCGACGCGGCTGCGGATGCGCAGGCCCTGCGGGTTGGCGGGGCCACAGCCGAAGCAGGAGTTGTTGGGAGCGTAGCGTTCCTGGAGGCTCTGGGAGTTCGTCGTCATGGCGGCCCACCCTACCTCATGACCGAGTCCAGCCAGGCGGACAACGCCTCGCTCTGCTCACAGGCGCCCAGACACGTGCGCCGCACACTGCCGTCCTCGCGGGGCCTGTCCACCAGCCAGCGCTGCCCGTCGAAGGCGCCGCGATCCTTCTCCCGGAGGATGGCCTCATGCGCGCTGGCCTCCACCTCCACCACGCCATCGGGGCGGATGCGGTAGGTGTCGAAGGCGCGAGGCGCTCCGGGCCAGTGCCCTGGATCGAAGACTTCGGGGCTGACGTGGGTGAAGCCCGTCTCCGCGTAGAGCGGCGCGGGCTGGAAGGGCTGGCCGCGCAGCAGCGGCGCCAGGGACACGCCATCCACGCTGGCGGGCAGCGCGGGCAGCGCGGACAGTTCCAGCAGCGTGGGCCCCACGTCCACCAGCCGCACCAGGGTGTCCACCCGGGCCGGAGCGCTCTGGCCCCGAGGCAGCTTCACCGCCAGGAGCACCCGGTACTCCTCGTCCGAGAGCCGCGCGCCGTGCACCGGCGTGGCCCCCGCGAGGTCCGGGCGATCCGCGTGGAAGCTCTCGCCATGGTCCGAGAACAGGACGATGAGCGCGTCGTCATAGCGCCCTGCCCGCTTCAGCGCGCCGAGCACCTGGCCCACCTGCGCGTCCGCCTGCGAGAGCAGCTCGTCATAGAGCGCCTCCGAGCCTTCCCGGCTCCAGCCTCCGGTGCTGCCAGCGGCCACCGGAGAGAAGTGCATGCGCAGCCGGCGCTCGAGCGGCTCGGAGGCGGGCACGAAGCGCCGGTAGTGCGGGTACACCGGATCGCCCGGGAAGTGCGCGGCCGTGGCGTGGAAAGCAAAGAGCGTGGGGCCCTGGCGGGCCTCGGTGACGAGCCGCGCGGCGAGCCGGTCCGCGTAGCCCACCGGATCATGAATGCCGGCCAGGGCGCGGTTGTCGATGAACTCGGGCAGCCACGCGGCGCCGAGCCGATGGTCCGCGAAGAGGCCCAGCGCGCGGTAGCGCAGCTTCTCCAGCAGGAAGTTCACCGCGCCGCGAGGCGGCTGCAGCCGAGTGGTGAAACCGGAGTCCGGGCCCTCGAAATGAAAGCGCGAGCAGTCCGTGGCGAACACGGTGCGCCAGCCCGCCTCGGAGAAGTGCCGGGGAAAGGTGGGCAGCGGGTGCACGCGAGACTCGGCGGTGAGCGAGTAGCGCACGCCCGTGCGGTGAGGCCACAGCCCGGTGAGCAGGGAGCGCCAGGCGGGCTCCGTCTGAGCAATGGGCGTGTACGCGCGGGTGAAGAGCGTGGCGCCCTGCTCCACCAGGGCATCGAGGTGGGGAGCCACCTGCCGCGTGCCGCCGAGCGCGCGCAGCCGGTCCGGACGGAACGCATCCACCCCAATGAGGATGACAAGCGGGTGCTTGGCTCCACCCGCCGCGGGCCAACTGCCCCACGCCGCGAGCAGGCCCACCGCCGCCACCGCGCCCACCGCCACGCCCAGCGCCCGCCGGTGCCCGCGCGCTCGCCACGCCAGCAGCCCCAGGTGCAGCCCCAGCCACAGGCCCGCGGCCACGCGCGGGTGCCACGGCTCTCCATGGTCCACCAGCCAGCTCAGCACGGGCCGCAGCGCGGGCAGATCATCGAAGAGCGCGGGCCGGGCGATGGCGCGATCCCACGCCAGCAGCGCCAGCAGCGCCAGCCAGTGCGGCACCACCCACCCCAGCGCCTTGCGGCCCCACGCCCTCGCCAACACCGCGGCCCCCAGCCCCAGCACGGCGCCCGCCACGGCGTACGCCACCGCCACGCGCACGAGCAGCCCCGGCAGCAGCGGGCGGATCGCCGTCATGAGCGCCGCGTAGGGGCCCTGCACGTCGATGCCCACGCCCACCGCGCCAGCGCTCAGCAGCCGCTCCGTCTCCAGCGCGAACAGCACAAGCCCCAACCCGGCGCCCAGCAGGGCGACGCGCGGCAACCAGCGGAGCAGCTCGGGTGAGACAGGACCGGACATGGGGACGGGCCGCCTGTACCCGAAAAGCCTTCCGCCCGCCATGGCCCGAACTTCCCACCCCACCGGGCAAGCACCCTCACCCAACCCATGGCGTGCGCTCGCCAGCGGCCCATGTCAAACTGTGCAGGTGGATTTCACCCACGGCACGAGGGGCAGCACCTCACCTTCATGAAGCCAGTGGCGGCACAAAGCACGACGGAGACCCTGGCCAGAGCGCTGAGCGCCGAGCGTGCGCGCAACGCCGTGCGGCTGTCGTGGGTGCGCTTTCTGGCGGTCTTCGCCGTCTTCCTGGTCAGCCTCTACCTGGGCCTGATGCGGGGGCTGGCCGACTGGGCCGTCTACATCCCCCCGTTCGCCGCCTACTCGGGCTTCACCGCGCTCACGCTGCTGGGCGTGTACCTGTCGCCCAGGGTGGCCCAGCTGGCGGGCCTGTCGCTGGCCCTGGTGGATGTGCCGGCCATCTTCTGGCTCCAGTCGCTGGCGCTGCCGGTGTCCCCCTCGCCCGGGGGCGTGGCCGGCTTCACCCTGGGCATCCTCGTGGCGCTGGTGCTGCTGTCCACGCTCTCGCTCAGCCTCCGGGCGACGATGACGGTGACGGTGTCCGCGGCCATCGCCGAGGTGTACCTCCAGCGGCTGGCGGGCATCGACATCGGCGCTCAGGCCGCCGCGGTGGTGGTGCTCGCCGCCAGCGCGGGAGGCGCCAGCCACCTGCAGCTGCGCATCCGCGCCCTGCTGTCGGCCATGACGCGCGAGGAGCTCAAGCGCGCCCGGCTCGGCCGCTACTTCTCTCCCGCCGTGGCGGACCGGCTGCAGGATCTGGGCGTCAATGAAACCGTCGCGGAGCTGCGCGAGGTGACGGTGCTCTTCTCGGACATCCGAGACTTCACCGCGCTGAGCGAGCGCCTGCCTCCCGAGCAGATCGTCGCCATCCTCAACGAGTACTACGAGCGCATGGTGGAGGTGGTGTTCCGCCACGGGGGCACGCTGGACAAGTTCATCGGCGATGCGCTGATGGTGTACTTCGGCGCCCCCATCGCCGACCCGGCGCACCCCCAGCGCGCGGTGCAGTGCGCGCTGGACATGGTGCGCGAGCTGGAGGCCGTCAACACCGAGCGCACCGCCCGGGGCGAGGTGGGCCTGCGCATGGGCGTGGGCGTGCACACCGGCCCCGTGGTGCTGGGCAACATCGGCTCGGCCACCCACCGCCTGGAGTACACCGCCATGGGCGACACGGTGAACCTGGCCAGCCGCATCGAGCGCCAGACGAAGCTGGCGGGCACCCCCATCCTGGTGTCCCGCTCCACCCGCGAGCAGGCCGGCGACGCCTTCGGCTGGAGCGAGGCCCCCGCCGCCACCGTGCCCGGCAAGAGCCAGCCCGTCGCCCTCTTCATCCCCCACCCCCGGGGCTCGGCCCTGCCTGACGACACCTCCGGCGCCCAGGCCGGGACGGCTCGCGTGCATGTGGGATAACAGGCGCGCCCAGGCCTCACCCCCAGCGTGAGCCCTGCGCAAGCGGGGTATGAGCCGCGCGGGGCATTCCCAGGGGTGGCCCCCTGGCCCGGGGGCGTGGCGCACCTTGGCTTCTACCGCGCGTAAGTGCGCTACATGGCTGGGGGTTTTACGTTGACGCACCCCGCACGCCGTCCTTATAACGCCGCGGATTCTTCTCCCATTGGGAACCCCCTTGAGCACATTCGCGTTGGACAGGGTCTCCGCCCTCCTTCCGGAGGCGGTCGCGGAGCGCTACATCGACCGGGCCGGTGGTGCCTGGGCCGTCATCCATGCGCAGCACCTGCCGAAGGTGGCCGCGTTCCTGAAGAACGATCCGGAGCTGCAGTTCAAGCTCTTCACCTCCGCGGACGCGGTGGACCGGCTGCACCTGGCCGAGAACGACCCGCGCTTCGAGGTCGTCTATTTCCTCTACTCGGTTCCTCGCAAGGAGCACGTGCGGCTGAAGGTGCGCGTGACCGAGTCGAATCCCGTGGTGCCCTCGCTTGTTCCGCTCTTCAGGGGCGCCAACTGGTGGGAGCGGTTCGTCTGGGACTTCTACGGCATCCGCTTCGAGGGCCACCCGAATCTGGTCCGCATCCTGCTGTACGAGGAGTTCCAGGGCCACCCGCTGCGCAAGGACTACGCCATGCGCGACCGGCAGCCGCTCATCCCTGAGCGCCCCATCAAGGACATCTTCCGAGGCCCTGGCACCAGCGGCCTCTCCTGAGGACTTTCATGTCGGACCCTTCCAAGCAGCCCGAAGCGCCCAATCCCGACACCGACGCGTACGCCCATGAGTCCGAGCTGGAGACCCACCTCCAGACCAAGCGGATGTACATCAACATGGGCCCCTCGCACCCGGCCATGCACGGCACCGTGCGCATGCGCGTGGAGCTCGAGGGCGAGACGATCATGAAGGCCGACCCCGAGATCGGCTTTCTGCACCGCGGCTTCCAGAAGAGCTGCGAGAACGTCACGTGGACCCAGTGCCTGCCCTACACGGACCGGCTCAACTACAACTCCGCGATGATGAACAACTTCGGGTTCCTCAACGCCGTGGAGAAGCTCATCGGCCTGGAGATCCCCGAGCGCGCTCAGTACATCCGCGTCATCGCCTCCGAGCTGCACCGTATGCACGATCACCTCACGTGCGTGGGCGCCACGGGCCTGGAGCTGGGCGGCTTTGCCCCGTTCCTCTACGCCATCGAGGGCCGTGAGCTGATCATGGACCGGGTGACGGAGCTGACCGGCGCGCGGCTCACCACCAGCTACGGGCGCGTGGGCGGCCTCAACCGCGACCTGCCCGAGGGCTGGATCGCCAAGACGATCAAGTCGCTGGACAAGATCCTCGAGCTGATGGTCGAGGTGGAGGGCCTGCTGTCCAAGAACCGCATCTTCGTGGACCGCATGAAGAACACCGGCATCATCAACGCCGAGGATGCGCTGGACTATGGCTTCACCGGCCCGTGCCTGCGCGCCTCGGGCGTGGCGTACGACGTGCGCAAGGACAAGCCCTATTGGATCTACGACCGGCTGGACTTCGACATCCCGGTGGGCGAGCACGGCGATAACTATGATCGGTACTGGATCCGGCTCGAGGAGCTGCGCCAGTCCGACCGGATCATCCGCCAGGCGCTGGCCAAGCTGCCCGCGGGCCCCATCATCGTGGACGACTGGCGCATCGCCCTGCCGCCCAAGCCCGAGGTGTACGGCACCATCGAGGGCGTGATGAGCCACTTCAAGCTCGTGATGGAGGGCATCCAGGTGCCGCCCGGCGAGGTGTACGACTACACCGAGGCGGCCAACGGCGAGCTGGGCTGGTACCTGGTGAGCGACGGCCACGGCCGCCCGTACAAGGTCCACGTGCGCGCCCCCGGCTTCCCCATCCTGTCCGCCGTGCCCCACATCATCGAGGGCAAGATGTTGGCGGACCTCATTCCCACCTTTGACACGATCAACATGATCGGCGGCGAGGTCGAGCAGTGAGCGACAACGACTCCAAGAAGCCCACGGGCGATGCGCAGCCGCCCCCCAAGGGCGCCCCCACGGACACTCCGGCGGCGAAGATCGGCCCCGAGCCCTCCAACCCGCCCGCGGGCGCGGTGAAGGACCCGGCCTCCACCCACCCCAGCAGCGTGACGGCTCCGCCCAAGCCTCCGCCGGCCGGCGGGCCGCCGAAGCCCCCGCCGCCGAAGAACCCGGGCTTCGTCACCTGCACCATCGACGGGCGCGAGGTGGTGGCCAAGCCGGGCACCAACATGATCGAGGCGGCCAAGACGGTCGGCTCGGAGATTCCGTACTACTGCTACCACCCGCGGCTCTCCATCGCGGCCAACTGCCGCATCTGCCTCATCGAGGCCAGCAACGCGCCCAAGCTGGTGCCCGCGTGCCAGACGCCGCTGGCCGAAGGCCAGGTCGTCAAGACGACGACGCCCAAGGTCAAGGAGCAGCAGCGCGCGGTGATGGAGTTCCTGCTGCTCAACCACCCGGTGGACTGCTCCATCTGCGACCAGGCCGGTGAGTGCAAGCTGCAGGACTACTACATGAAGTACGACTACCGCCCCTCGCGCCTGGCGGGCGGCAAGGCCCTGAAGAACAAGCGCAAGGTGCTGGGGCCCCGCGTCGTGCTGGACCAGGAGCGCTGCATCATCTGCACCCGCTGCGTGCGCTTCATGAACGAGATTCCGAAGGAGCCCCAGCTGGGCGTCTTCGGCCGCGGCAGCCACGAGCGCATCGACGTGTTCCCGGGCAACGAGCTGGACAGCAACTACTCGCTCAACACCGTGGACGTGTGCCCGGTGGGCGCGCTGCTCAGCCGCGACTTCCGCTTCAAGGCGCGCGCATGGTTCCTGTCCGCCACCCCGTCGGTGTGCACCGGCTGCTCGCGCGGCTGCAACATCTACGCGGACTGGATGAGCCAGGACACCTACCGCTACCGCCCGCGCGAGAACGAGGAGATCAACAAGAGCTGGATGTGTGATCAGGGCCGGCTCTCGTACAAGTACCTCAACCTGGGCCGGGTGCTGAGCGCCTCGGTGGGCCGCCGTGCCACCCAGGCCAAGGACGTGGCCCGCCCGGAGCTGACGCGCCTGGAGGCCGCCAAGGCCGCCGCTCAGGCGCTGCAGCCCCACGCCAACACCGCGCAGGTGGCGGTGCTCGCCTCGGCCGTCGCCTCCAACGAGGACCTGCTGGCGGGCCTGACGTTCGCCAAGCAGTCGCTGGGCGTGAAGTCCGTGTACGTGGGTGGCCGGCCGCAGGGTGACGCGGACCACTACCTGATGACGGCGGACAAGAACCCCAACCGCAAGGGCCTGGAGCTCATCGCCAAGGGGCTGGGCCTGGCGCTCAAGCCCTTCGAGGAGCTGGCGCCCGCGCTGCACGCCGGCAAGGTGAAGGCGCTGTACGCCATTGGCACCGAGGTGCCGGGCGACGCCGAGGCCTTCGCTCAGGCCGCCGCCGCCGTCGAGGTGTTCGTGGCCCAGGCGTTCAACGAGTCGCCCATCACCGCGCAGGCCACGGTGCTGCTGCCGGCCTCCACTCACATCGAGGACGAGGGCACCTTCGTGCAGAAGGACGGCATCATCCAGCGCTTCCGCAAGGCGTACCCCTCCAAGGGCGACGCGGTGCCGCACTGGCGCTGGGCCGCGGAGCTCAGCCGCGCCATGGGCCACACGGTGTCGTGGGCCTCCGCGCGCGAGGTGTTCCGTGAGCTGGCCTCGCAGGTGGCCGAGCTGGGTTCGTTCAACTGGGAGCAGTCTTCCCCGCCGGATCGCGAGAAGCCGGGCATCAACCCGCTGCCGACTGGCGCGGACGGCCGTCCCCCGGGCTACCGCGAGTTCGGTGCCCCCCGCGTTCGAGGAATCTAAATGAAGCGCATTATCACCGTCCTCTTCGGTATCGGCTTCATCACCTTCCTGCTCGCGGGCGGCGTGGCCACCGCCTACGCCGTGGGCTCGCTGGCCGAGCAGTACCTGTTCACCGGGGCCAGCCGGCTGACGAACATCATCTTCCTGATGCTCGTCTTCGTGATGATCATCGCCACGATGCTCACGCTGGCCGAGCGCAAGTGGAGCGCGCTGATGCAGGACCGCATCGGCCCGAACCGCGCGCGCATCAACCTGCCGGTGCTGCGCAACATGTCCCTGGCGGGCCTGCCCTTCGTGCTGGCCGACTCGGTGAAGATGCTGACCAAGGAGGCCTTCTCTCCGGGCAAGGCCAACCGGTTGCTCTTCAACCTGGGGCCCCTGCTGGCCTTCGCGCCGGTGTTCGCCCTGTTCGCCATCGTGCCCGCCGGCCCCAGCGTGGAGCTGTGGGGCAAGAAGGTGGACATGGTGGTGGGCACGCCCGACTTCGGCCTGCTGTATCTGTTCGCCATCGCCTCGCTGGCGGTGTACGGCACCGCCCTGGCCGGCTGGGCCTCCAACAACAAGTTCGCCCTGCTGGGCGGCGTGCGCGCCTCCTCGCAGATGATCTCCTACGAGGTGGCGCTCGGCCTGTCGCTGGTGGGCATCATGCTGGCGTTCTCCTCGGTGCAGCTGCCCGTCATCATCGGCAACCTGGCCAGCGAGACGGTGGCCCAGACGGGCGTGGTGGCCGGCCAGGCCTCGGGCCAGGCGCGCTACCTGTGGCAGTGGACGGGCGCCGGCGGCGGGTTCGATCTGGGCCTGCCCGCGTGGGGCATCATCCTGCAGCCGCTGGGCTTCATCATCTTCTTCGCCGCCGCGTTCGCCGAGACCAAGCGCGCCCCGTTCGATGTGCCCGAGGGTGAGTCCGAGATCATCGGCTACTTCGTCGAGTACTCGGGCATGCAGTTCGGCCTGTTCATGATCTCCGAGTTCGTCGAGGTGGTGGTGCTCTCGGGCGTCATCGCCGGGCTGTTCTTCGGCGGCTACCACCTGCCCTTCGGCGGCGAGTGGCTGGCCACCCAGCTGCAGGGCCAGCCGCTGGTGTACGCCACGGTGCTGGGCACCTTCTTCTGGATCAAGGTTCTGCTGCTCTGCTACGTGCAGCTGGCCATCCGGTGGACGTTCCCCCGCTTCCGCTACGATCAGATCCAGACGCTGGGCTGGAAGATCCTGCTGCCCGTGGGCCTGGTGAACGTGTTCGTCAGCGGCGCGCTGGTGCTGTGGGATCCGAGCCTGCGCTACCTGGCGCTCTTCGGCCTGGTGCAGATTGGCGCGCTGATTGCCCTCACGCTGTCCAAGAAGGGCGGCGCCACCGAGGAGCACGGCCATGGCCACGGCCACGGCGCGCTGGGCCACGGTGGGCATGATGCTCACGGGCTGCCCGCGGGCGCCCACGGCCACGCGGCCCTCCCGGCTCACGGCCACGGCACCGCCACCGTGGGCAGCCATGCCCCGGCCGGTGCGCATGTGAGCTCCACTCATTAAGCTTCTCGGTAAGAGAGAACCTAAGGACTGTCATGGCCTACAAGCAGAGCGAAGATCCCCGTGAGGACATCCGCGAGCGGGCGTACCTCCCTGAGCTGCTCAAGGGGCTGGCGATCACCACCAGGCACTTCTTCCGCAACCTGTTCGGGACGCGGGATGAGAACACCGACGTGGTGAACCGCACGGGCACCAGCCTCATCACCACCGTGCAGTACCCCGAGGAGAAGGTCCCCTACCCTCCGGGCTACCGGGGGCTCCACCGCCTGGTTCCCAGGGATGATGGCAAGCCGCGCTGCGTGGCCTGCTACATGTGCGCCACCATCTGCCCGGCGCAGTGCATCTACATCGAGGCGGGCGAGTACGAGCACGAGGCGAAGGAGGGCGAGTCTCGCGTCATCGAGAAGTACCCCACCCAGTTCGTCATCGACGAGCTGCGGTGCATCGTCTGCGGCCTGTGCGTGGAGGCGTGCCCCAAGGACGCCATCCGCATGGACACGTACACGCACACCCGGCCGGAGTACAACCGGCAGGGCTTCGTCTACGACATTCCGAAGCTGCTCAACGGCGCGCCCGTCTCGCACCCGTCGGATCCGTGGAACAAGCGCGAGGGCTCCGAGGAGCCGCACCACTCGCACAAGGAGGCCCACACGCGCATTGGCGAGGGCCTGGTGCAGCTGAAGACGCCGCACGGCGTGGGCCAGGGCCACGAGCCCAAGCAGCTGTCCGCCGGGGGCGAGTCCCACTCCAAGGGCGCTCCGGCGCTCAAGTAGCACCTGGCGCCTGCCCTCCGGCCCGCCCGTCACCCTTTCGAGGGGTGGCGCAGGCGGGCCGGTGTCGTTTCATCCGTGTACACTCCGCTGGTGAGCTCCATGAAGCGCTACCGCCTGTCCGTGTGCAAAGGCATGGACTGCAAGGCCAACGGATCCGACGCCGTCTTCGCCGCGGCGAAGGAGGAGCTCACCAAGCAGGCCGTGGGGCCGCGCTGCGAGGCCTACCGCGGGGGCTGCTACGGCTTCTGCCACATGGGGCCCAACGTGGTGATCCGCGAGGACACGGGGCGCAAGCGCGATCCGCTCGCTCCCGAGGACTACCAGCTGATGGGCTGGCCGGGTGAGTTCTACTACTCGCGCATGACGCCCGAGCGGATGCGCCACGTCGTCGCCGACCACATCGCGAAGGATCAGCCGGTGCGCGAGTACTTCGGCGATCCGGACGAGCAGGAGTAGCCCGCCGCCCGCTAGCGCTGGGCCTGCTGTCCGGCCGGCGCGCTCAGGGACTGAAGGGCCTGCTGGAAGCGCTGGGTGCGCTGCGCCACCGCCTTCTGCGAGGGAGGGGGCTGCGCGGGCCCGAACTGCTTGAGCCGCTCCCCCACCGTCTCCAGGCGCTCCTCGAACTTCGGGTGGGTGCGCACCCAGGCGTGCCGGGCCGGAGCCTCGGAGGCCATGCGCCGCAAGAGCCCGGTGAGCGCCCGCGCGTCATAGCCCGCCGCCGCCAGGATGCGCACGCTGATGCGGTCCGCCTCCAGCTCGAAGTCCTTGGGGAAGCCCTCGCGGTAGAGCGAGGCCGCGCCCTGCGCCGCGCCGCCGAGCAGCTCGCCCAGCACGCTCGAGTCCTTCGTGCCGCGCAGCGCGCTGCCGCCCGAGCCCGCCCTGGCGTTGCGCTCGAGGCTCTGCCCGAAGGCCCGCAGCCCGGCCGAGGCCTCCTGGCGCGCCGCGTGGTGGCACATGAAGGCCTTGAGCACCTCCACCCCGTGGCCGCGCTGCACGTGCGCCACCTCGTGCGCCAACACCGCCGCCAGCTCCTCTTCGCTCTGCAGCCTGCGCAGAAAGCCGGTGGAGATCATCACCGTGCCGCTGGGGCTGGCGGTGGCCCGGGGCTCCTCCAGGGGCAGCACCAGGAAGCGGTAGCCGGCCAGCGGGTACGGGCGGTTGTCCAGCACGCGCTCGGGCCGGTCCGCGCGATCCGGCGCGCTGGAGTTGCCCACCGCTTCGGCCACCAGCGCCAGGTACTGGCCCACCTGGTCCACGTAGCGCACCAGCGGCTCGGTGGGCGGCAGCGGCTCGGTGCTCAGCGTGGCCAGCTGGCGCGCGGCCACCGCGCGGCCCAGGGCGTACTCCTGCTCGGCGTCCAGCTCATAGGCCTGGCGCCGCTCCATGGGGCAGCCGGTGAGCGCGGACGTCAGCGTCACCAGGCTCTCCTTGCGCGAGGCCACGTCGCGGTTGATTTGCCGCCGCTGGCCCTCGATGCCCCGTTCCAGGTTGGCGATGATCGCGGGCCGATCCGTGGCCTGGCAGGCCGCGAGCAGCCCCGCCAGCGCCGCCGTCATTCCGAGCCGCCACCGGCTCACGGTGCGCCTCCCGGCTCACGCAGGCTGCCCGAGGAGACAAAGGCGCCCAGCGCCTCGGGCTCGGGCATGGCCGGCCGCGCCAGGGGGTCGGCGGGCATGAAGACCTCGAGCCGCCGGAAGCCCTCCTCCACGTCCGGGTTCTGGCCCCGGTAGACGCGCACGGCGTCCTCGGTGAAGCCGCCGACGGCCAGGTTGTAGTTGCCGTTCACCAGGCTCTCGCCCTTGAGCACCTCGCCGCTGAGCTTGAAGGCCCCGGGCCTGTCATTGAGGTAGGTGACGTGGATGTAGCCCTTCTCCTGCTCCACCTGGGCGACGAACCAGCTGCCACGGCCGGGCACCTCTACCTGCACCTGCTCGCCGCGCAGCACCGCGCGAGAGACGCGCGGCGCCAGGAAGCTGGGCGACTTGACGAGGTACACGCTCGACTTGGTCACCGTACGGGGCTCGAGCTTCACCGCGCCGCCGGTGGCCAGCGCGAAGCCCAGGGTCATCGTGAGTGGCAGCATCACTTCTCCTCCAGCGCGAACACGCCGTCCCAGTCCTCCGCCGGAGCGGCGAGCAGGAAGCGGCGGCACCGGCCCGCGTACACCGCCGAGACGGGGTCCTGATAATCCGAGGCGCAGCGCTCGAACAGCGCGAGCGCCTCGTCGAAGCGCCGCTGATGGTACGAAGTCAATGCCTGCTCGTACAACGCCAGCTGCTCCTGCACCTTGGCGTCAATCTCTCCGGTGCGGCCCAGCAGCTCGTGGATACGGGTGGCCACTGTCTTGCCCTTCACGAGCACCCGGTCCACCTCGCGGAACATGTACGCGTCGTGCGCCAGCTGGGCGGTGTTCTCCCCCACCAGCACATAGGTGCCATAGGCCTTGTTGGCGCCCTCCAGGCGCGAGGCCAGGTTCACCGCGTCACCCATCACCGTGTAGTTGGACTTCAGCTCGCTGCCCATGTCGCCCACCAGCAGCTCGCCGCTGTTGATGCCGGCGCGGAACTGGATGCGGTGGCCGTACGTCTTCTCCCAGTGGGGCTGGCGCTGCAGCAGCACCGCGCGCATCTTCAGCGCGGCCTCGCAGGCCAGGTGCGCGTGGCGATCGCTGCGCACCGGAGCGCCCCAGAACGCCATCACCGCGTCACCGATGTACTTGTCCACCTGGCCGCCGTTGGAGCGCACCGCCATGGTCATCTCGGTGAGGTACTCGTTGAGCAGCTGCACCAGGCGCTCGGGCTCCATCTGCTCGGACAGGCGGGTGAAGCCCTCGATGTCCGAGAAGAACACCGACATCTGCCGACGCTCGGGGCGCACCAGCAGGGTGAGATCCCGGGTGACGAGCCTGGCCACCTCGGGGCTGACGTAGCGGCCCAGGGCCTGGTTGACGAACTCGCGGATCTCCCGCTCGGTGCGCACCGCGTAGATGGTGGTGAGCAGGAACGTGGCCACCATGGCCAGCAGCGGGCCGGCGGTGGCAAGCCACAGCTGATCGCGGATGAAGAAGTAGGTGGCGAGCACGAAGTACGCCACGCCCGCCAGCGCCCCGGCGGAGAAGTAGATCGCCGCGCCCAGCCCCGAGCGGAAGTTGCGGCTGAAGATGAGGGCGATGACGGCGCCCAGGAAGGCCATGCCCATGGTGACCATCAGGTCCAGCTTGGGCGTGGCGCGGGTGATGCCCTGGGACAGCAGGATGTTGTCCAGCGCCTGGGCCACCACGGCGCCTCCGGGGGTGGCCTTGCCCATGGGCGTGGGCTTGAAGTCCGTGGCGTACGTGGAGGTGTTGGTGAGCACCACCGCGCGCCCCTGGAGATCATTGGCCGAGCGCGGGGGGCGATCCTCGATGACGTCGAAGAGGTTGAGCAGCACGTTCCACGCGCGGATGTAGCGGAACACCGACGCGCCCGCGGTGCGCCCCGCGTCTCCCGCCTCCCAGCGCATGAGGCTGTAGCCCGTCTCCTCCATGGGCACCGAGTACTTGTCGCCCACGTGGAGCCGGCCCTCGGCGTAGCGCAGCTTGCGGGTGCCCGCCTGCTTCATCGCCGCGGCCAGCGGCAGCGAGGGCAGGATGTGGTGCTCACCCTCGCGCGGCGTGTAGCTGACCAGGTGGAGCATGCCCCGGATGATGCCGTCCGGATCCGGGAAGCCGCTCACCGCGCCGTAGTGGCTCTGCGGGCCGAGCAACGGCACCACCGGGTGCTGCAGCGTGCGCACCTGCAACAGCCGGGTGGGATCCAACCCCTCCACCTGCACCTCGGCCAGTGAGACGAAGAGATCCAGCGGGGTGACGCGCCACTGGTCGTCCTTGGCGCGGCGCTCCTGCACCAGCAGCGTGCCGGCGCCGAACTGGGCGTTGAGCACCTGGCCCTCGCGCTCGTCCTCCACCCCGGCCCACACCTCCACCTTGCCGGCCGCGGGGATGAGGAAGGCGGGGCGCTGCGCGGAGAGCACCGCCTGCGCCTGGGCCCGCGCCCGGGCCTGCTCGGGGTGAATGCCCAGCCGCACGCGGTACGGAAACAGCCGGAACGTGGACGGGTTGGTGCGCGGCACGCTCCACGAGAAGGCCAGCGCCGTCTGGCCCGCCGTCTCATTGAGCAGCTGCCGGAAGGCGGCGTCATCCGAGGTGCCCTCGGCCGACAGCGCCTGGGTGGAGCACTCGCGCGGGCTCAGCTCGGGGAACACGAGATCCACCAGCACCACCGAGGCGCCCTCCTGCACGAGCCGGCGCGTCATGCCTCCGACGATCTCCCGGGGCCAGGGGTAGGCGGCCAGCCCCGGGTGCTCGCTGTCTCGCGCGTTGGCCAGCGTGTCGTTGTCCACGGTGACGACCACCACGCGGTCCTCGCCCTTGGACTCCTTGAGGCGCTGGCGCTGCAGCCGCTCGCCCAGGGCGCGCGCGCGCACGTCATAGGTGATGCGCTCGGGGCCCTCGATGAGCTCGGCCAGCTCGGCCATCACCGTCTGGGGCGCGCCCTCCACCTCGAGCTGGGTGCGCGGCACGCGAAAATACATGAGCCCACCGAGCAGGGATCCGAAGACGGCGGCCTGAAGGAGCGCGAACCCCAGCCGCTTGAGGAACCGGCGGCCGGAGGACTGGACGGGGGGGTTTTGCACGGGGGCGCCAGGATAGCGCGAGCCCGCCTCGGACGCCTGGGGGACTGCTATGCTTTCCGGCTGGGCCGGCTCCCTTCCGTAAGGACTTCCCCCGTGACGAAACGCCTCTTGCTGCTTTCCACTCTTGCTGCCTGCATCCTTGCCCCCCTTGCATGCGATCTGGGCAAAACCGTGGACCAGATCTCCGCCGAGACGGTGATGGTGGGCACGCTGCTGTCCACGCCGGACGTGGACATCTCTCCGGAGGCGGTGGCGGGCCTGGACGGCGGCTTCCGGCCCGACGGAGGCCAGTCCAACTTCACGGTTCCGGGGCAGACGGTGGCCTTCATGTTCCTGGGTACGCGCGAGGGCCAGAACTCGCAGCCCGAGGGGATTACGGGCGCCACCGTCACCCTTCAGCCCGCGGGCGGCCAGGCGGTGACGCTCACCAGCGATGGCGCGGGGGCCTACAGCCGCTCGAGCAACAGCGACGCGACGCTGACCTACCAGAGCGGCAAGAACTACAACTTCGTGGCGGTGCGCAACGGCGAGCGCTTCGAGGGCTCGGTGGAGAACTCTCCGGCCCAGGAGCGCATCCCCGCGCTGCACCCGCCGGAGGGCGTGGTGCGCATCCCGGCCAACACGCCGCTGTCGTTCGAGCGCGCGGACCCACCCTCGGGCCAGGAGCGCACGGTGGGCTTCGTCACGGTGGTGCCCATCAGCGACAACGGCCAGCAGGGCAAGCCCACCTACACCAACGTGCCCACGGGCCCGCTGGAGTTCCTGTCCCTGGTGGCCCTGCCGTCGGACTACAAGCAGAAGACGGTGAACATCCCGGCCACGGCCTTCCCCACCGCGAAGCAGACCTACCTGGTGACGTTCCAGGCGGTGCGCACGGGAGGCCCGGACTCGGCCAACCTCTTCCTGGGCAGCGCGCTGCTGGCGGGCACCGCGGACGTCGGCGTGGTGCGCACGCAGTAGCCCCACCGCCAGGGGCGCAAGGCCACCTCAGGGAGAGAGATACCCCTTGCGCTCCGGGCGTCCGGGCAGCCACAGCAGCCCCAGCTGCAGGGGCGCGCCCTCGAAGGGCTCTGGCCACACCGTGCCATCCCCCTCGTAGAGGTGGGTGCGCTGCCAGTTGCCCTTGCCGGCCCGGTACACCTCCAGGGTGCGGCGCTGGGGATCAATGAGCCAGGCGTGGCGCACACCCTCGCGGTGGTACAGCGGCATCTTGCGCACCCGGTCCACCGCCCACGTGGAAGGCGAGAGGACCTCACACACCCAATCCGGAGCCAGCGTCAGCCAGGGCGCTTCAGGAGGAGCGGGCACGCGCTCCCGGCGCCAGCCGGCCATGTCTGGCACCAGCACGTTGCCGCCCAAGTGCAGCTCGGGCTCGTCGAGGAACCACCAGCCTCCGGGGCCTCCCTGTTCGAGCTCGAAAGAGACACCCAGCACCACGCCCAGCCTGGAAGCCACCCGCAGGTGCCGCGTCGCGGGCCGGGGCGAAGCCACCAGCTCCTCTTCGATCAGCTCCCCGACCCACCCGACCGGCAGCGCTTCGATGTCCTCGTACGTCGCCGGCTTCTTGCCTTTGCCCTGCCCCATCCCGTCACCTCGCCCTTGAGATAATACCTACGAGGTCACCTTTCTAAAGCATGACCCCCTGGGGTGTCTACCCCGCGAGCAGGCATACGACAGCCCCCTGACACAGCGGCTCCAGGCGAGCGCCAGCCCCGGAACCCCCCCGTCTTTCGGGCAATGTCCGCCCTGGACACCATCCAGCACTTTCCCACGCGGCCGGTCCGCAATCCGGCCCGCCCTGGGATTAGCTCCAGGGCACGTATGCCCCCTGCCTCGCCCTATGAGCCCGCCCCTTCGCTGCCTGGCGCCCCCGCGCCCCGCCGTGACTCGCCGGCTTCGCGGCCCCGTGCCTGGTTCCTGGCCTTCCTGGACGGGTTGCTCGCGGAGAAGCTACGCCAGTCCTCTCACTCCGAGCTCGTTCGTTACCGGGTGCTGGTGGCAGCCGCCCTTTTCCAGTCCACGGTCGCCTCGCTCTACCTGGTGACCACGCCGGTGTCGCTGGCCAGCGTGCCGTCCGTCTTCGTGCTCACAGGCTACGTCGGCACGCTGGTGCTGGCGCGCAGAGGCGCCTCGCCCCAGGCCCCTGCCCTGCTGCTGTGCATCACCCTGTCGGTGGGCATGGTGTCCACCGCGTTCCTCATGAAAGAGGTGTCCTATATCGGCGTGCACGCCGCGCCCCTGCTGATCACCTTGATGACCGTGTACCTGCTGGGGCCCCGCCCGGGGTTCGTGCTCACCGTGCTGCTGTGCGTGAGCCTGTGCCTGCTGCGGCCGCTCTATCACACGCAGCTCGTCGCCGACCCTGCCGCGCCCCTGGACGGGTTCTACTGGCCGCTGCACTTCTTCACCGCCTTCTCGATGATGGGCGCCTGGGTGCTCAGCACGCTCCACGGCGCGGCGCGGGACGAGGCCCAGGCCTCACTGGAGCGCACCCTGCGGCACCTGCGCGACAGCGAGGGCAAGCTGCAGAGCCTCATCGAGAGCACCGAGGACCGGGTGTGCTCGGTGACGCTGGAGGGCCACGTGCTCATCGCCAACTCGGCCACGCGGCACCGGTACCGCGAGCGCTTCGGCCGGGAGCTGCAGGTGGGCCAGCGCTACTTCCCGGGCCCTCCCCTGGCCGATCCCGTCTGGGGCCCCCGGCTCACTCAGGTGATGGCCGGACAGCGTCTGCGCTTCGAGGAGGGCGAGCAGCTGTATGGCGAGCCCCTGGTGCTGGATGTCAGCGTCAACCCCATCCTCGGCGCGGAGGGCCACGTGACGGGGATGACGATCTTCTCGCGCGACATCACCGCCCGGAAGCAGGCCGAGGGGCGCCTGGGAGAGCTGCACCGCACCCTGGTGGACATCTCCCGCCAGGTGGGCATGGCCGAGGTCGCCACCGGTGTGCTCCACAACGTGGGCAACGCGCTCAACAGCATCAACATCTCCACCAGCCTGTTGATGGATAAGCTGCGCGCCTTGCGTCTCGGCGGCCTGGCCCGGACCAGCGAGCTGCTGCATCAGCACGCCGCCGAGCTCTCCTCCTTCCTCACCACGGACGTGCGGGGCCAGAGGCTGCCCGCCTACCTCACGGCCCTGAGCAACCAGCTCCACCAGGAGCGTGATGCCATGATCCAGGAGCTGATGGCCCTGCAAGACAACGTCGATCACGTCAAGTCCATCATCAGCATGCAGCAGCGGCATGCCCGCGTGGGCGGAGCCATCGAGTCCGTGTCCGTGCCGCAGTTGGTCGACGAGGCGCTGCGTCTGCACGCGCGTGGCTTCGAGCAGGTGGGCGCCCGCATCGAACGCGACTACTCGGAGGTGCCGGTCCTGCTGGTGGACCGGCACAAGCTGCTGCAGATCCTCCTCAACCTGCTGAGCAACGCCCGCCAGGCCCTGGAAGACAGCGAGCGCGAGGACAGGAGGCTCACCGTGCGCATCAAACCGGACGCGGGGGCGGAGCGGCTGCTGCTCCAGGTGGAGGACACGGGCGTGGGCATCGCCCCGGAGCACCAGTGGCGCGTCTTCACCCAGGGCTTCACCACCAAGAAGATGGGCCATGGCTTCGGCCTGCACAGCAGCGCCCTGGCCGCCAGTGAGATGGGCGGCCAGCTGTCGTGCTCCAGCCCCGGCCTCGGGCTCGGCGCCACCTTCACGCTCGCGCTTCCCCTGCGGCCCGCCCAGCCCGCTGGCCCGGAGTAGCCCGGGGGCTCACCCGGCTTCAATCTCCAGCTCGAGCTGCTCCTCGAGCTTCAGCCGCAGCAGGTGCCCGGCGAAGCGCTCGGCCTCCTCGCGCGAGAGGATGTTGCGGAACGCCTCGCCCTCCGCCACCTCCACCTCCATCACCGCCCCGCGCTGCAGCAGCCGGAAGAAGTGCTCGCCTGCGTCCGGGCGGGGCACGAACAGCGGCAGAAAGCCCTTGATGGGCAGCACCTCTGCCGGCGCACGCACCCGCGCCTCCAGCTCCGCCGCGCCCGGGCGCACCTGCGTGGCCGTGACGCCCTCGTCCGCGTAGAGCGGCGCTGGCGCCAGCGCCACGTCCTCGGTGGAGTCATCGAAGAGAAAGCCATAGCGCGACGGAATCCGGCCCGAGAACAGGTAGCAGAGCAGCACCGCCTCATCCCCGCCCACCCGGGCCACGTGCAGGATCGAGCGCGTGGCGCCCACCTTGCGCAAGAGCAGCTTCAGGCTCGGGCGCGAGGCCGCGAGGAAGCGCTGCACGCGCCCGGTCAGCGTGGCGCGGATCTCCGCGAAGGCCTTCTGGAACGTGGCCTCGGACTCCGCCTCGCGCCGCTCCAGGTCCTCGCGCGTCCGGGCGATGCGCTCCTCGGCCTGGCGCAAGAACCCATCCGCCGCCGAGGCCGGCACCAGCCCCGCCTGGCCCTCGCCCGCGGGCTTCGGCTCCACCCCCGCGGCCCTCACCGCGCCGATCAGGAACGAGCCCTGCTGCTCCAGCCGCTCACGCTCCTCGCTAAAGCGCTCCCGCGCGGCGTTGTGCTCCAGCTTCAGCGCCAGCCAGGCCTCGTACGCCGTCTCCAGCGTCTCCAGGCTGCGCATCCGCGCCAGCACCGCCTGCGGGCTCTCGCGCCCCACCTCGGCGAGCTCCACCCGCACCGCCGGCATGTCCCGGGGCGTGTCGTGCCGGAGCTCCTCGGGGCTGGGCTGCCTGTTGCCTGTCGACCCCGGGCCCGCTCGCCTCGGGGGCTTCTGCTTGGCCATGGCGCGCAGTCTACTCCCAAGCCCGTGCGGATGGGCCCTTCCCGCACAGGCGAAGGGCCTCCACCCGGGCGCGAACGCCGCGCTCGGGGGAGGCCCTGCCCACTACCTGGGAGACGGGTGACTAGACGTTGCGGTTGGCGGGATCGCCCGTGCGCGAGGCGACCGCGCTGGACAGCGCGTCCTGGCCGCTCTGGATCCGGTTGCGCAGATCACTGCGCAGCTCGTTGCCCGGCTTGGGCGCCAGCATCAGGCCCACGCCCACGCCCAGGAGCACGCCAACCGTGAAGGCGCCCAGCGCCGGCAGCAGGTTGTCGGTGGTGTCCCTGCGGGTCTCCAGGCCGATGAGGTTGAGCAGATCGTCCTTGTCCATGTTTCCAACCGACTTCTTGAGGTCCCTGAGATCACGAGTACTGAACATGCGGAGGTTCTCCAGCCTGCGGTTAGAGGTTGCGGTGCGCGTGCGACGTGATCAGCTGATGTTGCCAGTGCCGCCCGTGCGAGGCGAGGAGCTCATGCCCCCGCCCTGCCCGCCCTGGCTCACCCCGGCCTGATAGCCGTTGAGCGCCGCCTCGGCCATACCCACCAGCTCATCCTTCACGAAGGGCAGCGCCGCCAGGCGCACCCCGAGCCGGAGGATGCGCGCGGTCAGCGGGGTGAACAGGCCGCCGCCCAGCACGTAGCCCACGCCCAGCGCGGCCGCCATCATCCCGTACGGGTGACGGTCCACGCGGCCCTTCAGGTCCAGCGTCTGCCCCAGGTCCGTCACCGCGCTGCGGGCGTTGCCCCACAGGTGCGCCGCGTCCGAGCCGATCTGATCCACGCGGTGGCCGAAGCCGCCATCTTCCGTGCTGCTCTGCGAGCCGTTGCTCTGGGTGTTCTCGTAGTTCGCCATGGTTGTCTCTCGATTCGACGGAGGAAGGAACGGCTAGCGGCGCGAGGCCAGCTTGCCGATGATGAAGCCCATGGCCACCGCGCCCAGCAGGCACGTACCCGGGTTGGCGCGGATGAAGCTGATCGTCCGGCTGTTGAGATCGATCAGGTTGCGGCGTGCCTCGTCGAGCTGCGGCACGATGCGCTCCTGAAGTTCACGAGCGCGGTCCTGGATCTGCTGCGGATTCATCTCCATCGGGCCTTCTCCTGTCGGTTGGAAATACGGTGGTGGTGGTGGTTGAAGCGAAAGCGGTGGCTCTAGCGGCGCGAGCCGATCACGAAGCCGATCATGAAGGCGGCGCCCACGCACGCCAGCGGCCGATTCCGCACCCACTGGCGCCAGTCGGCGGCCTGGGCCACCTCGGTGCGCAGCGCGTACACCGAAGTGGCCAGCTCCGCCCGGGTGCGCTCGATCTCCTCGCGCACGGCGGCGGGGCTGCGGGGATCAACCTTGGGCTGTCCGTTACTGGGCATGCGGGGGCTCCTTGAGCACGTTCCGAGGCTGCGGCGGCGGGGCGGCGTTGCTCACCTCGGTGAGCACGGCCACGCTCTTGGAAAGTTCCTGGCTGGTGTTGTCCATCACCGGGCGGGACTTCAGCCGCGAGACGGCGCCCATGATGCCGATGCCGCCGCCCACCAGGTTCACCCCGCCCACGGCGCCCAGCGCTCCGGCCCAGCCCAGCCAGGGCGCGATCGCCGCGGCCAGCGCGCCGCACACGAACACGTAGCCCACCAGCACGAAGGGCACGAACACGGCGATGCGCGCCGCGTCCAATCCCACGGCCTTGGCGTCCTCGGCCAACTCCATGCGCGCCAGGGTGATGTGTTGTGACACCAGGCGGCTGAACCCATCCGCCATCCGTCCGACGAGCGCGGAGATGCCGCGATCCGTCTGTTCCGTACCCAAGTTCATCTGCTCTCCGGCCGGCGCTGCTGTCGTCCCACAGCGGAGCCAACCTAGGCACCCGCCGCCGCCGCGACAACCCATCGCGTGCGGAATCTGTCCGGTGGGCGCAAGCGTCGGCCATTCAACGCCCCCGGCCGCCCCAGGCTAGCCGATGAGCTGCACCGGTGCCGAGACCACCTGGTCTTCCGGCACCACCGGGGCCTGGAAGCGCATCACCAGCGGCAGGTGGTCCGAGGCCACCGTTGCGAGCGCGGAGCGGTGTGGCTGGATGGAGAGCGGCCGAACGCCCGAGTCCACGAAGATGCGATCCAACCGGAGCAGGGGCACCCGGGTGGGATAAGTGCGTGCTGGTGTGCGCAACTCCAGCGCCGCGTCATGAATGGCGCGCCGCACCAGCGAGGGCACCGGCCTGTTGCCCCAGTAGTTGAAGTCTCCGCACACCACCAGCGGATCCTTGCGCGCCGCGTCCCGGAGGATGTCCGCCGACAGCAGCAGCTCCTCCTGGGCCCGGCGCTCGCCGATCGACAGCCCCAGGTGCAGGCAGAACACGTGCAGCTGCTTGCCCGCGCCCAGGTCCAGATCGCACCGCAGCGCCCCCCGGGGCTCGCGGCGCGGCACGCTCAAGTCGTAGTTCTTCGACTTGAGGATGGGCAGCCGCGTGAGGATGGCGTTGCCATAGCGCCGCCCTCCCCTCACCACGTTGGGCCCGAAGGCCATGTGCATCCCGAGCAGATCCGCCAGGTGCTCGGGCTGATCCTCGCGGGTCGTCTGGCCACGGAAGTCCCCCACTTCCTGCAGCGCGACGACATCCGCGTCGATCTCCCGAAGCACCTGGCCAACGCGGTTCAGATCGAACTGCCCGTCCGTCCCGATACCACTGTGGATGTTGTACGAGACGAGCGTCAGCTCCACGGCACGCGGCCTTTTACCCGTGAACGAGCCGCAGGCGGCGCGCGGCCAGCCGCATCACCTCGAGCGGCAGCGTGGCCAGGCGGGTGGCCGCCTTCGTCACGTCGTTGATGCTGCTCTGGATCGTCTCCACCTGACGCTCCGCCTCGTCGATCAGGTCCTGGAAACGGCCCCGCGGCGGCAGCTCCTCCGTCATGGGCAGCGCGCCAATGGGCGTGGTGTTGCGGTTGAGCCGGGGCGTGGCGCGCACCTCGCGCTTGGGCTCCGGCTTGGGCGCCTGGGCCTGGGCCTGCTGCACGGTGGCGGCCTCGGCGCGCTCGGCCGCGTGCGCCTTGAGGATCTCCTCCGTCTGCGCGTGCGCCTTGCCGTAGTGCACGCCCTCCTCGGGCGCCGTCTTCGCGCGGCGCGAGCTGGCCACCCGCTGCTTGTCCTGGCGCCTCAGGCTGCGGCTACGCGGCTCGGCAGCGGGCACCTGGAAGTGGTCGAAACTATAGGAACGCGGCATCCAACATCCCCCCCTGTGATGGAAGCAAACTCGTTCGAAAAACTAGGGATCCTCCTCGCGCCGAGAAATGCCCGGGAAAGATTCTTCACGCCTGGACGTTCGCTCCTCAACCAGCAGGCCGGACGGCGTATGGCCAGTGCTGAACAGGGAAGCCCCCCGGTGTAAAACACCGCCCCAATGTCGTTTCCCGTCAAGTCCCGCTGCCGCGCTTCCTCTGTGTTCCCTCTCAGCCTGCTCGCCCTGAGCCTCGTGGCGTTTCAAGCCGGGGCCAACCCGAGCCTCTCCATTCAGCCTGGAACCGCGAAGCCCGGCGATCCGGTGCTCGTCACCGTGAGCGGCCTGAGCAGCGCGCCCACCGGCACGATCGCCGGCAGGCCCCTGCGCTTCTACCCCTCCGGGGGCGTGTGGCAGGCCCTCACGGGGCTCGCGGTGGAGCACCCCGTGGGCACCACCGAGGTGAAGGTTCAGGGCCAGGTGCTGCCCGAGAGCGCTCCGGTGGAGCTCTCCGGCACGCTGGACGTGATGGAGCCCGGCTACCCCGAGCGCCAGCTCCAGGTGGCCGGCAAGTACGTCAAGCCGCCCGAGGCGGTGAAGGCGCGCATGGCCGCGGACAGGGCCGCGTTCGCCGCCGCCTTCTCCCAGGACTTCATCGAGCCGCTGTTCAACAAGAACTTCGAGTGGCCGCGCCAGGACCGCATCACCGCGCCCTTCGGCGATCGCCGCTCGTTCAACGGCAAGCTGCAGAGCCAGCACTTCGGCGTGGACGTGGACGGTGACACCGGTGCCCCCATCTACGCGGCCAACGCGGGCGTGGTGGTGATGACGCGCGACAACTACAGCGCGGGCAACACCGTCATCGTCCACCACGGCGCGGGCCTCTACACCACGTACTTCCACCTCTCGAAGACGCTGGTGCGCAAGGGCGCCCAGGTGAAGCAGGGCCAGCAGCTGGGCGAGGTGGGCGGCACGGGCCGCGTCACCGGCCCGCACCTGCACTGGGGCGTGAAGGTGGATGGCCTGTGGGTGGACGGGCTGACGCTGCTCAAGCTGGACTTCGCCGCTCCGGCCGAGCCCCGGGTGGCCGCCCGCTCCTCCGAGGCCATCGCCGTGCCCGCCCAGGTCCAGGGCGAGGGCGCCGCGGCCCTCACCTCTACCCCGTAGCGCCTGCCCTCCTCCCCTGGGCTACCAGGCCTGGGGGAGGCTCAGCGCGGCGCGGGCCTCGTCCGGCGTCATCGGCTCGCGGCCCACGTCGCGGGCCAGCCGCGCGGCCTTCTCCACCAGCGGGCCGTTGCCCTTGGCCATCTGCGTGCCGGCCGCGTCCAGGTAGAAGTTGTCCTCGAGCCCCACGCGCACGTTGCCGCCCAGCACCAGCGCCGCCATCACCAGCGGCCACTGCACCCGGGAGATGCCAATCACCTCCCACGTGTCCCGCGGCGTGAGCTGCCGCGCCATGTGCGCCAGGTTCTCCGCCGTGGGCGCCACTCCGCCCAGCACTCCCAGAATGAAGCTGTACTGCAAGGGCGGCTTGAGCGCGCCCATGGCCAGCAGCGGCTGCGCGTTGTGGATGTGGCCTAAGTCAAAGCACTCCAGCTCCGGCTTGGCCCCGCCCTCGCGCATGAACTCGGCGGCCATCAGGATGTCCGAGAAGGGGTTGGGGAACACGAAGTCGAAGACGAAGCCCTTCCGCTTCTCCGAGTACTTCGCGTAGTTCATCGAGCCCATGTTGAGCGCCGCCATCTCCGGCCGCGTCTCCTTCACATAGGCCAGCCGGGCGCGCTTCTCGTTGTCCCCCTCCACCCCCATGTTGAAGCCACCGGTGGAGAAGTTGATGATGATGGGGCTGCGCTTGCGCACCTCGTCGCGGATCTGCCCGTAAATTCCCGCGCTCCACGACTGATCGCCCGTGTCCGGCTCGCGGCCGTGGATGTGCACCACCGCGGCGCCCGCCTCGTACGCGCGCCGCGCCTCCTCGCCAATCTCCGCGGGCGAGTACGGCAGGTACGGACACTGCTCGCGCTTGGCCAGCACGCCCGTGAGCGCGCAGGTAATGATGACCTTGTCCTTCACCAGCGCCATGAAGCTCTCCTTCCCGCGCCCAGGGCGCGGCTCAGCGGTCGTTCCACTTCGGGGGACGCTTCTCCAGGAAGGCGGTGACGCCCTCGGCGGCGTCATCGGCCATGACATTGAGCGACAGCTGCGAGGCCAGCAGCTCCAGCGCCGCTGGCAGCGGCAGATCCTCGGCGGTGAAGAAGGCGCGCTTGCCCAGCGCCATCACCGCCTGGCTCTTGCCCCCGAGCTTCTGGGCCAGCGCGCCCACCGCCGCGTCCAGCTCCGCCGCCGGCACCGCCCGGTTGATCAGCCCCAACGCCAGCGCCTCGCGCGCGGGCAGCCGGTCTCCCGTCATCACCAGCTCGAGCGCCCGCTTGCGGCCCACGTGCCGCTGCAGCAGCGCCATCATCATCATCGGGAACAGGCCCACGTCGATCTCCGGCGTGCCGAACTCGGCCGTCTCGGCCGCCACCGCTAAGTCACACGCCAGCACCAGCCCCAGCCCTCCGGCCAGCGCGTGCCCGTTGACGCGCGCCACCGTGGGCTTGCGGCACCCCTGCAGCCGCGTGAGCAGCGTGGCGTAGGAGCGCCGGCCCTCGTGCGTGGCCAGAAAGCCCCCGTCTCCCAGCTGCCCCAGGTCTCCACCCGCGCAGAACACCTTCTCGCCCGCCCCGGTGAGCACCAGCACCCGGGCCTCGGCGTCACCTTCCGCCCGGGCAATGGCGTCCATCAGCCCCTGCACCACCGCCGGAGACAGGGCGTTGCGCGCCTTGGGCCGATCGATGGTGACTAGCGCCTGACGGCCTTGGGCCTGGTAGCGGACTTCTCCGGTTCCTTCGTCCATGAATCCTCCGCCGAGGCGCTCTCCACCAGCACGCCCCGCAGGAAGGAGCCGGCGATGTTGCGCTTGGCCCGCTCCACTTTCTCCGGATCCTTGATGTCCACCACCGCCATGACGAGCGCGGTGAAGGCCATTTCAATGGTTCCGAACAGCAGCATCGCCGACAGCCGGGGATCCACCTCCGGCCGCAGCTCTCCGGCGGCCTGGGCCCGGGTGAGCATCTGCACGCACAGCTCGATGGTGTCCGTGAAGGCGCTCTGCGCGTTCACCCGGCCCACGGGGCTGCGCGCCACCTCCACCACCAGCACCTTCACCCCGCGCGGGTCCACCCGGTACGCCTCGAACACCACGTCGGTGATGCGGCGCAGCTTCTCCGGCAGCGTGCCTTCGGCCTCGACAATGGCCCGCACGCGCGTGGAGAACCCGCTCCAGCACGCCTCGAACACCTTCTCGAGCAGCTCGTCCTTGTTCTTGAAGTAGTGGTAGACGAGCCCGTAGGCCACGCCCGCCTCTTTGGCCACGTCCGCGATGCGGCAGCCGTGGTAGCCCTTGCGGGCGAAGACATCGATGGCGGCGCGGAGAATGGTGCGACTGCGATCGCCCTCGCGCGCTCCGGCCTCGGCCGCCTTGCTGCTCTGCTGCTGGCTCAACTCGCCCTCCGCGGCCGATTGACTCGGAAATCAGCCGCGGAGGACGGTACGGACCGGAGAGGCTCCGGTCAATGCCTTGACCTGTTTTCCTGGTCCCTACTCCACCGTACCGATGATGACGGGCGCGGGGACGATCACCTTGTGGCCCTGCTCCTGAGAGGCGGTGTAGGCGCAGTTGGCGTTCACCTCGAAGGCCAGCGGCGGGCTGAACAGCGGCGACATGCTCTCGGGGGCGTGGGTGTCACGGAAGATGTAGCGCTCCACGGAGAAGGCCGGGTAGGTGAAGGCCACGCCCTTGGGCAGGTTCTCGACGATGACGGGGCCAATGGCGCCCTCGGCGCAGCCGTCACCCTCGTCGTTCTGGGCGATGCGGTTGAACCACGGGTCCGACAGCAGGAAGGTGGCGCTCCTCGAGCCCTTGTGCGGAACGGTCACCGGGATGCCCACGGGCGGCTCGAGCTGGCGCACCACCGGGGTGGGGTTGATGGCGCTCTCGAAGCGGTCGGTGGGGTGCGGCCAGCCCGTCCACAGCAGGCGCTCCTGCACCCAGATGAGCGTGCTGGCGTCGAACTGGCCGTTCTTGCCGTCCCACCGGCCGTTGCCGTTGGTGTCCACGAAGCGCTCGTTCACGTCCCAGGTGGCGTTGTCGTTGTTGTCCACGAAGGGCTCGGTCTGGTCGATGAAGGGCTCGTTCGGATCGAACTGGCCGTTGTTGTTGTTGTCGTCGTAGCCCTCTTCGCCCGTGGTGACGGCGATCATCGCCACCAGGTTGTCACGCGGGTTGTTCACGCGGCCGGCGCGCAGCGGATCCACGCGGCGCGGCTCGGGGCGCGGCTCCTGCGGGTTGATGGGCACGCCGTAGTCCCGGATGGGGTTCTCCGTCCAGTAGAAGGGCTGCATCCACAGCGGAGCCAGGTAGTCGCCGGTGTGCGTGGCGTCGTTGTTCGTCGTCCAGGTGAAGGTGCCCGGCTGCGTCTCCTCGGGCAGCGGGTAGGAGGTCTTGTAGAGAATCTCCGCGTCACCCACCACGTTCGTCGTCGAAACGGAGCTGGGCCCGATGGTGCCCGCCTCGGTCACGAAGGAGACCTGGGCGCCGGCGATGCCGTCACCGTTGCGGTCGGCCACGTGGGCAAAGCAGCGCACCTTCACGCCCGCGATGAGGTAGCGCGTCTCGTCGTAGGCGCCAATGGCGTGCAGACCGCCCGAGGCATCACCCGAGAAGCTGCCGCACTGGAAGGTCAGCTGCTCGGCGTTGGCGTTGGCGCCCGCGAAGCTCACCGCGGGGCTGATGGCCGTCCTGTCGCCCGCGCTGGCCACCACCACCACCGAGGCCACGCGGCCGGTGGCCGTCAGCTGGGTGGAGGCGATGCCATCACCCGTGTTGGTGGTGGACTCGGTGGGGGTGAGCGTTACACCCGGCACCTCGGACTGCAGACGGAAGTTGATCGTCGTGCCCGGCTGAGGGTTGCCGCGGCTATCAATCGCCCGGAAGCGCACGGTGGTGATCTCCCCCAGCTTGGGCTGGGCGGGAGATTGATCCACGAACTCCAGCGTTGCGGGGGCCGGCGGCTCGCACGCCAGCCAAAGGGCGCTCGCGAGCACCATGCATGAGGCCAGACCCAGACGCATCTGAGGTAACTCCTTCAAAGGGGGAAAAGGGCCATGCGTCGAGGATGACGCCCAGCCAACAGTTCCCCATCTTCCAGGGCTGCCCTGCGTCCCGTCAAGGACACGGCGCCGCGGAGCCTGTAAGCGGGGCCCGCGGCGCCGTGCTTAAGCAGCGGTACCGTTGAACATCACCCGCGCTACCCCGAGCAGACGGTCCACATCACGGGCCGTCAGCCCTCGAGCACGCGCGAAGTCCGACAGGGGCCGAAGCAGATCCTCGGTTTGAGCGAGGGACTGCTCGGTTCCTGCAAACAGCTCCCCCAGGCTGACGCCCAGGGCGTTGGCAAGCGCTGCGAGCGTCTCCACGTGGGCGACGCGCTCACCGCGCTCGATCATTGAGAGAAAGGACACGCTGATCTGAGCCCGCTCCGCGAGCTCTTCCTGAGTCCAACGCTCCGGCCGCTGCGTGCGAAGCTCGCGGATGCGTTGGCCGATTCGTTTTCCGAGTTCCGACACGAAGATGTTGCCCTCCTGGAGAATAACCTTGGCATGAGACAACCACTGGGGGCGTTTCGTGATTCCGCTATCCGTTAACCTCCGGACCCAAAGGCCCCGACGCCGGCCACACTCAAGTTGAGGCCAAAATCGGGGCGCTTCTGGCCCCGCCGCAGCGTGGCCACCCCTTCGATACGCCAGCAGTCACAGGCTGGGCCATACGACACACCCAGCACCTGCTGGGCCAGTGGCGACTGCGCCCGAGCCAGTGGCTGCACGACGGCTTCGTACCGCATGCCGAGCCCAATTCCGAGAGACATTCGTATGCCTGATACAAGCAACTGGGCGCGCGTCTGGCTCTCCGCCGCGGGACCGACCAGGGCGTCAATGCCTCGGCGAAGGGGATCCGAGCCCTCGGCCAGCAGATCGTCGTAGCGCACGTAGAGCGCCTCGCCATGGTCATTGGCCACCTGGGCGTCCAGGCTGAACTGGGCGATCTTCTGGGTGTTCGGATCGTAGCGCACCAGCGCCCCACCCCCGAGCGGGCCGGCGTTGGTCGTCAGCCGGGCGAAGGTGTCCCGAAGCAGGGGACTGTCCTCTCCCTCGGCGGGCCCCGTGCCGAACAAGGGAGCATGGCGGCTCAAGTCGAAGCCCTGGCCCAGGCGCAGCCGGAGCACCTCCCGGCGCTGGTCTCCCTGCTTGATTTGCAGGGACTGCGTCACCTCGGCCACCGCATGGAGGAAGCCCTGCCCCTGCCCATCGGGTCCCCGGGGCAGCGCCGCGTCGATTTCATCGTAGGGCTGAGGAGGCAGCCCGGGAGAGGCCCCCGGCGAGGGCACTTCGCCCCATACGGTGGGTACGTAGCGCAGCTGCACGGCGGGCTTGAAGGAGTGCCGGTAGGCGGAAGCGCGGCCCTTGAAGATGCGCGCCAGCTCCGAGTCCAGCACCAGGTCCGCCATGGGGTAGCCGCGCTGAGAGACGCGTCCGGACACCTCGCCCAGGTAGACGTCCTGCCGGAGCGCCAGCGCGGGGGTCAGCCGCATGAAGCGGCCCAGGCCGACAGAGGTGGTCAGCCGGGGGAAGAAGTCCAGGCGGCTGCGGGCCTCGCGGTCCGCCGAGTCGAAGATTTCGTTGCCCTGGCCCTCGTCGCGGGCCGACTGCGGCTGGCCATCCGGGCCGAGGAAGCTCCTGTTGCCGTAGGCATCGAAGAGGCCGTCCTCGCCCTCGTCGCCGAAGGTACGGGTGAGGGGTGACAGGCGGGTGTACTCGATGCGCATCCCCGCCGCCCACCGGCCCGCCAGCAGCCGCTCGGGCAGTGAGAAGGTGATGCCGGGCACCTTCTGGATGGTGAGCGGGCCGCGCAGCAGCGGATCCTGGTCGGGGTTGGTCAGGGCCGCGGCGGGGATGCGATCCTCACGGAAGTAATCGAAGCCCCAGCGGATGTCCTGGCGCAGGGACACGTCCAGCCCCGCGTAGTGGTCCTCGCCCCGGTGGTAGACCACCGCCGAGCTGCGCAGGTACTGCAGCTCGCGGGCGACGATGTCCGCGGTGAGATCCCGCGTGTAGTTTCCGTCCGAGACGAACGCGGCATCCACGCGGTTGAAGAAGCCGTTACCCAGGTCCTGGATGTGCTGCCAGGAGGCCTCCCCGCGCAGCCCGCGCCGATCGGTGACGAGCTCGGCGTCCCCTACTCCGCCTACCCGGAAGAATGAAAAGTTCCGCGGGTCGCGCAGGGGCTGCAAATCGTAGACGAGCCCCAGCGTGGCTCGCCCCCGTGTCTGCTCGCTGGGCACGTAGCGGAACTCGGTGTGCAGGCGCGGGCCGCGGATGCCGAAGCCACGGGGCTCCCGGCGGGTGACGGCCTCGGAGAGCTTGCGCTCCTCGGTGCCGCCGCCGGTGTAGTAGCCCGGGGTGAAAGTCACGTCGTAGCTGCGCCCCAGGGTGAAGAAGACGGGCTGCTCGATGCCGAAGCCGCTGAGCCCGGACAGCGCGGGCCGGGGAACCAGCAGCCCGGAGCGGCGCTCGGCCAGCGGGATGTAGAGCCAGGGCAGCGCGAACACCGGCACCGAGTGCACGTAGACGACGGGCCACTTGAGGATGGCGCGCTCGCCCATCTCCACGGACGCGTCGCTGGCCTCCACGCGCCAGCTGGGCTCACCGGGGCCGCACTCGCACGGGGTGAAGGCCAGGTCGTCCACCATGAAGCCATTGGGCCCGGTGCGCTTGATGCGGGTGCCGCTGATGAGGACGGGCGTCTCTCCCATCTGCCGCAGCTGCTGAGGCGTCTCCGCCGCGCGCAGGGCCTCGGGGGTAACGCCCCGCTTCTGCATGAAGAGGCCCCCCTTCACGTTGGCCTCGTTGGACTTCAGGTCCACCACGACTTCGTCAGCCACCGCGGCGAACAGGCCGCTGATGAACATGACGTTGCCGGCGGCCTTCGCCGTCTGCCCCTCCTGGTCGTAGGTGACTTCGTCCGCGCGCAGGACGATGTCGGCGGTGCGCAGCTCGGTGTGGCCGCTGGCGGTGAGCAGCTGGCGGTCCGGCTCGATGACGACGTGGTCAGCGGCCAGCTCCACCGTCTCGCCGGTGGGCAGCTGAATCTGCGTGGCCAGGGGGATCTGCGCCGTGACGAGCAGCGCGACGGATACCGGAAGCAGCAGGCTCATAAACCGGGGGCCTCGGCCGCTTGCCGGTGGGGGTTCAGCTCACTCCGGGCGGGGGAAGTCCAGCGAGATGGTGTTGCCCTCCTGGCGCGTGCGCACGGGCACGTCCGCCTTGAGCTTGATGGACACGCGCACCGAGCGGTCCGGCCCCACGGTCGGATCCACTCGCGCCACGGCGGTATCGAAGAACGAGGTGTCGAGCGCACGGGTGTTGTTGCCCTTGCCGATCTGCGTGTTCTCCAACTCGAGGATGATCTCGTTGCGTCCCTCGGACACCTTGTAGCGCACCGGCTCGTTCGTGCGGATGTAAACGCGCGAGGCGCCCGCCTGCTGTTGAAAGCCGACAATCTCCAGGATGCGGCGCTTTCCGGTGGCGCTCGCCTCAGTGGCGGGCGTGGGGCTCGTAGGCTCTTCGCGGCGAGGCGGCGGGGGCGCGACGTTCGCCACGCGCGTGGCCTCCTCCTGGCGCCGCTTGTCCACCGCGGCCAGGCGGGTGGCGTCAACCTCCGCGTCCCGGCGGCGCTTGTCCTCGGCGTCCGCCAGCTTCCGGGCCTCGGCCGCGGCGCGGGCGTCGTCGTCCCGGCGCTTCTTCTCCTCGGCGGACGCCACGCGGCGAGCCTCGGCCTCCGTCGCCGTGCGCTTCTTCTCCTCGGCCTCCGCCAGCCTCTTGGCCTCGGATGACGCTCGCGCATCATCGTCCCGGCGCTTCTTCTCCTCGGCGGCCGCCACACGGCGAGCCTCGGCTTCATCCGCCTTGCGCTTCTTCTCCTCGGCCTCGGCCAGCTTCTTGGCCTCGGCCGTGGCGCGGGCCTCGTCGTCCCGGCGCTTCTTCTCCTCTAGAGCCGCCAGGCGCCGGGCCTCGGCCTCGTCGGCCTTGCGCTTCTTCTCCTCGGCCTCCGCCAGCTTCCTGGCCTCGGCCGCCGCGCGTGCCTCGTCCTCCTTGCGCTTCTTCTCTTCCGCCGCCGCCAGCTCCGCGGCGCGACGCTCATCCTCGGCCTTCTTGGCCGCCTCGGCGCGAGCAGCCGCTTCCTGCTTGCGGCGCTCCTCTTCCGTCAGCTTCGCCGTCTCGGCCGCCTTCGTCGGATCCGCGGCCGGGGTATTCGCTGCGGCAGTGGCCTCCTGGGCCGCCTGAGCCTGATTGCCCGTCTCCGTCCGGGCCGCCTCGGTGGCCTGCGCCGCCGTGCCCGTCTCCGTGGGCGCCTCGATGGGCTGCTCTCCCATGGGAGGCGCCTGGGCAAGCAGGGGCCCGCCAGCCTGGTCCATCACCCGCACGACGAGCACGTTGCCGGACACCTGGATGTCCGTCTCCACGTCCCGCTCATAACCAATGAGCACCCGGGCGATGGCGGATCCCTCCGAGCCGTAGTTCGCCGTTCGCAGCCCGGTAATCAGCCCATTGGAGGCCGGCAGCTCCGCGGGCACCTGCGCCAGCACCGCCTCGGAGATGTCGATGACCAGGCGTGGCGGGTCCGTCATCGTGAAGGTGGTGAAGTTCGGCTTCTTGCTGCCGGTGATCTCCACCGCGCCGCCGTTCACCCGCACGCCGGTGATGCGGTTGAGCTCCACCTTCTCCTGGGCAAGCGCCAGCAGGGGCAGCAGCACCCAGCCCAGCACTGACACCGCGAAGGCCTTCATCGACACCACGCTCCTCCCTCAGAGAGAGCGACTGTAGGGCAAGCGCCCCCTGGCTCCAATTTTACGCCCCGCGTGTCCGCGCGAAGCGTCTACCCCCGGATACGCGGCAGCACAGGCGAGCGGACGCGGTGGGTCCGGGCGTACTCGATGAGGTTCTTGATGTCGTAACAAATCTGCCGGATGTCATGCCCCATCGTCAGCTCGATGTGGCTGTTGCCCTTCACCGGCCGCCACAGCAGGTACTCGCTCTTGGCGGCGCGGTACACACTGCGGGTGGACTCCACGGAGGCCAGCGGATCCAGGTCTCCGAAGATGATGGCCATGGGGATGGAGATCTTCGAGAAGCCCCGCTTGAAGTCGTAGTCGGTGCGGTAGCAGACCATCTCGCCCCGGCGGATCCACTTGGCGAACTGCTCGAGCACCTTGCGCGGCTCGCGCTCGCCTCCCTCGCGCAGCAGCCAGCGCACGTCCTTGGAGCTGGCCCGGGCGGGGTTGCTCAGCTTGTTCACCCGGGCGGCCAGCCGCTCGTAGATGGGGTGGCCCTCGGCGCGCGCCAGCTGCTTCTCGGCGTACTTCAGCCAGGCGTCCACGGGTACGTAGTTGAAGCGCGCGTCCTGGGGCTCCTGCGCGGGCGACAGCCGCTTGCCCAGCTCCCTGCTCATCACCTGGGCGCCGCGCGCCAGCACCGAGCGGCCCACGTGCCCCAGCCGGCTCTGGACGTTGTAGCCCGTGAGCGCCATGTCGATCGCGCTGGCCAGCACCGGCGCGCTCATCGCCAGCGCCTTGAGCGCCAGGAAGCCGCGCCCCAGGTCCGCCGGAGCTCCGATGGTGATGAGCCCCTCGAAGTCGTCGTGGATGCCGGCGTAGCCGTAGCCCAGCATCCCTCCCATGGAGTGCCCGCAGTAGAAGATGCGGTCACGCCGGGTGATGCGCTTGACCCCCGACACCGCCGCGGGCAAGTCGTAGAGGAAGTAGCTGTCGATGTCCCAGGCGTAGTCCAGGTCCGGCGGCAGCGGCCGGTTGAAGCGCGCGGCCCGCTCGCGCTGGAACGCCACCGAGCTCTTGCCGTGGCCGCGCAGCTCCAGAATGTGGATGTCCACCCCGAAGAACAGCAGGTTCTTCACGAACTGCCCGCTCGTCCACGCATGGCGGTTCTGCGAGAAGCCGTGCACCAGCAGCAGCACCTCGCCGAACAGCGGCTGCGGGAAGGGCTGCTTCACGGGCCGATAACGGGTGATCATCAACGACCAGCCGTCCGCCGTCTCCACCACGTACTTCGTCTTCTGGTAGAGCGATCGGAAGTCGACCTCATCGACCGTGGGTATCCGCGGGCCGGGAGTCGACGTTCTCCAATCGTCCGGAAGTCGCATATCGGAGAATTTACGGCCGCTGCTGCATTGCGCCAAGGTTTACACGGAGCCGGGCCCGGGCTGCTCCCACGAGGAACAGGGAGCCCGTGCATAAGACGACGTCTTCCGGTGCCGCGAGGCCCTTGGCGCCTGCCAGGGCCTCATCCAAGGAGCCATACGGCCGCACATCCGCACACAAGGCACGCGCCTCCTCGAGGTACTTCTCCGGCGCCAGGGAGCGCGGAGTGTCCAGGGGCGTGAGGTGGATGGAGGCACAGCGGGGGAACAGCGCGCGCATCATCGGAGCGCGGTCCTTGTCCGCCACGACGCCGAAGACGGCGTGAACGCGGCGGCCCGGGTAGAGGGCGTCCAGCGAGGCGAGCAGCACGGCCACTCCGGCGGGGTTGTGGGCGCCATCCAGCACCACCGCGGGCTGGCGGCTCACCTCTTCCATGCGTCCGGGCCAGCGCGCCCCGGCCAGGCCCAGCCGGGCGGCTTCGTCCGGCACGGGCACCCCACGCTGGTGCAACTGCCCCAACACGGCCAGGGCCACCGCCGCGTTCTGTGCCTGGTGAGGCCCGCGCAGCGAGAGCGAGAGGCCCTCCAGCGTCCGCTCTGGGCCCCGGTACACGAAACCTCCGCCAGCGCCCGGCTCCAGGGAGAAGTCCCGCCCCTCCAGCACCAGGGGCGCCCTCACCTGCTCGGCCACGCGGGAGATCGCCTCGAGGGCCTCGGGCTCCTGGCGGCTCACCACCACCGGCACTCCCGGCTTGAGAATGCCGGCCTTCTCCGCGGCGATGGCGCCCAGCGTGTGGCCCAGGTACTCCATATGATCGAAGGAGATGGGCGTGATGGCGGTGACCAGCGGCTGAACGACGTTGGTGGCATCCAGCCGCCCGCCCAGCCCCGTCTCCAGCACGGCGAGGTCCACACCCTCCTGGGCGAAGTGCCAGAGCGCCACCACGGTGCCGAACTCGAAGTACGTGAGCAGCCCGGGCTCGAAGGCCGCCGCGGTGAAGCGCTCCAGTACCTCGAGGATGCGCCGGCCCAGCACCTCGTCGGAGATGTCGGCGCCGTCCACCTGGAAGCGCTCGTTCACCCGAATCAGGTGCGGCGAGGTGTACAGCCCCACCTTGTGCCCCGCGGCGCGCAGGGCGGCGGCGCAGAAGGCGCAGGTGCTGCCCTTGCCGTTGGTGCCCGCCACGTGCAGCGAGCGGAAGCGCCGCTCCGGACGGCCCAGCGCCTCCAGCGCCTCGTGCACCCGCTCCAGCCCCAGCTTGATGCTCGAGGGGCTGAGGCTCGCCAGGTACGCGAGCGCCTGCTGCGGCGTGCTCGGCGCGGACATCACCCGCGGCTAGCCCAGCAGCCCCAGGATCTGCCCCAGCTTCGTGCGCAGATCCTTGCGCGCGACGATGGCGTCGATCATCCCGTGGTCCAGCAGGAACTCCGAGCGCTGGAACCCCTCGGGCAGCTTCTGGCGGATGGTCTGCTCAATCACGCGCGGGCCCGCGAAGCCGATGAGCGCCCGGGGCTCGGCCAGGATGATGTCTCCCAGCCACGAGAACGAGGCCGCCACGCCGCCCGTCGTCGGGTGCAACATGACGGAGATGTAGGGCTTGTTGCCGGAGCGGAAGCGGGCGATGGCCGCCGACGTCTTCGCCATCTGCATGAGCGAGAAGATGCCCTCCTGCATGCGCGCGCCGCCCGAGGCGGAGAACACCAGCGCCGGGCACTTCAGCTCGAAGGCGCGCTCGAACACGCGCGTCACCTTCTCGCCCACCACCGAGCCCATGGAGCCGCCCATGAACTCGAACACGAAGCAGCCCACCGACACCTGGTGGCCCTCAATCCGGCCCACCCCGGAGATGAACGCGTCATTCTCTCCCAGGCTCTTCCGGGTGGACTTCAGCCGGTCCTTGTACTTCTTCGAGTCGGAGAACCCGATCGGATCCAGCGGCTCCAGCTCCTTGTCGAACTCCTCGAAGCTGTCGGGGTCCAACAGGCCCGCCAGCCGGGAGCGAGCCGTCCACGGGTGGTGGTGCTCGCAGTGCGGGCACACCATCCAGTTCTTCTCGAGCTCCTGGCGGTAGATGATCTCGTCACAGCTCTCGCACTTGGCCCACAGGCCCTGCATGCGCGAGGGCTGCTCGGCCTCGGCGGGCTCCTGACGGGTGGCGATACGGGGCTTCTTGGAAAACCAGGCCATGGGGGCGCGGGGTTAATCCGGCTGGCCCCGTCCGTCAACCCCCGGCCGACTCAAAACTCGAAGGTGTCGCCCAGCTCCAGGAACACCACGGGCAGCTCGGCCAGCTCGCGCCGCAGCTGGCTGAGGAACGCGGGCTTGAAGTGGTACAGCAGCACCTCGGCCCCGTTGCGGTCGAACTTCTCCAGCTCCGTCTGCAGCGTGCGCGGCGTCAGGTGCCCGGACAGGTCCGCCAGCTGCTGCAACGCGTTGGGGAAGCTCGTCTCCAGGAGCAGCGCCTTGAGGTTCTTCACCTTGTTGAGCGCCGTCCACAGCTTGTCGGTGGGCCCGGTGTCCCCGCTCATCGCCAGCGACGCCTGGCTGTCCGAGACGATGAAGGCGCAGGACTCCACCGGGTGGCTCACCGGCACCGACTGCACCGTATAAGCCCCGACCTTGAAGGTGCTGCCGGCGCGGAACGACTGGATGCGCAGCACCGGGTTCTTCTTGGTGGGAATGGCGGTGAAGTCCGGCCACAACGCGTTGTTGAACATGTACTCGCGCAGGGCCCGGGCACACTCGCGCGAGGCATGAATCGTAACGGGCTTGTTACGCCGGCCGATCACCAGGTCCGCCAGCAGGGGCAGATCCTTCACGTGATCAAAGTGGCTGTGGCCGACGATGATGTCGTCCACCTTACACAGCTGCTCGAGCGACAGAGTGCCGGTGAGGGCGCCCGCGTCCAGCGCGAGCACCTCATCCACCAGAAAGCATGTGGTGCGGCACGAGGGCAGCTCGCCTCCGTGACAGCCGAGCACTTGCAGCTTCACACTAAAGGTCTCCGAACTTCCACTTCATCTCCAGGTACTGGAGGAAGTCGTGCAGCCGGGCCGTGTCATACACGGTCAGTCTGTCACCACTACGCTCGATGAGCCCCGCACGCTCCAGGCGGTCGAGCATGTGCCGGATCGCCGGCTCGCCCACGCCGATCTGCCGGGGCAGCTCGCGCACGGGGAAGTCCACCTCGATGCCCTCTTCCATGGGCCGGCCGCGCGACTGACACATCTGGAGCACCTGGTGGATGATCCGGCTGGCCGGATCCGACATCAGCAGGTTCTCGATCTGCGCGTCCGCCTCGCCCAGCCGCTCGGCCAGCTTCTTGATCATCCGCACGGCGATCTCGGAGTTGCCGCGGATCATCGCCTCGAAAGTCTTGGGGTCGATGACCAGCAGCTTCGCGTCCTCGGTGACCGCGGCGGTGGCGTTGCGAGGCTTGTTGGAGATGATCGCCATCTCCCCGAAGAACTCGCCTGGCCCCAGCACCGCCAGGACCTTCTCCACGTCTCGAACCTTCTTCGAGATGGAGATACGACCGGCTTGGACGACGAACATATCCTTCCCCGGCTCGCCCTCCTGGAAGAGGACCGTGCCCTTGGGGAATTCCTTGCCGAAACGCTGAAAGAGGGTTTCCTCGGCGCCCATCTGACAGGAGTCAACCAGCCCCCACCCTCGGGGTCAAATTTAGAAGGGCCGGAATCTCAGAAAGTTTGATCCAGACCTACTTCGTGGTCGCGGTGAACACCCCGTCCCAGTCGGGGCCGGGGCCCTTCACCCGCAGCGCGTTGAGCTCGGCGAGGTAGCGGCGGGTGGGCCCGTCCTCGGGCCAGAGCTTGAGCACGCGGTGGAAGTAGGTGGCCGCTTCGGGGAACTCGCGCGAGAGGAAGCACTCCACCCCGGTCTCGAAGGCCTCGATGGCCTGGGCGTCCGGGCCGGAGGGGGCGCCCATGGCGCGCAGCTCGTAGATGTCGGTGACGGCCTGCTTGCCCTTGACGCGCACCACGCCCAGGCGGCGGCAGGTGACGCGGCCCTGCACGTGGGCATAGGTCTGCGCGGAGATGAGGATGCGGGCCTCGTACGTCTTGGTGAGGCCCTCGAGGCGGGAGGCCAGGTTCACCGCGTCCCCCATCACCGTGTAGTTGAAGCGGCTGGCGGTGCCCATGTGGCCCACATGCATGGCCCCGCTGTTGATGCCCACGCCAATGTCCACCTCGGGCAGGCCGGCGGCGCGCCAGCCCGCGCGCAGCTCGTCCAGCTTGCGCACGAAGCCCAGGGCGGCGCGGCAGGCGCGCAGGGCGTGGTCCGGCTGATCCACGGGGGCGCCCCAGAAGGCCATGATGGCGTCGCCGATGTACTTGTCGAGCGTGCCCCCGTTGGAGAAGACGATGTTCGTCATGGGGGTGAGGTACTGGTTGATGAAGGCGACGAGCTGCTCGGGGCTCATGTGCTCGGAGAGCGTGGTGAAGCCGCGGATGTCCGAGAAGAGCACGGACAGCTCCTTGCGCTCGCCGCCGAGCTTGAGCTTCTCGGGGTTGGCCAGCACCTGCTCCATGACGCTGGCATCCAGGTAGTGCTGGAAGGTGTCGCGCAGCCGGGCCTTCTCCGCGTCCACGGAGAAGTAGCCCAGGAAGACGACGCCAAAGGCCGAGACGACGAGGCTGCCCAAGGGCAGCACCGTGGCCACCTGAATGCCCCGGGTAAAGAGGACCTGATCCACCAGCAGCCAGCAGGCGATGAGCAGGGCGATGGCCACCAGCTTCAGGGCGAAGCGCACGCGGGGCAGCAGCCGGGCCAGCAGCAGCGAGGCGCCGAGCATGAAGAGCAGCTCCAGCGGGCGGGAGAGCAGCGGCCGGATGAGGAAGTCCTGGGAGAGGATGTTGGAGAGGAACGCGGCGTGGATGTAGACGCCGGGCTCCAGCTCGCGAAACGGGGTGACGCGCTGGTCGAAGTTGCCCACCAGCGTGACGCCCAGCAGCGCCGCCTTGCCCTTGAGCGCGGCCGGGTCGACCTTGCCCTCCACCACATCCGACAGGCTCACCGTGGGGAACACCCGGCCCGGGCCCGGGTAGTTGATCAGCATGAACGGATCATTGAAAGGCACCGGTACGAACAGCGGCAGCAGGGTGCCGTTCTCGTGGCGCAGGCGGGCTCCGGTGATCTGCCGCGCCTCGGGATCGAACGCAGGCTCCACCTGGGCGCCGAGGGCGGCGGCCGCCGTCTGCAGCTCCAGCAGGGGGATGAGCCCCGCGGGGCCCTCGAGCAGGATGAACAGCGGCACCCGGCGCACGGTGCCGTCGAAGTCCGGAGCGACGTTGAAGTGCCCCAGCCGCTTGCTGGCCTGGAGGAACGCGGGCAGCGGCAGCTGGATGGAGTGGCCCCGCCAGGAGAGCAGCTTGCGCGGATCCACCTCGTGGAAGGAGCCGGGCACACTGCCAGGCATCCGGCGCAGCAGATGCCCGGCGAGGGCCGACTCGCGCTCCAGGGACTGGCGGGCGAACTGATCGCGCTCGCTGCGTGAGTAGACGATGACGCCCTGGACGACCTGGGGTGCGCGCGCCAGAGCGGCGGCGAGCGCCTCGTCCCCGGTGGAGCTGCTGCGCCCCTTCAGCTCGTCGCGCACCGTGAGGAGCGCGGGGGGTGGCTCCACCGTCTCGGCGAGGGCCTGATCGAGCTTCGCCACGGCCTCGGCATAGGCCTGGGCCCGCTCGTCGGTGACTTCATCGGTGAACGTCATGTCCAGCCCCACCGAGGCCACGCCCGCCTCGCGCAGCCGATCGATGGCGTTGGCGATGACCTGGCGCGGCCAGGGCCAGCGGCCCAGGGCCTGGACGCTCTTCTCGTCCACGGCGACCACCACCACGTCCGGGTGGGGCTCACGGTAGCCGCGCAGCCGGAACTGAAGATCGGTGACGCGGCCCTCGAAGATGTGGAGGCTGCGCAAAAGCACGTTCTCGCCCGAGCCCTCGCCCACCTGAAGACCCACGGACGGAGAGCGATCCACCCAGACGTGCAGGGCGCAGAACAGCAGCGCGAGCCCCAGGGCGAGGAGTTCGAAGCGGTGACGAGAAAGGAACGTTTTCATCCGGCGGTGGGCCGGCATGGTAGCCGCAAACGCGACACCCGCGCTTCTCCGGCCGAGACAAGGGCGGGGGCTTGCCGGTAGAAGGCGCCCGTGACGACCTACAAGCAGGCCGGAGTGGACATCGAGGCGGGTGACGCCTTCGTCGAGCGGATCAAGCCGTACGCGGCGCGCACGATGCGCCCGGAGGTGGTGGCGGGCGTGGGCGGCTTCGGCGGGCTGTTCGCGCTGCCGCCGGGAAAGTACCGCGAGCCGGTGCTGGTGGCGGGCACGGACGGGGTGGGCACCAAGCTGAAGGTGGCCTTCCTGGCGGGGCGGCACGGCACGGTGGGCCAGGATCTGGTGGCCATGTCGGTGAACGACATCCTCACCTGTGGCGCCGAGCCGCTGTTCTTCCTGGACTACTTCGCCACCTCGCGGCTGGAGGTGGACGCGGCGGCCGAAGTGGTGAAGGGCATTGCCTACGGGTGCGAGCTGTCCGGGTGCACGCTGCTGGGCGGCGAGACGGCGGAGATGCCGGGCTTCTACTCGCGGGGCGAGTACGATCTGGCGGGCTTCTGCGTGGGCGTGGTGGAGCGCTCGGAGCTCATCGACGGGCGCACCATCGCTCCGGGAGATGCGCTCATCGGGCTGCCCTCGTCCGGGCTGCACTCGAACGGCTACTCGCTGGCACGGCGGGTGCTGCTGGATGACAAGAAGCTGTCGCTGACGGACACGCCGCAGGGGCTGGACCGGCCGCTGGCGGACGCGCTGCTGGAGCCCACGCGCATCTACGTGAAGGACATGCAGGCGCTGATGGGCGCGGTGAAGGTGAAGGGCATGGCGCACATCACCGGCAGCGGCATTCCGGGCAACCTGCCGCGCTGCCTGCCGGACGGGACGCGCGCGGTGCTGAGCGAGAAGACGTGGCCGAAGCCGCCCATCTTCGAGCTGATCGCCCGGCTGGGCGGGGTGGCGCGCGACGAGATGTTCTCCACCTTCAACATGGGCCTGGGGCTCATCGCCGTGGTGGCGAAGCAGGACGTGGAGAAGGCGCTGAGCACCCTGAACGCGCGAGGCGTGAAGGCCACCGAGGTGGGGCGCGTGGAGCCGGGCCAGGGCGAGGCCACGGTGGTCATCGAGCCATGAGCGTGGCGCGGGCCCGGCTGGCCGTGCTCGTCTCGGGCAGCGGCAGCAACCTTCAGGCGCTGCTGGACGCGTGCGCGCAGCGGGACTTCCCGGCCGAGGTGGCCTGCGTGGTGTCCAACGTGCCCACGGCGTTCGGGCTGGAGCGGGCGCGCAAGGCGGGCGTGCCCGCGGTGGCGCTGGATCACAAGACGTTCGGCTCGCGGGCGGACTTCGAGCGGGCGCTGGGCGACACGCTTCAGAAGGCGGGCGTGGAGTGGGTGTGCCTGGCGGGCTTCATGCGGCTGCTGAGTGGGGACTTCCTGGCGGGCTTTCCGGGGCGGGTGCTGAACATCCACCCTGCCCTGCTGCCAGCCTTTCCCGGGCTGCATGCGCAGCGTCAGGCGCTGGAGCGCGGGGTGAAGATCGCCGGGTGCACGGTGCACTTCGTGGATGCGGGCACGGACACCGGGCCCATCATCGCGCAGGCGGCGGTGCCGGTGCTGCCGGGAGACGACGAGGCGAGCCTGAGCGCGCGCATCCTGGCGGAGGAGCACCGGCTGTACCCGCTGGCGGTGCGGCTGGTGGTGACGGGCAAGGTGACGCTGGAGGGCACGCGCACGCGGGTGGACGCGCAGCCCACGGTGGGCGAGTCGAGCCTGCGCAGCCCGGGAGCGCCGAAGTGACGGCGGAGCGGACGCGCGAGGAGCGGCTGGCGGCCCTGCGCGAGGCGCGGGTGGTGCTGGTGAGCGCGTGCCTGCTGGGCGAGGCGTGCCGGTACGACGGGAAGTCCAAGGGCTCGGACCGGGTGATGCGGGCGCTCGAGGGCAAGGAAGTGGTGCCCGTGTGCCCCGAGACAGGAGCGGGCATGGGGATTCCCCGGCCCGCGGTGGTGCTGAGCGGCGGCACGGGAGAGGCGGTGCTGGCGGGCCGGGCCCGGGCGGTAGTGGCGGCCACGGGCGAGGACCGGACGGAGCCCTTCCGGCGCGGCGCGCAGCTGGCGCTGGAGGCGGCGCGGCGCTTCGGCGCGACGGTGGCGGTGCTCAAGGAGCGCAGCCCCTCGTGCGGCAGCCAGGGCACCCACGTGGATGGCGTGGTGGTGGCGGGCCGGGGCGTGACAGCCGCCCTGCTCCACTCCGAGGGGCTCACCCTCCTCAGTGATGAAGAGCTGTAAGCAGCGCGGATGCGATAAGTGTAAGCCATGACCGCATCCCCCCCTCTACGCGCCGCCATCTTCGACATGGATGGCACCCTCGTCGACAACATGCGCTACCACTCCGAAGCGTGGGTGGCCTTCTCCCGCAAGCGGGGCATCCCGGCCACTCCCGAGCGGTTCGAGCGCGAGTTCGCGGGGAAGAAGAACGAGGAGCTGCTCCCCCTGCTGCTCGGTCGGCCCGTGCCTCCCGAGGAGCTGATCCAGCTGGCCCACGAGAAGGAGACCCACTATCGGCAGCTCTACACTCCGCACCTGGCGCTCATCGCCGGCGCCGAGGCCTTCATCGCCCGGCTGAAGGCCGCGAAGGTCCGCCTCGCCGTGGCCACCGCCGCGCCCACCGAGAACCGCGCCTTCGTGCTCGACGGGCTTGACCTGCGCAAGAGCTTCGAGCGCGTCGTCGGCGCCGAGGAAGTCACTCGGGGCAAGCCCGCGCCGGACATGTTCCTCACCGCCGCGAAGTTCCTGGGCATCGAGCCCTCAAGCTGTGTCGTCTTCGAGGACGCCATCAACGGCATCCTCGCCGCGCGGGCGGCGGGCATGGTGGCGGTGGGCATCACCTCCACCACGCCCCCGGAGCTTCTACGCGAGGCCGGCGCTCAGTGGACCGTGCCGGACTTCACCGCGCTGCCCGCGGAGCTGGAGGCCCGGCTCTTCGGCTGATCTGGCGAGCCACCCCGCCCGTGGGAGGCTCCCAGCCCCACACGCGGTTGAACTGGCTCAGCACAAACCGCCGGGGCGCCCACTTCATCAGCCCGTCGCGCAGCCACACTGCGGCGGGGTTGACCCAGTGCCCAATGGCTCCGAAGGCCCACGAGTCCCGCTGGAGCATCGCGGTGCGCGGCTTGCGCAGGGCCTCGTAGGCGCGCAGCGCCGTGGGCACGTCCTCCGCCTCGGACAACGCCTTGGCGAGCACGTACGCGTCCTCGATGGCCGAGTTGGCGCCTTGCCCCAGGTTGGGCGTCATCGGATGCGCCGCGTCTCCCAGCAGCGTGACGCGCCCCTCGCCCCACTGCGCGAGCGGCAGCCGATCATAGGTATCCGAGCGCAGGATGTCCGCCGCGTCCGTGGCGGCGATCAGCTGAGGAATCGGCGCATGGGCGGTGCGGAACACCTCCTCCAGGTGCGCCTTGTCCCCGCCCGGCACAGCCTGGCCCGCGGGCCCATCCACCGCGGCCCACCAGTACACGCGGCCCTCGGCGATGTAGCCCATGCCGAAGCGGGCGCCGCGGCCCTGCGTCTCGCGCAGCATCCCCACCGGGATGCCCTCGTGGCTGAACGGCGGAGTGATGCCGCGCCAGACCGGGTAGCCCGCGTAGCGCGGAGCCGACTCGCCGTGCAGCTGCGCGCGCACGCGGGACTTGAGCCCATCCGCGCCCACCAGCAGCGCGCCCCGCGCCTCGCGCCCGTCCTCGAACCGCGCCACCACCTGATCCCCGTCCTGAATGAAGTCCTTCAGCCGGGCGCCCACGTGCAGGCCCTCCTCACCGAAGAACTCGCGCAGCGCCGAGTGCAGCGCCGCCCGGTGGATCACCACGGTGGGAGCGCCGTGCCGCTGCGCCATCTCCACCAGCGGAAAGTCCGACAGCACCTCTCCATCCCAGGCGCAGCCCTCGGCCTTCGTCACCACCTCGCCCCGCTGAGGCAGGTGCGTGAGCCCCAGCTCGAACAGCAGCCGCATCGCATTGGTGGTGATCGCCAGCCCCGCCCCCACCTCCCGAAGCGCCGGGGCCTGCTCGTACACCTCCACGGCCCAGCCCGCATGGCGCAGGGCGATGGCCGCCGCCAGCCCTCCAATGCCACCGCCGACCACCACTGCCTTCCGGTCCGCTGCTCGCATGGTCTCCTCCCGGGCACCTCAATGCGGTGCTCTCCAGCTTATGAACACGTTCTAACTCGAACGCGTTCGAAAATCCAGCCGGACGGACCTCGGGCCTGTTCAGCCTGCTGATACGGCGCTCAAGTCCGGCTTCTACCCTTCGGAGTCGCCTGCGCTGCCGGCTGCAGCCCACGCAGTTGCAGTTCCAGGCTCAGCCGCAGGCGCTCGAGGAACTCCTCGCGCGTGCCCAGGCCGCTGAACCACCCCACCAGGTTCACCAGGTACAGCCCAAAGAGGTTGGCCGCGGCGGCCAGGGGCTCCACGTCCTTGTCCACCTCGCCCCGCTGCTGGGCCCGCTCGACCAGGCCACCCAGCCGGGTAAGCACCCTCATGGTGCGCTCCAGGCGGACCTCCACCGAGGCCGCGGTGGGAAAGAGCGTCTCTCGCACGAACGTCTTCGACAGCTCGAAGTCCTTCGCGTAGCTGGCCACCATGGCGGCGAAGATGTGCAGCAGCGAGTCCACCAGCCCCGCGTCCTCGGGCAGCGAGGCATACGCCGCGTCCTCCACCCCGCTCCACTGCTCGTAAAACAGGGCGTCCAGCAAGTCGTGCTTGTTCTGCACGTACGAGTAGAGCGTCCCCAGGCCAATGCCCGCGTGGTCGGCGATCTGCCGGATGGTGGTGGCCTCGAAGCCCTGGCGGGAGAACAGCTCGCGCGCCGCCTTGAGGGCCCGCTCCAGCTTCTCGCGCTTGTTGCGCTCACGCAGCCCCTCGGCCATGGGCTCTCCCCGCCTGACGTCATATAAGAAGGCAGCCCACTCTATCTTCCCCGAGGAGCTGAGCCATGGTGGAGATTCGCACCGCGCGTCTGCTGCTACGCCCCTTCCGTCCCCAGGACGAGGAGCCGCTCTTCCACCTCTGGAATGAGCCCCAGGTGGGCCGCTACCTCTGGGACGGCCAGCCCGTCTCCCGGGAGGTCGTCCGCCAGCAGATCGCCCTGAGCGAGCAGGACTTCCGCCAGCGGGGCCTGGGCGAGTTCTGCATCTTTCTCGCCGAACACCCGGAAGCGCTCATCGGCTTCTGCGGCCTTCGAGCCATCGATGGCGTCACGGACATCGAGGTGCTGTACGGCTTGCGGCCAGAGTACTGGAATCAGGGCCTGGCAACCGAGGCCGCACGGGCCGTCCTACGCTTTGGCTTCGAGCAGGCGGGCCTGGAGGAGATCTTCGCCGGAGCCGACTTCGACAACACCGCCTCCATCCGGTGCATGGAGCGGCTGGGGATGACCGACGTGGGCGAGCGGCGCGTCGGCCCCGAGGCGCTTCCCGCCCGCTACTACCGGCTCCGGCGCCAGGACTTCGCCGCGGGTGTAGGTGGCCCCGGAGGCGCCTCACGTAACAGATAGAGGCCAGAACCGGGGACGTTGTGTAGTGTTCTCCCCCCATGGCATCGCAAGCAGCCAGACTTCAGGTTCCCTCGGGCCCCTCGCAGCATGTCTACGACGTGATCGTCATGGGCAGCCAGATTGGCGGGGCGCTGGCGGCCGCGCTCCTGGCCAAGCGCAAGAACCGGGTGCTGCTCATCGATCATGACGGCACGGGCACCGGCTACGAGCACGGCGGCTATGTGCTGCCCTACGGCCCGTCGGTCGCCCCGGCCCTCAAGACGATGCCCTCGGTGGAAGAGGCCTTCAGCGAGCTGGGCCTCACCACCGCGGTGCAGCGCTCCCTGCGCCCACATGTGCCCGAGCTGCAACTGGTGCTGCCCAGCCACCGGGTGGATCTGCACACGGACCTGAACCGCAGGCGCGCGGAGCTGGCGCGCGAGTTTGGCGAGACGGCCGAGGGCCTGCTCTCCGCGCTCACCGCCACCAGCACCCAGCACGAGGCCACCGACGCCTTCTTCAAGGAGCAGCCGGAGCTGCCGCCCGAGGGCCTGTTCGAGACGTGGGGCCTGAAGAAGAAGATCGGCAAGCACCCGGGGCTGGAGACGCACCCGCGGCTGTCCAACAACACCCCGCCCGGAGCGCTGCTGCGCGGGCTGCTGCCCTTCCTCACCTACCTGGACGAGCCCACCTCGGCGCTGGCGAATACCCGGCCGCTGTCCCAGGTGCTCCAGTCGCCTCAGCGCTACCCGGGCGGCATCGACGGCCTGCGCGAGGCGCTCGTCAAGCGCCTGACGGAGCTGGGCGGTGACGTGCTCACCCGCGAGAACTCCGACAGCTTCATCGTCGAGGAGCTCACCTTCGACGGAGCGCGCTTCGCCGGCATCAAGCTGCTGCGCTCGGACATCATCTACCGGGCCCCCTGCCTGGTGGCGGCCACGGACTCAGGAGCGATTCGCCGGCTGATCAAGGACCGCAAGAAGCAGCGCAGCCTGATCGAGCACCTGGACGCGTCCTCCACCAGGTCGCTGCTGTTCACGGTGAACTGGGTGGTGCCCGTGAGCTCCCTGCCGCGAGGCATGGGTGAGCTGCTGCTGGTGGACACCGAGGATCCGGAGATCAAACCGCTGCTGATCCAGGTGCACCCGGCGCGCACCGCCGACGGCAAGGAGGACGAGTCCCTGCGCGTCGTCTGCGCGGGCGCCTTCGTGCCCGTCACCGTGCGCGAGCTGGGCGAGGACCACATGAAGGTCCTGGCCAGGCGCATCGACGACGAGCTGGACAAGCTGATGCCCTTCACCCGGGAGAAGCGGGTGCTGAGCTCGGCTCCTTACCTGGATGCCGGAGAGGTTCGCGGCAGCCGGCTGATGCCCCACCCGCTGTACTCCTTCGAGGCGGAAGCCTTCCTGGGCGTTACGGGTTTGAAACAGCGCACCCCGGCGAAGAACCTGCTATTGGCCGGGCGCGAAGTGCTGCCGGGGTTGGGGTTGGAGGGCGAGCTGCTGGCGGGAATGCGCGCCGCGCGGCTGGTGCAGGAGATGCTCAAGAAGAAGAACCCCCTGGGCTAGTTGGCGGAACGGCTGGATTTTCGGGGGATTTCTGGTAGGTTCCGCCGCTCTTTTCGGGGCCAGGGCTACATCGCCCCTGTTTTCAAGGAGTTAGCTGTCATGGCGTGGAAGTGTGACCTCTGTGGGAAGCGGCCGCTGGTGGGCAACAACGTCTCCCACGCGAACAACAAGACCAAGCGTCGGACCCTGCCGAACCTTCAGAAGGTTCGCGCCAACGTCGAGGGCCGCACTGAGCGCGTCCTGGCCTGCACCCGCTGCATCAAGGCGGGCAAGGTGGTGAAGGCCGCCTGATCGGCGGGCGCTCCAGGGTGGGAAAGTCGCGTTCGAACACGCTCGCGCTCCCGCCCACCGAGCGGCTTCATCCCCGGGCGGGCGACCTGGACCTCCTCTCTGTCGAGGCGGTCGTCCGCCGGTTGCACCAGGAAGACCTGGCTGCCGTCCGAGCGGTTCGTCCCGCGCTGCCCTTCGTGGCGCAAGCGGCACGAGCCGTGGCGGATGCGTTGCGGGCAGGTGGCCGGCTGCTCTACCTGGGCGCTGGCACCAGCGGAAGGCTGGGCGTGCTGGACGCCAGTGAGTGTCCCCCCACCTTCGGCGCGGATCCCCGGCAGGTACAAGCCACGATCGCGGGAGGCCGCGCGGCGCTGACGCGCGCCGTGGAGGGCGCCGAGGATGACGTGGCCGCGGGAGCCGGGGCGGTGCGTCGCCTGCGGGCCGGGCCCA
>DATHBR010000029.1:0-44287 GCA_035296065.1 Myxococcaceae bacterium | reverse complement strand
TGACCCACAACCTGCTCAAACTCTACAAGGCCCAGGCCGCCGCGTAGCCTGGGGCGGCCCGCCCGTCCCAGGTAGGAAAGGCGCCGATGCTGCCAGACGCCTCTCCCTAGCTCGCAGCCCGTTACCTCAACAAACTCCTAGGAGGGCACGCCGTCGCGTATTCGATAAGGAAGCGGCTGGCCAGCCACGCGCTGTTCAACTCTGGGACCTCCTCCGCAAGGCGCTGAACCATGGTCGTTCGGGTCGTAAAGCAGGCCATTCGAGTGGCTACGGAGAAGGTGTTGTCTCGCCATTCACGAATGATGCTTTCGTTTTGTGCAATTAGCCAACCCAGTAACTGCGCTGGATCGAGCGTCGAGACTAGTTTCTTCATTGCATCGAAGTAGTACGCCACGACATCCCGGAGCACCACCGACACGATTTCTGCTGGAATCGGTCCAGCCCGGAGACCATACTTCTTGGCCACGACGTCCGCCATGTCCTCCAGTAATTCGTCGTCGTGCGACCTTTGTAACTTCCGATAGGGTGGCAAGCCAGTCGAGACTAAGTCGAAGGCAAGCATCTTCGGCACGATGACCATCTTCTTCTTCAATCCTATGGGGGCATGGACGTCGATGACTCGAGCCAACTCCTCGCGCGCCAACTCGGGCGCTTCGACACCATTCCTGGCCAGAAGCTTGCCGATCCCCACCAAGACTGAACCTATAAGGTCGCGCTCGCCTTGATTGTCCGGACTCGCCATCTTGGTCAGGAGACTCGCGTACAAGTGGAGTGCGAGCCGCGTCGGACCAGTGACTTCGCAAGTGACATCATCCTCGGACGACTGCGGGTCCACGTTCTCGTCCGTTTGGAACCACAACTCACTGGGCCGAAGCTCGATCTCGATCTGGATTTCTTGGAGCGAGGGGCCACGCGCGAGCACCTTTGTCAACACAGGCGTGAATTGCCAGATCCAGTAGGCGATTGTGTCCGCGAAATTGAGTTGAAGGGGACGATACCGTTTGTCCGCCGTCTTCTCCGCTCCGGTCACCCAGATGAGCAGCGGAAGTCCTTCGACCAAGAACATCGCTCGCTCCTGCACTGGAAAGGGGACATAGGTCGGGATGGAGCGATCATCTGCGGAAAGGGTGACCTCACCGAAGGCGAAGGTGCCGGGGAAACGGACACCGTGCACGTCACGCCTCTCGATGACTTGGCGCCGGAGTTCCTCCGCGAATCCTGCCTGGACATTGAGCATGTGGGGTCGCGATTCGTCCGAAGCGTAATAGCTGTACTTTCTCTTTCTATATAATGCGAACTCATCGAGCACCCCCCATGCAAAAATTTCCGTCCGCTTCCGTGTCCATTCACGCGCGCGCACGAAGTCATACAACGCAAGCCGGTGTCCCATCTCAAACTGGGCGATGATCTCCAGTTCCGCCGCTGGTATCAGAAGGATGGGAGCATTGATGGAGGAAACACCGGAAGGGAGCCCCATCATGGCCATGAGTCCCGCGGTTTGGACCACGATCACGTGCAGGATCTCGTTAGGTGGTGTCTTCTGTTGCATCAAAGACGACTCCACGGAACGGAGTCGTTGCATCACGATCTCCTCGAACGAGTCGGTGTTGCATGTGCCAGAGATAGTTTGACTCCCGTAATCAGCCAGGGAATTGGTTGCCAGAATGACAGCTAGGGTCTTATCGGTGTCGAACTGAAAGATACGATCCGAAGAGATAAACCCACCTTGGGCCGTCGTCCCCGCTTGAAATGGGACTAGCGGGGTGTTCATGAAATCGAATGAGTGATCGACGGAATCGAGGATCGCAAAATGGTAACGCTTGGCTAGTTCTTCGGAGCATCCCGCTTTGGACGCGCAAGACAAGATGTGATGCCGGAGCGCGGCCATGAGCGCATGGGGCGCCGCGACCACGATGGTGTCGTCGCAGTCCACCAACGGCCGTGGGAGCAGGGGATTCAAGTCTGGATCCACGGAGTCGAACGGGATCTCACCCCATTTGGCCATTAGGGGTTGCAGGCAGGACGCGTTGCCCTCGATATCGGACAGAAGCTGGCTCAACTCCTCCTGCGTGAAGACCACGGCACGTTTGAGCACCTCGAACTGGGCAGACGGCGGAATAGTCACGCTCGTTGCTGCGTGTGACGCGAAGGTTCCACGGCTTACCCCCGCTCGTTTGGCGATGCAATCACTGATTCTGAGCACGGCGTAGCATATCTGGAGCATCGAATCGGCGAATGCAGCATCTGGAAACTCTCGCGTGAGGAACATCGCCTTCAACAAGTTCCGAACGATGTAGACCGATTCGTCGAAGGTTCCAGGGAAGTAAGCGTTCACGGGACTGGGCTGCCTGAGGGGTAAGCGGGGTTGAACAGTGAGAGAGGATCCTATCGACAAGGTAGGAAGAGGAGCTTACTACCTGGAGGGTGAACGCGGTTGACCCGAGAGATGCGCGCATCGCGGAGTTGGAGCGGCTGCTGAGCGCGGCGCTGGCGCGAATCGAGCAGCAGACTGCTCGCATCGCGCAGCTGGAGGCCCGCATCACAGAGCTGGAGGCGCGGCTGCGCAGCACCTCGCGCAACTCCTCGAAGCCTCCCTCCGCGGACCCACCCGGAACGCCGCCGAGGCAGTCGGAGCCGACGGGCCGCAAGCCCGGAGGGCAACCCGGACACAAGGGCCGCAAGCGCGAGCTGTTGCCGCCGGACAAGGTGAGTGAGGTGGTGGCGGTGCCAGCGCTGGAGCACTGTACGGGCTGCGCAGGGGCTCTGCTCAAGCTGAAGGGCGCGCCGCCCGCGCGAATCCACCAGGTGGTGGAGCTGCCGCGCGTAGTACCCGAGGTGAAGCAATACGAGTTGCACGCGGGCTGGTGCGCCAGCTGCAGCGCCTGGCGCTGCGCACCGCTGCCAGCGGGGGTGCCCGAGGGCAACTTCGGGCCGCGCCTGACGGGCTTCATCGCCCTGGCCACCGGACGCTTCCGGCTGTCCAAGCGCCTGGTGCAGGAGTTGCTGCAGGACGTGCTGGGCGTGGAACTGGGGCTGGGCAGCGTCAGCAACCTCGAGCAGACGGTGAGCCGCGCCCTGGGGGCACCGGTGCAAGAGGCGCGCGCGTACGTGCAGACGCAGCCGGCCGTGCACCAGGATGAAACCGGCTGGTGGCAGAAGCACGCCAGAGCCTGGCTGTGGGTGGCCAGCACCGCGGCCGTGGCGGTCTTCCTCATCGTCAACAGCCGCGGCAAGGCCGTGGCCAAGGCGATGCTGGGCGAGGACTTTCGGGGCACGCTCATCTCCGACAGGTGGTGTGCCTACAACTGGGTGCACGCCCTGAATCGGCAGGTGTGCTGGGCGCACTTGGTGCGCGAGTTCGAGGGCTTCATCGAGCGTGGAGGGCAGGCCAAGCGGCTGGGAGAACTGCTGCTGGCGGAAGTCTTCGTCATGTTTGAGTGGTGGAATCTTTCACGCGATGGGCTGCTCAAGCGCGCCACCTTCCAGAGGAAGATGCGTCCGCTCATGCGTCAGGTGGAGCGCTTGCTGGCGCAGGCCGCGCACGTGTGCCCGAAGAAGGTAGCCGGCACGGCCAGGGAAATCCTCAAGCTCAAGGACGCGCTCTGGACGTTCGTCTATACCCAGGGCGTCGAGCCCACCAACAACCTCGCCGAGAGGGACCTGCGCCATGCTGTCATCTGGCGCAAGACGAGCTTTGGCACCCAGAGCGAGGACGGCAGCCGCTTCGTCGAGCGTATCCTCTCAGTCGTGATGAGCCTCAGGAAGCAGCAACGCAACGTGCTCGACTACCTCACCGCAGCCCTCGAAGCCCAGCTGCACGGCACTCCCGCGCCCTCGCTGCTGCCCAGCACGCCACCTCAGCTCACGCTCGCAGCCGACTGACCCCGTGAACGCTTACCCAGGGAAGACCCTGAACGAACCTCCGTAGAACACGATCTCCTCGACGAGCGGGTAGGCGAACGGATCTTCGCTGGGCGCCACGGCTGCTACCAACTCGGAGTTGTTCAGCCACGTGCTCCATCGGTGTGAAGTCATCCGAGCGCCGTCACGCTTGGGCTGCATCGAGGCCACGAGCGCGGCTGCGGCCTCCAACCTGAGGAGACGGTCTGCGTTCTCCCGCATCAACTGGAGTCCAGCTACTCCTGACAAGAGATCCCAGCCATTGTAAGCGTGCAGCGCCTGCGCCCATTGCTTCATGTCTGCTTCTCCCAAGGTCCCCTCGTCTCGCTCGCTCCCACCCGGCAGGGAATCACCGGGTGAGTGAGCCGCAAAGATCGCATGCCTGTGCTCATCCTGTCGGATTTCTGTGGCCTCCCACTTTGGCACGCCGCTTGTCCTAGTTAGAGCACGTGCACCGGCTCTTTCCAGGTGCCCAGGTAGCAGCGTGGCGCATGGAGTCCTGGCAGGCGCTATGCCCCTGCCCTCGCTCCTCGCAAGAAGGCTCAGCCCACATCCAGCCCGCAGGAAGAGCGCTGACCGCTGCGTTCCTGGTGGGCCGTGCATGGCGCTAACCCACGGAATCCACAAGGGCTTACCTCCTATGCTCCGCAACAAGACGGAGCGTATATCGTCCATGCCTTCATGAACTCCTACGAGTCCAGTGGCCCCGCGCGGCAGGTGGCGCTTCCCGCCAACCTCACCCTGACATCCCGGGACGGAAGGCTGGAGCTCTCCCGGCGGTGGTCGCTGCTGGGCAGCGCGATCCTGCCCGGGCTTTGTTGCTTTGGCCCCTGTGGCTTGTACGGCCAAGCGCTTGTCGATGGCACGGTCCAGAACATCAGCAACGGCCGCGTCACCGGCTACATCAAGCTCCCCTGGCTCGGCTATCCGATGATGGCCATCGCGATGCTGTGCTCGGCCGTGCTGCTGTACCTCTTCCTGGCCTCGCTCGTGAACCGCACCGTCGTTCGCGTCGAGCCAGGGCGGCTGCGCGTGTTCAACAGGCCGCTGCCCTGGCCGTATGGCTCCGTGGAACTCACCCCGGAGGACATCAGCCATTTCGAGACCACGCCCGGGCTTCGCGTGAAGCAGGGCGGCAAGGATGTCGTGAAGCCCACGGACATCATGCTCGTGGTGGATCGGCAAGGCCGGAAGCACCAGGTGGCACCAGGCCTCGAGTCGCACGCCCAGTTCGCCTGGCTCGAAGCACAGCTCCGCCGGACCCTGGGGATGCCCGTCCCCGTCACCGCAGACTGGCCCCTGGAGGCTCTGGCTCAGTCCACGGCCGAGGAGCCACAGCCCGAGACGGCGCCACCTGCCGAGGAGCGCGCGCCGCGTAGCCTGGAGGAGCGGCTGGTGCGTGGGCTGATCTCACACGGGCTGGGCTACGTCGCTTCCACTCAGCGGGTGTATGCCGTGGTCGGCCACTTCGGTTGGTTGATGCTGTCGATCATTGGCCTGCAAGAGGGTGCCTCGGGGCAGGTAGGGAGGCTGATGAGCAGCAGGCTGCTCGACCTCTACGCGATGCTGGGAGGCGTGAATGAGCACGGACGCGGTGGCACGGCCGAGCTGATGGCGGTCTGGGGCAAGGTGGCCCTCATCATCTACCTGGTGGGGCTGGTGCTCTCGTGGGCGCGTGGCCCGAGGCGTCCCTGGGGGCTGAGGCGCAAGTGGGCCGCCTCCACCCTCCTGGCCTTCGTGGGCTATGGGGTGGCAGCCGTGCTTCTGGCCAGGACCAAGGTGGGAGGGCGCATCGGGGACATGCTGGTGGTGATGGCCGGCTTCGTCGTCTTCACCTCCGTGATGACCTGGTGGGCTCTGGGTGTCGGAAAGTTCATGCGCAGCCTGCAGGAGCGGCTCGGCGCCGGCCGCGCTGAATAGGTCCAGCCCCAGTCGCTCACGAAGCCACGAGACGAGTTCCCCTGCCCTGTATGCCCTGGCCGTGACGGCCTACCGCCTCTTCATGGGCCAGCACCCGCCTCCCCTGAGACCATGTGCCCGCGGGGTGCACCCTGGATCAAACCCGGGGCAGACAGGCCTCCTCGTAGCCCCAGCGGTCCTGCTCCTGGCCGGCGTCCAGCACCTTCTTCAGCGCTTGCAACGACACGGAAGGGGGAACGTCGACGGCAATCAAGCGGGGGAGGTGACTGAGCTCCGATGAACACCCCAGTTGCCTGAGGAGATCGCGTACGGCCTGTACGTCGGACGCCTCACTGACGATGAGCCGGAGCGTGCCGTGCCCCGAGGGCTGGACGACTTCTTTGTAGCGGAAGACGCCCTCCTCGGGGGTCGCGGACACGATGTCGTTCACCGCGATGCCGTGCACGAAGAAGGGAATGTTGTCGATCTGGAAGAGCCCGTCGCCAACCCGGACAGCCCAGAGGGTCTCCGCGGCCGCGGGAGGGTAGCCATCTTCGTCTTGCTCCAGCTCGAACAACACCTTGACGTATTGATCGCTCCCGCGAGCATTCACGGCCATGTCGCGCTCACTGCTCCTTGTCACCTTTCTCGATGTTGCAGTCTCGGCACAGGACCTGTCCGTTTTCAGGGTCGTTCGTCCCACCCTTGGCCCTGGGGACGACGTGATCGACGTGGGTCTCGTTCTTGGGGGGTGTGACGCCCTTCTTGTGCTGTTCGGCTGGAACAGTCTCGACACCACAACCTTCGCATCGGGTCTTGCCTTCGTTACGAGCAGCGTTGTCCTGCTTGACCAGGGCCTTTTTCTTCTGGGTGAAGCGTCCGCCCGGCTGTCCTCCAGCCACGACTTCCGACGGTGATGCCTGGGGGGCTTCATACCCAGGAAGGCCGCTCACCTGGTTTACACAGACTGCCTGCTGGAGAGCAGCACTCCATGCCACACCTGGGCTGCATGCAAGCAGCAGGAGACCGAGCAGAAGAATCACGGGAGCGGGCCATCGCATGTCTGCATGGTAATTGATCGAGATAGGCCTCGTGCGTCTTTCAGCGCGTATCGAAGGAGCCTCGAGGGTCTTCGTGCACGACACACTTGAGTCACGGCGCGGAGCGCGGCGGCACGGCCTACGGAGTCACCGCTCGCACCAGCGCGTTGCCTGAGTCCGCCACATAGAGTGTCCCATCGGGCCCCACCGCCAGGCCCGCGGGCAGGACGAAGTCCGCGCTCAGTCCCGCTCCATCCCGCGCGCCGTAACGCCCCGAGCCGGCCAGCGTCGTCACCTGTGTGGCATTGCCGTCCGGCCCGAAGAGAATGCGCCGGATGCGGTAGTTGCCAGGATCGGCCACCGCCACCGAGCCATCCGCCAACACCGCGATGCCCAGGTAGGGCATCATCTGCGCCGTGGCCGGGGCCCCATCCGCGTACCCCGGCGTGGAGCCGGCCACGGGCGTCACCTTGCCGTCCTTCACCCGCACCACGCGGGCCATTCCGGTCTCCACCACGTAGAAGGCGCCGTCCGGGCCCGCGGCCACCGCTGACGCCCGGTAGAGCACCTTGTCCGCCGGTATCGTCGTCACCGGATTGCCCAGCGCCTTGAGATCGATGCGCCGCAGGGTGCCGCTGCCCATGTCGGCCACCAGCAGCGCACCGGCCTGGGAGATCGCCAGGCCCGCGGGCTGGTTGAAGCGCGCGGTGAGGGCCGGCCCATTCGTGTAGCCCGCCGACCACTGCGCACCGGCGAAGATCGCCGCCTTCCCATCAGGAGTGATCCGGCGGATGACCTGGTGCTCCGTATCGGAGACATAGATGTTGCTCGCGGCATCCACGGCGATCCCCATCGGACCATTGAGCCCGGTCAGCAGCGTCTGGATCTCTCCGGCCGGGGAGATCCGCTTGACGGCGTTGGCCAGCGCATCGGCCACCACCCAGCCGCGGCCGCCTGGCAGCACCGCCACGGCGACCGGCGCGGAGAGCCGCGTGGCATCCCTGGGCCCCGTGAGACTGGCTCGCACCCCTGGCTGCCCCCCCACGGTGCGCACCTGGCGGGCGAAGGGCCCCAGTGGCTGGACGGGCGGCGCGGAGAACGCCACCAGGGTGGCCGGCACCGGCCGCCCCAACGCGCGGTAGAGCACGTTGGCCACGATGCGCGCGGCGCGAGGGTCCGCGCCCTTCTCCCACGCCAGCTTCCTGACGAAGTCCACCGAGCCCGCGGAGAAGACCCACGCGCTGCCCTGCTGCCGCACCACCATCTGCCCGAAGCCGAAGGCGCCCTGCAGCGAGAGCATGGGAGACTCGACGATCACCTCCAGCCCCGCGGGAGACTTGCCGTTCTGGACGATCTGGTCCACCTCGTAGCCATTGGCCATCCAGATCGTGTCGCCCACCTGGAAGCCCGTGCCCGCCAGCGCCCAGTGGTCCACCCGGGTGATGACCATGGGGAAGGGGAACTGGTGCCAGCGGCCGCTGAACATGACGCCAAAGAGCTGGTTCTCCGGGCGCGAGACGGGCGCATCGCGGAACTTCATGGTGCGCGCCGGGCTGGTTGTCCCCACCGGATCCCTCGCGTCCCCCTTGTAGCAGGTGATGATGCGGCCCGGCCGCCCGTCCTTCGCCGGCTCCTGGCGGGTCTGCCAGTAGCCCTGATTGGAGCCAAGGTTGATCAGCGAGACGCCCGCCGCCACCGCGCGATCCACGTGGGTGCGGATCGCCCCCGTCCAGTACTCGTCATGGCCCGAGAGGAAGACGGCCCTGGCCCCGCGCAAGAGGGCGTCCGACTCGGTCAGCGCCTCATTGGTGACATAGGCCACGTCCAACCCCTGGGCCTCCAGCCATTGCACCAGGCTGTGATCCTCCGGCACCAGGTGACCCGAGCCCTGTCCCCGGGAGTGGGGACGATCATACGAGACCTGGAACGCCCGGCCCACGCCGTGCTTGGTGCGCATCACTCCCAGCTGATCGTCGTAGAGGCTCGTGCCGCCCCAGGTGTTGTACGCGGCCCACGTGGCGGTGGGGATGACCGCGACCACCTCGCCGCGCGGAGTCGCGTCCCGCACGAAGAAGGGCACGTAGCGCTCAAAACCGTCCTGGCGCACCAGCTTCACCAGGTACACGCCGCGAACCCAGTCAGCGCCCGTCGCGATCTCGAACGTGCGCGTCCACGGGCAGGCCACCACGCCCGTGGTTTCGTCCATGGGACAGCTCGGCTGGCGCTGGGCCTGGAGCGGTCCGCCTCGCGCCACCAGCCGCCCCCCTGCCCCCCCATAGTGGCCCATGCGGTAGACGAACCATTGGAAGGTGTTCGCCTCGGGCACGTTGACAGCCACCGGCACCCGCTGCCCCGGTGTCACCGTGGCCACCAGCGCGTAGCCCTCGATCTGCCGCTGGTGCGCGGGGTTTGTGATGCGCCAGTCGCGTGTCCCCGGCAGCGCATTCTCCCGGCGGACGATGTCCGGTCCAGGCGGCGGGAACGCCACGAGAGGAGCAGGCGTCAGGGACTGCGCCTCCACCAGGCCTTCTGGCTGCGAAGGGGCAGCTTCGGAAGGCGGAGCGTCGGCGGGCCAGACGTCCACGGGCGAGATGTGGCCAGGTGGCGAGTCCTCGCTCTCCTCGACGTCCGCCTCCAGGGGCAAGTCCTCTGGGCCCTGACATCCCGCCAGCCCCCCCAGAAGGCTCAACCCCATCAACCCCAGCCCCAACCACCGCGACAGTAGTCCCATGGCGCCTCCCCGCGATGAAACACGCGAGGGCACGCCCGCACATCCGGTGAGGGGGGACCCCGCCCGGAGCCGGGGGCCAGGCGGCCAGGGGCACGGCTACGTGCAAGGTGGGGGCATGAAATTACTTCGGCGGGGCCTCCACGCCCAAGAAGACCCGTGAAACCGGCCCTCCGCCTTCTGGACACCCGGGCGCCAATTGACTTATTCCTGACTCGTTAGTTCGGGCAAGTCGGGGATTACCTGGAGGGTTGAGTGTCAGGGACGGGCCATTCCATTCTGGTGCTCGAGCGCAATGGAGTGGTGAGCCAGCGCCTGGCGCGCGTCTTCTCGGCCGCCGCGGACTTCGCCCAGGTGCATACCTCGGACCGGCCCGCGGCCCTGCGCGAGCGGCTCGACGAGCGCACGCTCCTGGTGGCGCTGGAGAGCGCGGATCTCGACGTGGCCCTGGACTGGGTGCGCGGCCCCTTTCCCCACCTGCGCATCCTCACCTGGAGCCAGGACTCGCTCCACGCGCCCCTGCAGGTGTGCCGGCACGAGCCGCGGCTCAACAGCATCATCGGCTGGCCGGCGCACCAGTCCATCCCGCGCGTGTGGGAGCTGGCGCTGGGGGCCCGCCGGACGCTGCAGGATGCGGAGGCCCGGCGGCTGCGCATGTCGGATGTGCTGGCCTGGGGCGCCACCAGCATCAAGTGGATGCCCCGCACGAGCGCCGAGCGGGACGAGTGCGTCGCCGAGGTGGAGCGCTACGCCGCCGCCGCGGGCACCAACCCCCGGCTCATCGAGCGCTTCGCCGTCGCCGCCCACGAGATGCTGATGAACGCCATGTACGACGCGCCCGCCGACGCCTCCGGCAAGCCGCTGTACGCGCAGGACCGCAAGCAGCGGCTGGCGCTGCCCGAGGCGGCGGTGCCCCAGCTGCGCTTCGGGATGGACGGGATGACGGCCGCCCTGGAGGTGATTGATCCGTTCGGGCGCCTGGAGCGGCGGCACGTGCTCGACAGCATCCTGCGCGGCATGGCGGGAGCGCGCAGCACCCAGGCCCCGGTGCTGGACACCTCGCACGGCGGCGCGGGCCTGGGCTTCTTCCGGCTCCACGCGGCGTGCTCCTCGCTCGTGGTGGAAGTCACCCCGGGCCGGGCCACCAAGGTGCTGGCCATCTTCGACATGGACGCCAGCGCGCGGGAGTCGCGCACCCAACCCACCTCTCTGCACCTGTGCTTCCCCGGCTGAGATGAGCGAACTCGATCCCACACTGCAGCGGCAGCTCAAGCGGCTCGGGCTGGAGGCGGGTGACCGCGCCCCGGACCTGGACACCTGGCGCCAGTTCCTCAAGCGCGTGAGCGACCATTACCAGCACACACAGGAGGACCGCGCGCTGCTCACCCGCTCGCTGGACCTGACCACCACGGAGATGAACGAGCTGCGCGCGCGGGTGGAGTCCGAGCGGGACCGGCTGCAGAGCATCCTGGGCGCCATCACCGAGGCCATCTCCCTGATGGGGACCGCGTCCCCCTCCGCCGAGGGCCACTCCGCGCTGGATGCCACCAGCATCATCACCCAGGTGAAGAGCGCCTTCACCGAGCGGCTGGAGAGCATCTTCGGCGAGGGGACCGGCACCTCCATGCAGGAGAGCTCCCAGGTGCGCGTCATCCAGACCGAGTTCGTCCGGCTGGCCGACCAGGTGGAGACGATGCTCAACGAGATGGGCCAGCACGCCTCGCTGCGCAAGGAGCTCGAGGTGGCGCGCGCGGTGCAGCAGCTGCTGCTGCCGCCCGAGGACGTCATCGCGCTGCCGGGCCTCACGCTGGCGGCCTACTCCCGGTCCGCTCAGGAGTGCGGCGGCGACTGGTGGAACGCCATGGACCTGGGGGACGGGCGGGTGCTGACGGTGGTGGGAGACGTCACCGGCCACGGCATCGCCTCGGCGATGCTCACGGCGACGGCCAAGGCGGCGGTAGACCTGAGCCAGCTGCTGGAGCGGGGAAAGCTCACCTGCGAGCTCATCCTGAGCCTGATGAACCATGCCATTCACCAGGCCGGCAAGACGCAGACCCTGATGACGGCGGCGGTGGCCATCCTCGATGCGCGCGCCGGCAGCCTCACCCTGGCCAGCGCTGGCCACGCCTTCCCGTACCTGCTGCGCGGCGGGATGCTCGAGCCGCTCGTCGCGCACGGAGAGCCGCTGGGCAGCGCCCCCTCGTCCGAGTACGCGGCCATCACCGTGAGGCTCGCCGCGGGGGACAAGCTGCTCTGGTACACCGACGGCGTCACCGAGCTCGAGAACGACGCGGGCGAGCAGTTCACCGAGAAGCGCCTGCGCTCGGTGTGCCAGCGCGCCGCCCACCTCGACGCGTGCGGCCTGCGCGACGAGTTGGTCGGCTCTCTTGTCACCTTCGCCGGTGGCAGGCCCCCGGACGATGACCTGACGCTGCTGGTTGCCCACCTCGACTGATCGCGCTGATTGCCCCCTTCCCCCTGACGCGCCCCCGAGTCCCCCATGCAGATCGAAAACCTCACCTTCGACATGAAGACCGGTGCCTGGAGCACCCCCTTCCCCGCCCTGGACTCCAAGCGCACGCTGGTGCTGGCCTTCGGGGACTCGGGGCTCATAGAGAAGCCCGGCGCCTTCGAGCAGCTGCGCCGCGCGTACCCCTCCTCGCTGGTGGCCGGGTGCTCAGGCAGCGGAGAGATCGTCGGCACCACGGTGCGCGACCAGGTGCTCTCGGTGTCGGTGGTGCGCTTCGAGGACACCTCCGTCGCCGCCGCGTCGGCACCGTGCCCCGACGCCTCGTGCTCCTTCAGCGTGGGCGAGGCGCTCGCCCGCGAGCTGAACAAGCCCTCGCTGCGCGCGGTGTTCGTGCTCTCGGACGGGCTGAACGTGAACGGCTCGGAGCTGGTGCGCGGCATCAACTCGGTGCTGGATCCCTCGGTGGTCGTCACCGGAGGCCTGGCCGGGGATGGCACGCGCTTCAAGCGCACCTGGGTGGCGCTGGGCGAGCAGGTGGCGTCGGCCCGTGTCGTCGCGGTGGGCTTCTACGGTGATCGGCTGCTCGTCTCTCACGGCAGCAAGGGCGGCTGGGACAAGTTCGGCCCCGAGCGCGTGGTGACGCGCGCCGAGGGCAACGTGCTCTACGAGCTGGACGGCCGACCCGCGCTCGCCCTTTATAAGGAGTACCTGGGCGAGAAGGCCTCGGGGCTGCCGGCCACCGGGCTGCTCTTCCCGCTGTCGCTGCGCTCGAGCGGCACGGACGACAAGGCGCTGGTGCGCACGCTGCTGGCGGTGGACGAGGCCCGGCAGACGATGACGTTCGCCGGGGACGTGCCGCAGGGCTACCTCGCCCAGCTGATGAAGGCGGACTTCGACCGGCTCATCGGCGGGGCGGCCACCGCGGCCAGCAGCGCGCGCAAGCTGGTGTCGCTCGAGGACCCGAACACCCTGGCCATCGCGGTCTCCTGCGTGGGCCGCCGGCTGGTGCTGGGCGAGCGCACCGAGGAGGAGGTGGAGGCCGTGCTGGAGGTGCTCCCGCGCGGCGCCAGGGTGACGGGCTTCTACTCGTACGGAGAGCTGTCGCCGTACGCCACCGGACGGTGTGATCTCCACAACCAGACGATGACGTTGACGACCTTCTCCGAGTCGCCCACGCCCATCGCGCGCACCCCCGTGCGGCCTTCCACGCGCACCCCCGCCGTGCAGGCCCCCGCGGCCCCGGCCCTCACGCGCCCCACCACCGGGCAGCGTGCCGCGCTCTCCGCCTCGGCGGCGCCTCCTCCCCGCCGCGCCACCGGGACCATGCCGGCGGCCCAGCCCAGGCCCTCGGCGCCGCCGCCCCCGGCGGCCACGTCGCCCGGCGGCAAGGGCGTGTTCGAGGTGGCCGAGGCCGGGGATGACAGCCGGCCGCTCCAGGGCCGTGCCCGCCCAGGCACACCCACCTCCGCGCCGGAGCGCCGCCTCACCCGCCCCGCCGGGCCGCCCCAGGCAGAGAGCGCGGCGCTGGAGTTCGAGCGCGTGGGGGAAGTCACCGTCGCGCGCATCCGGGGCCGGCTGAGCGAGGGCTTCACCGGACGCGGCATCGCCTCGGCCGCCGGGCCCGTCGTCCTGTTCGATCTCGCGGACGTGGAGCGCATCACCTCGTTCGGCGTGCGCGAGTGGCTGCAGATGCTCGCCGAGCTCGAGCCGCTGGGCTCCAGGCTGTACTTCGCGCGCTGCTCCGAGGCGGTGGTCAACCAGATGGGGATGATCCGCCGCTTCTCCGGTGGCGGAAAGGTGCTCTCCTTCTTCGCCCCCTACCTGTGCGCCCAGTGCGGCGCGACCTTCTCGGCCCTGCTCGACTGCAACACCGACGCGGAGGCGCTCGCCCGCTACGCGCTGCCCGATACCGAGTGCCCCACCTGCGCCGGGGTGGGCCACTTCGATGACGACGCGCGCAGCTACCTCGCGTTCGGCCCGGCCCGCGTGGGAGACCTGCCCGCGGACGTGCGGCGCGCCCTCGAGGGGCTGCCCGCGGTGGGCCAGGTGGACCCCATCGAGAAGCGCGTCGAAGGCCGCGTCACGCGGATGCGCGTGAACTGCCGCCTGGATGAGGCGGTGCGCTGGAACAAGCTGTTCGACGGCCTGGAGGGCGAGGTGGTGCTGGACCTGGCCTCCTCTCCCTCCACCTCCGCCGAGGGGGTGACGCTGCTGCTCACCGCCCTGCGGCGGCTGCCGAGCGAGGTGAATGCCATCCGCATCGAGGGCTGCCCCGCCCCCCTGTTCGAGGGGCTCGCGGCGGCGCCGGCTCAGGAGCGCATCTATCTGGAGACGGCCCGCGTCGAGGGCTTCTGCGCCGGCTGCAACGCCCGGCGCCCGGCGCAGATCCGGGTGCTCGACGCGGTGGAGGCGCTCAAGCTGGGCAAGGAGCCCTACGTCGTCTGCAGGCGCTGCAACGCCCCGCTGAGCTTCGAGGCGGTGCGGCCGCTGCTGCAGCGGCTGGGTGAGGGAGGAACCAACCCGGGTACGGGCCCCCGGCGCGTCGCCGCTTCCACGCCCGCCGCGCAGCCAACGCCCGCCGCGGCCACGCCCGCGCGGCGCAGGCCCACGGCCCTCTTCTTCGCGCTGGGTGGGGTGGGCTTCGTGCTGGTTGGCCTGCTGGCGGGGCTCGCCCTGCGCTCGCCGCCTCCGCCGCCTCCTCCGGTGGTGGCGGCCCCCAGCGCCCCAGCGCCCGCGACGCCCACGCTGCCCGCGAGCGCCTCCCCCGCGCAGGGGGAGTTGCCCCCCGCGTGGACCGAGCAGCGCTTCGTGCTGGAAGGCGAGTCGGCCTATGTGGTGGGCCAGGTGCGAGGGGCGCCCTCACAAGATGAGGCGCTCGCCCAGGCTCGCGCCGACGCGGAGCTGGCGCTGGTGCAGCACCTGGAGCGGCAGCTGGCCGGAACGCGGATGGCGGAGTACCTCGCCTCGCGCGAGCCCCTGGACGTGTCGGGCAACGCCGAGCCCATTCTGGCGCGCTTCCGCGCCCAGCTGGGCAGCATCGCCGCGCTCCAGCGAAGCGAGGCGGCCCTGGTGCACCGCGAGGGCCGGGTGCAGGGCGCCATCCGCTACCAGCTGTCGAAGAAGGCGCTGGGCGAGGCGGTGGCCTTCTACCGCGCCGAGCATGAGGCGCTGGGCATGACGGTGGCGCCGTTCTTCCCCACGCTCGAGGCGGGAATGCGCACCGGAGGCGGGCTGCTGGTGGTGCACGTGGAGCCGGGCGCGGGCGCGCGCGCCGGAGTGCGGCCGGGCGATGTGCTGCTGGCGCTCAACGGCCGTTCGCTGCCCGATCTCGGGACGCTCTCGCGCCTGTCCTCCAAGGTCCCAGCTCGCAAGCCGCTGGATCTCACCGTGGAGACGGCGGGCGTGAAGCGCCAGGTGCGGCTCAACGGCCGCTGAAGCAGCCGCTAAAGCACACCAGAGCACGCGCGATGAACAGGGAACGGGGACAGCGGATGGCGGCAGTCGGCAAGTATCAGATCCTCAAGCGCATCGCCGCGGGCGGCATGGCGGAGCTGTTCCTGGCCCGGGAGCGCGGCTTCTCCGGCGTGCAGAAGCTGGTGGTCATCAAGAAGATCCTCCCGCAGCACGCGCGCAACCCGGAGTACGTCCAGATGTTCAAGGACGAGGCGCGCATCGGCGCGCTGCTCCAGCACCCCAACCTCGTGCAGGTTTACGAGATGGGGCAGCACGAGGGCCTGGCCTTCATCAGCATGGAGTACCTGCATGGCGAGGACGTGCGCGCCATCTACCGGGTGCTGCGCCGGCGTGGGCAGCCCATGCCGCTGGAGCACGCGCTCCACATTGGCGCGAGCATGGCGGCGGGGCTCCACCACGCGCACGAGCAGGTGGGGCTGGACGGCAGGCCGCTGAACATCGTCCACCGGGACGTGTCCGCCCAGAACGTCATCGTCACGTTCGATGGCGGAGTGAAGGTGCTGGACTTCGGCATCGCCAAGGCGGAGCGGCGGCTGAGCCAGACGCAGGGCAACGCCGTCAAAGGCAAGCTGTCCTATATGGCGCCCGAGCAGATGCAGGGCCGGCCCATCGATCGGCGCACGGATGTGTACTCGCTGGGCGTGCTGCTCTACGAGCTGACGACGGGCCAGCGCCCCTTCCGCGGGCCCAACGAAGCGGCCCTGATGCAGGCGGTGCTCGACCAGCCCGTCACCCCGCCGCAGCGGCTGCTGCCGGGCTACCCCAAGGCGCTCAGCGCGGTGGTGCTCAAGGCGCTGTCGCGCGACATCGACAAGCGCTTCCAGAGCGCGCAGGAGCTCCAGGGCGCCCTGGAGGAGTGCGCGCAGGGGCTGGGGCTGCGCCTGTCCTCCCTCTCCCTGTCGCGCTTCATGCAGGAGCTGTTCGGGGACCGGGTGAAGGCGTACCAGGAGGTGCTCGCCGGCCTGAAGTCCGTGGAGGAGCTCCCCGTCGAAGGCCTGGGCGCCGAGTACTCGCACGACGTGGCCGAGCCCTCGGAAGCCGACGAGCCCCAGGAGGGGACCGAGCCCGCGGCGGCGATCGCGCCCGCGCCCACCGCGCTGGCGCACTTCGCCAACGCGCGGCTGGAGCGGCTCGGCCCGGTGACGATCGTGCGCTTCCAGGGCAAGCTGGACGAGCGCTTCGCGGGTACGGCGCTGGGCGGAGCGCTGTCCGGCACGGTCGTGTTCGACTTGGACAAGGTGGAGCGCGTCACGAGCTTCGGGGTGCGCGAGTGGATGCAGCTGCTCACCGCGGCCGGGCCGCGCCTGACGGGGCTCTACCTGGCGCGCTGCCCGGAGGCCGTGGTCAACCAGCTCTCGCTCATCCGCACGTTCGCGGGGCCTGGGCGCGTGGTGTCCTTCCACGCCCCCTTCGCCTGCCGCACGTGCGCGAAGACCTTCACCAGCCTGATCGACGTGGCGGCGCACGCGCAGCTCCTCGCGCAGCGGCAACTGCCCGCGGTGGGCTGTCCCACCTGCGAGCGGCCGGCTCAGTTCGATGATGATCCGCGCAGCTACCTTGCCTTCGGTCCGTCCGCGCCCGCTCCCCTGCCCGAGCCGGTGCGCTCGGCGCTCGCGCACCTGGCGGCCGCGGAGCCCGCCGCGCCCCTCGAGAAGCTCATCGAGGGCTCCGTCACGCGGGTGAAGGTGCGCGCCGCCCTGGACGCGAGCCTGCGCTGGCACAAGGTGCTCGACGGCGTGGATGGCGAGCTGCAGGTGGACCTTGGCGAGGCGCGGGGCGTGGAGGAGGCCGGCATCGGGCTGCTCGTGGAGCAGCTGGAGGCGCTCGGAGCGGACGTAACGGGGGTGAGCGTGGTGGGAGCGCCTCGCGCGCTGGCCGAGCGGGTGAGCTCCCACGCCCGGGTGAAGATCCTCTCGGTCAACGTCGAAGGCAGGTGCGCGGCGTGCGCCTCGCCCCGCACGACGCTGGTGAGCCTGGACGAGGTGCGGCGGGCGGCGACGGGGGGCGCGCCCCTGTCGGTGGCGTGCAAGCGGTGCAACGCGCCGCTGGAGGCGGGGGACCTCGGGTGGCTGCTCGCGCTCGCCGGACCGATGCCCGCCCCTTCCCGGAAGCGGGCGGGCGGCACGGCACCGCTCGCGCGATCCCGCCGAGGGCTGGTGACGTCGCTGGCCGCGCTGGGGCTCGTCGTGCTGCTCGGGGCCCTGGGCCTGGCCTGGCGCGCGAGGGGCACGAATGAGCCCACCCCGCGAGCCGCCACCTCCGACATTCCCGCCTCGGTGCTGCCTCAGGCCCTGAGCCGAACCCCGGACCGGCCGGCCTGGGCTGGCGCGGCCACCGAGCGTACCCCGCGGGGGCTGATGGTGACGGGGCACGGAGGCCCGGCGCCCAGTGAGGCGCAGGCGCTGGAGCAGGCCCAGCGCGAGGCCCTGGTGAAGCTGTCCGAGGCCCTGCTCGAGACGCTCGCCCCCGAGCACCAGGCGCTGGTGAAGGCCCAGCCGGCGCACAGGCGCAGCTCCGTGGACGAGGTGGCCTCGACGCTCTCGGCGCGGCTGGCGCCACAGGGGCTCGAGCTGCTGGAGGGCACGCTGAACACAGCCGCGGGGGGCCACGAGGTGTGGGCCCGCTTCGTGCTGAGCGAGGCCAACCTGGCGGCGCTCGAGGCGCGGTGGCGCCGCACGGAGGAGTGGCGCGGCGCCCTGCTGCTCACGGCTCCCCCGGAGCTGCGCGCGGGCCCTGAGGGCAGAGGCCTGCTCGTCGTCGCGGTGCGGCCCGACTCGGCGGCCATGAGCGCGGGCCTGCGTCCCGGGGACATGGTGCTGGAGTTGAACGGAGCCCCCGCCGACGCCCTGGAGGGCTTCTCACGCGCGGTGAGTGCCCTGGAAGGACAGCCCGCTTCGGTGGTGGTGGACGCGGCCGGCATGCGGCGCACCTTCCGGCTGGCGGAGAGCCGCTGAGGGCCCCGCGCCGCTGCTCAGAACTTCTCCCGAACTGAACGCCGGGCCTCCAATGCGGCGAGGAAGGCGTCGGGGCGATCCACGAAGACATTGAGGTGCCGGACGCGGCGGCGCAGGCCGAACAAGGTGCTCAGCTCGACGTCGGCCTCGAGGCACAGGTGGACATTGGGCGGATCCAACGGCGTGACGCTGGCGGAGTCGCGGCGCCGGGGCGTCCGCACCCGGCGGCGGTCCATGTCCGAGCGCAGGGCAAGCGCGCGGGTAATGAGGGCGTAAGGAATGCGAGCGGACCAACGCAGCCCCAGGTGCAGCACCAGGGCATCGTCCTCGAGCCGGTGCGCGGTGGTCCAGAGCAGGCGCCGCTCCCCGACGAGCCACAGCAGGCCATAGCCGTGCACCGCCAACGAGAGGACATGCGCCCACAGGTGCCCGGGAGCCAGCGCGTGCAGCAGCGCATGAGCCGCGCCCAGCTCCATCACCGACACGATGAGGAGAAACGGGATGAGCCAGCCGGAGGAGCTGGCGGCCATCGGCGGAAAGACGGTCGCGGAGGGCTCGGGGGTAAGCAGGGGCCTGCGCAACAGGCTCTGGGCCGCGGCGTGCAACAGCCGCAGCTCCGTGATGAGCACCCCCGTGGCGGTGCGCGGCAGGGCCGAGCCGAGGCGGCGCTGCACCTCCGCCCAGAAGTCGCCTCCCTGGCGCACGGCGCGGAAGAAGGACAGCAGGATGACGCAGGCCAGGGTGGCCTCGGCGGCGAGAGCCAGCGGTAGCAGCAGCGCCGGCCCGGGAATGCCGAGCACCCGCATCACGCCCGAGAAGACGAGCACCCCCAGGGCGGCGGCGCGAAGCCCCTTGCCAGGGGTGAGCCCCCACCGGCGCACTCCGCCGGAGGCCCAGACGGCCAGCGCCCCCAGCAGCACGAGGTCCGAGGAGAGGGCGATGGAGAGGACGAGCGTGGGAGGGCGCTGGAGCGCCGAGAGGAGGACGACAGCCGTCTCCAGCACCATCACCGCCAGCACGCCTGCGAGCACCCGGCGAGGGTGGCAGCGCAGCGCGCTCGCGAAGTCCGAGGCAGGCGACATAGGGGCTTCTCCTGGTCCGACGGGAAGAAGCCTAACAAGCTCCCCACGGGCGGCACAGGACAGCACCGAAGCGCCAGGGAGTAAACGTCATGGCTCCCATCATGGATGGAAGGAGCCCCCCGGTTCCGGGATGTCCTTCGCCATCCGCGGGTCCGGCTTGCCGTCCTTGCGCGCGCGCTGGCGCAGGTCCTTCACCAGCGCGTACCAGCTCTCGGGCGGTGCCTGGAGCACGGGGGGATACACGCCCCGCCACCAGGCCTCGAAGTCCGGCGTCTTGTCCACGCACCTGCCGCCCATCTTCGAGGACGGGCTGGCCTGCCCCGCCCCACAGCCGGGGTTGCGGTAGAAGCGACGGCGCCGCTCCTCCCAGGCCACCACCTCGTCCGCGCTCGCATCCAGGGTGAGGCCGCTCTTGCCATCCATCGACGAGAACCCCCACTCGGAGTACTGCGCGCGCCGCAGCGTGCTGACCGGCCTGCCCTGGACGCCGCGGGCCTTGAACGACACCTGGCCGCGCTCGGGGTGGATGACGATGACGCCATGGGGGTTGATCTCCTTCAGCGTGCAGTACGAGTTGATCACGAAGACCTTCTCGTTGCGGTAGATGCACGAAGGGATGCCGTAGCGACCGTACCAGATGGTGGTCCCCACATACCGCAGCGGACCGGACGCCGCGTCCGCCAGCGCATCCGCTGGCGGGTACAGCGGGACGGCGCTGGGAGGATCGGGCTGGAGCTTGCGCCCGCCGCCTTTGCCCTTCCACGGGTCGACGTAGATCACCATGCACGAGAAGGTGTACTGCCAGGAGCCGTCGTCGAACTTGACCGCGCTGGGACCGCCCGTCCCACACTCGCTCCCCCAGTCGGCGGCCACGACGTCGGCCTGCTGCCGGGTCCGCACCTTCATGTTCGCCTCCAGCCACGCCCGGCGGACGACCGGAAGCTCCCAGCGGACCTCATCCCTGCCCTGCTCGTGGCGCGTCGGGTCCAGCGCCTTGAACGCGCTCCAGATGGGCTGCAGCTCCTCGAGCGGGACCAGCCCCTCGAGCTCGACCTTCACGGGCTCGAAGCGGGTGCTCGGCGTGCGCACCGCCACATTGCCCCGGGCGTCGGTCACTCCCACGCGCTCTCCGGCGCCGCCCGGCTCGCGCAAGAGCACGCGGGCCCCCACCACCGGCTTCTGCGTGTAGTACTCGTACACCCGGACAACGATGCGCGCGGGCCCGGTGCCGGCGGTGTCAGCAGCGGCAGGGAGCTTCACCGGCGGCGGCTTCTTGCCGATCAGGCCGCGCATCTCCCGGACGAGCTCGTACCAGCCCGGGGGCACGTCCTTGAGCAGGGCGTCGTGAGAGTCCATCCAGGCCTGCTTGAGCTCGGGCGTCTTGTAGTGGCACCCGGTGGGGACGCCGCCGGGCGAGCCGAAGCCGGTCCAACACCCCTGCTGCGCCTCGCTCACTCTGCGGCTCATCCACTGCCGCACCTGCGCCAGCGAATGGTCGACGCGCATTCCAGGCAGCGGGTCGCGCACCTGGATGTTCCACTGCTCGTAGTCCTCGCGGGTGATGGAGCTGATGGGCGCGCTCGCCTCCGCGTAGAAATAGATGACGCCCCGCTCGGGGTGCATGATCTGAATGCCGGTGGTGTTGATCTCCCGCTTGCTGCAGTAGCGGTTGATCACGATCACCCGCTCGTTCCGGTAGAAGCAGTCCGGCAGCCGCTCGTTCGCAACGTTGCCGGTATCCCCCTCCATCTTGATCAGCGGACTGGAGAGCGCGTCGGCGACGGCCTGCGCTGGTGGGTAGAGCGGCGTGGAGGTGGGGGTCGGCTCGGCGGCGAGCGCCACGGCCACCAATGAGAAGAGCAGCATGTCGTCTCCGACGTGAGCGGACGCGCGATTCTTCAGCGGAGAGTACCATCCCCCCATGTCCAAGCTGCGCGAGGCCTCCCGGGGAGTCGTCACCTATCTCGTCGCGGTGTCCCTGAGCCTGGCCTGGCCCACGCTGATGCTCTCGAAGGTGCTGCCGGTGCTGGCTTACCCCGCGGGTAGCGCGGCGTGGCGCGGGTTCCTGGACACCTACGGCGCGCCCCTGGTGGGCACGGTGGCGAGCCTGGCCCTGGGTGACTTCATCGCGCGCCGGCACCCGGGCAGGACGGCGCCGCTGCATGGAGGGATCGCCTTCGGCCTGGTGTTCGTGCTGTCGCTGGGGCTGTCGCTGCTCTGGAGCACCTCGTTCGCCCACGTCTACGATCTGGTCCTGCCACCTCATGTGCTGGTGACCCTGGCGGGCGCGTGGCTGGGACAGCAGGGCCGGTTTCACCGGCTCAGTCTGTATGCGGGGCTGCTGTGCTGGCCGCTGGCGGGGCTGGTGGCGCTGTACTACCTGGCCTCGGTGCTGGGCATCACCTGGTTTCCGAGCCACATTCCCCTGCCCCTGTACCTGTTCTGTCTGGGGATCTTCGGGGTGGCGGTGGCGCGCACGGTGATGACAGTGCGCAAGCTTCTGGGCAGCCGCTAGGCCGTGGAGGCGCTCGCTCCGTGAGCTCTCTGAAACAGCCAGGCCGACAGGAGCCACAGCGCGACGAAGAACCCCGTCAGGACGAAGGTGTGGCCCACTCCGGCGATCACCGCGACCGCCGCTTGCGCGAGCGCCGTCGCGACCAACGCGCGTGCCATTCCATGGGGCTGGAAGCGCGCGAGGACGGCACCGACGAACCCGACGGCGAGCACTCCGAAATACAGCCGGTTGGCGGGGTTATCCTCACTGCCGATGATGCCCAGGGCCAGGTTCATCCAGAAGAGGAGGAGCGCGGCCCCGAGCGCGACGACGACGGCGGCCCGGTACGAGTGATTGCCCGTCACCCTCGCCGCGAGCTCGAAGGTGCCGCCAGCCCCGGCCAGCATGGCGCTCAGGAGCGCGAAATCGGCCAGCCCCCAGTCCATCTCATCGGTGACCTGCATGGCGACCAGGGGCAGCAGCAGCATGAGCGCCGCGGAGCCCCAGATCGCGAGCCTCCAACGGCTCCCGCGCCCCCCGCCACCGTCTTCCGCGTTGCCTGCCATGGCCCTGCCTCCGTGCATGAGTGAGACCTTCAACCCGGGTTGAAGGTGCCACCCCCGCGCCAGGGCGGCAGGCCCGGCCAGGGCGAACGGTCGAAAGCCGGAGCCGAGCGGTCGCGGGGGGCCGGCGGCTGGCGCGGCGCTCACCAGGCGGTGTGGCGATAGTCCTTGAAGAAGTTGCCCCAGGCCAGCTGGCCGCTGTTCTCCGAGGAGATGACCGGGTCCACCACGCGCGCCGCGCCATCCACGATGTCCAGCGGCGGATGGAAGTCGAGCGCCTGCTGCTTGCGCTCGGCGAACACCACCGGGTCCTCATCGGTCACCCAGCCGGTGTCCACCGCGTTCATGAAGATGCGGTCCTTGGCGTAGTCAGGCGCCGAGGTCAGCGTCATCATGTTCAACGCGGCCTTCGCCATGTTGGTGTGCGGGTGCTTGTCCGTCTTCGTCCCGCGCGAGAAGCTGCCCTCCATCGCGGACACGTTCACGATGTGGCCGGGCGAGGAGCGGTCGCGCATCATCAGCGGCTTGAGCTTCCCGCAGAGGATGAACGGCGCCACCGCGTTCACCAGGTGGACCTCCAGCATCTCCGCGGTGGAGACTTCGGCGAGCTTCATCCGCCAGGAGTTCATCTGCCGCAGGTCCACCTGCTGCAGGTCCGCGTCCAGCTTGCCCTCGGGGAACAGGGCGCGCGTATCCCCCTCCTGCTCGAGCGCGTACGGCAGCAGCGACAGCGCGGCCGACGAGTGGATGCCCAGCGCGGGATCACTGCTGCGCCAGCTGGGCCCGACCATCGCGGTGCCAGTTGCCCCCAGGGTGGAGTGCACCGCCTCGACGCACTGCTCGTGTCCCGCCAGCAGCGGGCGAGCCTCCGCCGGAAGCTCCTCGAAGCGGCGCAGCTCGCCCTCCAGCAGGTGCGCGTAGAAGCCGGGCGGGCGGCGCACCGTCTGCGCCGCGTTGTTGATGAGGATGTCCAGCCGCGGGTGCACCTGCTCCAGGTGCCGGGCGAAGATTTCCACGCTGGGGGCGTGCCGCAAATCCAGCCCATGCAGGTGCAGCCGGTGCGACCACTCCCCGAAGTCGGGCTCTCGCATGTAGCGCTGCGTGGCGTCCTTCGGAAACCGGGTAGTGGCAATCACCCGCGCGCCCGAGCGCAGCAACATCAGCGAGGCTTGATAGCCGATCTTCACGCGCGCGCCGGTGATCAACGCGATCTTCCCGGACAGCGGCGCCCGCTGGGTCCGCTTGGCGTAGTTGAAGTCCCCGCACGTGCCGCACATCGAGTCGTAGAAGAAGTGCAGCGTCCGGTACTCCACCTTGCAGACGTAGCACTGGCGAGGAACCTCGAGCACCCGCTCGGGCCCTTCCGTGGGCGGCGGCGGGGGCAGCTGCGGGGCCTCGAACACGGCGGCGCCGCGCAGCGTGCGGATGCCCGCCGTGGCGCGCACGGCGCGATCCTTCTCGTGCTTGGCCTGCTTCCGGTTGCGCCTCAGCGCCTTGACGAACCGTGACTTCACATCCCGGTCCGGGTGCACCACGCGCGAGGCGGCGGCCAGCAGCGCGTTGCGCTCCGTCTCTGGCAGGCTCGCCAGCAGCAGGCGGTCCTGCCCAATGGCCTCGAGCAGGCGCGTGCACTGGCGCACCTCGTCCATGGGCAAGGCGCCCGGCGGCGCTGGGTCCGGTGGCATCGAAGCGGTCTGGGTGTCCTTCATTCCCAGCGTGATACCTGCCTGGGGCGAGCGAGGAAAGGGCCTTGGCGAGCAAGGAGGCGAGGCCTCGCCAGGACTCGTGGCCGTCGGCTAACCTGCGCCCCGTCTCTGGGCTCACCCCGGGGGAGGAGACACCATGCCGGCAGCAGCCTCACGCAGTGCGCTTCGCAGCAACGTGCACCTGGAGGATCCCAGGGTCGCCGCCGCCATCTCGGGCGGCAAGCCGTGGGAGCCGCTGCCGGATGATCTCTTCGTCATCGACGGCGTGGCCCACACCTACCACTTCGCCGAGAGCAACCACGTGCCCGGCTCGTACGCGAAGATGCTCGTCAACGCGCTGTGGGGCATCCACGACTTCTACAGCCCCCGCTCGGACAAGAAGTGGCTGCTGCCCCAGCAGTTTCGCGGCATGCAGGACGTGGAGCTCATCGCCCACTCGCTCTTCAGCGAGAGCACCATCGACGCCTGCGTCTACCACAGCCTGCCCATCTACACGTACTTCAAGGACGGTGGCGGCCCCCTGCACATCGGCAAGCAGATGCGTGAGCGCTGGCCGGGCCGCGTCGCCCTCTACGCCGGCCTGAGCCCCTACCGCCCCGATGCCCTGGAGGAGCTCGATCGGCTCGTCGAGGAGGAGCACATCTCCGCCATCAAGTTCTACCCGCTGGATCTGGTGGGAGGACAGCAGCGCGGCATCCGCCTGGATGACGAGAAGCTCATGTTCCCCCTCTATGAGCGCATGCTGAAGAAGGGCATCAAGACGGTGGCCATGCACAAGGCCATCGCCTTCGGGCCCCTGGGCCATGAGTTCTTCGGGGTGAGGGACATTGGCCCTGCGGCGACGTCCTTCCCGGCGCTGAACTTCGAGATCTTCCACGGCGGCTTCGCCTTCCTCGAGGACACGGCGATGCAGGCGCTCTACAACGCCAACGTCACCATCAACCTCGAGGGCACCAGCGCGCTGATCTTCTACGCGCCGCGCAAGCTGGCGGAGATCCTCGGCGCGCTGATGATGGCGGGGGCCGCCGAGCGCATCGTCTGGGGCACGGGCGTGCCCGTCATCCACCCGCAGCCCTTCCTGGAGGCCTTCTGGAACTTTCAGATCCCCGAGGACATGCAGCAGGGCTATGGCTTCCCGGCGCTCACCCCAGAGGTGAAGCGGGCGATGCTGGGCGGCACGCAGGCGCGCATCATGGGCCTGGACACGGCGAAGCTGCGCCAGCTGTCCCAGGCGGACGAGTTCTCCCGGCGCACGAGCCTGGCGGCGCCCTGGTCACGCGGAGGGAGCGAGAATGAGCGCGCAGCGTGAGGCCATCGAGCAGGCGCTCGATGAGGTGAAGGACCCGTGCAGCCTGGGCATCGGAGCGCCCGCGGGGCTGGTGACGATGGGGCTGGTGAAGGGGCTGAGCCTGAGCGAGGTGGAGGGCGGGGGCCAGCACGTGGAGCTGCGGCTGCGGCTGACCTCACCGTGCTGCATGATGGGGCCCCGCTTCGCGATGGAGGCTGAGGCGAAGCTCAAGGCGCTGGAGGGCATCGTCTCGGTGACGGTGAGCCTGGATCCGGAGATCGACTGGGAGCCGAGGCACATGCGTGAGGAGTACCGGCGCGCCCTGCCCAAGCCCGCCTTCATGTCGCGCCTGGGCCCCTGGTCCACCTGACATTGACAGGGCTTGCTCATCCCGCCGCATGCAGTGGCAGCGGCTACCCCAAAGCCCAAGCCAGGCACCGCGGCCCTGGTGGGCGCTATACCCCCGTATCCTTCTTGGCCCAGGGGTTGGTAATCCCATGGAGGTGAAGGTACTTCCCGATGGTCTTCGGATCATAACCCGTGGCTTTGCTCGCCTCGGCCTGGGTCTTGTGGTTCTTCGTGAGGGCTAGCCACTCCTGAAACGACAGCTCCTCGGGGCGTTTCCTGGGCGCTTCCGGCTCAGGCGTACTGCTCTTCGCGGACTCGACCACGTCGCCCTTCTGGATGGAGCCGTCCTGAAGACGCTTCAGGAAGTCCCCTTTCTTGGCTTCAGCCCGGATCTTGTCCACCGCCGAGGGAAAGAAGCTCTTGAGGAAGCTGAGGATTCCAACGATGAGCTGGCTCGAGTCCGCTCCACCCTCACCTTGGATGAACTGGAACAAGGGCAGGTTCTGAAGCTCCGCGTTCAACTTCAACCAGGGATTCTGTTCCAGCATCGCCCCGACCCGCGGCTCGCGTTCCTGTTGCTGCGTCAGGAGCTCATCCGCCTGGGCCTGGGCCTCTGCCTCCGCTCGACGGAGCGTATTCACCACCAGCGGGGGAACATCCTGGGCCGCGATCCAGGCCCAGACCTCCTTCAGAAATAGCTGCCAGCGCTGGTCCTGGTCCTGCTTGATGAAGAGCTCCAGTTCCTCGAGCAGCTCTTGATGCTCGGGGGTCTGGTCGCTCAAGTCCGTGAGGAACGCGAGGAGCTTCGCCAGCTCGGGCTTGGGCTCCGGCCGTGCGACCGTCTCCAGGGAACGAGCGATCTGCTCGACTCGCCAGCGGACGTGCTCCTCGGTGAGTTGCTGCCCCTCCACCTCATCCGAGAGGAAGCCCACGGCCCGCGCGTGGAGAGGCTGGGTGAGATAGGCGCGTTGCAGGTGGGCTGGCAGGTGCTCGACCCGGAGCGTATCGCCTCCCGAGAGTGAGAGCGCCTCCTCCAGCACTCCCACCAGCTCTCTCAGGTTTCCGGGCCACGAGTGTCTGGCCAGCGCATCCCGCGTGCTGCGCGTGAGCAACGGGCTGGCTTTGTGGCCCCTGGCCTGAATCACCTGGGGCACCACTTCCTTGAAGAAGTTCTCCCGCTTGCTCAACGGCGGCAGTACCAGGCTCGAGCCGAAGCGAAGTCGATGGAACAGGTCCCTGCGGAACCCGCCCTCGTTGACGAGCTCCTCGAGCTTGCGCCAGGTCGCCGCGATGATGCGCACCTGGATGTGGCGCTCCTTGTTCTCACCCACCCGAGACATGTGCTGACTCTGAAGGAAGCGCAGCAGCCGGAGCTGGGCCGCCGGGGGCAAGTCTCCCACCTCGTCAATTAGCAGCGTGCCACCGTGGGCCGCTTCGATTCGACCCACCCGCTCCTTGTCCGCCCCGGTGTATGCGCCCGGGACGTGACCAAAGAGCTCATCATTGATGAGGTCATCCGTCATCCCCGCGACGTGCACCACCTGGAAGGGGGCCGAGAGGTGCGGGTTGCGCTGCGCCCAGAGCATATGGATGCCCTGGGCCAGCAGTTCCTTTCCAGTCCCCGTGTCCCCCTGTATCAGGATGGGCAGGGGCCGTGGGCGGCCGTGCTCATCCACTCCCTGAGCCACGGCCAGGTCTCGTGCTTTCGACAGCTCGAGCAGCGTCGCCAGGTCGGTCGCCAGGATCTTCGCGAAGGCATCATCCTGGTGCTTCCGCTCCCGCAGCCACTGCTTGCACGCGGCCAGGTGCTGGGCGTCATGGCCCAGCGCGACGACCTCGCCGGCTTTTCGCTTCCGGGCCGCCAGCTTTGCCCCCTCCAGCAGTGGCGCCGAAGCGGCCGCCGCCTCCATCCACTCCCGGGAGGTGCCGTCGGCACGAGCGAAGCCAAACAACATGGCCAGGGCCTGGGGTGCCTCCTTCTCCCGAGCTCGAATGGCTCGCCGCAGATGCAGGCGGACGTGGAGCACCACCTCGCTTTGAAAGGGATCCGCGGGCAGGAGTTCGTCGATCTGGACCATGGCCTCTAGCCCTTCCTCACCGCATCAATGGTGATCACCGGGTTGCGGTGCTCGTCGTGGCTCGCGCGGATGCGCCAGCCACGCTCCACCCGGTGGATGCCCTGCTCGAGGCCCTTGGCCGCCCCCAGTCCGGCCCCGATGGTGGCTCCCAGCTTCGGGTTATCGAAGAGCAGTCCCACCAGCGCTCCAAACAGGGCCCCCCGTGCCGCGGCCTCCACCCCCTCGGGGCCGGCTACCAGCAGGTAGTCCAGCAACTCCGGAGCGCTCTCGGGATCGAAGGTGATCTGATAGCCCGACTCGTGGACCGCCAGGTGAAGGGCCTCGCGCAGCGTCTGGAGCGACTGGTAGCCCCGCACAATGAGGCCACCGGTGTTGTCGATCTGCTTGAGAAGGGCGAGGGCTGAATCCTTGGACATGGGCATCTCCGGGTTGAAGGTTCACCCAGCCCCATTGCCTGAAGTGTGCCAGAGGACTCCGCAGTCTTTTCAGCCGGTTACGCGGACAGGTTGCGTGTCCGCTTCTCCCTCAACCCCCGGCTCCTCTGGGAATCCCATGAGCAGAGCCCGAAACCGAGGCAGATTCCCATGAAAGGCGTGCAAAAGGGATGGGAATCCCAAACACAGGCCCTTCATGGATCGCCTTCCCCGGGATCGAACTCCACGGGGAAAGGCGTTCATCGCAGCGGCCTACTGGGCCTGAGCGGAGGAGGCCGGCAGGGTGCACGAAGGCGTGCGCGAGGCGTCCCACACGCAGATGTTCTTCGGGCAGTACTGCTGAGTGGTGTAGCTGTTGCACCACGACTCGGGGGCGCCCTGCGCCTGCACCGAGGTGGAGCCCTGCGAGGTACACGAGGGCGTACGCGAGGCGTCCCAGAAACAGACGTTCTTCGGGCAGTACTGCTGGGTGGTGTAGCTGTTGCACCACGACTCAGGGGCGCCCTGCGCCTCCACCGAGGTGGAGCCCTGCGAGGTACACGAGGGCGTACGCGAGGCGTCCCAGAAACAGACGTTCCTCGGGCAGTACTGCTGAGTGGTGTAGCTGTTGCACCACGACTCAGGGGCGCCCTGCGCCTGCGTCTCCTGCTCCTGCGCGACGTCCGGGCCACAGCCGATCAACATCGCCACCAGCCCAACGAGTGCGAATCCACGCATGCTCAGCTCCTTACGGAAAAAGGGAAAACCCCCTTACCCCAAAAACCGGAAAATGCCGAGCACCTTGAGCGCCGCCGTCACCGGGCCTGGACATGCGCCTTCCTGCGGAATCAGCACCGCCACGGCTCAGGCTCCCACTCGAGCGGGTGATGCGCGGTGGGTCGCTGCGTAGCTGAGGCCCCGCTATGCTGGCCACTCATGGCACGCACGCCCGAGGAGCACCCGCCCCGTCTTCCCGCTGGCACTCGAATCGGGGACTGGCAAGTGGAGCAATGGCAGGGGCACGGGGCGTACGGCGCCGTCTACCGCGCCGTGCGTGCGGGCCCGGAGCACTCCGCGCCCGTCGCGCTCAAGGTGTCGCTCTACCCGTGGGATGCACGCTTCGCCCGAGAGGCGGAGCTGCTCTCGCGCCTGAGCCTGCCGGGAGTTCCCCGGCTGCTGGATCGAGGCGTGCTGCGCCACCCTTCCGGAGAGGAACACTTCTGGTTCGTCATGGAGTGGGTAGAGGGCACGCCCCTGTACTCCTGGGCCGAGCAGCACTCGCCCTCTCCCCAGGAGCTATGCCGGGTGCTGGCTCAGCTGGCTCGTACCCTGGAAGCGCTGCACGCCTCGGGCGTGGTGCACCGCGACGTCAAGGGCGACAACGTCTTGGTACGATTGTCGGACAACTTCCCGGTGCTCATCGACCTGGGCTCCGGCCACTTTCAGGGAGCGCCTCGCCTCACCTGGCAGTCGCTTCCTCCGGGCACTTACGAGTACCTGTCCGTCCAGGCCTGCCGCTTCGAGATCAGCCTGGCGCGTCACCGCGACGGCTACTACCCACCCTCCCCTGCCGATGACCTGTATGCCCTGGGCGTGACGGCCTACCGCCTCGTAATGGGCCAGTACCCGCCTCCTCTGGATGCGCTGGAGGATGAGGTGGGCGCCTGGCATGTCGTCAGCCCCGACCTCCGGTCCCTGCTGGCGGGCAACCCGCGGGTAGGGCCTCGGCTGCAGGAGGCGATTCTGCGCCTGCTCTCGGAGGCTCCAGAGGCGCGCGGCACGGCGGCTCAGGCGGCAACAGCGCTGGAGGCCGTGGCCAATGAGCCCGTGCCACCACCCGCCGCCGAGGTGCCGCCACCGAGCGTGCCGGCTCCGAATGCAATCGAGCGCCCGGAACCTGTCAGGCCACCGGTAAGAGCGCGGGCCTGGAAGCCCTGGCTGGCCGTGGCGGCAGTGGCAGGATTGGCGATGCTCTGGTGGAACGTGGCGCCGGTGCCCGCACCGCCTCCACGCGTCTCCTCCAGCCCACCATGGGCGTCAGCCGTCCAATCACCAGACGCGGGCACCTCTGCCCTGGGGGACACCTCGCCCACCCAGCCGCAGGCTCCCACCCCGCCCTCCCAGGAGAAGAAGCCGGTTGCACAAGAGCCGCTTCCCGAGCCCCGCCCTGGGCAAACGCGGCCCGACAAGCGCGGCCAGTGTCCGGGACGCAAGCAGGTGCCCATCAACGGAGCCTGCTGGCTCGATGTGAGCGCCTCGATGAGCACCAATGAGTGCACGGACAACTACGGCGTGCTCTTCAAGGGCAAGTGCTACGTCCCTGCTCCCCCATCTCCCGAGAAGCCTCAGCCCACCTCGAACCCGCCGGAAGCGCGCTGAGCGAGCCCTTGCCGGTGAGTCGCAACACGGCCCTCCACCCTCGCAGGCAGAGGGCCGTCACTTCACTCAGGCACCCGGGCTCACTCCTGGGGCAGCCGCCAGCCCCGGACCCTGTTCGGAAGTCCGAACATCGGGGCCAGGCGCCCGACTGTCAGGGTGGACCAGTCCACTCTGAGCGCCCGGGTAAAGTGCCCCCGCTTTACCAAGGGGGGACACATTTTCGAGCCGGTGTCGCAGCCGGGGCAGCTGCCCGCCCACGGCCTCATCGGCAAGGAGCCGGCCATGAAGCGGGCGGTGGAGCTGCTCGAGCACCTGGCGCCCTCCCAGGCTCCGGTGATGATTCTGGGCGAGTCCGGTACGGGCAAGGAGCTGGTAGCCGAGGCGCTGCACAAGAGCTCGCCCCGGGCCAGCGAGCGCTTCCTGGCCGTCAACTGCGCGGCGCTGTCTCCGGCGTTGATCGAGAGTGAGCTGTTCGGCCATGAGAAGGGGGCCTTCACCGGCGCGGACACCCAGCGCCAGGGCGCCTTCAAGGCCGCGAACTTAGGCACGATCTTCCTGGACGAGGTGGGCGAGCTGCCGCTGGAGCTGCAGGCCAAGCTGCTGCGAGTGCTGGAGAACGGAGAAGTCAAACGGGTGGGCTCCACCCGCCCCTTCCGCGTGAACGTGCGGGTGGTGGCGGCCACCAACCGCAACCTGCTGGCCGAGTCGCTGCAGGGCCGCTTCCGCAAGGACTTGTATTACCGGCTGAGCGTGCTGCCCATGACGCTGCCGCCGCTGCGCGAGCGGCGCGGGGACATCCGGCTGCTGGCCGAGCACTTCGTGCGTCTGTTCGAGCCCCAGGGAGCGGAGGTGAGGTTCACCCCCGCGGCGCTGAAGAAGCTGAAGGAGCACTCCTGGCCTGGCAACGTGCGCGAGCTGCGCAACGTGGTGCAGCGCGCCCTGCTGGTGCGCAAGGGCCCCCAGCTGGACACCGACGTGCTCACCTTCGAGAAGGTCCCCGAGCTGGCGCCCGAATCCCCAGCGCGCGCGCCGCACAGGCTGCCGGAAGGCATGACGTTGCAGCAGTGGCTGGAGCAGCGGGAGCGCGAGTGCATCGAGGACGTGCTGCGCAGCTGCGAGTTTCACCGAGGCAATGCCGCCAGGCGGCTGGGGCTCTCACGCACCTCGCTCTTCGAGCGCATGAAGGCCTGGGGCTACGGCAATGAGGGTCAGGAGGCCCGGTAGGACCCCGCCCCCCGCAGGAGGCGGCGGGAATCGAACCCGCATCAAGGCGGAAGCAAAACCCAAGCAGGTCGCGCTGTTACCGGCTAAGAGCACCTTTCAAAACCACAGCAAGTGAGCGCAGAGAAGAGGATGGCGCAGCACCCGAGTTGGAGGAAAGCGTAGTGGATGTCGGCGCGTCGCTCGTAACGCACTGGCTTAACTCCGAAGGGACGTGCTCATGAGCAAGTCGAGAATGGTTGTCGTGGCTATCGTCGCCAGCGTGTCGTTCTGGGGATGCGGTGGGTCGGTCGACCAAGAGGACACGATTAACGCCAGCCACGAACACGTGGTTCTCGATGAGGCTGCACGCCTGGCCCATATCGCGGAGCACGCCCAACAGGGCATCGCCGACTGCGAGGCGTCCGAGACGGCGCAGCCCGGCGAGCGGAGCGCCCTGTGCGGCGGCACGGTCTGCTACTGCTACACCTGCGCGAAGCACCATCCTCCGCAGTGCCTGTGAGCCCGGGCTGCCAGCCCCGGGCCGTAGGGTAGCTGTGGGCCTACAACCGGCCTGAGCTTTAGCCGACTCAGGCATCGGGCCTCGAGGGCCGCTTCGTGGACTTACCCCCACGGCGCGGCATTCGCCTCTGCGGGGCCCTCCAGCGCGGCGGCGCAGCGAGTGAAGCACTGGCAGGGAGGGCCACCGGCGAGCAACTCCGGCGGACTGCCATCACTGCCGCGGCTCGGGAGGCTGCTCCTTGGCCTGCGCCTGCACCTGAGCCTTGCGGCGCTTCCGGCGCTTGCGAGGCGGCGAGCGCTTCGGAGGGGCGGACTCGCCCTTGAGGAGCAGCACCCCCCATGCCTTCCACACCATGTGGAGCAGCACGAACACGGCCAGGACCGCGAGGAAGGCCAGCACCTGGTTGGGGTTGAGTGCTTCAACAACGGACACAGCGGTTGGTACAGCGTTCGGTTGCATCGGACTCCTTGGGGGCTGCGAGTTCCTGCACGACAGCGTTTGCGCAGGGCACACGAGCCCCCCCTGCACGGAGCCCAGGCCACAGGCTCGTGTTGACGACAGGCAGGTGCGGTGTCCAAGATGACCGTTACTCGTGTCCCCACGAGCGCGGTCCCTGGGCAACCGGGGTCCCGTCGTTTACTGGCCCGGCATCCCAGGAGCGCTAACTCCTAGGGTGCCGGGCCGCAGTTTTTCGGGGCCTTGCCCCGAGCCTTCATCGCCTTCTTGCCACCTCCAACTGCCTACGCCACCAACGGTGTCCGGGGCGGCGCATGCGAGTCAAGGGCGAGCTGTTCATATCTTCCACGTCGGAGATGCTACTCACTACCCCTGTGGTCACCACACCTCCCTCTTCTGCCCTCCGCCTCCCCACCCACCAGTTGGGAAATAGCTGTACGCCGTGATTCGTCCAGCTGATGGCGCGTTTCTGCCTCGTCCGCATACAGGACCACGCAGAGATGACATCGGTCAAACCCAAGTTACGGGGCGCCTGCCCGCGTTCGAACGCAGCGTGCGGCAAAAGGGTGCGGCAAAACTCCCAGGTGCGATCGATGCCTCAGCCACCCAAAAATCGCGCGTGTTGACGGATGATCGCTGATTGAGGCGGCGCGGGGCTCAGCGGGCCGAAAAAACCAGTGCGTCACTGCGGTGGATCAAATCATCGTCTGCACACCGTCCCGGCTGGGACCGCCCTCTGTCATGAGGTGAACCGTCAGAAGACTCTGGCCTTCTACCAACCCGTCAGCAGTCGATCCCCGACCGCCCTTGCCGCTCCTCCAGTGGTTTCAGGGACATAACCAGGAGCCCCACGGCCCCTTCTCCGGCACGCCGCGCGAGCACCACCGCCCGCGCCGCAGCACGGAGAAGCAACCCATGACGAACCCGAGCGAGAGCACCACCCCTATCGCGCAGCCGCAGCCCGCGGAGCAGCGAGAGCCCATCCTGAAATTCTTTAAGTACGCGCACCTGCCGCCGCACCTGCAGGCGGTGAGCGCGCCCTTCGGCGAGCTGGCAGAGAAGCTCCACGCCACGGTGCCGCGCAACGCCGAGCGCACGGTGGCCCTGCGCAAGCTGCTGGAGCCGAAGGACGCCGCCGTGCGGGCGGTGCTGCCGGACTAGCTCTCAGCCGTAGGGGGACGGGCAGGTGGCGCAGGAGACGGAGTAGCTGTGCCTATAGCCACTGCCCTCCACCGGCACCTCGCGGTGGTGGAGCCGCCCCTCACCAACGGCCAATGTTTTACCACAGGCCGCGCAGCGGTCTGGTTTTGCATTGAGGCGGGCGGTGGACTGGCCCCGGCACTCGGGGTGCACCAGCCCGGCCTCGCGTGTGTAAACGGCCTCCTCGCCCTTGCGAATGGCGCCGCCGCACCCCGCCACGGAACACCTGTCCGCTCTCTTGGTGACGATGGTGGGGACGCTGGCTCTCCTTCTGGAAGGGTTTATTCGGCTCGCGGCCCCGGCTACCACCCCTCAGAGAAGAGGGGCCCGAGGCTGCCCGTGGAGCGCAGCCGGTGGGCGGAGGGCAGGCGCAGCAGCCTGGGCTGGGGTGCCGGGGGCTGCCTCTTGGAGGGCCCCAGCGCGGCGCGGAGGGCCACGCAGGCCCGCCTCCCGAGCCTCTTCCACCCCCGCCTGGCTCATGCGCAGTTCGCTGGCCAGGGTGCGCACGCTGGCGGGCCCCGGGCTGCCTAATTAGGCCCATGCGGCCGTGCAGCACGTGCCACTGGGTGCGATCGAGCAGCCCGAAGGCATTCACCGCGCGCAGGCGCTGGGCCAGGCGCTACTCTCCTCTGCGGAGATGTCCGCCGTGCCGCGCAGGGCTTCCACCGGCTTGGCCTCTTGCTCCCCCAATCGGAGGAGGCGAGTTCGGGGAGTGAGGCAGCGGCCAGGAAGGAGCCTTTGGAAGGAGCGCACACCCCGTTTGGACTGGGCTGGGCTGCTGAAAAGAACGTTCGCCCTGGATGTGTTCGCGTGCTTGAGGTGTGGAGGCAGGCTTAAGGGTGTTGGGGTACGTGAAGGGAGCAGGAGGGGTCAGAGCGATTGTGGAGCACCTGGGGTTGCCCACGGCGAGTGCGCACCTGGCCACTGCGCGAGGGCCGCCCCAAAGCGCGTAGTGCTGAAGCTCAAGCCGCCACAGCCAGCCAAGAGAGCCAGGCACCTGCCGCGCCCCTTCTGGGAAAGCGGCTGGGCTGGGCAGGCGTGTGTCTGCTGGAGATGAAAGGCTTCTGCGCCGGCTCGGCGTGCGGCACATGGGCTCCCCGTCAGCGTCCCTCACCTCCCGCTCTACTCCCGCACGCTACGCCCAAGAGGGCTCCTGTCCTTCCTATGCTCCGAGCCGGGGACGGTCCCGTGTGCTGGGCTCCGTTACAGCGGGCACGCCAGGCCATCCGAGCACATCCCGTTGACGGCTGAGCAGCAAGTGCCATCGCTGCAGTAGCTGCTGTCGCAGGAGGAATCGCAGGGGCCACAGGCCAACTGCATGCCGCACCCCACTTCGACAATGCCGCACTCCCCGGGGTAGCAAGAGGTTCTATAGGGAGTGCACTTGCCGCCATACATGGCTCGCAGGACGTTGCGATCCCCGAAGGAGAGGTCAGTCTGGGACCCAATCAGCCAGGCATTGTTGGGGTCATGGGGGACGATGGTCGGTCCGTTGCCGTTCGAGAAGGCCCAGGTCGGGTAATGCATGATCGACGCGAAGTCATACGCGCCGTAGTCTGTGGCGTCCGAGCAGTGCTGGTCGAAGTTGTGCGACTTGCCTGACTCGATGTTGTTCCATTGGATCGCGATGAAGTTGTCGCGGTCGCAACGGCCCTGCATGTGATAGACACCGAGCGCGTGCATGACCTCGTGCATGATTGAGCTGATCTCGTCTTCGTAGTTCCAGCCTGAGGCATTGCGACCATCGCAAAAGTCATCGAGGTTCACGTCGTTGACGGCGGGCCAGCCGCGCCGTCCGACAGTCGCGGAGCATCCTCCCCCGCTCGCGTATTTGAATTTGATGTGATTCCCCGCGCAGAGGCCGCTGCATCGGGAGAAGGAGATGTACGCGGTGCTTTGATTCACCAGCCGATTCAGTGCGAACTCGATGTGGGAGCGCATGTCGCCGGGAACGCTGTCCGCGAAGGAGTACTTGACGGGCATGTCCCACCGGCCGCTGTCACGCCCGACGCCCAACGCGCCGACGTCACCCCGGCTCAGCCGGGCCTCGAACTCCTCCACGGGGCCCATGATCATGTCCCCTTCGAGGATGACCTGGCCATCGACCACTTCGTAGGTGCGCTCACCCTGGGCCGTCTTCCAGGTCCTCAAGGACCTCGGTGCACCGGGCTTGTGCACTTCAACGAACCTGGACTGGGAGTTGGCCTCCAGCGACTCGTCTACGTAGCACCCGGTGAAGAACAGGGCCGCCAGGCTCATGGCGATGACGGGTGCTGCCTGTGTATGCCTTCTCATTTCCTCTTCCTTGCTCGCTGCGGCGGAGTCACGGCGGGTGGTGGTCATCCACCATGAAAGGCAAGATTTTTCTGTTTCGTCAATTTTCCCTGTTCTCTCTGATAATGAGGAAGCCATGCGCAAGGTGGTCATCCCCCGGGCCGGGAGTTACGAGCAGCTCACCCTCAAGACGCGGCCCGAGCCCTCGCCTGCTCCCCAGGAGGTCGTCGTCACCACCGGGGCCATTGGCGTCAACTAAGCCGACTGTGTCATCCGCATGGGCCTGTATGCCTCGGCCAAGAAGTACGTCGGCTGGCCATCACTCCGGGTTTCGAGTTCGTCGGCACCGTGAGCGCCGTCGGCTCCGCCGTCACGGACCTTGCTCCCGGAGCGAGGGTGTTCGGCGTCACGCGCTTCGGGGGGGTACTCCACCCATGTCACCGTGCCTCGGCACCAGGTGTTCTCGCTGCCGGCCCGGTTCGACATGGCCCAGGCCGCGGGTTTCCCCACCGTCTTCCTCACCGCGTATTACGCCCTCTTCGAGCTGGCCCACCCGCGCCCGGGGCAGACATTGCTAGTGCACTCGGCCGCCGGGGGCGTGGGCAGCGCGCTGCTGCAATTGGGGCGCATCGTCGGCTGCCGCACCGTGGGTGTCGTCGGTTCCAGTCACAAGGTGGAGACCGCGCGCGCTCTCGGGGCCGAGGTCGTCATCGACAAGAGCCGCGAGGACCTCTGGCGCGCCGCCGAGAAGGCCGCTCCTCGGGGTTATGACGTGGTGCTCGATGCCAACGGGGTCGCCACGCTGCGCGAGAACTACCGGCACCTCGCCAAGCCCGGCAAGCTCGTCATCTACGGCTTCCACTCGATGCTGCCGCGCCAGGGCAGGCGCCCCAACTGGGTGAAGCTCGCCTCGGACTTCCTGCGTACTCCCTGGTTCGACCCGCTCAAGCTCTCCCTCAAGCAGGGGCGGAGCCGGGGCTTACGGAGGAGAGCCCCGCCTTTGCCGCGACGGTGGAGGAGCCGAGTTGGAACGCTCGGCAGCACGCCCCCCGCTCCATGGCTGCTTCTGCTTGAGTCATGCCTGCCCGCTTGCGTGCCTGCTTCAATTGCGCTCCGTGGGGCGCCGGGAGCCGGTGAGCTGGCGGCGATGGGACTCCTGTGATTCAGCGCGCGCGGCGGTAGTGCATGGCCACCACGCCGCTGCGGAGCGGCTTCGCCGAGAGCAGCTCAAGCTGGCGCGTGCCGGTCGGCCCGCCCTGGTAGAGCGTCGGGCCGTGGCCGGCGATCCTGGGATGGACGAGCAGCTTGTACTCGTCGATCAGGTCCAGCCGGTCGAGCTCGGTCGCGAGCTTGCCGCTGCCGAGGAGCACCCCGGCTGGGGTCGCGTCCTTGAGCTTCTGCACGCCCTCGCGCAGAGGAAGGTCGAGTGCTGCGTGCCGGGCCTTTGGCCCTGAGACGCAGCGGTGGCTTCACCCGGCAAGCGATGCGGCTGTCGCCACCGGACAAGGTCCCATGCTGACCGGTCAGTTTTGAGGGCCAACTCTGACCGGTCAGTTTCAAGGGCCGCGAGCTCATCACGGCTGAGCGGGGTCACTCTCTCCGGACAGCTTCGGGGTGCCGTCCGTGTTGAGGAGCGTGCTGGGCTCGCGCAGCGGCTGGAGCCCGGTGCCCAGCGGCAGCCACTCCTCGCGCAGGGCGGCCGTCCCTATTGCCGAGGCGCGGATGACCAGGGCGGTGGAGACCTCCACCATCTGGTGATCGCTCACCTGCATGAGCTCGGCGCGGGCGCGCAGGAACTGCTGCTCGCCGAGCACCTCCTGGGCCTTCGCCTCATCCAGGACATAGATGAAGGTGCGGAAGGGGCTCGGGAAATGGCTGAGCCCGGGGCCCACCTGCGCGCCCTTGCTCTCCAGCCGCCCCGAGGGCAGGGCGTTGCCAGGACACCCGAGCTGCCACCGCACCGGGGCCCGGCCCAGCCCCGCCTTGGTCCAGGCCGGGTGGCGCTGCTCCAGTGAGGCCAGGTCCGCCTTCAGCCCCGCCATCAGCTCCTCGCGCTGGCTCTCGAGCGCCGGGGCCAGCTCGACGCAGACCTGCAGGGCGCTGCGCTCGGACACCAGCAGCGCGTTCTCGGTCGTGAAGTGGGCGTGCCCGCCCTCCCCGGTCTCGGCGCCACAGTGGACTGCCACGGCCAGTACGCTCAGCATGGCGGCCACGTGGAGCAACTCTTTCTTGGAAATCGTTCTCATGAAAGTGGGTCCTCTCACCAGGTGTTCTGGTAGTTGCCGATCCGCGTCACCGCGGCTCTGTCATTGGCGGTCGGGTACCAGACGGTGGAGGGACAGCCGTACAGATCGTTGTGCATGACGCTGTCCTGGCAGTCGGTGCCGTAGCCCGCGGGATCCTTCAGGCCCAGCACGTGCCCCGTCTCGTGGTTGATGAACTTGCGAGCGCGCGTGCCGTAGCCGTTGACGTGCTCGGCCTGCAGGTACGAGTACATCCACTTGTAATGGGTGTGCCCGCCCGTGGCGTCGTACACGGGGTTGTCGTGCACCACGCAGCTGTAATAGGTGCCGCACAGGGGGATGTTCGTCCAATCGGTGTTGATGTGGTACTCGGTCCCGATCGAGGCGCGCGCGGTGGAGTCGATCAGGTTGCAGGCCGGGGTGGCGCGCCACAGATCCACTTTCCAGTTGTTGGTGCTGTCCCACATCGAGGCGGTGCCCATCTTCACGAGCGTCTCCTCGATGAAGTTGGCCATCTGGGTCTGGCTGATGGTCGAGGTGTGCGACTGGATGCAGTACTGCTCATCCAGGCTGCCGGGCGTGGTGGCCGTGCCGTTGTTGCCGTGGATGGTGGAGATGTGCAGCTGCGTGGAGCCCGTGTGCGAGTGGGACGCGTGGGCCACGGGGACATGGCGCCAGGCGACCACTGACAGCACGGCGACCCAGGCCATGGCGATCCAGCGGGGACTGTGTGGAGGGGGACCGGCTTCCTGCGGGGGGTGAGAGGGCATCGAGGCTTCTCCGGGGGCTTCGAGACGCGCGGCGACGGCGGACGACGAGAAAGAAGTAGCCCAGAGCGCAACAGGCGAGCCAGGAATTATTCGCGAAACCAGCAATAACCCCAAGGCGGCGTGCGCGGCCACCGCGCCCGCGTCACTGGGTGAGCTTCACCACGTTCACCCAGGGCAGGGCCCATCGGGCCCCCGAGGGGGTGGTGATGTTCATCGTCGTCCACCCCGAGGTGCTGTACGAGGGAATCTGGATCGACACCGAGCCCACGTACTGCGCGCTCGGAGGGCCCACGTAGGTGCAGCCCGGGCACAGCCCAGGCCCACTCATCCAGTTCAGGCCCATGCTCACCGAGGGCCCAGCCGTGGTGGAGCCCTGTGCCCAGCGTGGCTGCGAGCCTTCGTAGAAGGCCACCGTCGCGCCGTAGAACCCAGACTGCTCCTGGATGTTCAGCCCCCAGCCGGGGTGCGCAGGCTCGTACCAGGCGCCGGTGCGGTCCGATCCGCCGCCCTGTTGCATGTAGGGCTCGTTGCCGGAGACGCCGTTCACCGTGTACGTGAACGCCGCCGAGAAGCGCGACATGAGCCTCAATTCCAGCGAGCCCACGAGGGTGAGGACGTTCGACGAGCCATTCCACGTCGAGATGTAGAGCGGTGCGCTCCACGAGTTGTTGTACCAGTAGCTGGTGCCCGTGGTGTACCAGACCGGCGCTCCGTCCGGGGTGAACGTGTACCAGGATGCCGTGTACCCGCCATTTGGCGTGGCGAAGAGATCGAGGCTCGCGCCTGGGCGCGAGGAGTTGGACCAGGAGCCCGGCAGAGGCCGGTATTGCCCGGCCGGGATGACCGGCTTGGTGATGGTCGACTCCTGGCCCAGTGCGTCGCGCACTCTCAGCGTCACCGAATACGTGCCGGAGCGCGAGAAGGAGACGGTGGGCGCATCTCCGCCGCTGGAGAAAGCGCCCGGCGGGAAGGTCCAGGTGAACTGGAGCGGCGGCTGGCCGGTGGACCACGACGGGTCGAGATAGCAGCGCAGGTTGCCGGGCTGGCACCACCAGGAGAAGTTCGCCTGCGCAGGCGCCAGCGCGGTGTTCGCCGACGCCAGCGAGGACGGCTCGGTGAGCGGTTGCACCGGCGCCTCGGGCGTCCCGGTGGCTTCATCGAAAGAGTCGGGCTCGTTCGCGCACGAGGCGAGGACAGAAAGGACGACGACGGAAGACAGCAACACGCGTCTCATCAGGAGGCCACCTTGGAAATGGGTTCAGAGAGGCCCAGCTTCGGGCGGCGCGCGGCATAGCACGGCGCTCAGCGCCTCAGGCCCGAAAGCTCCCTCGAGCAGGGTTCGTTGTGGGCGGGGAGGCAGTGAGCCCAGCGCCCCAGCTTCTGCCGTCGGCCGGGCAGCAGGCCAACTTCATGGTGCATCGCTGCCAGGATGACCTCCCACTGGCTCTCGCGCTCCAGCAGGCTGTACCGCTGCTGGAGCGGGCGATACGGTGGGATAGAATCCGCCCTCATCGGAGCAGGAAGCGCCGGGAGGAAGAGGGGCTCTCATGAAACTCGCCGTGCTTGGCGCGTCCGGGCGTACCGGACGCCAGATTGTCGAACTCGCGCTGGAGGCAGGCCACCACGTCCGGGCGCTCGTGCGCTCGCGGGGGAAGCTGCAGCTGACCCACGAGCGGCTCGAGTACGTCATGGGCGATGCCACGGACGCGGCGGCCGTGCAGCGGGCCGTGGAAGGTTGCGACGCGGTCCTCTCCGCGCTGGGCCCCACGAAGGAGCGCGCGGACATCTGCAGCACGGCGACACGGCATGTGATTGCGGCGGGGGCCCGGCGCTATGTCGCGGTCTCCGGGGCGGGCATTGACGTGAAGGGGGACCAGAAGGACTTCGTCGGCAAGCTCATGTCTTTCCTGGTGAAGACGCTCACAGGGGCTTACTTCCGGGACAAGGTGCTCGAGTACCAACTGCTCGAGCAGAGCCCGCTGGCCTGGACGCTGGTCCGGCCGCCAGGATTGATGGATAAGCCAGCCAGGGGCAACGTGCGCTCGAGCCTCACGCGTTCACCGGGCGCCAGCATCACTCGCGCTGACCTTGCCGCTTATACGTTGGCCTGTGTCACGAACGATGAGCTGATCCGCAAGGCGCCATTCGTCGCCGGGTAATGCGGCAGGCGTCCGCCGAGAACCGGGGCGAGGTTGTCCTCGCAGGAGGCGATTTCCCAGAGGCCCACCAGGCGCTCCTGTCGCGAGCAAGCGGCGGATGGCCTCGTTCACGTCATTTCTTTTTCTGGTTCTGGGCGACGAAATCACTGATCTGGGCGAACTGCACGTGGTCCGTAGCGCGGCTGAACACCTCGTAGCGCTCCGCCTGATTGATGTGCCACAGGCCGTTCGGTGAGCTCCAGCACTGCTGGCGCATGTCGAGCGGCTCCGGCTTCTGCAGGCCGACGATGACGTCATAGCTCATGAGCTCGTCCATGCCAGCGCGCTGGAAGACGAACCCGTCGAGCGAGACCTTGGAGACGTCCCGGCCGCAGGTCACCTTCGTGGCCTTGTCGGGGAAAATCATCACCTGACCATTCCTGTTGGCGAACTCGATCGCCTTCAGATCCTCAGGGCCGGCTTTGGCTCCGCCCTGGACGAAGAGCCTCGGCTCCTGCAGGTAGTAGCGGTGCGTGTCACGGACGAAGAAGCTGGTCAGATAGCTCTCGGCGTGTACCTTGCGGAGCACGAAGGCGATGACGTGCCAATCCGTCTTGGGCGAGGTCGTCTTGCTCGGGCACTCGTACCAATACCAACCGAGCTTGATGCTGTCGTTCAGGTTCGTGCCGCTCGTCGTGTAGAACCCCGGCAGAAACTCGCCTGCCTGGCTCTTGACCTCGAGCTCCTGCCTGTTCAGGTTGTCGCGCTGTCTCGTCGCGTGGAAGAAGATGAGGTCGCCGGGACGCAGGGCCAGCTCGGTTTTCGGGCGGATCCTCCAGCAGTCGCCACCGGCGGCGTAGTTGCCCACATAGGGGCGGAAATCGCCCGTAAGGCCATAAATGCCGAAGACGCCTTCCTTGTTGGCCATGGCTTCGGACGATAGGTCTGGGCACCTCACGGGTCAAACAGGCACCAGGTGCTCAGGGAAGTCCGAGGTCCGCGGCCACCACGCGCTCGAGCAGCTCCAGCGGAAGGCTCCCGTGCGAGAGCACGGCGCGGTGGAAGGCCTTGAGCTCGAACGCCTCACCCTTCGTCGTGCGCACGCGCTCGCGCAGGGCGCGCAGGCGCAGCGCGCCCGTCATGTAGGCGGTGGCCTGCCCCGGCCAGGCGGCGTAGCGGATGACCTGCCCGTTGGCGGCCCCCTGGGAGAAGCCCACGTTGTCCTGCATGAACTGGACGGCCTGGGCCTGGGTCCAGCGGCGGGCGTGAATGCCGGTGTCCACCACCAGCCGTGCGGCGCGGAACGCCTCCGCCTGCAGCCGGCCCACGTCCCCCAGCGCGTCGTCCTGGTACCAGCCGAGCTCGCTCGCGAGGCGCTCCGCGTAGAGGGCCCAGCCCTCCGCGTAGCCCGTGAAGCCCACCACCCGCCGCACCAGCGGCAGCGCCAGGTCCTGCGCGACGCCCAGCTGCAGGTGATGGCCGGGGACGGCCTCGTGATAGGCCAGGGTGCGCATCCCGAAGCGGGCCTCGGGCCGGGTCGCGGTGGCGAAGAACGCACCGGGCCGCGAGCCGTCGAGCGACGGGGGCACGTAGAAGCCGCCTGCCTCGCCGCCCACCACCACCACCGCGGCGCTCGGCACGAGGTCAAAGGCTTCACCGAGCCGCGCCTGGGCCTGCTCGATGATGAGCGTATAGGTGGAGACGACCTGGCTTGCCGGGACCATGCCCCCTGCCTGGGCCGCGCGGTTGAGCCCCTGGGCGATGGTCTCCCCCTCCGGGAAGCCGAGCGCGGTGAAGCGCGCGCGCATCTCCCGGTGGAGCGACTCGAGCTCGCGAAGCCCCAGCTGGTGCAGCTCCTCCGCGGTAACTTCCGCGGTCACGTGCCGGCGCAGGGTGTGGGCATAGTAGGCCTCACCGTCCGGCAGCTGCCAGACGCCGAGCGCGGTGGGGGCCAGGGGCTCCTGTTCCGCCAGCAGCCGCGCGAGCGAGGCGTACGCGGGCTGTACCGACGTCCGCACGAGTTCCTCCGCGCGCCCCAGGAGGCGCTCCCGGTCCGGCCCGGAGAGAAACGTGCCGCGCTCGAGCAGTGACGCGTAGAAGGGCGTGCTCTGCGGGCTCATGGTGGACAGCGACTGCAGCTGCGGGCGCACGATGCGCAGCAGCGGCAGGGGCAGGCGCACCCCCGCGGCCTCCTGCCTGCGCAGCGTCTGCTCCACCTGGCCGAGCTTCTCCGCGACGCGCCCGAGCCTGCCGATGTAGGACTCCACGTCCGCCACGTCGCGCAGCGGGTGCACGTCCGTGAAGAACAGCTCCATGCCGCCGTTGACCGAGGCGAGGGTCGGGTTGATGCGGTAGTCCTGCGCCTCGAAGCGCGCGTCTCGCTGGCGCTCCTCGAGCCACCACGCGTACACGTCGTACGTCACCTGCTGGGTGCGCGAGAGGGCCGCACGGTCGTAGCCCTTCAGCAGCTCGAGCACCACACCCTGCTGGGCCCGCGTCTGCGCGACGAAGGCGTCCGACACGTCATCGAGGAATGTGCGGCCGACGTCCAGCTCGCGCTCCAGGCCGAGCTCCACCACGCTCTCCGGGCTGCGCCTGAGCAGGATGCGGAAGGAGCGCTCCACGAAGGCGTCGAAGGCGAGCGGCGCGAGCTCCTCGCGCACCTCG
>DATHBR010000028.1:0-172548 GCA_035296065.1 Myxococcaceae bacterium | reverse complement strand
AGTTGCTGCGGGCCGCGGAGACCATCTTCGGAGAGAAGGGCTACGAGCGCGCCTCCATCGCGGACATCACCCGCAAGAGCGGGGTGGCGCTGGGCACCTTCTACGTCTACTTCCCGGACAAGCAGTCCATCTTCGTCGAGGTGGTGGACGAGCTGGGCGAGCGCCTGCGCCGGCTCATCGCCGAGGCGGTGGTGGGCGTGGATGACCGCATCGACGTGGAGCGCGAGGGCCTGCGCATCTTCTTCGAGTTCGTCCGCGAGCACCCCAACCTCTACCGCGTGGTGCGCCAGGCCGAGTTCGTGGACGAGGCCTGCTACCGCCGCTACTACGACCGCTTCGCCAAGGGCTACGTGCGCGGCCTGAGCCAGGCCATGGACGCCGGGCAGATCCGCCGCATGGACCCCGAGTCGCTCGCCTACTGCCTGATGGGCATTGGGGACTTCCTGGGCATGCGCTGGGTCATCTGGGGCGGAGACCTGAGCATCGACGGAGTGCTGGACACCGCCATGGAGCTCATCCGTCACGGCATGGACCCTCGCGCTGGGGCTCGCGCGGGCAAGGCGCCTGCCAAGGCCCCCGCCAGGACTCAGCCCTCCCGCACCGCCGCGGCCTCAGGCAAGCGGGGCACCCGTGGCGCACGCAACACCCTTCGGAGCACCGTATGAGATACGCGCAGATTCTCTCCACCGGGCGCTATGTGCCCGAGAAGCTCCTCACCAACGCGGACGTGGATCGCATCCTCGGCGAGTCCGTGGGCGACTGGCTGGTGCAGAACGTGGGCATCAAGCAGCGCCACCTGATGGCCGATGATCAGGCCACCTCGGACCTGTGCGTGGCCGCCGCGCGCCAGGCCCTGCAGCGCTCGGGCACCCGCCCCGAGGAGCTGGACCTCATCATCATCGCCACCGACACACCGGACTACCTGAGCCCGGCCACCTCCTCGGTGGTGCAGGCCAAGCTGGGCGCGGTGAACGCGGGCACCTACGACTTGAACTGCGCCTGCGCCGGCTGGGTGACGGCGCTGGACGTAGGCAGCAAGACGATCGCCGCGGACGACAGCTACCAGCGCATCCTCGTGGTGGGCGCGTACGGCATGTCGCGCTACATCAACTGGAAGGACAAGAAGACGTGCACGCTGTTCGCGGATGGCGCGGGCGCGGTGGTGCTGGGCGCGGGTGACAAGTCCGGCTTCCTGGGCGCCAAGCTCCTGGCCAACGGCGAGTACCATGACGCGCTGGGCGTCTACACCGGCGGCACGCACCGCCCGGCCACGGTGGAGTCCCTGGCGCTCACCGGCGGCAAGCCCGCGGTGCAGTTTGTCCGCAAGTTCCCCTCCACCTTCAACACCGAGCGCTGGCCGCTGCTGCTGGACACGCTGCTCAAGCGCGCCAACCAGTCGCTGGATGACGTGAAGCTCTTCGTCTTCACCCAGCTGAACCTGCGCACCATCGAAGCCACCATGAAGGTGCTCAACCAGCCGATGGAGAAGGCGCACTACACCATGGACAAGTGGGGCTACACGGGCTCGGCCTGCATCCCCATGACGCTGGATGACGCGGTGGAGCAGGGCAAGGTGCGGCGCGGCGACCTGGTGGCCTTCTGCGCCAGCGGCGGCGGCCTGTCCATGGCCTCGGCGCTCTACCGCTGGACGGCCTGAGCGGGGCTCAGGCACCTCGGGTACCCGGGAGCAACGCGCATGTTCATTGGCGACTGGATGGGGCGGGGGGCCCTCTACTGGCCAGAGGCGCTGGCGGTGGTGGACGTGGCCAAGGGCGAGGCGGGCCGCTTCACCTACAAGGCGATGAATGCCCGCGCCGAGGCGCTGGGCGGCTGGCTGCGCGACGCGGCGGGCGTGAAGCGCGGAGACCGCGTGGGCCTGGTGGCCCACAACGGCGTGGAGTACCTGGACCTGCTCTTCGCCTGCGCCAAGGTGGGCGCCGTCTTCGTGCCCTACAACTGGCGCCTGCACGCCACCGAGCTCACCGACGCGGTGCGCGACACCACCCCGCGCGTGCTGGTGTTCGGCGATGACTTCCGCGACAACGTGGCCGTGGTGCGGGAGCGCATGGGGGACTCGCTGCGCCTGGTGCACCTGGAGCAGAAGAGCCTGCCCGGCAGCATGCCGTACGCGGAGACGCTGCTGCACCGGCCCACCACCCCGGTGACGAACGAGCAGGTGAGCGAGGAGGACATCCTCTGCCTGCTGTTCACCGGTGGCACCACCGGCCGCTCCAAGGGCGCCAAGGTGTCCTACCGCATGGTGGCGTGGAACACGCTCAACACCCTGGTGCACGAGGTGCGCCCCGGCGACGTCACCATCACCCACACGCCCATGTTCCACACGGGCGGGCTGCTGGTTTACACCGTGCCGCTGCTCACCGTGGGCGGCGCCGTCGTCATCATGCGCCGCTGGGAGCCCGAGGAGCTGCTGCACCTCATCGAGCGCGAGAAGGTGACGCTGTTCTTCGCGGTGCCCACGCAGTACCAGCAGCTGCACGACTCGCCGCGCTTCCGGCAGACGAGCTTCTCCAGCGTGCGCTTCATGACGAGCGGCGGCGCGGCGATGCCCGTGCCCCTCATTCAGGCGTGGCAGGCGGTGCACTCGGTGCCCTTCAAGCAGGGCTTCGGCATGACGGAGTTCGGCCCGGGCCTGTTCAGCATGGGCCCCGAGTTCGCCATCTCCAAGGCGGGCTCCATCGGCCGGCCCAACTACTTCATCGACGCGCGGCTGGTGGATGACGACGGTCGCGAGGTGCCCGCTGGCGAGGTGGGAGAGCTGGTCCTCAAGGGCCCCTCCATGTGCTCGGGCTACTTCAACGACGAGGCGGCCACGAAGGAGTCCATCGACGCGCAGGGCTGGTTCCACACCGGGGACCTGGCGCGCAAGGACGCGGACGGCTTCTTCACCATCGCCGGGCGCAAGAAGGACATGTTCATCTCCGGCGGAGAGAACGTGTACCCGCTGGAGCTGGAGACGGCGCTCTACGAGCACCCCGCCGTGCAGCAGTGCGCCGTGGTGGGCGTGCCCGACGCCAAGTGGGGCGAGGTGGGGCGGGCCTTCGTGGTGCTCAAGCCGGGCGCGGGCGCCACGAGCGAGGAATTGCTGGCCCACCTGCGTGAGCGGGTGGCACGCTTCAAGGTGCCCAAGAAAGTGGAAGTGCTCGAGCGCCTGCCGCTGTCCGCGGCGGGCAAGATTCTCAAGCGCGAGCTGCGCGAGGCCGCCATCGCGGCGGACGCGCGGCACTGATGACTCTGCCGGCAGTCCCGCCGGTCAAATGAGGAGTACCCGTATGAAGAAGAAGCTGCTGTCCGCGGTGGTGCTGTGCGCGCTGGGTTTCGTCGCTTGCGGTGATGACGATGTGACGCCCCCGGGCCCCGTGGTGCCGAAGTTCGACACCGAGAGCAACATCCGCACCTGGCTCGACGGCAAGAAGCTGCTGATGGAGGGGACCAACATCCCCAGCCACCCCAACGGCATTGACGAGGACGTCAACGCCGGCCAGGCCACCCAGTGCTACACGAAGGTGGAGATGCTCGTGGCCAACAACAACTTCCAGGTGACCAGCACCCTGGGCACCCTGCGCAACGCTCCCACCGTGGGCAGCCGGGGCGAGTGCGACCACGCGGCAGTCAACGGCAGCCCGCTGAACTTCACCTCCACCGTCTCGCTCATCGAGAACGTGAAGGCGGACGCCTCGTGCTTCGACATCACCATCACCTACACCGGCTTCAAGCAGGTGGGTCGCGGCAGCCTGAGCGCGGATGGGAAGAGGCTTACCCTCGAGCTCTTCTTCGAGGGCGCGGCCTCCGGCGCCAACTGCACGGCCGGCGCGGTGGGCTCGGGCGGCATCATGCTCAACACTGCCAACGGTCCCGTGTCGTTCACTGGCAACGCGCAGCAGGTCTACACCGTCTCCGCGCAGTAACGCATCCTCGCGCGCTGCCCGCGCGCCCTGGCTCCTTCCGTTCCGAGAGGGTTTATGACGTGGTGGTCGAAGGCTGAAGCAGGCAGGGCCGCGCGCGGTGGCGCGGCGGTGCTCGCGCTGGCGCTGGTTGGGCTCTCGCTTCCTGTGGACGCGAGCCCCACCACCGTGCCTGGCGCGTATTACGGCGGGTGGCAGGACGAGAAGAACCGCGAGGAGGACGCACAGCCGCGCGAGTTCACGCTCATCAACTACTTCTTCACGCGGCTGTCCCTCACCAACCAGGTGGGTGACCCCAGCGGCCTGAAGGGCGTGTCGCTGGGGCCCATTGGCAACCTGGCGGGCAGCGCGGTGCGCGTGGAGGACCTCACGGCGTACTACATCGAGCAGCGCTGGATTCCGGTCATCGAGTACAGCCCGTGGTTCGTGGACGGGCTGGCCACCTTCCGCGCGCAGTTCGAGGTGGACTTCCTCTGGGGCCGCGCGGCCAACAGCGTTCAGCCCAACGAGGGCGGCGGCTTCAACGCCGACATGGTCAACCTCCAGACCAAGAACGTCAACGTCGCCTTCTACCCGTTCAGGGATCCCACCAAGCTCACGCTGCTCATCGGCCTCCAGTCCGTCTACGACACGTACCTGGACCCCACGCGCACGCCTCTCAACGACATCATCCGCACCGGCTACAAGCTCACCTTCCTGGGCAGCGACGCGGCGGGCCTGTCCGTCTTCAGCAGCTACAAGGGCCACGCGAAGCTGAGCCTGCTGCCGCTGGGCAGCGCTCAGCCGGACAAGGCGCTCCAGAATGATCCGCGCCTGAAGTACATCTGGCTCGTCACCGGAGACTACGTCTACCCGGTGCGGCCGGGGACGAACGTGGGCGTGTCCGCATGGGTGCTGCGCGACGACACCAAGGGAGACGCCTTCGCCTACGAGGGCCTGGTGAAGAGCGGTCCGGCCTCCACGGGCCTGGGCAGCTTCACCGGCACGGGACGCTTCAACATCGAGCGGCCCTCGGGCACGGTGTTCTGGGCGGGCGCGCACTTCAACCACAACATCGATCTGCGCACCGGGCCGTTCGGCGCCTCGGGCTTCCTCATGTACAACGGGGGCAGCTACGAGAGCGGCAACCCGGAGACGACGCTCAACCCCGAGGTGAGCATCAGCGGCCTGTCGGCCAACCTGGAGCTGCTCTACAACTGGGGCCGCACCGTCAACGACGTGGTGACCCTCGAGGCGCTCTACACCACGGGCGACGAGGACCTGACCGACGGCAAGTACAAGAGCGCCTTCACGATGAACATGTACGGCCTGCCGGGCGCCGTGTGGTTCAACCACAAGACGCTGATCCTCTTCCCCTTCACCAGCACGGCCAACAACTACACGGGCGCGGTGGCGGACATCTCCAACCAGGGCTACGGCGTGCGCGCCGCCATCGCCACCGGCGCCATGGACCTCATCCCCAACAAGCTGAACCTGAAGCTGGGCGCGGCCATGGCCACCAGCGACGTGACGCCGCCGCGCTGGAACGAGGAGGTGCCGCGCGGGCGCTTCATCGGCACCGAGGTGAACGCGGAGCTGCGCTACACCATCCGCTACCTCATGACGGTGGGCCTGCACACCGGCTACATGTTCAAGGGCGACTTCTATGACGGGGCGACGCAAGTGACGACGAACCCCTTCGCCGCCTTCACCACCTTCACCTGGTACGCGTTCTGATTATGAAGACTCCTCGCGCCGCCACGGCTCTGCTCCTCGCCGCGCTCGCCTCGGGCTGTGTCCGCTCGTACAAGACCGAGCCGGTGCTGCCCTTCCAGGACTTCTCGTACACCTCGACGCAGGGCCAGGCGTGGCCCCTGCAGCGCATGCCGCTGGAGAAGACGGCCCCGCTCTACGGCATGAGCACCGTGCCCCAGGTGAGCTACGTGCAGCTCAACCCCGAGGGCCAGCAGACGCTCGTCTTCATTCACGGGCTGGGCTCGTACCTCAAGTTCTGGCGCTACCAGCTGGACACCTTCGCCGCTCAGGGCTACCGCGTGGTGGCGGTGGACCTGCCCGGCTACGGCAAGTCGGACAAGCCCGCCACGTTCCCGTACACCATGGAGGCCATGGCGGACGTGGTGCGCGAGGTGGTGCAGGGGCTGGGCATCCAGAAGCCCATCCTCGTGGGGCACTCGATGGGCGGGCAGACGGCGCTCTCGTACGCCATCCGCTACCCGGACGAGCCTGGCGCCCTGGTGCTCACCGCGCCCGCGGGCTTCGAGAAGTTCTCCTGGAAGGAGAAGGCCTGGTTCACGCGCGTGTTCAGCACCGTGCTCGTCAAATCCGCGCCCGAGTACGGCATCTGGGGCAGCGTGCGGCAGTCCAACTTCTCGCGCTGGCGCCCGGAGCTCGAGTGGCTCATCGAGGAGCGCGTGCGCGCGGTGGGCTCGCCGGACTTCGACTCCTATGCCTACGCCAACGTGCGCACCGTGGCCGGGCTGACGCAGAACGACTTCGTGCGCGACAACCTGGGCCGCATTCAGGTGCCCACCCTCATCGTCTTCGGCGAGGACGATCGGCTCATCCCCAACCCGTTCCTGCACGGCGGGCGCGCGCGCCAGGTGATGGAGTTCGGGCACGCGGGCATCCGCGGCTCGGAGCTGGTGGGGCTCAACCGCTGCGGGCACTCGGTGCAGCTCGACTGCCCCGAGGAGTACAACACCGCGGTGAGCGCCTTCCTCAAGAAGGTGCCGGCGCCCACCCCGGCCCAGTAGCCCTACGGGATGAGGTGGTTCCTCACCATGTTGAACTGCACGTTCTGGGTGAGGTCCTTCACGCCGAAGTGGCCGTACGGGTAGCCGGAGTACACCTTCTCGCCCGTCTGCCCGGGGATGCGCGAGGTGTACTCGTAGTAGACGGCGCCGCCGTAGCCAATGACTTCATCCGCCGTGGAGTGGATGGAGTAGCGGTAGGCGCCCTCGTACCCCGTGGAGGAGTACAGGTTCTGCAGGAACGCCGAGCGGCCCGACACGCCCGTGCCGTTCCACCAGCCCGGGTACAGGCCGTTGGTGTTGGCGCAGGTGGGCGTGGTGCCTCCCGTCTGGTAGCAGCTCGTCAGCCCCCGGTTGGCGCCGGCGATGCCCACGAAGGTGTCCACCGAGGCGGTGAGCGGCGGGCCCACGTAGTACTGGCCCCCGTTGGCCGAGTCCGTGGCATAGCCGCCGAGGATGGCCTTGCGCGCCAGCGTCACGCCCATCGAGTGCGCGACGATGTCCACCTTCGCCGCGCCGGTGTACGCCTTCACCGCCTCGATCATCTTGCGGACCTTCATCACGTACGTCTTCGAGTGGTACTGGTACGCGGACATCGAGGCGTCCGCCGGGCCCCACGTCGTCGCGTACAGCTCGCTCGGCTTGTAGCCCTTGCTCTGGAAGAACTCGATGGAGGCGTTCCACCCGGACTGGCCCGCCGAGCCCGTGCCGATGGCCTTGTCCGAGTTGCCGTGGATGAAGATGACCGGCTGGTTCACCACGGTGTCCGTGCTGCTGGCCTTGCCGCCGTAGCTGCCGCCCACCAGGTCCGTGCGCACCAGGTTGTACGTGTCATAGCCATTGGCCGACAGCCACGTGCGGAAGTGCGAGGTGAAGCCCGAAGTCGAAACCGCCTGCTCCTGCGTGGCCAGCGACTCGGCGGGGACGGGAGCCGCTACGTCAACCGGCTCGGCCTCCAGGCCGTCGCCACATCCAACCGACAGCAGGCACAGCGAGCCGAGCAGAGACAGCGAAGAGCGCAGACGCATCTTGGTTCTCCTGGGGGTGGGGGATTACCCGCTTGCGGAGCGAGCAGGCATGCGCGGCAGTGTACGGGTTTTCGCCGGAAAAGCCGTCAGTCAAGTGGCCGCGAAGTTGAATCCTGATTCACCTTTGCGGTGCGTCATTTGGCGCTCGGCGCGCCATCGCGGTGCGTCAATTCGTGGTAGGTCCACCGTGATGACTGCGCGCAAAGTGGTGATTCACGGTCCTGGTGGGTACGGGAAGCTCAAGCTGGAGCCTCTGGCCATTCCCACGCCGAAGGCGGGAGAAGTCGTCGTGGCCACCGAGGCCATTGGCGTCAACTACGCCGACTGCGTCATCCGCATGGGGCTGTACGCCTCGGCCAAGGAGTACGTGGGCTGGCCCATCACTCCCGGCTTCGAGTTCTCCGGCACCGTGCTGGCCGCGGGGGAGGGGGTCTCGGACCTGCCGGCCGGGACGAAGGTGTTCGGTGTCACACGCTTCGGCGGGTACTCGACGCATGTCTGCGTGCCCCGGCACCAGCTCTTCGTGCTGCCGGCGCGGCTGGACGCGGTGCAGGCGGCGGGGTTCCCCACGGTCTTCATCACCGCGTACTACGCCCTGTTCGAGCTGGCGCACCCGCGCCCGGGGGCGAAGCTGCTGGTGCACTCGGCGGCGGGCGGCGTGGGCAGCGCGCTGGTGCAGCTGGGGCGCATCGCCCAGGGCCACGTGGTGGGAGTGGTGGGCAGCGCTCATAAGGTGGAGACCGCGCGCGCCATGGGCGCGGACGTCATCATCGACAAGTCCAGCGAGGACCTGTGGACGGCCGCCAAGCGCGCCGCGCCCCAGGGTTATGACGTGGTGTTCGACGCCAACGGTGTCGCCACGCTGGGGCAGAGCTACGAGCACCTGGGCTCCACCGGGAAGCTCGTCGTCTACGGCTTCCACTCGATGATGCCGCGCAAGGGCGGCAAGCCCAACTGGCTGAAGCTGGCGTGGGACTGGCTGCGCACCCCGCGCTACAACCCGCTCACGCTCACCAATGACAACACCAGCGTGCTGGCCTTCAACCTCTCGTACCTGTTCGACCAGCACGTACTGCTCACCGAGGCGATGACGCGGCTCATCGGCTGGGTGGAGGAGGGCAAGCTCGTCGCGCCGCCGGTGAAGCGCTTCGCGCTCGACGAGGTGGCCGAGGCCCACCGGGCGCTCGAGTCCGGCACCACCGTGGGCAAGCTCGTGCTGGTGCCGTAGGGCTCAGCTCAGAACGTGCGGCGGCGGCGCGGGGGCAGGGTGGGCTCCTGCTTCGGCGGGGTGAGCTCCGCCAGCACCGGCGTCAGCGCCGTGGCGATGCGCACCGAGCCCGGGAAGAGCTGGTGGGCGCGCTCGCCCAGCGCCGCGGCCTCCTTCAGCCGCCCCTGCGCGTACAGCACGTCAATGAGTCCGCTCCACCCGTCCTCCAGCACGCTCAAGGCCTTCTCCACCCCCGCGCGCAGGTAGCGCTCCGCCGGCTCGGTGGAGCCCTCCACCATGTGCAGGAAGTAGCCCAGCTCCACCATTGACGCCGCCGAGCGATCCGAGGCCAGCACCGCCTGCTGCAGGTACCGGCGCGCCTTGCGCAGCCCGGCTCGCGCCTCGGCCGGCCCCGAGGACTCGCTCGTCTGCAGCCGCCTGCCCGCCAGCAGCAGCGCCGGCACGTACGCCGGGCACTGCTCCAGCGCCTCGTCCAGCATCTCCAGGGATTGGGGCGCCTGGCCGGGCTTCTTCATCCGCGAGGCCCGGCGGTGCAGCGAGGCCACTTCCCTCAAAGAGACGTGCGGCTTGGGCTTACGAGGCTTCATGGCTCCTTCCCTGCACGAGAACTGGAGAACGCGGAAAGCCCCCTGAAGTCCCCGTGGAAAGCTGGATTTACACACGCCGACTGGGCACGTCTCAACGCCCGTGAGCCGAATGACGCACTGCGAGGCTGAATGAGGCTTCACCTTCGTCCGCATGACGCACTGCAAAGGTGAATCACCCTTCAACTTTATTTGCCCCCCGCTGATCCTCTTTGGTACTTCGCACGTGGCAGCAACCGAACAAGGAGCAGCGGATGACGACGAGCCTTCGCGCGAGCGCGCGTTTCATGGTGGCAACTCTTGGCGTATTCGTGGGGGCCTGCGAGTCCCAGCAGGGTGGGGGACCTGACCAGACTCCCGAAGAGGTGCTGGCCTGTCGTGATCGCATCCAGCAGAAGACGAACGAGGTGAAGGCCGCCGGGTTCGACATCGAGAGCTGGCCCATCACGGACGCGGCGGAGATGGCGGAGATCACCACGCTGGTGCCGCAGAACCAGTCGAACTACCGGGACTATGACGGCCGCTACCGCCCGCTGACGAACCACCCGGGCTGCGACGCGACGAACCTGTACTACGACAAGACGAACGCGGCGGGCACCACGCCGTACAAGGACGGCAACAACGACGGCAAGTGGACGGGCGCCACGGCCTTCGGTGGCCCCAACGCCGCCACCGGCTTCATCGACGGGGACAAGGCGAAGATCGATGGCTACGCCTGCGCGGCCAAGGAGTACACCCAGGGCAACGAGGACACCTCCAAGCCGATCATCATCCTGGTGCACGGCAACTCCACGCGCCCGCATACCTGGGAGAAGTTCCTGCTGCCTCCGGGCACGCCGCCCAACACCGCGCTCGAGCAGGTGCAGTTCACCCCGGACACCGTCGCGCGCGAGCAGCTGGCCGACAAGCTCATCGCCGCGCGCTACCGCGTCATCGCGGTGGACTTCCGTACGGACCTCGTCACCAACATCGATCCGACGTCCGACAACACCCGGTACAACGCCGCGGGCAACATCGACCATGGCTGGGCCACCCCTATCCTCCAGGGGCTGCTCAAGGCGGTGATGAAGAACCACCCGGACCGCAAGGTGGCGCTGGTGGGGCACTCGCTGGGTGTCACCGTGGCGCGCGATGCGCTGCGCCGCATGTACGTGGAGCACGCGCAGAGCAAGCCGGACTCCATCAACCCGTTCACCCGCGTGAGCCACGTCATCCTGGGCTCGGGCGCCAACCACGGCGTGTCCACGTATGATCCGCCGTACGTGCTGTGCGGCCCGAACGAGACGATGCGCGGCACCATCGTCTGCGAGATGGGCAGCCGCTCCAACTACGTGCAGACGTACTTCGCCAAGCCGCTCAACGGCCCGCTGGACCTGTTCAGCACGCCGTGCGCGGACGGCGACTATGCCTTCGGCAAGACGGGCCAGTGCGGTGGCAACGTGGTGAAGTACTACACCATCACCATGACCGATAAGGAGCAGGGCAAGAACTACCAGGACCTCTATGTCTCCGAGGCCGCCTCGCGCCTGGACATGGATGGGTGCGTCACCAACAAGCTGACGACGCTCAACGACTACGACACCAGCGGCTACTTCAACAAGGGCTTCATCGCCAACCACTTCGGCTCGATGCGCTCCGAGGCGGGCATGGGCCTGGTGATGCAGTACCTGGCGCAGTAACACCTCTTCACCCCGACGGGGCCCGGCACGCACGAGCGGCCGAGGCCCCGTTTCATTTCCTCACCTCTCATGCGTAGGCACGACTCCATGAAGCAACTCTCAGTGTTCGTCGTAGTGGCCCTGTGGACGGCTCCGGCGTGGGCCCAGGCGGTGGAGCAGAGCCCGGCCGCGGCTCCCGCCTCGCAGGAGCAGGCAGGCAACGAGGGCGGCAACGGCGTTTCGGATGCCACGAAGCCGGCCGCTCAGGTCAGCCCTCAGCCCGAGATTCGCGCGGGCACTTCGGAGCTGCTCACGCCCCCGCCCCCGCCGCCTACCCGGCCGCGCATCGCGCTGGGAGATGACACCTTCTACGTCAAGCCCATTCTGGCCATCGCCGGCGGGCTCCACGTGGAGAACCTCATCCAGACGCTGAACCGCAACCGCGAGAGCCGCGCCACGACGCTGGCGCTCACGCGCTTCGGCTTCGAGGGCAAGCTGGGCGAGTACGTGACGTTCCGCAGCGAGTTCGAGCGCAACATCCGCGCGCACGGCTCGGGCATCTGGGAGGGCACCGCTTCGCTGAGCGTGCGAGATCAGATCATCCGGCTGCAGCGCTGGGGCGCCTCCGTGGAGGCCGGCATCATCCTGGATCCGGCCAGCGTGGACTTCCTGTCCACCCACATGGCCGACACGCTGCTGGCCGACAAGTACACGCGCGATCCGCTGCTCTACAGCGGCTTCAACCGCGGGCAGGGCCTCCAGGCCTCGTACGCGTGGAAGGGGCTGCGCGCGGGCATGAGCTACACCGCCGCCAACCCGCTGAGCACCTCGTCCTCGTTCCAGGTGGGTGGCACCTTCGGTGGTGGCAGCCGCTTGTGGGAGCGGCCCCTGGGCAACTTCCGCACCGGCCAGCCCGATGACGACCTGCACTTCCAGATGATCAGCCCGTCGCTCACGTACGCGCATGAGCTGTTCGAGGCCAAGGCGATGTTCCAGACGTTCGATGTGAACTACCAGGCCAACGCGCGCACGGATCCGCGCATCAAGGGCTACAACGTGCGCGGCAACGCGATGCTGAAGCTGCGCGCCAACCTGGGCCTGCCGCTGCTGTTCACCCCCTTCGTCAACTACGCGCGGGTGGAGAACGACGTGACCAACAGCGCGCCGGGCTTCGGCGACACGCTGCTGGAGACGCACTACCGGGCCAACACCTTCTCCGCCGGCATGGACGTGAACGTGAAGGGCCGCTCGGGCGTGGGCTTCCAGCTCTCGCGCGTGTCGGATCGCTCGCCCACCTTCGTTGCCCCCACCGGCGGCAACCCCGCCACCGAGCGGCAGACCCATACCGTGCAGACGTACCTCAACATCGGTGGCACGTACTGGGTCACCGATGATGTGGCCGCGGGGGCGCGCTACGCCCGCTACAAGAAGACGCAGACGGGCGTCGATGACGAGATCGACGCCTCGTACTTCTTCACGCTGCGCCTGGTGCTGTAGGCGCCGGCTCAGCGCGCCGTCCAGCCTCCGTCGATGACCTGGGCGGCTCCGGTGATGCCCCGGGCCGCCTCGGAGCAGAGGAACGTCACGTAGGCGGCGACCTCGCCGGGCTCCAGCAGCCGCTTCACCGCTGCTGGGGCCAGCATGATCTTCTCGATGACTTCGTTCTCCGAGATGCCGTGCACCCGCGCCTGGTCGGCGATCTGCTTCTCCACCAGCGGCGTGCGCACGTAGGCCGGGCACACCGCGTTCACCGTCACGCCCTTCTCCGCCGACTCCAGCGCCACCGTCTTCGTCAGCCCCATCAACCCGTGCTTCGCCGAGATGTAGGCGGACTTGTAGGGCGAAGCCACCAGCCCGTGCAGCGAGGACATGTTGATGATGCGTCCCCAGCCCCGCGCGTACATCAAGGGCAGCGCGTACTTCGTCAGCAGGAACGGGCCGATGAGCATCACCCGCAGCATGTGCTCCCAGCGATCCTCCGGGAACTCCTCCACCGGCGACACGTGCTGCAGCCCGGCGTTGTTCACCAGGATGTCCAGCCGCCCCCACTCCTGCTCCGCCCGGGCGATCAGCGCGCGGCAGTCCTCGCGCGAGGCCATGTCCGCCCGCTGGAACAGCGCGCCTGGCAGGCTCAGCGCCACGGCCTGGCCCTTCTGCTCGTCGATGTCCGCCACCAGCACCCGCGCGCCCTGCGCGCTCAGCGCCTGGGCCACCGCCAGGCCAATGCCGTTGGCCGCTCCCGTCACCACCGCGCACTTCTCAGACAGTTCTCCCATAACCCTCCCTCTTCGCCGGGCATGGTGGAGCATGCCGGGCCGAACTTCTACCCTCCGCTCACATGCCCATCGTTCATGACTGGCTTGCCCGCCGCGCTCAGCTCTCGCCCGATCGCGTGGCCCTGATTGATGCCACCCGGGGTGAGCGCCGCATCACCTTCCGTGAGTGGAACGCCGCCGCCCACCGCACCGCCCGCCTGCTGCATGAGACGCTGGGGGTGAGGCGCGGGGACCGCGTCGCCGTGCTGGCGATGAACTGCGTGGAGTACCTGGACCTGCTCTTCGCCTGCGCCAAGCTGGGCGCCATCCTCCAGCCGCTCAACTGGCGGCTGAGCGCCGAGGAGCTCAAGGGGCTGCTGGCCGATGCCGAGCCCGGGGTGCTCGTGTACGGGCCGGACTTTCAGAGCCAGCTCGAGGCCGTGCGCGCCCACGCTCCCAGCGTGCGCCACGTGGTGGCGCTGGTGGACTCGCCCGCGCGGCCCGCCACGGATGTGCTCTTCGACGCCCGCGAGGCCCTGCCCGAGGGGCCGCTGCCCCCGGTGGAGCTGGAGGCGGAGGACCCGTGGGTGCTCTGTTACACGGGCGGCAGCACGGGGCTGCCCAAGGCCGCCATCCTCACGTACGGCTCCATCACCGCCAACGCGGCCAACACCGTGGTGAGCTGGGGCCTGGACGCGGAGGACGTGGCCCTGCTCAACGCGCCGCTGTTTCACACCGGCGGGCTCAACGTCTTCACCACCCCGCTGGTGTACGCGGGCGGCGCGTCCGTGGTGTGCCGGGGCTTCGACGTGGAGCAGGTGTTCGACCTGGTGCAGCGCCGCGAAGTCAATCTGGTGTTCGGCGTGCCCACCATGTTCATCGAGATGCAGCGCCACCCGCGCTTCGACGCGGTGGACTTCTCGGGCCTGAAGCTGCTCATCAGCGGCGGCGCGCCGTGCCCCGCTCCTGTCTTCGAGCGCTTCTTCTCGCGCGGCGTGGACTTCAAGACGGGCTACGGGCTCACGGAGGCAGGGCCCAACAACTTCTGGCTCCCCGCCAGCCAGGTGCGGCGCAAGCCGGGCGCCGTGGGCGTGCCGCTGTTCCATGTGGAGATGCGGCTGGAGGGCGAGGGGGACGTGGGCGAGCTGCTCATCCGTGGGCCTCACGTGTGCGCGGGCTACTGGCGCCGGCCCGAGGAGAGCGCGAAGACGCTGGCCGGAGGCTGGCTCCACACCGGAGACCTGGCCGAGCGCGACGCGGACGGGTGCTACCGCATCGTCGGCCGGGTGAAGGACCTCATCATCTCGGGCGGAGAGAACATCTATCCGGCCGAAGTGGAGGGGGTGATGGCGGGCCACCCCGAGGTGGCCGAGGTGGCCGTCATCGGCGTGCCGGATCCGAAGTGGGGCGAGGTTCCCCGGGCGCTCGTCGTCCCGCGCGCGGGCACCGCTCCCACCGCCGAGCAGCTGCTGGCGTACTGCCAGGGACGGCTGGCCCGCTACAAGACGCCCAGGACGGTGCGCTTCGTGGAGGCCCTGCCGCGCACCGCCGCGGGAAAGGTGGACCGGCGGGCGCTGGCCTCACGCCACGGCAGCGCGTGAGCCTTACGGGCGCTCTCGCAGGTGCTGGGTGGAGAAGCGCTCGGCCAGCGCGCGCAGCTGCTTGGCCTGCGCGTGCAGGTCCACCACCGCCTGGGCGATCTGCTCCACGCCCGCCACCGCCTCCAGCGAGTTGATGGACAGCGACTTGATGCGCTCGGCGATGTTCTCGCCCGCGGTGCTCTGGCGCGTGCCCTCGTTGGCCATGTCGCCCACCTTCGTATAAATCTCGCGCACGCCCGTGACGATGCGCGACAGCGCCTCGCCGGTGGCCGAGGACAGGCGCATGCCCTCCTCCACCTTGAGCGTGCCCTGGCGCATCAGCGTGGCGGTGGCGCTGGTGTCCTCGTGGTTCTGCTTGAGCAGGAATTCGATCTGCTGCACCGCCTCGCGCGAGCGGTGCGCCAGCTTGCGCACCTCGCTGGCCACCACGCTGAAGCCCTTGCCATGCTCGCCCGCGCGCGCCGCCTCGATGGCCGTGTTCACCGCCAGGATGTTCGTCTCGTTGGACACGTCCTGGATGAGCCGCAGCATCTGAGACACCACCTCGCTGGAGGCCTGAAGCCGCGCCACCATCTGGGCCGAGCGCTGCACCACCTGGACGATCTCGGAGATCTTCTGCGAGGCGTGCTCCACCGTCTCGCCGCCCTCTTGCGCCACGCGCCCATTCTTCGCCGCCGACTCGGCCGTGTTCAGCGCCCGCTGCGCGCCGTGGGACAGGTCCCGGCTCATGTCCTGCACCGCGTCCGCCAGCCGCTGCAGCTGCTCGCTCTGCTCGCGCGTGGCCTGCGAGAGGATGTCCGCCGAGTGGCGGATGCGGTCCGCGTCCGCCACCGTGGACACCGCCACGTCCGCGATGCCGTGCACCGTCTCGCGGATGCCGGACACCATGGTGTTGAAGGCCTCGCCCAGCCGGCCCACCTCGTCCGTGGAGGTGACGGGCACCTTGAAGCCCAGGTCTCCCCGGGCCACGCGGTGCGCCGCGTCCGCCAGCGCGCGCACCGGGTGCACCACCCGGCGCGAGAAGGCCAGCCCCACCAGCCCCACCAGCCCCAGCGCCGCCAGCACCGCGAACACCAGGCGCTTCTGCAGCACCTGGACTTCAGAGTTGATGTCCTGCACGTAGATGCCCGTGCCCACCACCCAGCCCCAGGGGGCGAACAGCTTCACGTAGGACTGCTTGAGCTGCGTCTCCGTCTCTCCCGGGCGCGTGGCGTAGTACTCGAGGCTGCCCGCGCCCTGCTTGCGCGCCAGCTCGGCGATGTCCACGAACACGGCCTTGTCGCGCGCGTCCAGGTAGTCCTTCACGCTGGTGCCCACCATCTTGGGCAGGTGCGGGTGCATCACCAGCCGGGGCTCGAGATCACTCACCCAGAAGTATTCGTTGCCGTCATAGCGCATGCCCTGCAGCAGCCGCGCCGCCTGGCTCTGGGCCTGGGCGGTGGTCAGCTCGCCCCGGCGCACGCGCTCCTCGTAGTGCACGAGCACCCCGTGCGCCGTCTCCACCACCTGCTGCATCGTGCGCAGGCGGTCCTTGTGCAGCTGGCTGCGCACGGTGGGCAGCACGTACAACGGATGCAACAGGAGCAGTGGCAACGTCACCACCCCCATCGCGATGTACAACTTCATGAGCAGGCTGTGACGTCCAAGGGCCAGCGCCATCACCCACAGCCTAGGGCACTCTGGGCTCGCGCGGGTGCTCGGCTGCCTCCTTGTGGGGCACTTCCTGCCGGGGCCGTCGCGCTTCTGACGGAGAGCGATGATGGACTCAGAGCCGCTCGTTCGCGGATCCGTCGGAACCTGACGGGTTGGATCAGCGGTTTTGATTAGCGTGAACCCAACCTGGACGCGTGGCGAAGCCACCTCGCGAAGCACCCCGCGCGATCAAGCCCAGCAGGTTGGGCGCCGCGCTCGCGGCGCACGAAAACCGCTCGGTCCCCGAGGGAAACGCGCGGCTCGGAAGAACCCGGGGCGTGTGTCCTATCCCGTAGGAGCACCCTACCCGACGTGACACATCTCCTGAGACGACCCTACGTCTGGGTGCGCCATCCTGTTCAAGTTCGCGACCTGCCAGGTGAAGACGCACGGATCTACCCGGCAAGTTCTGTGCGTCTGCCTCCATACGTCCTAAGCCGTCAACCGCACCTTTGGGGTCGGGCAAGTAAGCATGGACAAAAAACTCGCGACGACAATCGGCGCTGCGGCGCGTTCCGCCCGGATGCGCCTGGAGCTCACGCAAGCGGACGTGGCAGAGCGTATCGACGTGGCGACGGAGGTGTACGGGCGGCTCGAGCGCGGCGGAATGCTCCCCAGCGTCCAGACACTGCTGAAGCTGTGCCACGAGCTGAACGTCTCTTCCGATGAGCTGCTGGGCCTGTCCCAGCACACCCCCACCACGCGCGCGGCCGAGCCGCCCGCGGCGCCCACGGAGAAGCCGGAGATTCGGCGGCTGCTGCGCAGCCTGCGCCAGCTGGAGTCGGCGCACATCAAGCTGCTGGGGCTGGTGGCCAAGGCGCTGCTGCGGCGCTGAGGCCGCGCGCCAACACCGCTCACAGCTCGGTGAGGAGCCGGTCCAGCTCGTCCGGCTTCACGGGCTTGACCAGGTGGTGGTCGAACCCCGCCTGCAGCGCCTTGTACCGGTCCTCGGGCCCGCCGTAGCCGGTGATGGCCACCAGGCGGATGCCCTGGCCCACGCGGGCGCGCAGCTCCTGGGCCACGCGGTAGCCGTCCAGCCCGGGCAGGCCAATGTCCACCAGGGCCAGCTCGGGCGGGTCCTGCAGCGCCAGCGCCACGCCGCCCAGACCGTCGTGCGCCACGTGCACCTGGTGGCCCCACAGCTCCAGCAAGTCCTTGAGCGCCTGGCGCGCGTCCGAGTTGTCCTCGACCAGCAGGATGCGGCGGTGGCGCGGGCGCTCCTGGGAGAAGCGGCTGACGCTGACCAGCGTGGGCATGGGCGCCAGCAGGGGCAGCTTCACCACGAACTCGCTGCCCTGGCCGCTGCCGCCGCTGGTGGCGTAGACGACGCCGCCGTGCATCTCCACCAGGTTGCGCACCAGCGTCAGCCCAATGCCGAGCCCTCCGCGTGAGCGCTCCAGCGACTCGTCCGCCTGGGCGAACAGCTCGAAGATGGTGGACAGCTTGTGCGCCGGAATGCCGATGCCCGTATCGGTGATGCGCACCACCGCGCGGGCGCCGCCATCGACGCCCTCCTGGAAGGCCTCGACGCGCACGGTGCCGCCGGCGTCCGTGTACTTGGCGGCGTTGTCCACCAGGTTGGTGAACACCTGCTCCAGGCGGGTGGTGTCCGCCTCCATCCACAGCGGGTGGCCGGGGATGGAGACCTCCAGCTTCAGCTCGCGGCTCTCGGCCACCGGGCGCATGAGCGTGAGCACCTGGCGCAGCATGTCGCTCAGGTCCATGCGCACGCGGCGCAGCTCCACCTTGCCGCGGGTGATGCGGCTGACGTCCAGCAGGTCATCCACCAGGCGGGCCAGGTGGTGCGTCTGCCGGTTGATGATGGAGCGCATGCGCGCTTCCTTCGGGTCGTCGCTGGGCTTGCGCTCGAGGATGCCGATGGCCGTCATGATGGCGGCCAGGGGGTTGCGCAGCTCGTGGGCGAGCATGGCGAGGAACTCGTCCTTGCGGCGGTCGGCCTCGGCGAGCTGGTCGGCGCGCTGGCGCAGCTCGCGCTCGGCGTGGCGCAGGCGCAAGAGGCTCTTCACCGTGGCGAGCAGCTCGGCGGGCTCGAAGGGCTCGGTGAGGTAGGCGTCCGCGCCGCTGTCCAGGCCCTGCACGCGCTTGTCCGCGGTGACGAAGGTGGCCGAGGTGTGCATCACCGAGATGGAGGCCGTCTCCGGGCGCGAGCGCAGGCGCGCGGCCACTTCATAGCCGCTGATGTCCGGCAGCCGTACGTCCAGCACGACGAGCTCCGGGCGCAGCTCGGCCGCCAGGCGCAGGGCGTCGCCGCCGTTGGACGCTTCGATGACGCGGTGGCCGGACATCTCCAGGATGCGCGTCACCATATAGCGGCTGGCGTCGTCGTCGTTGACGTTGAGGATGGTGGCGTTGCGAGGCTCAACCACGGCGCACCTCCCGCTCCTCGATTCTGGAGCCCAGGCCCGCCTTGGACAGGGCGTCGCGGATGCGCGAGATGGCCACCTCGCGGCTCAAGGTGTGCTTGGCCAGGATGGCGGCCGTCTCGCTGGCCAGCCGGGTGCGCTCGTCCTCCTTCAGCTCGTGCGAGGTCTGCAGGATGACGGGAATCTCACGCGTGCGCGGATCCGCCTTCAGCGCGTCCAGGACGTCGAACGCCGTCATGTCGCGAAGCAGGAAGTCCAGGAAGATGAGGTGAGGGGACTTCTCCCGCGCCAGCTTGATGGCGTCGCGGCCACCCTCGGCCTCCAGCAGGGCGTAGGAAGTGTCCTTGAGCAGCTGCTTGAGCAGGTACCGGTGCACCTCGTCATCATCGATGATGAGGATGCGCTCGACGGGCCCGCGATTGGCCAGGTCCCCCAGCTTTCGCAACAATTGGGTGGCGTCCACCGGCTTGAGCCAGAACTCGTCGGCGCCCAGGGCGCGCGCCTTCTGCTCGCGGTCGGTGATGGTGACGACGAGGATGGGGATGTCGCGGGTGTCCTCTCTGGTCTTCATCTCGGCCAGGAAGTTCCAGCTCGTCTCCCCCTCGAGCATCACGTCCAGCACCATGGCGGCGGGGCGCACGCGCTGCAGGGTGCGGCGCGCGTCCTCCACGGTGCGCACCGGCAGCACCTGGAAGCCCGAGCGCTCCAGGTACTTCTCGTAGAGAAACAGCGTCTGCCGGTCGTCCTCGAGCACCAGCACGGGGGCGCGCACCGGGTCCAGGTGGCTGCTGCGCTCGGTGAGCCCCGCCATCTCCTTCACCTCGGGGTGCACGCGGGGCAGGGTGACGGTGAAGGTGGAGCCCTCGCCCGGGATGCTCTGCAAGGTGAGCGTGCCGCCCATCATCTCCGAGAGGCGCCGCGCCAGCGGCAGGCCCAGGCCGGTGCCCTTCACCTTCTTGTGCAGGGGGGTGTCCACCTGGACGAACTCCTCGAAGATGCGCTCCTGGTACTCGGGGGGCACGCCGATGCCGGTGTCCTTCACGGTGAAGCACACGGTGTCGCGCGGGCCCTGAGCGGCGCTGACGGTGACGGTGCCGCGCTCGGTGAACTTCACCGCGTTGGAGACCAGGTTGCGCAGCACCTGGCTGAGCTTGGCCTCGTCCGTCTCCAGCTCCAGGCCCTCGGGCGCCTCGGGGAAGACGAGCTCCACGGTGCTCTCGGCGGGCAGCAGCGGCCGCATCATGCCGCGCAGCGCGATCATGAACTCGCCGGCCTTGAAGCGGGTGTGGCGCAGCACCGACTTGCCCACCTCGGCCTTGGACAAATCCAGCAAGTCATTCACCAGCTCGTACAGCGCCTCGGCCGAGGTGCGGATGAAGTGCACCTGCTTCTCCTGCTCGTGGCTGAGCGGGCCGTTGAGCGGGTTGAGCAGGACCTTGGACAGGCCGAGGATGGAGTGCAGCGGGGTGCGGAACTCGTGGCTGACGTTGGCCACCACGCGGGTCTTCACGTCGGAGGCGCGCTGCAGGCTCTCGGCCTTCTCGTCCAGGGCGGCATGGAGGCTGCGCACGCCGCGGTTGGACTCCTCCAGCTCGCGGTTGAGGCGCATCAGCTCGTTGGCGCGCCGCAGCAGCTCGCGCTGCTGGCGCTCCGTCTCGCGGTGCAGCACGGCCAGCTCACTCATGGTGGAGCCCACCTGGCTGAGCGCCGAGGCGTAGTCGCCGGGCACCAGGCTGCCCACCAGCAAGAGCTGGCCGTCGTGAGGCTTGGCGTTGAAGGCGAAGGTGCTGGGGTTGGCGCCCTGGCGGCAGAGGATCAGCTCCCAGCGCTCCACGCGCTCCTCGCGCGCCTGCGACAACAAGCGGTCCACCTTCTCCTCGGTGCCCTGCGCCGCCAGGGAGCGCAGGGGCTGGCCCACCTCGGCGCACAGCAGCTGCTGGGCCCGCTCATCGGTCCAGGTGATGGTGCCAGAGGTGTCGCAGACGAGCGCCACCTCGCGGCTGAGCGCATGAAATTCGCGCTCGGGCAGGGGGGACTTCGTCATGAAGCATCCTCGTAAGGTCGATACGCCGCGGCGAAGACGGCTTTTACCTCATCATGGTCCGACAGGCTGCTGGCGAGCGCGGACTCCAGGGCCGAGAGCAGCCGGGGGAAGGTGAGCGCCCCCAGCTCGCGGCGTGACCAGAAGTCCATGTACCAGCGCACATGGTGAGTGAAGAGCTCCGCGCGGCCGGTGCCCAGGGCGTCCGCCAGGTAGGACAGGTGCAGCAAGAGCTCTTCCTCCAGCCGGGCGTGGAGCGAGGGCGGTGCGTCATCGCCCAGCTCCTGCACGGCGCGGTGCGCTATCTGGGGGGCCAGGTCCTGCACGGTGCGCGCGGGGCCCGGGGGATAGTGCAGTGCGGCACGGGCGGCCTGGACGTAGCTCTGAGCGGGGCTGTCCGGGCCGAAGCCCTCGGAGGCCAGCGCGGCCTGGAGCCCGGCGAAGTTCTGGTCCAGGTGCAGCGTGCACATGCCGCGCGAGACGAGCAGCGTGCGCAGCCACGCCGCGTAGCCCTCGAGCACCGAGGGGCGGGACTCGGCCAGCGCCTGCACCAGGTAGCGCACGTGGAAGTGCGCATCCTCCGAGCCAAAGCGGCGCACGCGCTCGGCGCCATAGCGCGCCTCCCAGAAGGGGTCCTGGTACATCCACTCCACGGAGGCATGGGCGAGGCGGTCCGCGCGGGACTCGAGCTGACGGCTAAGAGGCTCCATGAGGCTGTCCTGACTTAAACTCCGAGTGTTCTGCAAGCCGAGGCGACCAGCTCTCGCGCGTCCCTTCCATGGAAGGAGACGCCGAGCTCCTGGTCCAGGCCCTGGGCCCATGAGAAGGCCAGCCCGCCCACGGCGATGGGCAGCGTGGGCGCCACCGCGCGCACCTGCTGCACGGCCTCGCGCAGGGCGGGCAGGTGGTAGGTCATCGTCACCGAGAGCGCGAGCAGATCCGGCCGCTGCTCGAGCACCATGCGCGCCAGGTGCTCGGTGGGCACGTTGGCGCCCAGGAAGCGCACGTCGAAGCCGGCCATCTCCAAAAAGTCGCTGGCCATGCGCGCGCCCACCTCGTGCATCTCGCCCGCCACGCACGAGAGCATGATGACCTTGCCGTTGGAGGGATCCCTGGGCAGGTGGCGGTACAGGTGTGAGAGCGCCAGCTGGGAGATGGCGGTGGCCAGGTGCTCCTGTGCGACAGAGATGCGGTTCTCCTGCCACAGCCGGCCAATCTCGTACTGGGCCGGCTGGATGACCTTGAGGTGAATGTCCTGCAGGGGAACGCCCTGCAGCAGGCCTTCATCCACCAGCAGGCGCAGCGCCTCGCGGCGGTCACCTCGCAGCTGGGCTTCGAGGTAGCGCTGCAGCAGCGCGGACAGGGCGTCGGTCGTGGTGGGAGGAGTGAGCAAGGTCAGCACGGTAAGGAGATTTCTCCCCTCTATTAAGGAGCCCTGGAGGGCTTGCATTATGGAATGAACAATCTCCAGGAGAGCAAGGCCGGGCTGCCTGCCCGGTAGGCCAGGGAAGCAAGTGTGCAGGCTCAATTCACCGGGCGTACCCAGCTGGTCCACAGCTCCAGGTCCTTGAAGCCCAGGCGCCGGTAGAGGCCGTGGCCCACGGGCGTGGACTGGAGCACGGCGGCGGCCAGGCCCCGCGCCCGCGCCGCCAGCAGCAGGCCGCGCATCACGTCGGAGGCCAGCCCCCGGCCGCGCGCCGAGGAGGCGGTGGCCATCAGGTAGATGGCCGTGGTGTCTCCCGCGTCATACGCCATGCCGCCCGAGAGCAGCTGGCCCCCCTCGCGCAACCCCAGCAGGTGCATCGAGGGCTGAGGCTCCGAGTGCCAGGGCAGGATGGGAATGCGCACGAGGGGGCCGGACTCCTGGGCGTTGAGCAGCACCAGCTCGCGCAGCGTCTCCAGCGGCTCGGGCGTCAGCCTCGGCGCTTGCAGCGGCGCACCGGTGAGGCTCAAGCCCATGGCGGGCACCTGCTGCCGGGGCTCATAGCCCGCCTGTTGCATCAGGCGCGCGGTGGCGGTGTCCCCTTGCGGCACCTGCACGCGCCAGAAGCGCACGCCCAGGCCCCGGTAGAAGGCTTCGATTTCGGGCAGCGCCGCGCGCAGCGAGCCGGTGTCCGTGAAGAACACCTGCTGGGGGTGCGGCATGTCGGGCTGCTCCGCGATGGCGAAGGCCCAGGCCCCCGGCCGCGACAGCGCGCGCAGGGTGCCCCGCTCGGACTGGAACAGCTTGTAGGCCACCAGGTTGGCGCGAAGGCGCGCGGCGAGCTCGGCATCCGTCACGGGTGACAGGGTAGGCCGGGCGCTGTTGCCAGAGAACAGGTTCCGCGCGGAAAGTCCCCTCGCCCCAGGGCCGGGCGGCTAGGGTGAAGGGGGAGCCTCACGCATGGACCCGCGCTTCTTCGCCTTCAACCCCCGCCCCACCCGAATTGCCCTGTTCCTGGGCGCCTGCGTGCTCGCGGTGCTCACCGCCTGGGCCCTGGCGGCCGCGCAACAAGATGCAGAGCCCTATGGCGAGGCCCGCGCCGGGCTCTCTGCCGGGTTGATGTTCGTTTTTCTCTACGCGTTTCACCGGCTGCGCCCACGGCCCGAGTGGGGGGTGACGCTGGGGCCCATGGGCCTGCGCGTGGCGCGCCCCTTCAGCAACTCCCAACCCCTGGAGTTGATGTGGGGACAGATCGCCTCCGTGCGCCGGCTTGGCCGCAAGGGGGACGTGCTAGGGCTCTTCCTCCAGGAACAGGGAAGAGTGCTGGTGACGCGGCATCTCTTCCCCCGCAAAGCTGTTTTCGATGAACTGGTCTCCGCGCTGGAGGAGCGGGTTCCCCCGGCCCGGTACGACGCCTGAGATGGCGTGAAGAGAAGACCGTTTTCAATGCCCACCTACCGGGCAGTCGAACGAGCAACTTTTCTGAATCTTTCCGCTATCTTGCACCTGCTCGTTAACCTTGTCCGGGGTGCCTCGAAATGATAGGCACAACCCTCTGATCCAAGGCTGCCGGAAGGCGGCTTTTCCAAGGAAAAATCTCGCATGGAAAACACCCCCGCGACCGGTGCCGCACCGGTACCGCCGCCCATGGAGTATGGGGCAGAGAGCATCACCAAGCTGGAGGGCCGGGAGGCCGTCCGCAAGCGCCCCGGCATGTACATCGGCGACACCATGACGTACGGGCTGCACAAGCTCGTCTACGAGGTGGTGGACAACGCGGTGGATGAGGCGCTGGCGGGCTACTGCACGGACATCGAAGTCATCATCCACGTGGATGGCAGCCTGAGCGTGCAGGACAACGGGCGCGGCATCCCCGTGGGCCCGCACCCGGACCCCAAGTTCAAGGACAAGGACACGGTGGACGTGGTGCTGACGGAGCTGCACGCCGGCAGCAAGTTCGGCAACGGGGCCTACAAAGTCTCGGGCGGTCTGCACGGGGTAGGCGTCACGTGCGTGAACTTCCTGTCCGAGTGGCTCAAGGTGCGCATTCAGCGCAACGGCAAGGTGTACGAGCAGAACTACGCGCGCGGCATCGCCACGGGCAAGGTGCAGGAGGTGGGCACCACCGACAAGCGCGGCACGCTGGTGTGGTTCAAGCCGGACAACCAGGTGATGGAGGTCGCTGACTTCGACTTCGAGACGCTCAGCCAGCGCCTGCGCGAGCTGGCGTTCCTCAACGCCGGGCTGCACATCGTCATCCGGGACGAGCGCACCAACAAGGACCACGACTTCAAGTTCGAGGGCGGCATCAGCTCGTTCGTGGAGTACCTCAACAAGTCCAAGCAGGCGCTGCACGACAAGCCCATCTACTTCCGCACCGAGAAGGAGGGGGTGTCGCTGGAGCTGGCCATGCAGTGGAACGATGGCTACGACGAGCGCATCTACACCTTCGCCAACAACATCAACACCCACGAGGGTGGCAGCCACCTGTCGGGCTTCAAGGCGGCGCTCACCCGCACGGTGAACAGCTACGCGGAGAAGAGCGGGCTGTGGAAGGACCTGAAGGAGACGCCCACCGGCGAGGATGCCCGCGAGGGCCTGGCCGCCGTCATCTCCGTGAAGCTGCCCAACCCCCAGTTCGAGGGGCAGACGAAGACGAAGCTGGGCAACAGCGAAATCAAGGGGCTCGTGGAGCAGATGGTCAACGAGCAGCTGGCCACCTACCTGGAGGAGAACCCCTCCAACGGCAAGAAAGTCGTGGCGAAGATTGGCGACGCGTGCCGGGCGCGCATCGCCGCCCGCAAGGCGCGCGAGACGGTGCGGCGCAAGGGCATCCTGGATGGCGGCTCGCTGCCGGGCAAGCTGGCGGACTGCCAGAGCAAGGACCCCAGCGAGAGCGAGCTGTACATCGTCGAGGGTGATTCGGCAGGTGGCTCCGCCAAGCAGGGAAGGGACAGGCGCAACCAGGCCATCCTGCCGCTGCGCGGCAAGATTCTGAACGTGGAGAAGGCGCGCTTCGAGAAGATGCTGACGAGCGCGGAGATCATCACGCTCATCACCGCGCTGGGCACGGGCATTGGCGCCGAGGACTATGATCCGAACAAGGCGCGCTACCACCGCATCATCCTGATGACGGACGCAGACGTGGACGGCAGCCACATCCGCACGCTGCTGCTCACGTTCTTCTACCGGCAGATGCGCGAGCTGCTCGAGCGGGGCTACCTCTACATCGCCCAGCCGCCGCTCTACAAAGTGACGCGCAACAAGAAGGACATGTACGTCAAGGACGAGCGGGCGCTGAACGACTACCTGCTGAAGATCGCCGCGGAGCACTCGCGCGTGGTGACGTCGGCCGGAGAGCTGGGCGGCAGCGAGCTCAAGGTGCTGCTCGAGAAGGTCATCACCTACGAGGAGAAGCTGGAGAAGCAGGCCAAGCGCCGGGACGCGCGAGTGGTGGACGCGCTGGTGCAGGCCGCCCGGGTGACGGCCGACACGCTGGTGGACGAGGAGGCGCTCAACGCGCAGGTGGAGCGGATGTACACCTACTTCCGCACCCGCATGCCGGACGTGCTGGGCCGGGTGAAGCACGAGCGCCGCGATGATCCGGAGCACCACACCAAGAAGCTGGTGTTCCGCACCGAGGTGAACGGCAGCATGCGCGAGAGCGTGCTGGACCACGCCTTCCTGTCGTCTCCGGAGTACCTGGAGCTGGTGGGGCTGCGCGACGCGTTCACCGGCCTGGGCCGGCCGCCGTACACGGTGAAGCTGGAGGGCGGCGAGCTGACGGCGTACTCGGTGCAGGAGGTGCTGGCCGCGGTGCGCAAGGACGCGCAGAAGGGGCTGGGCCTGCAGCGCTACAAGGGGCTGGGCGAGATGAACCCGGAGCAGCTCTGGGACACGACCATGAACCCAACCACCCGCACCCTGCTGCAGGTGCAGCTCAAGGACGCGGTGGAGAGCGACGAGGTGTTCAGCCTGCTGATGGGCGAGGCGGTGGAGCCCCGCCGCGAGTTCATCGAGAAGAACGCCCTGGACGTGCAGAACCTGGACATCTGAGGCTGTGAGCCAACCCCCTCTCTCTTCCGGGAGAGGGCGGGGGGAGGGGGCACGCTTTGATTACGGAGCTCGAGGTCAAGAACTTCAAGACCCTCCGGGACGTGAAGATCCCACTGGCGCCGGGCATCACGGTGATGGTGGGCGCGAACAACAGCGGAAAGTCCAACGCGCTCGCGGTACTGAAGCTGCTGACGCAGGCCGAGCGGCCGCACATTGACCCTTCGCTAGGATGGAATACCCGCTTCAAGGAAGCCGTCGATGCTGTCGGTGGGCCAGGGTCCGTCTACTCCCGGGGAGGTACGGGGCCGCTGGAAGTAGCAGTCAGCGCGACCTTCGACGGAGAGCGTGTCAGTCGCCGATACACGGATCCTCGTGAGGGGAAGAGGCCGGCGGCTTCCAATAAGGGTGCCGCTGAAAAACTGGGGTTTATCCTGATAGCCCCTTCCCCGGACCAGCAGAAGCTGGACCACTTGCTGGGAGCTTCGGCGGTGCACGATCTCTCGGTCGCCGCACTCCGGGCCCCCTCCGTCGTGCAGCCCAACGTGAAACTGGGGCCCGATGGACGAGACGTGGCTGCCGTCCTGGACTTGCTGGCGGGAGAGTCCCCTTCCCTGCGAGACGAGATTGACGCGGTGGTGCGCAACGCCGCGCACGACGTGAAGCGTGTCGTGACTCGCCTGGGGCCAGAGCCTGGAACCAAGGTTCTTGGAGTGGAGGAGAAAGGGGGCGCTGTCTACGGTGCCGAGGATATGTCGGACGGACTGCTGCTCTTCATCGGGATGACGGTCGCCGCGCAGATGAAGGCGGAGACGCCCTGTGTCCTCGCGCTCGAGGAGCCCGAGAGAGGCATTCACCCGCGCCGACTGCGTGATCTGGTGGACTACATGCTTCGCCTGACGAAGTCAGGCGTCCAGGTGGTGCTGACAACACACTCGCCAACGTTGCTGGACGAGTTCCGCGACTCGCCCGAGAGCGTCCTCATCTTCGATCGTGATGAGAGAGGGACGCACGTCACCCGCCTCTCGGATCGCCCAGACTGGGCCAGGGAGCTAGCGGGGGCTTCTCTGGGTGAGCTCTGGTACTCGGGCGTTCTTGGGGGCGTGCCAGGCCGATGAAGCTCGCCTTCTGTGTCGAGGACGACACCGATGAGGATGTGTTTCGTGTCCTGCTCTCGCGGATCCTGGGGGCTCCAGTCGTTCCAAGCGAAAAGCAGTACCGGTTCGCACGGGGTGGTTGGACGAACGCACTCCGACTGGCTCCCATCATCGCCAAGGACGCGTACCACCAGGGGCTGGATGGGGCGTTGTTCGCCATCGACAACGATGGCGCTGCTCCCACGCACGTGCCAGCACACAAGGAGCCGGTAAAGGGCTGCCGCGCTTGTGAGTTACGTACGGCCGCTCGGATCCATGAACCGCTCGCCTGGCCGCGTCACGGGCTGCCTGCGCTGCGCTACCTCTTCGCGGTGCCTGTCCAGTCGATTGAGACGTGGCTGCTCCTGGCGCGGGGACACGATTTCAAGGCAGAGAGCGAGACGCTGGGACGAGATGCAACGGGCAGAGCGAAGCTCAAGTATCTGCTCTATGGCATGGCGCACCCGGACCGGGAGACCATGCGCGGCGCCGCACTTCCCATCGCGGAGAAGCTGGACGTGAACGCTCTGGAGAAGGTGAGCGAGAGCTTCGCTGAGTTCCTCACCCAGCTTCGATGAGCCGTGCCAGCCCCTCGTCGACGATGCGCCCTGCCTCGTCGAGAGGGTAGCCGCGCTCCAGGTAGAGCTCCCGCACCTGCGCGCCGAACTCACGCTGTAACCGCTCCGCGGCCAGCCGCACCGCACTGCTCGAGGTGCCTTGCGCCGCTGCCAGCGCGAGCCGTGCTGACTCGGGCCCCCCTACCTCACGCGACACCCTCAGGGCCGCATCTCTCGCGGCCTCGTTCCCCAGCACCCGGGAGATCGCTTCGAGGGACCTGCGCAGGCGGAGGTGACAGCGCTGCACCTCGTCCTCTCGGGAGGCGAGCTGTTGCCGTGTCTGTGCGAGGAAGTGCTCGATGGCCTCTTGCCCAGCCGGCACCTCCACTGTGCTCAGTGTGCCGAGTCTGGCGAGCAGGAACCGGTAGCGCGCTGGCTGGTTACCCTCGGCGGTAACGAAGGACACCTGCTGCACGCGGTGCCCCGCGGCCAGATTCGACTTGAGGAGGCGGAAGAAGGCATCGCCCTCAGCCTCGCTGCGTACCTGTTCGAGGTATTCGCTAAACTCCATCGCCCTCAGTATGGCGCGCTCCTGGCGGTGCTGCACGGTGAGAAGGGCCAGACGGAGTGGATCTCTGACACTTGCCGCCCGAGTGCCCCCGGTTGACGGCGCGGGAGGCGTGGGGCTCCACTGGCCCCATGTACCTCCCGCGTCAGTTTCAGGAGCAGGATCCCCAGCAGCTGCTGTCGATCATGCGGCGCCCCCGAGGACCGCCGCGCCGTCATGGAGCGGCTTGAGCGCAGCGAGGACCTCGAGCAGCGCCAGGTGGGTGCGCTGATGCGCGAGCGTGACACACCCGGGTGAGACGAACGGACAAAACAATGATTCGCCCGGGCATGGCCCGCGGGGCAGGTGGGGCGCTACTCATGGCCCCGCAATCAACACCTGCCTCGCTTCAACCAACCCCCCGGGAGATTCACCCCATGAGAAACATGATCCGTTCCCCCTGGTCCCCGCTGCGCGCGATGCGCACCGCCGCGCTTGGCTTCGCCCTCGTCGCCATGGGCTGCGAAGGAGACCCGGGCCCCCAGGGCCCCCAGGGCCCCCAGGGTGAGCAGGGCACCCCGGGTAACTCCGCCACGGTGGACCCGGCGCTGAACACCATGGACAAGGCCTTCGCGGGCATCGGTGGCAAGGCCGCCATCCAGAACCTGCAGGGCTTCGCGATGGAGACCGCGGGCCGCCGCTGGGCCCCCGGCGAGGGCTACAGGCCCGAGGATCTCCTGCTGGGCAGCACCTACGACGGCACCCAGGTCCGCTATGACGTGAAGGGCGACCGGCTGAGCATCAATCACAAGCGCACCCTCAACATCTTCAACGCCAACGCCCCGCAGAACTACACCGAGATCATCCGCGGCAACCTCGGCTTCCTGGACGGCAGCGAGAGCCTGTTCGGCGCCCCCGGCGGCAACCTGCTCGCGGACCGCACGGCGGCCATCCGCCGGCAGCAGCGGCTGCTCAACCCCCACCTCATCCTCAAGGACGTAGCGGCCAACGCCAGCATCGCCAAGGACGGCGGGCCGGCGGTGCTCGATGGCAGCCTGCACCAGCTGCTGGTGGTGAATGATCCGGTCTACCCGCTGAGCCTCTACGTCAACTCGCAGACGGGGAAGATCTCCAAGCTCGTCACGCTGGAGAACGATCACCTGCACCGCGACATCCCCATCGAGGTGTTCTACTCGGGCTGGGAGGTGACGGGCAGCGGCACGCCGCTGTTCCCCAAGCAGGTCTACATCTCCGTCAACGGCCACCTGCTGCATGAGGAGACGCGCAAGTCGGTCACCGTCAACGGCACCCTGGCCGACACGCTCTTCGCGTTCCCGGCCGCCGCCTCGCCGGTGTTCAACGAGGCGGACGCGAAGCGCGGTGAGGCCAACCACCAGTTCCACATGACGTTCGCCTCGTTCGGCATCCCGCTCGACGGCCTGCAGACGGCCGTGGTGCCCACCGAGCTGAGCCCCGGCGTGTGGTTCGTGGGTGGCAGCTCGCACAACACGCTGGCCATCGAGCAGGCCAACGGCGTCGTCATCGTCGAGGCCCCGCTGTACCCCGAGCGCAGCAAGGCCATCATCGACTGGATCAAGGCCGAGCCGAAGTTCGAGGGCAAGCCCATCACCCACGTGCTGGCCACCCACCACCACGACGACCACACCGCGGGTATCCGCGCCTTCGTGGCCGAGGGCGCCAAGCTGCTGGTGCACGAGTCCACCGCCGCCCACTTCCGGCAGATTCTGCGCAACCCGTCCACCATCGCCCCGGATCCGCTGTCGGCCAAGCCCTCCGCGGCGCTCACGGTGATGACGGTGCCCGCGGGCGGCAACGTGGTGCTGGCCGATGCCACCAACCCCGTGCACGCCTACCCCCTGGAGACGGTGCACGCGGCCGACGCGCTGCTGTTCTACGTGCCCGCCGCCGGCAACAGGCTCGCCTTCTCCTCGGACCTCTACAACCCGGGCAACGGCGGCAGCGCGATTGGCAACGGCGCCAAGGAGCTGCACAAGTCCATCACCCAGACGCACAACCTGGCGGTGGACACCGTGGCGGGTGGCCACGGCGCCCACGCCCCCCTCTCGGAGCTGGCCGCCCTGGCGAACAGGTAAGCCGGGCGTAGCTCCGCCTCGTTGATCAGGCCCCGGTGCTGGGAGCAGTCTCCCGGTGCCGGGGCTTGTGTCGTTCATGGGGGACCTGGGGCGTTCTTTTCGCGCGCGGCGTGCGTGCTAGCCTCGGGCCCACGAATGTCGAGCCCTCCGCCCCATGTGATGGATGTCCTGGCCGATGTGCTGTCCGCCGCGCGCATTGGCGGCACGGTGTTCGCCCGCTCGGAGCTGACGAGCCCCTGGGGCCTGGTCTTCGAGCCCGGCTCCCGGGCCGGGCTGCACATCGTCGCGCGCGGCTCGTGCTGGCTGCGGCTCAAGAGCAGGGGCTCGCACCTGCACCTGGCCCAGGGAGACGTGGTGCTGCTGCCCCACGGCGCGGGGCACAGCCTCACCAGCGACCCCACCGTGACGCCGCTGCCCTTTGAGCAGATCCTCAAGCGCTGCCAGGTGACGCAGAGCGCCAACGGCATGAACCTGAGCCTGGAGGGCAAGGGCCCCTCCACGGTGCTGCTGTGCGGCGCCTACAGCTTCGAGCAGGAGGGCGTGCACCCGCTGCTGTCGCTGCTGCCACCGCTCATCCACATTCCGGCGGCCGCGGGCCTCGTCACCGGGCCAATGGAGGCGCTGCTGCGGCTGCTGGTGGCCGAGTACTCGCAGCCCGGCCCCGGCTCCGTCACCGTCACCGCGCGGCTGGTGGACGTGCTCTTCATTCAAGTCATCCGCGGCTGGCTGGAGCAGCAGCCCGAGGGCAGCGCCGGGTGGCTGGGCGCGGTGAGGGATCCGCAGGTGGGCCGCGCGCTGGCGCTGATGCACGCCGAGCCCCGGCGCGACTGGACGCTGGACACGCTGTCGGCGGAGGTGGCCTGCTCGCGCGCCACCTTCGCGCGGCGCTTCCGGGAGCTGGTGGGCGAGTCGCCGCTCGTGTACCTCACCCGGCTGAGGATGGATGTGGCCGCGCGCCTGCTGCGCGAGAGTGATCAGCCCCTGGCCGCCGTGGCCGAGCGCGTGGGCTACGCCTCGGAGTTCGCCTTCAACCGGACTTTTCACCGCGTGCGCGGGGTGCCTCCGGGCCGCTACCGCGAGGAGGCCCGCGGAGCCCAGGCCCCCATGGGGGCGCCCGCCCAGGCCCCGGTGGCGCGCGGGGACTCCAACGCGCGCATCCTCATTCCGCCCGCCGCGGCGCAGGGCACCGGCCGCACGCGGCGGGGGCTGGGAGCGCGGGGCCGGGCCGCGCGCAGCACTCCGCGCGGAGCCTGAGCGCCCCGGGGGCATGCCGCTGACGTTCTGGGCCGAACGCCCGCCGCGGGTGAGGGGACAACCAGCATTGTGCCAGCGCCCCGCCTGGCTCATGTAAGGTGCTCTCTTCCGGAGGAACTTCATGAGAGCCACGATTTCGGCGGTACTCGGCGCGGCCGTGCTGCTGCTGGGGCTGAGCGGCTGCAGCACCAGCGATTGCAGGTCCTACTGCCAGCGCTATCAGCAGTGCATCGAGGACGACATTCAGGTGGAGGCGTGCGCCGACCGGTGCGAGGCGGCCTCCACCGCGGATCAAGAGCACGAGGAGAAGATCCGCGAGTGCTCCGCTTGCGTGGAGACGCGCACCTGCGCCGAGTCCTTCGACGAGTGCGTGGATGACTGCTTCGGCGTTCAGGGGCCCTGAAGTACCAGGGGCCATGTAGGCCCGTGTGGAAGCCCGGGCAGCAGGCGGCACGGCGGCTGTCAGGGGGGGCCGTTAGGCTGGGAATGTGTGTGAGGCAGTTTCACGCATCCCGGTGTTGTTCCCCTCCGTACCGGGATGCGGGCCGCACTCGGGGCTCCTCTCCCGGGTGCGGCTTCTTTTTTTTTCAGAGCCCACAAAGACCCGTGGGCCCGGTGCCCTCCTCGGCTCCGCGCCCACGTGCCTTTCCCGTCCTTGTTGAGCGAACCGACTGACGCCTTGCGGCGCTTGTAGGGCCCTTACGGAAGGAACCTGGCGACCAGCGACCACTTGCTCGAGGCGCCGGCCCTCATGTTCAGCACAGCGGTAACGCCGATCACACCCGCCATGCAGACAAGGTTGATCATACCCATGATGTCGATGGCTTTCATCGCTTTCGCGGCGGCCTCGGGCGTTTCCGCCGTGGGCGTATTGCCCGTCTCGGCGGGGACCCGGCCCTCGGGGGCCTGGTTGGCCAGGTAGATGCCGCTGGCGATGTTGGCGGCCCCCAGCGCCACGGTGGCGCCCAGCAGCACGTCCTTGCTGATCACCAGCGCGCGCGTGGTGCTGTCGATCTCACGGCCCGTCAGCTTCCAGCGGCCGATGAGCCAGGTGAGCGCCGAGGCGCCGACCGAGACAGCGTTGACGATGTTGAAGCCGTTCCAGGCCAGGTTGGTGACCTGTCCGCGCTCCTCCTTCGAGGAGATGACCTTCACGGCCGGGTTGAGGGCGATCTTCCCGAAGAGGGAGCCGCCGAAAGCAGAGGCGAGGCCGAGGTTGTGCAGCACGAGACCGGTCGAAGACAGCACAGGCGTCATCGAGTGACTCCAAGTGATTGGGTGAATGGCTTAGAGGGTAGGCATCCCACCCCGGGAGGGGAGCGCAACCAGTGAACACCGCACTCCAGGGCAGGAGCATGGCTGGAGCCCATGCGGCGCACGGAGGGCTCGGCTGGCCGGCTGCCTCGAGCCGGGGCGCTAGCGCTCGGTGCGCTTGGCGTTGCGGATGTACTCGTCGCGCTGCTTGCGCGTCATGTTGGTGATGTCGACCAGGTCCACCTCGATGGCGCCCTGGTTATTGCCCAGCTGGGTGTCCGGGTAGGTGCAGCGCAGCGTCTCCAGGCCGTCGAGCTGGTAGCGCTTGCCGGCCTCGAGCATGCGGTAGGTGCGCCGGGCATCCAGGGAGGCGGAGTTGCGCTCCATGCACAGCACGCGGCGGATGCGGCCCTTGGACCCGGGCGACAGCTCGGCGAAGTCGTCGCGCACGGTGAACAGGTAGGTGGACTTCGGGTTGAGCCCGCGCAGCTCCATCTGGTGCTCGGGCTTGAGGGGCACCGCGTGCTTCTGTGGATCAAACACGAGGTTGCGCGGCGGCTTCCACTTGGACTCGGTGAACTGCACGCGGATGGAGCCGCGGTTGTCGTCCAGCCCGTTCTCGTCGAAGGCGAACACGTGAATGCGCCGGGCGCCCTTGATGGTGCGCGCCGCGCCGGAGAGCACGCCGAAGGCCTCGTCCGCGGGCAGGTCTCCCTCGAGGAAGTAGGCCACGCTGCTGGAGCCGGGGCTCTTGGCGGTGTACGCCGCGCTGCCGTCGGCGCGCACGGAGTACGCGGTGCCGGGGTTCAGCTCCATGCTGGCCGTCTGGTACTCGAGGATGGGCACGGCGTTGTACGCGGTGCGCAGCACCAGCAGCCGCGTGGGGTAGGTGACCTGGTTGAACTCCGGGCGTCCGGCCTCGGGCGCGGGGGTGTTCGTGCCGCCGCTGCCCGCCAGCGCTTCGCTGCCCGCGTCCGGCGGGGGGCCCGCGTCCGGCGCCTCGGCGACGGCGGGAGGCTTGGCGCCCGGGGCGGGCGCGGCAGGCTCGGTGGTGGCGGACTTGAGGTCCGCGTGGATGGGGGGCTCGGAGGCGGTGTCGGGGGTAAAGCGCCGGGTCCACGCCAGGTGGCCGGGCGCGGTGAGCACCAGGGTGTTGCCCTGCTTGAGGATGAAGCCCGAGACGAACAGGGGCGTCTGGCCCTTCACCGGGGTGCCATTGAGGGTAACCGAGGCCCCCTCGGGCTTGGAGGTGACCCAGATGGTGAGGGTGGGAGCGCTCTGGGCCTCCTCCTCGGGGCGCAGCAGCACGAAGAGGACCAGCACCAGGGCCACCGCGAAGACACCCAGGCTGATGTTGCGCACCAGGTGCTGAGAGCGCTCGGCGCGTTCGGCCTCCTGCTTCACGTTGGCGGCGCGAACCTCGGCGGCGCGATCCCCCGCGGGGATGGCGGGCCGGGTGGGAGCGTCCGCCTCCGCGGCCTGGGGCAGGGGGGTGCCTTGCGGCGGCGTCGGATCCGACGCGTCGTCGGACGGAGGCGGCGCCGCGGCCCCGGGCGAGGAGTTCAGCGCCTTGCGCACGCCGCTCGAGCTGGAAGCCGGCCCACCGGGGTTGGTGTTTCGCCGGACGTTGGCGCTGCTGACGCGCCGCGAGCCCGTGGTCGCCACGCGCACGCCGCCCGAGCTGGAGGTGCGGCCGGGGCGGGAGGTGTTGGCGTTGCGCACCGAGCCCGAGGGCGTGCGCTGGCCGCTGCCGGGGGTGCGCGGGCCGCTGCCCGGAGAAGAGGTGCGCGCGCCCGGGCCCGGGTTCTGCCAGGAGACGAGCTGCTCGGAGAACGTGGGCGGCAGCTCCACCTTGCGGCCCTCGGCGGTGAGCTCCTCGGTGAACAGGTGCGCGAGCAGCTGCGCCAGCAGCGTGGGGGTGAAGCGCGGGTTGTCGCGGTAGAGCAGCTCCACCAGATCGTCGCTCAGCGCCTTGGCGGTGGGGTAGCGCTGCTCCCGCTTCGGCGCCATGGCCCGGTAGATGATCTCCTCCAGCTCCGGGCCGACGGCGGGGTTGATCTGCGAGGGGGGCGCGAAGTCGCTGGCCAGGATGCGCGGCAGCACGGTGACGAACTCGCCCTCGAAGGGCCGCTTGCCACACACCGCCTCGTAGAGCACCACGCCCGCGGCATACACGTCGGTGCGCGAGTCCAGGTCCTGCCGGCCCTGGGCCTGCTCGGGCGCGAAGTACGGGTACTTGCCCTTCACCACGCCCGGCGACGTCTTCTGCTCCACCACGCTGGTGGCCTTGGCGATGCCGAAGTCGATGACTTTGACTTCGCCCTCGTACGAGATGAGGACGTTGTCCGGGGACACATCGCGGTGCACCAGGCCCAGCGGCTTGCCATCCTCGCCCACGTGGCGGTGGGCATAGTCCAGCCCGTCGCACAGCTTGCTGACCACGTGCAGGGCCAGGGGAATGGGGAAGAAGCCCATGCCCGCCTTGGCCGCCTTGCGCAGCACCTTGGACAGGGGCTGGCCCTGAACGAGCTCCAGGGCGATGAAGTACTGCCCGTTCACCTCTCCGAAGTCGAACACCTGGGCGATGTTGCCGTGGGTCAGCTGCGCGGCCACCTGCGCCTCACCGATGAACATCTCGATGAAGTCCTGATCGTCGGCGAAGTGGGGGAGGATCTGCTTGATGACGCACGGCTTCGTCACGCCGGCGGCGCCTGTCATGCGCGCGCGGTAGGTAACGGCCATGCCGCCCGCGGCGAGCTTCGACAGCAGGACGTACTTGCCAAATTCCTGGGGGCCGGTGTCCGCCAAGGTGCAGAAGGGGGGGGGAAAAGGGACGGCCAGCATAGCCGACTTCGTCTGGAAATCTGAAAGTGCGCAGGATCTCCTACCTGCCGGGTGGCACTGCCGGTGCGCGCCCGGGCCAGGGTTGACCCGATCCCGGATTTGCTCCCTCATACGGGGCCGCTGTTTCTTGCGGCATTCGTGAGGCACGACGCCGATCGGCCGTTATGTAGGCACACATGGCCGGGGGTGGATGCGGCCAGCTCGAGGCAGAACCATGGCTCACCCGCTGAAAGCCCCCCCCTGTGCCGTGGGGTTGGCGCTCGTACTGTGCGTCTTACCCGCTGGAGCCGGCGCCCAGGAGCGCGCCCCGGACGCGCCGCTCAACGCCCCGGAGGTAGCCCGGGCGGAGGCAGCGGGGACGGCCGAGGCCTTCGAGCGGGTGGCGCCTCCGTCGGCCACGCTGATGCCGATGCAGCCGCGCCCGGACTTCCGGGTGCTGCCGGTGGTGGCCTCGGTGGTGCCGGGGCTGCTGTTGCACGGGCTGGGGCCGCTGGCGGCCGGAGACACGCGCACCGCGGGGCAGCTGTTCGCCATGCAGGGCACGGGGCTGGGGCTGCTGATCGGCAGCGGAATCCCCATCGCGCTCACCGGGGCCTCGCGGCGGGTGATTGGCCCGCTGTACGCGGTGGCGCTCACGGGCGCGAGCCTGTTCTCCATCTCGGCGATGGCGAACATCTACTCGGCGGTGTCCCCCGCGTTCGAGCCGGGCGTGCCGGCCGCGAGCCTGCCGCCGCTGGAGCTGGACGTGGGCTACCAGTACGTGAGCGACACGAACTTCGACTACCGCCACTTCCTGGCGCTGGGGGCCACCGCGCGCTTCAACGAGGTGCGGCTGGAGGCCGCCGCGCGCCTGTCGGTGGACGAGGGCAACACGCGGGTGCGGGTGGGCGGTGCGTACCGGCTGCTCGGGGCCCCCGAGCGCGCGCGGGGCGGCGAGGATGGCACGGCGGTGGATGTGGAGGCGGGCGCCCTGTACCACCGCTTCCCCACCGAGGGCTTCCTGGTGACGGGCGGCGAGCTGGGCGTGCGAGGCCGCTACGCCATGGCGCGGATGAGCCCCCGGCTGGAGGGCTCGTTCGCCGAGGCGAGCGTGGGGCTGGCCTTCCAGGGCTACCGCTTCTTCGGGGCGGTGAGCGAGGACGCGCTGCACCAGCAGCTGCTCTTCACCTTCGCCTACGGCGTGTACCTGGGGCGCGGCGGGCCGCTCAAGGGCGAGGCGATGCTCTATTACGACCACCGCAAGGACGACTACGCCGGCGGAGTGAAGGGCGGGGCGGGGGTGCCAGGGCACGTGGGCCTGCGCGGCCGGATGCTGCTGAGCGAGCGCTGGGGCATGTCCGCGGACGTGGCGGTGGGCTCGGCGTGGGTGACGCGGCTGTCGGCGGTGTATGCACTGGGAGGTGCGCCATGAGGCGTGCATGGATGCTGCTGGCGCTGTTGCCGCTGGCGGGCTGTATGCGTCCCGCGGAGGGGCGCGCGCTGAAGGACCTGGAGATCGGCCGCGCGGAAGGCGGCGGCCTCTCGGTGGTGGTGGAGGACGGGCTGGCGGCGGTGCGCGCCGTGGAGTCGGGCGCGCTGACGCTGTGGGGGAACGCGCCCGCGTTCCAGGTGCGGGCCACCGCGGCGGCGGGTGCGTCCGAGTGGTGGACGCTGGTGGTGCGCAACGCCATGCCGGACGCGGTGCTCACGGCGCGGGTGGAGGGCGAGCCGCTGGAGATGGAGGCGGGGCCCGCGCTGCTGCCGACGGTGAAGACGTGGCGCGTGCGCCTGCCGCGGGGGCGCGAGGCCCGGCTCCAGGTGGCTCCGCCGGAGTGGGATCAGCCCCAGCCGTTCCGCTTCGCCGCGCTGGCGGACGTGCAGGAGGCGCTGCCGCGCGTGGAGGACATCTACCGGCGCATCAACGAGGACCCGACGCTGCGCTTCATCTTCTTCTCGGGCGATTTGACGGAGAACGGCACCCGGGAGCAGCTGGAGGAGTTCCAGGACCGGCTGGGCACCTCGCGCATTCCGCTGTACGCCACGCTGGGCAACCACGAGACGTTCGTGGGAGACGTGGAGTACCAGGAGCTGGTGGGCCGGGGCAGCCAGCACTTCACCTACCAGGGCGTGCGCTTCTCGACGCTGGACACGGCCAACGGCACGGTGGACCCGCGCGTGGAGGAGATGTTCGACGGTTGGCTGGAGGCCAGCCGGGACGCCGTGCACATCGTGAGCATGCACATCGCCCCGATGGACCCGGTGGGCGTGCGCAATGGCTCGTTCTCCAGCCGCAACGAGGCGGCGGCGCTGATCGGCAAGATGGCCCGGGCCGGCGTGGACCTGACGCTGTACGGGCACGTGCACTCGTTCTACTCGTTCTCGAACGCGGGCATCCCCGCCTTCATCTCGGGAGGCGGCGGGGCCATTCCGGAGACGTTCGACGGCGTGGGCCGGCACTACCTGGCGGTGGAGGTCGACCCCTCGGCCGGGGTGCAAGAGGTCGCGGTGGTGCGGGTGGACTGAGGCACACGCCGCTGGAGGTAGGCCGGGACGCCTGCTCCCGGGCCGGCTTGTCGGGCTCGGGAACGAGCCACTTGAAACCGGGCTGAACATCTGTGCAGATAGGGGGAACCCTACCTCGGAGGTTCCCTATGTTCGATCCGTCTGGAAACGACCCTATCTCCCCCGCGCTGCAGGATCTGCTGAAGCTGTTTGGCCAGGAGCTGGCCACGGTGAAGTTCCCGGACATGGACCGGGCGGTGCTGGAGGAGGCGGCGGCGGGGGTGAAGGAGAAGGCGGAGGCGGTGGCGCGGGCGCAGGCGGCGCTGGATGCGGCGCGGCAGTCGCTGCACGAGAGCCAGGAGGCGCTGCTGCAGAAGGGCCAGCGGGCGCTCTCCTACGCGCGCATCTTCGCCGAGGACGATGCGGAGCTGAGCGAGAAGCTGGAGGCCATCAGCCTGCCGCGCCCGGTGCGCAAGGCTCCCAGGGCGGAGGGCGCCATGGCGATGGAGGCTCCCGCGGGACAGAGCGAGGAGAGCGCGCCGCGTCGCCGGGGCCGTCCGCCGAAGGCGCGCACCAGCGCTCCGCTGTTCTCGGAAGGGGCCTCGCCGGAGACCATCGCCGCGGTGGAGGCCGAGTCCGCCAACGGCACGCTGCACAACGCCTGAGCGCCCGCATCCTTATATAGGCGGGCACGGTGGGGGTCAGCGTCCCAGGTCCCTGGGCCCCGGCGGGAAGTCCTGGGGCAGACGAAAGCCCCCGCGCGAGCGCCACGCGGACCACAGCAGCAGCGCGGAGAAGATCAGCGCGTAGGGGCGCCAGTGCAGGGCCTGCCGCGCGGCCTCGGCGCCGAGCACCACGTCCGTGGTGAGCACGCCGGTGAGGCCCGCCAACACCAACAGCGCGAGGCCGCCGCGGGTGCGGTGCTCGGCCACGGCGCGCAGCAGCGGCCAGGCCATGACGAAGTTGGCCCGCCACGCCAGCGGAGAGAGCAGCGTCACTCCCAGGCAGCAGCACGCGAGCAGCTCCACGGGCCCGGGGCGGCTCCAGGCGAGCACCGCCAGGAAGAGCAGGAGCGCGGCGCCCTGGGCCACGGCAAGCGCGGTGCCGGAGGGCTCGGGCCCGATGGGGAGCACCAGGGAGAGCAGCAGCGTGGGGAGCCCTTGAGGGTTGTGCCCCAGCGCCCACGGCGGCGTGGTGCGGGCCAGCGTGTCCAGCCAGGCGTGGCTCTGGGCGAGCAGGCCCTCGGGGCCGTAGCGAACCAGTGAGGGCACGGTGAGCACCAGGCCCAGGAGCACGCCGGCACCCAGCACGCGCCAGTGCCGGCGCGCGAGGAAGAACAGGCCCAGCAGCGCGGCGGGAGGCTTGAGCAACACGGCCAGGGCGAAGGCGAGCGCGGGGCTCCACGTCCTGCCGCGCTCGGCGCCCACGGCGGCCAGGGCGAGCAGCAGGAGCATCACCCCATCCACCTGGGCATAGAAGAACTCGAGGTGCAGCGCGGGCAGCAGCGCCAGCGTGGCGAGGACAGGTGCCCACGGCCAGGGGGCGCGCTCACCCGAGGCCGGCGCCGCGCGCGAGGTGAGCCCCGCCAGCGCGGCCAGCGCCAGCACCGAGCCCAGGTTCCACAGCGCCGCCGCGGCCCGGGCGGGCAGCAGCGTGAAGGGCACGAACAGCGGCGCGGTCAGCGGCGCGTACTTGAAGGGCATGAAGCCGTCGGTGGCGGGGTAGAGCTCCGCGCCCGCGAGGAAGCGCTCGGCGGCGACGAGGTACACGCGGAAGTCCAGGCCCCGCCGGGGGTGCTGCCCCAGCACCACCGCGAGCACCCCCAGGCCCAGCAATAGCCCGTAGAAAACCCACCGGGGAGCGGACGAGGCAGCGCGGGGCTCGGTGAGGGCGGGGGAATTCATTCAGCGGCTTGCGCGCACTATGACGGCTGAAGTCAGGCGGGTGAACACAGCGCCGTCAGGGTGTTGACTCGGGCCAGCAGCGCTGTCACCTTGCCCGTATCGGTTCGCGCGTTCCACCCTGCGCGGCGGGAGGTGTGCCATGGGAACTGTACTCAACGGTGTCTCGGGTCTCTCCGCGCTGACGCTCGCCTGACCGGGCGCGCCTGGCTCCCTCGCTGAAGTCGAGACGAACGGACCTGCCGCCCCTGGCGCGCGGGCTGTCACGCGGAATTCTGTCCAGCTGACCAGGCCCGGCCATGCGCCGGCCTGACGGGAACCGTTCGTCCTCATGTCTTCTTCCAAGCATCGCCGTACCCGCGCGTCCCATCGGCGCGAGGGCTCTTCCCTGCTGTCCTCCGAAGCTGAAGCCATTCCCGCGCGCCACCTGCGCGTGCAGTCCAGCCTGTTCCAGGAGGTGACCCGCCTCTTCCGTGGAGAACTGTCGGATCCGTTGCTCGAGGACGTCTCGGTGACGTCGCTCGAGCTGTTGCCGGACGGCCGCAACGTCCGCATCGGCTACACCCTGCCACCCGAACACGCCAGCACCGGGCCCGCGCCGGTGGAGCAGGCCCTGGCCAAGGCCAGCGGCTTCATCCGCTCGCAGCTGGCGCTGGGGTTGGACCTCAAGCGCGTGCCGCACCTGCGCTTCGTCTACGTGGGCATCGCGCCCCGTGGCGCCGCGGACCTCTCCCAGGAGGAGGAGCCCGCGTGGGACGAGGAGTCCGGGGAAGGGGGTGACTCATGATGCCCCAGCTGCTGGAGAGCCCGCCGGGGGCGCTGCCCATTCTCGCCTGGGCCCGCGCGGTGCCGGCGGGCGCGGTGGAGCAGCTCCAGCACATCGCCAGCCAGCCCTACGTCGTCGAGCACGTGGCCGCCATGCCGGATGTCCACGTGTCCGAGGGCGTCGCCGTGGGCACCGTGTTCGCCACCGAGCGGCACATCGTCCCGGGGGCGCTGGGTGGGGACCTGGGGTGCGGGGTGAGCGCGCTGCGCTTCGACTTCCCCGCCGCCTCGCTCGACACGGCGGAGCTGACGCGCCTGCTCACGGCGTTGGCTCGGCGCGTGCCCGTGGGAGACCGGGTGCACCGGGGGCAGGCAGTGCCACTGCCCGCGGAGCTCCAGGCCGAGCGCCTGTCCACCCAGCGCCTGCAGCGCGAGTGGGAGCGGCTGGCACCCAGGCACCTGGGAACGCTCGGTGGCGGCAACCACTTCCTCGAGCTGGACCGTGACGCGGGCGGCGCGCTGTGGCTGCTGTTGCACACGGGCTCGCGGGGCGTGGGCGCCGCCATCGCCGCGCACCACCTGGGGGCGGCGCGGGCGCTCGGAGAGGGCACCCTGCCCGCGCTTCGCACGGACACCCCCGAAGGGGCCGCCTGCCTCGCCGACACCGAGCTGGCGTGCCGCTTCGCCCGAGCCAACCGCGAGCTGCTCACCACGCGCGCGGTGGAGGTGCTCACCGAGGCGCTGGGGCAGGAGCCTGACTGGAGCTCCCGCGTGGACGTGCACCACAACCACGTCGCCGCGGAGGCTCATTTCGGGCGCACGCTGCTCGTGCACCGCAAGGGCGCCGTGGGGCTGGCGTCTGGGCAGAAGGGGCTCATCCCCGGCAGCATGGGCACGGCCTCGTACCTCGTCGCCGGCCAGGGCGAGCCCCGGTCCTTCCGCTCGTGCTCGCATGGCGCTGGGCGCGTCATGACACGCAAGGAGGCCCGCCAGCGCATCCGTCCCGCGCAGCTGGAGCACGCCATGCGCCGGGTGGTGTTCGACACGGGGCGCGCCGCCTCGTTGGTGGAGGAGGCTCCGGCGGCCTACCGCGACATCACCGAGGTGCTGGAGGACGAGGAGCAGCTCGTCACGCCCCTGCTGCGCCTCACGCCCATCGCCGTGCTCAAGGGCTAGGCGGCGCGGCGCGGGTCCCCTCTTCGAAGCGCGTGGAGAGGGGACTTGCCGTGCGCTGCAACGGCCAGGGGGGCCTGTTAGGAAATGTCCATGTCCCGCTCCGTCTCCCGAATCGTCACCGCCCACCGCCAGCAGGAAGGCGCGGGCTTCATCGTCCGCCGGCCCTTCCCCACCCAGGGGTTGGACATGGTGGATCCCTTCCTCATGATCGATGAGATGGGCCCGGTGCACTATCCGCCCGGCCAGGCCGTGGGCGCACCGGACCACCCGCACCGGGGCTTCGAGACCGTCACGTACATCCTCGAAGGCGAGGGTGAGCACGAGGACTCGGTGGGCAACCGCGGGCTCATCGGCCCGGGCGCGGTGCAGTGGATGACCGCCGGGGCCGGCGTGGTGCACTCGGAGATGCCCTCGCACCGTATGCGGCAGCAGGGCGGCCGGATGCACGGCTTTCAGATCTGGGTGAACCTGCCCGCGCGCGACAAGATGATGGCCCCGCGCTACCAGGAGCTCCCCGCCACCCGCATTCCCGAGGCGGCCACGTCGGACGGCAAGGCGCGCGTGCGCGTCGTCGCGGGCGAGGCCCTGGGCGCGCGCGCCGTCATCGAGACGCGCACCCCCATCCTCTATCAGCACTGGACGCTGCAGCCGGGCGCCTCCGTCGAGCAGCCCCTGCCGGACGGCTTCAACGCCTGCGTCTACGTCTTCGGCGGCCAGGCGCTCGTGGGCACCCAGGCCCAGGCGGTGGAGGACGGGCAGCTCGCGGTGCTGGCGGAAGGCGCCGGAGGAGTGCGGCTCGCCTGCGCGCCCAACGCCTCCGGGCCCGCACAGCTGCTGCTGCTGGGCGGCGTGCCGCTGCGCGAGCCCGTGGCCCGCTATGGGCCCTTCGTCATGAACACCCGGGCGGAGCTTCTCCAGGCCGTCGAGGACTTTCAGCAGGGCCGCATGGGGCACATCTCCCGGTAGAACCTGACAGGTCGCCCTGCCTGCCTGCTATCCAGGCGGGGTAGGAGGAAAGGTACCCCAGTGAACGCGGCGTAGGCGCGTGGGGTCAGCTTTCTCACCCACATTCGTCCATGATCCGTGCGAGAGAAGTTCCCGGCTCGCCGGGGATGGCCTACAATCCCACGTCGGACGCGCGAAATTGCTGGGGCGTCGTCTAATGGCAGGACGTCAGACTTTGAATCTGATTATCAAGGTTCGAATCCTTGCGCCCCAGCCACCTCGCTCTCTCTGAAGGACGGTGGCGCCGATGCCGCAGAGGGTACTCCTCCTGGTCTCCGTGGGCAGCGTACCGCCCTCGCTGTTGAAGGACCTCGAGGAGCCGCTGTCCACGCACCTCGGGCTCGGTGTGGTGGGCAGCAAGGTGGTGCTCCAGCGCCCCGACTACGCCTTCAACAAGGACCGGGGGCAGTACCACTGCAACGCCATCATGCGGCGGTTGGCTTCACTGCTGGAGCCCTCGCACACCATGGTTCTGGGTGTGACGGACGTGGACCTGTTCGTGCCTGACTCGGCCTTCGTGCTGGGCGAGGCGGACCGCGAGTCCCGCAGCGCGGTGGTGAGCCTGTCGCGGCTGCGCCCCGGAGCCCATGGCGAGCAGCTGCGGCGCCGGGTGCAGGTGGAGGCCATACATCAGGCCGGGCACCTGATGGGGCTGTCGTTCTGCGAGGACTCGCGGTGCGTCATGTACTTCTCCCAGTCCGCGCAGGACTGTGACCGCAAGCAGATGGGCCTGTGCAACACGTGCCGCAACGAGCTGGCGAAGCTCAACCGGTAGCGGGCCCCGCGGGGTTGAATGCCGCCAGCGCGTTGACGTCGAAGGGGGGGCGCCTCCAGAGTGCGGGCGCCACTTTCCTGAGCGGAGCGGGACTTTATGAAGGGCATGTTGCGGTGTGTTGGCGCGCTGGTGCTGAGCCTGGGCCTGTCGGCGTGCGAGCCAATCGAGGACGGCGGCGGCGGTGGTGGCGGCGGTAGCGTGCTGTTCACCCAGGGGTTCGTCTTCGTGCGCGAGGACCGCGAGGGCCGCAACGTGTACGTGGTGGACGACCAGGGCGATGCGAGCAGCCCGCAGCGGCTCACGGTGGGCGGCGGAGCCTCGCACCCCTCGGTGTCGCGCAACGGCCGCAGCGTCGTCTACGTGCAGCAGACGAGCACCGGCGGCTTCGAGGTGCGCACGGCGCCCACCGACGGCAGCGCCAACCCCTCCACGGTGTTCGCCTCGGGCAACACCCAGTGCCCGGGCTGCACCAACTTCCGCTTCCCCACCTTCAACCCCAGCAACAACGTCATCGTCTTCGCCTACAACCGCGGCACGGGCAGCAACTTCGGCCTGGCGCGGGTGAACGCGGACGGCAGCGGCTTCCAGGAGCTCACCGCCGGCTCGACGACGCTCTCCTTCGGCGCGCCCTCCTTCTTCCCGGACGGGCAGAGCGTGCTGGCCCCCGCGGGCAGCAGCAGCTTTGACTTGCGGCAGCTGGCGCGGGTGAGCCTGAGCGGCGGCTCGCCCACCTTCATCGCCAACACCCTGGGCGGTGAGGCGCAGGTGGTGGTCAACCGCGCCGTGGTGTCGCCGGATGGCCGGCAGGTGGCGCTCGATGGGCGCGTGGCCTCGGGTGGCACGCGCATCTTCGTGGGCTCGCTGACCCCTTCGTTCGGTCCGCTGCGCATGGTGACGGACCACCCGGGCGAGGCCGGGGCGCAGGACACCTTCCCCAGCTGGGTGAACGCCACCCAGCTGGGCTTTCTCTCCAACGCCGGTGGCAGCCAGAACATCTACCGCGTCAGCCTCACCGGGGCGGTGGGGCCGGGCACGCTGCTCATCCCCAGCGCCGCCGAGCCCTCCTACGGCGGCACCTGAGCCCCTCTGGCGCGCGGGGCGTGAAGGCGCGATGCTGGGGCCAGGAGGTAGCTGATGTCCCTGTTCGATGCCATCCGCGCCGGTGATGAGGCCCAGGTGGAGGAGCTGCTCGCCGCGGGCGAGGACGCCAACCTGCTGGGCGAGCGCGGCCGCACTCCGCTCATGGCGGCCGCCGAGTCCGGCAACGTGAAGATCGTCCGCGCGGTGCTGGCCGCGGGGGGTGAGCCTTTCCTCACCGACTCGATGGGCGAGAACGCGCTGATCATCGCCGCGGCCCATGGCCACGCGGCCGTGTGCCAGCTGTTGATGCCCCACGCCACCGAGGACGAGCGCGACATGGCGCGGCGGCTCCTGCGCGACGCGGGCAAGACGGAGCTGCCGCCCGGCCCCCCCGACGAGGGGCCCGGCCCCAGCGACACGCGCCGCAAGCTGGCCGCCGCCAGCGCCTACGTGGCCGACAAGCTGGGAGACGGTGGGCCCACCCAGCGGCTCGCCCGGCTGCTGCGCTCGGAGAAGAACCGGAAGTAGCGCGCGGGCGGCTACTCGGGCTTGGCGTTGACGGTGGGGCCCGGCGTCACCGTGGCCCCCGTGCCGGACTTCGTCTCCAGCGCGTCGGCCACCAGCTCGGTGATGTCCTTCACCTTGATGTTCTCCTCGCGGCCCGTGTCGTTCACCGCGTCCTTCAACATCGTCGAGCAGAACGGGCACGCGACGGCGACCACGCCCGCGCCGCCCTTGTCCTTGTAGTCGCCCACCTGCCCCGGCTTCTTCTTGTCCGCCGCGTCCGGGAACGGGGTGCTCTTGTCCTCGGCGTGCTTGAGCGTCAGCGCCACCTCGTTCACCCGGTTGTGGTTGATGCGCGTGCCGATGTGCTCCTCCATCCACATGCGCCCGCCGCCCGCGCCGCAGCAGAAGCCCTCGCGCTTGCTGCGCTGCATCTCCACCACCTCGAGCCCCGGAATCGCCTTGAGCACCTCGCGCGGCGCGTCGTACACCCCGTTGTGCCGGCCCAGGTAGCACGGGTCGTGGTAGGTCAGCTTCGTGTTGGTGTTCATCACCTGCGACAGCTTGATGCGCTTGTCCTTGAGCAAGTCATTGATGAGCTGAGTGTGGTTGATGACGCGGTACTCACCGCCGAACTCCGGGTACTCGTTCTTGATGGTGTTGAAGCAGTGCGGGCACTGGGTAATTACCGCCTTCACCCCCAGCCCGTTCCACGCCTCCACGTTGGTCTTCGCCATCGTCTGGTACAGGTACTCGTTGCCCATGCGGCGCGCCGTCTCGCCGTTGCACATCTCCTGCTTGGAGAGCGTGGCGAAGCTCACCCCCGCCTCGCGCAGAATCTTCACCAGCGCCCGGCTCACCTTCTTCTGCTTGTCGTCGTAGCTGCCCGCGCACCCCACGAAGAACAGGTACTCGTACGGGCCGCCGCCGTCGCCCCACGTGGGCAGCTTCAGGTCCTCGGCCCACTCGTCGCGCCGATCCTGCCCAATGCCCCACGGGTTGCCCTGCCGCTCGATGCCCTCGAAGACGCGCTGAATCTCCGGCGGGAACTCCGCCTTCACCTGCACCTGGTAGCGGCGCATGTCGATGAGCCGCGGGATGTTCTCGATGAACACCGGGCACGCCGTCTCACACCAGCCGCAGCTGGTGCACGCCCACACCGTCTCCGCCTTCAGCGCGCTGCCAATGATTTCCGGCAGGGGCTCCTTCACCGCGTTGGGGCCGTAGCCCTCCTCCACCCACTGCTCGTGGTTCCAGAGCCAGTGCTTCAGGTCCTGGTTCACGCCCTTGTGCGTCAGCGGCTTGCCCGTGATGTAGGTGGGGCAGTGCGTCTGGCAGCGGCCGCACTCGGTGCACGAGTAGAGGTCCAGGCCCTGCTTCCACGTCAGGTCCTTCACCGTGGCGGTGCCGAACTCCTCCTTCTCGAGGTTGGGGGTGCCCAGCTTGCCGTTGGCGTTGGTGCGCTGGAAGAAGACGTTGGGCAGGCCGGTGATGATGTGGAAGTGCTTGCCCAGCGGCAGGAAGTTCAGGAACGCCAGGATGATGGTCAGGTGAATCCAGAAGCCGGCCACCCCCACCACGTGCGCGGCCGTGGGCCCCAGCACCCGCATGCCCATGCCCACCACGCTCGTCACCGGCTCGAACCACGCGAAGCCGCCCTCCGCCGAGCCCGCCGCGTGCAGCGCCACCAGGTGGCTGCCGCCGAAGAGGAACTCCGTCACCATCAGCCCGCCGATGAAGCCCAGGATGAGGTAGGCCTCCCACGAAGGGGTGATGCGGTCCGGCTTCACCTTGGCGCGCAGGAAGGCGAAGTACACCACGCCCAGCAGCGCCAGCGCCGCCACCACGTCCTTGATCAGCAGGTAGCCGCGGTAGAGGGCCAGCAGCGCCGGCTTGTCCGCCCAGAACGGGTGGCCGCTGCCCGACACCGGATCGCCCACCTGCGTGAGCACCCCGAGCGCCGTTTCGCTGAAGCCCATGGCGAACAGCGTGACGGTGCGCACCGCCAGCACCAGGAACGCCGCGAAGATGAAGATGTGCATCAGCCCCGGCGTGAACTCCTCCGGATCCACCATGCGCTTCTGCCCCAGGCCGAAGCGCAGCAGCTGGCCCACCCGGAACGGGATGCGATCCAGCCGGTTCTCTTTTTTCAGCGCGAGCAGGACGCCCGCGCGCCCTGACATCGTGTAGCCGAAGAGGGACAGTGCGAAAGCCAGGAGCAGGCCGGTGATGATGGGGCTCATAGAGGCTCGGTACGCTTGGAGACCGGGTGACGGTGGGGGCTTTGCCGCGATGCGGCAAGCCGTACCCGAACCTAACAAGGTTGACTCGCGAATCAAGCAGTCTGCGAACCCATCCGGTCAGGTGCCAACACAGCACGCACGCCCTGCGCTCGGGCTGCTGTCGCCTGCTGGGCCTGGGTGGGGCCCCCGGCCGTGGTAAAGGCGGCCCTCATGCACTCCCGGTTGTCGTTGCTGGTGCTCCTGGTGCTCGTGGGCTGTGGCCCGAAGGCCTGTGGCCGCTCCTCGCCTGGTGCTCAGGCGGGCACGCCCGATGCTTCCGTGGCCTCGGCGCCCGCTGCCGCCGAGCCTCCCGAGGCCCGCCTGGCTGGGAAGCACTTCGTCATCGTTCACGCCTCGCCCATTCCGGGAGAGGGGGAGGCCGTGCTCGAGCGGCTGCGCGCGGCGGGGCTGGGCGCGGAGGCACAGCGGCTGTCCTCCACGCCCTTCAGCGCGCTGCGGCCCTGCCTGGAGGTGGTGGTGGCCGCAGCCCTCTCGGACGGCGAGGCGGCCCGGGGCCTGGCTCAGCGCCTGAGCGCGGCGGGAGTGAAGAGCTACCTGAAGAACTCCGGGCCCCTGGCCCGTGACAGGGAGCAGCGCGAGGCGGACTGCCGCCAACAGGCGGAGGTATTGAAGGCACCGCCCCGGGTGGGCGCCAGCGGGCCCCGCTTCCTGGACCTGCGCGGCGAGCGGACCTTCGTGCTGCTGAGCGAGGGGCCTCAGGACACGCCGGGCGCGCCGCTGCGTCAGGTGGGAGAGGACCGCGGCTTCTGGATGGCGGCGCTCGAAGAGGACCCCACGGGTACCTTCAAGGGGGGCGATGCCTTCGAGGTGTATGACGCGCAGGGCCCCATCAAGGTGGACTGCCGGGTGAAGGGGTTTGCCTCGCTCAACCGGGGCGTCCCCCACTTCAGCTACTTCCAGCAGCCCGAGGCCCCCGGGGACCCGGGCTGCGGCAAGGCCTGGCCCGTGGCGGAGCTGGACTGCTCGTTGATGAACACGCGCGCCCGGGAGAGCAACCTCGCCTTCGTGTTGCCCCGGGGCAGCCCGGCGCCGCGCTACCTCCCTCCCGCTGCTCCAGGGGGGAGCGAGGCAGAGCGCACCCTCTCGGTGCTGGACCTGGAGGGAGATGGGCGGGTGGAGCGGCTGACGCGCGCTCCGGGGGACCCCTCGCGGGTGGCGCTGGTGCGCGAGGACGGCAGCCGGGTGACGGCCACCTTCCTGCCCCAGTGCGATCCCAACGGCTGAGGCCGCTCGAGCATCCAGCAGCGGACGAGACCAGGCGAGTAGGCGTGCGCTGCCAGACGTGCCCAGGGCTTGGACGACTGTACGGGTTTACACGTCCGGAGCACGTGCCCATTTTGGCGGTAAATCGGTCAACGGCAGTTGGGGGGGGCACCGCATGGGGCGGGTCCCAGTGACCGAATGGGAGGCGCCCGCCGGGGGGCGAGTGGATTCCACCGTCTACCTGCCAGGCCCAGTGCACTGCGGAGCGCCGGAGGTGCAGCATGAGGCACAACGAGACGACGTACCTGGAAGACGATGATCGTGGCTTCCTCGTCCTGGGAGACGACGGGGAGGACGGCACGGTGGTCTCCGTGACTGTCACCGCGGGTGGCCGCCAGTGGAACTTCAAGGAAGAAGACTGGGGCGGTTGGGACGCCGAGTAGTGCCCGAGTGCCCCCGTGAGGAGTGCTTGGCGCGGGGGCCTCATCAGTTGAGCCGCTTCAGCGCTTCCCGCCCCGGTTGCGCTTCGGGCCGCATGGCGTATCGTCGCTCGCATGAGCGCCAGCGCCGCGGAGGCCGTCCGGCAGTTGAAGCAGACCTTCGGCAGCAACCTGATCACCCCGGAAGATTCCCGGTACGAGCAGGCGCGTCGCGTCTGGAACGCGATGATCGACAAGCGGCCGGTGGCCATCGTGCGGCCGCGCACCGTCGCTGACGTGCAGGCGGCCATCGCCGTCGCGCGGGCACACCACCTCACGCTGGCCGTGCGCGGCGGAGGGCACAATGTCGCGGGGCGTGCGACGTGCGACGACGGCCTGGTGATCGACTTCTCCGAGATGAAGGCCGTCACCGTGGATCCGTCGGCGAAGACGGCGCTCGCGCAGCCCGGGGCCAGGTGGGATGACTTTGACGCCGCCACGCAGGCACACGGCCTTGCCACGACGGGCGGGACGGTGGGCGATACGGGCATTGCGGGCCTGACGCTCGGTGGCGGCTTCGGCTGGCTCGAAGGCAAGTACGGCATGACGGTCGACAACCTGATCGCGGCGGATGTGGTGCTCGCGTCCGGCGAGTTCGTACGCGCAAGTGAACACGAGAACCCCGACCTGTTCTGGGCGCTCCGCGGCGGCGGCGGCAACTTCGGCGTGGTGACGGCGTTTACCTACCGCCTCCACGAGGTCGGCACGATCCTCGGCGGCCTGGTGGTGCATCCCTACTCGCGCGCGGCGGAGACGCTGCGCTTCTACAACGAGTTCATGAAGAACGCCCCCGACGAGCTCGTCGGGGCCGCGGTCCTCATGACGACTCCGGAGGGCAACAAGGCCTGCGGTATCCTGGTGGCCTACGTGGGTGAGCTCGCGCAAGGCGAGCGCGTCCTCGCGCCGCTCAAGCGGTTTGGCCCGCCCCTGATGGATACGATTGGGCCGAAGTCGTACATGGCGCAGCAGGGGGAGCTTGCGACCGCCATGCCGCCCAAGCTGTTGAACTACTGGAAGGCGGAGTTCGTTCGAGAAATCTCGGAGCCCGTGATTCAGCTGACCATCGACGCGTACAGCCGCGTCCCGTCACCGATCTCCTCGATTCTGTTCTTTCCGATCCGGGGTGCCGCCAGCCGTGTCGCGCCGACCGCCACCGCGTTTCCGCATCGCGGCGGGTATCACGTCGGTTTCTATTCGATGTGGCAGGACTCCTCGCGCAACACGCAGAACGTCGAATGGGTGCGCGAGCTGTGGCGTGACATCCAGCCCCACATGATGGGCGGCGTTTATGTCAACGAGCTGGACGAGGATGAGGGCGCTGACCGGGTGGCGTCGGCGTACGGCCCGAACTACGAGCGCCTGGCGGCCGTGAAGGCAAAGTACGATCCGCACAACCTCTTCTGCATGAACGCGAACATCGCGCCCGCCGCGGCCGGCTGAAGCGCTCTGTGCCGCGCAACTCCCTGAAATCCTTGGAACGGAAGACACACCATGGCCACCGAGCTGCCGAAGGAGGAGAGGACACCCGAGCAGCGGCTCTTCCTGGACGTGCTGGAGTTTTTCCGGGCCCACATGGAGCTACCCAACGTTCAGGCGTTTCGCATCAAGCATGAGGATGAGCTGGATGTGCTCAAGCGCCTGGTGGACGAAGGCAGTCTGCGGGTTGACCGAGGTGGCTATCGTCCCACGGTCACGGGGCTGCTGACCTACGCGGACGCCGAAGCCGAAAAGGAGTTCGAGTCCTTCGCTCGCCTCCTGCCGGCGATGCGAGCGGCCTATCAGCGCGAGCCAGGAAGGCAGTGGACCGCCGGGGAGCTGAGCGCACTCGCCCAGATGCCAGTGGATGAGGTGGTGTGGGTTTTAAAGTTGTTCATCGAAGATATGTCTGGCCTTTGGGTCGGCTACACCTGGGGGCCCAACGGGAGCAACGTGACGATCACGCTTGCTCCCGAGGTGCTCAAGGCACAGCCCTTCGATGTGGCCGCGCTCCGCGAGGAAAAAGAGCAGTTCAGCGGGGGACTTCAACTGAAGCGGCTGCGAGTGGATGGGTACCGTGCGCTAGAGGGCTTTGAGGCACAGCTCGATCCGTTGACGGTCATCATCGGTGCGAATGCCTCAGGCAAGTCATCGCTCTTCGATCTGCTGGCGTTCGTCTCGTTCGCCACCGTCAATCCGCTTCCCGCGGAGATAGATCCACGCAGTGTTGGCAGGACACTCTTCCATCTCGGAGCGCCTGAGCGGATCGATTTGTCGCTCCTGATCGAGCGCGATACCGCTCGACCGCTTCGGTACGCCGCGAACATCCGTGGCCCGATCGGAAGCCCCTCCGTTGCCTGGGAGCAGCTCGTTTCCATGAAAGCAGAGCCGGGTGGGGGCACCTCGGAGGCCTTCAAGTACCTGGACTTTCGAGGAGGCAAGGGGACAGTTCGTGGACCCAGGCAGATGACACAGCCTCCCTGGACGTTGCCGGGCAACGAGCTTGCGCTGCGGCGAGCCTTGGATCCCAACCTGATTACCCTGAACCGGTTCCGGGAGTACGTCTCGAGCTGGGGCTTCTACGCGGGGTTCGATGTTGGCAGGGCCTCGGCCATTCGCCGCCCGGTTCCAACCGAGCCTGAGCCCATCCTGAGAGAGGATGGAGCCAACCTCAGCGCGGTCCTGGCCTTCCTCATGACGGAGCACTCGGAGCGATGGGAGGAGTTGGAGACGCATCTGCGCTCGGCGATCCCCGCGTTCCAATCCTTGAGCGTCAAGTTCAAGGGCGGGCCTGGGACCGCTATCGGAGTGTGGCGAGAGTCCGGCGTCAGTGGCGTCCTCACGCTGGCCGATCTCTCGGACGGGACACTCAAATTCCTCTGCTGGGCGACGTTGTGCCTGTCGCCCCAGAAGCCGCCGCTCGTGTGCGTGGATGAGCCAGAACTGGGACTGCATCCCCGTGTGCTCCCCGTGCTCGCCGGCTTGCTGCGTCAGGCTTCCGCCGACTCCCAGTTCCTCGTCGCGACACACTCGCCGTATCTGCTCAGTCAGTTTTCCCTCGAGGAGATCGCGGTCATGAAGAAGGTGGAGGGGCGGGCGGTGTTGACCCGCCCAGCCTCCAATGAGGCGCTTCGACGCGAGATCGAGGAGCTGGGTACCGGTGAGTTGGCCAGGCTTCATCTCAGTGACGAGCTCGAGGCCCGTTCGTGAGAGTGCTCGTTTACGTGGAGGGCCCGGGGGATCGCGTCTCCCTGGAGAAGCTCTTCCGCGCCACGCTCGAGCAGGGCCGCAAGGAGAAGGTCAGCATCTCGTTCCTTCCCCAAGGCGGGAAGGACTGGATCCTCCAGAAGCTGGGCTGGACCGCCGCCAACCACCTGAAGAGCAACCCAGGCGACTACGTCTTTGCGCTGCCGGATCTCTACCCCATGGGGAAGTATGACCGGACGCCCGAGGCACACCGCTCGTTCGAGCAGCTCAAGAAGGTGCTGGAAGACCGGTTTCACCAGGAAGCGGACCGGCTGAACCTCCCCGTCGAGAGCCGCTTGCACTACCGTGTCCATTGCCTCAAACACGACCTGGAGGTGCTTCTGCTGGCGGCTCCCGAGGTGCTTCGGCAGAGGCTCAAGACGACAGAGGGCATCGAGAAGAGCTGGCGCAAGCCGCCCGAGACGCAGAACGACAACGAGCCGCCCAAGCGCGTCGTGGAGCGCCTGTTCCTCAAGTACCAGAAGCGCCGTTACACCGAGACGACGGACGCACCCTGGATCCTCGAACGCGCCACCCCGAAGGAGCTCTGCGGCCCCTGCCCGCAGAACTTCAAGCCGCTGTTCACTGAACTCGACCGGCTTTCCCGGGGGGAGGCGCCTGAATGAGCCCCTTGCGCCACAGGGTCGTCCGCTCATGAGCCGCGCCCCCGAGCCACTTTCGACTCGTCTTCCGGTGGGAACCCAGGTGGGGAACTGGCGCGTGGAGGCCTTTGAGGGCCAGGGGACCTATGGAGCCGTGTACCGCGCGGTGCCCGTGGGCCAGGAGTCCGCGGGCCCCGTCGCCATCAAGATGTCCGTGAATCCGTGGGATGCGCGCTTCATCCGCGAGGCGGAGCTGCTGTCGCGGCTGAGCCACCCGGGCATTCCGCGGCTGCTGGGCCGAGGGGTGCTGCGCCATGCTGTCTCGGGTGCCGAGCACCCGTGGTTGGCCATGGAGTGGGTGGAGGGCACGCCCCTGTACACCTGGGCCGAGCAGCATGCGCCCGCGTACCCGGAGGTGTGCCGGGTGCTGGCACAGTTGGCACGGACGCTGGAGGCGGTGCATTCCGCGGGCGCGGTGCACCGGGACGTGAAGGGGGCCAACGTGTTGGTCCGACTGTCCGACAGGTTTCCGGTGCTCATCGACTTCGGCTCGGGGCACATTCAGGGGGCACAGCGGCTGACGTGGCAGTCGCTTCCTCCGGGGACCTTCGAGTACCAGTCGGTGCAGGCGAGCCGGTTCGAGATTGGCCTGGCAGTCCACCGGGACAGCTACTACGCGCCCACGCCCGCGGATGACCTGTTCGCCCTGGGAGTGACGGCCTACCGGGTGGTGATGGGCCAGTACCCGCCCGCCGTGGATGTCCAGGAGGATGAGGAGGGCAGGTGGCACGTGGCCATGCCGGATCCTCGGCCACTGCTGGAGAGCAACCGCCGGGTGCGGCCGGTGCTGCGCGAGTGGATTGTGCGGCTGTTGTCGGAGGAGCGCGAGCAGCGAGGAAGCATGGGGCAACTGGCCGAGGCGCTGGAGGCCGAGGCCCAGAAGCCTCCCAGGCCCACGGCGAAGGAGCGGGCCTGGAAGCCGTTGTTGGCATTGGCGGCGGCGGCGGTGGTGGCGGTGGTGGTGCCGTGGAGCAAGCCGGGGCCCGGGCCTGCCTCACCGGAGCACGTGGCCTCGAACCCTCCAGGGCAGGCGCAGGCACAGGCGCCCGATGCGGGCACGGCCGCCGTGGGGGAACGCGCGCCCACCGAGCCACGGGAGTCCACCCCGCCTGCCCAGGAGCAGAAGTCCGTCTCCCAGGATTCGCCCTCCATCCCAAGCCCCAAGCAGCCCCGGCAGCAGGCTTTGCCGGACGCGAAGGGCCGGTGCCCTGGATCTAAGCAGGAGGCATTTAGCGGAGGCTGCTGGATAGAGGTCGCCGCAATGACCGACGAAGAGTGCAGGGCGGGCGGCTACATGTATCTGAAGGGTAAGTGCTATGCCCCTGCCCTGGCCCCTCTCGAGAAGACGGTACCGACCTCTAACCCTGGGGACGGTCGCTGAGCCCAAAACGGTTGAAGAGAGCAACCATGAAAGACTGGCGCCCGAAACTGGCTGCGATCAATGACCCTATTGCGGACGACTATTGGTCGTAACGGACCGAGGATGGCGCGAAGCGAACCTCGCGTGTCACGATCGGACGGCCTGCATTGCTCTCGGATGGGACGAATTGGTACTGCCCGATGTATTTCGAGCACGTCACCCGAGGCATTGACTACGCCATGGGGGTGGACCTGTGGACGCACTAATGAACGCCATGTACTTCGTCCGCAGGCGCTTCTACGAGTTTGATGACGTGACGCCGCGTGCGAAGCCCGCCAAGGCCGCCAATCGCCCCCGAGCGAAGAAGAGCCAGCCCTCCAGGAAAAAGGAGAGGAAGACCGTTAGCACTCGGCGCACGCTCAAGTGAACGCGCCGCGAGAAGGCAGCCCCAGGCGATCAGAGGTAGATTAGCAAGAGGAGAGCTTCCGGAGGTGGCGGGAATCGAACATGTAGGGGGGAAGCGGACCGCTCTGAAAAACGGCGTCGCCCTCGGTTTCCCTCTGAAAATTGGACCCTCTTAGCGTCCGGGCGAGTCCGCACGAGTCCGGCTGATTTGGTCTACTCCTATTTTTGGTTCCCCTTGATCCCCCGTTTCCTGTCCTCTAGGAGCGCCTGCGTTGGGGGTGGCGCGGCAATGGCAAGCCCATTGTCTTCCGGCCTCCATTTGATTTCTCCAAGTACCTGGAGTGCGGAGTGCTGACGCACGGCTTCGCGCGGGTGCGGTGTGAGAGTCATAAGGACGAACTTCTTGTCGCCTTCTTGTGCAAGGGGCGAGGAGTGTGCCCTTCCTGTAACTCGAAGCGGGCACATGGGACGGCCGTGAATCTCGTGGAACAGGTGCTGCCACACGTGCCTTATCGACAGTGAGTAGTCGAGCGCTCCCACTCGCTCCAGCATCGGTTCCGCAGGTTGCTGGTGCGCTGGGAGAAGCGAGAGGACACTTACTTGGCGATGGGCGTCGTCGCCTGGTTCCACTCGCTCCTACCGAAATAGGTTCTTAGTGGATGAGCCCAGGCCACGCTGACGAAGCGGTGCGAGGGCTCATCCGCAGTGTCCCAGTCTAGGTGTCCTCACTCGAGGCAGGCTCCGGAGACTCCGCGCTGGCCTCGGGCTCTGACTCCTCCTCGTCCGAGTGCTCCAAGTTCTCCAGGATCTTCATCGCGGTGCTCAGGAACGGGCTCCACCGCTGCTCGCGCTCGAGCTCATAGAACATGGCCTTGGAGAGCCCGCCGGGCGCCTCCTGCTGCGGGTCCACTTGCGTGCCTGAGCCCGCCTCGAGCTCCGCCTTCGCGAGGGCGAGTAGCAGCAGATCGACTGACTGCCGAGCCCTGGGATCGCCCAGTTCGTGCAGGCGTGCGTAGAACTCCTTGAAGAAAGGGTGGGCCCGGTTGATCTTGGCGATCTTCATGAGCTCCGGTCCGATCTCGGGCTTGAAGAAGACGCCACCCTCCGCATCGAAGAAGTCGATCCGGAACTTCTTGCGCCGGGCCTCCTGCTGCACCGCGCTGCGGGCCTCATCGAGGGACAGTTGCTGCTGCGCGGCGAGTTCGCGTGCAGCCTGCTCGGACTTCTCCTGTGCCGCCTTCTTGAGCTCATCCGATAGGGGAGGAGAGCCCATCATGTTCTCCGCCTGCGCCGCGGCGACGGTCGCGGGGTTGGGCTTGTCGGGAGAGTTGGCCTCGGCTGCAGCACGCTTTCCTTTCTCCTCCTTGCGAATCTTCCGCTGATGCGCCTCCTCCACGTGGAGCGCCTTGTCGATTTCCGCGTCCGTAAGGACCCGCCAGAAGTCCTCGATTGGGCTGATGGTTTGCTTGTCATTTCCAACGCCGAAGACCTCATCGAGGGCTGGGTTGAAGCTGATCTCGACACCCCAGTGGTACGCGTAGCTCTGGAGCAGCGGCCAGTCACCTAGGCCACTGGCGACGTCACTCGCGGAGCGTGGGAAGGCATCAATGGTGTCAATCTCCCGGCCAGCACGGACCATGGCCATACCGCGCCGGGACTTGCGGATCTGGAAGCGCTTATACGGATCCGTGTCTTTGGAGCCGGTGCCGGTCACGAAGCCGTACGGGAAGCGGGCCACCTTTACGCCGATCGTGCTGACAACGAAGCCCTGGTTTTGTGCATCGAGGATCTCCTCCTCGTCCTGGAGGATGCCCAGGCGAGGGATGCCAGTGTCCTCATCACTCCAGAACTTCACCGCAATCTGCCGCTGGAGGGAGCAGATGGCGCCCCCTTCCTCGGGTGGGACGTAGAACGCTGCTCCCTTCGTCAGGAACAGTGGGTCGACTTTTCTGACCGGATCGTCTTCGACGAAGATGGAAAAGGTCGACAGCAGTCCCCGGTACACCACCGAGAAGTCATGCCGGAGGTGCTGCTTGAGCGTGGTCGCCTGGGAATACGTTAGGCGATCGGGCTTGACCCACACCACCATGGTGCCTGTCTTCAGCTCGATGTCCTTACGGTCTAGGAAGTCCCTGACCCACTTAGGTGGATCCTTCGGCTTCGGTGGAGGAATCTTGGCCAGCCCATACTGCGGCACGTCGTCGATGTTCAACTCGCAGAAGTGCCAGCGGCCATCCTCGGCCGTCTTGCTGTAGACTTGGACTAGGCGCGTCTGGTTGATGCTGCAGTTCGGAAGCCCGAATCCGAACTTGGCGATCTTCGTCGGATTCTTGAAGTGCGTGCCACCGCCCCAACTGAGGGCGTACTGAATCATCTGTGGGAGCATGCCGGGGCCGTCATCAATCACGGCCAGACCGGTGACGGTGTCCTTCCGCTCATGCTTCTTGAGCTCCGAGAACTGCGGCCGCTGGAGCGCGACCCAGACGTTCTTCGCGCCTGACTCGTACGAGTTGTCGACGAGCTCGCGGACCGCGCGCGCTGTGCTCTTGTAGCCGCTGCGCCGCTGCGACTCGATGGCCTGACGGCCCGAGAAGAGTGGGAAATCGAAGTCCGATGGGAGCTCGGAGAGATACAGATCTTGCCGCTGCAACTCCGTGAGTGACTCCGACGGAGTGGCCTGTGCCGGTTGCGTCATGAGAGTGAACCTCTGGTTTCATTGGCTGCCCGCTGACAGCTCCTAGAGATGTGAGTGAGGGAGTGCCTCATCTGGGTAAGTCCACGTCCGCGTGCTTCGTTGCAGGCACTCCGCCTCTGGGGCGACCACGGGGGTAGAGCGCCTCCGTTCGCATGGGGGGTGTCCGGGGTAGGAGCGGGCTGCCAGCCTGCTGGGCACCCCAGCGGGAAGCACTCGCCAGTTGTCCCTGCGACAGAGCAGGCAGCGCTGTGTGGTTGAAGATGCTACCTGCCTGGTGCGCCGGGAAACGAAGGAGCGCTGCAACTCCCCACCAGGTGGTGTACTTACCAGAGAGAGGCCGTCGCAGGCTGCGGTCCACCGGGTTTCCCGGGGGCCGCCAGCGTCACCTGACGATTGCGAGGGTCTCAAGCAGCAAAGCCCTCGTGGTCGACAGGAGACAGAACGATGAATAGGCAGATCATGCCTCCGAGCGCACTCGCGCTCGAGGCTGTGCTGGTGAAGGCTCAGCAGGGGGAGCGTGCGGCCCAACTCGAACTCTACAAAACGTGCGCTAGCTGGCTCAACCAGGTGGCGAAGAAGCGGTGCACCCGACTCGGGATTAGTCCCCAGGAGGTGCGAGACGTGGTGCAGGAGACGCTCGTCCGCCTGCTCGATCCCAAGCGGCAGACGTACGCGCAGTACCTCACCAAGCGCAAGGCCCGAGATGGGTTGTGCGAGGAGCGGGACTCGGGGAATGGTGCCCCGCACGACTACATCGGCGGAGTGGTGTGGAACGCCATCGGGTTCGCCAAGCGCCGTCGGCGGGCCGTGCACGAGGCCGAGCACGGCGTTGAGGACGCGTCCACCGCGAACACGGTCACACCGATGATGGAGGGAGGGGACTTCAAGTCGGCCGAGAAGCCCTCCATGGAAGGTCCGGGGTCCTCGGCGGCCCTGGAGGCCCATGTGGCGGCGCGGGAGATCCTCGCTGTGACCTCCCCGCTTACCCGGGCCCTCGCCATTGAGGTGTACTGCCATGAGGTCCCGGCGGTCGAAGCGGGCAAGGTGCTGGGGATCAGCAAGTTCAAGGCCTCCCGGCTGCTCAAGAGGTTCCGTGAGGACGCCCGCCTGATGCTCGCGGCGTAGACGTACTGTGGCCCGGGAGCAGCGGCGGTGCGGAAACCTGCTGGCGGCAACTGCGCACTTCGGAGAGGCGACGAAGACGGGTCGAGCAACCGCCAGCGCCGCCAGAGCCGGACGAGGAGGGCCGTTTCGTCCAGGCGAAACTGAGCGGGGCGCCAACTGATGGAACTGCTTCACCGCCCTCTCGCCATGTAACCCCCTGAAATCCCTGGGGCGCAAAATCCCGTGAGACGAAGCACCCCCTCGTGCCGTCTTGTTACAAGGGAACACGGCAGAATGGGCGGTACACCCCAAGGGGAATGAAATGAAGCTGACGGCCTGGGCGATGGAGCGTGACACGGAGCAGGGAAGGGATGTCCACCTGCTCGTCACCCTGGAGGCCGATGCGGACGCTCCGCGGGCCCCCGTCGCCGTGAATCTCCTGATCGACCGCAGCGCCTCCATGCGCGGCGCGCCCCTGGTCGCCGCCGTCGAGGCCGCTCAGTCCCTCGTCGCTCAGGCCGGGCCCCGCGACTACATCGGCCTGCTCGCCTTCGATGGCATCCCCGAGCAGCTCCTCCCCGTGCGCGCCATGGATGCCGAGGCCAAGGCCGAGCTGTCCGAGCGGCTGTCCGCGCTCGAGACGGGCTCGGGCACCGCGCTGCACGAGGCGGTGGACATCGGCGCCGAGGCCCTGCGCCGCGTGCTGGTGCCCGGCGCCCGCCCCAAGCTGCTGCTGCTCACCGATGGCGAGCCCTCCGTGGGCCGCAGCGCCATGGCGGACTTCCGCCAGCTGGGCTCCAAGGTGGCCGAGTCCGGAATTACGCTGCACGCGCTGGGCCTGGGCCGGCACTACATGCCCGAGGTGCTCGAGTCGCTCACCAGCGCCTCCGGCACCGGCTTCACCCACGCGGATGACGCCGAGGTGCTGCCCACCACCGTGGCCGGCATGGTGACCGAGCTGTTTGGCGAGGTGGCCTCGGAGGCGCGCATCCACGTGCTGCCCACCCACTTCAGCGAGCTGCGCTGCCGCCACCGCTACCCCGCCCGCGTCGAGGGCGATGCCATGAGCATCCTGCTGGGCGCCGTGTCCCAGGCGTGCCTGCGCCGCGCGCTGTTCACCGGCCGCGTCTCCTCCGCCGAGTGGAGCCTGAACCTCACCGCCTCGTTCATCGAGAACGGGGACACCCGCCGCCCCTCCGTCACCGTGGTGCGCGTGCTGCCCGAGAGCCCTCAGGGCCGGATGGTGCGCGCGGTGAACGTGGAGCTGGACCTGGTGGCCGCCGAGGGCACCGCGTGGAAGGCCCTCTCGCGCCGGGACGTGGATGGCGCCGGCCGCTCGCTCAACGAGGCTGAGGCCGCGCTGCACGAGCTGGTGCGCCTGGCCGTCGACGAGGTGCCCGCGCGCCGCCACCTCGAGCGGCTGGCCGACCTGCGCCTGGCCGTGGAGCGCCGCGTGGCCGAGCTGCCCGCGCTGATGGTGCGCCGCGCCAAGGCCGAGGGCGCGCGCACCTCCGTCAGCCAGGTGCTGCGCCTGCCCCTCAACCCGAAGAAGAAGCTGGAGCACTGAGGCCGTGGCCTCGGAGCTGGCCACCGTGCGCGCCGCGCTGCGGGAGTTCGACTCCTCCGGCGCCTTCTCCGAGTCCGCCTTCGCGGCGCTGCGCCTGCTGCTGGCCGGCACCGCCCCCGGAGAGCTGGTGGACGGCCTGCTGGGCCTGTTCTTCGAGCGCCACGTGCTGCATGACGCTCGCCGCCGCGAGCTTTTGGCCATGGAGGACGAGGCCCTGCTGCGCGCCCTGCGCCACCGCTTCCGCCAGGTGCTCGCCGATGGGCGCGAGGGCCACACCGCCGCGCACGCGCTGGGCGTTCACGTGCGCGAGGTGCTCGCGGAGTGCTCGCCCGCGCAGCCCCGGGCCGCCTCGTGGCCCGTGCTGCTCACGCAGGGCGAGCGCTTCAGCCGCGAGCGGGTGGAGGAGGCGGTGCGCGCCTACGCGGCGGAGCTGGGGCACTGGCCCTCTTCCGCCGAGGCCGTGCGGGAGCTGCTGCGCCGCTATGCCTCGAGTGTGCCCGAGCCGCGCGCCGAGGACAGCGGCCAGTTTGATCCGCCCGAGGCGCTGCGGCGGCGCCTGGACGCGCGGCGCCTGGCGGGCCAGCTGCTCGAGGTGCTCAGGCCCCAGGAGCGCGAGCTGCTGCGCCACCTGCTGGTGGACGAGGGCAACGTGGAGGACTGGGCGCGCGAGCACGGCCTGGCGCGCGCCACCGCGTACCGGGTGCTGTCGCGGCTCAAAACCGTGTGCCGCGCGGAGCTCGAGGGGCGCTCGAGCACCACGCAGCTCAAGGCCCTGGAGGAGCTGTTCGGCGGCCGACGCCGGTAATCGGGCCCCGGGCGGTGAAACTTTCCGCCTCCGCATGTCACTGTCATGACAGGGAATGGGCGCTTGCCTGGCGGGTTGGGGGGATGCGGACAGAGGTGATGGCAGGCGCGCCTCTAAAGGGTTAACGGAAGGCGTCATGAGGCGTCAGCGGGCATTCAGGTGGGTGGCAGCGCTCCTGTGGGGGCTGGTGGTATCCGGCGCGGCGTGGGCGCAGGTGCCTGCCTCCGCGACGGCCCTGGGAGCACCCGACGAGGGCGAGCCGCGCGTGGAGGCCACGCTGCTGGTGGACGCCTCGCAGGTGAAGCCCGGCGACAGCTTCCGGGTGGGCGTGCGCTTCCGGATGGATCCCGGCTGGCACATCTACTGGAAGAACCCGGGAGACTCGGGCCTGTCCACGGACCTGTCGTGGGACACGCCCGGCGTCACGGTGGGCGAGGTGCGCTGGCCCTTCCCGTCCACGTTCCGCACGCCGGACGGCTTCATCGTCACCCACGGCTATAAGGACGAGGTGCTGCTGTTCGCCGAGGCGCAGGTCTCCGAGCAGGCAAAGGGCAGCCTCACGCTGTCGGCCGCGGTGGACGCGCTGGTGTGCGAGGTGAACTGCATCCCCGCGCAGCTGGTGCTCACGCGTCCGCTGGCCGTGGGCGCGCAGACGGTGCCGGACGCCGAGGTACGCCGCGGCTTCGATGCCTCCGAGGCCCAGGTGCCCAGGACGCCCGAGCGCGCGGGCCTCTCGGTGGCGCTGGCGCTGGACAGCCAGCCGTTGAAGGCGGGGCAGCCCTTCAGTGGCACCTTCACCGTGTCAGCCACGCAGGGCCAGGTGCAGCCGGGCGTGGAGGAGGACTTCTTCGTCGCCGAGCGCATTCGCGGCATCGCCCGCATGGGGCTCACGCCGGACGGCCCGGGCCGCTTCCTGCTCAAGGGCGAGGCCGCGCCGGATGCGCCCGCCGAGCCGCCTCGCCTCAAGGGCGTGCTGCGGCTGGGCACGAAGCAGGCGGGCTATCAGTTGATGGAGGTGGATCTGCCGCTGGCGCCCGTGGAGAGCGCTCCGGTGGCGCAGGCCGCCGCCGCACCGTCCGCTCCGGGCACTGCCTCGGGCGCCACCGTGAAGGAGCCCTCCGCCGCCGTGCCCTCGGCCCCGGTGGGCCTGGGGCTGGCGCTGCTGTTCGCCTTCCTGGGCGGCGCGGTGCTCAACCTCATGCCGTGCGTCTTCCCGGTGCTGGCGCTCAAGGCGTACGGCTTCACCCGCCTGGCGGGCGAGTCCCGGGGCCGCGTGGGTTTGCACGCGCTGGCGTACACCGGCGGCATCGTCGGCAGCATGCTGGCGCTGGCCGCGGTGGTGCTGGTGGTGCGCGCGGGCGGCAACAGCGTGGGCTGGGGCTTCCAGTTCCAGGAGCCGCTCTTCGTCGCCGCGGTGTGCGCGGTGCTGGTGGCCTTCGCGCTCAACCTCTTCGGCGTCTTCAACGTGGGGCTGGATGGCACGGCGCTGGCGGGCAAGGTGGACGCCTCGCACGGGCTGGCGCGCAGCGCGGGCGAGGGCATGCTCGCGGTGGTGCTGGCCACCCCGTGCTCCGCGCCGCTGATGGGCACCGCGGTGGGTTTTGCCTTCGCGGCCGGCCCGGGCACGGTGCTCATCATCTTCACCGCGCTGGGTCTGGGGCTGGCGCTGCCCTTCTGTGTGCTGGTGCTGGTGCCGGGGCTGGCCCGGCGGCTGCCCAGGCCAGGCGCGTGGATGGAGCGCTTCAAGCAGCTGCTGGGCTTCGCGCTGCTGGGCACCTGCGTGTGGCTGGTGTGGGTGATGGGGGGGCTGGCCGGCGTGGATGGCATGGCGCGGCTGCTCTCCTTCCTCGTCGCCGTGGCGCTGGGGGCCTGGGTGTACGGGCAGTCCCAGGGGGCCGAGGGCGCGCGGCGCTGGGGCGGGGTGCTGGCCGCCGTGCTGGTGCTGGTGGGCACCGGCGGCTTCGCGCTGCGCTTCGACGAGTCGGCGCCCCTGGCGCGCATCTCCACGGTGGCGGCGCAGCCGTGGGACGAGGAGGCGGTGGCCGCGGCGCTCAAGGCGGGCCAGCCGGTGTTCATCGACTTCACCGCGGACTGGTGCCTCACGTGCAAGTTCAACGAGCGCACCGTGCTGGCGCGCGAGCAGGTGCGCGCCGCCTTCGCCCGCCACCAGGTGGCCTTCTTCGTGGCGGACTGGACGCGGCGCGACGCGCGCATCGCCGCCAAGCTGGCCGAGCATGGCCGCGCCGGGGTGCCCCTGTACCTCGTCATCAGCCCCTCGCGGCCGGGCCAGCCCGAGGTGCTGCCCGAGCTGCTCTCCGCGGAGCTCGTCATTGAAGCGGTGGCGCGCGCCTCGGGCCTGCAGGCTGACGCGACGTAACGCCGGCTGTTTTCACCCCTGGGAGGAGGGCGCCGCTCTCCTTCCTCAACCCGCAGCACCGAGGAGATGAACCGATGAAGCGTGTCCTGACCGCCCTGGCGCTCACCGCCGCCCTGGGAGTAGCCCTTCCCGCGCTGGCCTCCGGTAGCGCCGAGGTGGGTAAGCCCGCCCCCGCCTTCAAGCTCAAGGACGAGGCCGGCAAGGAGCACTCGCTGGCGCAGTACCAGGGCAAGGTGGTGGTGCTCGAGTGGACCAACCCCGGCTGCCCCTACGTGCAGCGCCACTACAAGGCCAACACCATGGCCAACACCCTGAAGGGCTTCGATGCCAACAAGGTGGTGTGGCTCGCCGTGGACTCCACCCACTCCAACACGCCGGACAAGTCCGCCGCCTGGAAGAAGGAGAAGGGCTTGCCCTACGCCGTGCTGCAGGACCCTGACGGCACCGTGGGCAAGAGCTACGCGGCCAAGACGACGCCGCACATGTACGTCATCGACGAGAAGGGCGTGCTGCGCTACGTGGGCGCCATCGACGACGACGCGCGCGGCAAGGCCGAGAAGCCCAACAACCACGTGAAGGCCGCCGTGGACGCGCTGCTCACCGGCAAGCCGGTGCCGGCCTCCACCACCGAGCCGTACGGCTGCTCGGTGAAGTACAAGAGCTGATCGGCCCGCCAGGGCGCGGTGCCTGGGGCCTCTGCTCTCTTCGGGCGGAGGCCCTCTTCTTTTGCTCGCCGGGCGAGCGGCGAGGCATGGCTGCGGCACCTTGCCGCGCGCCGCCCGGGTTCGGACCTTGTCTTGAGGACCTTCCAGAAGGAGCAAGGGCAATGGCCGACAACAAGGGCAATCCGGTGAAGGGTGACGAGCGCACGGACCAGGTGGACGCGGAGACGATCCGCCGCGAGTCGCGCCACCAGGGCGAGAATGAGCAGCGCCGCGACGTGTCCGACGAGGACGTGGGGCAGGACCGCATCCACCAGAAGGGCATTGGCGGCTATGGCGCCGAGGAGGGCACTCAACCGCGCAGCGCTCCTCCGCTGAGGGACAACGGCCAGAACAAGTAGCCGCCAGCGATGTCGCGAAGTGCCACAGCGAGGCCCCGCCCCACGCGGGGCTTCGTCGTATCTGCGCAGGAACACTGGGCTTTTTGCCCCGGAGCGGCGCTGAGGCGAAATGCCTCGATGCACAGCGCCCCCGAGGCGTGAGGGGGGGCGGGCCTGGGAAAAGCCGAAGACTTCCGCGAGGTTGGCGCGGCGCCCGGCGTGGCGTGGGAGTTGCTGTGCCGCACAGGGGGAGCCGCGTTAGTTCCTTGCTGCCCTGAGGAGCGACGGTGCGGCCATGCCCCCGCAGCCCGTCTATCCAATGCGGGTGAAAGTCTTCACGGAATAGTCCGGGTCTCCTATACCAGGACGCTCAGTGTTTCCGAGGCAACGTTGTACCGCCTCCGTCGCCGTCTCGAGGTCACCGCCTGTGCCAACGCGTCTGCTCATCGCGCTGCTGCTCATCACCTTCACTGCCTGTATCGAAGGCAGCCCGCAGATCAACGTGGGCGAGCTGAAGCGAGGGCCGGATGCGGCGCGCTCCACGGTGGAAGTGGTGCCCGCCACGGGCATCGCCGCGGACGGGCAGAGCACCGCGCAGGTGCGCGTCACGGTGGTGGACCGCAACGGCAAGCCGCTGGCGGGGCAGGACGTCGCCTTCACGGCCACGGGTGTGGACAACACGCTGGTGCAGCCGCCGGCGACGGACGCCAACGGCCTGGCGGTGGGCACCATTGCCTCGACGCGCGCGGAGACGAAGACGCTGACGGTGCAGGTGGGGCCCGCAGACCAGCGGGTGACGCTGGCGCAGCAGCCCGAGGTGACGTTCGTGGCGGCCAATGTCGCGCGGCTGGAGTTCGTCACTCAGCCCCCGGGCTCGGCGCTGGCCGGCCAGGCGTTCGCGCCGCCCGTGCGGGTGCGGCTGCTGGACGGGCAGGGCAACCCGGTGACGGCCGGAGTGAACGTGACGATGGCGCTGGTGGCCAGCAATGGCGCGACGCTCAGTGGCACCGCGCTGCGGACGGCCTCGGCGGGCGAGGTGGCCTTCGATGATCTCAACGTGCAGCGCGCGGGCACGGGCTACACGCTGCGCGCCAGCGTGGCGGGCGCCGTGGCGACGAGCAACGCGTTCGACATTCTCCCCGACACGCAGTCGGCGCTGGACACCACCGTGGTGGCCGACAAGAGCACCGTGACGGCGGACAACACGGACGCCTCCACCCTCACCGTCACCGTGCAGGACCGGTTCGCCAACCCGGTGCCGGGCCAGGAGGTGACGCTGGCCGTCTCCGGCAGCGGTAACACGCTGTCTGCCAGCGGCGGCACCACCAGCGGCAGTGGCACCTTCAGCGCGACGCTGCGCTCCACCCGCGCCGAGGTGAAGACGGTGGACGCCACGGTGAACGGCCAGGCGCTGACGCAGCGGCCTCATGTGACGTTCGTGGCGGGCAACGCGGCCTCGCTGGTGTTCGTGACGCAGCCGCCGGGCAGCCTCACGGCGGGCCAGACGATGGCGCCGCCGGTGAGCGTGGAGCTGCTCGATGCCCGGGGCAACCGGGTGGCGGGCTTCTCGGGCCCGGTAACGCTGGCGCTGGTGGCCACCAATGGCGCCACGCTGGAGGGCACCACCGCCCAGCCGGCGACCGCGGGCGTGGCGAGCTTCAATGACTTGAGCGTCCAGCGCGCGGGCACGGGCTACCGGCTGCGCGCCACCGTGGCGGGCCCCTCTGGCCCCATCGACGTGCTCAGCACTTCGTTCGATGTGGGTGCGGACACGGCGTCCGCGCTGACGAGGACCGTGCAACTCAGCAAGAACACGGTGACGGCGGACAACACGGACTCCACCACCCTCACCGTGAGCGTGCAGGACCGGTTCGCCAACCCGGTGGCGGGCCAGGCGGTGACGGTGGCGGCCTCGGGCACCGGCAACACGCTGTCGTCCGGCAGCGGCACCACGGATGTCATGGGCACCTTCATCACGACGCTGCGCTCCACCCGCGCCGAGGTGAAGACGGTGGATGCCACGGTGAACGGCACGACGCTGACGCCGCGGCCCACGGTGACGTTCATCCCCGGCCCGGTGACGGCGCTGGCGTTCGTGACCCAGCCGCCGGGCAGCCTCATGGCGGGCCAGACGATGGCGCCGCCGGTGAGCATCGAGGCGCTCGATGCCCAGGGCAACCGGGTGACGGGCTTCACGGGCACGATGACGCTGTCGCTGGTGGCCACCAATGGCGCCACGCTGGAGGGCGCTTCCGCTCAGCCGGCCGCCGCGGGCGTGGTGAGCTTCAATGACTTGAGCGTCCAGCGCGCGGGCCTGGGTTACCGGCTGCGCGCCACCGTGACGGGCCCCTCTGGCCCCATCGACGTGCTCAGCACCCTGTTCGACGTCACCGCCGACACGCAGGCGGCGCTGACCAGCACGCTGGAGCTCAGCAAGAACTCCGTGGTGGCCGATGGCGCGGACTTCACCACCCTCACCGTGATTGTGAGGGACCGCTTCAGCAACCCGGTGGAGAACCAGGCCGTGACGGTGGCCGCCACCGGCATCAACAACACGCTGACGCCCACCAGCGGCTCCACCGGCGCCAACGGCGTCTTCAACGCGACGCTGCGCTCCACCCGCGCCGAGGCGAAGACGGTATCCGCCACGGTGAACGGCGCGGCGCTGGCGCAGACCCGGAGCGCGACGTTCGTGGCCGGGCCCCCGGTGGCCCTGGCCTTCGTCACCCAGCCTCCGGCCACCCTGGCCGCTGGCGACGTGATGGCCTCCATCGCAGTGGAGCTGCGCGACGTGCAGGGCAACCGCGCGACGGGCTCCACGGACGTGGTGGACCTGGCCCTGGATGGTCCGAGCAGCGTCGGTGCCTCGCTGGGCGGCACGGCATCGCGGGCGGCGGTGGCGGGCCTGGGCTCCTTCGATGATCTCTTCGTCCAGAAGGCCGGCGTGGACTACCGGCTGCGGGCCACCACCTCGGTGGCGGGCGTCACCGGCGCGACGAGCACCTCGTTCGAAGTCACCGCGGGGGCGCCCAGCAGCACGAGCTCCACCATCTCGGCGGCTCCGGCCACCGTGGTGGCGGACAACGTGCGCGAGACGGTCATCACCGTCACCGTGAAGGACGCGTTCAACAACCCGGTGGGGGCTCAGCCGGTGAGCCTCACCGTGTCGGGCGTGGGCAACACGCTGTCGGCCAGCAACGGCCCCTCGGCCGCCAACGGCCAGTTCATCTCCCGGCTGCGCTCCACCCGGGCCGAGGTGAAGACCGTGAGCGCCGCCGTGAATGGCCAGGCGCTGGCGGTGCCCGCCACCGTCACCTTCGTGGCGGGTGAAGTCGCCACCCTGGGGCTCATCGCCAACCCCTCGGAAATGGAGGCCGATGGTGTGGCCGCCGTGGTGCTGACGGCCACCGCCGAGGATGCGTTCGGCAACCGGGTGCCGGGGGTGAATGTCACCTTCACCGCCACGGGCAACAACAACGTGTTCGATCCGGGCAACGGCCCCACGGACGCCAACGGGCAGCGCGTCACCGGCCTGCGCTCCACCAGCTTTGGAATCCGGACGGTGAACGCCACGGTGGCGAGCACCGCGGGCAACCGGGTGGGCACTGTCCCCGTCACCTTCCTGCGGCCCTCGGCGACGGTGTCGAACGTCATGCTGCCGGTGAGCCCGGCGGCCGGGTGCACGACGCTGCAGTACACCGTGAGCCAGTCTCAGTCGGCCCCGGTGGACATGGTCGTCGAGTATGAGGAGGGCGGCGTCTTCAAGCGCGCCACCCAGGCTGGCGCGGAGACGGGCTCGGGCACGCAGAGCGTGGCCACCTCGCCCACCGGCGTCACCCACGTGTTCCACTGGAACAGCACCGCGGACCTGCCGGCCTCCAATGCCCCGCTGCGCATGCGCGTCACCTCGCGGCTGGCGGGCGCGCTGCCCAGCAGCTTCATCCTCCATGGCGTCACCCTGGGCAACGGGATGCGCTTCGCCGCGCCGGGGCTGATGCCCGCGGGCACCGCGCCCTCGCTGGTGGCGCGCGCGGACCTCAATGCGGACGGGCGCACGGACGTGGTGGTGGGCAGCCCCACCTCGCCCACGCTGCAGGTGCTGCTGGGAGATGGGCTGGGCGGCTTCGGCGCGCCCACCGCCGTCAACGTGGGCGTGGGCTCCCGCGCGCTGGTGCTCAGGGACCTGGACCATGACGGCAGGGCGGACGTGCTCACCGGCAGCGCCGCCGGCCCCGAGGTGCTGCTGCTCAAGGGCCAGGGCAACGGCCTGTTCGCGGCGCCGGTGACGGCGGTGACGCTGCAGGGCCAGGCCGCCGGCCTGAGCACCGGGGACTTCAATCGGGACGGGCGGGTGGACGTGGCCGCCACCAGCACGGGGGGCACCGTGGAGGTGGCGCTGGCCACCACGCCGGGCGCCTTCGCCGCGCCCACGCGCCTCACCGTGGGCGGCACCCCGGGCGCCATCGCCGTGGCGGACTTCAACCTGGACGCTCGCGCGGACCTTGTCTTTGGTGACGCGACAGATGACGTGAAGCGCCTGCTCGGTGACGGCGCGGGTGGCTTCGGCGCCGTGGCGCCGCTGGGCATGGGCGCGGGCACCGTGGCGCTCGCGGTGTCGGACCTGAACGTGGACGCCCGGCCGGATGTGATCGCCGCCCGGGGCGCCAGCGGCGTGGTCAGCGTGGCGAGCGGCAACGGAGACGGCACCTTCAACATCCTCCCGGCCGTGAGCACCGGTGGCCAGCCCTCGCGCCTGGCCGTGGCGGACATGGACGCGGACGGGCGCGGCGATGTGATTGTCACCGGCGTGGGCAGTGATGTGCTGGTGCTGCGCGGCGGGCCCAACGGCGCGCTGAGCACCACGCCCGTGGTGGCGCCCGCTGGGGGCCCTCTGGCCGCGGTGGTGGTGCTGGACGCGGACCGCAGCAGCCGGCCGGACGTGGTGGCCGCGCGCCCCGGAGGCGACGGGGTGGTGGTGCTGCTCAACACCCAGGTGGATCGCTGCGAGCGCTCGCTGGGCGCGGGCATGCACCTGACGGTGGCCTCGCAGCCCTCGGCCGTCACGATGGCGGACCTGAACCAGGACGGGCGCCTGGACATGGTGGCCGCCGCCGCGGGCACCAACAGCCTGCACGTGGCGCGGGGCCGCGGCAACGGCACCTTCGGCGCCTTCACCGTCGTGCCGCTGGGCGCCGGGGCCATCAACCCCCAGGGCGTGACGACGGGCGACTTCAACGGTGACGGGCGCGTGGACCTGGTGAGCGTCAACCAGACCACCAACAACGTGAGCCTGCTGCTGGACAACGGCGCGGGCGGCTACAGCTCCAGCAACTGGAGCACCGGCACCTCGCCGCGCGCGGTGGCCGCCGCGGACTTCGACCAGGACGGCAAGCTGGACCTGGTGGCCTCCAACGGCAACGCCAACTCGGTGACGGTGCTCTTTGGCAACGGGGATGGCACCTTCCCCAGCTCGCAGGCCGTCAACGTGGGCGTCACGCCCCAGTCGCTGGTGGTGGCGGACTTCAACTCGGACGGGTGCCCGGACGTGGCCACCGGCAACAGCGGAGGCAACAACGTCACCGCGCTGCGCGCCAACCGCGATGCCACCTCGGGCGCGTGCCTGAGGACCTTCACCTCGCTGGGCAACTTCACGGTGGGCGGCGGGCCGCGCGCCATCAACGCGGGGGACTTCAACGCGGACAACAGGCTGGACGTGGTGGTGGCCAACGCCAACAACAACTCGGTGAGCGTGCTGCCGGGCCTGGGAGATGGCTCGTTCGGCGGCGCCGTCACCACCGTGGCCTCCGCCTCCAACCCCGAGTTCCGGGATCCGCGCGGGCTGACGGTGGGCGACTTCAACCAGGACGGGCGGCTGGACGTGGCCACCGGCAACTCCCTGGGCAACAGCATCACCCTGCTGCTGGGGCAGGGCACGGGCACCACCCTGGCGCAGTTCGCCATCGGCGGCACCGCCGCCGCGGGCACCGGAGTGACGAGCCTGCTGGGCGCGGACGTGGACGGAGACGGGCGGCAGGACCTGGTGGGCGCCATCTCCGCGGACAACCGGGTGGCGGTGCTGCGCGGCACGGCCACGGGCGTGGCGGGCGCCACGCTGCTGCCGGCCCTGGCGGGCCCCACCGCGGCGGCCACCGCCATGGACATCACCACCGGGGACCTCAACAAGGATGGCAAGCCGGATCTGTTGGTGGCCAACCGCTCGGCGGCGAAGATCAGCCTGCTGCTGGGTGACGGCTCGGGTGGTTTCGCCTCGGCTGTCTCTCCCACCGTGGGCACCAACCCCACCTCGTTGACGGTGAGCGATGTGAACCGCGACGGCAACCCGGACGTGCTGGTGGCCAACAACGTGACGAGCAACATCTCCCTGCTGCTGGGGGATGGGGCCGGCAACCTGCCGGCGACGGGGACCAACTTCACTTCCGGCAGCGGGCCCCGGGCCATTCGCACCGCGGACCTGGACCTGGACGGGGACCTGGACCTGCTCGTCGCGGGCTCGGGGCTTCACACGCACCTGAACAATGGCAGCGGAGGCTTCGCCGCCCCCGCCACCCTGAGCATTGGCAGCACGCCGCAGTCCCTGGTGACCGCGGACTTCAACAATGATGGCAAGGTGGACGTGGCCGCCGCCAACCAGAGCAGCGCCGCCACGGTGGGCGTGCTGCTGGGCAATGGCGCGGGCGGCTTCACCGGCTCGGCGAGGACGCTGGGCCTGGGCAACCCCGCCACCGCGATCGCCGCGGGGGACATGGATCAGGATGGGAAGGTGGATCTGGCGGTGACCACCGGCACGGCGCCCACCTACGAGGTGCGGGTGCTCAAGGGCGTGGGCGATGGCACCTTCACGGCGATGGCCACGCTGCCGCTGACGGTGGGCTCGCCCGGCCTGGACGGCATGGCCATCGGTGACATCGATGGGGACGGCCGGCTGGACATCGCCACCACGACGCCGGCCTCGGATGGCGTGGTGGTGTGGCGCGGCAACGGGGCGGGTGGCTTCCTGGGGCCGGAGTCCTGGTCCTCCGGAGACACGACGAGATCAGTGACGCTGGCGGACCTCAACTCCGACGGCCTGCTCGACGTGGCCACCGGCGGCGTGGTGGTGCTCAGCGTGCTGATGGGCCGCTGAGGCCGGGCCCAGGCGAAGGCAGTGGACGGGCGCTGTGAGGGTTCACGGCGCCCGCCCGTGTTTCAGGGGGCTAGCGGGCCGAGCGGGCCATGGCATCGCGGAGCACGGCGCCCAGCGAGTCCACCTCGCGCTGGTGGGCCTCGTAGATGGCGGCCAGGAGAGCGCAGGGGCCGAACGCGTTGGCGCCATCGGGGCTCACCTCGGGGCTGGCGCAGCACTGCACGTCGGCGCGCAGGCTCACGGTGCTGCCGGAGGACACGGTGGGCGCGACGGTGGCGGTGAAGCGGCGCAGCAGCGTGCCCTCATGGCCCTCGGGGCCGTAGCAGATGCCCTGGTTGTCCCAGCGCGTGTGGACGATGCCCAGGTCCGTGGCGACGATGGCGGGCTGAAAGCCCTCGGCGGCCAGGGCGCGCACCAGGGTGTCGATGGGCGCCTCGGCTCCCGCGGGGGCGTTGAAGGTATAGGGGCGCTGCTGGTGCAGACAGCCCGCGGCGAGCGGCAGCAGGAGGACGGCGCACAGGCGGACGCAAGGGGCGAGAGACATGGTGAGGCTCCCAAGGGGAAAGGAGCCTCGCTTCTAGCCCAGGTGCGCGCCCGTGCCAGCGCTCAGGCGGCGGCCACCGGCTCGATGAGCCTGTGCGCGCGGGCGGACAGCTGGCGGCGGTGCTTCTTGCGCAGCACGTCCAGCACCACCTCGGGCTCGTCGGACAGGGCCATGACGCGCTGCACGTCGTCCACGCTGCCCACGGGGCGGTGGTTGATGGCCAGCAGCAGATCCTCCGCCTGCAGCCCGGCGTCCTCGGCGGGAGTGCCCTGCTGCACCTTGAGGATGAGCACGCCGCGAGGCTGGCCGGTGTCGCGCACCAGCGCCGGCTCGAGCATCACCGCGCGGGCGGCCACGCCCAGGTAGCGCCGCTCCACCTTGCCGCGCTGAATGAGGAGGCTGGCCACCCAGGTGGCCGTGGTGGCGCTCACCGCGAAGCCAATGCCCTGGGCGTACGGCAGCACCAGGGTGTTGAGCCCCACCACCTGGCCGTAGGTGTTGAGCAGCGGCCCGCCCGAGTTGCCGGGGTTGATGGCCGCGTCCGTCTGAATCATGCCCTCCAGGATGGTGCCATCGGGCAGGGTGAGGCTGCGGTTGATGGCGCTCACCACGCCCAGGGACACGGACTGCTCGAGCCGGAACGGGTTGCCAATGGCCACCACGAGCTGGCCCATGCGCACGTCCTTCGGGTCGGCCAGGGGCAGGGTGGGGAAGTCCGAGCCCTCGGCGCGCAGCACCGCCAGGTCCGTGGGCGAGTCCCCGCCGATGAGGGTGGCCTTGAGCTCCTCGCCATGGGAGAGCGACACGGTGAGCTTGCGCGACTGGCGCACCACGTGGCGGTTGGTGAGGATGTAGCCGTCCGGGGTGAGGAACAGGCCGGTGCCGTGGCCCCGGCCGTGCTCCACGCCCACGACGGCGGGCGAGGCGCGGGCCACGAGCCCTTCGAGATCATCCGAGAACTGTTGCAGCAGTTTCATGGCGTGTGCCTTTCGGGCCGTGGGGTGGGGCTACGAGCGCTTGCCGATGGTGAGGGACACCTCGCGCAGCTCGCCGGCGCGAAGCACCCGGGCCTGGACGGTGGTGCCCACCTTCTCGTCGCCCAGGTAGCCGAGCAGATCCTCCACGCCCTCGAGCGTGTTGCCGCCCAGGTTCACCAGCACATCGCCCAGCACCAGCCCGGCGCGGTGGGCGGGGCCGTCAGGGTCCACCGAGAGGAAGATGAGGCCGGTGTCACTGCCGGCGGCGGCGCTCAGGTGCTTGGGGATGCGCACGGGGTAGGCGCCCACGCCCAGGTAGCCGCGGCGGATGCCGCCGTGCTCCTTGAGGGTGGTGGCCACGCGGGTGAGCGTCTCGCTGGGGATGACGACGGCGGCGGTGCGCGAGAAGGCGGCGGTGAGCAGGCCCAGGAAGCGGCCCTGCGCATCCACCAGGGGGCCGCCGGAGAAGCCGGGGGGCAGGTCGGCGTCGGTCTCCAGGTAGCGGTCGATGCGGCCACCGGCGTGGGTGCGCCAGCCCTCGCCCAGGGCGCTGACGATGCCCAGGGTGGCGCGGGTGGTGCGGCCGGGGTGGCCCAGGGCGAGGACGAAGTGGCCCACCTTCACCCCGTCGAGCGAGGCGGGGGCGAGCGGGGTGAGCCCGGTGGCGTCGGCCTTCAGGAGGGCGAGGTCCGTGCTCTGGTCCCTGCCGACGAGCTCGGCGTTGACGGAGCGGCCATCGGGGAGGGTGACCTGAATGTGGCCCTCGTGCTCGACGGCGTGGCTGGTGGTGAGGATGTGGCCTTCGGGGCTCCAGACGATGCCGGTGGCGCCGCGGCGGCGGCGGGCCTCCACGCGGACGATGCTGGCGGACAGACGCTCGACGACGGAGGCGATGGACTGGGAGAGGGAGGAGAGGTCGGACATGGCGTTTCCTTTCTGGGCCAGAAGGTAAAGGCCCCGGAAAATCGCCACATCGGCGAGACGGTCAGGCAGGTGGCCTACCCATTTGGCTAGGAGCCCTGTCCATTGGGAGTGCCTTTTCCAGGACGACCAGTCGAACGGCGGGGCCGCGTCCCGGTTACATCCAACCTCTGACATCGGCTTGAGGCAGGGCTACCCAGCAGGCCGGGTTTAGTGGAAATGAGCCTCACCCATGGAGTAGGGTGGTTGTCCTACTACCCGAGGCATCTGATGACTCAGCCCCCCCCGAACCAGCATGTTCCTGAAGAAGGCTCGCGCGTTGGCCCCTGGCTCGTGCAGGAGCGCATGGGCAGCGGCAGCCATGGCGTGGTGTTCCGCGTCGTCCGCGCGGACCAGCCCCGTGCCGGCACCTTCGCGCTCAAGCTGGCCCGGGAGGCGGGCGATGCGCGCTTCGAGCGGGAGGCCGTGCTGCTGTCGCGGATTCACCATTCCTCGGTGGTTCGCTTCGAGGACAAGGGCTTCTGGACGAGCCCACGCGGCGACCACTACCCCTACGTCGTCATGCAGTGGGTGGAGGGAGTGTCGCTCTATGACTGGGCCACGGTGCATGGCCTCACGCTGCGGCAGGCGATCGGGCAGCTGGCGCAGCTGGCGCGAGCGCTGGAGGCCACGCATGTGTACGGGCTGCACCGGGATGTGAAGGGCGGCAACGTGCGGGTGGACGACGACGGGCATGTGGTGCTGCTGGACTTCGGCAGCTGCTCGTACGAGGGGGCCACGCCGCTGACCGGCCGTGCCTTGCCGCCGGGCACCGAGCAGTACCGCAGCCCGCAGCTGCTGTTTCTCAGGTTCGCCCTGAGCGTGGGAGTCGACGAGGAGCCCAAGGCAGGCCCCGAGGACGATGTGTACGCCCTGGGCGTCACGGCGTACCGGTTACTGGCCAGCAGCTATCCGCCGATCCCCGATGAGAAAGCTCAAGGGCCTCTCCGGCTGGAGCCGCCCAGAGGAGTGGCCGACCGGTGCCCGGAGCTGAGCGCGCTCGTGATGCGGATCCTCTCCGAGGATCCCGGGGCCCGGGGCAGCGCGAGGAAGGTGGCCGAGGAGCTGGAGCGGCTGCTCGGTCAGGGCAACCCAATGCTGGATCGGATCTGGGTGGAGGGCTCTAAATCCATGGAGCCCACCGAGAAGACCCGGCGGTTGACGCGGCACAGGAGCGTGCTGGCGGGGTGTCTGCCCGAGCTGGCTTTCTCCGCGGCCTTCGTCGTGGTGTGTGGGCTGGTGCTATGGCTGGCGCGTAACGGGCCAAGGCACGAAGTGGCCTCCGCGGAGGAGCCGCGGAGCGCGCAGCAATGGACTGGGAGCCCCGATGCAGGATCCGTAGGAATGGGGGACGGGGCGATGGCTTCGGTGTCACCGGTCGAAACACCTACGATTGGAGGACGAGGTATCACTCGCAAGATGCCTGACGAGCCCGTTCCAGGCCAGAAACGTCGGCCCTGCACCGAGCGAGGAGAGCTAGAGATCAACGGGGGATGTTGGTGGATGATCGAGGGGGCAGCGAAGCCTCCCTGCGGAGGGGGCAAGTACGAGCACGAGGGCCTTTGTTACGCTCCTGTGCTCAAGCTCGCTGAGCGCATGCCCACCTCGGACGATCCGTAATAAGCCTGAGGTGCTCATCTAAGCGCCCCGAGGCCGAGACTGCCCAACTCGTGGCAGTTCGCCAGATTCCGGATCCCATTCAAGCAGCGCGCGGAACTCCTCGGGCTCCTGGCCCTCCGGGGGCACGGGCCTGTCCGTGGCGGGCCTGTCGAAGAAGTAGCACCACCAGGTCCAGAGCCTGCGGCGTAGGAACTCGCGATCCCCTAGCTCCTCCTTCTCGCGGCGCATGGCCTCGAGCACGTCCTTGTCGATGTTCCTGAATGCCTCACGCAGCCTGGGGCTCATCCGATCGTTCGTGTCGTCAGGCATCGTCACTTCCGGGTGAGCCAGTCAGCCAGGGTGTGCATAGAGACCACGCCGATGGCGCTGTGCACAGGTGCAAGTTCAGGGCTCGCCAAATCTACCCCGGCGCAGGCAGTCACCGCTGCCCTATCAACATGCTGAGAGTGGCGAGCGAGCCCCTGACGATCCTGGGTCCGTTGGGACTCCGGAATGCGGCGGGGCAGATGGTCCTTCAGCTGCCCGATGCAGGCCAGGTAGGAGCGAATGGCGACGCACGCACGCTCGCGCGCCGAGAGCCTGTTGAGCGCTTTGGCGATGTCCTCGAAGCGGGAGGCATCGTCTACGGAGGTTGCGCAGAGGCTGCCATAGTCGCGGATCGCCTTCGGCTCGATGTCCGGCACCGGGATGGCGAAGTCGAAGACGACAGGCGGCTCCGCCTTCCTCGCGGCGCGTGGGGCGTCCGCGCTCCACAGGCCCGGCTCATTGCTGGGCGGCAGCACCCGGGTATTGGGCGAGCGTGGAAGGGGAGCCGTGGCGCTGCCGGGCTGGCCTACCACCGGGGCACCCACCCCGGGACGCGCCGGAGCGGGAGGTGGCTGAGTGACTGTCCCACGCTGGTACTCGGAGCCAGCTGGGCCAGCGCAGGCGAGAAGCAGCAAGGGGAGTAGGCGTAAGAGGTTCACGGCAGCATTGTAACCGAGCCCCCTTCTCGTCCGCGTCCGATCAGCGGCTGGGCCATGGGCACTCATAGCTTCAGCTCGAAGAACAGCGCGCCCCGCAGCGGGTTGCGGTAGTAGGGCGCCGTGGGCTCAAAGCCGAGCCCCCGGTACAGCCGGATCGCCGGGTGCATCGTGTCGAGCGTGTCCAGCCGCATCGCCGTGTACCCCAGCGCCCGCGCCTCTTCGATGATCGCCCGCGCCAGCCGCTCTCCCAGCCCCTGTCCCCTGCACCGGGGCCGGATGTACAGCCGCTTCATCTCGCAGATGCCAGGCTCCAGCTTGCGCACGCCCACACAGCCCGCCGGGCCCTGTTCCTCCACCGCCAGCAGCAGGCTCCCGTCCGGCGCCGCGTAGTCCCCGGGGAACTCGCGCATCTCCGCCTCGAAGTCCTGGAAGTCCAGGTCGATGCCCAGCGACTCCACGTACTCCAGCACCAGCCCGCGCGCCTGCTCCACCCGCTCGGGCTGTGTGGCGTGAACAAGCTGGAAGCGCTCCGCCGTCACAGCGTCACCAGCCCCAAACGCGCCGCGCGCACCACCGCCTCGGTGCGCCGCTGCACTCCCAGCTTCGCCATCACCGCGTTCACGTGGAACTTCGCCGTGTGCTCGCTGATCTCCAGCCGGTCCGCGATGGCCTTGTTGGACAGGCCCTCGGCCAGCAGCCCCAGCACCTCGCGCTCCCTCGGAGTGAGCGAGTCCGGGCTCGTCGTCGGCGTCGACGAGCGCGCCGTGGGCCGCACCGGAGACAGCGCCGGCTCGAACACCGCCAGCCCCCGCGCCACCGCCTGAAGCGCCGCCAGCAGCGTGCCCGGCGACGCATCCCGAAACAGCATCCCCCGCGCTCCGGCCGCCAGCGCCTGCTCTCCGGCCGCCTCGTCCGCCACCAGCGCCAGCACCGGCGCGCCCAGCTCGGGCGCCTCCAGGCGCCCCTCCGTGTCACTGACCCGCAGGCCCACGTCCCACAGCACCACGTCCGGAGGCTCGGCCCGCGCCGCCTCCAGCTCCGCCAACGTCCCCGAGCCCACCACCACGAGCCCGTCGCCTGCCTGGTCGGCCAGCGCCCGCGAGAGCGCACCCCGGGCCAGGGGGTCCTCGGCCACCAGGGCCAGTCGCAGGGCGGATGCAGGTGAGTCCAGCACGGTGTCTCCCATGCCTAACCAGCCGGGGCCCGCTTCGCCGCGAAGCGGTGCCGTTACGCGGCCAGCTCCACCCCATGGCCCACGGTGGCGCCCGCGATGCTCACCCGGGCTCCCTGCTGCTGGTACCCACCGCGGAACGGGTGTCGGGCGATGAACAGCGGCGTGTCCAGGTCCGCGTAGTGGAACCCGCCCAGCCCCGCCGCCAGGTGCGCCGAGAGGCTCATCGCCAGCGTGCTCTCCACCATGCCGCCAATCATCAGCTCCATGCCCGCCGCGCGCGCCAGGTGCCACATCATCAGCGACTCCACCACGCCGCACTTCATCGTCTTGATGTTGATGCCCGTGGCGGCCTTCTCGCGGATGAGGCGCAGCACATCCTCCGCCGAGCGGGCGGACTCATCCGCGCAGATGGGAATGCGCGAGCCGCGGGTGAGCTCGGCCAGGCCCGCCAGGTCCTCCGCGGGCACCGGCTGCTCGAAGAGCGACAGCGGCACTCGGGCCCGCTCCAGCCCCGCGAGGAACGCGCGCGCCTGCGCCACCGTGTAGCCGCCGTTGGCATCGGCGAACAGCCGCGCCCCCGGCGCCACCTGGTGAATGGCCACCAGCCGCTCCACGTCCTGCTCGGCCGACAGCGCCCCCACCTTCACCTTCAGCGTGGTGATGCCCCGGGCGAGGATGGCGCGGGCGGAGGACTCGGCGTGCGCGCGGTCTCCCGCCGTCACCGTCATGTCGATCTCCAGCTCCGTGCCCGCGCCGCCGAAGAACACCCACAGCGGCACGCGGTGGTGCCGCGCCAGCGCATCCAAGAGCGCCGTCTCCAGGCCGCAGCGCGCCGAGGGCGCCTTGCCCAGCGCCTCCGAGAGCCACCCGGACACCGGCCGCCAGGCGCGCGCCTCCTGGCCGATGAGCCGCTCGCGCACCGACTCGAGGGCCGCGAGCGTGCCCGCCTGCGTCTCTCCGCTCACCGCGGTGAAGGGGGCCGCCTCGCCCAGCCCCACGGTGCCGTCGGCCAGGGTGAGCCGCACCAGCACGTTGTGCGCCACGTGCTGCGCGCCCGTGGCGATGGCGAAGGGCTCGGTGAGGGGCAGGTCCAACGGCTCAACGGTCAGCGCGGTGATGGTGGTCGGGTGCATGGCTCGGGGCACGGGGAAAGGCAGCCGCACCCTAGCCCTCTCCCACAGGCCGTGGGGATACTCTTCTTTACTGCCGCCGCCGCTCCAGCTCGCGGGTGAGCACCCGCTCCAGGCCCCGGAGCTCCTCCTCCACATCGAAGGCCTCGTTGTGCCCGTCCCACCGCAGCAGCGGGTCGGCGACGGCCATACGCTGCGTGAGGGTGCGCAGCTGCGTGAGCGCGCGCTCCATGGTGTTCAGCAGCGCGGCGGTGTCCGCTGGCGAGCGCTGGCGCAGCAGGGTGAGGGCCAGCTCCAGCGACTGCAGCGGCGTGTTGGCCCCATCGCGCAGCACCAGCAGCAGCCGGGCCACCCGCTCCAGGCTCTCGGCCTCGGCGCTGGCCAGCAGCAGCCGGCGCTCGATGCGCTGGGTGCGCACGCGGAAGGCCAAGAGCCCCACCGCGGCGCCTCCCCACACCAGGGTGACCCAGGGCTCCCACGGCATCTGCAGGCGGTGGTGCAGCCCCAGGCCGTACCAGAGGATGACGCTCTCCAGGGCGAAGGAGCCCACCAGCAGGCTGCCCAGCCTCAGCCCGGTGGGCGCCAGCAGGCCAATGACGAGGCTCAGCAGCCGGTGCCCGGTGAGCGGCAGCCACACCAGCCCCGAGGAGGCCATGGCCACCTCCGCCACGGCGAAGATGGGCAGGTAGGGCAGCGCCACGGCGGTGAAGACGCCCGAGCTCAACCGGCTGCTCGCCTCCCGCCCACTGCGCAGCAGCAGCACCAGCAGGCCCACGCACCCCAGCACGTGCACCGCGCGCATCACCGGCAGCAGCAGCGCGCCGTGGAACACCTGCCAGTCGATGAAGATGTAGGCCAGCTCGCCCAGCAGCGTCAGCAGCGCGGCGAAGAAGCAGGCCCACCACGCCCGGGCCCGCTGCTCGTCCGTGGGGGGCAGGGAGGCCCGCCTAGCTAACTCCGGGGCCATGAGGCTCCCTCACCAGCGCCATGAGCACCTTGGCATTCACGGGCTTGGACAGCACCTGGGCGCCGGTGAGCTCGCGCGCCTGGCGCACCAGGGGGTGCGAGCGCGCATGGCCGGTGAGGAACACGATGCGGCCGGGAAACTGGTTCGCCTTGAGCCAGTGGAACGCGTCCAGCCCGCTGGGCACGCCTCCGCCCAGGTTCACGTCCAGCAGCGCCAGCCCGCAGCCGAGCACCTGCTCCTGGCGGCGCACCATCTCGTCGAAGGACCCGGCGCTTACGCACTCCTTGGCCCCCGAGCCCACCAGCAAGTCACACAGCAGGAGCCTCAGGTCGTCATCGTCCTCGAGCACCAGCACCCGTTGCAAAGCGACCCCCATCGAGAGCCCGCGCACTCAAGGCTCGATCCGCTAGGCACCGGTGCGCAAGGCACGGTGCGCGCCCACCGATGCCTATCGTACAGGCGTCTGGCGACATGGAGCCAACCCCTGGCCGGCTTTGCTCCTGGAGGTGAGGGTGCGCGGGTGTCAGCCCCGGGCGAACACGAACTGGGTGTCGCGCCGCGGCACCTTCACCACGTGCACGGGGTAGGTCAGCGCGTCACCCACGCCGTCCGAGGCGGTGGGGGCCGTCTCCTTGTAGAGCACGCAGGTGACGGGCACGCCCAGCACCGTGGACAGGTCCACCACGCGGTGCACCTGGATGGCATGGCCGGTGGTGGATTTGCGGCCGGCGCTGACCACGAGCACCACCTCGCGCTCGAAGTCCACCTCGGCGGCGTTGGGCGGGTAGCGCCGCCGGGAGTGCTCGAACCAGGCCTCGTACTCCTCGCGCGAGGCGAGCACGTGCTGCTCGGGCTTGTCGGCGCCATTGCGCACGTCGCTGAATACCTCGGTGAAAGTGATGTTCCGGGCCTGTGCTTCGCTCATGCGTCACCCTCCGTACCACCGCCGTGGGGCACTCTACCTTCACTTGCCGGAAGCTTGGCACTCTGAGCACACCCTCCTCCGGAATAAATAGGAGTACCCTTGAAGGGTCCGGGTCATGCGCCACACGCCAGATGGCAACTGGGTCAAGGTCGTCGTTGCCCTCGAGCAGGACGAAGAGGGCTACCCGCCCGCCGGATATGAGAACCTCTGGGCCTCGCCAGTGGGAGAGGGCCGGTTCCGTATCGCCAACATTCCCTTCTTCGCCAAGAGCATCGCTCTGGGCGACATCGTCTCCGCCGTACCTGAGCAAGGGCTGTTGTCCTTCAAGGAGGTCATTCAGCCCTCGGGTCACAGCACCTTGCGCCTCATCATCTATAATGAGGCGGAGGTCCCCTCGATCATCGAGCACTTCACCCGGCTGGGATGCGAGAGCGAGCGCAGCCACATCCCTGGGTTGATCGCGCTGGATGTACCGCCCACCGTCTCTCTGGCGGCCCTCAAGCAGGAATTGGACTCAGGCCACGCCCAGCAACGATGGGACTACGAGGAGGCCTGCCTTGGGCAGCCCCTCTAGGTTCGCACCGAGGTTGAAGCGATTCCGTACCTGGGCACCTTCACTCTTTTGAAGTGCCCTGTGCCACACTGCATGTCCCGGGGGACCGAAGCATGAACGAAGCCGTGGATGTGCAGCTCTTGAGCGAGAGCTTCTTCGCCAACCCGTACCCGACGTTCGAGCGGCTTCGCACTCAGGCACCCGTCTACTTCTTCGAGCCGTTCCAGTGCTTCGTGCTCACCCGGGCCGCGGACATCGAGGCCCTGGTCAAGGACCCGCGCTTCACGGCGCGGCGCGCCACGGAGCTCTTCGGTGGGCTGGGGCTGATCGGCGAGGACGTGGCCTCGAAGAAGATGCTCGAGGGCTGGTCACGGATGGTCCTCTTCCAGGACGCGCCTCGCCAGACGCTGCTGCGGCAACTCATCATGAAGGCCCTCAAGCCCGCCCACATCGAGGCGCTCCGGCCCCGGCTCGCCGCTACCGCCCAGCAGGCTCTCACCCGGGCACGCAGCCAGGGCGAGCTGGACATCGTCGCGGACTTCGCCGAGCCCCTCGCCATCACCGCGATCGCCGAGCTGTTCGCGCTGCCCAGCGCCGATCGGCACCAGTTCCTCAAGTGGTCACGCGACATCCTCAAGCCCGCGGGCGGAGGCGCGGGCCCGGAGGAGGCCAAGCGCGCCTTCAAGCAGAGCGCCAGCGAGCTGCTCCAGTACCTGGAGCACCTGGTCGAAGAGCGCCGCAAGCACCCGGGAGACGACACCGTCAGCCGGCTCATCGCCGCGGAGGGCGAGAGCCCCGAGCTGGTGGGCGAGGCGGTGCTCCAGTCCTTTCAGCTGATCGGCGCTGGCTTCGTCACCTCGCAGAACCAGATCGCCAACTCGGTGCTCGTGCTGCTCAAGCACCCCAAGGAGCTGCGCAAGCTGCGCGAGGCTCCGGGCCTGCTGCAGAGCGCCCTCGAGGAGTGCTTGCGCCATGAGCCCTCGGGCCTGGCCATCCACCGCCTGTCCATGGAGGACACAGAGCTGCACGGCACCAGGATTCCCAAGGGGAGGTTCGTCTACGGCATGTTCGCCGCGGCCAACCGGGACCCCGAGGTGTTCCCGGACCCGGCCCGCTTCGACATCACCCGCGCGCGCAACCGGCACATGACGTTCGGCGTCGGCTCGCACTACTGCCTGGGCGCGTCGATCATCCGCCTGGAGCTGGAGGAGGCGATACGCGCCCTCCTCTCACTGCCCCGCTGGGAGCTGGTGGACAAGCCGTTGGACTACGCGGGCTCCAACTTCCAGGACCGGGGCCCGCGCTCGCTCCACGTGCGCTTCCCCGGCGCCTGAGTCCGTCTCCTAGCCCACCGCCTTCTTCAGGTAGTCCTGGGCCAGGGGCAGCAGCGCCTGGGTCGACTCGGGCGACAGCTTCAGCTGCTGCGCCGCCGACTCGCCGGGCACCCCGCGCCGCATCAGCCCCGTGAGCGCCGCCAGCTCGTACGCCCGCTGCTCGTTCACCAGGCCGCCCGAGGCCGTCACGTCCTTCCACGCGTCCGTGCGGTTGGTCGTCTGCGCCATCATGCTCTTGAGGTCCTCGGGCTTCAGCGCCGGGTCCAGGATGAGCATCTTCGCCGCCAGGTTGGTAATGCCCGGCGCCGCCATCGACGTGCCGCTCATCGCCTCGAAGCGGCCCCCCGGCACCGAGGAAACCACGTCCGAGCCGCGGTCCGCGTGCGTGGCGTACGGCGCCCCGTAGTTCGAGTAGTCCGCCCGCTTGCCATCCGCATCCGCCGCCGACACCACCGCCATGTTCGGCAGCTCGCGGAACGGCAGGTACGCCTTGGCCTCATAAGAGTCCAGCTCGCGCCCGTCGTTGCCCGCGCTCTTCACGAACAGCACGTCCGGGTGGCGCTTCATCGCCGCGACGATGTTGTTCACGTCCTGCTCGGTGCCCACGCGGAAGCTCATGTTCATCACCTTGGCCCCGTTGGCCGCCGCGTAGTCGATCGCCTGGGCGATCTTCTCCGAGTCGAACGGCGAGAAGGCCCGCAGCGAGATGGAGTTCACGTTGTCCGTGCCCGCCGTGGCGATGCCCGTCACGTGCGTGGCGTGCCCGCCCGCCTCGGTGCTGTTGTTCACGTCGCTGTCGCCCGCCGCGAAGTCCCAGCCGTGGATGTCATCCACCTTGCCGTTGCCGTCGTTGTCGATCTTGTCGCCGGCCACCTCGCCAGCGTTCGTCCACAGCTTGGTGTCCAGCGCCTGGTGGTTGATGTCGAAGCCGCTGTCGAGCACCGCGATCGTCTGCTCCGCCTTGCCGCGCCCCGCCAGGTCCGCCAGCGCCTGGAACCCCGCGTCCACCTCCGTCACGTTGCTGGAGATGATCGCCTGCTCCAACGCCGCCGCCGTCATGCCCGCCGGCTTCGCCGCCGGGGCCTCGTAACCCCGCGAACCCAGGAAATCCCTCATGCCGCGGCGCGCCGTGCTGTCCACCTCGAAGCCGTCAGCGGCGAACAACTTGGCGATTTCACGGGCGTCCGCGCTCGCCTCCTTCGGAGCCGCGTCCGTCGCCGGCTTGAGCACGTTCTTCCACTCGTCGGCGGTGATCCTCTTGTCGGCGGTAACAGTGCGGATGGCGTCGCTGATCTTCGTCATGGCGGAGGGCTCCTTGGATACAACTTGAATACATTGTCGGATAATGTCGCCATGAGTTGCGTCCGGACATTACGGAAACTTTTCTGGGCCGATCGCAGGCAACTTCTCCCGATGTGGTGCGACAATGGGTTCGAGGATCAACCGCCCGTCTCTTTGAGCATGGGCCGAACCACATTCAGGAGTTTGTCATGCGCGTCAATGGAAACGGAGGGCCGTTCCGGCCTACGCAGGCTCAAGCTGAGACGACCAAGCCTGCGACCACTTCTAAGGAGACTCCCGCGGTTCGGAGCTCCGAGACGCGCTCGACCACCCGGGTGAATGATGGGTTCGAGTCCACCGCTCGCGCTGGCGCCGCTGCTGGCGCGGCGGGCACCAGCCGCTCCACGGGCGCGGCGCAGGTGCGCAACCAGCCGGCCGAGGTTCGCACCCCCAGCCCTGACTACTACCGTCAGCGCTATGACGACTTCGTGCGCCGCAACCCGGGCCAGAAGCCGCCGGACTACTACCTGAACTACGGGCAGAAGTACCTGGAGAAGTTCTCCAGCCTGGGCCCCAAGGATCTGTCTACGCAGGGCCTGGCGTGGCGTGACCGCACCCTGAAGGCGCTGCAGGACGCGATCGAGACCAAGCGGGCCGAGGACCCCGTGGCCTTCGCGCAGCTGGAGCGCGACCCCGAGGCCTTCAAGCGCTTCGCGTACGACTCGCACGCGGACGCGTACGTGAACTCGGGCCTGCTGCAGCTGCCCGCGCAGGACCTGGTGAAGATCGGCACCACGCCGGAGCTCAAGGATCTGCTGGGCAAGGACGGCCTGCGGCAGATTGTGGACGTGGTGGGCCGCATCCGCCCGGACGACCTGAAGCGCATTGGCGAGGCGACGCTGGGCGAGCTGGGCCGCGGGGTGGACGAGCTGCGCAAGAACTTCCGCCTGCCGAAGATCGATCTGCCCCGGCTGCCGATGCCGCCGATGCCCAGCGTGCGTCTTCCCTGGCAGTGAGCGGGCTGGCATCCTCGTGGCGCAGTGGGTGCCAGGGAGAGGATGACGCGTGGCGGAGAAAGATTGGCAGAAGCTGGGTGAGCTGACGGACGGGCTCCGCATGGGAGCGGTGGCCGTCAGCCGCGAGGGTTTCGCTCTGGTGGGCGCGATGACGGAGCCCACGGCGGGAGCCCTGCCGGAGCGGATGCGTGCCCGGCGCGCGGTGCTGCACCGGGTGACGGCGCAGGGGCTGGAGAAGGTCTACGAGGGGCTGGGCTGGATTCAGGCGCTGGACTGCCACGGCACCGTGTGCGCCGCGCTGGGCGCGACGCTGAAGGCCACGGGCTCGGGCGCGGACTACCACCTGCTGGTGTCCACGGACGCGGGCAAGAGCTGGAAGCTGCGCGGCCTGGTGCCGGCGCCCAGCGCCGCGCAGGTGCTGGTGGTGAGCAGCGACGAGCTCTGGGTGCTGGGCGCCTATTACCTGGGGCGCACGGTGGACGGCGGCGCGAGCTGGACGGAGCCGGCGCTGGACGGAGAGCGCAACCCCCACTCCGAGCGCGTGCGGCGCACCGAGCGCGGCGTGGCGGTGCTGGGCAAGGGGCTGCTGCTCACCCAGGACGGCGGCGCCTCGTGGAAGAGCGAGGCGGCGGCCGCCGGACGGCTGGTGGACGTGGAGGGCGCGTACGTGGTGTCGGCCGAGGCAGGCCAGCCGCGCGTGGGCGAGCGCCGGGGCGCGGAGGTGCGCTGGCTGTCGCCGCTGCCCGCGGGCCGTGAGCCGCTGCGGCTTACCGTGGAGGGCACCACCCTGCGGGTGCTCACGCGCAACGCGGATCCAAGCAAGGGCGTGGAGCCCACCGTGCACGTGAGCGAGGACGGCGGCAAGAGCTGGTCCGCGCAGAAGGTGGACGTCAGCCAGCACGTGGACATCGCCGGCCGCCACGGGCTGGGCGTGGACATGCGCGGCCGGGTGTTCGGCCGCCTGGCCTGAGCGATGACCTCGGAAGAACTCGAGAAGCAACTGAGGCTCGGCGAGGACGCCGTCGCCGAGTTCAAGAGCGTGCTGCTTCATGAGAAGCAGCTGATGGATCCCAAGGACCTCGCCAAGGCCATCGTCGCGATGGCGAACACCCGGGGCGGTCACATCTTCATTGGCGTCGAGGATGATGGGACGGTGACGGGCGCGGGGACGCTGGAGCAGGTGGATCTGCTGATGCGTCAAGCCAGCCAGGTCTGCCTGAACAGCATCCATCCCCCGCTCTTCTGCGTGCTCCAGAAGGTGGAGGTGCACGGGCGCATCGTCCTGGTGGTGGAGGTGCCGCGCTTCAGTCCCGACCGGCCCTACCACACGGGTGGCAAGTATTACGTCCGCGATTCGAACGAGTCGCGGGATGCCCGCAAGAACGAGCTCACCCGGCTGCTCCAATCGGCGGACTATCACTACGATGAGCAGCCAGTCGACGGCGCGAAGCTGGAAGACCTGGATCCGTCCGCGGTGAAGACGTTCCTGTCCTCCATTTACGAGGAGCCGGACCTGGAGGGCAGCTGGCTGCGGCTGTTGGGGACCCTGCAGTGTGTGGACCGGGCGGGCATTCCGACCATCACGGGCCTGCTGCTCTTCGGCCGCGAGCCTCAGCGCTGGCTCAGGGACGCACGCATCTCGGCTGTCCGGTTCGCGGGCCAGGAGATGAGCTCGGAGTTCGTGGACCGTCAGGAGATCGACGGCAGGTTGCTGGATCAGATCGATGCCGCCGTGGCGTTCCTGAAGCGCAGCGTGCGAGCCCCTTCTCACGTGGAGGGCCTGGAGCGGGTGGAGGAGGGCATTCCCGAGAAGGTGCTGCGGGAGGCGGTGTTGAATGCCGTGGCGCACCGTGACTACCGGGCGGCCTCGCAGGTGCGCATCTTCGTCTTCGACGACCGGGTGGAGTTCGTGAACCCGGGAGAGCTGCTCAACCAGCTGACGCTGGAGGGCATTCAGCTGGGGGGAATCAGCCAGCGCCGCAACCCGGTCGTGGCGGCCCTGTTGGCCAGGGCTCGCCGGCGTGAGAGCCTGGGCATGGGAGTGCCGGAGATGATTCGCCTGATGCGAGAGCGCAAGCTGCCTCCGCCCGAGTTCTCGGTGGCGGCTGGGCACTTCAAGCTCGTGCTTCGCCTGCGAGGGCCGTAGAGGATGGCGGGCTCCTCCGAGCAGGGCGAGGACATGGGGGCAGTGCCCTGGTGGGAGGCCACACCGGTGGGCACGCCCGTGCTGCTGGCGTTCATCGCGCTGGAGCGGGTGGAGAACCCCCAAAGCGCGCTGTTGGCCGGGCCGGAGGCACTGCGCCAGCGGGCGAGGTACGCGGCGGGCGTCGAGTACATCGCCACCGCGCTCGAGGCGGCCCAGCCCCTGCGGTGGCAAGGCGACGCGGTGACGCTGGTGTTCAAGCAAGAGGGCCAGGAACCGGCGAGCCTGCGGGCCCTCGGGGCCGCCGAGCTGCTGCGTGAGCGCATCGTGCTGGACCTGGCGATGCGAGCCCGGCTGGCGGTGCACGTGGCGCGGGTCCCCTGGGGCCCGGAGGCCTTGGAGCCAGGGTTTCCCGCCGCCGCGCTGTGCGAGCGGTTGAGGAGCGTGGCCCCCATCAACGGCATCGCCGTGACGGAGGACGCATACCTGGCGCTTCCCGAGGTGGGCTCGCCGAGGCTCGCGCTGCTGGGGCGGATGACGCCGGACGGGGTGGCTGCGTACGTGACGCCCGCGAGCCTGGCCACGCAAGTGGAGCCAGGGCGCTTCGCACCGGCGGACGACCTGAAGCACTGGGAGGCCTTTCGCCGGTATGTGAACAGCCCGGAGATCCGGCGGCTGCGGTACGTGGGGTTTCCCCTTCAGAAGAAGCAGCCCCCGAGCCTGGACCTGCAGGAGGTGTTCGTTGCCCCCGAGGCCCACCTGCACTCGCGGCAGGACGCCTTCACGCCCGAGGCGGGCCGCTGGCTGGGGGGCCGCAGCGCGAGGAGGCGCTCGGAGAGCGAGGAGCTGGGCGCCCCGGTCGAGCCAGCCTTCCCGTCCGAGCCGCTGAAGAGCCTGGTCGCGCGGCACCGCGCCATGGTGGTGCTGGGGGATCCCGGCTCAGGTAAGACGACGGTGCTGCGCTGGATGGCCCTGCTGGCCGCGGCAGGGCCACTGGCCTGGGCCGAGCATCTGGGGCCCTCGGAGCGCCTGCTGCCGCTGCCCGTCAGTGTGGGGCGCCTGGCGGAGCTGCGTGCCAGGCAGGGCGGAGCGGTTTCGGTGGTGGAGGCGCTGGCGCTCTACTTCCATGACCGGAACGTCGGAGCCGTGGAGGCCCTGCGGGGCTTTCTCGAGCAGGCGCTGGAGGAGGGTAGGTGCCTGGTCCTGCTGGATGGCCTGGACGAGGTCCACACGGAGGCGCGGGGCAGCCTGCTGAGCTGGCTGGAGACGTTCTGCGCGCGCTTCTCGCGCAACCGCTTCGTCATCTCGGCGCGGCAGGTGGGCTACAGCGGGTTCGAGCTTCCGATGGGCGTGGAGGTGGTGCTCGGGCCCTTCAGCGACGAGCAGGCGCACCGCTACATCCGGGCCTTCGAGCGAGCATGCCGGCGCTGGGAGAACAACGGCCTGCCGGACGAGCTTGGGGCGGAGCGGGAGTCCGAGCGGCTCATCACGACGCTGCGCTCGAACCCACGCCTTCGCGAGCTGGCGCGTAATCCTTTCCTGCTCTCGGCGTTGACGCTCATCCACCGGGCCGAGGGGCAACTGCCCCGGCACCGGGTGCAGGCCTACGAGGTCTTCGCGCGGACGCTCTGCGAGACGTGGAGCTCGGCGCGCCGGGTCGTCGCCAGTGAGGGGCTGGGCCAGGACATCCGTTACGAGGAAGAGGCCATTCCCATCCTGGGCGAGCTGGCGCTGCGGATGCACCTGGCGTGGCCCACCGGAGCCGCGCCCGAGGCATTCATCCTGGAGAACCTGGCGGAGATTCTCCGGGAGCGCGAGGGCACGGCTCCAGCGGAGGCGGAGCGGGCGGCCCGGCGGTTCCTGGAGCGGGCGGGCAAGGACGTGCAGATCATCCTGGAGCGTGGGGCAGGGCAGTGGGGCTTCCTGCACCTGACGTTCCAGGAGTTCTTCACGGCGGTGGGCCTGCTGTCCTCGGAGCGCTTCGAGGAGGTGGCGTTCGAGCACCTGTTGGATCCGCGCTGGGAGGAGATTCTCCGGTTGGGCGTGGGCTACATGGCGCTCATCCAGAAGCGGGCCCAGGCGACACAGCGGTTCATCCGGCGGGTGCTGAACCACCAGGAGCAGGGAGACCGGGAGTTCTTGACCGGGCTGCTCCAGAAGCAGGTGTACCTGGCGGCGCTGTTGGCCAGCGAGGCGGGCGATGTGCTGCCCGTGGCTCTTCAGGAGGAGGTGGCACGAGCGGTGGCGGATTGGGCCCTGCGCATATCGGCGCGGATCTCTCTCCCGCTCATGCGGGAGCTGGCGCTGACAGCGTTCAATGAGCGGGTGCTGGACTGCCTTATTCCGGAGATGCAATCGCCGGTGGAAGTCAGAAGAATCACGGCCATGGGCGCCATAGGAGCCTTGAGCGGGCCGCGTGCACGCAAGGTGGTGCTCGACGCTGTGCGTGACCCGGACCCAGAGGTCCGCCGAATCTTCTGCTTGCTTCTCGTGGAGCTGGGAGATGAGCAGGCGGCCAGTGTTCTGTCAGCGCTGGCCCGGGACAAGGTCCCCGCTGTGCGTGAAGCCGCACTTCATCTCCTCCTGAAAATGCCCTCTCCCGCGCAGGAGTTCATCCAGGCGCTCCTTCATGAGCCTGATGCGGACGTACTGGCATCGCTCATGACAGTCTTGAGGAACATGGCGCTCAATGGTCGCGCGCGGGGTCAGTCACTCAGCGATAAGCTGGACGTTCATCTGCTCGTTCAGGTTCTGCACCAGGGAAGTCAGCATGCGGACGAGGACGTCCGCAACGCGGCGGAGACAGCGTTCATGTGGGGCCTGGAGAGTCGCGCTCTCGAGAAGGCTGGAGTGAAGGCTTCCGAGCACAGGACCAGCCTTCAGTGGCGTGAGGCGCTTATGTCTCCTGGTTCCACAGCCGTGATCGAGCTGCTGCAGAGCGAGGTAGCGGATCTTCGAGCGCTGGCCATCTACACTCTGGCAATGAACAGGGATGAGCGGATCATCCCCGCCCTGGTCGAGTTCTCTCACCACCCTTCCGCCGAGGTTCGAGAAACAGCCGTCGAGACCCTGGGACGCATGGGGACAGAGTCGGCACAGGCCGCACTCTTCAGGCTCGTACAGGATGAACTGCCGGGAGTTCGCGCTCAGGCATTGAAAGCCCTGGCACACATGAGGGCTCCCGGGGTGGGTGAGCTGCTTCTCCGAGGGCTGATGGATCCTGAGCCCCGTGTCCGGGAAGGAGCCATCCAGGGGATGAAGGCGCTCGAAGTGCCCGCGGCGGTGCCGCACCTCGTCCAAATCGCCCGGCGCTCCCGGCTTGCGGGAGAGAAAACCGCCGCGGTGGAGGCCCTCTGGCAGCTGGCGGCTCGGGGGCTGGTCGGCCCCACGAGCCCCTAGCTCCATTCAGCGCTACAGCTTCACCTCTTCGCGCTCCGGGTGGGTGATGTAGCCGGTGCCGGCCTCGACGAGCTTGGCCATCAGCTTGTCCATGCCGTTGGAGCGGCTGAAGGCCATCTCGTTGCGGGTGGCGCCCACCAGCGTGAGCAGCTGCACCTTGCCCGAGGGCAGCGCGAACTCGGCGGGCCGTGACGGATCCCGGGTGAAGACGAAGCCGTTGAGCTTCGTCTCCCCTCCGGTGAGCGAGCCCTCCACCGGGTAGCGGTGGCCCAGCGCGAAGGCGCGCAGGCACACCAGGTTGTAGGCCATCATGTCCAGCAGCCGCAGCACGGGCCACTGCGCCTCCTCGGGCGTGTGGATGACCATCTCGTAGCCGATGCCGCTGGGCCCCTCGGGATCCACCTCCACGCCGGGCGCCAGGGTGAACGGGTTGGACAGGCCGCTCGTCACGTAGGACCAATAGGGGAACTGCTCACTGGGAGGCGCCACGCGCACGCCCATGGGCCCCCAGTTGGGATCCAGCTCCTGCACCTGCGACAGGTCGCTCTCCATCCACGCCTCCAGCGCCCCGGTCTGCTCCAGGGTGAAGACCTCTTCGCTGATGGCCCCGAAGAGCTTCGGGTACTCCACCTCGTCGCGGTCCGCCCAGCAGTCCTCGTACCATTGGATGAAGTCTTCTTCGGCTTCGTGCACTTTCATGTGAACGACTCTAAAGGTCCCGCCCGGTTTCACAACTACATCCATGCGCCCCGGGCTTCATGTGGATGACTCTTCACACACCGGGGACGCTGCTTTTCCCGGGATTGAGCGGCCAGGGCTTGAGGCCGGCCAGCTGCTCGGCCTCGGCGACGGCGGGGGCCAGGTGGGCGCGCTCGCGGCGCAAAAAGTCGCGCAGGGTGCGGTCCAGCCGCTCGTTGAAGAAGAAGTGGGCGCTGTGCACGGCGGTGGGCTCGAAGCCGCGGGGGATCTTGTGCTCGCCGCCCGCGCCGGGCTCGAACACCTTGCGGCCCGCGCGGATGTTCTCGTCCACCGAGTGGTACAGGCACACGTTGAAGTGCAGGAAGGGGTGCTCCTCGAAGCAGCCCCAGTAGCGCCCGTAGAGCCGCTCGGGCGTCACCACGTTGAAGGCGCCGGCAATCACCTTGCCCTCGCGCACCGCCTCCACCAGCTCCACGGACTGGGGCATGGCGCGGAAGGCGCGGACGAAGAAGTCCGGGGTGAGCTGCACCCGGCCCCAGGCGAAGCGCTCACAGGTGGCCGCGTAGAAGTCATGCGCCCGCCGCGCGTGCTCGGGGCCGAACTGCGTGCCCGGCACGGTGCGCAGCAGGATGCCCTGCTCGGCGGCGGCCGCGCGCTCGCGCCGCAACTGGTGCCGGCGCTTGGAGGAGAAGCGCGAGAGGTAGTCGTCGTAGGTGCTGTAGCCCGGGTTCTTCCAGTGGAACTGGAGCGTCATCCGCCGCGCCAGGCCCTGGGCCTCGAGGAAGTCCGCCTCGGGCTCGGTGGGGTAGAGCACATGCACCGAGGAGCAGCCCGCCTCCTTGGCGCTCGCGAGGGCGGCCTCGAGCAGGGCCTTGCGCGCGCGCTCCACGTCCTCGCCCGGGGCGATGAGAAAGCGCGGGGCGGTGGCCGGAGACAGGGGCGCGCCGATGACGAGCTTGGGGTAGTACTCCAGCCCCATGCGCGAGGCGGCCTGGGCCCAGGAGAAGTCGTAGATGTACTCGCCCATGCTGTGGTGCTTCAGGTAGCCGGGCGAGGCGGCGACCAGGCGCTCGGCGCGCCAGAGCGTCAGGTGGTGAGGCACCCAGCCGGTGTCCTCCTGGGCGCTGCCGCTCTCCTCCATGGCGGCCAGCCACGCGTGCCGGACGAAGGGAGGCGCGGTGGGCCCGGCCAGCGCGTCCCACTGGGCGGCGGGTACGTCCGTGATGGAGGCGAGCACCTGAACGCGAAGAGAAGGTTCGAGCACGAGGCCTGTTCTAACGCGTCCGGCGGGTTCGCGCTTACTCCCCAGGTGAACGGGAGCCTGGCGGACGAGCTTCCTCTGTCTGCCGCTGAGAATTTCGGAAGAGCCACAGGCGAGACAAAGCGCAGGACAGGTACGTCCCCTCAAGAATCGGGAAGGTAGAAACGCTTTAGCCTGCTGACAGCGTCATCCATGCGCCGCGCGGCTTCATCGCGCTGACTCTCGGTGTTGGCAAGCGTGTCGAGGTGGTCCTCCAGGTCGAAGCGCTCTCGTTGCTCCTCACGTTCCACATAGCGCTCGACAGTCAGGTTCCAGTTGTGCGCGCGAATCTCTTCAAGGTGAGCCACATGGACATAGCGTGGGTCGCCTTCGAAGCTCTGGAATGACTTGGCGATTGAGCCAATGTCATCCTGCGACAGTGTGCGCAGCACCCTGCCCTGCTTTACGCCGACTCCGGATGCATCAATGAACAGCACGTGCTTCCGCCGTTTAGGGGACTTGCCCTTGCTCAGGACAAGAATGACGGGCGCGAGGCCAGTACCATGAAGCAGCCCACCTGGGAGCGCGATGATGGCTTCGAACCGGTCTTCTTCCAGCAACTTTCTGCGGATGAGCCCTTCGCTGCCACTGCGCAGCAGAACGCCGCGCGGTAATAGCAGTACTGCCCTTCCCCCTTCCTCAAGGGCGGCCAAGCAATGCTGCACAAACGCGTAGTCTGCATTGTTCTTAGGCGGGATGGGATTGAACCGGCCGAAGGCATCATAGGCGGCCTGCTCGACTCCCCAGTTGCTGAGTGTCCAGGGCGGATTCGCCAGAATCCTATCGTACTTGAACAACTGTCCTTGCTCCACCGGGGGGGACCACAGGACGTTTCCCAATTCAACGTGCGCGCCAGTGATCCCGTGCAGCAGAAGATTCAAGCGACACAAGGCCCATATTTCCGCGTTCCTCTCCTGTCCGTACAGTGCCAGCCGGGTTGCCGCGATAGGCAGGCTCAACCTGGAGCTGGAAGCAATCTGACGCACGCACCCCACAAGCAGTCCGCCTACGCCGCAGACGGGGTCACACACGCGCGAGTCTTCCTTTGGCTCCAGCACCTCCGCGAGGAGCCGGGTCACAGATGGTGGTGTATGGATGAACCCCCGCCCGCCCGCTTCAACAAGTCTCCGGAGAAAGCTGTCAGCGACTTCACCTAGCTTCCCATCAGACACCAGTTCTCCGCGCAAAGGAGGGAGCGCTGAGAGCGTCTCGATAAGCTCGACCAAAGCCGAGTTACTCATCCCGGCGGGGTTGAAATCAGTCGTGCTCAGAAGCTCCCTCAGCGAAGGATTCGCATCTTCAAGCAATGTGCAGGCACTATGGAGGAGGTCGACCACCCGCCAAGACTCGGGATGCCGCAGTTGGGACCAGTGCGCCTGGGAAGGCACCACGAATTGTGGCAGGCCTGGAGTGGTGGGGCCCTCGGACACATCACTCAAGAACTTCAGGACCAGCAGGCGGAAGACGCAGCGCCCTGCTTGGTCGCGCATCACTGCCCCGTTCGCGTAGAGCTTCTCTGTAGCCGTCCACAGCAGCCCTACCCACTCGTTTGTTTCTGGGCTCAAGTGACTGCGCCCCCTTTTCCGGTGGGCAGCAAGAGGTCCGCGACAATTCCATCCACCAAGGCGCGCCGCAGGTCCACAGCCCGGAGGGCGGCCTGATGGTGCTCTTCCTCCGACTCGATGAGCTTAGCAAGCTCGTGTTGCAGCTCTATCGAAGGAAGTGGAACGTCCAAGTTCTCCAGATCCCGTACAGTAAGCTGGACGAGCGTAGCCGATGACCGGGCACGAAGATGCAATTGCCGTTGCCACGCGGCACTCCGAAACAGAGCCAAGAGCACGGCGGGCAGGAGCTTTTCACTGGGCCGCACCACGATGAGGTTGGAGCTGACCAGAAGTGAGGCCGCGCTTTCAGGAACACGCGCCACTTTCAGGATGGTGCCTCGGCAGGAGACGAGAAGGTCATCCGCCTGGATGCGAAACCGCTCGAGCGAACCCGGTCTCAGCGCCTGCGTCTCCAACTGCTCCCGGGGAGTGATTTGGCCTGCTTCGATGTCCCCCACGCTGAGCACCGGCTCGTGGAGGGCCTGCTGGCCTGCTTTGGCCTGATGGCGCGACACCGGCAGCCCAACGAAAAGCGTCTCTACGACGTCGCGTAGGGGCAGGACCGGCCATTGGTGTCGCGCTCCCGATTCAGTCTGGCTCATTAGCTCTTCCGCGGCTTTAGTAGGCGCGCAAGGCACTCATTGAACATCCAGTTCGAACGCTGTCGAGCCCTTGGCGTGAACTTCGCTGAAGGTGTGCACATCCGGAAGAATGCGGCTCAAGGCGGGTTCAAACCAACCGATGGTTTCTTCCAACGTCGCGTGATGCAGTGGAAGGTCCTTCCAGTGCCAGATGGGCTCGTAGTGGAAGACCCGGTTACGAAGTTTGCGCACCTGATGCATGCGATCGGCCACCCGGTGGCGGGTCCGGTCGCGTCGGGGCATATAGGGAAAGACGGGTTTCAGGAGCCTGGGCCAGATGACCTGCTCGTAAGAGCGGCTCAGCAAACTGGTCCAGAAGCCAAAGCTGAGTTCAGCCACGAGACGACCGGGTTCTATTGGGACATTGCGCTTTTGCAGTTCCGCCTTCGCGATCCTGATCGCCTCTTGCTCGCGGGCAAGTAACCAGGCGGGCGAGCAGTCGTACCAAGCAGGTAGTCTAAAGGAGGCTGCGAGCGCGTCATGGAGGCTGTTGCGGAAGGCCACCTCCAGATAGCCCAACGGCGCATACAGAGACCTGCTCAGCGCCACGTTCCACCGGTAGCGGCCGATGAGGATACGAGGGGTATCGTTCGGACTTAGCCGGTAAGCATCCAATCGAGGAGGCGACAACACTCTCGTCAGAGCAGCAGCGGAAATCGATTGCACGCCTGAAAGGTTCGACATAGGTTAGATCCACAGTCCCCGGGTCGTCCTCTCCCAGCATCTAGCCGCTGGTGATGACCCCGGGGTTTTTTATTTCCGGCGTACTGGTACCAGCCCGCTCTGTCGCTCGCTGCGGCTCATGTGGAACCAGGAAAAGCGCTACGGACTAGTGCCGCTTGATGCGGCGCCTTCGAGAAGGCGGCGCACCTGCCGGTCCGTTGAACTGCCAGTTCCAAGCCGTCCACTGCATCTTGAGCAGCATCAGCACGACGGCCACATGTAGGAATGTCTGCGCCTGCTGTGCGTTGAAGTTGTTGGCTGCTTGAACAGCCATGTTGATGACCGTTTCCACGGGGGATACCTCCACTCCACGGGGGATACCTCCACGGGGAGCTAGTGCCTAATCTACCGAGAACATCCATCTCAAGGGTAAGTTAGGGCCGCTCGGTGGCCCCGTCAATGCCTAATGAGCTGAGAACGGCATGGCAATAATGAGCCAGGAGCGTTCGCTAGCTTGGACTGCATTCACTAGGCCAAGGCCCTAATTGATGCTCCGCCTGCATGGGAATATCGCCTTGGAGGGCGTGCGTCTGAGGCAGCGTCGTGTTCTGGAACTCAGTCCCAGGACAGCTCGCAGTCGCTCTCGGTGAGCTTGCGGGACTCGGAGCGCACCTGGGGGTTCTTCACCTGCACCGCCTTGAGAATTCCCAGCAGCACGCCCTCGTTGTGGCTCACGGGCATCAGGTCGCCCCGGTAGGAGACGCGGGCCCCCTTGTCGCCGATCATCGTCACCGTGCGCTGCCCGTAGCTCACCGCCGTGCTGTAGCCGGACGGCAGGCTGCTCAGAAGGCGCTGGGGCGAGTTGCCCGCCAGCAGCAGCAGCGTCCGCCCCGCCATGGAGCGAAAGAAGTCCTCCGAGGCCTGCAGGCCAATGCGCTGCTCGGCCTGACGAAGGCCCCCCAGGCTGGGCGCCAGCACCCGCGTGGCCACCGAGGCCAGCCGCAGAAAGTCCGTGATCGGGTAGCTGGAGAACTCGACGAAGCGCCGGACGAACTTCAGGTCATCCAGCAGCTGGTGGCACCGGTTCAGCGCCTGCTCGCCGCCCAGCGTGCTCACCGCGCTGAAGACACCGTTGAAGAACAGTCCCCGTGCCGTATCGTCGGCCTTCGCAAGCGGGATGAGCCGATCATAACCGGTGAGCTCTCCACCGCCGGGGGCGGAGGGCGCCACCGCTGGGTTGGCTTGCGTCATAAGGGGGGGCGGCTCCTGTTTCAGCTCCTCGTATTATTTCACAAGGGCGTGACGGCTGGGATCAACTTCAGGGGTAGGCTGCACGCCCCTGTCCCAGAGTGCAGTGTCCCCGGAGGCTCAAGCGCGTGGAGCGAGCGGAGATCATCAAGCTGGACAAGCAGTACGTGTGGCACCCGTACACCGCGATGGAGACCTACATCGCCCAGACGGATCCGCTGGTGGTGGTGCGGGCCGAGGGGCCCTACCTGTACGACGCGGACGGGCGGCGGTACCTGGATGCGAATGGCTCGTGGTGGGTGTCCACGCTGGGGCACCGGCACCCGCGGCTGGTGAAGGCGCTGGTGGATCAGGCCTCGACGCTGGCGCACACGGCGCTGGCGGGCATTGCGCACGAGCCGGCGGCGCGGCTGGGCGAGGAGCTGGTGGCGCTGGCGCCGGGGGCCCGGCAGGCGGGGCTGCCCGCCGAGCAGCGGCTGAGCCGCGTCTTCTACTCGGACAACGGCAGCACCGCGGTGGAGGTGGCCATCAAGATGGCGGCGCAGTACTGGGCGCAGAACGGCCGGCCCCAGCGCACGCGCTTCGTCACGCTGTCGGGCGCGTTCCACGGCGAGACGGTGGGGGCCACCAGCGTGGGCGGGGTGCCGCTGTTTCGCGAGGTGTTCGGGCCGCTGCTGTTCGACGTGGTGCACGTGCCCTCACCGGCGGAAGAGGGCGGCTGGCAGCGGGCGTTCGCTCAGGTGGAGGCGGCGCTGCGCGAGCACGGGGATTCCATCGCCGGTGTCATCCTCGAGCCGGTGGTGCAGGGCGCGGCGGGCATGCAGCTGTACTCGCCCGAGTTCGTGCGCGCGGTGCGCGAGGCGACTCGGGCGGTGGACACCTTCCTCATCGCGGACGAGGTGTTCACGGGGCTGGGGCGCACGGGAGCGCGCTTCGCGTGTGACTTGGCGGAGGTGGTGCCGGATCTGCTGTGCCTGGCGAAGGCGCTGAGCGGCGGGCTCCTGCCCTTCGGGGCGACGCTGGCCACCGAGCGGCTGTTCTCGGGCTTTTTGGGCGCGAGGGACAGGGCGCTGTACTACGGGCACTCGTACTGCGGTAACCCGCTGGGCGCGGCGGTGGCGCGCGAGGTGCTGGCGGTGTACCGGGACGAGGACGTGCTGGGGCAGGTGGCGCGCAAGGCGCCGAAGATCAAGGCGGCCTTCGAGCGCATGGCGCAGACGGTGCCGGGGCTGGTGCGGCCCCGGGCCCTGGGCATGGTGGGCGCGGTGGACCTGGGCGGCGGCGGCTACCTGGCCAGCGGCGGGTGGCGCGTGTACGAGGCGGCGCGCCGGCGCGGGCTCTACCTGCGGCCGCTGGGGGACACCGTCTACATCGCCCCCGCGTTGAACATTCCGGATGGGGCCCTGGACGAATTGCTCCACGGAGTAGAGGCTTCGCTGCGCGAAGTGGCCCAGGGCTGACTCACGCATTCCCACGGAGAACAGACATGATCATCCTGCACCAACCCCCTGGCGCGTTTGGCGTCACCAGCCTGAGCCCGTTCTGCATCAAGCTGGAGTGCTACCTGAAGATGGCCGGTTTGCCATACACCGCCCGGAAGGCGGACTTCCGCAAGGCGCCCAAGGGCAAGGTGCCCTTCATCGAGGAGGACGGGCAGATGCTGGGCGACTCGCAGCTCATCATCGAGCACCTCAAGCGCAAGCACGGCGACCCGCTGGACGCGAAGCTGAGCCCGGAGCAGCTGGCCACGGGCCACCTGGTGCGGCGCGCGCTGGAGGACAGCCTCTATTGGAACATCGGCTATGAGCGCTGGGTGGACGAGGAGGGCTGGCGCGTGTACCGCCCGCTCTTCGAGGCCATGTTCCCGCCCGTGGTGGGCAAGGTGGTGGTGCCAATGATTCGCCGCGACGTGCGGCGCGCGCTCAAGGCGCAGGGGCTGTTGCGCCACCGGCCCGAGGAGATTGTGGAGCAGGGCAAGGCGGACGTCTCCGCCGTGGCGACGGTGCTGGGCGACAAGGCCTTCCTGCTGGGAGAGGCTCCCACCTCGTTCGACGCCACGCTCTACGCCTTCATCAAGAGCATCATCGCGTTCCCGGTGGACTCGCCGCTCAAGCGCTTCACCCTGGCTCAGCCCAACCTGGTGCGCTACTGCGAGCGCTTCGAGCAGCGCTACTTCCCGGACGCGAAGCCCGCGGCCGCCGCGGCCTGAGCGGTGCGGCTCATGGCGAGGCGGCGGCGCGGCGCTCCTGGCGCAGCTGCAGCAGCTCGCGGACGATGATCTGCACCGTGGCCACCACCGGCACCGCCACCACCGCGCCGACGATGCCGGCCAGCTCCGCGCAGAACAGCACCGCCATCAGCGTGAGCAGCGGGTTGACGTGCACCGTGCGCCGGAACACCAGCGGCGCCATCACGTTGCCCTCGATTTGCCCGTAGATGACGAAGTAGATGAGCACCACCGTGGCCTGCCACGTGCCCGCCGTTACCCACGTCACCAGGGTGATGAAGCCGCCGGCCACCACCGGGCCCGCGTACGGCACCATGCTCGAGAAGCCGCTGGCGATGCCCAGCGGCAGGAAGAACGGCAGCCCCAGGAGCGCCAGCACCACGGTGGTGAGCGTGGCGTTGATGGTGCAGATGAGCGTCAGCCCGGACAGGTAGCCGCCAATGGCGTGGTACACCTTGTGGAGCACCCGCTCGTACCGGGCGCGGTACTCGGTGGGCACCTGCGCCAGCATCCGCCGCAGCAGGCCCCCGCCGAACACCAGCATGAACACCACCAGGAAGAAGACGGTGAGCGCGGCGCCCGCCAGGCTCACCGCTCCGCCAATGGCGCGCAGCAGCGGCGGCATCGTCAAGAGCCCCGGTGGGCGCACGGGAGGCGGCGCCTCGCCCGCGGTGCCCTGGCCCAGCTGGGACAGCGCCTCGAAGTGCTTGCTCAGCAGGTGGAACACGCTCAGCGAGCGCACCTCGTTCATCAGCGCCGGCAATTGCGCCAGCAGCGCCTCGCCCTGAGTGATGGCCGTGGGGATGACCAGCATCCCCAGGCAGACGATCAGCACCACCAGCACGAAGAGCACCAGGGTGATGGCCAGCCCCCGGCGCAGGCCCAGCCGCTCCAGCCGCACCACCGCGTGCTGCAGCGCCAGCGCCAGCAGCGCCGCGATGCCCGTGAGCGTCAGCGCCACCCGCGTCTTCACCACCAGCACCGCCAGCACCACCAGCGCCAGCACCGCGAAGCCCACCGTGAACGCCGTCTTCAGCGTGACCTGCGAACGCTGCCATCCCGATGAGTCGCTCGCCGCCACGGTTGCTCCGCTCCCCGGTGACACCCCAGGCTTGTGCGATGCGTCCGCCGCGGCGCTCCGGCAACCCGCCTGCCGGGCCGCGTGTCCGGTGGGATACGCCCACCGTTGCCTTGCCAACCCTCGTCTTGTCCTACAGCCGGGGGCTCCAGGGCCTCTCAGGGGGGCAGGAAAAATTCGACATGGGCGCGATCCAGCCAAAACCCCTGGCGACAAATGCCCGGTGTGAGCGCGCCAAGCCTGGAGCCTTTCGCTTCAGCCGCGCGCCGTCGTCGAAGGGAGCTGTCCATGAAGGGGTTCAAGTCGCTGGGTCTGATCGCCACCACCACCCTGCTGGGCTGCGGTGCCGGCTCTTCCACCGAGCCCACCGCTGACGCGCCGAGCCATGCCACGCACGTCGCCGCCGCGTCGCAGGCCAGGAAGAAGGTCGTCAATGCTCCGGTGTCCGGTGAGAGCGCGTGCGCGGCGGCCTACTCCAGCCCGCAGGCCCAGGCGGCCCTTACCCAGGCGGTGGTGGATCCGCGCCTGCAGGCCGATGGCGCGGTGAAGACGCTCATCCTGTCCTTCAATGAGGACGCCGCGGTGCCCGCCGCGCTGAGCAAGCTCACCAGCACGCTGGGCCTGGTGGTGGGTCAGAACCTGGGGGCGCTCAATGAGCTGCCCATGGTGGCGCTGTCGGTGCCGGTGACGCCCAGCCTGCTGAGCACGCTCAAGCAGCAGCTGCAGCCGCTGGGCCTGCTGTCCGTCTACGAGAACCGCCCGCTGCGCTACTTCCTGGATGTCAGCAACGCCTATATCGGCGCGGACACCGCGCGCGCCACGTTTCAGACGACGGGCGCGGGCGTGGGCGTGGCCGTCATCGACTCGGGCATCGACGGCACCCAGGGCGACTTCTCCAGCCTGGTGAAGAACGTGAAGCTGGTGGGCACCGTGCTGGGCACCCCCGTGGGCGGCGCGCTCTTCGTGGACACGCCCAACGGCGACCTGGCCAGCGGCCACGGCACCCACGTGGGCAGCACCATCGCCGGCTCGGGCGCGCGCTCCAACGGCCTGTACAAGGGCGTGGCCCCCGGCGCCAACCTGGTGGGCGTGGGCGTGGGCGATGGCATCAACATCCTCTTCGCGCTCGAGGGCTTCGACTTCGTGATGCACCCGTCCGTGAAGGACACCTACAACGTGCGCGTCATCTCCAACTCGTGGGGCACCAGCGGCAGCCACTTCGCGCCGTTCGATCCGGTGAGCATCGCCAGCAAGCGCGCGTACGACCAGGGGATGATTGTCGCCTTCGCCGCCGGCAATGACGGCCCGGGCCCCGACACGCTCAACCCGTACAGCGCCTCGCCGTGCGTCATCTCCGTGGCGGCGGGCACCTCGCGCGACACGCGCGGGGCCACCAACCCGCTGCTGTCGCAGGACGCGCCGGGCGAGCTGGTGGACTTCTCCAGCCGCGGCATCCCCGGGGATGCGCTGCACCACCCGGACATCACCCTGCCGGGCGTGAACATCGTCGCCGCGCGCGCCACCACGGCGCTGCCCGCCGTCGCCGCGCCGTACACCGGGCTCAATGGCCTGACGCCCGAGCCCTTCTACGCCGCGCTCTCCGGCACCTCGATGGCCACCCCGCACCTGAGCGGTGTGGTGGCGCTGATGCTGGAGGTGAACCCCTCGCTCAACATGGACGGGGTGCTGGCGGCGCTGACTTCGACGGCCCGGCCCATCTTCGTGCAGGAGGCCAACGGCACCACGCGCCAGCGCGCGCTGTGGGAGGCGGGCGCTGGCTACGCGGACGCGTACGCCGCGGTGCGCGCGGCCGCGTCCACCGCGGGCACACGCTACACCGTCACCACGACGAACCTGCCGGGCTGGACGGGCACGGTGAACACCACGGTGAAGCTGCCCGTGTTGGATCTGACGCTGGTGTCGGCCGAGCACAACTACAACCTGGTGGTGCCCACGGGCATGAAGGCGCTGCGCATCGGCACCAACTGGGGCAACCCCGGCTTCGACCTGGACATGTACGTGTACGGGCCCAACGGCAACCTGGTTGCCAGCAGCGCGGCGGGGACCTCGGCGGGTGAGGCCGTCTCGATTCCCAACCCCCTGGGCGGCACCTACCGCGTGCAGCTCAAGGGCTTTCTGAACGGGCCCACCAGCTACACGGGCACCGCGCAGGTGGATCAGCTTGTTGCTCTCCCGTAGCCGGTAACACTCACCGGAAGCGGGGGCCGTGGCCTCCGGATCGCTTGAGAGGGAGCGGTCCGGAGGCCCGGAACTTTTCTGGGGCAGCCCCCCGCGCGGGCAGGGCTTTGTGGCTATGCTGCGCGGCATGAAGCGGCGCTCCCTGCATCGCGCGGTGTTCCTGGCCGCCGCGGTCTACAACGTGGTGTGGGGGCTGTACTCGTCGGTGGATCCGCAGTGGCTGTTCCGCTTCGCGCGGATGCCGCCGCTCAACCACGCCCCCATCTTCGCGTGCCTGGGCATGGTGGTGGGGGTGTACGGCCTGTGCTACGCCGAGGTGGCGCGGCGCCCCGAGCCGGGCTTTGTGCTGGCGGCGGTGGGGCTGTTGGGCAAGGTGCTGGGCCCGGTGGGGCTGGGCGTGCTCATCCTTCAAGGAGAGTGGCCGCCCGCCACGCTGGTGCTGTGCCTCACCAATGACTTCATCTGGTGGGTGCCGTTCTCGCTCTACCTGTACGACGCGTGGCCGTACTACCGGCGCACCTTCGCGCCCGTACCGTCGGGAGGCGAGCCCGGGGTGAGCCCGCCTCCACCGGCTGCCGGGTGACTCAGCTGCGCGAGGGGAAGATGCCCTCGAGCGCGATGATGAAGTTGACGCTCAGGTACGGCTGGACGTTCGTGTGCGGCTGGCTGCCGCCCGCGAGGCCCACGGACGCGGCGGCCATCGTCGTGTTGGGCGATTCGTTGTAGCCGCTCAGCGGCTGCTGGGTGTTGGGGTCCACCGTGACGGCGGGCACCGCGTTCTGAGGCGAGGACGCGTCACCCGCGCCCGTGCTCGCCTGCAGCGGGTGGTTGTGCGCCGGGATGTTGCTGATCAACAGGCTGACGTTCTCCGCGCCGCCCGACTGGCCCAGCGTGTACGGCGACAGCCCCGGCCCCGTCCCCGGCTGAATGGGCACCCGGCCCCGCAGGTCCGGCAGCGCGAACGTCGTCCGCCCGTCGCCCCCGTACGTGGTGCCCAGGATGGAGAACAGCGCGGTGTTCTGCGCGATGGACAGCACCTGGCCCTGGCACAGGGCCCGCAGGGCTCCAAGGGCGACACGGGAGCCACCGGTCCGCAAGGTCCGCAGGGGCTCCAGGGGCTTCAGGGTCCGCAGGGCCTGAGAGGCGACACGGGAGCCACCGGCCCGCAGGGCCCGCAGGGCTCGCAGGGGCTGCAGGGCCCGCAGGGGCTCGAGGGCGTGCCCACGGTGGCGCTGACGGCCAACGAGGCGGCGGGAGCCAACTGCGCCACGGGCGGCGTGCGGCTGCAACTGGGCGCGGACGCCAACCGCAACGGCACGCTGGACGCGGCCGAGGTGAACGCCGCGCTGACGCGCTTCGTGTGCAACGGCGCCCAGGGCCCCCAGGGCATTCAGGGGCCGACGGGTCCGGCGGGAGCCACGGGTCCGGCGGGAGTCACGGGTCCGGCGGGAGCCACGGGTCCGCAGGGCCCGCCGGGGGCCTCGGGAGCGCTGAGCGCTTACGGTGATGGCTCGGCCGGAGCGCTCAACGTGGCGGTGGGCAACACGCTGGACCTGACGACCGTGGCCGGCGTCAACTCGCTGCCGGGCCGGTCGAACACGCAGTTCACCAACATCACCATCGCCGGCAACCTCGTGCTGCCCAGCGGCGCGGTGCTGCGCGCCACGGGGGATGTCACGGTGACGGGCACCATCACCGTGCAGCCGGGCACGGAGGACACGGGCAACGGGCCTGCGAACCCGGGCGTCGCGCGTGGCGTGCCGGGGCTCATTCATGGAGGCACGGGGGTGTCGCTGCTCGCGGCGTCCCGGCTGACCAACCCGGACAACGGGGGCGGTGGCTCGGGTGACCGGTCGAACAACGGCACGGGAGGCGAGGGCGGCGGAACGCTCATCATCGCGGCCCAGGGCGCCGTGTCCATTCCCGCTGGTGGCAGCATCACCGCGCTTGGAAACAACGGCACGACCACCACCACCACGGGAGACGTGGGTGGCACGGGTGGAGGCGCAGGCGGCATCATCGTCATCGCGGCCCGGGGCAACCTGACAGTGGGCGGGGCCATTCGCGCCAACGGTGGAAGTGGCAGCGCGGGAGTCAACGCCAACGGAGGCACCAACGGCGGTGGCGGTGGCGGCGGCGGCGGTGGCGGCATCATCAACCTCATCTCGGCCAATCCCATCTCGGTGACGGGAACCGTTCAGGCGCTGGGTGGCGCCGCGGGAGCGGACGCCATGGCGGGGGCGACCACCAGCACCGCGGGCAGTGGCGGCGGCGCCTGCGGCGGCGAAGGAGGCGATGGCGGCGGGAACCTCATCGTTGGCAACCCGTTCACCGCGGCTCAACCGGGAGCCGCGGGGCACATCATCCAGCGCCAGGTGCCCGCGCCGGAGAACCTGCTCTGAGCTAGCGCCAGCAAGCAGGCTGTAGCGCAGCGGCCCGCGGGCACCCGTGCTCGCGGGCCGTCGTGTTTCCGCTTCACCCGTAGCGCGGCGGAGGAGTCCACTCCAGGGTGAGGTAGGGCCCGGTGGTGTTCGCCGCCGCGCCGGGCGTGAGCGTGAAGCCCAGCCGCGCGTAGAGCCTGCGCGCGGGGCTCTCCCTGGCCACGCTCAGCCGCAGCGGCTTGTTCGCCAGCGCCGCCTCCTCCTGCAACGAGCGCAGCAGCGAGGTGCCCACTCCCGTCCCCCGGTGCGCGGGCAGCAGGGTGATGTCCACCACGCGCAGCTCCGTGGGCTCGCGCGACACCCACAGCCGGCCCACCGGCTGCCCGTTCACCAGCACCAGCTGGTGGTCCGCGTTCGGAAAGCGCATCCGGTAGCCGTTGCGCTGCGCCATCCACTGCACGTGCAGCAGCGCCGTGCGCCTCGCATCTCCCAGCCCCAGGGCCGCGATGTCCTGGCGCGTGCTGGCGTACAGCTCGAAGAGGAACGCGTCGTCCGAGCCGGTGACAGGCCGCAAAGAGAGTGTGTGAGGCACGGTCCGCTCACCCTAGCGCCGTGCCCCGGGCCCTGTCGGCACGCAGGGCGTCATTCACCGGTGGACAGGTTGGACAACCGACGTTCAGGGGCGGACACACCCCCGCCCGCGCACCCCTGCCGGCCGTCAGCCCATGCGCCCGGAGGCGTCAGACCCACATGAGAGGCTTCACCGTAGCGCAACCTGGAGGGACCATGAGGAAGACACGACCTGGCACGTTGGCCCCGAGCCTCGCGGACCCGGAGCAGAAGGAGCTGGAGCTGCGGGAGCTGGCGGGCAAGTTGAAGAACCTGGACGAGAATGCGCTGGACGCTCAGCTGCTGGTGACGTTCCGCGAGGCGCGCGACAACGGCACCGTGCCGGCCGACGCGGGCTTCTTCCTGGTGGCGCACATCCTGCTGGCCATGGCGGACGAGGCGCTGGCGGAGGATCCGCTGGTGCTGGAGCTGGGCGGCGAGCTGGACAGGATGGAGCGCGACTACGGCCTGCTCGAGGAGCAGGAGTGGGCGCCGGGAGAGGCGCCCGAGGAGTGGGAGGCGCTCAGCCGCCAGTACGACATCGCCTGTGACAACGCCCGGGTGGCCTTCTTCCGGGCTTACGGCGAGCAGCAGATGGCGGAGCTGTTCCTGCACGACCGGGCGGGCTTCCTGCGCCGCTTCGAGAATGGGCGCGGCTTCTTCCACGGCCTGCCCATGCAGCCGGACTACCTCAACTGAGCGTCCTTCGGGGCGCCCTTCCACCCGGGCCCGCGCAGGAAGCGGCCCGGCGTGGCGCCGGTGTGCTCCCCGTCGCGCAGCACCTGCACGCCGTTGACGAACACGTGGCGCACTCCGGTGGCGTACTGGTGCGGCGTGTCGTAGGTGGCATGGTCCTTCACCTTCGCCGCGTCGAAGAGCACCACGTCGGCGAAGTGCCCGACTTTGAGCTCGCCCCGCCGCGCAAGCCGCAGGTTGCCCGCGGGCAGCGAGGTGAGGCGGCGGATGGCCTCCTTCAGCGGCAGCACCTTCTGGTCCCGCACGTAGTGGCCCAGCACCCGCGCGAAGCTGCCATAGGCCCGCGGGTGGACCTTGGACTGGAGGAACACGCCCTCGGCCGTGGGTGACTCCGCGTCCGAGCCGAAGCTCATCCACGGCAGGGTGAGCTGCCTGCGCACGTTCTGTTCGGACATGAGGAAGTACACCGTGGAGACGCGGCTGCCGTCCTCCACCACCAGGTCCATGGCCGTCTCCACCGGGGACTTGCCGCGCAGCGCCGCCACCTCGGCCAGCGTCTTTCCCGTGAGCGGCTTGAGCGCCGCGCTCTTGAAGCCGTTGAGCAGGATGTTCTCCGGCGAGCCCGCGCCCAGGTAGAAGTTCTCCCAGTCGTTGGACGGCGTCGTCATCTCCCGCGCCACCCGCTGGCGGATGGCGGGGTCCTTCAGCCGCTGCTCCCACGCCTTCTGTCCGCCCTCCTGCACCCAGGGCGGCATCGCCGCGTCCAGCCCCGTGGCGCCCGCGGTGTACGGGTACATGTCCGCCGTCATCCGCAGCCCCTCGCTCCGGGCCTGCTCAATCCGGGCGATGGCCGCGTCCAGCTTGCCCCAGTTGGCCTGGCCCGCCGCCTTCAGGTGGTAGACCTCCACCGGCAGCCCCGCCTCACGGCCAATGCGCACCGCCTCGTCCAGCGCCTCCAGCAGCCGGTTGCCCTCGCTGCGCAGGTGGGTGATGTACATGCCGCCGTGCTCGCCGGCGACCTTCGAGAGGGCGATCAGCTCCTCCGTCTTCGCGTAGGCGGCCGGGGCGTAGATGAGCGATGAGCCCACGCCCAGCGCGCCCTCCTCCATGGCCTGGCGCACCAGGGCGCGCATGCGCCCCAGCTCCTCGGCGGTGGGCGCGCGGTTGGCATAGCCCAGCTCGTGCACCCGCACCGTGGTGGCGCCCACGAACGAGGCCACGTTCGGAGACACGCCGCGCTCTTCCAGGTGCCCCAGGTACTCGCCCAGCGTGGTCCACTTCACGTCGAACTTGAGGTCCCCCTGCTGCTCGCGGAGCTCCTGCTTCATCGCCGGGTTGAGCGGCCCCATGGAGGAGCCCTCGCCAAACACCTCCAGGGTGACGCCCTGGCGGATGTCGCTCTGGGAGCGGCCATCCACCAGCAGCGACTCGGTGGCCCAGCTGAGCATGTTGATGAATCCCGGAGCCACCGCCAGGCCCCGCGCATCCACCTCGGTCCGCCCCCGGGCGCCGCTCAGGTCGCCGATGGCGGCGATCGCGTCCGCCCGCAGCGCCACGTCGGCCACGAAGGGCTCGCCTCCGCGCCCGTCATAGACGGTGCCTCCGCGCAGGATGACGTCATAGGGGGCCTCGCCCGCCACCGGGGCGGGAGTCGAGGCACAGGAGAGCCACTGCACGGCACAGCAGAGAGAGAGGAGCGCGCGGACACGGTGCATGGGGCCTGGTTACTACAAGTCGCCCCAGAACAGAGCCACCAGCCCGGCGCGGTTGCTCGTTCCCAACTTCCTCAGCAGGTTGGTGACGTGGACCTCGACGGTGCCCTCGCTCAGCCCGAGCGCGGCGGCGATCTCCTTGTTCGTCTTGCCCAGCACCACGGGCTCCAGCACTTCCACCTGGCGGCGGGTGAGCTGGCAGGCCTCGCGGGCGCGGCGCAGGCGGCGGTGAGGCAGGCGGCGCGGTTGACCAGGCCCCAGCCGCGCAGCTCCGCCGTCACCTCGGTGCCGTTCTGCCACGAGCGCCAGGTGCCCGTGTCGTGCATGCGCCGCCAGTACAGGTTCATGTTGGCGATGGCGAACGAGGGCTTCATCAGCCGCACGAACCAGCGGTGCACCGTGGACAGCTCCCGGTCCGCGTCCGCGCGCCCCAGCGCCACCATCAGCGCGTCATCGGCCTTCAGGTGCTGACACATCGCGTTGAGCAGCCGCTCGTGCAGCCCCGTCTCGTACCAGGCCGCCGCGTCCACCGCCTCGATGCGGCCCCGGTCCTCCGCGCACAGCTGGGCCAGCACCTCGTCCCAGGCCGCGGCCCCGAAGCGCTCGCGCACGAACTCGCGCTTGTTGGCGATTTTGATGCCCTGGCTGAACCCGGCCGGAGCCGCGTTCGGGGTGGGCGGGTGAGAGAGGCCTTCGGGACGCAATCGGCACCTGCAGTGAACTCACGAGACGGCTGTGCGAGAGGAATCCGCCAAAAACATCAGGGCGTAAGACGCACTCCAAGTCAACTCAGGGGTCCCCCGTACGGGGTTCGCGTGGCCGGGGGGCAGGCTGGGCACTCCGGGGGCGTCGAAGCCGGCCCCGGCCCCCGTGCCCCCGCGGCCGACGGCCGCTCCAGGGGCTCAGCGGGCAGCGGTGGCGATCAGCCGGGCGTAGAACTGCACCATGCGCTCCAGGTTCTCCAGGCTCAGGTGCTCGTTGGTGCCGTGGATGGTGGTGATGCCCGCCAGGGACAGGGCGATGGGCTGGAAGCGGTAGACATCCTTCGCGACCGGCTGGAGGTAGCGGCTGTCCGTGCCGGCAATCACCAGGCCGGGCACCACGGGCGCGCCGGTGGCTTCATGGGCCACGGCGGAGAGCACCTTCCAGCCCTCGGAGGTGGTGGAGGAGACGGGCGAGGCCTCCTTGGGAGGCTTCGCCCAGGCCAGCGTCACGGGCAGCTCGCCCACCGCCGCCTGGGTGCGCGCCAGCACCGCCGCCGAGTCATCTCCGGGCGCGAAGCGGTAGTTGATCCAGGCGGTGGCGTCCTGGGGCAGCACGTTCTCCTTGGGGCTGCCCTTGAGCATGGTGGGCGCCAGCGTGGTGTGCAGCACGGCGGCGCCCGCGGGCGTCGCGCCCACCTGAGAGACGAGCAGCGGCTCGAAGAGCCAGGTGTTGGCCACCGCCATCCGCACGGGGAACGGGGCATGAGGGGCGGCGTTGCGCACCAGGTCCGCGCCAGGCCCCTTGAACTCCAGGGGCGCGGGGTGCTCCGAGATGGCCAGCACCGCGCGGGCCAGCGTGGTGGCGCCCGTCTCCCGGGGCGGCGTGGCGGAGTGTCCCCCCGGAGCCTGGGCGGTGACGGTCAGCGTGCCATAGCCCTTCTCCGCCACGCCGATGATGGCCAGGGGCGCGCGGGTGATGGGGTTGTCGGTGATGATCACCATGCCCTCGTCGAGCACGAATTCGGCGGTGATGCCCCGGGCCCGCAGGAGCGCGGCGGCGCCCTGGGCGCCCGTGCCACCGGCCTCCTCGTCATGGCCCGACACGAGCATCACGGTGCGGCGCGGCCGGAAGCCCTCGAGCGCCAGGGCCTCGATGGCCTCGAACAGGCCGATCAGCGAGCCCTTGTCATCAATGGAGCCCCGGCCCCAGACGGCGCCCTCGGCGATGGCTCCGGAGAAGGGCGGGTGCTTCCAGTCCTTCTCGGTGCCGGGCGTGACGGGGACCACGTCCTGGTGCGCCATGAGGACGATGGGCGCCAGGCCCGGGTCCGAGCCTCTCCACGTGTAGAGCAGGCCCTGGCCCGCGACGAGCTCCCGGCTCATGGCGGCGTGGGCGGCGGGGTAGGTGGCTTGAAGAAAGGCGTGCAGCCGGTCCCACTCGGCCGGGTGGTCCTCGGCGGGGTCCTGGTGCCGCACGGTCTGAATCCGCACCGCCTGGGACAGGTGCCGGGCGGCGCGGTCCAGGTCGAAGGTGATGGCGGAGGCGGGCGCCACGTCGGCCAGGCTCGAGGAGACAGGCGGCTGGTAGAGCGCGGTGCGCACCAGCACCACGCAGGCCAACACGGCGACCACCGCCAGCAGCCCCAGCCCCAGCCTGACACGCTTGCCCATGGGCGAAGCATAAACGCCCATCGAGCCTTTGGGCTCGACGGGCGCGGAGTCGAAGCGCTTTGAGGCGTCCGTTAGACGCGGATGCCGATGTTGCGCAGGCTGTTGATGACACCGTTGTCCAGGGCCAGGTCCGAGTAGGAGCCCAGGTCCAGCTGGAAGGTGGAGCCCTGGCCGGTGATGTCCGCCTGGAGGCGCTCGCCCAGGGCGTGAACGGCCTGCTCCTCGGCCTGCGAGTTGCCATCACCCGTGGTGGCGGCGTGACCCAGCTCGTGCACCAGCGTCTGCACGAGGTTGGCGCTGTTGGGGTTGGCGATCTCGATGCGGGCGTTGCCACCGCCGTAGATGGCCAGGCCCTCGGTGCCGGCGCCGCCGTCCGGGTTCAGGGCGCTGTTGACGCTGATGTCGGAGAGGCCGTTGGCCTTGGCGGCGGCCAGCAGCTTGGCGCCCTCGGGGTGCTGGGCGATGGCCTCGAGGGCCGGGCGCAGCGCGGGATCGATGTTCATGCCGGCCAGCAGCTCAGAGGGGTTGCCGGTGCCCGTCAGCGAGGGCATGCCCGCGGGCGACGACATGGCCGAGCCCGGGGTGAAGCTGTCGCCGGCCGGGCTGGAGCCGCCCGCGGCGCCCACGGGAGCGGCACCGCCGCCACCGCCCATGTCCGAGCCCGCGGGCGCGGCACCGGAGCGGCTCATCAGCTTCATGATCTGGTCGATCATCTGCTCGAGCTGATCGACGGCCGTCTTGAGCCCCTCGACGGTCTGCGCGACGTCGCCGCCAGCCAGCGGCTTGATGCCACCGACCTTCCCTTCCATCGGAGAGGCCACAGGGCGGGGAGTCATGGGGGAGACCATGTTCGAGCCGTAGCGACCGGAGATGGGGGAGACCATGGGGGAGAGCTCCTATCCGGCGACATTGCCGGAAATATCAGGTGGGTGAGCACATTGTCGGATCATGTGGGCGGAAGTTGCTTAGCGACGCACAGAATTTTTAAAACTCAGGAAGTCCAAGGACTTACGGCGCTTCAGCCTTCGAGCCTCGTCATTCTGCCGAGGGATCCTCGAGCTTGCCGAGGTAGGAGAGGGCATGGGCCCGGACATCGGTCCGAGCATCCTCGGCGAGTAACAACAGGTGAGCGAGTAGGCGCTTCGAGAGGCTGGAGCGCGACACCTCCGTGAAGAAGGGAAGCCCGAGCCCATACGGCATCGTGCAGAGCCAGTCGCTGAACTCGCGCATGAGCCGCTCCTGCATCTGGACCGAGAGTGCATCTCCCACCTCGGTGGCCATCAGCGCGGCCAGGGGCACCTGCATTCGCAGGACACGGGGGATGAACCCGTCCGGCTCACCTGGCTCCTCGTGCTCCAGGATGCGCCCGATGAGCCGCTGGGCGGCCTCCAGGCGCTTCTGGACGAGCGCCATGTAGCCGATGCCCAGGCGCAGCACCTCTTCCCACCGGCTCTGGAACAGGCGCTTGAACACCTCCGCCTCGAACGCCTCGGTGGAGTAGAGCCCCAGGGCCGCGAAGAACTCCTGGAACGTGAGGTGCAGGAAGCCCCACTGGCCAGCCCCCCGCTCCAGGAGAATCTGGACACTCGCCCCCGCCTTCGCGAGGAACTGATGAGCCGCGCGCTGAGCTGCCTCGGTGGAAGAGCCCTCCCGCTCCTGAATGGCCTCGGTGAGGACCTTGACGATGAACGGCTCCGGAGCCACCCCCGTGGGCCACTGGCGGTGCATCTCCAGCGCCAGCCGCCCCAGTACCGGGATGGCCTCTTCCTCGTAGTTGATCTGCTCGTCGGTGGCCTCCCCAGCGACGAGCCTCCGCGCCTGGCCCCAGGTCTCGCACAGCGTCCGGGTCAGAATCTCGTAGGCATGAACCCGGTGGCGCGGCAGCCGGCCCTCCGCCCGGTGAATGAGCGCCAGGCAGGAGAGGATGAACGGGTTGCGGGAGATCTCGTGAAGCCGTCTGTGCGCCTCCAGGGCGCTCAGCAGCTGCGTGGCCTCCCGCTCCGCGGTGACAGGGTCCGCCTCTCCGTCCTCCCACATCCGGTAGGCGCGGCAGAAGGCGTTCACGTAGCGCTGGATCTGCTCGTCCGAGAAGCCCGTTAGGGTGACTTCGACCCCCTGCGGCAGCGTGATGCCGCGATAGCCCACCTGCCGCGCCGAGGTGATGAACCGGTTGTGGGGGTACTGGTTCGAGAACGCCTCCAGCCAGCGAAGGACGTCGTTCTGAGCCTCTCCCCGGACCTCATCGAGCCCATCGAGCAGCACCAGGCCCCGGCCCTCCTGGAGCACCTTCTCCAGGAAGCTTTCAAGGAGCGTCTCGTCCGGGTCGACGCCTCGCTCCTGGAAGTAGCGCGCCAGGGCCCTCGTGACGGAGGCCGCTCCGCCCAGCGCGGTCCGAAGCTCCGACAGCCGGCCGACGCTCACCAACAGGGGCAGCAGGTCAGCGGCCTCTCCCAGCGCGTCATGGGTGGCCAGTGGCCCTTGTGCTCCCACCACCGCGAGCCACTTGAGCAGGGTGGACTTGCCAGAGCCGGGCTCACCCAGGATGACGAGGCTCGAGTGCCGCCTGAAGGCCTCGGGGAACAGCAGCCGCTCGGTGGCGGGAGCCGGCATGTCCCGCTGCATGGACTCGACGCTGGGGACGACGAAGACGGAGTGGATGTCCAGGCTCGGAGGCGACTTGCGATGAAGCCTGAAACCGACGTAGCGCAGGCGTCGGACTTCTGGACTCTGCAGATACCCGCGGAACCGCTCCTGGAGCCGTGCCTCCGTGCTCGGCGGCGGGGACGCCGGAGGCGCCGGTGAGAGCGAGGCCGCCGTCCCGTCGTCGAGCAGGGGCACTGGCGGCGAGAGCTGTCCCCGGAGCTCCTCGGGAAGTACGAGGTACACCGCTGGCGAGACCGCAAGGCTGTCCTGGGGAATGGCCTGCTCCAGCCGCTCACACAGCTGGCGGGCTTTACTGACAACCTGCTCAGCGGAGGAGGCACGCGAGAGCGCGGCTGCGTGCACCACCACACGCGCCGAGAGATCGAGATCCAGGAAGGCACGCTCCCGCAGGTGCCGGGCCGCCTGCATCGCGCGCTGGGCCAGGGCGCTGCCCTGCGTCCCCTCGAAGATCAGCCAGAAGTCCAGTCCCTCTCCGGGCTGGACAGAGGTGGCGGCCGCGCCAGCCGCGATGGAGTGAACCCCCGCCACGTACCGGGCGCGCAGCTTCAGGGACTCGGCGTCGGTGAGAGGGCCGCGCAACGGCACCACGCTGCCAAGCTTCACGAACGCGAAGACGGACGCAGGCGTGAGCTCCATGGGAGGCCCCTCACTCATGCGTTGGCGCTCGGCGTCGTCCAGAGCGTCAGCTTGAAGTGTCCTCCCGTGACTTCGATGGAGGGCTCCCGGAACCCAAGCTCCCGCATGCGGTTGATCATCTCGGGAATCCCGAAGCCAAGGTTCTCGCTCCGGTGGGCACGGTTCAGCACCGAGGCGAGCACGGGGTTTCTCTTCTGGCTGATGCCGCCCTGGCGGATGTTGTCCAGCGTGAGCTGGTTCAGCAACTCACCCGGGTTGATCACCTCGATCCTGTCATCGAAGATGAGGACCCGGATCTGTGAGGCGGACCGGTAGTCGCGGTGGAGCACCGCGTTCGTGATGGCCTCTCGCACCACGTCCAGCGGGATGCCCCTCTCCACGCGCACCAGCCCTTCCACCTGGGCGGGAGCAGCGACGTTGCGCTGAATGAAGGCGCTCGCGGCGTCGATCTGCTCCAGGAGCCGGCCCGTGAGCTCCTGCTTGTCCACGAACGAGCGGGAGACGGTCGTCCCCTGCAGGCGTACAGCGGAGATGCGTGCGTCCACCAGCCAGCGCGCGGGCTCTCGTCCGAACAGCAGAATGCCCGTCACGGTGGGAATGCCCGTCCGGTCGATGCACTTCAACGCACCGAGCAGGGGGGTGACGTTCTGCTCCGAGGCCCTCCCCGGAAAGGCCGAGGCGAGGAAGGCTCGCACGGCGTCCCGGTCGAAGTCCTCCTGCGTGGCGCCTGTCATCGGCTGCTCGTCGAAGTGGTAGTCCGTGGATTGGATGAGCCGGACCAGCTCTTCCCTGCGCGCCTCACGAGAGCGGTTCCCATCCCGGACGTAGTAGATGCTGGCGGCGCGGTGCGGCCGGCTCGGGCTGTAGGAGGGCACCTCGACGACGAGAATCGGTATGCCGCGCACCTCCCGCTTCGCCACGGTGCAGAGCAGAGGCGGCTCGATGTTGTTCTGACAGAGTTGGGTGACCTGCCGCATGAGCTGGTCCGCCTGCTCCACCGTGCCTACACCCGTGGGCGTCCCGTCGTCCTCGACGCCAATGAGCAGATAGCCGCCGCGAGTGTTGGCCAGCGCCGTGATGGCCTTGGCGAGGTCCGCTGCGTCCGCCTTGTAGTTGCCGTGGATGACGCCCTTGAACTCCGTCATGGAGTCCTCGCCTGACCGCAGCATTTGTTCCAGGCTCTGTTCGTTCATGGTGGCGATGTTCCGCGTGGGCGGTGCAGGGCTCGGCTTATATACCTCGCAGGCGGGACAGGTCCGCCTCCGTATCGATGTCCTCGTCACCGCCCGGCAGCGCCACCTCCACCACCCGCGAGGGCTCCCGCGCGATGACGCCCCGTGCCCCCTGCTTGGGCCCCAGCGTGTCGAACTCTGGGAACGTCGCCCGGGCGAACAGCGCGGGCACGCCCTGTGTCCCGCCGTAGCCTGAAGCCACGATGGCGGCGCCCGTGCGCGTGAAGGCCTCCACCAGCGCCTTCAGGTGCGCCGCGTCCACGCGAAGCTGATCGCAGAGCATCACCAGCGCGGCGTCCACCTCGGTGAGTGCCCTCACGCCCACCTGCAGCGAGCTGCCCATGCCCGCTTCCCAGGCCGGGTTGTGCACCGTGTGCACCGGCAGCCCCGCGAGCTGCGCGGCCACCTCCTCCGCGCGCGCTCCGAGCACCACCACCACCGGAGAGAGCCCCGCCGCCACGGCCTCCTCGGCCATTCGCCTGACCAGGCTCTTATCCTTATATAGGAGCAGCTGCTTGGGGCGGCCCAGCCGCGAGGAGCTCCCCGCGGCGAGCACCACCCCGCCCACTCTCACGCAAGCCTCTTCATCGCCGCAGTGGCCGACGAAGCGTAGATGGGCTCCGTCCGCTCGCGCAGCTTGCCCCCCGCGCGCTCGGCCAGCACCGCGCGCAGCTCCGCCACGATGGAGAGCGCCACCTCATCCGGCCCCTCCGCTCCGATGTCCAACCCCACCGGCGCGTGCAGCTTCTCCAGCTGCGCCGGCGTCGGAGCGGGGGACAGCTCTCCCAGCAGCCGCTCCGTCCGCGAGCGCGGCCCCAGCACTCCCAGGTAGTGCAGCGGCTCGCGCAGCAGGTGCGGCAGCAGCTCGCGGTCCTGTGGCAGGCTGTGCGTCATCAACACCACCAGCGTGCGCGGCGTGAGCGTCAGCTTCTCCGGCACCTCGCGCGCCTTCGCCGCCACCACCGCGTGCGCCTTCGGGAAGCGGCGCCGCAGCGTGTCCACCGGCTTGTCCGCCACCACCGTCACGTGCCAGCCCAGCCGCACCGCCTGAGCCACCACCGGCGCCACGTCGAACCCACCGCCGAACAACACCACCGGCGTGGGCGGATCCACCACCTCCACCAGCACGTCCGCCCCGCCGCACGGGCCGCTCCAGGTGCGCCCCGCCACCAGCGCCTCGCCCGCCGCCGCGCGCACCGCGTCCCGCAGCGGGCCCGTGAGGGTGCTCGCCTCCACGCCGTCATCGCGCAGCAACAGCCTCGCGCCCAACGCGCCGCCCGGCCCGCCGTACACCGTGGCCACCACCGAGCGCCGTGACTGCCGCCGCGCCTCGTCCGCGAACGCCAGCGGATCCATCGGCCCGGGCTCCCAGCGCTCCAGCATCACGTCCACCACGCCGTTGCACCCCAGCGCGAAGGACAGCCCGCCCTCGTCCTCGGCGTTGTCCCCTGTCGAGTCGTAGCGCAGCACCCGCGGCCCGCTCGCCGTCCAGAAGAACGCCTTGCGGATGATGTCGCCCTCCAGGCACCCCCCGCTCACGCCTCCGGAGAGCCAGCCCTCCTCGCTCATCAACATGCGCGCGCCGGGCCGCCGGTACGCCGAGCCCGACACCGCCACCACCGTGGCCAGCACCAGCGGGCCCTTCACCCGCTCGCGCGCGCGGAGAATGTCCTCCAGCTCTTTCAAGTCTCGTCCTCGGCGGCCTACCAGGCCCCGCTGTCCAGCCGCAGCGTGGCACACACTGTAGCGGATTGCGCCGGACGGCCCGCAGTCACCCAGGTGGTTAGGTTTGTGTCCCAAACTTTTGAGTTGAAACCAAATGGCGAAGCAGGCAGGCTTGGCGGGCCGGTGGCGCAGGGTGCGTGGGAAGTCGTGTACCTTCGGGGCTCGTTCCGAGCCGAAGGTGCCCCCCGGATGTCTTCTCCCTCCGCCTCCCGTTCCCTCTCCGCGCGCGCGCTGTCCACTCCGCTGGCCCGTCCCAGCGCGAACCCGGTGGTGCCGCGGCCGCTGTCTCCGAGCACGTTCACCGCGCGCCACGCCTATGAGGTGTTGATGGCGCTGGACCTGGACGGTGACGGCTGCATCACCGCCAGGGACGCGGAGCGGGCCCGCGAGAGTGGCGTGCGCTTCGCGGTGGACATCCAGCTGGGGCCGGGCGTGCGGCTGGAGCTGGCGGACCCCGAGCGGCTGGCGCACGTGGCGGACGTGCTGGCCGAGGAGATCCTCGAGGGGCGTGGCGACCTTCCCGGCCTGCCGGTGGCGCGGATGCTGGAGCGGCGCACGCAGACGCTGCGGCGGCTGATCGACCAGGGCTGGGACGGGCTGGTGCGGCGCGCGGACCGAATCGACGACTTGAAGGAAGCGCTGCGGGTGATGCCGGTGCAGAGCCCGGACGGGCGTCAGCGGGTGTTCGTGCCCGCCCGGGACGTGAAGGCGCTCAAGCGGCTGCGGGCGCAGGCGGCGCGCACGGGCATCGAGGTGGTGGCGCTGCCCCGGCCGCACGAGGCGGAGGACTGGCGGCGGCTCAACCAGGAGCCGGGCATGGCGTACCTGCCGCAGCCCTACATCGTCCCGGGAGGGCGCTTCTCGCAGATGTTCGGCTGGGACAGCTACTTCAACGGGCGGGGCGCGCTGGCGTCGGGCCGGGTGGACCTGGCCAGGAACCTGCTGGAGAACCAGCTCTACGCCATCGAGCACTACGGGAAGATTCCCAACTCGAACCTGGGCTACCACCTGTCGCGCACGCAGCCGCCGTTGATGCCGCGGCTGGCGCTGGAGGTGCACGCGGCCAGCCCGGACCCCAAGCTGCTCAAGCGGGTGGTGAAGGCGGCCATTCAGGAGCTGGACACGGTGTTCCGCACCGGCCCGCGCGCCACGCCCAGCGGCCTGTCCCGCTACAAGGATGACGCCGAGGGCCCGGACGCCGAGGACCTGTCGGCCTTCTACACGTTCCGCCCGGACGACACCCAGTTCCACCACCACGACCGGGCCATCCGGGAGAGCGGCTGGGACATGTGCCACCGGTTTAGGCTGGCGACGCACCACCACGAGCCGGTGTGCCTCAACTCGCTGCTGTACCAGTACGAGATGGACCTGGCGCAGCTGCTGCGGCGGGTGGAGGGCAAGGACTCGCTTCGGGCCGCGGCCTTCGACAAGGCGGCGCGGGTGAGGGCGCGCACGATGCGCGCGCGCTTCTGGGACGAGGCCAAGGGCCTGTTCTTCGACCACGACTACGTGGCGGGGCGGCGCTCGGGGTACGAGTCGCTGGCGGCGTTCTACCCGCTGTGGACGGGGTGGGCCTCGCGCAAGGAGGCCGCCGCGGTGGCCGCCGCGCTGCCGCGCTTCCTGCAGGCCGGAGGGCTGAGCGCCACCACCCGCGCCTCGCGCGAGGCGGCCGGAGGCGAGGACTTGCAGTGGGAGTGGCCGTTTGGCTGGGCGCCCCACCAGGTCATCGTGGTGGAGGGGCTGCGGCGCTACGGCTTCCACGCCGAGGCGGACGAGGTGGCGTACCGCTGGCTGGCGATGGTGCTGAACATCGCGGGCAGCCACAACGGGCTCATCAAGGAGAAGTACGACGTGGTGCGCTGCTCGGCGGACGTGCCGGTGGAGTACGGCAACCAGGGCGCGGACCGGGGGCCCTACCTGGAGCCGCGCTCCAGGCGCACGCTGGGCTTTGCGTGGACCAACGCCTCGGTGGTGCTGCTGATGGAGGGGCTCTCGCCGCGGCTGCTCGAGACGCTGGACGTGGGCGGCTCCGAGAGCCTGTTCAAGAGCCCCAGTGATGCGCCCAGCCGGGGCAGGCAGCCCCCACAGGCCGTGGGCTGAGAGGCCCGCGGCTATACTGGAGGGTGTATCGTCGTGCGCCCAGAGTGAACCGTAGGCCGGAGTCCGTCCATCCATGTCGTTCAAGGATCTCAGTGCGCTGCTGCAAGAGGATGCCCAGCTCACCAAGGCTGACGGAGCCCCACGGCCGCACATCCTGGTCATCGATGATGACGAGACCATCCGTAAGTCGCTGGCGGCGCTGTTCGGCAAGCGCTACACGGTAGTGCTGGCGGCGTCGGCGCAAGAGGGGCTCGCCGTGCTCAGCGGGGACATCCGCGTGGCCATCGTGGACGTGAAGATGAAAGGCCATGACGGGTTCTGGGCCTGCAATGAGCTGCGCAAGGTGTACCCGGAGCTGCCCGTCATCTTCTATTCGGCCTACCAGGACCTGAAGGACCCCTATCAGATCATCAACGAGCATCGGCCCTTCGGCTACCTGACGAAGGACGGGGACCGCCGCAGGTTGGTCGAAGCGGTGGACATGGCGGTGAGGTTGTCGGGGCTGACGCGGGAGGCCAAGCAGCTCGTCGATAGCTTGAGGGAGCCATAGGAGTGGCAGGCTCTGGCCGGGGGCGGCGCCTTGCCCGTGGGGGGATAGCGGCCGTGCTGCTGGTGGCGGCGGCGGCGTTCGGACAGGCGCCCCCGGGCCGCTGGCCCTTCGTGGAGCATGCCGCCGATGCCATCGGAGGCTCGCAGCTGCGCTCGCTCGCGCAGGACACGCGGGGCTTTCTGTGGATTGGCACGACCGATGGCCTGTTCCGCTATGACGGCAGCCGGCTCGAGCCAATCGACATGGGCAGTGACTTCGCATCGCGCCGGGCTGAGCGGCTCGAGGTGACGCCGGATGGAGGGGTGTGGTGCGTCACCCCGCTGGAGGCGCGGCGATGGAGGGACGGCAGGTGGCTGCCCTTCCCCGCGCACCAGCAGCCTCCCGGCGTCTTCCGCACCCTGGCCACCGACCCGCAAGGCCGAGCCTGGATCGCCACGGACGCGGGCCTGTTTCAGGAGCAACCCAGAGGAGACTTTCAGCCAGCGCCGGGCTGGCCTGGAGGAGAGGCGATCTCGCTGTGGATTGACGCCAGCGGCGATGTCTATGTCACGGCTCCAGGAGTGCTGTACCGGCGGGGAACGGACGGCACCTGGAGGAGGTGGGGCCAGGAGGCCGGCTTGCCGGACGAGAGGTTGTTGCTGCTGGGGCGGGATGCGGACGAGCGGCTGTGGATCTTCGGTTCGTTCCGGCTGCTGGCCGTGTCGTTGCGATCCGGAGAGGTGGAGGAGCTCCACGACGTCGTTGGCAACCGCAGGCTCGATGACGTGCTGCCGGTTCCCTGGGGCGGGGTATGGATCGCCACCAACCAGGGCCTGCTGGAGTACGACGGACGCGGGCCCGCGCGTCCCGTGCCAGGCAGTCCCCCCATGCAGACCGCCCTCTTGCTGGATCATGAGGGCTCGCTGTGGACAGGGGGCGACGGGCTCCATCGGCTCGCGGGACGTGGCCAGTGGCGCAACTACACCTCGCAGGAGGGCCTGCCCAGCAGCGTCGTCTTCGCGATCCGGAGGGATCCCAAAGGGCAGCTCTGGGTCGGCACCCCTAGAGGGCTGGTGCGCTCAACGGCCGAAGGCTGGCAGCTCGTGCCTGGGGTGCCGCAGACCACCTTCACGACCATCGTCCCGGATGCGAAAGGGCAGGTGTGGCTCGGTGGCAATGAGCTGGGCACCGTCTTGCGCTATGGGCTGGACACCGGAGAAGTAACCCGGTTCCCACTGCGGGGAGGGACCGGCAACGAGCGGGTTCGGCAACTGGTCTTCGACCGGCAGGGCACGCTCTGGGCCGCCACCTCCAGCGGACTGTTCCGGGCCGAAGGGCCCGAGCATCGCTTCGAGCCCTTCCCCCTTCCTGGACGGATCATCAACCCGATCCTGGTGGACCTGCTGGTGGACTCCAAGGAGCGGCTGTGGATCGCCGGAGGCAGCGGACTGGCCGTGCTCGAGGAGGGCCAGGTGCGGCGCTTCTCCACAGCCGATGGGCTGCGCCAGGACGAGGTGCTCTGGCTGGCCGAGCCTCAGCCTGGGCGGCTGTGCATCGCCTATGGCCTGGCGTATGGGGTGGACTGCTTCCGGTACGAGCACGGGCGGCTGGAGAACGTGCTGCACCTGGACATGCGCAGCGGGCTCACCAGCGATAACACCTCTTTTCTGAAGGTGGACTCGCGAGGCCGGCTGTGGATTGGCACCGGGCGAGGCTTGAATCGGGTGGACCCCGGGGGGGTGGTGCACTTCAGAGTGGCCGATGGCCTACCGGGCGAGGACTGCGACCAATATGGGTTCTGGGAGGATCCCGACGGCAGCGTGTGGATTGGCACCAGCAAGGGGTTGGGGCATTTTCAGCCGTCTGCTAACCCCCCGCCTCCGGTGCCGATCCAGGTCGTCCTCACGGCGGTGAGAGCGGGTGAGCAGCAGGTGGCCTCCGCCGCGGCTGAGCTGGAGCTGCCCTACCAGCGCAATACGCTGGAGTTCGAATGGGCGGCGCCCGCCTTCACCGTGGGCAAAGGCGTGGTGAGGCAGGTGCGGCTGGAGGGGCTGGAGTCCGAGTTCCAGGAGGAGGAGCACCGGGCGCGCTATGTGGGGCTGCCGCCAGGCGGCTATGAGTTCCAGGCGCGGGCGCGGCGCCCGCGTGAGGACTGGGGGCCGGTGACACGCTTCGGCTTCGTGGTGCTCCCTCCGTGGTGGCAGACGTGGTGGTTCCGGGTGGCGCTGGCCACGGTGGTGGCGGGCGCGCTCGGGGCCGCGGTGCGCTGGAGGCAGCACGCGCTCAGGGCGCGCAACGCGCAGCTGGAGCAGCTGGTGGCGCAGCGCACCCGGGAGCTGACCGAGGCGCAGGAGCAGCTGGTGCAGATGGAGAAGCAGGCCACCGAGCGCAGGATGGCGGGAGGCTTTGCCCATGAGGTGCGCAATGCGCTCACGGGGGCCAAGCTGCTGCTGGGCGGGGTGTACCGCGATGATGGGCGCAGCCTGTGCGAGGACAACAGTCAGCTGCTGCGCGAGCTGTTCCTGAAGATTCGTCAGCAGCTCTCGGTCGAGCAGCGGCAGGAAGTCGCCGGGCTGATCAAGCAGCTCAATGGCAACGAGGAGCAGCTGGACGGGGTGCTGAGGGACGTGGACCAGGCGCTGGGGCGGGCGTTGGGGACGACGCACGTGCTGCTGGAGTACGCGCGCACCACCCGGGCGCAGCCAGGCACCGAGCCGGTGAGGGCGCTGAAGCTGGCCGAGGCGCTGATGGCCGAGTACCGCGAGGACTTCGCGCGCCATGAAATCGTGGTGCATCGGGAGGTGGCCGAGCAGACGGTGCTCCGGGGCTCGGAGGCGCACTTCCTGTCGATGGTGAAGAACCTGTGGCTCAACGCCAGGGACGCGGTGCTGGAGAAGCCCGTGGGAGAGCGCCGCATCCGGCTGGCGATAAAGGAGCAGGGGCAGGGCCATGTGCTGGAGGTGGAGGACTCGGGGGTGGGCATCGCCCCGGAGCACCGCGAGGCCATCTTCGAGCCGTTCTTCTCCACCAAGCCGCGCACGGGCACGGGGCTGGGGCTGAGCGTGGTGCAGCGGCTGACCTCCTTATATGGAGGCACCATCGAGGTGCGCAGCACGGTGGGCGTGGGCACCTGCTTCACCCTGCACCTGCCCCAGACAGGTGCCTCTGCCTCAGCCAAGGATGTCCGCGATCAGCTCGGACAGGGGGACGAGGGTGGACTCCCGGGCCGGGGTCGCTCCGTCTAGCAGGCGTGTGGCGCGCTCCCGGGTCCACGGCGCCGAGGCGGGGTGCGCGAGGATGACGGCCAGCGCCCGCTCAACCCGGGCAGAGCCCCTCACCGGCGCGCGCAGCTCCGCCAGCCCCACCAGGCTCTCCAGCGTCAGCGGCGTGTCGGAGATCTCCAGCGCGGACTGGAGCGCTGAGCGCAGGCAGTCCCGGGCGCGCTCACCATCCCCCTTGCGCCAGGCGATGAGCCCCAGCGTGTGGAAGGACTCCGCGACGGCCTGCCGCGCATGGAGCCCCTGGCGGATCTCCAGGCTCTCCTCCACCCACCGCCAGGCGGCGTCCAGCTCGCCCTGGCGCAGGGCCAGCTCCCCCAGCCCATGCAGCGCGGCGGCCACGCGCTCGGGGTGCCTGAGGCTGCGCGCCAGCTCCAGGCTCCGCTCGTAGGTGCCGCGGGCCTCCTCCAACTCGCCGCCCAGCGTCAGGCACCGCGCCAGCCGCTCGAGCAGCGCCGCCCGCTCCCGGGGATAGGCGCTCTCGCCGATGAGCCGCAGAGCCTCCTTGAGCACCATGCCGGCCTTCACGCGCTCACCGGTGAGCAGGAAGGCCGAGCCCAGGCTCCCGAGACAGGTGGCCATGCCGCGCACATCCTCCAGGCTCCGGAAGAGCTTCAGGCACTCTTCCAGCAGCCGGATGGCCTCGAGGTAGTCCCCGCGGCGCGTGGCCACCGAGGAGAGTTTCTCGAGGGCGAGGACAACGGTGCGCTGCTGGCCCAGCCGCTTGCCCAGCTCCAGGCTGCCGCGGAAGTACCACTCCGCCGCCGAGTGGGCTCCCTGCTTCATCGCCAGGCGCCCCGCCGTCATCAGCGCGAAGGCCAGCTCCGCCCGCGTGGCTTCATGCGCGCGAAGCAGCGTCACCGCCTCCTCGATGATAGCCACGGCGGTTGGCAGAGGAGAGACCTCCAGCGCGAAGTGGGCCTGCCACGCCAGCAGCCGCCCCAGCAGCGGCCGCGGCCCCTCCGCGCCACCCTGCGCCTGGAGCGCGAGCCGGACGGCGGCCACGGCCTCCTGGAGCGTGGCCTGGGCCTCGCGGAAGCGCCCCCGGCCCTGGTGGAGCAGGGCCAACCCTTCCAGTGCCCGGGCCAGCCACTGGAAGCGCCGGTGCTCCACCACCCAGCGGAAGGCGGCGCGCAGGTTGTCCAGCTCGGCCTCGAGCTGCTGGTGCACCGCGGCCTGGTGAGGGCCCTCCAGCTCCGCGCGGCGATCCAGCGCCCGGGTGAAGTAGTCCCCATGGCGCTCGCGGGCCAGGCGCTCCTGCTCGGGCACGGCGCGCAGCTCCTCGGTGGCGAACTGCCGGATCATCACGTGCAGCTCGTAGCGCTTGTCCTGAGTGCGGCGCACGAGGAACCTGTCGACGAGCGAGGCCAGCACCGGCAGCGGCGCATCCGCCACGGCGGCGGCGGCCTCGTGGGTGCAGCCGCCCTGGAAGACGGCCAGGCGCCGCAGCACGTCCTGCTGCTGCGCGGACAGCAGCCGCCAGGAGTGCAGGAAGGTGGCGCGCAGGCTGTGGTGGCGCTCGGGGGCGTCGCGGGGAGAGGACAGGAAGTCCAGGTCTTTCTCCAGCCGCGCGGCCAGCTCGGCGGCGGAGAAGAAGGACACCCACGCCGCGGCCAGCTCCAGCCCCAGCGGCGAGCCGGCGACAAGCTGGCAGATTCGGGCCACGTGAGGCTCGTTGTCCGCGGTGAGCTGAAAGGTCGCCTCGCCGCGCACGGCCAGGTGGGCGAACAGCTCCAGGGCCTCGCGTGCGCCCTGGTAGGCCAGGCCCTCCAGGGGCAGCAGCCACTCACCGCGCAGGTTGAGCCGCTCGCGCGAAGTCACCAGCAGCTTGAGGCCGGGCGCGTGCGCCAGCAGCTCCGCCAGCAGCGGGGTGGCCTCCAGCAGGTGCTCGAGGTTGTCCAGCACCAGCAGCAGCTCCCGCGAGCGCAGGTGCTCGCGCAGCTGGGCCTCGGGCGGGGTGGGCGAGGCGGGCAGCTCCAGCGCCTCCACCAGGAAGGTGGCGAAGTGGGCCGGGCTGTCCACCGCGTCCAGGGAGATGAAGCGCACGCCGTGGCGGTAGGCGCCCGCGCGCCGCCGCGCCGCTTCCAGGGCCAGCCGCGTCTTGCCGATGCCGCCCGGCCCCGCCACGGTGAGCAGCCGGCACGCGGGATCCTCCAGGCGGCGCAGCAGGGCCTGCAGCTCGTTGGCGCGTCCGTGCAGCGGCGTCACCGGGGTGGGCAGGCCCACCGCGCTCGAGGCCTCTTCTTCCCGCGAGAGCACGGCCGCGCCCGCGCAAGCCGCGGGCGGCGGGGCGAGGCTGCGGGCCTTCACCTGCTCCAGCAGCCGGAACGTCTCGGGCTGGGGGCGCGCATCCAGCTCTTCGCGCAGCACGTCCACGCAGTGCTGGTGCTGCCGCAGCGCATCGGCCCACCGGCCCAGCCACGCGTACAGCCGGATCAGCGCGCGGTGTGCCTCTTCATGGGTGGGCTCCAGAGCCAGCAGGCGCTGGGCATGAGGCAGCGCCTCGTCCAGCCGCCCGCGAGAGACGAGCGCGGAGGTGATCCGCTCCAGGGCCTGCGTGGCCAGCAGGTGGAAGCGCTCGGTTGTCATCGACAGCCACTCATCGAAGGCGGCGCAGTCAGGCAGGGCCAGGCCCTCCAGCAGCCGCCCCCGGTAGAGCGCCACGGCGTTGTGCAGGGTGCCCAGCTGCTCGTCCGACGCAGGACGACCCGTTGCTCCCGCGTCCTTGAGCAGGCGCTGGAAGTGGTGCGCGTCCACCCAGACGTCCTGCTCGGAGCGCAGCTGCACACCGGTGCGGTCCGTCTCCAGCCAGCCGGAGCCCACCAGGCGCTGCAGCTCCCAGAGGGTGTTGCGCAGTGAGGCCAGCCCGCGCGTCTCATCCACCTCGGGCCACAGCAGGCTCACCAGGTGGTTGCGCGCATGGCGCTGCGGGTTACAGGCCAGGTACGCGGCCAGCGCGCTGGCCTTGGCACGTTTGACTTCCACCACCGAGCCGTGCGGCTCGACGACGAGGGGGCCCAGTAGGCGGAAGACGAGGGGGGGCATGGTCAGGTAGGCACTGGACGAGCATCACGATAGAACGATTCGCGATGCCAGGAAGGATGAGGCTCCAGGGGCCAGGCCACCTGACCGATGCCAGGGGACCGGGTTAATAAAGCTTCGTATAGACGGTCGTGAGGCCTTGATCGTAGATGCGCTCCTCCATGTACCGGCCGTCCGCGGAGACGAGGAACACCGCGTTGGCGAAGTTGTAGTTCGGGTGGCAGCCGCCGAAATTCGTCTGTCCCCAGTACTCGCGGGTGCCATCGGCCTGGGTCCACTGGTAAGTCACATACCGCCACCCCGCCGTGTCATTGGGGTTGCAGACGGGATCCGGGCTGTTCTTGTAGAGCCCGATGCCCGTGGAGTACATGCGGACCCTCCAGCCATGAGCGGTCCACAGGCCGATGAACGGGTCGCCGACGGCCAGCTCACCCTGGACCTGGGCAACGTCACCCTCCGAGACCACCTCGGTCCCCGGCGGCTGCACCGGCTCCTGCATGCCCTCGCCGCAGCCCCACAGGAACGTCACGGCCGTCATCATCAGCAGCATCTTTGCCAGCTTCATGTGTATCTCCAGGTGAGAGGGGCACCCACAAACCCATTTCGTGGAAAGCCGCCGCTTCTAGGAACTCGCTGAATCAGCGAGTTCGTGGAGAGAACCCTAAACCCCGACCGTCAACCCTCCGTCAGCGCGAGGGGCCCTTGGAAATTTTCATCGTCAGCGCTGCGTCAGCGCGGGCGGGTACCCGGGGCCCAGGGGCCTGCGAGTCCTATAGTGCCGCCCATGCCCGTCTTGCCTGTCGCTTCCGAGCCCCACACCCACTTCCGCGCGTGCAACCTCTGCGAGGCCATGTGCGGGGTGCGAATCGAGGTGGCCGGGGGCCGCGTCACCTCCATCCGCGGAGACGAGGAGGATCCGTTCAGCAAGGGCCACATCTGCCCCAAGGCGGTGGCGCTCAAGGAGCTGCACGAGGACCCGGACCGGCTGCGCCAGCCGATGCGGCGCACCGCGAGCGGCTGGGAGCCCGTTTCGTGGGAGGCCGCGCTGGACGAGGCGGCGCGGCGGCTGCACGAGACGCAGCAGCGGCACGGGCGGGACGCGGTGGGCGTGTACGCGGGCAACCCCACCGTGCACAACATGGGCGCGCTGATGTTCCTGCCGCAGTTGCTGCGTGCCCTGCGCACGCGCAACAAGTACAGCGCCACGTCGGTGGATCAGCTGCCGCACATGCTGGCCGCGCACCTGATGTTCGGCCACCAGCTGCTGGTGCCGGTGCCGGACATCGACCGGACGGGGTACCTGCTGGCGCTGGGCGCCAACCCGCTGGCCTCCAACGGCAGCATGATGACGGCGCCGGACGTGCGCGGGCGGCTGCGGGCGATACAGCAGCGCGGGGGCCGGGTGGTGGTGGTGGACCCGCGCCGCACGGAGACGGCGCGCATCGCGGACGAGCACCTGTTCATCCGCCCGGGCACGGACGCGCTGTTGCTGTTCGCGGTGCTGCACGAGCTGTTGCAGCGGCCCCGGCTGGAGCGGCTGGCGGCTTTCACCGAAGGACTGGAGACGGTGCGTGAGCTGGCGCGCGAGTTCACTCCGGAGCGGGCCGCGGGCCCCACGGGCATTGCCGCCGAGAGCATCCGGCGCATCGCGCGCGAGTTCGCCGAGGCGCCCACCGCGGTGTGTTACGGCCGGGTGGGCACCTCGACGCAGGCGTTCGGCGGGCTGTGCCAGTGGCTCATCAACGTCATCAACGCGGTGAGCGGCAACCTGGACCGGGAAGGCGGAGCGCTGTTCACCCTGCCGGCGTTCGACATCGTGGGCGGGCCCCGGGCGCTGGCGGTGAGCCGGGGAGGCTTCGCGCGCACGAAGAGCCGGGTGCGCGGGCTGCCGGAGTTCTCCGGAGAGCTGCCGGTGGCGGCGCTGGCCGAGGAGCTGCTCACCGAAGGCGAGGGGCAGATCCGCGCGATGGTGACGTTCGCGGGCAACCCGGTGCTCTCCACGCCTAATGGAGTTCAGCTGGACAAGGGGCTCTCGGGGCTGGAGTTCATGGTGTCGGTGGATCCGTACCTGAACGAGACGACGCGGCACGCGCACCTGATTCTGCCGCCGCCGTCTGTGCTGGAGCGGCCGCACTATGACGTCATCTTCCACGCGCTCGCGGTGCGCAACACGGCGCGCTACGCGCCCGCGCTGTTCGAGCCGGGGCCGGGCGCGATGCACGACTGGCGGATCGTCCTGGAGCTGCAGCACCGGCTGGAGGTGCTGCGCCACGGCCGGAGCCTGCGCGGAGAGCTGCAATACCAGGCGCTCAAGCGGCTGGGGCCCGAGGGCATCCTGGACCTGGGGCTGCGCGCGGGCCCGTATGGGCTGCGCAAGCGAGGGCTGCGCGCGGGCCTGAGCCTCGCGGCGCTGCGCAAGGCGCCGCACGGGGTGGACCTGGGGCCGCTGAAGCCGAGCCTGCCCGCGAGGCTGCGGAACCGCGAGAAGCGGGTGCACCTGGCGCCGTCGCCGTTCGTGGAGGACGTCAAGCGGCTGCGCGAGGCGTTCCCGGAGGGTGCTGGCTCCGTGGAGGACGGAGCGCTGCTGCTGATTGGCCGGCGGACGCTGAGGGATAACAACTCGTGGATGCACAACGTGCCGGTGCTGATGAAGGGCAAGCCGCGCTGCACGCTGATGATGCACCCCGAGGACGCAAAGGCGCACGGGCTCAACGAAGGTGACCAGGCGGTGGTCACCTCGCGGGTGGGCCAGGTGTCCGTGCCGGTGAACGTGACGGACGAGGTGATGCGCGGGGTGGTGAGCCTGCCGCACGGCTATGGCCACGGGCGGGGCGGCGTGCGGCTCGCGGTGGCGGTGGCGCACCCGGGGGCCAGCCTGAATGACCTCACAGACGAGCAGCGGGTGGACGCGCTCTGCGGCAACGCGGCCTTCAGCGGAGTCCCGGTGCGCGTGGCCCGAGCGGCCCTCACGGGCGGAACTTTACAAGAAAACGCCCCCGCTGACGGTGCGTTGACGATGCGTTGACGGTCACCCTGTAGGGTTTCTCGGAATCAACGGTTCGACGGGCTCGCCTGGAGAGCCGTGAGAGCCTTTTCCACGGAAACGACGAGGGTTGCGCACATGAGGAACGGTTGGAAGTGCTTTGGAGTGGTGTCCGCGCTGGTGCTGCCGGCGGTCCTCACCGGCTGTGGTGATGTGGGCGGTGCTCCCCCGGTGACAGACGTCTCCGAAGAGGTGCTCGCCGATGTGAGGCAGGAGCTCGAGGTGCCCAATCTGACCGCCTCCATCAACGCGGCGACGGCGACGGCCGAGTCCAGCAGTGCGTGTGATCTCAACGGGAACTTCTACTGGGAGATTGGCACGCGCCACGGCGCGATGGCCAGCGGCTCCGTGGTCAACACCGGTGGCACCCAGTTCAACGCGCAGTCGTACATGAGCATCGCCTCCGCCTCGAAGATGGTCTACTCGGCCTATGTGTTCGAGTCGTGTGGTGGCGTGGCGTGCAACTATGGCACCGGGCCCGCGGCGGTGAATGCGCTGCGGATGTTGGCCGGGTACAAGTCGACGACGAGCTATTGCCCGAACGCCGGCATAAACCCGACTGTCGCGAGCTGCTCGGCGGCCGCGGGCGTCACGACGACGAACTATCCGGGCTACTTCTCGTACAGCGGTGGCCAGTTCATGGCCCTGGCGCAGGGGGAGCCACACCTGAGCGGACTCACCGCGACCCAGCTGGCGGCTGAAGTCAACGCCTGGTTGGGCACGTACTTCGACTATGAGCCTGGCAACCCGTGGCCTGGCGGGGGCAACGCCGCCACCCCGGCCATCTATGCCCACTTCCTCCAGCGCGTGCTGCTGAGCAACGTGGACTACACGAACGGACTGAAGCTGCACGGCTATCTCGGCGCGGACGCGGTGGACGCCTCCAGCTCCACCCTCATCCCCGAGCAGGACTGGTTCTACTCGTACGGGCACTGGGTGGAGAACGCCGGTGGCGGAACGGCCGTCTGGGACGGCGCGTTCAGCAGCCCGGGTGCGCATGGCTTCTACCCGTGGATTTCGCGCACCAAGAAAGTGTACGGGGTGGTGGCGCGCACGGGCGGCAACTTCTTCCAGTCGGTGAGGTGCGGCCAGGCCATCCGCAAGGCGTTCTACACGGCCCAGGCGCAGCCCTAGTCGTCTCTCGCCCACACCGGAGGGACAAGTAGCTCGCTGGAAGCGTCGGCGGGCGAGCTTGAACTCCTGCTCGCCCTCCAAGCCGTGATTGAGGCAATCTGGACGGGCATGCAGGGCACTCGGGCGGTGTGGGCGGTGGCGGGCATCTACGCGGTGTGGCTGCTGGCGTGGATGATGGCGACGCCTGCCTTCTCGGGGGCGGACGAGTGGGCGCACTACCTGCGCGCCCTGGGGATCCGCGAGGGCCGGCTGATCGGAGATCGCCTGCCCGAGGGCCACCGATTCGAGGGCTTCTCGCCCGCCCAGGAGCGCTTCCTCCAGCAGACCTCGCGGCAGATCGATGTCCCCCCGGGCATGTCCTACAAGGGCTATAGCTGCAACGCCTTTCATCCCGAGCAGTCAGCCCGCTGCTTCACGGCGGTGGTTCCCCTTCCCGGGCCGGATCGAGACCACACCGTCACCGGCGCCTATCCGCCCGCCTTCTACCTTCTGCCCGCGGCGTCGATGCTCGGAGCAACGACGCCCGTCTCGGCGCTGCTGCGTGCACGGCTGATCAACGCCCTGACGTGTGCGCTGCTGCTGCTGCTCGCGGTGCGGGCGCTGGCACAGGCCCAGCCTTCGATGCCCGCCCTGGCCGCGTTCATCATCGGCCTGTCTCCCATGGGCGTGAGCACCATGGCGATGTTGAGCCCCAGCGGCCCCGAGATCGCCGCGGGGCTCACCTTCTCCGCGGGGCTCGTGCTGCTGGCTCAGGGCAGTGCCAGCTCCAGGGCCTGGCTCGCCTGTGGCCTGGGAGGCGCGGCGCTGGCGCTGGCGCGGCCGCTGGGCGTCGTCTGGGTCGTGCTTCACCTGGGCATCTGCTTCGTCCTGAGCGGGAGGCAGGGCCTGCGCCAGCTCGTTCGCGCTCAGCCCCGCCGGGCGTGGGGGGTAGGGCTGGCGCTGCTGGGAGCGCTGGTGCTCAACCGCGCGTGGGAGTTCTTTCACGGAGCACGTGTGCCCGTCACGCTGCTGCCCGGGTACAAGGCCTGGCGCGAGGCCTTCAAGCATTACCCGGAGTGGCTGCGTGAGCAGGTGGGCGTCTTTCAGTACCTCGACGCGCCGATGCCCGCGTGGGTTTACCCCGCCTGGGGCCTGCTCCTGGTGACGCTGGTGGCCTGGCAGTGGCCGCGGCTGGCCCCGTCCTGGCGCTGGAGGGCCGCGGCGCTCGCGCTCTGCATCCTCGCCGTGCCCCTGGGGCTCTTCGTCACCGTGATGCGCAACAGCGACTTCTGGCTGCAGGGGCGCTACGTGCTGCCGATGACGTGCGCCCTGCCGCTGCTCTTCGGAGCCGGGCTCCTGTCTCGGGAGCGGCTCGAGCCAGCGGCTCGGGGACGTGGCCTCTACGTGGCGCTGGCCACGGGCGTGGGGGTGCTCCAGGCGGTGGCCTGGTTCGCCAACGCCCGCCGCTCGGCGGTGGGCACCAAGGGGCCCTGGCTCTTCTTCTCGAGCGCGGAGTGGCACCCGCCCCTGGGGTGGGGGCTCTGGGCCACCCTGGCTACCGCATGCGCCGTGGCCCTGCCGCTGTGCATGGCGTGGGCGGGACGCTCCCTGCCTTCGCGCGCGCCGCAGTAGGCTGGGCGCCCCATGCTCAAGCCCACTCGCTCGCCCATTCTCGCGGCTGTACTTCTCGCTGGCTTCGGACTCGCCTACGCCAAGGGGAGGGCGGATGGCGCTCCTTCGGCGATGACCGTCGACGAGCTGCCATGGAAGCCGGTGATGCCCGGCAACCCGAACGGTCCACAGCGGGCGATTCTGTGGGGTGATCCCGCGACCGGACCGGCGGGCACCATGCTGCGCTTCCCGGCGGGCTTCCACGCGGGCATGCACTCTCACAACGTCGACTACCACGCGGTCGTCATCTCGGGCTCTCCCCGCCACTTCGCCCAGGCAGAGAACCCGAAGGATGCGAAGAAGCTGGGCCCGGGCTCCTTCTGGACGCAGAAGGGTAAGGAGGTGCACGACGACAGCTGCGACCCCGGCGCCGAGTGCATCCTGATGATCACGACGACCGGCCCCGCGTCGTACATCCCCGCGGGCGGCCCGACCGACGGGGGGTACCGGGGCGTCGCCCCGTCGAAGCCGTAGCGTGCTGGCTGCCTGGAGGCCACGGAGCCGGGCACATCGCCCGGTGAGACCGTCTCCCCCTGCCATCACATCCGGCTCCCCGGCTGCCCGGGGGCCTGAGCGAGCGCGCGAAGCTCATCCTCGCGCGGCGGCTCATCGCCGAGGGACTGCTGCGCCAGCGGTGAGCCAATAGGCTGGGCTTCAGCGCAACGCTATGCTCGGCCGCCCATGGCGCCCACACCCGAGCAACACCCGCCCCGTCTTCCCGCTGGCACTCGAATCGGGGACTGGCAAGTGGAGCAATGGCAGGGGCAAGGGGCGTACGGCGCCGTCTACCGCGCCGCGCGCGTGAGCCCGGAGCACTCGGGGCCCTTCGCGCTCAAGGTGTCGCTCTACCCGTGGGATGCACGCTTCGCCCGAGAGGCGGAGCTGCTCTCGCGCCTGAACCTGCCGGGCGTTCCCCGCCTGCTGGACCGGGGCGTCCTGCGCCACCCTTCCGGAGAGGAACACTTCTGGTTCGTCATGGAGTGGGTGGAGGGCACGCCCCTGTATGCCTGGGCACAGCAGCACTCGCCCTCGCTTCGGGAAATGTGCCAGGTGCTGGCTCAGTTGGCGCGCACCCTGGAAGCGCTGCACGCCTCGGGAGTGGTGCACCGCGACGTCAAGGGTGACAACGTCCTGGTCCGATTGTCTGACAGGTTTCCGGTGCTCATCGACTTCGGCTCCGGCCATCTTCAGGGCGCCCCTCGGCTCACCTGGCAGTCACTTCCTCCGGGCACTTACGAGTACCTGTCGGTCCAGGCCTGCCGCTTCGAGATCAGCCTGGCGCGCCACCGCGACGGCTACTACCCGCCGTCCCCCGCGGATGACCTGTATGCCCTGGGCGTGACGGCCTACCGCCTCGTGATGGGCCAGTACCCGCCGCCCCTGGATGCGCTGGAAGACGAGGTGGGCGCCTGGCATGTCATCAGCCCCGACCTCCGTTCCCTGCTGGCGGGCAACCCGCGCGTACCACCGCGCCTGCGGGAGGTGATTCTGGGCTTGCTCGCGGAGCTTCCGGAGGCACGCGGCACGGCAGCTCAGGCGGCAACAGCGCTGGAGGCCGTGGCCAGCGAGCCCGTGCCCCCACCCGCCGCCGAGGTGCCGCCTCCGAGCGTGCCGGCTGCACCGAATGGAATCCAGCGCCCGGAACGTGTCAGGCCATCTGCACGGCAGTGGGCCTGGAAGCCCTGGCTGGCCGCGGCGGCGGTGGCAGGCTTCGCGGTGCTCCTGTGGAACGTGGCGCCGGTGCGCGGACCGCCTCAACAGCGTGCCGCGGACTTCCAGAAGCCAGACGCGGGCACCTCCGCAGTGGGGGACAGCTCGCCCACCGGGCCGCGGGTGCCCACTCCGCCTTCCCAGGAGAAGAAGCCCGTGGCTCAGGGGCCCCTTCCCGAGCCACTCTCTGGGCAAATCAAGCCTGACAAGAGTGGCCAGTGTCCGGGCCGCAAGCAGGTGCTCATCAACGGAGCCTGCTGGCTGGAGCAGCTTCAGCTGAGCGCCCAAGAGTGCGTGGAGAACAACGGCGTGCTCTTCAAGAGCAAGTGCTACGCCCCTGTCTTCGCCTCTCCCAGGAAGGCTCAACCCACGTCGAGCCCGCCGGAAGAGCGCTGAGCGGTCCTTGCCCGAAGATGAAAACTGACGGCTTGCCTTCATTTAACCAAATAGTTAGTTTACCATTCAGTTAATTAGGGCATGCCCATGGACACCCTCAGCGCCACCTTCGCTGCACTCGCGGACCCGACCCGGCGGGCGATCCTCGCGCGGTTGTCGAAAGGGGAGACCTCGGTCACCGAGCTCGCCGCGCCTTTCGAGATGAGCCTCCCTGCCGTCACCAAGCACCTCAAGGTGCTCGAACGCGCCGGATTGATCACCCGCAGCCGCGAAGCGCAGTGGCGCCCGTGTCGCCTCGCGCCGGCGCCGCTGAAGAGCGCGAACGATTGGCTCGAGGACTACCGGCAGTTCTGGGAGGCCAGCTTCGACCGGCTTGAGGACTACCTCGCCGACGTCCAGGGACAACCGCGTCCCAAACGCGCCCCGCGTCAGGTGCACCCACCGAAGAAGTCCCGAAAAGGAACGAACTCATGAACGCAGCGCTCGATCTCAACGAACTCGCGAAGCGGCAGCTCGAAGTGACCCGTCTGATCAACGCGCCGCGTGCGCTCGTGTTTCAGGCGTTCACCGACGCGAAGATGATCTCGAACTGGTGGGGGCCCAACGGGTTCCGCACGACGACGTACAGCAAGGACGTGCGCCCCGGCGGCACGTGGCGATTCACGATGCACGCCCCCGATGGCACCGACTTCCCCAACTACATCCTCTATACGAAGGTCGTCGAGAACGAGCGGCTCGAGTGGGACCACGGCTCGAAGGAGGGCGAGGTCATGTTCAAGGCCGTCGTCACCTTCACCGACGAAGGGGGCAAGACCCGCGTCCGTCTGCAGCACACGCTGCCCACCGTCGAAGCCCGTGAGCAGGCCGCCAAGTACGCGATTGAAGGGGGTATTCAGACCCTGACTCGCCTCGAGCAGCACCTCACGGCCCAGCAGTAGGGCGGTCCGCTCGGCCATAGGGCGCCCTGGCCCTGAGCGGAGTCATTCTCGGATACGCTCAGGGCCATGCACCGACCGAGCCGCACCGCGAGGATGGTCGCAGCCCTGCGGGCCCGCGCGACTGAACGAGAGACTCCCTTTTTCCGCGATCCCTGGGCGCGCGCGATCGCGGGGCCCGAGGGCTTCGCGGACGCGGACCTGTACGAGAAGGGGGTTCCCACCGCGGAGCTGTACATGTCGCTGCGCGCCGCCTTCCTCGATCGCGAAGCGCGGCGGTGGCTCGATCGCGGCATCGGGTCCGTCGTCCTGCTCGGGGCGGGGTTCGATACTCGCGCGGCGAGGCTGGGGCGCCCCGGCGTGCGCTTCTTCGAGGTGGATCACCCGGCCACGCAAGCGGACAAACGGGCGCGCCTGGCGGAGGTGCCCGGGTATCCCGCGGACAATGCCACGTACGTGCCCTGCGACTTCGAGACGGAGGATTTCGCCGACCGGCTCGCGGCGGCCGGCTACCGGATGGACGCGCCCGCTTTGCTCATCTGGGAGGGCGTGACGTTCTACCTCCAGGAGGCGGCCGTGCGCGCCACCCTCCGCCGCGTCGCCCAGAGGCTGCACCCGCGCTCCATCATCGCGTTCGACCATGTCAGTGAGCGCCTGCTCGCGGGGCAGGCCCGTTCGGCGGAGCTGAGCGCGGGCAAGCAGCGCGTTGCCGAGATGGGCGAGCCCCTGCGCTTCGGCGTCGACGATGCCCTGCCGCTGCTCTACGAGGAGGGCATGCGCCGCGTCCACAGCACGAGCTTCGACGAGATCGCGCTGAGCCTCACGGGCACCTACGAGCGCATGCGGATGTTCTCACACCTGCATGTGGTGGTCGCCAGCGTGGCCGAGGATGTGCTGGGCTGACCCCAGGTGCGACGCCGGCTCGCTTGGCAGGCGGAACGATGGCGTGCACACTCCGGGGCATCGACCATGACCAAGCCAGACAAGCTCACCGAGGTTCTCGAGAAACTGCACGAGCCCGCTGGACTGGAGTCGCGGCTCCAGGAGCGCAACGAGACGCCTCTGATCTGGGCCGTGAGCGAGGGGTATCACGACATCGCGCTGACCTTGATCGAGGCCGGTGCCGACCTGAACGCGCGGAACACCGACGGCAACACGGCGTTGCTCCGGGCCGCCTGCGAGAATCGCGCGGAGCTGGCCAGCGTCTTGATCAAGGTGGGCGCGAAGCTCGACGTCCAGAACAACGACGGGTACTCCGCGCTCATCCTCGCGCGGCGCCGGGGCAACAGGGAGATCGTCGACAGCTTGCAGGCGGCAGGAGCCGATCCGAGCCTCGTCACGCGGCTCGGGACGACCTTCGACAACCCGGGAGACTCGCGGAAGACTTCGCTCGAGGGCCGCCGTGACGCGGCTCTGGAGAAGAAGATCATCGATGCCATCTCGAAGTGCCGCGACGGCAGGATGGCGGGCAGGCAGCTCGAGAAGTACGTCAACCTGAATCCCGAGGACCGGTTCGTACCGATCTCCGTCCTTCGCCGCGCCTACGTCCGCTACGACGGGTCCCACAATCCCTCGGCGCCCAATTACGTGCTCCTCGACGATGACATGGAGCTTGGCATCGTCTCGAGCGCCGTTGCCGAGATCGCGCGAGCGGTCTCCTCGCTGCTCAGCCGCTCACTCGAGGACGCGCGCAACGATCTCGAGGGCCATCTGCCCGCGGCGGTCGTCAAGCGCGTGCAACTCGACATCATCTCGCCGTACGGCGTCGCGCATATCTGGGGCGTCACGGGCCATCGGTTCGTGCTGTCGCGGCGCGTGGGCCCCGATCGAAGCGAGCTCCTTGCGACCATCCTCGTCGGACGGAGCAAGGACACGGTGTTCTTCTTCACCGGCCGTTACAACAATCTGAGGCACTCGACGATCCGCCAGACCGTCGACTTCGACCAGCCCGACGGCGACGAGCCCTCGCACAAGTGGTTCGACAGGTTCGCCTTCCCCGAGATCAGCCGCTTCAAGCCGAAGGGCTACCACCACATCGCGAACTTCGTCGTCTGCAAGGAGGAGCGCGGGCGCAAGCTCGCCCAGTTCCTGCTCGACAAGATCGTGGAGAAGTACGCTCGCGACCACCTGGACAAGCACCAGCGCGCCGTCGAGCACTCGCAGCACCTGCTGTGCGGTAAGGGCTTCTGGCAGATCGGCGACCCGCCCTGGCTCCCGCGCATGGAGAAGCTCGGCTTCCGCCTGCGGTTGGGCGCCGAGAGCTTCTTCATCGAGCACGACTGGGCCCGCTTGCCCGCGATCTTCGACCGGAAGACCGGCGAGCCGATCTCCAACGTGGCCTACAACCAGTTCTACGGGCTCCCGCGGCGATATCTGAGCGGGAAGCCGACGGGAGACACCTCCGAGGACCTTCTCGATCGGGTGCCCGAGGTGATCCGGCTGTCGCAGGACCCCAGGGCCAAACTGCAATACTTCCAAGCCATGTTCGACTTCGTATGAACCTCAAACACCTTCGACAAGACCACACGCTCGACTCGCAGCAGATCGCCCCGTTCACCGGCGAAGGCGCCTACCACGGGTCGACCCGCAAACGAGCGGCCCGCTCCGCGAACGCACCGCGGCCGGTCGTCGTCGAGGAGATGCGGCCCACCACGCTCGACGCGTACCCGCTCGACGGGTCGCGCCCGATCGCGCAGTTCGAAGCCACCTTCCCGAACCTCTACACCGTTGAGCGCGTTCTGCCGGTCCCGACGCAGGACGAGGTCCGCGGCGATGGCGTCACGTTCTGCTGGTGTCCCCTCGAGGAGGCCCTCGAGGTGGCGGGACCGCTGACCCGGCGCGTGCTCGAAGCGATGAAGGAGCTGCTCGTCGGCGACAAGCGCTTCGTCTACGTGGACTCGAAGATTCAATATTTCGAGCCGGGTGACGTGCCTGTCGACAGCCAGCACTGGCACGTGGATGGGAGCATCGTGGCCCGGGGTCCCGCGGTCGAAGCGCTGGGCCACAACCTCCTGCACGACATGAAGGCGAGGCTCGCCAGCGGCGTGGTCCCGCCCCGGTATCTCGCCTATCAATCGTCCGAGCACTGCGCGACCCTCTTCGCGACCTCGCCCGTCACGATGACGCTGCCCGAGCTCATTCCCAACTTCGACGGCCTGGACGCGCACATTCGCGCGCTCTCGCCGCCTATCGTGGCGCAACCGGCGTCCTCGATCGTGCGCACCGACGGGCTGTCTCTGCATCGCGCGCAGGCCGCCTCGGGCGCGGGCTGGAGACTCTGGGTTCGTTGCGTCGAGACGGACCGCGAGGTCCTGCTCGATTCGTCGATCATCGAGTGTTACGGCACGGTGTTCAGGCCGGGTGCCGTCACGAGGTGACCCGACGGCACCCGGAAGGCAGACCGCGCTACTCGTCGCAGCGCCGCTCCGGCCGGTAGACCTGATGCAGCGTGGTGCCGGTGTCGCCGCCGGCGGCGGAGGCCCCGCCGGGGACGTGGATACGGCCATCCAGGACCGCCGCGCGGGTGAGGCCGTGCGTGGCCGTGGGCATCGACTTCAGGCGGTGCCAGGTGTCCGTCCGCGGATCGTATGCCTCGGTCTGCCTGAACATGCCACGCGGGTCGGAGTTGTTGCCCTCACCGCCGATCACGTACAGGCAGCCGAACGCGGCGATGGCGGTCACGCCGGCGCGGGGGGCGGGCATCGGCGCCCCAGGCGTCCAGGCCCCCGTGGCCGGGTCGAAGACTTCCAGCACGGCCGTCATCGGGCCGCCGACCCCGGCGTCGAAACGGCCCCCGGCCACGTACAGCTTGCCGCCGATCGCGTCCACCGCGAGGTGATTGCGGTCGGTAGGCAGATTGGGCAGCACCGTCCACTGATCCGCGGCGGGATCGTAGACGGCGAAGTCGTTCCCGCGCGGCGGCCGGCCTCCCGCCACGTAGATCTTGCCATTGATGACACCCGCGCCCGCGCCGCTGCGGGCAGTGGGCATGGGCGCACGTGGCATCCACGCTCCGGACGCCATGTCGAGCTCGTACACGTCGTTGAGGTACACCGGCTGGTACCCGGTGCCGGCACCGCGGAACTCACCACCGATCAGGAACAGCCGGCCGCCCACGGCCATGGCGATCGAATGATGCAGCGGCAGCGGCGTTGGCGGGCCGAGCGTCCAGCTATTGGAGGCCGGGTCGTAGACCTGCACCACGTCCGAGGGAATACGGCCGGGGGGATAGCCGCCGATCACGTACAGCTTTCCGCCCACCTCGGCGATGGCCATCTCCGAGCGCGGCTGCAGCAGCGGTGCCAGCTGGGACCAGGGGCTCTCCTGAGGCGGCACGGGCTCGGGCGGTGGGTTGGGCTGGCCCGGGTCGCCGTCAGCCCCGCACGCGATCGCCAGCAGAGCGACGGCCAGGACGAAGCATCTGGGAACGAGCCGCCAGGCGGCGGCCGGACGTGGTACGTGCATGGGGTTGCTCCTGGCCGCCGGTTCCACGCCCTCGTGTGCCGGCGCGACGTTCCCCTTGATCATAGCCGTGCCCGCGGGCTCGAGCATAGGAGGGACAGGAGCCCTAGCGGGCGTAGCGGGCGGGAGTAGACGGGACGAAACGGGATGGGGCGGCAGAACGAACCGATGAGAGGATCAAGGCATTAGCCGGCAACAGCGCGACCTGCTTGGGGTTTGGCTTCCGCCTTGCTGCGGGTTCGATTGCCTCCGCTTCCATCCCGAGAAGCCCAGCGATCTTAAAGGGTTGCTGGGTTTTTCTTTGTCCTCGTTTTCATCATGTGCCGCCAGTGTGCCCCTCTGGCGTCTCTGGCGCGGCCCTGACGGCGAGAACACGGACTCGCCGTGCCTCAGCGCGTGAGGCGCCTTCTTACGTTGGGCTGGGACTGGCGTGAGGCATCAGGTGCTCCTGAACGACTTGCTCCAGAGCCCGCACCTCGTCGTCAGTGAGGGCGCTGAAGTATTTAGCCCGCTTGCTTGCGGACAAGCGGCCTCCATTCTGGAGACAGAACTGGACGAAGCGATTGCGCGCCTTGTCCGGCATCTCGACGAGGCCGTCCAGCTTCTCGCGGGCTTCGCGGTAACGGACGATGAAGTCCAACTCGTCGCGAAACTCCGTGCGGATGGTCTCCTCGGTCCAGCGATAGAGATCCTCCGCCATGCGCGTAAAGTCGACGTAGCGATAGAAGCCGCTCGTCCTTCCTTTCACCGAAAGGCGTCCATCCTCGTCCACCCTGTAGTCCAACAGGGGCATCAGCGGCTTGGAGAAGGACTCAAGGCAAGCATTGTACTGCTCTCGCTTCTGCAACATGACCGCGGAGATAGGAAAGATGAGCCCCTTGGGGGTGAATCCCGCCCTGGAGAGAATGTAGTGGATGAGCAACCGGTGGAGTCGACCGTTGCCATCCTCGAAGGGGTGGATAAAGACGAAACCAAAGGAGATGGCGGCCGCATGAACGACGGGCTCCACTTGGGAAGCCATCATCCGATCCAACGATGAGAGCAGGCCCCGCATTAAGCGAGGGACGACTTTGGGACGGGGCGGGATGAAGTGGACGCGCTGACGCAGTCCCACTCCCACAGATTCGCCCACGTAGTTCTGCTCCTCGCGGTAGTCCCGCTCCCCAAAGCGCTCCTCCACGATCACGTTCTGCATCTGGACCAACGCGGCTCTATGCAGTGAGTTCCTATCGGGAAGCTCACGCAGGAGGGAGACGAACCGCGCGGCGCGCTTCTGGCTAGGCTCCTCCCTCTCGATATCAAAAGAGGAGCGGGTCTCCTTCGTGTAGAGATAGTCGACCGCACGGCGAAGGGCATCCTCGTCGTAAGATTCCACGATGCGGGCAGCCTCCCTTGCGAGCCGTTTCGCCTCCATTTCCCGGAGGGCAGGTGTCCGGCGTACCATGGGACAGAAGTTCACATTGCCCAGAAGATTGTCGCGCACCCGGTGCCGCCGACTATTCACGGGCGCTGCTGTGTAATAGCGCTCGGGGTTGAGCAGTTCGACGTAGTTGCCCTGCGCCACGTCCTCCAGGGGCAGCTGCCGCCCCGTAAGGAACTCGTAGAGAAACCACAGCCGACGGGTGTTCTGCCCCGTGGGTCTCGCCTGGATATGGCGGCACAACTCGTCCTCGAAAGGCCCTTGTTCCACCGCACGGAACAACGCGGCAAGAACCTCCAGGGAAACGCCTTCGTGCTTGAGCGCGAACTCCAGATGGTCGCAGAGAGAAGGGCCCGGATTGTAGGAACTCGGGTAGGTGACGAACTCGCGCCCATCCTTGCTCTCCACGTGCTTACCCGCGACCGCCGCGCAGGACGAGAGTTGATGCGGAGGCAGGACCGCGAGGTCATAATCCTCGATAGCTCGCGCATATCCGATGGGGGTGTACAAAAGCATTCTTATATCCCCTTTGGCCTATATGTACGGAAACTGGGCACATGGCTTGCACTCAATTGCACGCCCCAGAGCGCGTGAAGAAATCGATAGCAGGCGACCTATAGCGCGTGACAGCGCTACATTTTTGTAAAAACGGTTAGGAACCGGGCCTTCCACCCCAGAATCGTTACGTGGAAGCGTGCTTGGCGGGGGGGCACCCGTGCAGGGGAGCACCGGCTCGGCACCGCCCCCGCGAAGTGCCTGGAATGACTCGAGAGGGTGCGCATGAGGGGTTCGTCGCTTTCTTGGACCTCCGAAGTGAAGGACGTGTGGATCATCCATCTTGACGGCACCATCACCGATTAGACGCGGGCCGCCGAGCGTAAGGAGGACTACGTGAGCACGGCCTAGCTCGCGCCCAAGCCCCCACGCGCGAGGAACTCCTGGCCCGCGCGGAGAAGGCTGAGTGTGACGGGCCGGGGTAATGGATCGCAGTCGGGTCACTCAAGCAATTCGTAGCGGGGGCGGCCAAACGAATCAGTCGTTGGAGAAGTCCGGGCGATGGTCCGTCCCCTTTTTTAGAAGGAACTCGGGCCGCTCGCATCCGTGAGCAGATTGACCCTGTTGGGCCGCATGTGCCCTCAGTGTGCCCCTCCAGCGGGGATAAGCACGGGACGAGACGGGACGAGACGGAATGGGGCGGCAGAACGAACCGACGAAAGCTCTAGGCGTTAGCCGGTAACAGCGCGACCTGCTTAGGGTTTTGCTTTCGCCTTGTTGCGGGTTCGATTCCCGCCGTCTCCATCCCGGCAACGCTCGGTTAGCGGCCCTTCTTCTTCTTGGCGGACAGCGGGGCGACGAGCTTCTCGTAGATCCTCTTGTCGCTCTGGAGCGCCTCGATGACGGCCTTCGAGAGGTAGGTGAGGTCCGACTTCGGCGCGTACACCAGCTTCTTGGGCATGGTGAACTGGTACTCGCCTCCCTTTCCGGTGGTGTAGCGCACGGGGGCTTCGGGGTCGCCCGGGCCCACCAGCAGGATCTGCCCGTCGGCATGGGTGAAGAGGGCGGCGGAGTGGAAGCCTTTCACCTGCTCGGTGGCCCACTCGAACATCGTGGCGTCGATGCCCAGCTCGCTGCCGCTGCCGTACTTCGCCGTGAGCTCCTGCCGCACCTTCGGCATCTCCACCGGCACCCGCTTGTCGTAGACCGCCACGACACCGTCCATGCAGTACAGCCCCACGTCCGGGTTGTCCCCCACGCTCACGCTGAAGAGGCGGGAGTCATACGGGCACTGCTTCAGGCCCAGCGTCGCGTAGTTGATGCGCCGGGCCTCCACCAGGGACAACGCCCGGGTTACCCACTGGCGAGAGGACATCCACCCATACGGGAAACAGGTCTCCTCATCGAGCCCCGGCTTCTCCGGGCCCTGGGCGATCTGCTCGAGCGCCTTCTTCTCGTCGCGCTGCGACTCCTCGAGGTAGAGGACGTGGGTGGCTGCCTGGACCCGAGCCCGGTCCTGGGCAAAGACGGTGCGGACGGCGTCCTCGCAGCGCGTCTGCCCGATGACGATGCCATCCACCTCGGGCCCCGCGGCGAGCGCGGGTGCCGCGAGGCTCAGCAACAGGAGCAGGCCGCCCGCTCCCCAGGGGCGGACGGCGAGGCGTGAAGTCAGCGGATGCATGGACCCTCCCAGGTGGAGGACCGGAGGGTAGCCCCAGCGGGGCCTTCGGGACTACGGGGCCTCTACCGGGCGAGGGCCACCTCTGACGAATCAAGAGGCTTGCTCGGACCGAGCCGCTGATTCTTGATACCGGCCCACACCCGTAGCCAGGAGCGCTGCATGCCCAAGAAGGTCCGTCCCGTTCCGAAGGGCTTCACCACCGTCACCCCGCATCTCTCGATCAAGAACGCGAAGGATGCGCTCGTCTTCTACAAGAAGGCCTTTGGCGCGAAGGTGCTGGGCAAGCTGCAGGCCCCCAACGGCCTGCTGCTGCACGCGGACCTCCTGGTGGGAGATGCCCACGTCTTCGTCTCCGAGCCGATGATGGACAACCCGCCGGGCTCCAACACCCTTCACCTGTACGTGGAGAACGCGGACAAGGTGTGGAAGAAGGCCGTGGCGGCCGGAGCGCAGATCGCCATGCCGATGTCGCTCTCCTTCTGGGGAGACCAGTACGGCGTCCTCGCCGATCCGTTCGGTCAGCACTGGGCCATCAGCAGCCACGTCGAGGACGTACCCCCGGCGGAGATGAAGAAGCGCATGAAGTCGATGTTCCCGAAGTCCGCGCCGAAGTAGCTCCACGCCCGTAAAGCACTGAGGCGCCGGGCCTCCCAGGCGGGGAAGCCACGGCGCCTCGGCGCTGCCGCTATCGGGAAGCGGCTACTGCACGATGCGCGACATCCAGCGCCCGTCCACGCTGTGCGGCGGCTGGGCGTCGAGGGTCTGCTTGGTGGTCCACTTCAGCTGGCCATCCGCCGGGTCGGCGTACTGCACGCGGTCGCCTTCCACCTTGGTCAGCGCGATGTAGTGGCCGAAGCCCGTCGCCGAGAACTCGCCGTTGGTGGAGATCATCACCGGGTTGCCCGCCTTGAGCGACTGGTCGATGAGGTTCCAGCTGTTGGAGCTCCAGTCCTCGTTGGTGGCGCGGAAGCCCGTGCCCTTCAGGTGCTGGTTCATCACGTTGGGCAAAAAGCCCGTGCCGCCGCCGTTCTCCGCGCGCAGGTCCTGGTCGGTGATGGGCCGCGCGCCCGTGCCCGTCTTGGCGTTGACCGCGTTGGTGATCATCGCGATCGAAGTCAGGCCGCAGCTGGTGGCATCCTGCTGGCGCACCGGCTTGAGCAGGCCCGCCGCGCCGCTGGCGCCAGTGGCGCCGCCAGCGCTGCCCTGGGTGCGCGCGAACTCCTCGATCTTCTTCAGCGTGAACTCACCGGCCACGTCCGGCGCGCCGCCCAGCTTCAGCTGCTCCTTGGCCTTCTTCAGCGCCTCCACGCCCTGCGGGCCCATCTCCTGGTTGATGGCGCCCTTGTAGAAGCCCGCGTCCGTGAGCGCCTTCTTCAGCCGCTCCACCTCGGGGCCCTTCGAGCCGGGCTTGATCTCGAACGAGGACTTGTACTGGCCGTTGTTGATGCTGCCCAGCGTGCCCGCGTTCAGCGTGCCGCCGCCGTTGGCGCCCGCTGAGCCGCTGGTGGAGGGGCTCTGCGCCTTGGCCATCGCCGCCTGCGTCATCGGCCCGACGACGCCGTCGGGCGCCAGGTTGTTGCGCTGCTGGAACTGCGTCACCGCCGCCTCGGTCGCCGGGCCGAAGTCCCCGTCCACCGCCAGCGGGGGGTTGGCGCCCGCCTTGTTGAGCGCCTCCTGCAGCTTCGACACCTCGGGGCCCATGGCGCCCTTGGCCAGCAGCTCACCGGTGCCGCTGCTGGGCGTGCCGCCGATGTTCACCGGCGCCTGGGTGGGCGTGGTCGGCTGGTACGCCGGCTGCCCGCCCGAGCTGGGCACGCTCGAGCCCGCGCGCAGCCGCAGCCCCTCGGCCACCGCCTCCGTGCGGCGCCGCTGGTCGTCCATCACCCGGCTCATCGAGTTGCCCAGGCCCGGCGCGTTCAGGGTGCCGTTGTCGCGGCGGTAGCCGTTGGCCCGCCAATCGACGATGGCGTCGGTGGGGTTCTTGCCGCTGGCCAGGGCGTTCTTCAGCTCGCCCAGGCGGCTGGGGTTGAGCAGGCCGTACACGCCCCCGTGTGTCGCGGGCGCCTGGTTCCACGCGTCCAGCGCGCTGGCGGCCACCAGGTCTCTGGTCGGCCCGGCCGGAATGCCCGCCCGGGTGAGCGCCTGATCAATCGTGGGCCACTCGCCCGCCAGGCGGTTGGCCTGGATGCGGTCGGCCTGCTCGGGCTTCAGCGAGGCGCCACGCGGATCCTGGTACACCTGGTACGAGCCGAAGCCCTTGTTCAGCTTGTCGTTGCCCGGGTCGCCGTGGCCGTACCACGCCTGGTTGGGCGAGCCGTTCTTGTTGAGGGTGCCCTCGGCCAGGCCAATGGCCAGGTAGATGGGCGTCTGGGTCAGGTTGCCCGAGCGCAGCTGCGCGCCGAAGTCCGAGCCCGAGGCGCGCGAGGCGATCGCCTTCTTCAGCGCGTCCACCGTGGTGGGGCCCGAGATGTCCGCCGGGCCGCCCAGCTTCAGCTCTGTCTTGGCCTTCTTCAGCGCGTCGATGCCCTGCTGCCCCATCTCCTGGTTGATCGCACCGTTGTAGAAGCCCGCATCCCTCAGCAGCGTCTTGAGCTGCTGCACCTCGGGGCCCTTCGAGCCCAGGCCGATCTGTCCGGGGCCAGGCTTGGTCGCGGTGGTCTGCGTGGAGGTTCCAGCAGCGGGGGTCGTCGTACGCGTCGTCGGGTTGATGGTGGTCATGGTGCTCCTCGATTGGGATGGGCCGAAAGGCCGGGGTACCTGCAATCAAGGAAGCGCCGCGGTTGCGCCGGTTGCACCGGCTCGGTGCATCATCGGATCATCAGCGGATAGGGAAAAGGGCGCACAAAACCCACATGTAATGAAGTCAGGGACTTGTGCGCAGAACCCGGCCAAAACCCCGCTCCCGGCCGAGGGCGGGAGTGACGAGGCCGTCACGCATGAGCACGGCATTTATCGCCGAATTATCGCGGCGTACCGGCGCGAGTGATGAGGGCATGACACGCGGCGCCACCGCGCTGGTGCCAGGTGCGCCCAGGCCCCATGTTCCGCTGCCGAGCCCTCGGCGGGCCGCGAGGGAAGGGGAGCAGCGCATGGAAGCGGGGCAGCTGTTGGGGCGCCTGTTGCTGCAGTTCGATCCGAACGCGGAGGGCGTGGTGGAGGACCTGTCCGCGGCCGTCATCTCCGGGGACGGCAAGCTGTGGGTGGCCTCGGATGAGGGGGGGATGATCGAGCGGCTGACCCCGACGGAGGCGCGCGTCTACGCGGAGCACCGGCGCTTCGACATGGCGGACTTCTTCGGCGAGGTGGAGCGCGGCGCGGAGATCGACATCGAGGCGCTGGACATGCACGCCGACTACCTGTGGGTGATGGGCAGCCACAGCGCCAAGCGCAAGCGGCCCAAGGGCAAGAAGATGGAGAAGGACCTGGAGCGCCTGGCCACGGTGGCGCACGAGCCCCAGCGCTTCCTGCTGGCGCGCATTCCCTTCGTGAAGGGAGAGCTCACCGCGCAGCTGAAGCGGGCCAACGCCAAGGAGCCCCAGCTCGCGGTGGCGCTGGTGAAGCCCCCGGAGGCGGAGCCCGCGAGCGACGCGCCCGAGAGCAGCGGCCCGGAGACGCCGCTGCCCGGAGAGAACTTCCTCATGGAGCTGCTGCGCCGGGATGCGCACTTCGCGCCTTTCCTGGCGAGGCCGGACGTGCAGGGCGGACCGCTGCTGCCCATCCCCAGCAAGGACAACGGCCTGGACATCGAAGGGCTGGTGGTGACCGACACGGACCGGGTGTTCCTGGGGCTGCGCGGGCCGGTGCTGCGCGGCTACGCGGCGCTGCTGGACATGCGGCTGGAGCACGTGGGCCAGGGGCTGATGGAGCCGACGCTGAGCAAGGGGGGCAGCCGCTACTCCAAGCACTTCCTCAACCTGGACGGGCTGGGCATCCGCGAGCTGTGCGTGCACGGGGATGACCTGCTCGTGCTGGCGGGCCCGACGATGCCAGTGGAGGCGCCCTCGCGGCTGTTCCGGCTGAGGAACTTCCTGGGCCTGTCCGGCGACAACCTGCTGGAGCAGGCGCCCGGAGTGCTGGAGCCGCTGTTCGACGTGCCCGACCTGGGCAAGAGCGGCGACCACGCCGAGGGCATGGCCAACTTCAGCTACTTCGACGAGAACGACAGCGTGCTCATCGTCTACGACACCCCCGCGCCCCAGCGCTGCTACGGCCCCGGGGGCGTGCTCGCGGACGTGTTCCGGCTGAACGGCCCCTGAGCCCGGCGCTCAGGCCGGGTGGATGATGACGGGCATCGACTGAATGCCGCGCACGGAGATGGACTTCTTCCACTCCACGGGCCCCGCGGCGGAGATGCCCTGGATGCGCGGCAGCAGCGTCTCCAGCGCCAGCCGGCCCTCGAGCCGGGCCAGCGGCGCGCCCAGGCAGAAGTGGATGCCGTGGCCGAAGGGCAGGTTGTTCACCCCACCCGGGCGGTCGATGTCGAAGCGGTCCGGGTCCGGGAAGTGCGCCTCGTCCCGGTTGGCTGAGCCGATCATCACCAGCACGCGCGAGCCCTTGGGGATGGCCACCCCGCTCAGCTGGGTGTCGGCGGTGGTGAGCCGGTACACCGCGCGCACGGGGGCCTCCAGGCGCAGCACCTCGTCGAGCAGCCGGGGGATGAGCGAGTGGTCCGCGCGCACGCGGGTGAGCACCTCGGGGTGCAGGGTGAGGTAGCGCGCCGTCTGGCTGAGCAGCTGCACGGTGGTCTCCAGCCCCGCCACCAGCAGCAGGAACAGGAAGGCGATCAGCTCCGCGTCCGTCAGCGCCTCGCCGTCCACCTGCACGCGCAGCAGGTCCGTCACCATGTCATCGGCGGGCTTCTGGCGGCGCGCCTCCAGCACCCCTCGCAGGTACTGCTCCGTCTCGCGCACCGTGGTGCGGATCTCCTCCATCCGCTGCGTCATGTCCGGGGTGACGGGGGTGATGCTGGTCAGGTCATCGGCCCAGCGCTTGAAGCGCGTGCGCAGCGAGGCATCCAGCCCCAGCAACTCGCCGATGACGCTGGCCGGCAGCGGCAGGGCAAAGGACTCCACCCAGTCCACCTGGCGGCCCAGGGGCAGCGCCCCCGTCACCTGTTCGGCGAAGGCGCGCACGCGCTGCTCGAGCCGCGTCATCGCCGTGGGGGTGAAGGCGCGGTTGACCAGGGTCCGCAGCCGGCCGTGGTGCGGCGGATCCATGACGATCATCGAGTCGCCGAACGGGTTGTGCCCCAGCCACGCGGGCTTGGTGGCGTTGCGGAAGCCCTCCGAGGAGAACAGCTGGGGGTTCTTGAAGACGGCCAGCACGTCGTCATAGCGGGTGACGGCGTAGAAGCCTCCCGGATCCACCTGGCTCACGGGCGCGTTCTTCCGCAGCTCGGCATAGAGGGGGAAGGGGTTGGCGAGCGCCTCGGGCGTCATCAGGTTCAACCTGCCGCTCATCGACGAAGACCTCGTGGAGGAAGAAGAGGGCACCTGTATCGCCCAGCCCGTGCCCGCCGGGAAGGGGTCTTGGGTGAAGCCTCAGCGCTTCTTCTTGTGCGTGAGCGCGTGCCGGCCAGGAGCCTGGCCCGGCTGGCGCTGCGACTGGCCGTGGCTCTGCTGCGGCGGGCCCGGATCCTTTTGCGAGGCGAGCAGCCGCGCCCACTCCTGCTGGAAGAGGGGGTCCTCGCGCGGCACGGGCAGCTTGGGAATCTTCGAGCGCATCAGCCGCTCGACCTGGGCGAGCACCGCCGAGTCCTTCGAGGTGGCGAAGGTGGAGGCCACGCCGCTGGCCTCGGCGCGCGCGGTGCGGCCGATGCGGTGCACGTAGTCCTCGGGCGCGTGGGGCAAGTCGTAGTTGATGACGTGGCCCACGTCCTCGATGTCCAGCCCGCGCGCGGCGATGTCGGTGGCCACCAGGCAGCGATAGGTGCCCTCGCGGAAGCCCTCCATGGCCTGCTTGCGCTGGTGCTGCGTGCGGTCCGCGTGGAGCACTGCGCACCGGTGGCCTCCGCGCTGGACATGGCTGAGCACCTTGTCCGCGCGCTCCTTGGTACGGGCGAAGATGAGGGCGGTGGCCTCGTCCCGGGCCAGCAGGGTGAGCAGCAGCGGCGTCTTCTCCTCGGGCTTCACGATGTACAGGCGCTGCTCGGCGCGCTCGGCGGGAGTGCCGCTGCGAGTCACCTCCACGCGCACGGGCCGGTACAGCCGCTCGCGGGCGAAGCGGCTCACGTCCGGGCCCAGCGTGGCGGAGAACAGCAGCGTCTGCCGCTTGCGGGGCAGGGCCGAGAGGATGCGCTCGATCTGCGGCAAGAAGCCCATGTCGAGCATCCGGTCCGCCTCGTCGAGCACCAGGGCCTGCAGCTCGGGGAAGGCGGCGGCGCCGGCCTCCAGCAGGTCCACCAGGCGGCCCGGCGTGGCGAGCACGAAGGAGGGGCCCTGCTTGAGCGCCTCCACCTGAGCGCCCATGTCCTCGCCGCCGATGACGACCGCGTGCGTGAGGCCGCGAGGCTCGGCGAAGAAGCGCACCGGGTCGGCGATCTGCAGCACCAGCTCGCGCGTGGGAGCGAGCACCAGCCCCAGCGTGCCCTTCTTCCCGGCGAAGCGCTCCACCAGGGGCAGCACGTACGCGGCCGTCTTGCCGGTGCCGGTGGCGGCGCAGCCGATGAGATCCTTGCCCTCCAGGGCGGGCGGAATGGCGCGGGCCTGAATGGGCGTGGGCCGGGTGAAGCGCGCGCGGCGCAGGGCGTCGAGCGACTCGGCGGAGAGATTGAGCTGGGCGAAGGTGTCGCTCACACGGCAGGGTTACCACGCTCCGGGGCCGCTGGCGCCCTACTCATGAGGGTGCCGCTCACAGGTGGATGATTTCCACGTCGCCCCACAGGCGCTGGAGCCCCTCGGCCACGAGCCGGCGGTGGCACTGCTGGGGGCTCGCCTCGCTGCACAGCAGGCAGCAGGGCTCCTCGAAGAACGCGCGGTCCAGCTTCTGCAGGGCGCGGCGCTCCTTCATCAGGGCCTGGAAGCGAGGCTCGTAGTCCGCCCACGTGCCCTTCTGCTTCTTGTAGGCGTCGAGCAACTCCTGCGTGGGCGCAAGGCTGGTGAACGCGTGGTAGGAGATGCCGCACAGGGCCTGGGAGAAGTAGCGCAGGTCATCGCGCTTGGCGAACCCCGCCAGCTGCGAGGTGTTGTTGAGCCGGGTGTCCACGAGCTTCTTCACGCCCGCGCGCTTGAGCGTCTCGAAGAACTCCTGGGCGCTCTTCTGGGTGAAGCCAATGGTGTAGAGCTTCATGGCCTTGGCTCTGAGTCAATTCGATTTGAGTGCTGGCTTGATAGCATCAATCTCCTTGAGCCAGCCCATGATCGAGAAGGTACTCGTGAAGATCGAGACGGTTTGAGCCGAGCCCCGGACTTTCGCTCTTGAGCCCGCGATTCCAACCAGCTCGAGTCCCGTGCTGTTCTCTCGGAAGCAGCCACCACCACTATCGCCCCCGAGGAGGTGGGCCTGCGCTCGAGTCAGAAAGAACTGAACCAATCCCGATGGCTTGGAGGCCGTGCGTTTGGCGACGATGTTGTCACCAAACCGGCGTATTCCAAAAGCACCGTCTTCCTTCAGGGGGCCATAGCCTACTAAAACGACCGGAGCATCCTCCGCCACCTCCGAGGTGGCCAGCCGGCTGGCAGGGAACTCCGCATCCACGGACTTTGCCAGAAAGATGACGGCAATGTCCGCATCGCTCAGTGTCACAATCTTTCTATTGTCAGCGGTTATGTTGTAGCCAATCTGGAACCTGGGATGTGGCACGACCCTCTTCGCTCTGTAAGTGATGGAGAAGTCTTTCGTGTCCGGAGGGACTGCGTATGCAATCATCCTGACGGACAGATTCCGTGCGCAATTCGTCCCCTCGACGAGCAACCGCACCTGTCCATTTCTGCTCTCGTGCGCCTCGGTTTTTCGTTCCTTGCATACGCAGTGTGCCGCGGTCAGTACCGCATCAGGCGCTATTAGAACTCCGCTGCACGTTGCATATGTTTCCTCCTCTCCGTCGTCTTCTGTCGTTGGCTCTTTGGCTTGTATACCGGACTCGGTGCTCGCAACACCGAGTGGTTCATGGACGAGAACTTCCACGGTAGAACGGTATTTGTTGAGCTTGTCCTTCTTTCCTTTTTCAACTGTTGTGACACGGTCATAAACTGCGTCTTCGATACGGAACGCGGGCTGTGCTGCGCACCCGGGGCCAGCCAGCAGCACTGTAAACGCTGCACCTCTGAGTATCGCCCACAAAAACCTCTTGCTCATGCGAGTCCCTGTTCAAGGAGTTGGTCCAGAGAGATCACGCTTGATTGTGTCTTCGAGCCACGATCGATAAACATCGAGACGCAGGCAGGCCGCCTCTTTGCCAATGCCTCTGGTTGAAATGCCGATCAACGCGGTGCCCTGTTCTTTTTCGCGCAGACAGGGGCCACCGCTATCGCCTTTGTAGGTCTCGCGGTTTGGCTGCTTGAGGATAATCAGCTTACCCGTGTCCCGCGGTGCGAGCACTTCATAGTCCTTGAACCTCCGCTCTCCATACACCCCGGCTCTATTCTCGTTGTGCCCATAGCCAACCACGATGATGTTGTCGTTAGCTTGGAGTTCTGTCCTCGCGGGCATGATGGGAGAGAAGCCCTTGCCCACGGGTTTGTCCAGGAAGACAAGGGCGAGATCCGTATTCTCCCGGAGGATATTTCCCTGGTTGTCTAGAACCTGGGTGAAGTTCTCCAGGATGATATTGCCCTGGCCATCTTGAATGAACATGAGGTTTGGGTGTGGTCGTACCTCGCCGAGGTGTGCCTCCGTGCTTGTGATGAGTTGTCCTGACTCGTCAAGGCTGTAGACCACGGTCGTGACCCGCGCGGACTTCTGGCAGGGGGGCAGGTCAGGGCATACACAGTGTCCCGTCGTAAGTACGTGTCTTGCACCAACGAGCACACCGCTACACCGTGGTTTTTCTTGCTCTTCGTCCTCGTCGGGTGCGTTCCGGTCATGCGGTGAGACCATTACCGTCGAGGAATATCGATTCCTGGTATCGAGTTTGCCGGCCAGTCTCAGGGAACTCGTGTCGAAGGGTTGAGTTTGCCGATCCTCGAAGAGCTCGCTGTCTCCTTTGAATCCGGAATCGTGGGTGTCGTCAGCGTTGATTCCGTTGGCATCGGGGAGCGCTGAGGATCTGCTTTTGTCACTCGCTGGCGTGAGCACCTCTGGCTCTCGGCCTTTGCACCCGCTAGAAGTTGCCAGTGCTGCTAATGCACACAAAATTGGTGCAAAAGAAAAGTGCCCCATCTGGCTTACTCCCTCATGAATTCTTCGTGCATACACCGAGCGCTGTAGTGCAATCGGTAGATTATCCTTGAGTTGTAGTAGCTGACCAGTCACAGCTGGCCGCGCTCCCCGGGCGCGCGACCTGTCCCTGGCGGCGGCTCGGTAAAGCTCACGCGAGACGTCCACGGAGTAGCCGCATGGAGTCCGGGCCCAGGTGCCACTCGCCGAGGACTCCTCGACCACGTCCCGATCCTGCGCTCACTCCGTCCGGTCCCAGTTCCATATCCTCCAGAGGGAACACGGGTTCGATTCCCGCCGTCTCCGCTGGTTGTGAAGCGGGGAAGAGCAAGCCGTTCAGCGAGCTTCCGCCGGGCTCGAGGTGGGCGGCGTCTTCTGGGCAGGCCCGAAGGCGGGGACGTAGCACTTGCCCTTGAAGAGCACGTTGCCATTGTCTGTACACCTCTCGGCGCTCATCGAGGGGAACTCCAACCAGCAGCCTCCGTTGATGGGCACCTGCTCGGGTCCCGGGCACCGGCCTTTCCTGTCGGGCTGGGCTTGTCCTGGGCGTGGTTCGGGAGGAATGGACTGGGCCAGGGGACTCTTGTCCGGGGCGGGCGAAGTGGTGTCCTGGGACTTCGGGCTTGAGGAGCCCCCCAAGGCCGCCGTTCCCGCCTCTGGCGCCTGAGCGTCTGAAGTCTGCTGCGTGCTTGAGGCCATGTGCACGGGCGGGCGGGGCTCCCGCTGCCAGTTCCACAGCCCCACCGCGCAGGCTCCTGCGGCCGCCACGGCCAGCCAGCGCTTCCTGGCCCGTGGACGCTCCACGGCCTCGGGCCAGGAAGCGCGCTCCTCTGCTTCCCCTGTCTCGCCCGACAAAGCCTCCAGCGCTTCGGCCACCTGCCTCGCCGTGCCACGGGCCTCCGGAGCCTCCGACAGCAGCCGCACCAGCACCTGCCTCAGCTGCGGCTCCACCTGGCCGTGGCTCTCCAGCAGCGGCCGGAGGTCGGGGCTTGGCACCTGCCAGCAGCCCTGCTCATCCCCTCTCGCCTCCATCCGCCCGGGGTACTGCCCCATCACCAGCCGGTAGGCCGTCACTCCCAGCGCATACAGGTCGTCCGCGGGCGACGGCGCGTAATAGTCCTCCGATTGGCGCTGCGAGCCTACCTGTCCGGTCGCCGAGTGAACGTCCTTCCGCCTGTTCCCGAGCTGGTCGCCCAGTTCCTCCAGCGCTTCATTCACCAGCCGGCCGGGCAGGGCCACTTGGGCCGCTACGCCACGCAGAGCGCCTTCGCCCGCGCCGCCTTCGAGGACATCTGCCGCCGCGCGGATGCGGGCGAGGTGGTTCCACAGCGCGGGCTGGGTAGCGGACGCGGCCGCCTGGCGCGTCATTTCCGGCAACCTGCTGGGGCTCTTGCGCACGCTGGAGCGGAGCGCTCAGCAGGCCGCGCTGGAGCCGTCGGATACGCCAGCACCCGCCGCCTGCACCCAACAGCAAGCCTCGCAGCTAAGAAACGATCCGATTCGACAGTTGCAGTGGGCGTAGCAGGCATCAACCAAACTGCCAGACTGGCAGTTCGTAGTGGTGTTGCCACAGGACGCGGTCGAGCCATCGTTGCACGAGCACTGAGTGCCCGGCGACACGTGCGAGACTTCGTAGGCCAGGTCGTCACAGGACACGAGGGCGGCTCAGTAGGTGCCGGTGCCGCCTTCCTCGCCGACCGCCAGCGTCGTCACCGTGCCGCCCTCCTCTCCGAGGGCCAGCGTCGTGATGGGGCCGCAGCCCTCCTCGCCCACGGCCTGGGTCGTCACCCGCGAGGTGCGGCCTCCCTGGACTTTCTCGAGGGCGGTGGGGGGTAGCTCGTACTGAATGAAGGACTTCCGGGTAGGCGTCTTGCTCATGGGGGTCTCCGCGGACGGGGGAAATGGGGTCCGTTCTCATCGGTGGAGTCCCCTGGCATGAGATGTGACGGATGGGCCATGCTGGGCGCGGGAAGGGGCACATCCAGCACATGGTTCGTTTCGCAGTCACGGTGGCCGTGGCGGCGCTGCTCGCGCTGACCGGCTGTGGGGGCTCGCAGGAGCGCGAGAAGAAGGAGCAGGAGGCCGCGGCGGCCGAGAAGAAGGTGGCCGAGAGCCGCGCCTTCCTCGAGCAGCTGGAGCGCGAGAAGAAGCTGCTCGATACCCGGCTCACCGAGGCTAACGGCAAGCTGACCGAGTCACGCGGCCTGCTGAACCGCACGCTCGCCGGGGCCGCGTACCTGGCGGCCGAGCAGGACAGCGGTGGCCTGGTCATCGACGTGGACATGGCCTCCGCGCGGGACGGCTTCCTGCTCGGGGAGGCCGCGCGCGCCAGGGACCACGAGGCCGTCTCCGAGCTGGCGGCCCGGGCCCTGGATGACCAGCGGCCCTGCGTCCGCACCCCGGCCGAGGAGCAGGCGCAGGCGCCGTTCTGCCCGCCCTGCCAGGTGGCCCCCTATGAGGATGCCTGCGTGGGCGTCGCCACGCACTTCGCCTCCACGCCGGAGTGGAGCTGCGCCACGCTGGCGCGCACGGTCCAGGGCCTGCCGCCCACCGCCTTCTGCACCTCGGAGTTCCAGCACCCCGCGCCCGAGGGCAACGTGAAGTCGCCCTATGCCGAGCGCAACCTGGTCACCTCGCTGCGGGTGGCGCGCGTGGCCTTCGCGTACAACGGCCGGCTGCACGTGAGCGACTACCCGGCGCCGGATCGCTTCCTCTACAACCCTCCCGCCGTGGAGTCCCGCGCCCTGTGCGAGAGGAACACCGAGCGCAACAAGTGCATCTACCAGTGCGAGGTGAACCACGGACGCTACGAGGATCCGTGCGCCTGTGAGGAGCCCAGCCGCGAGCCCGAGGAGGAGGAGGAGGAGCCCTACGGGGACACTCCCGACGAGTCGGTGCAGGAGGAGGACCCCGAGGTGCGTGAGGCCCGTGAGGCCGCGGCGGAGGCGGAGGCGGAGGCCGAGCAGGCTCGCGAGCGCGCCGCCGAGGCTCAGAAGGAGCTGCAGTACCAGGAGTGCCTCACCTCGTGCGACGCGACCTACGAGCCCGACGAGGACGCGCCCGCGCCTTCGGGCTCCGGGGCGGAGGACGGAGAGCCCAGGGCCCGGCCCACCTCCAGCGAGGTCAACGTGCGGCTGGAGGCAACGCCCGCGCCCGGCATCTTCCTGGTGTCGCGCGAGCTGCGCGTGCTGGGGGCCGAGCGGGAGGTGTTCGAGGCCTCCTCCCTCACCGTGGTGCTGCGGCACCCGGCGCTGGTCGCGCTCTGGCGGAAGAAGCCGCTGCCGGAGGGGGAGCTGGGGAGCCTGGAAGAGGTGGGCCAGCTGGACACCGTCACCACCGAGGGCGGCAAGGCCTCCCTGGTCTCCCTGCCCGGAGTGGAGGGCACGGCGCTGGTGGGCCTGCTGGAAGACCAGGTGAAGGGCTACGCCTTCAACAGCCAGCCGGGCCAGGAGCCGGTGGTGGCGCTCGCGCCCGCGGCCGTGTGCGAGGGCATGCGCGCCGAGCCGAAGCGTTTCCCGCAGCGCTTCCAGGACGCCTGCGCGAAGCTCACCCCCGCGGCCAGTCCCGAGGCGGACGCCGGGGTGCCCGAGGGCCCAACGGACGCTGGGACACCCGAGAGCCCGGCGGATGCGGGGACAACCGCCAGCCCGGTGGACGCGGGCCAGGGGGAGGTGGCGCCATGAAGCGGCTGAGGATGACGTTGGCGGTGGGCCTGGCCCTCGCGGGGTGCGGAGGTGGCAACCTGGAGGCGGTGCAGGGCCGCGTGCAGGCCGCCGAGCGCGAGCAGCGCGAGCTGGACGCGAAGATTCACGTGCTGTCCGGGGACGTGGACAGGCTGCGCAAGCGGGTGACCGAGGTGGACGGAGCGCGCGAGGCCGACGAGCGCAAGCTGGAGCTCTTGCGCGACAGCCTGGCCAAGAGCTGGCGCGGGGACATGACCACGATGTCTCGCCGCATCGAGTCGGCCCAGGTGCCCGAGTCCCTCCAGCCCGCGCTCGAGCAGGCGCAGGAGAGCAAGGGTGGCATCGTCGCCGAGCGCCTCTTCATCGAGGGCGTGGAGAAGACGGACCTGGAGAAGGTGGCCTCGGCGCTGGAGAACTGGGAGCTGCGCACCGGCGTCACCGCGCTGCCCGCGGAGGAGGACGACTCGGAGCCGGAGAGCACCTGTGAGCAGCAGGAGGTGACGGTGGCCTGCCTGCCGCTGCCGCTCGAGGGCCCGAAGGACGTGGTGACGCACCTGTGCCGCATGAGCGAGGCGGACTCGGTGTGGATGCTGCGCGCGGAGCTGGGCGCGCTCGTGCGGGTGAACCTGGTGGGCAGCCGGCATGACCGCTACCGCCCGGTGCGCATGTTCAGCCCCGAGGTGTGGGTGGTGGCCGGAGAGGACGACTCGCCCACCTCACCGGGCACCTCGAAGGTGAGCGCCAAGGAGTGGCTCGAGGTGTTCAAGGTGACGGGCGGCGCGGAGTACACCCGCCAGGCCATCCGCGCGCACGCGCTGCCGCTGGAGAAGTTTGGCCAGCGCTTCGCCCAGGCGGAGCTGGACCTGGACGCGGACGGCACGCCCGAGCTGCTCGTGCTCAATGGAAAGGAGGTCCGCGCCCTGCGCTACGACGCCCGGCACGACGAGGCGGACCTGTGGACCGAGGCGGAGGTGTGCCCCCTCATCGACAAGCGCACCGAGAAGGAGCTGGAGCCCGCGCGCGCGCCATGCACGGCGTGGGCTCAGGCCAACCCGCCCCGGGATGGGGGAGCCCGCTGATCAGCGCGAGGCGCACAGCGTCTCGCTGATCTCCCACAGCTTGCGCCGCGTCTCCTCGTCCAGGGCGGAGGGCGAGGGGCTCGCCTCGCGCTGGCGCACGAAGTAGCGCCCCGTCACCTTCGCCGCCTCGGGGGCCCAGGCCAGGTATACGGAGGTGGCCGCGGCCTGCTCCAGCGTGTCATTGCCCTGCATGCCGAAGCCCTCCACGAGCAGCTTGGTGCTCACCACGCCCGGGTGCAGGCAGTTCACGGTGACGAGATCGGCCGGCACCCGCTGCGCCAGCTCGAAGGTGAACAGCACGTTGGCCAGCTTCGACTGCGCGTACGCCCCGTAGCCGTTGTAGCCCCGCGCCAGCTGCAGGTCCTCGAAGTTCATCCGCCCCCGGTTGTGCGCGATGGAGCTCACATTCACGATGCGCACTCCGGGCCCGCTCAGCGGCCCCTGGAGCAGCAGCGTCGTCAGCAGGAACGGCGCCAGGTGATTCACCTGGAATGTCGTCTCCAGCCCGTCCTCCGTCACCACGCGCTCGTTCATGAACACGCCCGCGTTGTTCACCAGCACATCCAGCCGGGGAAAGCGCCGCGCCAGCTCCTCCGCGCCCTGGCGCACGCTGGCCAGGGAGGACAGCTCGAACACCACCCCCTCCGTCCTACCCCCGGCCTCCTCGATCTTCTTCCGGGCGTTGTCTACCCTCGCCGCGCTGCGCCCATGCACCACCACCCGCGCCCCTTTTCGGGCAAGCTCGCTGGCCGTCTCGAGGCCGATTCCGTCCGTTGCTCCCGTCACCAGTACGATGCGCCCATCCGTCATGCGTTCCCTCGCGGCAAAGCCCCCCGCGTCTAACACCCCCGCCCCGGGTGTGCACAGAGGCGGCAGCCGGTGCTCCGCTTCACTCCGGGCTCAGGTGTTCGTATGAGTGAGGCGCCAGCCCGCGCCGCGTGCGCCTTCCACCCCGAGCAGGGGGCGGTGGCGCCCTGCCGCCGCTGTGGCGCCTCCTGCTGCGTGTCCTGTCTGGCCCTGTCCGGCGCCCGGGGCTGGTGCCGCGCCTGTGAGGAGCACTCGCGCATGGGCTCGGCGTCCACGCGGGCCGTCACCTCTGGGCTGCTCGGAGGCGTGGGCCTGTGCTGCGCGTTCCTCCCGGGCCTGGTGGGGCTGGTGCTGGGCCACCTGGAGCTGCGGAGCATCGAGCGCGGAGACGCGCCACGCGCGGGCCTGCAGTGGGCGCGGGCGGGCGTGGTGCTCGGGTGGCTGAACGTGGGCCTGGCGGTGGCCACCGCGCTCTCGTGGGCGTGGCTGGCCTCGAGCCGGGGCTCCTGAGCCCCGCCTCCGGGCGGCTCACCGCACCGTCATCACGAAGCACAGCGCCACGAGGATTGCCCAGGCCGCGGTGCCGCTGAGGATGCCCAGCGCCAGCAGGGCCTTGCCCTGGCGCGAGTCCGGCGGCACGGCCTGGGTGCGCATCACCACGGTGCGGCCCCATTGATCGCCATAGCGCTGGTTGAGCACCGAGTGGGCCATGGCCCGGTAGGCGGGAACGCCCAGGGGCAGCGCGTCCAGGAAGTACGCCGTGTTGCGGATGAGCGCGCCCTTGAAGAGACAGGGCGTCAGGTTCTCCGAGGTGACGCGCAGCCCCAGGAGCAGCTTACCCAGCGAGGCGCCGCCCACCGTCTCCGCCGTCACCTGGTACAGCACCCCGCCTACCAGCAGCAGCCCCACGCCCAGCGGGCTCAGCAGCTGAAGGGTGGCCCTCCACTCGGCCGGCGCGTGGCCCAGGCCCGCGAGGATGCTCACGGCGAGGTTGCCCGCCATGCTGCCCACGTAGAAGACCAGCACCCCGAGCAGCGTGTCGATGAGCCGGGAGGCGAAGCGGATGAAGAAGCCGGCCGAGCTGTTGCTGGCCACTTCCACGACCATCGACGGTGACAGTTCCATCAGGCCTCCCGAGCGGGTGCGCCCAGCGTACACGCTCCGGGTGACGCGCGGCCACGCACGCCGGGTGCTCGGCGCGTGGCGTCAGCCCGCCCGGGCCCGGAGCGCAAAGAGCCACTCGAGCCCGCGCCAGACATCCTCCCGCCAGGCCGGGTAGTTGTGCCCGCCGGAGTACTCCCGGTACCGCACGCGGTGCCCCGCCTCCTTCAACACGGGCAGCATCCGCTGGTTGCCTCCGAGCAGCTGGTGCTCGAAGCCGCCGCAGTCCATCCACACCTTCAGCCGCCGGCTCCGGGCGGCGCGCGCCAGGTCGAACACCACGTAGTCCCCGTGCTCTGGAATGGAGAAGGCCCCCGACTGGCTGAGCACGTGCCCGAACACCCGGGGCGCGCGCAGCCCCAGGTACAGCGCCATCAGCCCGCCATACGAGGCGCCCAGCACCCCGTGCGCCCCGGGGTGGCGGCGCTCATCCACCAGCGGCAGCCGCTCCCGCGCCAGCCCCAGCACCTTGTCCCGCAGAAAGCCCAGCGTGGCCTCGCTGCACGTGTACTCCAGCGTGCGCGCCGTGCCGCCGTTGGCCACCAGCGCCATCGCCACCGGGCGCATGCGCCCGCCGAGAATGAGGTTGTCCACCAGCGTGGGCAGGGCCGCGCGCCGCAGGTAGTCCGTCCCATCCAGCACCACCAGCAGCGGCCAGGGGCCCGGCGCGGGCGGCTGGTAGAGGTACACCTCGCGCGAGGTGCCCGCCGCCAGCTCCGAGGTTTTCACCTTGTGGCGGGTGACGAGGCCCCGGGGTTGCCCACGGGCCCGGCGGGCCAGCGCCGTGGGCGCGGTGCCCGGCATGAAGAAGCAGGGGTTGTGGCCTCCCACCCCGTTGTCGCTCACGCGGGGGTTGAGCGGGTCGCTCACCTTGCGGCCGCGCGCGTCCAGCAGCGAGTACTCGAGATAGGCGTCCCGCGGCAGCGGCAGGGTGCGGGACCACAGCCCGGGCGCCACGCGCTCCAGGGGCAGGGGCTCTCCGCGCCAGTCCTGAAAGTCGCCCGTCACGAAGACGGGCCCCTTTCCGCGCCATATAAAGGTGGCGCTGTCCTGCTCGATGAGCGGAGCGCCCTCCCGCCGGGCTCGCGACCACAGCGTCTTCGCGTCCATTCGCGGGAGGGCTCCCTGGCTCAGGGGGTTACGGGCTCACGGCGAAGATGAGATCGTCGTGGTCCGTGTACGAACCCGCGGCGCACGTGCCCGCCGTGCCGCCGTAGCGGAAGTTCGCACGCACCGCCTGCAGCGCACCGGCCGGCAGCGTGTACGTGGCCGACAGCACCTGCGAGCCCGCCTTCGTCGGCGACAGCGTCGCCAGGAACGTCCACGTGGGCGAGTTCGCGTTCGCCGCGTAGTACAGGTCCAGCTTGTCCGAGGTGTAGCTCGAGTACGCCCACACCGTGGCCTCGATGCGCACCGGCTTGCCCGGCGCGAACGGCGTGCCGTCCGTCGTCAGCACGCGGATGCGGTCGTTGGACTCGTCCGAGTGGTACACGCCCGAGGCGCCGTCCAGGCACGTGCCACCGATGGTGTTCGGCTTGTTCACCTCGGGGCCCAGGTTGGCGCGGCCGTTGAGCAGCGCGCCCGAGTCGCACACGCTGTTGACGTTGGCGCACTTGGGCGCCTTGAGCACCGCGTCAAACGAGGCCGTGGTGCTCACGTTGCTCACGTTCACCGCCACCGCGGCGCTGGTGCCCACGTTGCCCGCCGCGTCGTACGCCTTCGCCGTCAGCGAACGGCTGCCGTTGGCCGAAGTCGTCGAGTCCCACCCGTAGCTGTACGGCGCCGTGGTGTCCGTGCCCTTCAGCGTCCCGTCCACGAAGAACTCCACCCGGCTCACGCCCACGTTGTCCGAGGCGTTCGCCGAGATCGTCGCCGTGCCCGTCACGTTGGCACCCGCCACCGGAGCGGTGACGGCCACCGTGGGCGCCGTCGGATCCGGCGTGCCACCCACCACCGTGCCCTTGGCCAGCTCCGCCATGAACGCCGCGCCCAGCTTGGTGAACTTCACCGCGTGCGTCGCCATGCCCCCGCTGCGCGACAGCGTGTCGTTCGTCGAGTGGATGGCCGAGTTGTGCTGGTTCATCAGCGCCTCGAACGGCATCGACGCCGGGAAGCCCTTGGCGTTCCACGAGGCGTGGTCCGAGCACCCGTAGCCGCACGTGGAGTGGGCCCACGTGGCGATCGAATACGTGTCCAGCAGGTTCGACACGAAGCCGTTCTGCGCCGCGTTGGTGAAGTCCGTCATCAGGCCCACGTCCACCGTGGAGCCCTTGTAGTTGGTCATGTCCAGCTGCAGCACGCCCACCACGTTCACCGCGTTGGTCTGGTGCCAGGCGGCGATCTCCGCCGAGCCCCTCAGGCCCACCTCCTCGGCCGCGTAGCCCATGATCTTCACCGTGCGCGCCGGCCGGTACCCCTTGGCCATCGCCACGCGGATGATCTCCGTCAGCGACGCGATGCCCGAGGCATCATCGTCCGCGCCCGGCGCTCCGCCGCCCGAGGTGTTCGTCGAGTCCAGGTGGCCACCCAGCACCACCACCTCGTTGGGCATGCTGCTGCCGGTGATGGTCAGAATCACCGACGGCTGCGCCCAGCCGGTGTGGGTGAACGCCGCCACGCTCACGTCCGTGCGCCCCGCGGCCAGGTTGGCCCAGGTGGTTTTGATCCAGTTGGCCGACTCCACGCCCGACGCCGAGGTGTAGTAGCGCGTGGCGTAGTTCGTCGACAGGTGGTTGATGGTGTTGCGGATGTTGAGCTCCTGCACGTCGCTCATCATCGCGTTGGCCGTGGCCGCGTTGTCGATCGTGTAGGTGATGAGGTTCTGCTGCAGCGCCGGGCTGGGCGTGGGCGAGAGCGCCTGCAGCGCCTCCTGCTCCGAATCGTGCGCCATGTAGCCCGAGCAGCGGTTGAACTTCTCGTGCATCACCTTCGACAGCTGCGACAGCTGCGACTCGCGCACCTTCATCATCACCACCCCGTCCTTCACCTGAACGTGGGTGGGCTGCGCGAAGCCGTACTCGCGGAAGGCCTCTTCCACCGGCGCCAGCGCGTCCTCGCCGATGGTGATCCACTGCTCACGGTCCTCCGCGGGCTGAGCGAACGACGGAGTCTGTTGCGCATGCGCCACGACGGGGACCGCCCCCCACAGCAGCAGCGCGGCCGGGGCGAACTTGTTGATACCCATGATGCTCCTCCAAATCCGAGAGACCTCTTTTCCGGGGAAGCTCAGAGGTCGGCGGCACTCTAGCTTGAGCCGCCCCCGTTTCGCTCATGGTGAAGCCGTAAAAAAGAGGAAGGGGCCCTCGCCTGGCCGCTTGGCGCGGCGCGACGAGAGCCCCTTCAGGGTTCAGCTTAGCGTTGGGTTACTGACGCGCGTCCGTCTCCGCCACGGGGATGGGGAAGCGCTCGTGCACGGTGTGGCCCGCCACGTCCTTGGGCAGCTGGCCCAGCCGGGTGTAGCGGCGCATGTCGATCCAGCGGTGTCCACCCTCGAACAACAGCGAGTAGCGGCGCTCCTTGAGGAGCACGTCCACCGCGTTCTCACCCTCCAGGGTGATCGGCTCCAGGCCACCGGCCTGGGCGCGCACGAAGTTGATGTCCGCCTCGGCGGCCTGCAGCGCTTCGGGGGTGCCGATGTTGATGTTGGCCTCGGCCCGCAGAAGGATCAGCTCCTCGTTGCGGATGATCGGCACGCCGCTGGTGCTGGTGTACAGGGTGAAGCCGTACGTGGACGACAGACCCTGGTAGGTGCGCGGGTTCACCACCTTGAGCTTGGTGCCCACGCGCTTGTCCAGGCACTTGAAGGGCATGGTCGCATCATCGGTGCAGTTGGGGATGCGCTCGGCGTCCGTGACGATGGACGGGTGGGCGTACAGGTTGGGGCTGGTCAGCCCGTTGGTGGTGTCACCCGAGCCCGAGCCGTACGCGTAGGAGGCACCCAGGGACAGCGCCTTGGTGGTGTCCAGGAACGACTGGCTCAGGGCGGTGAGCACCCCGGGCCAGTTCTTCCGGTACGTCTCCGTGCGGGCCTTCAGCGCGCGGTTGAACTGCTTGAACGTCGCCGGCGTGTTGAAGTTGGTGAAGCCGGTGCTCAGCGGGAAGGGGAACTTCTCCGAGGCGGCGTCCAGGTGGGCGTTGCCCTCGTCCAGCAAGCTGGAGATGTGCTCCAGCATCCGCTCCTTGCTCTCGACGGGAGCCAGGGTGGTGAACGGGCCCGACACGTCGATGGGGCCGCCGTTGGTGTCGCGCGTGGAGACGATGGTCAGGAAGTCCAGCGCCTGAATCGTCTTGGCGAAGCCGCGGATGGCCTCCTTCTCCGGATCGCTGAAGCCCGCCACCTTGTCCAGCGACGCCAGCACCGTGTTGGCGTTGCGGATGTTGCCGTACGGGCCGGCCCAGAAGTTCCCACCGAAGGCGGGGCTGCCCGGGTCCAGCGACGCGCCGGCCAGCATCTCGGTGACGAAGCGCGGGTCAGCCGCGTCGAACGTGTACGACTCGCGCCCCAGGATGCCCAGGTGCGCCACGTAGCCGTTCTGCGCGGACTTGCCCGCCCGGCTGCCGATCAGCAGCCCCGTGGAGGCGGCCTTCACCGCCGACGGCGTGGGGTTCTCCAGCAGCGCGTCGATGCTGGGGTTGTTCAGGTCCGGAACATCGAGGCCGCAGGCCCCCAGGCTCAGGGTGGAGGCGCACAGCGCCATGGCGATGAACTTCTTCATTGAATGAATCCTCATGACGTTAGAACCCCACATCCAGCGAGGTCCAGAAGCTGCGGCTCGGCGGGAACGGAGCCACGTCGATGTTGCGCGCCACCGCCTGGTTGCCGAAGTTGCTCACCTCCGGATCCAGCCCCGTGTAGCCCGTCACCGTAAACACATTGCGGGCCGCGAAGCTCAGCCGCGCGCTCTTCAGCTTGGGCACGCGGGTGACCCACGAGTCCGGCAGCTGGTAGGCGAGGCTGATCTCACGCAGCTTCAGGAAGCTGGCGTCCTCGATGTAGACGCCCGCGTTGGTCTTCTGGTCCTGCAGGCGCTGCTCGCCCGCGCCCAGCCGGTCCTCCGTCTTGCCCTCGGCGTAGTCCACCGTGTTCTGGCCCAGATCGTACAGGAAGCGCGTCAGGTTGATGACGTCGCTGCCCTTCTGCCAGTCCAGCAGGAAGGAGGCGCTCCAGTTGCCGTAGCGGAAGCTGTTGGAGAAGCCCATCCGGAAGTCCGGCTCGGTGTCTCCCAGCTTCTTCACCACGCAGCACGTGCCGTCCTCGCGCAGGCCCGAGTTGCCGACGATCTGCGTGGCGCTCTGGCCCTCTTCGATGCGGAAGGCGCCCAGGCCGTTGCCGAAGCCGCCCGCGTTGAACGCCGGCACCGGCAGGTCCACCACCTTGCTGCGGTTGACGGTGAAGGTGGTGTTGGACACCCACTCGAACTCGCCGCCGTTGAAGGGGTTCAGCTGCAGCATCACCTCCACGCCGCGGTTGCGCATGGTGCCGCCGTTGAAGATCTCCGTCTGGAAGCCGGTGGACGGAGCCAGGGCGCGGCGCAGGATGAGATCGCTGATGTTGCGCTGGTAGAGGGTGAGCTCGGTGACGATGTTGCCGCCCATGAAGATGGCGTCCAGGCCCGCCTCCACCTCGCGCTGACGCTCGGGGCGCAGCGTGGGGCTGCCCGTCACACCGCTGCCGATGATGCCGGGCTGGCCACCGGTGTTGACGTTGGACAGCAGGGGGCGGAACTTGTCGCTGTAGCGCGGCTGGTTACCCGTCTCGCCGTAGGCCAGACGCACCTTGAACTCGTCCACCGCCGGGCTGAACGAGGGGATGCGGTAGGCGGTGGCCAGCTTCGGGTAGAACAGCAGCTTGTTCGGGTCCGCGTTGTTGCTGCCCTGCTCGCCGCGAAGGGCGCCCACCAGGGTGAGCCGCTCGTCCAGCAGGATCATCTCCTCCTGCACGTAGTAGCCGCGGTCGCGCACCAGGCTCTTGTCCTGCCGCAGGCTCGTCTGAGTGCCCGAGTCCACGTTGGGCTGGCCGGCGGTGAGGTTGCGGCTGATGATGTACAGGGTGTCCAGCGCGCGCTCCTCGAACGAGAAGCCCGCCGAGGTGTTGGCGATGATGCCGGTGCCCGCGGGGCGCATGTTGTACACGACGTTGAAGCCCGCGTTGATGTTGCGCGCCTCGGCGGTGCCCGCCAGCGACGTGCCCGACAGGCCGTCATCCACCGGCTCGAAGTTCAGCTCGGGCGGGAACAGCACGGTGTTCTGCTGCTGGAACCGGTCCACGCCGAAGTTGGCCAGCACCTTCAGCTCGCTGGTGTCGCCCTTGTACACGTTGACGGTGGCGTCGCCCGAGGCGATGAGGCGCCACACGTTCTCGTCGTTCTTCACCAGCTGCGCGGTCTGCAGCGGGTTGGCCAGCGAGCCGATGAAGGGGTTCTGCGGGTAGTTGCCCCGCTCATCCGGCTGCAGGTTGAGGAAGTTGGGCGTGGAGGGCAGCACCATGTGGTAGGTGACGCCCGCGTTGTCGTTGTTGGACAGACCGCGGTCGCTCAGCGAGTGGACGATGTTGGCCGACGCGTTCACGTCCACGCGCTCGCCCAGCTTCTGCCCCACGTTGAGGCGGAAGGACTGCTTCTCGTAGCCGGTGCGGCCGATGATGCCGCTGTCGTCCTTGATGAGCGCCGAGCCGAAGTAGCGGGTGTCGCCCGTGGCGCCGCTCACGCTGGCCACCGTCTCGGTGGACAGGTCGCGCTGGTTGGCCAGCTCCGCCTCGTGGTCGAACGTCTGGCCCTGGCGGTAGTACTCGCGCGCCGACTCGCCGAACGCCTCGACAGCCTCCTCCTCGGAGTTGAACTTGCGCGCGCCCAGCTTGTTGGCCAGCGTGTACACGCCCACCCGCTGGGTAATGTCCACGCGCGGCTCGTTGCCGGCGCGGCCGCGCTTGGTGTTGATGATGACCACGCCGTTGCTGGCCTTCGAGCCGTAGATGGCGGCGGCGGACGCACCCTTCAGGATCTCGATGCTCTCGATATCGTTGGGGTTGATGTCCGCGATGCGGTTGACCTGGTTGTCCTGGGTGGGGTTGGGGTTGGAGCCGCCCGTGGACGCCGTCACCGCGAAGATGCCCGAGGCGATCGCCACGTCGCTGACGAGCACGCCGTCGATGACGTAGAGCGGGGCGGACTCACCGTTGATGGTGGACACGCCGCGCAGGCGCATCTGCATCCCGCCGCCGGGCGCGCCCGAGTTGGACTGGATGTTGGCGCCGGCCACCTTGCCCTGCACCGCCTGGTCCACCGTGGCCACCGGCGTGCGCGTGAGCGCCTCGGTGTTCACCGTGGCCACCGAGTTGGCCAGGTTCTTGCGGGCCACCTCGCTGGCGCGGCCCACGACGACCATCTCCTCGACGAAGCTGGGCTCCAGGGCGATGGTGACGCTGGTCTGATTGGCGCCCACCAGCACGTCGCGCTGCTTGTAGTCCTGGCTGGAGATGTCCAGCACCACGGGGCCCGGCTGCACCCCCTCCAGGGTGAAGCGGCCCTCGAGGTCCGTCTCCGCGCCCTTGGTGGTGCCCTTGATGATGACGCGCACCAGGGGCACGCCCTCGTTGGACACCTTGTCTACGGCGCGGCCGCGAACGGTGCGCAGGGTGGGAGCGGCCGGAGCGGGCGCCGCGGGGGGGGCTGCAGGCGCGGGGGCCGGCGCCTCGGCGGGAGCGGCCGGAGCCGCCTCCGTCGTGCCGGTGTCCTGAGCCATGGCATCGGATGTGAGGAGCGCGAGCGCGCACCCCGAAATCAACACCCGTCTGATCATTCGGTGTCTACCTCGTCACGGATTGGGAGTGTGAACTGTCCTTCCCAAGGGTTGGACCGTTCGTAACTGAATCGTCCGTGGGGACTGCGTACGGAGTCAATGAGGCAGGACCAGAATTCCGACGGCGCGGGCGTGACGCGATGGGTTGGCAGTCCAAGGGGGGGACTCGGTGAACCCGGGGTTCTTTCCGGGAGCACGGGTTGTGCTTGAATCAGCACCATGAAGATTTCACCTCGGGTGTTGAGTGCTCTGCTGGTGCTGTGGGTGCCCGCGGTGGCCCTGGGTTTCTGGGGGAAGAAGACGGATGAGGAGCGGCTGAAGGAGAAGCTGCAGTCGGTGAAGGTGCAGCTGTACGTGACGGGCAAGGCGGCGGTGACGAAGACGGCCGGCTCGGACGAGGCGAAGGTGGTGCGGGAGCGGCTGCTGGGAGTGGCGGGGGGCGCGGCCCGCACGGTGAAGGCCGCGCGGGCGGGGGAGGCGGGCGCGCCAGCCGCGGGCGTGGGGATGACGGTGAAGGAGGTGGCGGCGCTGGGCAAGGCGCTGTGGGACATGCGCGAGGTGGGCAAGGAGGTGCTCTCGGGGGACAAGGGCGAGCTGCCCCCGTTGCTGCCGGTGGTGCTGGGGCCGCTGGGCGTGGCGCCGGAGCTGGTGCGGCGGCTGGACGGGCCCACCGACAGCGCGGTGCTCTTCACGGCGCTGGCGTTGGTGAAGCTGCACCCCGAGTCGCCGGTGCCCATCCCCTCGGAGCTCATCCTCTATGAGGGCTCGAGGACGGACCCCTCGCGGGTGAAGGTGCCGGGGTTCGCTGGGCAGCTGCACGCGCTGAAGACGTACACGCTGGCGATGAGCGGCATGTGTGATTTGGCGGAGAAGGAGGCCCGGGCGCTGGATGCGCTGGGGCCGGCCACGGATGCGAAGCAGCTGGCCGAGGCAGTGAAGCTGCTCACGGGCAAGGAGGTGACGCTGTCACCCGCGCAGCTGGTGGCGGTGAACGAGGCCACGCAGGTGCTGGCGCAGGGCTCGCTGGCGCTGTGCTTCTTCTCGCGCGAGGCGTGGGACAAGGGGCGGGTGGCGCTGGGGCGGTTCCTGGATGCGGCGGAGCGCTCGGGGCTGGACGAGCCGGAGCTTCAGGTGCTGCGCGCGTACGTGGACTGCGGCTCGAAGACGCCCGAGCTGGGCAAGACGCGGCTGACGGCGCTGTCGAAGCGGGAGGCGCTGCCCGAGAGCGTGCGCGATGACCTGAAGCACCTGGAGAAGTCGTGCGGGGACAAGGAGGCCAGCAGCCAGCACAAGGTGGTGGACAAGGTGCGGCTGGGGCGCGTCATCGTCCGGGTGGCGTGGGCGCACCTGAAGCGCAGCGGGCTCTTGGAGGCGGTGGGAGACCAGGCGTGGGTGAAGGCGGTGGGCGACTTCGTCTCCGCGATGGGGGAGGGGATTGGCAAGGTGCCCGGAGGCCTGCAGGTGTCACTGGGCGGCGCCGGGTGGGACTGAGCCGGTAGCGGGCTCAGTCCCGGGGGAGGCGCTTACTTGCCTATCGGCGTCTTGTTGATCGAGACATCGTCGTAGCTGAACCTGGGCTTCGCACGGGGGTTGATGTCCTGCATGGGCGTGACCTGGTTGTCCCAGAGGTCGAGCTTGTAGGCCTTGTTCTCCCTGGGGAACTCGACCCGCACCCAGGCGTGCTCGTTGCTCTCGCCCACTACGCGGATGATGACCGGAGAGTTGAACCGCTGCTTGGCGAGCTGGGCCGCCAGGAACTTGGCCTGCTCGTCACACACCAGGTAGCGATTGGGCAGCGTGCCCTGCTCGAACTCCTGGTAGCTGTAGTTATGGAGCTGCACCCAGAGCAGGCTCCCGGTCCCGTTGTTGATGTTGGGGTCGTTGTGGCGCAGGCCCAGCCGGTTCATCTGGTCATACGTCGTACGGGAGACCACGGCCAGCCGGTTCACGTCGTTCTCCAGGTTGCTCTTCCTGGGATCGTTGGGCACCTGGGCGATGGGCTTCCACCTGGGCTTGTTGCGTTCCAGGGCGTCGCCCACGATCGGTCCGAGCAGGGTGGAGGCCACCAGCACCCCCTGGTTATCGAGGGAGCGCAGGCGCGGGGACGAGAACGAGGACGTGGACGAGGGCACGGCGGGGCGGATGGTTCCATCCGGCTGGTAGAAGCCGAGGTTGTTCACATCGATGTTCTTGGTGTCGAAGGCCGGCCCGGAGCCCTGAGCCAGACCGAGGCCGAGGTCGGCCTGGGTGAAGCCGAACTGCTCCTGGGGCTGGCGGGAGCGCACCAGACGGGCGCCGAAGTCATTGAAGAACTGAGTGGCGGCGGGCAACAGGTTGCCCCGGCGAGCGCTGTCCGCGGCGCTGGCATAGTCCGCCACCTGGCCCGCGGTGCTGGCCAGCTTCTGATTTCCGGCCAGGCCCGCCGCGCCGGACAGCAGGCTGGCCCCGTTGGACACCACCTGAAGCAGGCCCTGGCCCAGCCCGTGCTTGAAGGTGTGCAGCGCCTGCTGCGCCCAGCTGGCTCCCTGGGCGATCTTGTTGGCGATGTTACCCACCACCCCCGAGGCGAAGCTGCCCACGGCGCCGGCCGCGCTGGCAACCGCGCCCAGGAGGTTGCCGCTCTTGATGGCGCCGACGAATCCCTTCACCGCGTTGATGCCACTGGCCACCTTGGCCACCAGCGCCGCGGCCCCCAGGCCCGGCACGGCCGCCAGGAAGGGCGCGATCTTGCCCACGAAGCTGAGCGCCTTGCCGAAGAAGCCCGCCACCTTGGCGAAGAGGCCCTTCTTGGGCTTGCCCTGGAGCGAGACCGTGCCGTCCTCGTTCATCTTCAGCTTCACCTTGTGCTTCTTGCCGTTGAGCTTGACGGTCTTCGTCTTGCTCTCTCCTGGCTTGAGGCCGGAGACGTCGAGCTGCTTGCCGCCGATGTCCACCTTGCCGTCCATGGGCAGCAGGTTGCCCTGGAACTGGCCCTTCTTGCCGGCCTCCAGGCCCAGCGTCCGGGTGTTCACCGTGACGGTGCCGTCCGCGTTGGCCTTGAGCGACAGCATCTTGTCGGCACCCAGCAGGTAGCCATCCGTCTTGCCTGGCTCGGGCGCCACGAGCGAGCCCAGGCCCGGGACGTCCACCTGCTTGCGGCCCTCCAGCATGGTGGGCTGCACGGTGCCCTGAATGGTGCCCTTCTTCTCATCCACCCTCAGGCCCAGCGGCGGAGCAGCGGGAGTTGTGGCCGCGGGGGGGCGCTGAGCCAACGCCTTGGCTGAGCTGAGGGAGGCGCCACGCCCTGCGACGGGCAGCGGCTCTCGCGCAGAACGCGGGGAGACGGAACCGAGAGTATTCATTGTAAACCTGGTCGGGAATTGAGGCCGTTGGCCTCTGCTTTGTTCTTATCTTCTGAGGCTCCTCCTCACGGGTTTCGTGAGAAAATCCGGTGTCCGCGACAGGCAGAAAAGAGAACTAAAAAGAAATGCAACCGGATTTCCCCAGGCGCGTCTCTGTCTGTCGGCGTAGCCGTCAACCTGCTGACCAGGGCTGAAGAGGATGGAGGAGCCCTGCTCTCTCCAGCAGCTCATGGATACGAGCAAGGGGCCGAGCGGCGCGGCGGCCGTGCGGGACATCCGCTCGCAGCTCGGGCACCTAGCGAGTGGCTCATGGACCTGCAAGCTCGACTGAAAGCGCTCACCGAGCTGCTCCGGCCGTGGTCCGCGCTCTGGTCACGTTCCATCCTCCAGAATTGGCCGGAGGCTGGAGCCGCTTTTCCCGAATCCTGGCTGTCCTACGCTGAGTCACTCGACGAAGAGGGCGAAAGGCTGCTGGACGATGGGGCGCTTCCAGGTGAGCCTCCCGCGTCGCTGCATTCGCTCGTGCTCGGTCTGTGTGAGCTGACAGCGGTGCCCTGGCATGAAGGCGTGCAACCGCTGACGGTCGCGGACGCGCAGGGACTCACTGCCAAGAAAGTCCATGAGATCGAGCGGGTCCTTTCGCTGCTCAGGCCGAGAATCAAGACGATTCGCCAGGCGGTCGACATCGGTGGCGGCATGGGGCATCTGGCTCGTCTCTGTGTGAGGACTTTCGACTGGACCTTCCACAGCATCGATCGGGATGCTGCGCTGCAGAAGAAGGGCCGGGACTGGCTGCGAAGGGCCCAGGCCCTGCCGCGAGAGAAGCTGTGTTTCATCCACTCCTCCGTCGAAGACAGGCCGCAGGGCGAGATTGATCCACTCTTTTCCGGTCAGGACCGGGCCTCGATTGGCCTGCACACCTGCGGAGCGCTCGCGCTGACGCAGATTCGCAAGAGCCAGAAGGCAGGGCTCCTGCTGAACTTTGGCTGCTGCTACGACCAGCTGGATGCCGCACGGGACTACCCTGTCTCCGGCTTCGGGAAGGTGCATGCGCCGCCCCTCACCCCACGTGCCCTGTTCCTGGCGACGCGTGGACGGCACCACAAGACCGAGGCGGAGTTCGCGCTGATGAAACGCGTCTACGCGCAGCGGTTCGCGCTCCATCTGCTGCTGAGGCGGAGGTTTCCCGCTCTGGGCTTCGTGCGGGCGGGGGATGCACCCAGGACGCTCTATGCCGGGAGCTTCGCTGCCTATGCGCGAGATCGCCTGGAGCGCCTGCGCCTGGATGTCGGCATGACGGACGCCGAGCTGGATTGCTTTGAAGGGTCCGCTCGCCCCGAGACGAGGCGCCTCTTGCTCTGTCATCTGCTGAGGGATCGCTTCGCGAGGGCGCTGGAGCTCGTGATTCTGCTCGATCGCGCGCTACTGCTCGAAGAGATGGGCTTTCAGGTCGAGCTCCTACAGGTCTTCGAACCGCGCCTCTCGCCCCGCAACATCGCCCTCATCGCGTCAAGGGCGGACTGACCGGCGGCGAGTGGAAGGCTGCCCGGCACAGCCCCACCCCGTAGCCGGTCACCTTCCGGTCGAGCCTCACACGCTCGAACCGATCGAAGAGCCGGCCCGCCGTCATCTGGGTGATGTCCAGCAGCGCGTCCATCATCTGGAACTCTCCCAAGCAGGAGAGGAGGAGGCGAGAGCGGGGAAGGAGGCAGGGGCCAGAACGGGGCGGATGAAGCAGAGGACGCCGCGAGTGGACTTTGGCCGAGTTGCTGAGGAGGACGTTGGACTTCGACGTGTTGGCCTGCGAGAGGAGTGGAGGCAGGCTGAAGGGTGTTGGCGTAGGTGAAGGGAGCCCGAGGGGTGCGAGCGATTGAGAAGCACCTGGGCCTGGCCACGGCAGGTGAGAGGCAGGCCCCGGCGCGAGGGCCACAGAAAGCAGCGGGGTGTTGAGGCGCTCAAGACACCCCACAGGCCCAGTCCAGGCTCTTGCCGCGCCCTGAGGGGAGGGCGGCTTGGGCTGCCGTGCCGTGCCGACCCGATGTGCGCCAAGCGCTCAGGGAAGTCCGAGGTCCGCGGCTACCACGCGCTCGAGTAGCTCCAGCGGGAGGCTCCCATGCGAGAGCCTGCGCCTCGAAGCGCGCGTCTCGCTGGCGCTCCTCGAGCCACCACGCGTACACGTCGTACGTCACCTGCTGGGTGCGCGAGAGGGCCGCACGGTCATAGCCCTTCAGCAGCTGGAGCACCACCCCCTGCTGGGCCCGCGTCTGGGCGACGAAGGCGTCCGACACGTCGTCGAGGAATGTGCGGCCGACGTCCAGCTCGCGCTCCAGGCCGAGCTCCACCACGCTCTCCGGGCTGCGCCTGAGCAGGATGCGGAAGGAGCGCTCCACGAAGGCGTCGAAGGCGAGCGGCGCGAGCTCCTCGCGCACCTCG
>DATHBR010000027.1:0-69581 GCA_035296065.1 Myxococcaceae bacterium | reverse complement strand
GCTCGCTACACCTCTCCTCGGGCGTCCACCGGTCCATGCTTGCTCCCGCCGTGTCCTCGCATGTACCTGCGCACTCTCCGGGCTGACGTCGAGCCCCTGGCCCTTGCCTGCTCCCTCGCCCTAACCTGATCGGCGCTCTAGAACGTCACCGTCACGTTGTTCGAGCAGGTGCTCGTCCCGGCGTTGCACACCCGGTACGTGTAGCTGCCCGTCGAGGCCACGTTGTCGGTGTGCGCCCCGTCGTTGGCCGTGGTGATGACCAGCGCGTTGTTGCGGAACACGTCCACGTTGGTGCCGCTGGCGCCGGACCACGTCAGGTCCGTGTAGCGCTTCTTGCCCGCCACGCGCTTGGTGGCCGACAGCGAGAGCGACGCAGGCGCCGACGCCGTCACCGTCTGCGTGCGCGTGCTGCTCAGGCCCTGGCTGTCCGTCACCGTCAGCGACACGGTGTAGGTGCCAGCCGCCGCGTAGGTGCGGCTCGGGCTCTGCGCGGTCGAGCTGGTGCCGTCACCGAAGTTCCAGAGGCGCGAGGCGATGGTGCCGTCCGAGTCCGTGCTGGTGTCCGTGAAGGAGCAGCTGAGCGCCGTGCACGAAGAGGTGAACGACGCCGAGGGCGGCTGCGGGCCGCTGCTCACCGTCGAGAACACCAGGTCGTCGCGGTCATCGTAGCCACCCGTGGTGCAGAAGCCCGCCGTGCTGCTGTAGCGGAAGTTGCCGCGCACCGCCTGCAGGCTCCCCGCCGGCAGCGTGTACGTGGCCGACAGCACCTGCGAGCCGCCCGCCGCGGGCTTCAGCGTCGCCAGGAACGTCCACGAGGGGTTGCTCGCATCGCCCGTGTAGTAGATGTCCAGCGAGTCCGAGGTGCCGGTGGACCACGACCACACGGTCATCTCCACCTTGGCCTGCTTGCCCGGAGCCAGCGGCGAGCCGTCCACCGAGGTGATGCGGATGCGCTCCAGCGACTCGTCGTTCTGGTAGGTGCCGCTGTTGCCGTCGGCGCACGAGTTGTTGATGGTGTTCGGCGCGTTGGCCTCGGGGCCCATCGTGCCGCGGCCCTTCACCAGCGTGCCCGTGTCGCAGTAGGCGCCCAGCTCCGCGCAGCGCGGCGCCTTGAGGACGGCGTCGTAGCTGGCGATGCCCGGGTTGTTCACGCTCACCGTGACGGCGGCGCTCACGCCCACGTTGCCGCCCGCGTCATACGCCTTGGCGACGATGGCGTGGCTGCCGTTGCCACCCAGGGTGGTGTTCCAGCTGAGCTCGTACGGAGCGCTGCTGTCGGTGCCCACCGGCGCGCCGTTGACGAAGAACGTCACGCGCGTGACGCCCACGTTGTCGGCCGCCTCGGCCGCCAGGGCCACGGAGCCGGTGACGGTGGCGCCGCTGGCCGGAGACGTCACCGCGGCGGTAGGCGCCACGTTGTCGCTCGAGCCGTTGCCGATGGTGCCCGTGTACAGCAGCAGGTTGGGCGAGCCGGTGCCGGGGCTGGAGACCTTGCCCACGCCGGCGAGGTTGCTGAGCACGCCCATCACCTGCTCGGGGCTGGCGGTGGGGTTGGTGCCCAGGTAGAGCGCCGCGGCGCCGGCCACGTGCGGGCTGGCCATCGAGGTGCCGCTGATGGTGTTGGTCGCCGTGTCACCCGTGTACCAGGCCGAGGTGATGTTCGAGCCCGGCGCGAAGATGTCCACGCAGGTGCCGAAGTTGGAGAACGACGAGCGCGCGTCCGTGTTGGTGGTCGAGCCCACCGTGAAGGCGTTGGGCGTGCGCGCGGGCGACTTGGTGCACGCATCGCCGCTGTCGTTGCCCGCCGCCAGGGCGTACACCACGCCCGCGGCCACCGACGCCGTCACCGCGTCATCCACCGCCTGCGAAGCGCCGCCGCCCAGGCTCATGTTGGCCACGGCCGGCTTGACGTGGTTGGCCGTCACCCAGTCCACGCCGGCGATGACGCCCTCGTAGGTGCCCGAGCCGCCGCAGTCCAGCACGCGCACCGCGATGAGGTTGGCCGCCTTGGCCACGCCCCACGTCGCGCCGCCCACCGTGCCCGCCACGTGCGTGCCGTGGCCGTTGCAGTCGTTGGAGCCGTTGCTGTCCGCGATGGCGTTGAACCCGTGCACCGCACGGCCGCCGAAGTCCGAGTGCGTGAGGCGGATGCCGGTGTCGATGATGTACGCGTTCACCCCGCTGCCCGCGGTGTTGTACGTGTACGTCTGGTCCAGCGGCAGGTCCGGCTGATCGACGCGGTCCAGGCCCCAGGTGGCGCCCGTCTGCGTGCCCACCGCGCGCATGATGCCGTTCTGCTCCACCAGCTTGACGCTCGGGTGCTCGGCCAGGGCGCGCGCATCCGCCTCACTCATGTACGCCACGAAGCCCTTGATGGCGTGACGGAACACGCGGCCCGAGCGGCCACGGTACGCCTTGGCCAATTCCCCCGCCGCCGCATCCACATTGAGCCCCGCCTTCGGCTCCAGGACGACGATGTACTCGTTGGCTACCGGATCCTCGCTCAGCCGGAACTTGGTGGCGCGCGACTCCTTGATGGCCGCTTCACGCGTGGTGAACTGGGCGTCCGACTCGGACCCGGGCTCCGCGTTGCAGGCCGCCAACGAGAGGGTCACGGTAGACAGGAGAAGAGGGATTTTACGCATTAACGCTCCTTGGTGGTGCAACGGGCTTCTCAGTTCTCTCACAGTTCCCGTGAAAAAGTCGCGTTACGGCGTAAAATTTTTTCTTCCTGTGAGGTAGGCGCTATAAGCGCCCGCATGCGAGGCCTGCTCTTGGCGCCCTACCTCGGAGGTCAGCTGCGCAAAGCCGCCATCCGACTGGCGTTTTTGCTGCTGTGCGTTGGCCACCTGACGGCCCGGGCGGAGGACAATCCGTTCGCCCGGAGCTTCGACACGGTGCCGGTGAAACCCACCGCGGCTCAGGACAGCGGCATCGCGCTCGAAGGGGCGCGGTCCACGCCCGCCGGCAGCATCCGCGGCGCGCTGCTGGTGGATTTGAACCTGGGCATCCTCGCGCTCAAGCTGGGCAAGGAGAAGCTGGGCAACCTCATCCCCTACCGGCTCGATGCGCACGCGCTCTTCGCCTATCAGGTGCACGAGCGGCTGGAGCTGGCGGTGGACCTGCCCTTCACCGTGCTGCAGGGAGATCGCTTCGAGCTGCTGCGGGACGCGCTGGCCGCGCCGGACTTTCCTGGCGCCGCGGGGGTGAGCAGCACCGCCCTGGGTGATGTGCGCCTGCTGCCGCGCTTCATCCTGTTGGATCCGGCCAACGCCCCCGTGGGACTTGCCCTGGTGGGTGAGGTGCGGCTGCCCACCGGTGATGCGAACAGTTTCCTGGGCGAGCGCCGGGTGCTGGTGGCGCCCAGGCTGGCGGTGGAGCGGGCCTTCGGGCCGGTGCGCCTGCTGGGCAACGTGGGCTGGCGCTTCCGCAAGCACACCCAGTACCTGAACCTGCTGGTGGATGACGAGCTGACGCTGGGCGCGGGCGCGGTGGTGGACCTGCCGGACCTGGGCCGCTTCACCGGGGTGCAGGCGGTGGGAGAGATGCACCTGTCCACTCCGGGCTCCTCGCCGTTCAACTTCAGCCAGGCCGACTCGCTCAAGACGCCGTGGGAGGCGCTGGTGGGCGTGCGCACCCGGATCTCCGGGCCGTGGGGCCTGGAGCTCAACCTGGGCCGTGGCATCGGCCTGAGCAGCGGCTACGGGCGCGAGGCGCTGCGCGTCATGGTGGCGCTGCGCTACGACGAGACCTTCGTCGACTCGGACGGCGACGGCGTGCCCGACGCGCGCGACAAGTGCCCCACCGAGAAGGAGGACCTGGACGGCTTCCAGGACGATGACGGGTGCATGGAGGCCGACAATGACGGCGACGGCATCGCCGATGGCGAGGACCTGTGCCCCATCCAGCCCGGCACCGCCGAGCACAAGGGCTGCCCGCCGGACTCGGACAGGGACGGCGACGGCGTGCTCGACTTCGAGGATGCGTGCCCGGACAAGCCCGGCCCCAAGGAGTACGACGGCTGCCCGGACAGCGACGGCGACGAGGTGCCCGACAACCAGGACGAGTGCCCGGACATGTTCGGCCCGCCGGAGAACAACGGCTGCCCGTACGAGGCCCCGCCGTTCGTGGTCGTCGAGACCGACCGCATCCGCATCAAGGGCAACATCCTCTTCGAGACGGGCCAGGCGAAGATCCAGCGGCAGTCCTTCAAGCTGCTGGACGAGGTGGCCTCGGTGCTCGCCAAGAACCCCACGCTGGGCCCGGTGCTCATCGAAGGCCACACGGACAACAAGGGCTCGCGAAAGATCAACGTGGACCTGTCGCAGCGCCGCGCCAGCGCGGTGTTGGAGTACCTGGTGGACAAGGGCATCGACCGCAAGCGCCTGAGCGCCAAGGGCTTCGGCTTCGACCGGCCGATCACCTCCAACGCCACGGCGCTGGGACGCGCGAAGAACCGCCGCGTCGACTTCCGCCTCATCCGCTCCGAGGTGGAGACGCCGCCGCGCGAGGTGACGCCTCCCATGATGGCTCCGCCCGCGGCTCCGGGCGGCGCGGCGCCGGAAACGAAATAGGCCGCTGGCTCCTCCCATGGCCCCGCCGTCCCGAGCCAGCCTCGCCGAGCACTCCTGGGAGGAGCTGCGCTCGGGCCGCGTGCGCTTCTTCGAGCAGTTGGATGCGCACCTCGGTGTCCGGGTGAAGGGCTTCCTGGACGCCGAGGCCTGTGCCCACCTGGCCCTCCGCGTGTACGCGGGCCGGCCGTTCTGGATCTCCGACTTCGACGGGGTGCAGTTCTCGCTGGGGCGCGCCTGGTACACCCACCTCGAGCAGGATCGCGAGGACGAGTACTTCGCCAACGCCCGCGCCTCCGACGCCCAGGTGGAGCGCTTCCTGCCGGGGCTCCAGGCCCAGCTGCTCCAGGCGCTCTCCACGCTCGTGGGCGCCTCCGCCTTCCAGCGCCCGGGCTGGTGCGGCCCCGGAGTCCACATCTTCCCCGCGGGCCAGTGGCTGTCCCAGCGCGGCGGAGACATTCACTTCGACAGCGAGGGGCTCTCGCAGGTGCAGCGCCAGCGCCGCTCGCGCGCCATCACGCTGGTGCTCATGCTCCAGCCTCCCGAGTCCGGCGGAGCGCTGCGCCTGTGGGACGCCACCTACGAGGGCAGTGACGAGGTGCCGGAGGAGCTCTCACGGCTGGCATATGTGGATGCCCACTACGGCACCGGGGACATGGTCATCCTCGACAGCTACCGCCTGCATCAGATCCAGCCGTTCACCGGAGGCAGGGACCGCATCTCCGCCACGGCGCACGCGGCGCTCGAGGCCTCGGGCTCGCTCTGGGAGGTGTGGTTCTGAGGTGCGGCGTGGACGCGCGCTTCAGGTGAGCTTGCGCAGGTAGTGGTAGTCCTCGGTGTCCAGGTCCGCCGCCGTCAGCCCCAGCTCCGCGTTGTCTCCGGGCAGCAGGTACACCACCTCGGACTGCACGTTCACGAAGTTCAAGAGCACGATGCCCTTGAGCAGGTGCTCGAACGTGTCGCGCCGCCACAGCCTGTCCTCGGGGATGTTGGCGTGCTCCATCAGCCGGGTGTCGCTCGTGCTGCCGTGCTGCAGCAGCAGCGCCAGCGTGAACACCATGTAGCGTGTCTCACCGCTCTCCACCGCGGGGAAGGTGCGCGCCTCCTTGCCCTGCAGCCCGTCTATCCAGTCCTGGAAGTCCCCCGGCGCGCGGGACGGCACGTCCCAGTAGTCCCACACGCCCTGCTCGAACTCCCGCGCCACGCCCATCAGCTCGTTGCACACGCTCCGATAGAAGCGGTGGCGCTGCCCGGGCGTGGTGCGCGGCGGCTCGGAGGTGATCAGGCGGTGCAGCCGCTCGTGGATGGAATCCTGCGGCGACCTCATGGGCCGCGTCACCTGCATCGCGAAGATGGAGTAGTCCATGCGCCCTCCTCACCCGCCGTAGCTGGAGTAACCCGAGCTTCTGGAGCCCGAGCTGCTGTAGGACGTGGGCGTGCGGCTCCACGAGCTGTAGGAGCCGTGCGCGAAGCCGAGGATCCGCCGGCTGCCCGCGGCCACCGCCACCTGCACCTTGGCGAAGCCGTTGGGCCGACGCCGCACCGCTCCCGAGGCCGAGTTGGGCGGAGGCGAGAACATCGTCGCCCGGCGCTGAGGCATGTACCGGTGCCCTCCCGACGTCTTCGCCACGGCCGCGCCCACCAGCCCACCCGCCGCCGCTCCCGCGAGCGCGCTCGGGGCCCAGGGATAGTCCGACCAGAAGGAGCCGTGCGTGTCCGGCGAGCCTCCGTAATAGAAGCGCTTGCGCGGCAGCTCCGGCAGCACCTCACTGGAGTAGGGCGTGCTCACCACGTCCTCGACTCCCGACAGCTCGGTGGCCGCGGGCTGGAAGTCGCTCGCCGCGACGATCTTCACGTCGAGGTTGGCGTTGCGGTAGCTCACGAAGTCCTCGTTGATGTCGTCCAGCTCCTCCAGGGGGCCGCCGCCCGGCATCACGTACAGCACGTGCTTGATGCCCAGCTCGCTCAGGCTGGTGGCCGGGGGCAGCCGCGCCAGGTAGCGGTTGTCGAACTGGGTCTGCGGCCTGGTGTAGGGCTGCAGCCGGTTGCGATCCAGCACGAGCACGGGCGGCGCGGGGGTGGTGCGATCCCGAGCCATCCGCTCCAGCAGCGGGCGGTAGTACAGCACGGCCCCGAGCGTCAGCTGCGCGGGCACCACGCCGTACGGATGCGGCCAGTTATCGAAGGTGAAGACAGGCTCGAAGCGCCGGGCCAGGCCCGCGGCGAAGGCCACGGACTCGGGGCCCGGAAGATCGACGATCACCGCCGTGGTGCCCAGCGCCTCGCCCTTGCCGAGAAAGAGGCTGTCGAGCGCCTGCCCCTGCCGGAACGCGGTGTCCATCTCCGCGGTGAGGACGGGCCTGATCGCTCTGCGCAGCTCCGCGGCCTCCATCATCGAGCCCGCCCCCGCGCCCGTGAGCGCCTGGAACAGCGTGCCCTGGTAGAAGGGCTTGAGCTTGTCCTGCCGGGGCGTCAGCTCGGTGACGAGCTTGTCCAGCGTGCTCTGCTCGTACGCAACCGCCACCGCGCCCTTCATGGAGAGCGGATCTCCCTGGGCGCCGAAGTTCCAGCCTTCCGAGCGCTGCGTCTCCAGCGTGTCCATCAACTCGACGTTCGAGTAGGGAGTTCCCGAGGACGCGCCGCCCGAGGCGATGGTGGCCACCAGGCCTCCGGTGATCAGCGTGCCGCCCACCGCCAGCAGCGCCTTGATCGCGCCGCGGCGGCTCACGGGCGTCCCCATCTCCTGGAGCCCGTCATTCCACCACTGCGCGCCGACGATGCCCGGCTGCCGGGTCGTCACCTTGCGCTGGAACGGAAGCTCTTCGGCCTCATTGTTGGGATTCGGGTTGTCACTCCCCATCGCCGCACCTCCCTCAGGGCACCACGAGCACCGGAGCGCTCAAGGCCTGGGTGTCCGTCGTCCCGCGCTGCACGCGGGCATACAGGCCCGCGGCTTCGCCCGCGATGACATAGACACCGTAGTTGACTGACTCGCCGCCCGCCGTCTCCTCCGCCGCGAAGTAGCGCTGGGCCACCCACCGGCCCGGCACCGCATGCGCCAGCGCCGCGCTCCACTCACTGTGCGGCGTGTGGCGGCCCACCAGCACCTGGTCCCCCTCGGCGCCGTAGTCCGACTTGAGCACCCACGCCTCCCGGTTGGCCGCCAGCTCCTCGACGGGCACCGACTCCATGCGCACCGTATAGGGGATGAAGGCGCGGATGGTGGCGCGGGCCCGCGCAGAGAAGCGCGCGTGGTGCTCCCACATGAAGGCCATGGCGCGCTTGTTCTGCGTGAGCACCGCGCCGAACGGGTTCACCACCACGCACCGGCCCTCCAGGCACGCCTGCATCACCAGCGCCAGCGGCTCGGACAGCGGCGCCAGATCCTCGGCGGGGTCCTCGTCATCCCACACGGGCATGCGCTCGCCCCACCAGTCCGTCTTGTAGTGGCGCAGCAGTACGTCACACGGCGTGTCGAACAGCCGCACCCGGCCGTCCGGCCCCGCAGACAGGTTGAAGGGCGAGCCCAGCGCCACCGACCAGCCCCGCGCCTCGAACCAGGAGCGGTACAGCCGCACCAGCGCCAGGTCCTCGGGCATCTCCGTGGGGTAGATGATGCCCACCGAGAGCGTCTGGGGCACCGGCACCAGCAGCCGGGCGGCCAGCGCCTCCACCATCCGGCACAGCCGCTCCTCCAGCTCGCCGTTGGGGTCCACCGTACCGGGCCACGAGGGCTGCACCAGCGGGTTGAGCAGCACGGCCTCGGCCTCGCCGGTGGGCGTGTCGCTGTTGAGCTCGCACACGGCCAGCTCGCCCTCGCGGGTGAAGAAGACGTCCGCCCGGGCGATGCCGTGCCAGAACGGCTGCGAGGCCTGCCACATGAGCCGCTGAAACGGCGTGAGCGCGAAGAAGGACTCCAGCAGCTCCGGCGAGGCGACGCACGCCAGGCTCAGCTCGTGGTAGGCCGCCGCCACGTCCTCGGCCGCGCGGTAGAGCTGGCGCTGGCGCTCGCGCGGCAGCAGCAGCGGCTCGGAGCGGAAGCGCGGGGTGCCGCCCAGCCAGGGATCGGTGACGATGCCCGTGGCCACCAGCCGCTCGGCGAGCGCCTCGTAGCTGAGAGAGGGCGCGCTCATGAGATGCGAGTGACGAGGAAGGCCGCGGCCAGGTACGCCACCGCCTCCAGCACCGCCATGCCCAGGTTGCGCTCGGCGGCGATGCCCTGATCCAGCCGCCCGCCACGCAGCGTGAAGCGCGCGCCCAGCAGCAGCGACTGCACCAGCAGCTGGCGCACCGGGTAGAGCGTGACGATGAACAGCAGCGCCTGGGAAAAGCCGCGCAGCGAGGCGGCCCAGCCCACGAAGGTGCCCTCCACCGCGTGGCCGATGATGAGCGAGATGGCGATGGTGATGCCCGCGTAGCTGATCGCCGCGGCGATGTTCTCTCCCAGCACCTCCTCCGCGTCGTCATAGGCGGTGAGCGTGCGGAAGAGCATCACGAACAGGTGCAGGGCGAGCTGGGACAGCACGAAGAACACCAGCGCGATGCCCAGCGTCGCCACGTCCGAGCCGGAGATGGAGCGCGAGAGGATGATGCCGGTGGCCAGGTAGTGCGCCCCCGCGGCCAGCCCCGCCGCGCTGTTGCCGCGCGCCACCTCCTGCGGCAGCCGCGCGCGCAGCAGCACCTTGACGCCCAGGTGCCCGAAGACGGCCAGCAGCCCCAGCGCCAGCAGCCCGTACGCCGTCACCCACAGCGCGTCCCGGCCCACGCTCTCGCCCTGCGCGGAGCCGGCCACCACCGAGCCGGCGATGAGGAACACGCTGAGCACCTGCCCCACCTGCAGCAGCGCCCGCGCCGTGTCGCCGTGCTCCAGATCCTTGCGCACGGTGTGCTGGGGAGACAGCAGCCGCTGGCCCAAGCGGAACAACAGCAGCATGACCACCGTGGTGAGCCCACTGAAAGTGAGCAGGTACAGGGGGCGAAGCTCCATGGCTTCGCAGTCTAGCTCAGGACCCCGGGGGCTCCGCGAAGTCCCTTTTCAGCTGCTCGAGGAACTCCGGCTTGAACACCCCGTCCACCCGCAGTGAGTAGCGGAAGTACGGGTCGGCCTCGACGCCATGGTAGTCGAAGTCGTTGAACCAGTACGCCCGGCCCGTCACCGGCGTCTTGCGCCGGGACTCCTCGTCCCAGAGGAACAGCCGCTTGTTGCCGCGCGGGCTCAGGGTGATGAACTGATCCGGCGCCGTCTGATCCTCCGGCTCGCCGTCGCGGTGCACGGTGCCGTGATCATTGGCCTCCAGCCCCATCACCGTGCAGCGGCCGATCTGCTGGAAGGGCAGCGACTGGATGAAGGCCACCGTGCGGGGAAAGTACAGCCGCGCCTGGCGCGTGAAGTCCTTGCCCTTCGCCGTGCTCTTCTCGCTCCAGTACCCGCCAGGAATCAGCTCGTAGAAGACCTTCCACGGGAAGTACACCCCGTGCTTGAACTTCAGAAAGAGCAGCTGCTCGCGCGTGAGCGGGTGCTCGCGCTCCTCGCCGAACTCGTACGTGTGCCGCAGCTTCACGTCGAACGCCTCGGGCTCGGCGCTCAGCGAGATGAAGGTGGTGAACTCCGCCTCGCTGAAGCCCCGGATGACCTGCCCGTAGTCGATGTACGGATCCTCCGCCATCGACGGAGGCACGATGCCCATCGCCTTGTGGCTGCCCCCCGTGTAGCTGGTGGGCACCTGCGCCAGCGCGTAGCAGATCTCGTCATCCAGCGACCCAAGCCGCGTCAGGTCCAGGTACGGCTCGAGGTTGAGGAACGGGCGCCCGAACAGGCCCACCAGGCTCCCGCGCGAGGTGTCCACCGGGGCCAACATCAGGGCTTCAGCGCCCGCTCGATGCGGCCGCGCAGCGCGGACTCGGACATCATCCCCCGCACCGCGTCGATCACCTTGCCCTCGCGGTCCAGGAAGTACAGCGTGGGCAGCGCCTCCACCTTGAAGGCCCGCGCCACGTCGTCATTGGCGTACACCACGTACGGCGCCAACTCCGGGACGCGGCCCTTCACGAACCGGTCCACCACGTACTCCTTCACGTCGTCGTCGTCCCGGCTGGCCGCGACGAACACCAGGCCCTGGCTCTCGTACTCCTTGGCCAGCCGCACCAGATACGGCATCTCCTCGATGCACGGCGGGCACCAGGTGGCCCAGAAGTCCAGCATCACCACCTTGCCGCGCAGCTGCGTCAGCTCCAGCGTGCCTCCGCCGTAGCGCGGCAGCTGCAGGGCGGGCGAGCTCGCCCCATCCGGCACCAGCTTGGACCGCCGCGCCTCCACCACGCCCAGGTACACCAGCCCCGCCAGGCCAAACACCGCCGTGAGCGACAGCAGCGCCCTGGACATGAACTCACCTCCGCGCCGCGGGGGCGGCGGGGCGGGCGGGGGCTGCTGTGGCGGCATCTCCTGGGTCACCGGTGTCCACTCCTCGTCAGGCCACGGTGCACCAGCGTCAGCACCCCGCGCACGCCCGTCTTCACCCGGGGATGGCGCACCACCCACTGCGCCAGCTCCGGACCGTGACGATAGTACCCACGAATGAAGGCCCGTCCGAGCCCATGCCGGCGCAGCACGTCATCGCGGAACGCGCGGAAGGCCACCAGCTCGGGCGCGCCCTCTCCGAAGGCCGCCGTCGCCAGGAAGCACGAGGCCGCCGGGCTGATCCACATCAGCCGCCCGTTGGTGACGTTCACCACCGCCTTCAGCTCCCGCGCCTCCGTATAGAGGAAGGCCAGCAGGTCCCTGCGCGCCGCGGGGAACTCCGCGCCGCTGGCCTCCTCGAACTCGATGCGCGAGCTGCCTCCGCCGGCGATCTCGTCCACCGTGAAGAGGTAGCGGTTGGAGCTGCGCCGCGTCTCCACCTCCAGCGAGCGCAGCTCGCCGAAGTACGCGATGAAGGGCGTGTTACACGCCGGGCACCGGAACGAGTGGTACGCGTGGCTGGCCGCGAACGCGTAGTCGTCAATGCGCTTGCACCCCGTGTTGGGGCACACCAGCTTCACCTTCGCCTGCGGAGCCTCGCGCGGATCGTAGCGCGAGGCGCCCGTGGACTTGTTGAACACCGGAGGCGGCCGGGGCGCCTGCGTCACCAGGTTGCGCGTGGGGTGCGCCGCCCGCTCCAGCTCCAGCGCCTTGCGCCACGCCGTCTCCGCCGCGCTCAGCTTTCCGCTCACCGTGTGGCACAGCGCCTCGCCGTGCGCTCGCACCGCCGCCAGGATTCCGTGCGCCGCCGCGGGCGCCTCGGGCTCGCGAGACACCGCCAGCGCCACCGCCAGCACCCGCTCCACCTCGGGCAGCAGCGCCTCGGCCGCCTTGCGTGACGGATCCTCCGCGCGCTTGTACAGCGGTGGCTCCGGGATGCGCGCGAACAGCGCGGACGCGTCCGCCCGCAGGCGCTCCAGCGCCGCCGGGACCCCGTTGCGTCGCACATCCAGCTGTGCCGCCCTCTCGGTGGCGGCTTGGAAGAGTTCTTCTGGCAGCAAGGCGGCCCACATTAGAGGCGCACCCCGCCCCTGTCAGCGTCGATTCCCACCCGCGTTGGAAACTGGCCTCCCCGGCCCCGCCGGTGTAAGAGGGGGTAGGAGGATGTGAACGCATGGGTATCCTGAAGTTCCTGGTGTGGACAACGTGCGCGGTGGGCCTGGGCATCTTCCTGGCCCGGGGGCAGATCGAAGGGCGCACTCCGCTGGAGCACATGGAGCGGGCGTGGAAGCGCAACACAAGCCCCTCGCAGATGGACCGGATGAGGGACGGGGTGGACCGGGTGAAGAACGGGCTGGGAGACGCGCTGGACGAGGCCAAGGACGCCGTCGGCAAGAAGACGGACGCGGCGCCCCGCGAGCGGATTACCCAGCAGGACCGTGAGGCGGTGAACCGCCTGATTGCCCAGACGAAGTAAGGCACTGTCCTCCAGTGCACCCTCGGCTTCCGCCTCCGCCCGCGCCTCCTTAGCTTCGAACGAGGTGGTCGGGGTGTGTGGAGGCGGTCCATGGCAAGGGCGCAAGGTAGGGCCGTGCTGCTGGCGGCGGTGGCGAGCGCGGTGATGGTGGCGGGCACTGCTTGGGCAGCAGACGGGCGGCTGTGGATCGAAGCGCGCAGCCAGGAGCTGCGCCAGCAGCGCTCGACGCTCAGCCAGGTGGCCAGGGCCGCGATGCCGGCGGTGGTCTCCATCACCACCCGGACGGTGAGCCCCGAATCACTGGTGTCCGGGGAAGAGGGCCAGAAGGGCATCGGCTCGGGTTTCCTCATTCACCCGGACGGCTACATCCTCACCAGCGCGCACGTGGTGGAGGGCGCCTCGGAGGTGAGCGTCTCGCTGCTCTCCCCGCGCGGCTTCCCCGAGGAGTTCCCCGCCCAGGTGGTGGGTGAGGATCCGCGCACCGACAGCGCGCTGCTGAAGATCGACGCGGGCCGCAAGCTGCCGGTGCTGAAGCTCTCGTCGGCCTCGCGGGTGGAGGTGGCCGACTGGATCGTCGTCATCGGCAACCCCTTCGGGCTGGCGCACTCGGTGACGGTGGGCGTGGTGAGCTTCAAGGGCCGCACGGACGTGACGCCCAACGGGCGCGACGGCGACTTCGACTACATGCAGATGGACGCGTCCATCAACCCGGGCAACTCGGGCGGGCCGGTGCTGGATCTGCACGGCAACGTGGTGGCGGTGGCCAACGCGGTGAACGTGGCGGGCCAGGGCATCGGCTTCGCGATCCCCATCGACATCGCCAAGGCGGTGGTGCCCCACCTGAAGAAGTACGGCGAGGTGCGCCGGGGGTGGATGGGCATCTCCGTGGCGGACTTCTCGCCCGAGGTGGCCGCGGAGTACGGGCTGGGCTCGCGGGGCCGGGGCGTCATCGTGTCCAACGTGGACCAGGCGGGCCCGGGCGAGCGAGCGGGCCTCAAGGTGGGTGACGTCATCGTCGGCCTGGACTCGGGGCGTGTGGAGCGGGCCCACAAATTGCGCTGGCAGGTGGCCGCGCGCGGGGTGGGCAAGAGCGTGGTGCTCAACGTGCGCCGGGGCGAGCAGCCCCTCAAGGTCCGGGTGACGCTGGAAGAGGTGCCCACCGAAGTGGCGGCCCCGGCCAAGGCCACGGTGGCGGCGAGGCGCTCGCCTCCTCGCAAGGCGGGCTCCCACATGCCCTCCAAGGCGGCACCAGCCCCGGTGGGCAAGGCTCCGGCGCCCGCCGCCCAGCCGGATCCCTGACGGGCTTCAGGGCCTTGGCCGCCTGCTACCTCGCTGCGCGGCTTGCGTTCCCCTTGCGCTGGCGCTACACAGTGCGCCTTTTTCGTACCCGGGCAGGCCACCAGGGAGTGGCGCCTGGCACCGCATCGCAAGAAAGAGGAACACCCCATGGCCGAGACAGCCAAGAACACCAATCCGCACAAGAACTGGCCGCGTACGGCCAAGGGTGGCGGCAAGAAGGCGTGCAGCGTGGCGGGTTGCAAGCGCCCCTACCGCGCCAAGAGCTACTGCTTCTTCCACTACAAGAAGTGGCGCCAGGCGGAGCTGCCCCACTCCCGTTACCGCACCTGCTCCAAGGCGGAGTGCCGGACCAAGGTGAGCAAGGGCGGCCTGTGCGAGAAGCACTACGCCGAGACGTACAAGAAGGAAGGGGCGGCGGCGTAACGCCGTAGCTCCCTTCGCGGTACCGGGCGCCTCGCCTTCAAGAGGAAGAGGCGCCCCGCTTCACCGCTCGCTCCAGGTGCTTGAAGGCCGTGAGCCACAGCTCCGCCTCGCGCTGGGTGAGCCTGGCCCGTCACAAGGATCGGAGTAGACCCTCGCTATCGAGCGTGATGAGTTGCTCCGCCCCTCCGTCAGGACGTGGCCATGCGTCTCCGCACATGCATCGCACTGCTGCTTCTTTCCGCCTGCGCAACGACGGAGCCACGCCCGAAAGAGCCGGTGGCACCTGACCCCAGAGTCGCCAACCTTCGGAGAGCGGCCGCGCTCCCCTGGGCGGATGGCGGACAATGCGTGGTGCAAGAGGCTTCGCATGAATGGCCCGTTCTGGTGGAGAGGTGCTTTCACACTCTTGAGCATGACCGGGTCCGGTTTCGTGATCCCACGGGCAGATGCGCTGTCGCCTCCACGGGTGCTGTTGCCGTGGGCGTGGGCATCTGCATCCTGGTGGCGCCGGAGATCATTGTTGGTGCCGTGATCATCACTGGCGTCGTGGTAGTCGCCGTCGCCATCCAAGAGGAACTGGCTGCGTATGAGCGGAGCGCATCGCGAGAGCGTGCGGGACCCGAGCCACAGACACAGCCGTCCACTCCTCAGGAATCCTCGGCGAATCGTCAGCGCAAGCCAGCGGAGTCCGCCCTCAAGGACTTCCTTCCCCCACTACCGACAGACCCCCGCCCACGCCGTCCCGAATGTGAACCGATTCCAGGGCCTCCTCGCGGAGGAAACGATCCGCACAATCTGTGCGCCGACAACATCCCAGGCAACGACTTCCCGGGACTGAATGTATTCGTCAACGGCAAGCACTTCGATGCACTGCAACTGGCCACCCGCACGCTGTGGGAAGTCAAGACGGATGACTTCGACAAGCACTCTCCCCATTCTCAGAAATTCTTCATCAAGATGAAGTTGCAGGGGATACAGCAAGAGGCCAGGCTCGCCAGGGAATGCGGATATGAGTTCATCGTCGGCGTGCGCAGCCGCGCGCACAAGGCTGCTCTGAAGTTGGCGGATCCCACCCTTGAAGTCGTCGTTATGGACTGGTGCTGAGATGGCGATCAACTCCAACGAACTCGCGATCATCGTCTATGCGCCTGCACTCAGGAGCGAGGAGGGACGCGCTCTCACAATCGTTCATGGAATGGAACGCACGTACCCCGGCTTACGCTTGGAGTGGACCAGTTCCGAAGAGGAGAACCTTATCGCCTTACCCCACCGCGATGAGTGGGTCGAAGCCACGAGGACAAACGGGGGCCTTCCGTTTCTCTGCAACGAGGACGAAAACCGCCTCGTGACGATTGCCGGATGGGAGAATCCGAACGGTCTTGCCGCGGGGAGCCCACCGCATTTTGAAGTCCATGCGGATCTTCCACTGGATGCAGTGGGGATCGCGGCGGCAGCGGACGTGCTGGAGGCAATCGGGGAAAGTGCTCGCGCATACTGGGGGCACGCGACGCCGTTCAACGCGGGTGTGGAGATTGCGGAGCAGACGACAGGCCCCACGCGGGCGTCGGAGGCCCCTCCACGGGGGCTGCCAGCGCTCAAACTCCCAGAGCACATCCACTCGCCAGAGACTCCGCATCGCCTGGGGTGGCTAAACTACTGGTCTGCTGCTTCCGCATGGGCCATCGGGTTCCCAGATTCTGCCCGCGACGCGGAGTTGCTCTCTCGCGCGCGTCGTACCGCGACGGGAGGGTGGGTAGTCCGGCTCACGGAGGCACCGCTCGATCTCGACAACGCTGCCCACCTGGAAGCGCTCAAGCGGGCCTATCAGCGCTTCCCAGCGATAGGCGGGCGCACCGGCCCCCGCTCGACACCCGCTTGAAGGAACCGGTTGGGCTTTGAGCGTCGAAGTCGAGCGAATAACTTTCCCGAGCGGGGGATTCATGCGACGAGCCCATGTGGTGATTTTGACAGCCATCACGTTGGAGTACGAAGCCGTGCTGGAGGTGAGCGCGGGCGCATGGCCGGAGAGCAAGTGGGAGAGCAAGACAATGCCCCAACAACCTGCTGGTGCGGGGAACATGGCGGGAGTAACCCAGTCAATGCGCGCCTTCGCCTAAACTAGGATATGCCAGCACGCTGAGGAGACTTAGAGGGTGCCAGTTTCCAAGCCAACGTCACTCCGGCAGGAAGTCCTCTTCTTCCCGTTGTCGCCACCGCGCAGCCTGACTGCGCGCATTGCTTTCCTCGTATGCCGCCCACTCTCGGATACGGCGAAGCGGGTGATCCAGAAATCGTCGCGCCACCTCCGCCTCCGCCTCGTGCTGTGCGGCGATATCCCCGTGGTACCACTGAAAACTGTGAACCCCCAAGCAGAACTCACGGAACGTCCGATCATCCTCCTCGAATGTCGACAAAACCCAAGCGGTTAACGGTGGTACCACCGGCTGAGTCCCATTGAGGTACGGGACGGGGAGATGCCGCGCAACCTTTCGCGCCGCTTCTACGCCGTGCTTCTCAAGCCAGCGAGTCACGACGTCCATAGGGATTGCCTCAAAGAGGGGCCGATGCCTGCCCACGTAGAAAGCCACACTTCTGTTCGTATCCAAGATGCTCTCGCCAAGAGCCTGCATCGCTTTCTCAGGAGCATGACTCGCGATGTCCTTCAGCACACGCACCCCCTCATCTCTATACAAGGCTGGATTTTCGAACAGCATGCTGCACGTAAAACGCGTCGCCCGCAGGGGATCCAACCGTCCGAGGTGGAGGGCGATTCTGTCCCAGTAGTCGAGACTCGCGGACTCCAGCCGAGTTCCCGCATCCAACAAGGACCAAGTGTGCTTGACGATGTCGGGATGCTCAGCCAAAAGCGTCGACATCTCTTTGTCGGCATTGTACGGCACCCGCATAGCCAGAGAGTCGAGTCCAACCCGAACTGCCGTCACGTCTCCACTCTCTGCCGCCACTGCGAGCCGCTGAAGCAACTGCGAGAACTCCTCCGAGCCAATGGGCTCTCGCACTGCGAAGTTCCGCTCATGAAGGTAGCCTACTGGCAGCCTGCCGACATCGTAGAGACGGAGCACCCTCTTCAAGGCATGCGCCGGCGGGCCAGCACTGAGGGCGAACTCGGCGACAGCCTCCGGATCAGAACTCTCGCGCGCGTCAAGCCATTCGTTGAGCATCTGCGAGTGCGCCGGGTGCTCAGACATGAGGCCGAAGAGGTAGCCTCGTGCCAGTGCGCGGTGTGGTCCAGGCAGTGCTGCCGTGAGAAGGGCCTCGAACACACTCGCCTTCGCGTCGCGCCGTCCGAGGTATGCGCCAAGTTCACCCGCAGCTGACACGGATCCCCCTAGCAGCCATGGCAGTTCCGCTTTGAGCACAGTGGGGTGGGCAAGAAGCTCAGTCGCCACGGCATCAAGCCGCTGCTGCCACCCCACCTCATCCGCATACCGCGCTGTACTGAAGCCCTGCCGCCCCACAAGAACCACCAAGCGGTCATGTAGGCTCGTTCCCGCGAGTTCCGCGCGCCACTGCCGCGCCCCGTCCATATCTTCCGACGAGGACGGCATCGTCCCTGCTTCCCCCTCCTCATCACTCTCCTCGCCTCCGGCGTCGTAGCGAAGGTAGGAATCAATCTCCTCTAGAAGCTCAGCACGCTCGGCATCCAACAATTGGATACTGGCAAACGCAGCGCGCGCCTCTCGCAGGAGCTGAAATCCGAGCAGTCTCCGCGAGTGCTGAATGAGGATCTTAGCCGCTTTGGGACGCAGCGACACGTCGGTCCGCATCACCTCGCCGAGTAGCTCCACCATGCTGCGATAGGCCACAAGCTGCTCATCCTGACTCTGAGGACTCCATTCCCGCGGAGGAATACGACCCGCCACAGTAGTCGGTCCCACTGTCCGCGTCGCGAAGCGAGATAACGCTCGATCCACTGCGCGGAGCACAAGCTCCCGAACGGCAGAATCGGAACCTCGCCCATGTCCCTGCAACCGTGCGAAACGCTCTGAGAATGGCGTCGCGGTTCCCGAGAGATAGACCCGGAACACCTGGCACCAGATGGCTGTGGCGTTGTTTGCGATCTCCGGTTCCGACTCGGCAAGCGCGAGCCGCAGGAGAATCCGCTCGGCATCACTGAAGTACTCAGGGAACTGCACCAGCGCCTCCATGAGCCACACGAGGGCACGCCGAGGTCCCCATTCCCCCCCTATCGACTCCCCGGTGATAGCCAAGAGAGCATCACAACTGCTCTCCTCTACAAGCCTCCGCAGCGCTGGAAGGTAGTCCACTGGTGATGTCTCGACGAGATCCACGAATCTTCGTGTGGTCGCCAGACCTCGGAGTTGATGGACGTCTAGGGAGTGGGTCCAGCTTCGAAAGTATGCGGCGCAAAAGCGCCTCACCTCCTCGGAAGCACTCTTTTTCACGCGGTTCAGGAAGGACGAAAGTAGCTGTTGGGGGACAATCTGAAGAAACGCCTCTCTCTCATCCTTGGCCCACAAATCCCAAGCAGCATGGAAAGCGGCCACGGCGACGATCTCTGGCGAGGCATAAAAATAGCGCCCAGCGCGTACCACGAACCCAGGCCCCCGCCGGATTTTCTGCAGGTGTTCCTCAACCTTGTTGCGGTCGAGCCTGAGCATGTCACAAAGCGCGCTCAGCTCATCGCGCACATCCCCGGTAAACCCCAGCTTTGTCACCAGCGCCAGCGCCTTAAGCGCGCGCCATTCCTCTTGAGCGAGGCTCCCATCTAGGTACTCTGCAACGCTCCCGGCTGCTGGCCCCAAATGACCGTGGGGGGCGACGGCCTTGTCATTCCGACACAAGTCCGCCGCGAAGCGGGGGAACCCTTTGGCGAGGTCGGCATACCGGGCGCGTCGCTCGTCTGGCACGTCAGGGAAGTTAGCGGCCAGCACCTCAATCAGCGACTCTACGGACATGCTCGAGAGGGAAAGTTCCGGGTTCCTTTCACCTGTACTAACCTGGCTATTATCGATGGCGATCACACGGATGCGCTCTGAGGATCCCTCAGAGAGTCGCATCAATCTTAACCGCTCCGCAGGGCCGCATTCATCCGCCACGATGATGGCCCTCATATCGCGCTGCTTCGCGATGTAGCGTATCAACCCCAGAGCATCCGACACATCGTCACAGTAGAGGACCAATGCCGTCGCCCCTGGAACCGCCGAAAGCGTCTCATAGGTCAGGCGCGTCTTTCCGACACCTGCCTCACCTTGCACGGTCAGGACTGCCGACGCGACTGCGACACCAAAGTTTGCATGCCTGCGCAGCCTCGCACGCACGCTCTCCCAGGCGGGTATCTCCACGAAGTGGGGAGTTGTCTTCGCACACGTCCGCTTCCATGCGGAGAGGTGGAGAGCGGCATTGCTGCTGACGTCTGGGTGAAAGTTAACCAGGACAAACGCTGGATAGCGGTTTGCCAGTTCGGAGAGGTCCGCAGCTGTTACGACACGCGGGGGCGGTGCGCTCGGGTTTAGCTCTTCAAGACGTTTCTGAAGTCGCTTCTCCCAACGTGACCGTTGCTCCGACGTCAGGCTGTCCGCTACGGCGAGCCGATAGGCAAAGCCTTCCTCGATGCATTCTTGGAGGAACTTCCCCTCCAAAAGTTTGGGGAAGTTCTTGTCAACATTCTCGAACGACTGACCTTTGTACTGCCAAGCCGTCTTTTCCCGGAACCAACCCGAGGGGTCTGCTGTCATCGGGCTCCGGACGCGAGTATCGACTCCACCGTCGGGGTCATTCACGGCGCCAGTGGTCTCGAGCTCCGAGTCAGGCACTCCCAGCGCCGCAGCATGACTCCGGATAAGTGCGTCGCAGAAGCCCGTGAACCTCGCCCCTTTTCCCTGAAAGAGGTTGCGGATTTTCTCTTCGCTTGTGTTCAGTACGTCCATGGGTACGCCTCGTATGAAGAGATGAAGCAGTTCATCAACGTTCCTTCATCCCTACACTGCGTCAGGCGCCCCGCTTCACCGCTCGCTCCAGGTGCTTGAAGGCCGTGAGCCACAGCTCCGCCTCGCGCTGGGTGAGCCTGGCCCTCAGCAGCGTCTGCTCCAGCTCGTGCAGCACGTGTTCGGGCGCCTGCGGGTTGAGGAACTGCGCCGACAGCAGCACCTCGCGCATCCTCGCGCTCAGCGCGCTCACCGTGCCCATGCGCGCGCCCGGCTCCACGGCGGCGGCCACTGGCGGCTCCACGCCCTCGCGGCTGCACAGGTACAGCAGCACCGAGGTGGCCTGCGCCAGGTTCATCGAGGGCTGCACCTCACTGGTGGGAATGACGAGCACCTCGGCGCACACCGCCAGCTCCTCATCGGACAGGCCCCGCTGCTCGCCGCCCATCACCAGCGCCACCCGGCCCCGGGCGCTCTCCTCCGCCAGCCGTCGCACCGCCTGCTCCGGGGTGAGTGCCGCTCGCCCCTTGAGCTGAGTGCGAGAGGTGGTGCCAACCGCGTACACGCAGTCCTTCACCGCCTCGGGCAAGTCCCTGGCCACCGCCATCTGCTCCAGCACCGCCTCGCCTTTGACGGCCAGCCGCTCGGCGCCGCGGAACGCGTAGGTGGCCGGATCCGACAGGATGAGGCGCGAAAAACCGAAATTGGCCATTACCCGGGCAACTGCCCCGAGGTTGTCCGGTGAGCGCGTCTGATGGAGGACGACTGTAAGGTGCGCACCCAGCGCCATGGCCCGAGTTTATCTAGCTGCCCGCGACGGTGATCGGTATATTCGGGCCCGATGCGTCGCTGGGTGCCTGGCCTGCTCTTCTCTGTCTTCGTCCTGACCGCTTGTGGCGGGGCGGCAACCCCTGCGCGCACGTCGCTCACCGCGCGTCAGGCTCTCACCAGCTCTCCCGAGGCGCTCGAGTTCGAGCCCTCCTCGGCGCGGCTGGAGGTGTTCCGCGAGATCGCCCGGCTGTCCGAGCAGGAAGAGGGCCAGTCGGCGCAGACGCTGGTGCTGTTCCCCATCACCCAGAGCGGCGAGATGGTGGCCGCGCCCGGCTTCGAGGCGCGCATGGATCTGCTGCAGCCCCCGGGCTCTGGCGGTACGCTGCGGCTGGCCTTCGACGGCCGCACCGGCGAGCGTTGGCCCGAGGACCGCCGTGACAGCCTGCAGGGCCTGTCCGAGCGCGAGGCCGCCGAGTTGGTGGCGCTCACGCTGCTGGCGCACTGGCGCATTCAGCCTGCCGGCGCGGTGCAGGTGGACCGGGTGTCGGGCGCGCCGTACGCGGTGGCGTACGTGGACGGCATCCTGCGCATCAACCCCGCTTTCCTGTATCTGGCAGCCGCCTCAGGTCCCGCTTCCACCCCGGCCGCCGTTCAGTAGAGTCCGCGCCCTCCCGCAGCTCCGCGGGCTTCGAGGCGCCTCGTGAACACGTCCGCTCTGCACGCGCAGCTCTCTCACACCCTGGGCCAGACGCAGCTGTCCGCGCTGGGCACGCGCTACCAGGGCAAGGTGCGAGACACCTACCGCAAGGGCAGCACGCTCTTCCTGGTCACCACGGACCGGCTGTCCGCGTTCGATCACGTGCTGACCACCATCCCCTTCAAGGGCCAGACGCTCAACCAGCTGGCGACGTTCTGGTTCGAGCGCACCAAGCACATCGTCCCCAACCACGTGCTCGAGGTGCCGGACCCGAACGTCACCGTGGCGCGGGCGTGTGAGCCGTTCGCCCTCGAGATGGTGGTGCGCGGCTACCTCACGGGCAGCCTGTGGCGCGACTACCAGAAGGGCACGCACACCGCCTACGGGCTGCCCTTCCCCGCCGGGCTGCGCAAGGACGAGGCCTTCCCCCAGCCCCTCATCACCCCGTCCACCAAGGCGCAGTACGGGCAGCACGACGAGCCCATCTCCCAGCAGGCCCTGCTGGCGCGGGGCCTGGCCAGCGCGCGGGACTGGGCTCGGCTGAGCGAGGCGGCCCTGGCGCTGTTCGCCGAGGGCCAGCGGTGGGCGCGCTCGCGAGGGCTCATCCTGGTGGACACCAAGTACGAGTTCGGCAAGGTGGGTGACGAGCTGTACGTCATCGACGAGATCCACACCCCGGACTCCAGCCGCTACTGGGTGGCGGATGAGTACGAGGCGCGCTTCGCCCGGGGCGAGGACCAGCGGATGCTGGACAAGGAGAACATCCGCCAGTGGCTCATCCGCGAGGCGGGCTTCTCGGGCCACGGCACCCCGCCGCCCATCCCCGATCCGGTGCGCGTGGACCTGGCGGACAAGTACCTGGCGGCCTACGAGCGCATTACAGGTACGCCCCTGAAGCTGGAGGTGGGAGATGTACACGCGCGCATCGAGCAGAACCTGCGCGCCGCCGGGCATCTGTAAAGCCTCTGTGCTCTAGCCGACGCACGTGCGCGGGCTCTGCGGCCTAGTCCACAGAGCAGGCAGGCATACAGGCAGTCAAACGCGGCTGCACAAATATTGATGCACTACCCTGGGGTGGCCAGCATCAAACGTTTTGCCCGCTCGAGCCACCCCCGGAGACACCGCATCCATGTTCGCCGCCCGCCGCAACAACGTCAAAGTCCTGGGTAAAGGCCAGCAGCCCATGCTCTTTGCCCACGGGTACGGCTGTGACCAGAACATGTGGCGCTTCGTCACCCCGGCCTTCGTGGAGCAGTACCGGATGGTCCTCTTTGATCACGTGGGGGCGGGGCAGTCGGATGCCTCGGCGTACAACCAGCTCAAGTACGGCACCCTGAAGGGCTACGCGACTGACGTGCTGGAGATCTGCCGCGAGCTGGACCTGCGCGATGTCATCTTCGTCGGGCACTCGGTGAGCGCGATGATCGGCGTGCTGGCCGCCATCGAAGAGCCGTCGCGGTTCTCCAAGCTGGTGCTGATCGGCCCCTCGCCCTGCTACATCAACGACGGGGACTACATCGGAGGCTTCAACCGGGGCGACATCGAAGGCCTGCTCGAGTCGCTCGACAGCAACTTCCTGGGCTGGTCCAGCACCATGGCGCCCGTCATCATGGGCAACCCGGAGCGCCCCGAGCTGGGCCAGGAGCTCACCAACAGCTTCTGCCGCACCAACCCGGACATCGCCAAGCACTTCGCCCGCGTCACCTTCCTGTCGGACAACCGGGCCGACCTGCCGAAGCTGAAAACTCCGGCGCTCATCCTCCAGTGCAGCGAGGACCTGATCGCTCCCGAGGCAGTAGGGCAGTACGTGCACCGTGCGCTGGCGGCCAGTCAGCTGCGGGTGCTGGAGGCCACCGGACACTGCCCTCACCTCAGCGCCCCGGAAGAAACCGTGGCCGCGATGAGCGCCTTCCTCGCGCAGTGACAGGTGGCCCCGCTTTGGAAACCTACGACGAGAGCGCCGAGGATCTCTACGAGAACGCGCCCTGCGGCTACCTGTCCACGCAGCCCAATGGCACCATCATCCGCGTCAACCGCACCTTCCTCTCGTGGACGGGGTACGAGCGCGAGGAGCTGGTGGGCCGCAAGCGGCTGCAGGATCTGCTGACCGTCGGGGGGAAGATCTTCCACGAGACGCACTATGGGCCCCTGCTGCGGATGCAGGGCGCCATCAACGAGATCAACTTCGACGTGGTGTGCAAGGACGGGCGTACGGTGCCCACCCTGCTCAACAGCGTGCAGAAGAAGGACGCGGCGGGCAAGCCGCTGCTCAACCGCACCACCCTCTTCAACATCACGGACCGCAAGAACTACGAGCGCGAGCTGGTGCTGGCGCGCAAGCGGGCCGAGGACGCCGCCCGCGCCAAGGCTGACTTCCTGTCGATGATCAGCCATGAGATCCGCACCCCGATGAACGCCATCATCGGGCTGTCGGGCCTGCTGCTGCAGACCACGCTCTCTCCAGAGCAGGAGAAGTACATCACCATCCTCCAGGCCTCGTCCGAGAACCTGCTGGGGCTGCTCAACAACATCCTGGACTTCAGCAAGATCGAGGCGGGCAAGGTGTCGCTGGAGCAGCGGCGCTTCAACCTGCGCCAGCTCATCTACGGCGTCTTCTACAGCCTCAACGTGAAGGCCGAGGAGAAGCAGCTGTCGGTCCAGGTGCAGATCGACGAGCAGGTGCCCACCTGGCTGCTGGGAGACCCGATCAAGCTGGGTCAGGTGCTCACCAACCTGCTGGCCAATGCGATCAAGTTCACCGAGCTGGGCTCGGTGACGCTGGTGGTGCGGCCCCAGGGCCCCGTCACCGACCACGTCCTGCTGGACTTCCAGGTGACGGACACGGGCATCGGCATCCCCGAGGACCGCCAGGCCAAGGTGTTCGAGGAGTTCACCCAGGCCAGCTACGACATCAACCTGAAGTACGGCGGCACCGGCCTGGGCCTGGCCATCTGCCAGAAGCTGCTGGAGCTGCACGGCAGCAAGCTGGCGGTGAAGAGCAGCCTTGGCCAGGGCTCGACGTTCTCCTTCGATCTGCGCATGAAGGTGGCCGAGCAGACCGAGGACGCGGCCGTCCCCACCCAGGCGAGCGGGCAGAACTCGCAGACGCTCAAGGGCCTGAAGGTGCTGGTGGCCGAGGACAACTCCGTCAACGTCTTCGTGCTCACCCAGTTTTTGCGCAGGTGGGGCGTGGACTTCGACGTGGTGGGCAATGGGAAGCTCGCCGTCCAGCAGGTGCAGCAGACGCCCTACGAGCTGGTGCTGATGGACCTGCAGATGCCGGAGCTCAACGGCTATGACGCCACGCGCACCATCCGGCAGCTGCCGGACGAGCGCTTCCAGCGGCTGCCCATCATCGCCCTGACGGCCTCGAACCGCATTGGCCTGGAGGATCGCGTCTCGTCCGCGGGCTTCACGGACTTCTCGGGCAAGCCCTTCAAGCCCGACGAGCTGTTCGCGAAGCTGGCCCAGCACGGCCTGCGGTTCCGGGCTGGCACCGAGGCCTACCGGGCCACGCAAGCCCCCACCTCGGAGCGCAGGCCCCCGGCGTCACTCGAGCCCCTGCCCCGCTTCACCCTCGAGGGCTTCCGCAGCCTGGCCGAGGGGGATCCGGAAGCCCTGGTCGAGTTCAGCACCCTGTCCATCAACAGCTGCGAGCAGCACAAGCAGGACTTCCAGCGCGCGCTCGAGAGCGGCAGCGCGGAGGAGTACGACTTCTATCTTCACAAGATGAAGATGACGCTGGAGATGCTGCAGGCCGACGCCCTGCAGCGCTCGCTGTGCCAGGGCCGCAAGCTGCTGAGCGACAACGTGCGCGAGCCGGCCCGGCTCCAGGCCTCCATCCGGGACATCCACTCGGAGATGGACGCCATCATCATGGCCCTCAAGGAAGAGCTGCGCACGGCGGCCGCGAGCCTCCCCGCGGAAGGCGCACGAACAGGACAGGGCTGGGCCTGAGCCCCGCTACTGAGCGCGGCCGAACACCCGGCGGAAGATGTCGTCCACGTGGCGCGTGTGGTAGCCCGTGGAGAAGCAGTCGTTGATCTCCTCGGGCTTCATCACCTCGAGCAGCTCCGCGTCTCCGAGCAGCGAGGCGCGGAAGTCCACGCCCTGCTCGTACATCTTCATCGCGTTGCGCTGGACGACGACGTAGGCGGCCTGCCGGTCCATGCCCTTGCGGGCCAGCTCCAGCAGGATGCGCTGCGAGTTCACCACTCCGCCCAGCAGCTCCAGGTTCTTCGTCATCTGCTCGGGGTAGACGCGCAGGTTCTCCATCAGCCCGGCGAAGCGGTGGAGCATGAAGTCCGCCACGATGGTGGCGTCCGGCCCAATGACGCGCTCCACGGACGAGTGGGAGATATCGCGCTCATGCCACAGCGCCACGTCCTCCATGGCGCTCACCGCGTAGCCGCGCAGCAGCCGCGCCAGGCCCGTGAGGTTCTCGGACAGGATGGGGTTGCGCTTGTGCGGCATCGCGCTGGAGCCCTTCTGCCCCGCGGTGAAGGCCTCCTCCGCCTCGCGCACCTCGGTGCGCTGCAGGTGGCGGATCTCCACCGCGAACTTCTCGATGCTGGCGCCCAGCAGCGCCAGCGCCGTGAAGTACTCCGCGTGCCTGTCGCGCTGGACGATCTGGCTGGAGGCCGGCGCCGGGTACAGCCCCAGCTTGCGGCACACGTGCTCCTCCACCGCCGGAGGCAGGTGCGCGAAGGTGCCCACCGCGCCGGAGATCTTCCCCACCGCGATCGTCTCCCGGGCGCGCTCCAGGCGGGCGCGGCCGCGGCTCAGCTCGTCGAACCAGATGGCCAGCTTGTGGCCGAAGGTGATGGGCTCGGCGTGGATGCCGTGGCTGCGGCCCATCATCACCGTGAGGCGGTGCTCGAAGGCGCGCTTCTCCACCGCGGCCATCACCCGCTCCAGCCCCTTGAGGATGAGATCCAACGCGTCGCGCAGCGTGAGCGCCAGCGAGGTGTCCAGCACGTCCGAGGACGTCATCCCCAGGTGCAGCCAGCGCGCGCTGGGCCCCACCCGCTCCTCCATGAAGGTGAGGAAGGCGATCACGTCATGCTTGGTGGTGCGTTCGATCTCCTCGATGCGCGCCGCGTCCTCGGGGGTGAAGTCTCCGGCGCGGGCGCGGCAGTCTTCCAGCGCCTCCTTCGGCGCCAGCTTCGCCTCGACCATGCCCTCCAGCGCGGCGAGCTCCACATCGCGCCACCGGCGCAAGCGGGCCACATCGGACCAGAGGCCCGTCATCTCCTGTCGGCTGTATCGCGGAATCACTCGAAGACCTTCACGGGAAAGTCCCGCTTGGCCGCGTAGCGCAGCAGCTCCATCGCGGCGTCACAGGAGGGCCCCAGCTTCCGGGCGCTGGTGAGGTTGATGGCAATGTCCATCCCCTCCGGTTGTGCCACCGCCAGCGCCCCCGGGTCTACCTTCTCGTGAATGATACGGTTGGCCAGCCGACCCGCCTGCTGGCCAATGGCCGTGGGGCTGGGAGCCACCGCCACCGTGGCGCCCTCTTTCACCTGAGTGGAGGTGAGCCCCACCAGGGGCAGCTTCTGGGCCTGGGCGAACGCGATGAGCGACTGGACCACGGCGGTGTTGCCCACCGTCTTGTCCACCACCATCAACAGCGCATCCACCTTGCCCACCGACGCCTCGAGCACCTTGTCCACCTTGGCCTGGGCGTCCACCTCGAGCGAGACGATGCTCAGCCCCAGAGCGCCCGCGGCCTCCTGCGCCGTCTGCACCGAGCGGGCCGAGAAGCGCGGATCATGCAGCACGCCCACCCTGCGGGCCTTGGGGGCCATGGCCTTGAGCGCGCCCAGCTCCGGGCCGTAGTCGCTCGTCAGCGCGATGCCGGTGATGTTGGGGCCCTCGAGGCCGTACTTCTCGAAGTAGGGCACCATGACGAACAGCACGGGAATGTCCTCTCCCAGCGAGCGGCGCGCGGCGTTGGCCGCCAGGGGCCCCACCGCCAGCACCAGCGCGGGCCGCTGCTGCGCCAGCGCCTTGAAGATGCGGGCCGCGGCGGCGGGGCTCTCGTCCAGCATGAGCTCCTGCACGTCCGCATCCGCCTCGGCGCGAAAGCCGGCGATGACCGACGAGTACGCCACCAGGGTGGAGGACTTCACGGCGACGACCTTCGGGCGCGACTGGGCGGCGGCTGCCGTGGACACCAGCACGAGCAGCAGCGCCACCCAGGCCCGGCTCATGGCTGGACACCCGCGCAGCAGCGGAAGCCCACGTTGTCCGCGCGCTCGGTGGGCAGGCCCGCCTTCCGGGCCGAGCAGCGCACCGCTGAGGGCTCGCGGGTGAAGTTCCCGCCCTTCTGAATCATCGACTGGACCTCCGTGGCGGCCGGGGTGGCCGTCCACTCCGCCACGCTGCCGGACAGGTCCATCACCCCGTAGCTCGAGCGGCACTGCGGGAAGCTGCCCGAGGGGGCCAGCTTGCGGTTCGTCCCCGTCGCGTCGTCGGTGTTGCACAGGTTGGCGTCGAACTCATTGCCGTACGGGAAGCGCGCGTTGCCCGCGCCCTTGCAGGCCTTCTCCCACTCCTCCTCGGTGCACAGCCGCTTGTCCGCGTTCTCGCAGGCCTGCTTCGCCTCCAGCCAGCTCACGTTGATGGCCGGCTCCACCCCCTTGCGGTTGGGGTGCTCGTATTCGTCGATGCAGAAGGAGGGCACCTGGATGCTATCAAGAGTCCGCTCGTCGTAGCCCAGCTCCGTCTCATCCGCGGGCGCGCCGATCTTGAAGGCCCCGCCGCGCACCAGCCGCATGCCGGCGCGGCAGCTTCCCGAGGGCACCATCGGGTCCCCGGCACCCGCGGCCTGCCCCGTGCCGGACTGGAGCGGCTGTCCGGTCTGGCCCTGCTGTGGGGGCACCGCGTCCTGGCTCGGACGAAGCCGCTTCAGCAGCAGGTACCCACCCACCGCGCCCGTCACCAGGCCCGCGATCGTCAGCAGCACCAGCCAGAGGACGGCCGGGGGGCGCTTGCGCACGGCCTTCGCGGGCTGGGGCGCGGGCGCGGCCTTCGGCTGGGCGCGGGGCATGGGCCCACCGGAGCCGCTGGTGGTGAGCGACGGAGCGCTGGTGGTGAGCGGAGACGGTGGGGGCGCGGCCGGCACCAGCGTGGGCGGCGCGGCTGGCTGCGGCGGCGCGGCGGGCTTGGCCGGGCGCGCCTCGGCCGCGGGCTTGGGCTCCGGAGCCTTGGCGGGCGCGCGGGGCGCGGCCATGATCGCCGCCAGCATCGCCGCGTCCATGGGCTGGGTGGCGTCGATGGGCGCATCATCCTTCGCCGAGGGCCGCGCCGTCACCGTCGGGGCGATGCTCTCCAGCGGCAGCTCCGCGGTGGGCACCGGGGGCGGCGGGCTTGCGCTCATGCGCGCCGCGTTCGAGAGCGCCGACTGCCCCAGGGCCTGCTTGGGCGCGCGCGCCATCGCCATCGAGCCCAGCCCCAGCAGCGAGGAGAACTCGGAGGCAAACTCCCCCGCCGTCCTCGGCCGGGCCATCGGGTTGGCGTTGAGCGCGCGCCGGTACAGCGCCTCGAAGGCCGGCGGCAGCTCGGGGTTCTTCATGAGGATCTCGGGAATGCCGTCTCCGTCCGGCATCAGCCCAGTGAGCATCTCGCCCACGATGGCGCCCAGCGCATAGAGGTCCATGCGCGTGTCGATCTCGCCGCCCGAGCTGTACTCGGGGGCGATGTAGCCCCCGGCGCGATAAACTTTCTGGGCCTGGACGAATGGCGGGCGGGGAATGCCCAGGGCCAGGCCGTAGTCGGTCACCTTCAGCATGTCCGGCAGGACGATGATGTTCTCGGGCTTGAGGTTGGAGTGCGGCCCGTAGCGGTGCGCGGCGTCCAGCGCGGTGGCCAGCTGGTTGAGCAGCGGCTCCACCTCCTTGAGGGTGAAGGGCTGCCCCTTGGCCAGGCGCATCTCCATCATCCGCCGCAGCGTCATGCCCTCCACCAGCTGCGCGGTGAAGAAGGGCCGCTCTCCGTCGAAGCCCTCTTCGAACACGCGCAGCAGGTGCGGATGGTTGAGCTTCTTGCCCACCCGCATCACCAGGGAGAACTGGGTGCGCTCCTCGGGCTCCTGCAGCAGCCGCGAGTTGATGACCTTGAGGGCGACCTCGGCCTCCTGGGGCTGATCCAGGGCCCGGAAGACGTAGCCCACGGGGCCCGCGCCCACCAGCTCACGGATGGCGTAGCGCCCGGCGACGACATCTCCCGGCTTGTAAGGCGAGGCTTCCACCCCGCCCCGCTTGCGCGTGGACGCACTGGCCGCCTGCCGGGCCGCCGCGTCGTACTTCTGGCCGCAGGTCGGGCAGGTGTCGCTCGTATCGGGAACGTGGCTGCCGCAGCGGTAGCACAGCACGGGGGAGTGGCTCCAAGTCCATCGCGGGCCTTCAGCCCACGGCCCATCTGCTCATTATCCTGCCCGCACTCGGGGCAGCAAGGAACGTTCCCGTATTACCTACCGGTGGATCCGAACCCGCCCTCACCCCGTGAGGTTGTGTCCAGAACCGACACCTCGTGGATCTCCACGGTTGTCACCGGCGCTACCACCAGCTGCGCCACCCGGTCCCCCCGACGCAAAGTGAAGGGCTCCTGAGACAGGTTGACCAGGATGACGTGCACTTCCCCTCTGTAGTCCGCGTCGATGGTACCCGGGGCGTTGAGCAGGGTGATGCCGTGCTTGAGCGCCAGGCCGGAGCGGGGGCGCACCTGTCCTTCATACCCAGCGGGTAGTGCCAGCGCGAGCCCGGTGGGCACGGCGAGCCGCTCCAGGGGCTCGAGCGTGCGCTCCTCGTCGATGTCCGCCCTCAGGTCCAACCCGGCGGCGAGCGCCGTCTCGTACCGGGGCAGGGGCAGCGGCTCTGGGTGGGTGCGCACCCGGCGCACCTGCAGGGTTACTCGGGAAGCCATGTGGCCCGGCGTAGCACGGCTAGCGGCGCTGCATCCACCGCCAGGCGGACTCCACGATGACATCGAGCTGTTGGTGCTTGGGGCGCCAGCCCAGCTCGCGCACGATGCGGGCGGAGCTGGCGATGAGCACCGCCGGGTCTCCTGCCCGGCGCGGGCCCTGGCGCACGGGGATCTCCTTGCCGGTGATGCGGCGGGCGCAGTCGATGACCTGCTTCACGCTGTAGCCCTCGCCCCCGCAGCCCAGGTTGTAGATGGAGCTGGGGTGCCCCTTCACCAGCGCATGCAGCGCCAGCACGTGCGCCTGCGCCAGGTCCACCACATGGATGTAGTCGCGCACGCACGTGCCGTCCGGCGTGGGGTAGTCCGCCCCGAAGACGGTGACCTCGGGGCGGCTGCCCGCCGCGGCCTGGAGCACGATGGGAATGAGGTGCGTCTCCGGATCATGCCGCTCGCCGCTGCGCTCGGTGGCGCCAGCGGCGTTGAAGTAGCGCAGGCTCACGAACTTCAGCCCGTACGCCTCGTCGTACCAGCGCAGGGACCGCTCGAAGGCCAGCTTCGTCTCGCCGTACGGGTTGGTGGGCTGAGTCGGATCGCTCTCCTCGATGGGCTGCTTGGCCGGCTCGCCGTACACCGCCGCGGTGGACGAGAAGACGAGCCGCGACACTCCGGCCCCGCGCATGGCGTCCAGCAGGCTCAAGCCACCGAGCACGTTGTTGCGGAAGTACTTGGCGGGCTCCTTCACCGACTCGCCCACCAGGGAGTCCGCCGCCATGTGCACCACCGCCTCGACGCGGTGCTGCGCCAGCGTCTCGCGCAGCAGCGCGGTGTCCAGAAGGTCGCCCTTCATGAAGGCGGCGCCTTCCACGACCGCCTCGCGGTGGCCCTTGTAGAGGCTGTCGTAGACGACGACCTCGTCACCACCCTTCAGCAACTCCTCCGTCACTACGCTCCCGATGTACCCCGCACCGCCCGTCACCATGACTTTCATCGCTGATTCCTCCGCACACCTGGCATAGCACCCGTCCGCCGCCAGCCACCTGGCTTTCGTCCCCGACGCGCGGCACCTGCAGGACTTCCGACTCGCTCAGGTAACGCTCCAGGGCGTTGGCCAGCGAAGGCATCACCTGTCCCCGCTCGCTGGCCAGCGGGCTGAAGCGCGGCCGTGGCGCCGGCCACTTGAAGGAGGCCAGCGGACGGCCCTCCACCAGCCACGTATCCAGCCCCGCCAGGGTCGCCGCCCAGCGCGCCAGCTCCGCCCATGTCACCTCACCCGTGTTGGTCAGGTGCCACACGCCGCGCTCCGCATCCAGCAGCAGATCCAGGCACGTGTTCACCAGGTCCGGCACGTACGTGGGCGAGATGACCACGTCGTCCGCCGCCGGGAAGCGCTTGCCGCGCGAGAGGGCCTCGAGCGCCAGGGTGATGAAGTTGTGGCGATCCCACGGTCCGAAGAAGGCGCCCGTGCGGACCACCAGCGCCCCGGGCAGCCGCTCCAGCACGCGCCGCTCGGCCTCCGCCTTGCTGCGGCCGTACTGGTTGAGCGGATGCACGGGGTTGCTCTCCACATAGGGAGAGACGCGCTCGCCGCCGAAGACGAGATCCGAGGAGAACGTCATCAGCCGCACGCCCCGGGCGGCGCACCCGGTGGCGAGCACCTCCGGGCCCACGGTGTTCTCGCGGAAGCACCGCTCCGCGTCCGCCTCGGCGTCATCCACGCGCACGTAGCCCGCGGTGTTGATGACCGCCCAGGGCTGGTACTGCTCGAGCGCGCGCTCCACGGACTGCACGGAGGCGATGTCCATCTGCTGGCGAGACAGCAGCTGGAAGGCAATGCCTCGGGCCGTGCACAACCGGGCGAAGGCGCGCCCCAGGGTCCCCGTCGCGCCCGAGATGAGCACCGGCCGCGCGGGCTGCGACGCCTGAAAGGGCGCGGAGGCGTGAGGAGCCCGGGTGCCCGCATGGAGGGTGGTGGCGAAGTCGGGCGCCGCCCGCTCCTTGCGCCGCCACCAACCGGGAGAGGCGAGCACCGGGTGCTCGAAGTCGCCAGTGGTGGCCAGCGAGCGCGTCATCGTCGCCAGCGCCGTGGGGCGCGGGCGGGGCGCGCGCAGATCGAACACGCCGGGCTCGTAGAAGCCCCGCTCGGCCGTCACCAGCGTGTTCCAATCATAGGCGCCCAGCAGGCTCCACACGGTGAGGGCGCGGATGTCGGCCCCCTCGGCGCGCACCTCGCAGCACGCGTCCCAGGCCTCCTTCAGCCAGCGCAGCTGGTCCTCGCGCGTGCAGCCCAGGTGCACCTCGGTGAAGGCCACTGGCAGGTGGTAGCGCTCCCAGCCCGTGGTGAGCACGGCCTTGTGGCCAAAGACGGCATCCGGCCACACCCCGGCGATGTGCACGTCCGCGTAGGAGTCGCGGTGGTTTCCGCCGTGGGACCACTCCGGGTAGTGCTCCATCCGCTCGTCGAGCAGCCGGTCGCTGGTGATGTAGTAGTTGAGCCCCACCACGTCCGGAAGCATGGGCTCCTCGAGGAACTGGCCCAGCTCCCGCTCGGAGATGCCCCAGTCCAGCATGTGGCGCCACAGCGGATGCTTCGAGTCGAGCCGGCCGCAGAGCAAGTCGTAGCTGAGCCAGCGCCGGTGGTTCTCGAACTCCGCCTGATAGGCCAGGCGCGGAGTGCTGTAGGTGTGCCCCATGTCCTCCGTCTGAATGAGGCGGGCCCCCGGAGTCACCTCGCGGATGGCGCGCATGGAGAGCACCACCGCGCGGCACTGGTTGACGAGCGCCCGCGCGAAGGACGGGTAGTCCTTGGTATGCGGGTACCAGTGACCGTAGAGCGCGCTGAAGCGCGCGGTGGTCAGCGGCTCGTTGACGGGCGTGAAGTCCCGCACCCAGGGGTAGCGCTCGGCCACCGCCCGCGCGTAGATGGCCAGCTCCTGGGGGAACGCGGGATCCAACAAGCTGGTGTGCCGGGGCCCGCTGCCATGGTGCAGCAGGCCCACGATGGGCCGCACTCCCAGCTGCCGCAGGCGCTCCAGCCGCGCGTCGGGCCACGTCCAGTCCGCCCGCTCCGGGCCCAGCGGCGCCGTCTTCTCCCAGAGCACCGGGTAGCGTATCGCCTTGATGCCCAGCGCCGCGATGAGCTCCAGGTCCTCGATGCGCGTCCAGTGCCCACCGCGCACCATCTGATCGAAGTACTTCTCCCCCACCCGGTTGACCGTGCCTTCGATGCCGCCCCACAGCTCGGGAAGTCCGCCCGGGGGCCCATTGGGTGACTTGGGGGAGCTCATGCATGGCCCTCCACCTGCATGTCCACCAGTTCGCGGCGGCGCATGCCGATGATCTTCGTGCACAGGGTGAGCGCCTGCGCCACCACCTGGTCCATGTTGTAGTACTTGTACGTGGCCAGCCGGCCCACGAAGAAGACGCCCGGCGTGTCCTTCGCCAGCCGCTCGTACTTGCGGTACAGCTCCGCGTTCTCCGGCCGGGGGATCGGGTAGTACGGATCCCCCTCGGCCGTGGGGTACTCGTAGACGACGCTCGTCTTCGGGTGCTCCTGGCCGGTGAGGTACTTGAACTCGGTGCAGCGCGTGTACGGGTACTCGTTGGGGAAGTTCACCACGGGCGCCTCCTGGAAGCGCGCCTGGCTGTGCGTCTCGTGGCGGAAGTTCAGCGAGCGGTAGGGCAGCCTGCCGAAGCAGTAGTCGAAGTACTCATCCACCGGGCCGGTGAAGATCATCTCCTTGTACGGGATGAAGTCCTTCACCTCGTGGTAGTCGGTGTTGAGCATCACCTTGATGTTCGGGTGGTTGAGCATCTTCTCGAACATGCGGGTGTACCCGTGCAGCGGCATCACCTGGTACTTGTCGCCGAAGTACCGGTCGTCCCGGTTGGTGCGCACCGGGATGCGCGCGATCACCGTGGCGTCCAGCTCGCTGGGATCCAGCCCCCACTGCTTGCGCGTGTAGTTGCGGAAGAACTTCTCGTACAGCTCGCGCCCCACCTTGCTGATGATGACGTCCTCGGAGGTTTTGATGTTCTCCCGCGGCTCCGCCATCTTCTTGAGGAACTCCTCCACCTCGAAGGCGGTGAGGTTCAGCCCGTAGAACTGGTTGATGGTGGTGAGGTTGATGGGGATGGGCATCAGCTGCCCATCCACGCTGGCCAGCACCCGGTGCATATAGGGCCGCCATTGGGTGAAGCGGCTCAGGTAGTCGAACACGTCCTGCGAGTTCGTATGGAAGATGTGGGGCCCGTACTTGTGCACGAGCAACCCGTCGTCGTTGTAGTGATCGTACGCGTTGCCGCCAATGTGCGGGCGCTTCTCCACCACGATGACCTTCTTGCCATGAACGTTGGCGAGCCGCTCCGCCATCACGCTGCCCGCGAACCCTGCCCCTACCACCATGTAGTCGAACACGCTGTCACCTTTTCGAAGGGCGCGCATGGCGCCGCTGGTCTCAAACGCTCGCCATCTCCACCACGCCGCTCTGCAGGTTGCGCGACTGGGCCTCGTCCCAGCGGCGCGCCGCTGCCACGTCCAACAACAGCTTCATGTGCGCCCACGTCGAGTCCCAGGACATGTTCGCCAGGTGCGCGTCCACCCGGGGCAGCCACCCGGCACGCTCCTGCGCCAGGGCCGCCTCGCACGCGCGCACGAAGTCCCCGGGCTCATCCGCGATCTGCACCAGGCCCTGCTCGCCGTAGGGGCGCACCACGTCGCGGATGGAGGTGGACACCACCGGCTTGCCCGCCGCCAGGTACTCGGGCGTCTTGGTGGGCGAGATGAAGCGGGTGGACTCGTTGCGCGCGAAGGGCATCAGCGCCACGTCCCAGCTGGCCAGGTACTTCGGCAGCTCCGCGTAGGGCTTGCCGCCCAGGTAGTGCAGGTTGGGCAGGCGCGGCAGGCTGGCCGGATCGATCTTCACCACCGGCCCCAGGATGACGAGCTGCCACTCCGGGCGCGCCTTCGCCACCGCCTCCAGCAGGGCGATGTCCATGCGCTCGTCCACCACGCCGAAGAAGCCCAGGCGCGGGTGCGCAATGCCCGCCTGGTCCGCGGGCTCTTCCAGCGCGGCGCGCGCCTTGCCGAAGTGCGCCACGTCCACGCTGCTGGGGAAGGCGTGCACGTTGGGGTGGCGGTCCTTCTTGGCCTCGTAGAGGCTCTGGCCACCGGTGAAGACGACGTCCGCGCGCTGCAGCAGCTCCGCCTCGTTGCGCAGCAGCCCCGGAGGCGCGCCGCGGAAGGCGGACAGCTCGTCCATGCAGTCGTACGCCACCGCCCACGGCTTGAGGTGCCGCGAGAAGGGCAGCGACATCGGGGTGTAGTACCAGCACACGTAGCGGTGAATGGCGTGGCCGGCGATCAGCTCGTCCACCAGCTGGCGCTGCGCCTCCACCACCTGCTGCTCATCCAGCCCCTCGGGCAGGTGCGGCACCGCCACCCAGACGCCCTCCGCGGACTGCGTCACCTCGATCCGGGGCTGGCCCGGGCCGTACACGGGCTCCTCGAAGAAGAACACCCGGCGCTCGCGAGCGAAGCGGCTCAGCAGGTGCTGAGGACGTTGAAAGACGAAGTTCCATCGCAGATGCGAGAAGCACAACAAATCCGGCAGATGCCCTGAATCCATCAGATTGTGGCTCGACTGAGTCATCGTGTGGTCTCCGTACGCGCCCCCTGGGCGACGTGCTGAAGGTGGGTGTCCCACCCGTGCATTTCCATTGCACCTTTGGGACATGAAACGCCCGGTCGCACGGCTGCTCCACGCGTGAAACGCACCTCTCCTGTGTCCTGTTGTGGGCGTCAGCGCAGGAGGAGCAGGTGGTGTTGATCAGCGGTAAACGTCAGGACTTCGCGGGGGCCTGCGGCACGAGCACGGTGCCTGGGCGCGAAGTCCGTTCGGTATAGGTACGGGAGATGCGGGCCGCGATGTCCGCCCCCTTGCCTTCCCTGGCCAGCATCACGACAGAGCCGCCGAAGCCTCCGCCCGTCAGTCGGGCCCCGAGCACATCCGGCTCGCCACGGGCCAGCTCCACCAGGAGATCGATCTCGGGAACGGACACCTCGTAGTCGTCACGCTGCGAGACGTGCGAGGCGTACATCAGCGGCCCCAGCGCGGCGAGATCTCCCGACTGCAGAGCCTTCACGGTGGCCAGCACCCGGGCGTTTTCGGTGACGACGTGGCGCACGCGTCGGCCCAGCGGATCCGCCAGCTGCATCGCGCGCGGCAGCTGGTCCTCGGGCAAGTCCCGCAGCTGGGGAACTCCGAGTTGCTCCGCGGCCCGCTCGCACTCGGCGCGGCGGGTGCGGTAGTCGCCCCCCACCAGCGCGTGAGTGACGCCTGAGTTGATGATGATCAGATCCACGCCCGGAGGAAACGCCACGCGCTCGTACTGCAGGGTGCGGGTGTCCAGGAAGAGCGCGGCGCCGCCCTGCGCCAGGCTGGAGGCCATCTGGTCCATCACCCCCACGGGCGCGCCCACGAAGTCATTCTCCACCTTCTGCCCCAGCAGCGCGATGAGCACGTCATCGATCTTCAGCCGGAAGGCCTCGCGCAGCCCGCGCAGCAGCGCCACCTCGAGCGCGGCGCTGGAGGACAGGCCGCTGCCGGGCGGCACATCCGAGCGCACCCACAGATCGAAGCCTCCCACGTCGAAGCCTTCCCGGCGCAGCACCCAGGTGACGCCCTGGATGTAGTCGATCCAGCCCAGGCCCACCTTCTCCTCGCCCAGCGTGTACTGGCCCTGGCGCTTGTCCGGGCTCAGGTTGGCGCTGAAGGCGCGCACCGTGCGGTCCTCGCGCGGGGCGAGCTCCACCTCGGTCTGCTGGGGAATGGCCATCGGCAGCACGAAGCCGCCGTTGTAGTCGGTGTGCTCGCCGATGAGGTTCACCCGCCCGGGAGCCCGCACCCGGACCTTCGGGGGCTGGCCATAGAGCGTCTGGAAGCCGGGCGTCTCATCCTTGGGGGCTTTCATGTGAGGGCTCTCCAGTGCCGGTGTTGGGCCGCGAGCGCTTGGGCGGGGCCGGAGGCATGGACAGATCGCTGAAGAAGCGCGGGCCCCGGGTGGCCGCGGCGATCTGCTCCATGGGGAACTTGGGCGTGCGGTCCGAGTACAACAGCCCGTTGGCCTCCTGGTACGTGTCGGCGAACTGCGTGTAGCAGAAGCCCGCGAACAGATCGAGCGACCGAACCACGTCCATCAGCGCCTTGTAGCGTCGGGCCAGATCCTCCGGCCCCTCGCACATCGAGTAGCCCCACTGCCCCGGGTTGCCGCCGCGCGCCATCGAGATGCCGCCGAACTCGGACAGCACGATGGGATGGTTGGCGTGCGGGTGGCCATCGAGGACGATCATCCGCCCGCCGGGCCGCTCACGCATGAACAGGTGCGAGCGCACGTCATGCGAGTGGTAGCGCTCGGCGATCCGCTCGGGCTCCGCGTCGTAGTCGTGAATGCCGATGATGTCCGTGGCCACGCTCTCCCACCCGTCGTTGCCGATGACGGGACGCCCCGGATCCAGCGTGTGGGTCAGGTGGAAGAGACTCTGCACGTAGTGCCGCTCGGAGGCGTTGTCCGGCAGGTTGGGCACGCCCCAGGACTCGTTGAGCGGCACCCAGGCGACGATGCACGGGTGGCTGTAGTCGCGCGCCATCACCTCGAGCCACTCGCGGGTGACGCGCTCGACGGACTGGCGGGTGAAACGGTAGGCGCTGGGCATCTCCTCCCAGACGATCAGCCCCAGCCGGTCGGCCCAGTAGAGGTAGCGCGGGTCCTCGATCTTCTGATGCTTGCGCACCCCGTTGAAGCCCATGGCCTTGGCCAGCTCCACGTCGCGCCGCAGCGCCGCGTCGTCCGGCGAGGTGATGCCCGTGCCGTCCCAGTAGCCCTGGTCCAGCACCAGCCGCATCGGATAGGGCCTGCCGTTGAGCACGAAGCGGTCGCCCTGCACGGACACCGAGCGCAGCGCGGTGTAGCTCTCCACCGAGTCGAGCAGCTCGCCATTGGCGCCGCGCAGCTCGAGCCGGGCCGAGATGAGCGTGGGCGAGGCGGGGCTCCACAGCAGCTCGTTGCGGAAGTCGTCGATGCCTGGGTCGGACAGGGCAATGCGCCGGTACACCTCGCCCACCACCACCGTGTACGAGTCGCGGGCCAGCAGCGTGTCCTCCACGCTGAGCACCACATCCAGGCGCAGCCCGTCGGGGCGTGTGCCCTCGATGTGCGCCTCGAGCCCCAGCTCCCAGCGCGAGAGGTTGGCCGTCCAGCGCAGGCTCTCGATGCGGGTGACGGGCACACGCTCCAGCCACACGGTCTGCCAGATGCCGGTAGTGCGCGGGTACCAGATGGAGTGTGGCTCCAGCTGCCAGTCCTGCTTGCCTCGCGGCTTGGCGAGATCGTGCGGGTCATCCTCCGCGCGCACGACGATCTCCTGCGGGCCGTCGCGGTGAAGCAGATCGGTGATGTCGACCTTGAAGGGCGTGTAGCCGCCCTCGTGGTGCGCGCAGCGCGAGCCGTTGACCCAGACGGTGGCCGCGTGGTCCACCGCGCCGAAGTGCAGCACCAACCGATCCTGAGCGCCCAGCCTGGGCGGCTCGAAGGTGCGGCGGTACCAGCAGGCCCGGTAGAAACCGGTGTCGGCGATGCCGCTGCGGTCGGTCTCCGGAGCGAAGGGCACCCGGATGCGGGCGTTCCAGTTCACCTCGGCCGGCACGGACCAGCGACCGATCGGATCCAGGGCGAAGTCCCAGGTGCCATTGAGGTTCCGCCACCCCGCACGCCGCAACTGCGGACGCGGGTAGCCGCGCACTCCCCCCTCGGAGTCCTGCGTCCCCCCTGAAGCTTCATCGGGTGCCGGAGTGGCCTCCGGTAGCTCGGATACGCCTATGGTTCGCGTCGTGTCCTGGCTGCCCATGCTGCAAGAGTAGGCACCGTGCCCCGACGGGTGGGGCTGTCCTCCCTGATGCCCGGTTGTGGAGCAACCGGCCGTGGCTCCAGCAGATGTCTGGAACTGAGCGCGGCCCCCGCGCGGATAAGCACGGAGACCAGGAAGGTGAATTGAAGCGAAGTACAAGGCAAGCCCCACACGACGAGGCTCGGCGGGAGCGACTGCACCAGGGCTCCCCCGCTCGCCGAGGCGAGGGCGAAGGCCGCGCCGCCCGCCATGGCGAAGGCCGCATGGTAGAAGGGCCGCTCCCTCGCGGGGGCCACCGCCAGAGGCAAGGCGAAGGCGGCCAGCCCGTGGCCGCTGAGCAGTACGCCGCCCAACACCGCGTCGAGGGCAATGGGCCACCAGCGCTCAGGCCCCGCCAGCACCCACAGCACCGGGCTCACCGTGAGCCCCCAGGTGCAGGCGCTGAGCACGGTGCGCGCGCCAACGCGGTCGATGAGCCGGCCCCACAGGGGCGCGCCCAGCATGCGCGACAGCGCGGTGGTCGCCCCCTGAAGGGCCACCAGGGTGAAGCCGAGCTTCAAGTCCTGAAGGAGGTAGAGGCTGAAGAAGGGGGCGGCGAAGCCAAGGGCCATGTTCCACGTCACCCCGTACGCCAGGAGCCGCCGAGCGGCCCGGTCCCGCAGCGGCTGGAGCATGCGGGCCCCCTGAAAGGCCGAGGGCCGAGCGCCACCACTGGGGTCATGCTTGAGCGACATGATCCAGGTGCTCAGCGCGCCCAGAACACACGCGGCCAGCGCGAGCGCGGCAAGGCCCTGGCCCGTGCGGTCCGAGTGGAGGGCGCCGTCCAGGAAGGTGCCGGTGGTGAGCACGGCGAGTGAGCCAGCCAGGGTGGAGATGGCGGTGCGCCGTCCGAAGTACCGCCCGCGCACGCGTCTGGGCACCAACGCTCCCATCCAGGTCACCCACGCGTTGTTGCAGAGGATGCCCAGGCCGTGGTGCGCCGCGGCCACCGCCACGAGCACGGCGCGTTTGGCCTCGAGCGAGATGGGCAGCAAGGGGAGCACCACGAGCGGCAAGAAGGCCTGCCGCGACAGCGCCACGGTGATCAGCGCCATGCGCCGAGCGCCGAAGCGGGAGGTGAGGTAGGCGCCGGGCAGCTGCATCAACTGAGCCAGGAAGGGCAGCGCGCCCAGGAGCGCCACTCCGAGGGGACCACAGCCCAGGTGCAACGCCCAGCCGGTGATGACGGCCCCACCCGCGCAGGCCATCACCCACTCGGCCACCACGCCCTCGGCGACCGAGGCCCGGAGCGAACGGCGCAGCCTGCTGGGGGGCGCCTTCACCGCAGGCGGCGTGTCTCCCGAGACGTGAGGCGCGGATGGACGGGGATTGGCACCCGCGGGCGAAAGCCTGCGGCGCAACAGCGCGAGAGCGGAGTGGGTCACGGGAGGGCAGAGGTGCGGCGGCCGCGGATGGTGCCATCCAGGAATGGACGCTTTCAATTCGCGCCCTCCCCTCCGCCCCTCCGCAAGGAGGGCTGGCTGCTCACCGGCCAGGCTCCTTGATCAGGGCTGGGGCTGGCTGACCAAGGGGCGCGTTCCCGCCCGGAAGCGCAAGGGGTCCACCGGCTGCGAGGCCAGTTCGAGCTGGTAGTGCAGGTGTGCGCCCGTGGAGCGGCCCGTGTTGCCGGAGTGCGCGATGAGCTCGCCCACCGCCACGCGCTGCCCCACGCGCACCAGCAGCTCCGAGTTATGGCAGTAGGCCGTCGTCACTCCGCGCCCGTGGTCGATGATGAGCACCTTGCCATTCACCGAGTCCTCGCTGGCGCGGCGCACGGTGCCGTCCTCCACCACGCGAACCTCGGTGCCCTCGGGCACGCTGATGTCCACCCCCGTGTGGAGCTTGCGCGTGCGCAGCGTGGGGTGGATGCGGTAGCCGAACGGGCTGGAGATGCGCGCCAGCTCCGACACGGGCCACTTCAGGCCGAACGCGGTGGTGAGCGCGAGCGCCTGGGACGCGCCCACCGTGGCGTCCTCGAAGCCTGGCGGCAGCTGCCGGGAGATGCGCTCCAGCGTGGGCAGTCCGCCCTCCGCCGAGACCCGGTCCAGGGCGTAGCGCGCGGGGACGCGGCCAGCGAACACGGCGGCGAGGCGGGCCTCCTCGGGAGGGAACTCCCCCGCCAACGCCTCCAGCAGCTTCCGGGTGGCGGCGGGCCCCTGGGCCTCATCCAGCAGGGACTCGGGCGGCACGCCCAGCTCGGTGGCCAGCGCCAGCGCGTTCTGACGGGCCTTGGGCTGCAGGCCCTTGAGCGCCAGGTGGGTGCCGTACGCGAGCGCCTCGGTGTCCGAGAGTGGCTTCGCCAGCGGAGCATCCGGAACGAGCGCGGAGGTGGTCACCCCGGAGCTGCTCACCCCATCGTAGTAGGCCAGCAGGGGCCGGGCGGTGCTGCGGCTGTCCGTGGCCCAGGCCGCGCCCCGCCGCACCAGCGCGCCCGCGGGCGTGTGGTGGTAGGCGGCCCAGAGGCACAGGGCGGCCATCAGGAAGTCGAGCAGGCCGCGTGCGTTACGTGAGAACACGGAGCCTCCTCAGCGCAGGAAAGAGAAGACGGGAGCGGCGTCCAGCACCGCGGCCAGCGCCAGGGGCAGCGCGAGGGCCGAGCCGACGAGCCCCACCGAGAGCGCCTGCAGGCGGTTGTTCACGTTCTCCTCGGAGACGGTGTCCGCGTGCTGCAGGTTTCGCAGCACCGCGCGCCACCCGAGCGTGCCGAGGATCCCCACCAGCGCGCCGATGGCCAGCCCCCGCGCCGCCATGTCCGCCGCGCCGTCACCCAGCAGCTCGCGCCAGGCCAGGTACACCGTGCCCTGAACGAGCCGCGCCACCGCGCAGGCCCCGGCGAGCACCACGGCGGCGGTGGCCACCGGCCGCGTCCAGCGCATCGTGGTGGGCTTGCGCAGCGAGCGCTGGAAGAGCTGCCGCCAGGTGGGGCGCGTGTCCGGCTGCTGCGCCATGTACTTGCGCCAGGGCTCCTCTTCCTCACGGGCCCGGGACTCGCGGTAGCCCAGCGCCGGCAGGGCCAGCACCAGGTCCACGGACAGCTCCCACGCCAGCGCCAGCCCCCGGGCAATCCGGGTGCGCTGCTCCAGGGTGATCAGGTCCACCAGCCCCGCGGTGACGTTGGAGGCGCCCACCAGCCCGTCGAAGGCGGAGTCCATCCGGTCCACCAGCATCAGCAGCCGGTCATCCAGCGTGTCCGCCGCGGCGTGCACTCCCACGGCGATGAGGGCCAGCAGCCCCAGCGGCATGAAGGCCCAGCGGAACGCGCCAATGAAGCGCGACACCCCCGACAGGGGACCCGATGGCGTGGCGGGAGGCGTCAGCGGGTGCAGGGACAAAGGAGGCTCCAGGAGCGTGCTCGGGCCTTCAACGCCCGGGCCGCCGGGAGGATCTTTCCCCTCTTGGCCTCGCGTGCCAAGCCCCCCCCGGAAACACGAACGCCCTCTCCCACCTGGGTGGAAGAGGGCGCCGTTTCAAGGCCCTTGCTGTTACGGCTGCTTAGGCCTTGGCGTCCGGCTGGGTGGCCGAGGGAGCCCCGTCGGCCGGAGGAGCCGCGTTCTGCTGCTGGGCGGCGGCGCGCTCGGCCATGGCCTCCTTGCGCGACAGGCGGATCTTACCCGTCTTGTCGATGCTGACCACCTTCACCAGCACCTCGTCACCCTCCTTGAGCACGTCCGACACGCTCTTCACGCGCTTGTCCGACAGCTCGGAGATGTGGATGAGGCCGTCGGTGCCCGGGAACAGCTCCACGAAGGCGCCGAACTCGGCGATCTTCCGCACCGTGCCCGTGTAGATCTTCCCGATCTCCGCCTCGCGCGTGAGCGCCTGGATCATCGCGATGGCGGCCTTCACCGCGTCGCTGTTCGCGCTCGCGATGTCCACCCGGCCCGAGTCCTCGATGTTAATCGCGGCGCCCGTGCGCGCGATGATGTCCTTGATGACCTTGCCGCCCGGCCCGATGACGTTCTTGATGTACTCGGGACGGATCTGGATGGTGGTGATGCGCGGAGCGTACTGGCTGATCTCCTTGCGGGCCTCGGGCATCGACTTGAGCATCTCGCCCAGGATGTGGATGCGGCCCTGACGCGCCTGCTCCAGCGCGCGGCTCATGATCTCCGTGGTGAGGCCGGTGATCTTGATGTCCATCTGGATGGACGTGATGCCCTTGCTGGTGCCGCACACCTTGAAGTCCATGTCGCCCAGGTGGTCCTCGTCACCGAGGATGTCCGACAGGATGGCGATCTTGTCGCCCTCCTTCACCAGGCCCATGGCGATGCCGGCCACCGGCGCCTTGATGGGCACGCCCGCATCCATCAGCGCCAGCGTGCCACCGCACACCGAGGCCATGGACGAGGAGCCGTTGGACTCGAGGATGTCCGACACCAGGCGGATGGTGTACGGGAAGCTCTCGCTCTTGGGCGCCATGTTGCGCAGGGCGCGCTCGGCCAGGGCGCCGTGGCCCACCTCGCGACGGCCGGGGCCGCGCAGGGGCTTGGTCTCGTTCACGCTGAACGGCGGGAAGTTGTAGTGCAGCATGAAGCGCTTGAAGGCCATGCCGCCCAAAAGCTCCAGCCGCTGCTCGTCGTCGCTGGTGCCCAGCGTGGCGACGACCAGGGCCTGCGTCTCGCCGCGGGTGAACACCGCGCTGCCGTGGGTGCGCGGCAGCACGCCCACCTCGCACGTAATGCCGCGCACCTCGGCGTGGCCACGGGCGCCAATGCGGCCACCGTCCACGGTGATCTGCCGCATGTGCTCGTACTTCAGGTCCTCCACCACCGACTTGGCGTGCTTCTCCACCGTGGGGGTGAAGGCCTCGGCCATCTGCTCCTTGAGCTTGGTGATGGCCTCCTTCTTGGCCTTGCTCAGCGCGTCGTAGCGGGCCGCCTTCTCCTTGATGGTGTAGCCCTTGACGATGCCGTCCCAGGCCAGCTCACGCACCTTGGCCTTGAGCCCCTCGTCCACCGAGGCCAGCTTGTCGTACGCGCGCACCGTCTTGCCCAGCGTGCGGCGCAGCTCGTCCTGCATGTCCAGCGCCGGCTGCACGGCCTGCTTGCCGAACTCGAGCGCGGCCACCATGTCCGCCTCGCTCACCTCTTCGGCGCCACCCTCCACCATCACGATGGCCTCGCGGCTCACCGCCATGATCAGATCGATGTCGCTCTGCTCGCGCTGCTTGCTGGTGGGGTTGGCCACGAACTTGCCGTCCAGGCGGCCCACGCGGATGCCGGCGATGGGGCCGTTGAACGGAATGTCCGAGCACCACAGCGCCGCCGAGGCGCCGGTAATTCCGTGGATGTCACCCTCGTTGTCCGGGTCCGCGGAGATGACGCTGGCGATGACCTGCGTCTCGTACGCGTAGCCTTCCGGGAACAGCGGGCGGCAGGAGCGGTCCACCAGACGGCTGGCCAGCGTCTCCTTCTCCGTCAGGCGGCCCTCGCGCTTGAAGTAGCTGCCGGGGATGCGGCCCGCCGAGTACAGCTTCTCCTGGTACTCCACCGTGAGCGGCAGGAAGTCGACGTCCTTCTTCTCCTTGGCGCTCACCGCGGTCACCAGCAGCATGGTGTCGCCGTAGCGCACCACCACCGAACCGTCGGCCTGCTTGGCCAGGCGGCCCGTCTCGATGCTCAGCTCACTGTCACCAATCTTGACGCTCTTCTTCAGCATGTCCTTGTCTCTGCTTCCTGAAAGGCCTCTGCCGTGCGTGTCCCGCCTCGCACCCGCGAGGGTTGGGTCCACGTCCCGGAGGGCTTCGGGTGATGAGCGGTCGCCGGGCCTTGGACAGGCGGAGTCGGGCAACCGCGGTCTGACTGCGGGTTGACTTCACTAGGGGCGCCTGGAGAGCGCCGGCAGGGACTCTGCGGAATTTTGATCCCTGATCGCGGGGGCTGACCGGGGTCAGCCACTCCGAACGGAAACCAAAACTTCCAACAGCCTCCTCACCCTTGCTCCTTCGCCGCCCCGCCTCTTTACAGCCAACAAAATGCGCGGGGCGCTGGTGAATGCCAGCGCCCCGGGAAAACCAAGCCTACTTGCGGATACCGAGGCCCTCGATGAGCTTGCGGTAGCGCGCGGTGTCCTTCGTCTTCAGGTAGTCCAGCAACCGGCGGCGCTGACCGACCAGCTTCAGCAGGCCGCGGCGGGAGTGGTGGTCCTTCTTGTGCGTCTTGAAGTGCTCGGTGAGCATGTTGATGCGCTCGGACAGCAGCGCCACCTGCACCTCGGGGGAACCCGTGTCCGTCTCGTGGGTCCGGAACTTCGTGACGAGGTCTGCCTTTCGCTCCTGATGCAACGACATGGTGTTCTCTCTTCTTCAACCCACTCCGGTGGAACAGACGAGGCGCCGCGGTCCGCGGAGGGGTACAGACCGGGCCTTTCCCTTCTAACGATCCGGGCGCTTATAAGCTTCGCCCCCACAACCGGTCAACCTTATAGGCCTGGTTGTCTGCCTGCTGGAGGACGGGACAGGGCGAAGAGGAAGACCTTGTGTCCAGCAGCCAGCCCCGGCTTGCCCTGAGCGAGCTCGCGGCTGGAGTGCTCATCCAGCGCCACGTGCAGGTAGCGCCCGCCGGGAGCCCCCCTGTCCCCGGCCAGCAGGGCCTGAGTGCGAGGGTAGAGCCGCAGCAGGGACTCCAGCACGTCGCCCATGGTGGCGGTGGCGGGCATGCCCAGGGTGACGACGAGCCGGCCCTCGAAAGCGGGCCTCAGGCTGGGAGCCACCACCACGGTGATGTCGAGCGCCCGGGCCACCCAGCTCCCGTCAGACCAGCACGCGCAGGTAGCTCAGCCGGCCCTTCACCACCTCGGCCACGGCCAGCAGCTTGTCGTCCGGCCCCAGCACGCGCAGCCGGCCCTCCATGGGCGAGGCCTCCAGCGGCACGCCATGGGAGACACGGACCGCCTCCGCCGCGCTGACGCGGATGGAGGGCAGATTGACCAGGGCCTCGGACACCGTCAGCAGCCGGCGGGCCACGGGCTCGCGCTCCTGGGCCAGGGCCGGCAGTTCGTCCAGCGGCAGCGACTGGGCCAGGGTGAAGGGGCCGCTCATGGTGCGGCGCAGCGCCTCCAGGTGGGCTCCGCAGCCCAGCGCCCGGCCAATGTCATAGGCCAGCGTGCGGACGAAGAAGCCCTTGGAGCAGCGCACCGAGAGCCGCAGCGTGTTGGACGAGAAGTCGCGCAGCGTCAGCTCGTACACCGTCACCTGGCGGCCCGCCCGCTCCACCTCTTCACCGGCGCGGGCCAGCTCGTACAGGCGCTTGCCGCCCACTTTGACGGCCGAGTACATGGGCGGCACCTGCTCGAAGGTGCCCCGGAACGGCGAGAGCACCGCCTCCAGCATGGGGGCCGTCAGCGCGGGCACCGGCGCCTCGGCCATCACCTTGCCCTCGGCGTCCTGCGTGTCCGTCTCTATGCCCAGGCGCACCGTGGCGTCGTAGGCCTTGTCGCCCTCGGTGATGAAGCCGGCCACCTTGGTGGCATCGCCCAGGCAGATGGGCAGCACTCCGGTCGCCATCGGGTCCAACGTGCCGGTGTGCCCCGCCTTCTTCACCTTCAGCAGAAAACGCACCTGCCGCACCACGTCAAACGAGGTGGGACCCTTGGGCTTATCAATGACGAGTACGCCGTCCATGACTTTCCTTACGTCCATCATGGACGCCACCCGACGCGGTTACCAGCCCTCCTTCTGGCGAACCTCGCGCAGCAGCCGGTCGATCTTGTCGCCCTCGCCCACGGACTCGTCGAAGGAGAAGAAAATCTCCGGGGAGACGCGCAGGTTCACCACCGACGTCACCTCGCGGCGCACGTAGCCCTTGGCGGCCTCCAGGCCCTTCTGCGTGTCCTCGCGCTCCTTCTCGGTGCCCAGCATCGAGTAGAAGACGCGCGCCACGCGCAGGTCCGGAGACACCTTCACCCCGGTGATGGTGATGAAGCCGATGCGCGGATCCCTCAGATCGCCCCGCGAGAGGATCTGCCCGATGGCGGCCTGAATCTCCTGGCCCACGCGCTCCGGTCGAGAATGCGTACTCATTTCTTCTCCCAGTCCCGGGGGTTGCGCAGGTTGCGCGCGCGTGTCCGGGCTTCATCCAGCGTGATGGGGCCGCCGCGGCTGGAGCGAGCAGGCTTGCTAGCGCCCTCCCGCTCCCCGTGCCGTGACTCCCAGTCTCCCATTCCCTCCGCCTCGGCCATGGAGCGCTCCGCCCGGTTCAAGCTGGCAATCAGCTCATCGGGGCTCAAGCCCTCCCCACCCTCTTCCGTTTCTTCCCCGTCATCCCCGTCTTCATCGGCCGCGGCCCTGACGGGCGGCAGCTCGTGCTGGAAGAGCTTGTCCCCGAAGGCGAGGATCTCCTTCTCGCGGGACATCAGGGGAGCGACGTACATCTCCTCCACGAAGTGGATGATCTTCTCCATCTGCTCATCCACGTGGCGGCGCTCGTTGCCCACCACGGCCAGGGCAATGGAGGCCTTCTGCCAGAGGTCCTGGTCATCCACCTCGGCCACGGCGACGTTGAAGCGGGCCTTCACCCGCTCCGTCACACGGCGGAGGACCTGGCGCTTGGCCTTGAGCGAACCGCTCTCGGGAATCTGAAGCGTGAGACGTGCGACACACACGAACATGAGGCAAGGCCCTCTGCCCGGCGGTGGCACATAGGCCAACCGCCGGGGCCAACGGTGAACGGCGCCGCGGGCAACAGGGGACTTACGTCAGGCTCTGGCGCGTCTCCTCGATCTCGTAGGCCTCGATGATGTCGCCCGGCTTGAGATCGTTGTAGTTCTCGATGCCGATACCGCACTCGAAGCCCTGCGCCACTTCCTTGACGTCGTCCTTGAAGCGCCGCAGCGAGGCCATCTTCCCCGAGAACAGCTGCTTGTTCTCGCGCATGAGGCGCACGAAGGCACCGCGCTTGATGACACCCTCGAGCACCGCCGCGCCGGCGATGGTGCCCAGCTTCGGCACGTTGAAGGTGTTGCGCACCTCGGCCCGGCCCAGCTTGCGCTCGGTGCGGATGGGCTCCAGCAGATCCTCCATCGCCACGCGAACGCCGTCGATGAGCTCATAGATGATGCTGTAGCCCTGCAGCGAGACGCCCTGGGCCTTGGCCGCGGCCTCGGAGCCCGACTCCGGCTTCACGTTGAAGCCCAGCACCAGGCCCTTGGAGGCCGCCGCGCGCATCACGTCCGACTCGGTGATGGCGCCCACGCCGGTGTCGATGACCTCCACCTTCACCTTGTGGGTGGCGAGCTTCTGCACCGCCTGCTTCACGGCCTCGGCCGAGCCCTGCACGTCCGCCTTGATGACGACGCGCAGCTCCTTGGGGCCTCCGCCCGCCTTCGTCTTGGCGAAGAGCTGATCGAGCGTCTCGCGGCTGACCTTGCCCAGGTCCGTGGCGCGCTCCTTCATGGCGCGGTGATCGGCGATCTGCTTGGCCGCCTTCTCGTCCGCCACCACGTTGATGGTGTCACCCGCGGTGGGCACGCCCGACAGGCCGATGACCTCCGCGCAGTAACCCGGGAGCACTTCCTTCACCATCTCGCCACGGCTGTTGTTCATCGCGCGAACGCGCCCGTAGTGGGTGCCGGTGACGATGGCGTCGCCCAGCCGCAGCGTGCCCTCCTGCACCAGCACGGTGGCCACGGGGCCACGGCCGCGATCCAGCTTCGCCTCGATGATGGCACCCACGGCGGGGCGCACCGGGTTGGAGGTCAGCTCGAGCACCTCGGCCTGCAGCACCACGTTCTCCAGCAGCAGGTCCAGGTTCATCTTCTGCTTGGCGGAGACGGGCACCATGATGGTGTCACCGCCCCACTCCTCGGGCACCAACTCGTGGCTGGCCAGGTCCTTCTTCACGCGGTCCGGGTTGGCGCCCGGCACGTCCATCTTGTTGATGGCGACGACGATGGGCACCTCGGCCGCCTTGGCGTGCTTGATGGCCTCGACCGTCTGAGGCATCACGCCGTCGTCGGCGGCGACCACCAGGATGACGATGTCCGTCACGTTGGCGCCGCGGGCGCGCATGGACGTGAAGGCCTCGTGGCCCGGCGTGTCCAGGAACGTCAGGTCACCGCGCTTGGTGGTGACGCTGTAGGCGCCGATGTGCTGGGTGATGCCGCCCGCCTCGCCCGAGGCCACGTTGGCCGAGCGGATGGCGTCCAGCAGGCTCGTCTTACCGTGGTCGACGTGGCCCATGACGGTGACGACCGGCGGACGGGTCCGCTCGTCCTCGGCCTTGAGCTCCACCTCGGGCAGGTAGTCCTCCACCTCGAAGCCCACCCGCTCCACCTTCCAGCCGTAGTCGGTGGCGATGAGCTCCACGGTGTCCGCCTCCACCATCTGGTTGGCGGTGGCCATCTTCCCCAGGCCCATCAGCTTCTTGATGATGTCCGCGGTGCGCACACCCATGCGCTGGCCCAGGTCGGACACGCTGATGCCCTCCTGCAGCTTGATGACCTTCTTCTCCTCGGCCATCTGGGTGATCTGCGTCTTGGCGCCCTTCTTCGTCGGCTTCTTCTTCTTGCCGCGAACGGGGATGTTGACGCGGCCCCAGACCAGGTCCGTCAGCTCCGCCTTGGAGATGGACGTGTCATTGGGCCCGCCACGCTTGCGCGGCGCCTTGTCCTTGTTCTTCGAGACGTCGACCAGCTCGCGGCCCCGCCCGGCGTGATCCGGGACGACCTTGAACTCGCGCACCTCGCCGATGGCCTTCTTGCCCGGCGCCATCGGGTACTGCTTCTGCGCGGTCGTCGTGGGGGTGACGCGGCGCACCTGGATGAGCGGGCGCGAGATGACGACGGCCTGCGTCGCCGTGGGGCGAAGCTGGCGCTGATCCTGCGGCGAGGGCGCGTGCGGAATGCCCCCCACCATCACCGAGGGCTGGCCCGGCTGAGTGGGCGAGGCCGAGGCCTGCGCGCCCATGCCCGTGGACGTGGGACGCACGGGGCCCGAGCTGCCCGGGCCACCCGGACGGTTGTACTGCTGCGGCGGACGGCCACCCTGGCCACCCGGACCACCGGGACGGCCACCCGGACCACCGGGGCCACCCGGACGACCACCCTGGCCACCCGGACCACCGGGACGGCCACCCGGACCGCCGGGACCACCCGGACGACCACCCGGGCCACCAGGACGGCCCGTCATGCCCGGAGCCGGGCGAGAGATGACGGTGGCCTGAGTCCGGATCGTCGGGGGAACACCCGAACGAGAGGGGGGAGTGTTGGGCAAAGAGCTTCTCTCCTGAACAGGGGACCGCGCAGGCGGGTTGGAAACCGGCGCGGCGGCGCGCGGAGCCTCGGCGGCAGGCGCGGGCGGCGTGGCGGCGGCAGCGGCGGCCGGAGCCTCGGTGGCCGGCACCGACGGCGTGGCCGTGGCGGCAGCGGCGGCCGGAGCCTCGGGAGCGGGCGCCGACGGCGTGGCCGTGGCGGCAGCGGCCGGAGCCTCGGTCACAGGCTCGGGCTGAGCCGCGGCGCGCGGGGCCTCGGCGGCCTGCTCCGGCTGCGCGGCGGCAGCGGGAGCCTCGTAGGAGGGCTCAGCCTGCGCGGGCGCGGACGGAGCCTCGGCGGCCTGCTCGGCCTGCGAGGTGTCAGCGTAGGACTGGTGCTGCGAGTCCTGTGGGCTGTCGCCCGACGTGGCACTGGTGGTGGGGCCGACCTTGCGGCGCACCACGAAGCCCTTGGCGGCGACAGGGGCCGCGGCCTGCTTGGGCTTGCGCTTGTCCAGGATCTTCTGGACCGCGGCCGTGGCCTGATCGTCATCGAGTGAAGACGAGTGGCTCTTGACGTCGTAACCCAGCCCCGCGAGCTCGGTGACGACCTCCTTATTGTCGAGCTCGATGCCGTGGTTCTTGAGCTCTTTGGCGATTTCGTGAACGCGCTTCTTCGACATACGTTGCTTGGCCTTCTGCTCCGCCGACTCCGGGGCGCAGCACCCTAATCCAAAAATGTGTGCGAGTGGTCAGTAACACCCACTCCCTACCCCACCCCTCGAGGACCCGAACGAGGCTCCCACGCCTGCTCGAGCTTCAGCGGGTCAACCTTGCCCGCCCTTCCCCGAAAGGCCCGCCCGAAGGCCTTCCGTTTGAGCGCCGCCGTCAGACATCCGGCGCCGCAGAGGTAGGCGCCCCTGCCGGGCAACCTCCTCTCCTTGTCCACCACCACCTCCCCCTCCGGGTCCAAGGCGACCCGGGTGAGCTCGGCCTGGGCGCGCTTGGCGCCGCAGCCCACACAGCTGCGCACGGGCCCTTCAATCAAGGGCCCCTGCTTGGGACCGGAATGGGACTTTGGGCTCATCCCAGGCTCCGGCCGTACGGCTTACGGGGACTTGGCGACTTCCGCGCCCCCGGACGCGGAGGGAGGAGGCAGGCCGCGCTCGGAGTTGAGCTCCGCGCGCAGCTTTGCCTCTTCCACCAGGTAGTTCTCGGCCGCGCTCTTGAGCTGGCGCGCCTTCTTGATACCAACGCCCGGCACGTCGCCGAGCTTCTGGATGTCCTTCTCGTTGGCGATGTCCTCCACCGTCTTGTAGCCGGAGGAGATGAGCGCCTCGATGGTCTTCTCGCCGAGCCCACGCACGCGAGCCATGCGCTCGGACTGATTGAGCTCGTCGGGATGACGGCGGGCCTCGGCGATGCGGGCGGCCTCTCGCTCGTGGTCCATGCGAGAGAGCTCCGCGGCGTCGTCCACCATCTGCTTGCGCGCCGCCTCCTGCATGGCGGGGATGCGAGCGGGGTCCAGGCCCGGAATCTGAGAGAGCACGTCGGGGCTGGCCTCGGCCACGTCCTTGGCCTGCCGGAAGCCGTGGGCGTAGAGCGTCTCGATGAGCATCTCGTTGACGCCGGGCAGCGAGCCGAGCGAGCGGTTGGCGAACTCGCGCATCTCGCGCACGCGGCTCTCGCTGTTGATGTCCAGCTTCCAGCCGGTAAGCTGGGCTGCCAGGCGCACGTTCTGCCCGCGCCGCCCGATGGCCAGCGACAGCTGATCATCCGGGACGATGAGCTCCATGGCGTGGTTGGCCTCGTCGATGATGACGCGGCTGACCTCGGCGGGCGCCAGCGCGGCGCACACGAAGCGGGCGGGGTCCTCGTCGTAGGGCACGATGTCGATCTTCTCGCCGCGCAATTCCTGCACCACCGCCTGCACGCGGCTGCCCTTCATGCCCACGCACGCGCCCACCGGGTCCACGTCCGAGTCCCGGCTGCTCACGGCGATCTTCGCCCGGCCGCCCGGCTCGCGCGCCGCCGCCTCGATGACGACGATGCCCTCGGCGATCTCGGGCACCTCCATCTCGAACAGCTTCGTCAGCAGATTGACCGACGCGCGGCTGAGGACGATCTGCGGGCCCTTGGACTCGCGCAGCACGTCCAGCACGTAGGCCTGCACGCGGTCGCCGGGGCGGTAGGTTTCACGCGGCACCTGCTCGCGCACCGGGAGCACCGCCTCGGCGCGGCCCAGGTCCACGATGATGTTGCCGCGCTCGAACCGGCGGGCAATGCCGGTGACGATCTCGTTCTTGCGGTCCTTGTACTCGTTGAAGACGTTCTCGCGCTCGGCGTCGCGGGTGCGCTGCAGGATGACCTGCTTGGCCGTCTGCGCCGCGATGCGGCCGAAGCCGCGGCGGAACGTCTTCAGCCGCAGGATGTCGCCGTACTGATCGTCCTGCGCCTTGGCCTCGGCGGCGTCCTCGTCCCGGTAGAAGATCTGGAACACCAGCTCGTCGCCGGCCTCCACTTCCATGCCCTTCTTGCGGGCCTCGCCCAGCAGAATCTGGTTCACCGCCTGGATGGGATCGTTGATCTCGTCCACCACGACGATGGCCTGGAACAGCTCCACCACGCCCTTGTCCGGGTCGTACTTGGCTTCCAGGTTGCGGTCCTGGCCAAAGTGCTTCTTGGCCGCGGTCTTCATCGCGTCCTCGAGGGTCGCGATCAGCACACCCCGCTCGATGCCCTTGTCCTTGGCCACCTGGTCGAGAACGAGGTTGAGGTTGATGTTGGGGTTGGCTTGAGCAGGCATGATCTTCTCCTAAAAGGGTCCACGGGCCCGCCGCTTCACGGCGCACCCTGTATGTCGGCGGCTAGAACTCGAACTCCAGGTTCGCTTTGGCGATGTCCCTGAAGGGGATGCGGAAGTTGCCCGCCCCCTCCACTTCCACCGCGATGTCCTCTGCTGTCACCTCGGCGAGCGTGCCAGTAAAGTTCTTGCGGGGCGGGTCGCCGATGGGACCGAAGGTCTTCACTTTGACCTTCTGCCCCTTCACCCGCTCGTAGTGGGCCGGCTTCTTCAACGGCCGGTTGACCCCGGGGCTGGAGACCTCGAGGTTGTACTCGGTGGGAACGAAGTCCTCGACGTCCAGGATCGGGTCCACCGCCCGGGACACCTGCGAGCACTCCTCCAACCCCACGCGACCACCTGGCTTGTCGATGAACAGACGGAGAACCCACCCTTCCCGCTCGCGAAGGAACTCGAGATCGACCAGCTCGAGACCCTCGCCCGCAACGATGGGCTCCAGCAGGCTCATCGCCCGCTCTTCCACCGTCTGCTTGAAGTTGCTCTCCGCCATGCGTCCGGAAACCTGGCTCCAAAAAAAGAAAAGCGGGCACATCGGCCCACCTTTCGAAGAACTGCCGTCGAAAAATGTCGGGCGGGTCCCCTAGCACACGCCCAAGCGGCGTGTAAAGGATGACGCACCCGTGCTCTGGGCAAAACATGACGCCCAAGGACAATGATTCCCAAGGGTTCCATGCGCGCCCTCGGGGTTATAACGAGGCCATGCACCTGATCGCAGCCGCCCAGATGGTGTCCACCGCGGACAAGGCCAACAACCTCGAAGCCGCCACCCGGCTGGTGCGGCAGGCCGCCAGCCTGGGCGCCCGCCTGGTGGGTTTACCCGAGAACTTCTCGTGGATGGGCTCCGAGCCCGAGCGCCCCAGCGCCGCGGAGAGCCTGGAGGGCCCCACCCTGTCGCGCATGGCGGAGCTGGCGCGCGAGCGGCGCATCACCCTGCTGGCCGGCTCCGTGCTGGAGACCGGGGCCCCGGGCGGCCGCCTCTTCAACACCAGCGTCCTGTTCGGGCCGGACGGTGAGCGCCTGGCCGTCTACCGGAAGATGCACCTGTTCGACGTGGATGTAGGCGACGGTGCCACCTATCAGGAATCCGCGGCGGTGGCCCCGGGCACCGAGGTGGTGGCGGCGCAGACCGAGGTGGGCAAGCTGGGCCTGTCGGTCTGCTACGACTTGCGCTTCCCGGAGCTGTACCGGCGCCTCACCTCCCAGCAGGGCGCCACCCTGCTGGCGGTGCCCGCCGCCTTCACGCTGATGACGGGCAAGGACCACTGGGAGGTGCTGCTGAGGGCCCGCGCCATCGAGAACCAGTGCTACGTGTTTGCTCCCGCACAAGGTGGGCGGCACTCCGACAAGCGCATCACCTATGGGCACGCGATGGTGATTGATCCGTGGGGGCTGGTCACCGCGCGGGCCTCGGAGGGCGAGGGGCTGGCGCTGGCGCCGGTGGATCCCGAGCTGCAGGGGCGCATCCGCCGCAACCTGCCCTGCCTCCAGCACCGCCGCCTGGTGGAGTAGCAGGCGTGAATGATTGTTGGGGCTCGTGCGAGCGGAGGGATTTCCCGGCTAGACTGCGCGCCTGGAAACTCTCCCGTGAACGGCCGCCGCCCCTACATGTTCCTCGCCTTTGCTCTGACGGCCCTGCCCTTCGGCTGCACCGCCGATGAGAAGTTGCCGGTGCCCGGAGCCAACTCGCTCAAGGCGCCGGTGCCGCGCGCGCACCTGCAGCAGCTGCGCGGCGATGTGAAGCTCAAACGCGCGGTGGGCGATGACTGGCTCGCCGCGAGCGAGGGGCTGCCGCTGTTCGAGAATGACAAGGTGCGCACCGCGGGCGGCGCCAGCGCGCGCGTGGTGTTCGCCAACGGCGGCGTGGTGAACCTGAGCGAGGACGCGCTGATCGGCATCGCCGAGACGCGCACGCGGCCCGGCCAGCAGCGCACGGACCTCACCATCATCCAGGGCCAGGTGGACGCGACGCTGGATCGTCCGGCCACGCAGTCGATCTCCGTGTCCACGCCGTCGGCCACCATCCAGGCCGGAAGGGAGATCGTGTTCCAATGAGAGGCGCCCTCTTGCTCCTTGTCTGGCTGGCGGGCACCGCCCCCGAGCGCCAGGTGGTCGTCAAAGAGCGCGAGTCGCTGGCCCAGGTGGCCCAGCGCGAGCTGGGAGACGCCAAGGGCGCCAGCGAGCTGAAGGCGCTCAACAACCTCACCTCCGACACGGTGCCGGCGGGCACCACGCTGAAGCTGCCACCCGAGGCGGAGCGGGCCCGGGCGCTGAAGTCGCTGGAGTCCGCGCGCAACGCCGTGGCGCAGGCGGATCGCCAGGCCACCCAGCGCGAGGAGGCCTCGGCGAAGCTGCGCGAGGCCGAGGCGCACTTCCAGGCCGCGGACTACGTGTCATCGGCCATCGCGGCCGACAGCGCGTGGACGCTGCTGGCTCCCGCGGAGGGCAGCCCTTCCAGCTTCCAGGTGAAGGTGGACAAGGCTGGGCAGACCACCGTGGCGGTGCGCACGGGGCCCTCGGTGCGGGTGAGCGCCGAGAACGTGACGCAGCCGGTGAACCCCGGTGAGACGCTGCGCGTGGAAAAGGGCAAGCCGCCGCCTCCACCAGAGAAGCCGCTGGAGTCGCCCGCGCCGCGCAGCCCGTCGGAGGGCCAGAAGCTGCGGCTCACGCCCGTCAAGGGCAAGCTGGGCCCCATCCGGCTGTCGTGGCAAGCCGTCGCGGGCGCCAAGCAGTACGAGGTGGAGGTGCTGCCCGCCAAGGGGCCCGCGCTGCGCAACGTGCTCACCACGACGCAGTGGCAGTTGCCACCCCTGCCCGCTGGCCGTTATCGGTGGGTGGTGAGAGCAGTCAGTGAGAGCCAGAAATCAGATGCATCCGCCGAGCGCTTCTTCGAGCTGATCGAGGATCAGGTCATGCTCCATGTTGGCGATACGGACTGGAAGTAGCGGGGACGAGAACGCGTGCGCCTCTTCAAAGCCATCCTCCTCTTGATGCTGGTGGCCAGCATCATCCCCACGGTGATGGTGGGGTGGCTGTCCGTGTCCCACACCCGTGAGCTGCTCGTGCGCGATGCGCAGGAGCTGGCACAGGAGCGGGTCAAACAGCTGCGGCTGAAGCTGGAGAACTTCCTGTCCGAGCCCTCGCAGGCCGTGGTGGGGCTGGCCAACACCGGCTTCTTCACCCGCCCCCAGGCCGAGCAGCGGGCGCTGCTGGCCTCGGTGCTCACCCAGCACCGCGAGGTGCTGGCCATCACCATCTTCTCCGCCGACAAGCAGCGGGTGCCGGGGCTGCAGGCCTTCGCCGTGAGCGACATGAAGCCCACGGCGGTGGCCGAGCACGAGGCGCGCGCCCGCGCCCTGCTGGAGGGCGGCACCCGGGTGCACTACTCCGAGGTGCAGTGGCTCACCGGCCAGGCCCAGCGCGTGCCCGTGCTGACGCTGGCCTTCCCCGTGAGCGAGCCGCTCAAGGGCTACATCGCCGCGGACGTGTCGCTGGCGGGCCTCAAGCAGATGCTGCTCCAGGAGAAGGTGGGCTCCAACGGCTTCTTCTACGTGGCGGACCGCCACGGGCACCTGGTGGCCGGCGGCGCGGCGCTGCCGGATGGGACGGACATCTCCCAGCGCGGCCCGGTGGTGCACCTGCTCCAGCAGCTGCAGCACTCGCCCGAGTCGGAGCACTTCCACGTGGGCAACTTCGGCAAGGGCGATGAGGCCACGGTGTCGGCCTATACGGTGCTGCCCGAGCTGGACTGGGCGATCGTCTCCGAGCAGCCGGTGGTGCAGGCCTACCACCAGGTGGAGTCCATGGAGCGGCGCCTGCTGCTGGTGCTGGGCGCCGCCATCCTCGTGGCGCTGGTGCTTGCCTCCGTGTTCTCGCGCAACCTCACCCGCCCGCTGAAGGACTTCACCGCCAAGGCGCTGGAGCTGGCCGGCGGCAAGTTCGGCGCCGAGGTGAAGATCAGCTCCAAGAACGAGCTGGGCGAGTTGGCGCAGACGTTCAACTACATGAGCAAGCAGCTCATGGCGTACGACTTGGAGAACCACCGGCTCTACGAGAGCCTGGAGCAGGGCTACCTGGAGACGATCGTCGCCCTGGCCAACTCCATCGACTCGAAGGACGCGTACACCCGCGGCCACAGCCAGCGCGTGGGAGACGTGGCGGTGGAGATCGGCCGCGAGCTGCAGCTGACCGAGCGCCAGCTCAAGCAGCTTCAGTACGGCGGCATCCTCCATGACATTGGGAAGATCGGCATCGTGGAGTCCATTCTCTGCAAGCAGTCGCGGCTCACCGACGCGGAGATGGCCATCATGCGCGAGCACCCGGCCATTGGAGACTCGATCATCGGCCCGGTGAGCTTCCTGGCCTCGGTGCGCGCGTGCGTGCGCAGCCACCACGAGCGCTGGGACGGCACGGGCTACCCGGACAAGCTCAAGGGCGAGGACATCCCCATGCTGGCGCGCATCGTCGCGTGCGCGGACACCTTCGACGCCTGCACCTCCACGCGCCCCTACCAGAAGGCCATGCCGCTGGAGCAGGCGATGGAGATCCTCAAGAAGCTCAGCGGCGTGCAGTTGGATCCACAGGTGGTGGATGCGCTGCGCCGCGTGCTGCAGAACAAGGGTGTGCGCCTGGAGGGCCACCGTCAGCCAGTCAAGCTGGCCTCGTGAGTTTCAGGTAAGGTGAGCCGGTGAGTTTCTGGGATCGCATCAAGCCGGCCCCCAAGCCTGTCACCGCCACCGATGTCCAGCTCGCGCCGGACGCCTCGGGGCTGTCACTGACGTGGGATGATGGAGCGCGCACCGCCGCCACCGCGCAGGTGCTGCGCCAACAATGCCCCTGCGCCGCGTGCGTGGATGAGTGGACGAACAAGCGCACGTTGGACCCCAACCGCGTGCCCGTGGACATCCGCATCCAGTCGCTGCAGCCGGTGGGCAACTACGCGCTGACGCTGGCCTTCAGTGATGGGCACGGCACCGGCATCTACCCCTGGCGGCTGCTGCGGGACATCACCCAGCCGAAGGACTGAGGACACGGGAGAGATGCCGTGAACGAACGCTACCGGCTCGTGCGGCCCCTGGCCTCTGGAGGCATGGCGGAGCTGTTCCTGGGCATCTCGCGCGGCGCCGAGGGCTTCGAGAAGCCCGTGGCCATCAAGCGCATCCTGCGCTACCTGGCCAAGGACGAGGCCATCGTCAGCATGTTCCTGTCCGAGGCGCGGCTGGCCACCCACCTGCACCACCAGAACCTGGTCAGCGTGTACGACGTGGGCAGCGATCCAGACGGCCTCTTCCTGGTGATGGAGCTGGTGAACGGGTGGGACCTGGGCGCGCTCATCCGCCGGGCCAAGAGGGCGGGCATCCGCTTCCCGCCGCACCTGGTGGCCTTCATCGCCCTGCAGTCGCTGGCGGGCCTCACCCACGCCTACCGGCGCCTGCACAACGGGCGGCCGGTGCTCATGGCGCACCGGGACATCTCTCCGTCCAACATCCTCATCTCGCGCGAGGGCGAGGTGAAGGTGACCGACTTCGGCATCGCCAAGCTGGAGGGCGTCTCTCACGGCACCCAGCCCGGCGTCTTCAAGGGCAAGCCCTCCTACGCCGCGCCCGAGGTCATCACCGGCGCCTCCGCCACCTCGAGCAGTGATCAGTTCTCCCTGGGCATCGTGCTCTACGAGTTGCTCACCGGCGAGCACCCCTTCAGCGACGCGAAGGATCCGATCATCGTCGCCATGGCCATTACCCAGAAGGAGCCGCCGCCCCTGAGCGGCGTGCCCGAGCCACTGGTCGAGGTGGTCATGCGCGCGCTGGCCAAGTCGCCCGAGGCGCGCTTTGCCCAGCCCGAGGCCATGGCCGAGGCCCTGGCGATGTACCTGGCCCGCGCGGGAGAGCCCGCCACCTCGCACACCCTGGCCTCCTTCCTGGCCCGGCTGAACCTGCCCCCCACCCTGCTCGAGGAGGCCGAGGCCGCGCGCGCGGCCGTCGAGCAGATGGCGCCTCCGGCTCCACCTGCGCCCCCCGCGCCTCCCGAGGGGCTGCGCGGCGTTGACCCTTCCCAGCAGGCCGGCGCCACGCGCGGCGCGACGGAGATCAGCGCCAGCGGCCGGCTCGGCTCTCCTCGCGCCACCACGGCCCTCGCGGCCACCCGGCCCAGCGGAAACATCCCAGCGGTCCGCCCGTCCGCTCCCGAGCGCGCTGCCGAGGCCGTGTTCGAGCTCCAAGCGTCAGGCGCTCCCGGCTCCGAGGCCCGGCAGCTGAGCCAGGCCTCCGCGCCCCTCTCCGAGGAGCCCGCGCTCGAGCTCGTGCCGGCCCATGAGTTCCCGCGGGCGCCCACGGCGGCTGGGACTTCCTTCCGCTGCGTGCGGTGCGACTCGCCCCTGCCCTCCGCCTACGCGCCGTGTGACACCTGCGCCGCGTCGATGACCGTCAACCGGCCCGCGCCGCTCGTGGCCGCCCCCACCGTGGCCGAGGTGCCCGGAGAGCGGCTCGAGCTGCAGGAGCGCCGGGCCCGCCCCGAGACGATGTGGGAGCCCGAGCGCCGCAGCCCCTGGGGCCGGTGGGCGCTGCGCCTGGGCATGCTGGCGGTGCTCGGCGTGGCGGGCTACTTCGCCCTGCCCCATGTGCAGCGGCTGCTGCCCGGCGCGCAGGAGGCCGTGCGCAGCACCCTGGGCTCCAGCACCACCATCGAGCTGCCGCCCCTCATCATCCGCAGCCAGCCCGAGGGCGCGCACGTGCGCGTGGACGGGGTGGACAAGGGCACCACGCCGCTGATGATGGACAACGAGTACCCGCAGGGCGTGGAGATCCCCGTGCAGGTGTCCCTGCCTGGCTACAAGCCGTGGAAAGGCACCTTCACCGGAGGGGCTCCGGCGCAGTTCGACGTGCGGCTGCAGAAGCGCTGAGGCGGCTACTTCACCACGCGCAGGTGGCCCCGCCGAGGCGTCGTGGGCGGCTCGTCCCGAGGGCCTTCGGCCTCGGGCGGCGGCGGCTCGGTGCGCTCACCCGGCACCTCGCGCAGCACCGCGCGGGGACGGGCCTCGGCCGAGGCGGCAGCCGGAGCCGGAGCCGAGGCGGGCACCGGAGCGGGCGCCATCTCGGGCGTGGGCACCTTGCTGGTGACCATCGTCTGCTGGAGCAGCTCCGGCGGCATGTCGTCCGGGTACATCCAGAACAGATCCTTCGTCACGTGGCTGGCGATGGCGAACAGCGCCGACCAGGGCACCGCCACCGTGAAGCGCGAGCCCGAGAAGCTCAGCGTGCAGCGCACGCCCCAGTCGGTCACCGAGAGATCCGGCGGATCAAAGCGGTACGAGAGGTTCAACCGCAGGTGGGACTCACCCCGCAGGTGCGACGGCACACTCACCCCGGGGCGGCGCGCATCCAGGTGGATCATCACCAGCCCCTGGTCCAGGGCCGCCAGCAGGCGCTCTTTCTTGTCAGGACCCTTCGTGTCCATCCTGTGCGTGGCGGGGGCGGAGCGCGCCTCAACGGCGGCGCACTTCCCGCTCTATCTCCCGCTTCGTCTCCCGTTCCTTGATGTCCTGACGCCGATCCTCGTGCGACTTACCGCGACACAGGCCCAGCTCCACCTTGGCCCGCCCGTTCTTGAAGTACAGCACAAGCGGGATGATGGAATAACCCCGCTCGCGCACCTTCGCTGCCCACCGATCGATTTCGGCCCGGTGCAATAGCAGTTTCCGCCCCCGGGTGGGCTCGTGAGTAAAGAGGTTGGCGGGCTTGTAGGTGCCAATGTGGGCGTTGAGCAGATACAGCTCGGCGCCCTTGGGCAGCGCGTAGGCGTCCGAGAGGTTGGCGGTGCCGTCGCGCAGGGACTTCACCTCGCTACCGGTCAACTGCAGGCCCGCCTCGAGCTTCTCGTCCACGGTGTAGGCCGCGCGAGCTTTGCGGTTCTCGGTGATGACCTTGATGTGCCCGCTCGCCGCTCCGCCCGCCGCCTTCGCCTTGACCCCAGACATATGCGCTTCCCCTACGCCCCGACAGGCTGGTTGTCGATCAGCCGCGTCGTCCCACAGAAAGCGGCCACGATCAGCCGCGCCGGCTGGCCCGGACGCACCTCCGCCACGGGCGTCAACAGCTCGGCGTCCACCAGCTCAACGTAATCCTCCCGAAGGTTCGCCGCCCGGATTTCTCGACGCACCGCATCAACGAGCGCCACCGCCCCCCGGGCGCCCGAGCGGTACAGGGCCTGCGCCGCGGCAAGCCCCCGGGAGATGGAGAGCGCGCGCTGTCGCTCCTCCGCGGAGAGGTAGGCATTGCGCGAACTCATGGCCAGTCCGTCCGGCTCGCGCACCGTGGGCATGCCGAGGATCTCCACCCCCAGGTGCAGGTCGCGGTTGAGCGCCTTGATGACCTGGAGCTGCTGGTAGTCCTTCTCACCGAAGAGCGCCACGTGGGGCCGGAACAGGCACAGCAGCTGGGTGACGATGGTGGCCACGCCGCGGAAGTGTCCGGGGCGACGGTCTCCGCACAGGCCTTTGCTGACCTCGGTCACTTCCACATACGTCTGATAGCCCGGCGGATACATGGCGCCCGGCTCGGGCGCGAAGACGACGTCCACGCCCGCGCTGGCGCACTTGGCCAGGTCCCCCTCGAAGTCCCGGGGGTAGCGGCCCAGGTCCTCGCGGGGACCGAACTGCGTGGGGTTGACGAAGATGGAGGAGGCCACCACGTCCGCATGGCGGCGGCCCTCGCGCATGAGCGACAGGTGGCCCTCGTGCAGGTACCCCATGGTGGGCACCAGCGCGAGCCTTTGGCCCTCACGGCGCAGGGCCTCGCCCCACGCCTTCACCTCAGCCACCGTGCGGAGTACCTGGGGCGCCATGGCGCTAGACTGGCACTCCGTAGATGGGGCCTACCTTCTCGCCGGGCTCGGTGGCCTCGGTGGCCTCGGGCTGAGCGTTGGAGGCCACCAGCCGCAGCGTCTTCGAGTGGAACGAGTGCTCGTCGTCCGGGAACGTGCCGGCGCGCACCTCGGAGAAGAACGCTCCGGCCGCGCCCACGATGGTGCCGTGCACATCCGCGTAGCGCTTGACGAACTTGGGCTTGAAGTCCGGGTTCATGCCCAGCAGGTCGTAACAGACGAGCACCTGGCCGTCGCAGTCCACTCCGGCGCCAATGCCGATCGTCGGGATGCTCAGGCGCTGGGTGATCTGCCGGCCCAGCTCCATCGGCACGCCCTCGAGCACCAGGGCATAGGCGCCCGCGCGCTCGAGCGCCTGCGCGTCCTGGAGGATCTTCCGCGCGGCCTGCTCATCCTTGCCCTGCACCACGTAGCCGCCCATCTTGTGCACCGACTGAGGCGTCAGCCCCAGGTGCCCCATGACGGGAATGCTCGCGCGGGTGATGGCGGCCACCGTCTCGGCGAACTCCGCGCCGCCCTCGAGCTTCACGCTGCCCACGCCACCCTCGGCCACGAGCCGGCCCGCGTTGCGCACCGCCGCTTCCACCGACGTCTGGTAGCTCATGAAGGGCATGTCGCCCACCACGTGCGCCCGCCGGGCCCCACGGCTCACCGCCTGGCAGTGGTAGATCATCTGGTCCATCGTCACCGGGAGCGTGGAGTCATGCCCCTGGACGACCATGCCCAGCGAGTCACCTACCAGCATCACATCCGCGCCCGCCTCATCGAGGATCCGGGCGAAGGTGGCATCGTAGGCGGTGACCATGCAGATCTTCTGGCCACTCTGCTTCAGGCGCTTCAGCGTATGGATGGTGACCTTGTCCTTCATGGTTCACCTCCTGGTGGGTAGAGCGGGTTGACGGTATGCGGCAACTGTTCACCCCTCGCCGTCCCTGGGGGATCGATCGGGGGCTTCAGTGCACTCTAACGCCCTCGGGGGCTGCGTGGGGATCCCCCGGTGCGCCAATCGTATGGTGGACAGCCCCTAGGCTCGCCTGGCCGCCTGCGGAGCGTAGTGGTGAGTGCCGCCCTGCCGGGCCTTGAGCACCGCCGCCATCAGGCCTTCCCGGTCCGCCTCGTTGTTCACGAAGTCGATGTCCGAGGTGTTCACCACCAGAAGGGGCGTGTCCGTGTAGTGGGAGAAGAAGTCGTTGTAGGCGTGCACCAGCTCCTGCAGGTAACCCGGGTCGAACTTGCGCTCGAACTCGCGCCCGCGCCGCTTGATGCGGTGCAGCAACACGTCCAGGTTGGCCTGCAGGTAGATGACCAGGTCCGGCTTGGCCACGCGGGCCCCCAGCGCCTCGAACACGCGATCATAAAGCGCCAGCTCGTGGGTATCGAGCGTGAGGCAGGCGAAGATGCGATCCTTGGCGAACAGGTAGTCGCTCACCGTGACGGAGCTGAACAGATCCTGCTGGAACAGCTCCTGCTGCTGCTTGAAGCGCGAGAGCAGGAAGAACAGCTGCGTCTGGAACGCGTACTTCTGCCGGTCCGAGTAGAAGTTGGAGAGGAACGGGTTCTCCTCCCATACCTCGAGCACCCGGCGCGCGTTGAAGCGCTCGGCCACGAGGTTACAGAGGCTCGTCTTGCCCACGCCAATGGGCCCCTCGACCACGATGTAACGGTAGTCCATCCGCCGAAGGCCTCCCGACCTCGGGAATACCGAACGCGAAGCTGGGGAGCTCCGGCCGGGCGCAGGGCGATACCACAGATCGCGCGCGGCGCGAGGGGGCAAAATTTCGCCAGCCTGTCGGGCATCTGGACGCGCTGTCGCTTGACGCTGCGGGGGGCGTTTCCGTACGGTCCGCGCGCGATGAGCGGACGGCAGCGGGCGAAGACGGTGGTGCGGCTGGAAGAGCACCGGGAGTCCACGCAATCCAAGGCTCGGCCCGCTCCCGCCGTGGAGCCAGATCCTCTTTATGGCGTGGTGCTGCTGAAGACGGCGCTGGAGCTCAAGCGCCGCAAGGACGGGAGCGTGGAGGAGATTCTGCGCGGAGTGTTGGCCCGGATGCGCATTCCCGAGCACGAGTTCCGCGCGTTCCTGGAGCAGCAGGGTGGGCTGGTGAAGCTGCTGGGGTTGCGCGAGCGCTAGCCAGGAGCGGTGGGGCCCAGCGCCCGCTCCAGCGCGGCGAACTCCTCGGGCGACAGCGTCTCGGCCCGGCGGGTGGGATCGATGCCCGCGGCTTCCAGCGCCGTGGCGTACTGCTCGGGCGTGGCCAGCACGCGATCGGACTTGAGCGAGTTGAGCAGCGTCTTGCGCCGATGGGCGAAGGCCGCCTTCACCAGGCGGATGAAGCGATCTCCGTCCACCACCGGGGCCCGCGGCGCCTTGAGCCGCGTCAGCCGCACCACCGCCGAGTCCACCTTCGGCGGCGGGTGGAACAGGCGCGCCGGCAGCATGGCCACCTGATCGATGTCGAAGTAGAGCCCCAGCAGCACCGTGAGCAGGCCGTAGTCCCGCGTGCCGGGCTCGGCCGCCAGGCGCTCCACCACTTCCTTCTGCAGCGTGAAGACGGCGCGCGTCACCTGGGCGCGCTGCTCCAGCACCTGGAAGAGGATGGAGCTCGTCAGGTGGTACGGCAGGTTGCCCGCCACCGCCACCTCGGGCACTCCGGCCACCTGGGCGAAGTTCACCGTCGCCGCGTTGCCCGAGACGACCGTCACCCCGGGGATGGCCTCTTTCTCCAGGACGGTGATCATGTCCCGGTCCTTCTCCACCGCGGTGACACGCGCGCCCGTGGCCGCCAGGAAGCGCGTGAGGTGCCCCAGCCCCGGGCCCAGCTCCACCACCGGCTCACCCTCGCGCAGCGCCAGCGCTTCGGCGATCTCCCGCAGCGCGCGCTCGTCACCGAGGAAGTTCTGTCCCCAGCTGTACTTGGCGTGCAGCCCGTGGCGCTTGAGGATGTCTCGCGGCGATTCCAAGGTCGCTCCCCTTCCGTTGCGTCACATGCGCCAGGCGGGATCCGCGGCCAGGCGGACGTCGCCCCGCAGCCCCCGGCGATAGGCCTCGTACCCCGCGGCGGCGATCATCGCCCCGTTGTCGGTGCACAGCCGCACCGGCGGCAGGTAGAGCTTCAGCCCGCGCTCCTGAGCGCGCTCCAGGCACAGCGCCCGCAGCCGCGAGTTGGCCGCCACGCCGCCGCAGAGCACCATGCGCTCCAGGCCCAGCTGGCGCGCGGCCGCCACGAACTTCTTCGACAGCACGTCCGCCACGGCCTCCTGGAACGAGGCGCACAGGTCCGCCAGCGCCTGGCCCTCGGGCACGCCATGCTTGCGCACGTGGTTGAGCACCGACGTCTTCAGCCCCGAGAAGGACACGTCGAACGAGTCATGCTGCGGCAGCGCCCGGGGGAAGCGAATCGCCTCGGGGTTGCCGTTGCGCGCGAGCTGATCGATGGGCAGTCCGCCCGGGTACGGCAGGCCCAGGATGCGCGCCGTCTTGTCATACGCCTCGCCGGCCGCGTCATCGCGGGTGCTGCCCACCAGGCGATAGCGCCCGTAGTCCTGCACCTCGTAGAAGCTGGTGTGTCCGCCCGAGACGATGAGCCCCAGGAAAGGAGGCTCGGGCGCGTCCTCCAGCAGCCGGGCCGCGAGCAGATGGCCCTCCAGGTGGTTGGCGCCCACGAAGGGCTTGCCCAGCGCGAGGCTCAGCGTCTTGGCCACCTGCACGCCCACCAGCAGCGCGCCGATGAGGCCCGGGCCCGAGGTGACGGCGATCAGGTCCACGTCCGCCAGCGTCTTGCCGGCGCGGGTGAGCGCCTCGTGCAGCACCGGCATCACCTGGACGATGTGGTTGCGGCTGGCCAGCTCCGGCACCACTCCGCCCCAGCGCCGGTGAATGTCCACCTGCGTGGAGACGACGTCCGAGAGCACCCGCCGGCCGTCCTCCACGAGGGCGGCGGCGGTCTCATCACAGCTGGTTTCCAGTCCCAGAACGAGCAAGGCGGTGACCTCTCAGGCCAGCAAGGGCCCGAGCCCTCCGCCCCTAGTTGCTACCCAGCTGCTTGAGCGCCAGGCGCACGTCGGAGGAGAACTTCCCGGAGGGCTCCAGAGCAAGGTACTTCTTATAAGCCTGCACCGCCTGCGGTTTCTGCTCGGTGACCTGCAGCGCCATGCCCAGCGCGAACCAGGCCCGGGCGCTGGCGTCCCTGTCCTTGACGGCGTCCTGCAGCAGCTTGGCCGCCTCGCGGTAGGCCGAGTCGCTCGTGCTGCCCATCACCAGCGAGAAGCCCAGGCCCTCCTTGGCCTCGAGCGAGCCCGGCTTGAACTTCATGGCCTTGCGGTAGTTCGACGCGGCGGCCTTGTAGCGCCCGCTGACGATGGCGGACTTCGCCTGCTTGATGGAGTTGGCGTACTCGGCCTCGGGATCCACCGGCTTGGCGGGATCCGGCGTGGGCTCGGGCGTCTCCTCGGGCTCCTCGGGCTTGGGCGTCACGGCGACGGCGTCGGGCGGCTTGGCCGTGTCCGGAGGCTTCACCGTCTCGGTGGGCCTGGGCGTCTCGGGCTGCGGCGTCACCACCACCGCGTCCGGCGGCTTCACCGGCTCGGGCGGCTTGGCCGTCTCGTTCGGCTGAGGCGTCTCGGGCGGCTTCGTGTCCGTGGTGACCTGCGCCGGCGGCTTGGGCGGCGGCTGCGAATCCGTCGAGCCCGAGTCACCCCGCATCACCACCACCGCGGCGCCAATGACGATGGCCGCGATGCCAACGCCCACGTACAGGCCCGTGCGCTTGGGCTTCACCGCGTCGGCGAGCGCGCGCTCGTCGATGGCCTCGTCCTTCTTGGCCACGGGCGCGGGAGCAGGCGTCGGCTTCTTCGGCGGCGTGGACTTCGCCGGCTCGGGCGGAGTCCGGAAGTCCAGCGTGGGCAGCTGCGGCTCCTCACGCTTGGCCGGCTTGGGCGGATCAATGGCCACGGGCGCCGGCGTCGGCGTGGACTTCGGCGCGGCGGCGGACTCCGGCGCGCCATGGCCCGGGTACGGAGGGAGCGCGAGTTGCTGCGCGGGCGCATCGGCCGCGGGCTCTTCCTTGCTGGCAGGCACCGCCACCGGCGTGGGGCCGCTGACCAGCGTCACCTCTTCAGAGGGCGGCGCGGGCGCGGGCGGAGGAACGGCCGGCAACGGGTTGGGCCCCGTGGCGGCCCCGCCAAAGATGGGCGCGCGCGAAGCGGCCTCGGACTGCACCGCCACGGCCGAAGGCGCCGTGGGCGGCGTCGCGGCGGACGGGGCCGGGTTCGAGCCGTTGCCACGGGAGGGAGACCACGAAGGAATCGGCGCCCAGGTGCTCGCCGAGCCCAGGCCGTCGGTGTCCACGCGGCTCCAGTCCAGCAGCAGGCTGCGCCGCGCGTGCTCCTGAGCGCGGTGCTCGGGCGGAGGCTCCACCAGGAACGAGGAGCCCTCCTCCGCCGGAGGAATGGGCGCGGGCTGAGCCACCGCGGGCAGTTCCTCCGCGGGCGCGTTGGAGCGCCGGGGCTTAGGCTGGAAGACGACGACGTTGGCCGGCTGCACCGCGGGAGGCGGGGGCACCGCCGCGGTGGCCTCGGCCGGAGACTGCGTGGCCGGCTCGACCGGCACCGGCAGCGGCATCTCCGGCGCGGGCGGAGGCGCGGGCGGCACCGCCGCGACGGGCGCGGGCGTCTGCACCACAGCGGCGGCGGCGGGCGCGGGCTTGGCAGCCTGGACGGGCTCGGGGGCGGGCGTGGGCGCAACGGCGGCCGGAGGCGGAGCGGGCGGGTCCGCCGGAGGAGGCGGCGGCGGCGCGGCGGCGTGCAGCCACTCCTCGATGCCGGGCTTGCCGCTCTGAATGGGCTCCTGCGGCACATTGCCCAGCTCGCGGATCAGCCCCTCGAAGTACAGCTTGCTGATGATGCCCAGCGCGGCCAGGTCCTCGAAGTCCGAGTCCTCCACCACGCGGCTCAGCGTGCGCTTGCCGTCAAACAGGCGCAGCAGCCCGTTCACCTCGTCGGGGATCTCCGACAGGCGCTCGGCCAGCTGGTGGTAGTCGATCTCGAACACCGTCTCGAGCGGCGGCAGCTGCTCGAGCATGCGGCCCCACTCGTCCAGGCGGCGCATGCCCTCCATGAGCAGGCCCTGGGTGGAGACCTCGATGCGCTCGGGCCGATCCAACGCGGTGAACTGGACCTCGAACTCGCCCTCGGTGGCGTTGAGCAGCCGGTAGAAGGCGTTCTCGCCCTTGAGCCGTCCCATCTCCGCGTCGATGACGCGGCCTTCCTTGAAGTAGATGGTGGCGACGCGCTCGCCCTTGATGGAGATGTTGCCCGTCTTGCGGCCGATCTCGAACGTCTGGACCAGGTCCACCACGCCCATGTCGGCCAGGTTCCCCGCGAACCCGCCCTTCGTCGTCTCCCGCCGCTCGATCTTCTCCTTGTCCGCCTTCTGGAGGATCATCGTCACGCGGGTGACGATCTCTTTGATGTAGATGGGCTTGGTCAGGTAATCGTCGCCCCCGAGCTCCAGCCCCTTCACCTTCGCCTCGACCGCCTTCTGGTTGGTGAGGAAGACGTAGGGGATGTGCTTGAAGCGCTCGTCCGACTTGAGCGTCTTGCACAGCTCGAAGCCGTCCATCTCCGGCATCTTGGTGTCCGCGAGCACCAGGTCCGGTGGGCTGATCTGCACCTTCTCGAGGGCGTCCTTGCCGTGGATCGCGGTGGTCACGGAGAAGCCGGCCTTCTTCAGGCTGACCTCCATCACACGGAGACTCTTCGGGTCACCATCGACCAGGAGCAGGTGCTGCTTGGCCACGTTCGATTGCCTTTCGCTGCGGGCGCCTCACGATGGAGCCCGGCGCGGAGAATGTCGGATGATCATGCCCGCTCTCCGGGCATGTCAATGGCGGAGGGGGAGGCGCACTCGTCTGGTATGAGGGGAGACAGGCACTCGTCGGGGCCCCTACGGCCCCCTGCCCGAGGCGGGCCCGAGGCCCGGCCAGGCGGATGGTGGGCGGAGAGGCGCCCTGAACCCACCCTCAGCGGAAGATGCCGCCCTTCTTGGCGGGGGGCGGAATCTTCTTGCGCATCTCGATGAGGCGCAGCTCGTGGTTGGCCTCGAGGTGCTTGGGGTTGGCGCGCACCGCCTCGCGGAAGTGGCGCTCGGCGCGGTCCATGTCGTTCTCGACGCGGGCGATCACCCCGAGCTGG